>JBGAQC010000021.1:0-58766 GCA_044220945.1 Chitinophagaceae bacterium | reverse complement strand
TCGGTATCAATGAACAGGGGCCCTTTGCCGGCTGTAGCAAGATGCTGTTCTTCCAGTGTGATCTGTCCTTTTGCGATGGTGAGCAGGTCGGCATAACTGTACTGTGTACCGTGTTCGAGCAGGTACTGGCGTGCGAATTCCGGGCACCAGCTGCTGTTGAACTGTGCGGCCAGCTGGCTGCAAAGCGTGCTCTTGCCGGTACTTTCTGGGCCCAGCACTACAATTTTCAGCGGTCTTATTTCTTTTTCTGCTGCCATGCGGGTTTGGCTTTGCTTACTTTTTTATAAACCGGACAATCGGGATGATGTGCTCCGGGAAGATAGCCTGTGCTCATGAGAAATTCATTGACAATTTCACCACCGGTAAAACGGAAGGTCTGCTTAAAAAGTTTGGTCCATTCCGCTTTTGTTTTGGGATGGTGGCTGTCGAGCCAGTTTTTAAAAGAACCCGCTTCTTTTTGCAGTTTCAGGATGGTTTTGGCATTTTCAATGGCTGCAGCCACTTTCAGCCGGTTGCGGATAATGCCGGGATCGGCCAGGAGTCGCGCCACATCTTTTTCCTTATAAGCAGCTACTTTGCGGATCTCAAAATTGTGGTAGGCTTTGCGGAAGGTATCCTGTTTTTTCAGGATGGTGGTCCAGCTGAGGCCCGCCTGGTTGATCTCCAGGATCAGCCGGCAAAACAGCTCATTATCGTCATGAATCGGAAAACCGTACAAATCATCGTGATAAGGCTTGTGGAGGGCCTGGTCTTCCGGTTTCATCCGGGGAATGGCCGTGCAGTAGGAGGGTGGGGCTTGCATGGCGGTAAAGGTAAGGAACACTAGCCAGTAGTCAGTAGCTGGTAGCCAGAAGCCGGTAGCCAGAAGAAAGTGTATATTAAGGGGTTGAAAACAGTTTAAAGTAATTTTTGATAACGGCCGTCTACTATTGGAAAGCGGCAGTTGACATGGAGTTAATGGCTTCACGGACACAAAATATCCTCAATGCGATCAGCGATTATGGACGCCAGTTATCGGGCTTCATCCGCAGCCGTGTGCAGAACCGCGAAGAAGCAGAAGATATTTTGCAGGAAGTCTGGTACCAGCTCAGTAACCAGCCTGCCATTGAAGACATTGAAAGCGTGAGTGGCTGGCTCTACCGGGTGGCGCGCAACAAGATCACCGACCGCTACCGGAAAAAGCAACCTGAGCTGATCAATGATTTTGGTGAAGGGGAAGACGATACCATCAGTGGATTTCGCGAGATCCTGCTGGCCGACGAACAGAGTCCGGAAATGAGCATGCTCCGGGATCTGTTCTGGGAAGCCCTGATGGAGGCGTTAAACGAATTACCCGCCAACCAACGCCAGGTATTTGAAGAAAACGAATTAGGGGATAAAACCCTGCAGCAGATCGCCGATGAAGCCGGCGCGCCGCTGAAAACCATCATCTCCCGGAAAAGATATGCGGTACAGCACCTGAGAAAGCGGCTGGAACCGCTATACCGGGAATACATTAACCAATAATAAAAACTTTATATGTTTACGAACAAGGCCAAATTCAGGCGTTTTATTTTCCTCGCCCCTTTTATTCTGGCAGCCGTGGTATTCGGATTCTCTTATATCGTGATGCTGCTCTGGAATGCCGTGATTCCGGCGATCACCGGATTCAAGCTGATCACGTTCTGGCAGGCCATGGGTTTGCTGGTACTCAGCAAGATCCTCTTCGGCGGATTGCGGATGGGCGGAGGCGGACCCAAAGCCCATTGGAAACAGAAATGGCAGGGGATGAGTCCCGAAGACCGCGAGCGCTTAAAAGCCGAGTGGAAGCAACGGTGCGGACGGGGCTGGCGCCAGGCTCCCGCAGAAACAAAACCGGAAACGGAATCTTCTGCAGATGTTAAGGAAAGCTGAAATCGCTGTTAAAGCCGGAAAATCCTGAAGTAATTACCCGGCTCGTGCGTTAACTATAGAAAGCGATTCTTCATTAAAATCATGAAACGTGCGTAACATCATCTGGATCTTCAGCGCCCTGGTGGCGATCACAGCTTTGCTTTTTATTTTTCCCGTAGTGCTGGCAGGCGCCGCACTGCTCACCGGTATATTCTATCTGCTCACACCCCGCAAAAGAACCGTGCGCCCGGCCTATGTGATGCAGGCGGTTCCGCTCAGCGGAAAAGTAGTGGCAGAAGACATTGTACCTGTGGAAATCATCACGGTTTATAAGCGATAGACGGATCAGGATTTTTTGACTCAGGGGGCCGTTTTAGCAGCGGCCCCTTTTTTCTTCCATTCCACATAGCCCATCCAGGCCAGTACCAGGAAGAGGATATACATGACCGTGAATAACATGAGCCCCTTGTAGAAATTCAGGGGTATGGCAACGATATTCGAAAAGATCCAGGCGTGCCAGTTTTCGATCTTGCGTTTGGCCATCCACCACATGGCGGTAATTGCTGAAGACGACACGAGTGAATCTAGCAGGGGCGTATTGCTGTTGGTAAAGCGGACCAGCACCATATAGATGATCACCCAGAAGACCAGGAAAAAGCCGATCCCGACTGTTAGTTCTTTCCGGTTGCACCAGCTGATGGGATAGGCATAAGCATCATCGTCTTTTTTCTGCACCCAGTTGTACCACCCATACATGCTCATCAGGAAATAATAGATATTCAGCGCGCCATCCGCATACAGTGGCGGATGTACATTGAAGAAATAGACCCAGGCGGCGAGTAATACGCCCACAATACCCGTTGGGTAGACCCATACATTGTTTTTACGGGCATACCATACACTGGCGATCTGCGTGATTGTACTCACCCATTCGGGCCAGGTGGTGTCTTTTACATTGGTGAGAAAGGTTTGCAGGATCTCGGTGGGCGACATGCTCAAATATACAGGATTAGCCGATATGCCTATGAGCCGATGTTAGTTATCGGCTTTATTCTGGTATTGAAGATGATATAGGCCGATACGGATCTCGTCCCAGCTGAGGAGGTCACCGAATTTATTTTTCAGGGCACTGAGCAGTCCTTCGGAAGGAAGTTTCGGGGCTTCTTCCACCACCATTTCTATTTTATGGGCATCCATAAGCTGGCTGGCCTTGATTTCTCCGGAAGGAATAAGACTCATCAGGTGCTGTCGTACGGTTCCGGGTGTAATCCCTCTTTGTTTGGCGATGGCTTCAATATCCAAGCCTTCCCGGAAGGCGTCCAGAGTTTCACGGGCGCTGTCGCCGCGGGTGGGTTTTCCGGATTTCTTCTTCTTTTCCGGTGGTTCAGGAATGCGGGTATAGCGGGGAGAGGTTAAACCGGCATAACCCAGATCAGGAAAGCTGCGTTGCTGCAATTGTTCCAGTTTATTCCAGAGATCTGCCTGCAGTGCGCCAAAACCGGCCACGATCTTACCGATACGGGTTTTACCTTTCAGGCTTTGCCGGTACTGATCAAGTGGAACGATCAGTTGATTATGCAGGGCGTCCGCAAACCAGTTCACGGCTTTTTCCATACGTTCCTGTAATAAGCCGGAAGCAGTGGCTTCGGGTTCCAGCAGGCCGTCGAGACTATCCCTGAATTTATCGGCTACTTTTTGTTGCGCGGCCACTTTATTGAGCATGTCCGACAGCACCAACTCACCCTGATCTTTACCCGAAAATTCTTTTTCACTGATCGACAGCAGGCAATCCCGCACCTGTTTTTCCACATTGGTCCAGTTGAAAAGGGCTACGAGTTGTTGACGGGAATACTGTTTCCGTGCTGTTTCCAGCAGCGGCAGGAGTGCGTTTTCATCGGCTTCGCGTGCTGCAAAGGCGATCACCTGCGGATGGGTCTGTATGGCCGACCGGAATATTTTAGATAACAGGTAGATGCCCTCCAGCGTGGTACAACGGCTCAGGGCCACATATACCTGCCCCGGGGAGAAAGCCTGGCCGGTATCAATAACGGCTTTTTCAAAAGTGAGTCCCTGGCTTTTGTGGATGGTGATGGCCCAGGCCAGGCGCAGGGGATATTGGGTAAACGATCCAAGTTCTTCTTCTTCGAGCCGGTCTTTCTCCTTGTTCAGCTGATAACGGATATTCCGCCAGGTTTCCTTTTCCACTTTGAGTGGCGTCTGGGATCCATCCGGCAGCACTTCAATTTCTTCTTCGGTGATCCGGGTTACTACAGCCAGTTTTCCATTGAACCAGCGGCGGTTCTCGCCTGTATCGTTCTTGATGAACATCACTTGTGCTCCGGGCTTGAGGTGTAGCGTTTTTTCTGTGGGATAGGCATTTTCATTGAATTCGTTTTCAATGACCGCTTCGAAACTGTAGCGTTTGCCGGGCAGGGCTTCGAGCCCGGCCGTATTGAGCTGATCGGCTTTACGGTTATGGGTGGTGAGGGTAATGGTTTGTGCGGGAAATTCGGACTCCGGCACAAAGCGCCGGTTCAGCTGGTCCAGGTCTTCGGGCAGCGGATCGGCATTGCGGATCCGGTTGAGGATATCAATAAAATGCTGTTCATTCTGCCGGTAGATCTTTTTCAGCTCGAGTTGAACGGGAGGTGCTTCGGTAATCACTTTGGCATTAAAGAAGAAGGGGCCTTCATAATAATTGCGGAGCAGTTCCCATTCTTCCCCTACCACAACGGGAGGGAGCTGGAACAGGTCGCCGATAAATAGTACCTGTACCCCTCCGAAGGTTTCGGCCGGCCGTTTACGGACGGAACGCAGTATCTGGTCGCAGGCATCCAGCATATCGCAGCGCAGCATGCTGACTTCATCGATGATGAGCAGTTCCAGTTCCTGGAGGACTTCCCGCTTAGCGGAAGAGAGCCGCACCTGTTTCATGAGCTGGTGGCGGTCGATGGCTGCAGCATGCGGAGCGGAGCCTGGAATATAGGGACCAAAGGGCAGCTGGAACAGGCTATGCAGGGTAACCCCTCCGGCATTGATAGCGGCTACCCCTGTGGGGGCGGCTACCACGGCTTTTTTATGACAGTGATCGCGGATATACCGGAGGAATGTAGTTTTTCCGGTACCCGCTTTTCCGGTTAGAAAGAGGTGTTGTCCGGTATGCCGGATAAAATCGGCAGCCAGTGCAAAAATGGTATTCTGTTGATCCGGAGTAAAACTCATGGTGGAACGGCTAAGATCGTAATAAAAGGAAAACACCCGGCCCTAACCAGTGAAAAACACTGAAACGGGTGCTTTCCGGAGAAATCAGGCTTTGGCTGTTGAGCCGATCATCATCAGGTCGTTGACCACGATCTCGGTGAAGTACTTTTTGTTTCCTTCCTTGTCGTTATAGGTCCGGTTGACCAATTTGCCTTCGATCACGACTTCTTTTCCTTTCGTGAAGTACTTCTCCACGATGTCGGCTGTTTTCCCCCAGGCAACAATATTATGCCATTGGGTTTCCTTTACCTTTTCGCCTTTGGCGGTGCGGTATTCATCATGGGTTGCCACACTGAAGCGGGCCAGTTTTTTGCCGCTTTCGGTGGTTTTCACTTCGGGGTCTGCGCCCAGGTTTCCGATGAGCTGGACTTTGTTTCTCATGGCTAACATAACAGAATGATTGTGCCGTTATCCGGCGGTTAACGAATGTATTTCAGTTGTACAACAGCGCTATTGACAACAGCACGAAGATGGGGTTGTAAAAACAGCAGAGCCGGGAAAGAATCAATTAGTTTCGGAAAGAAACGGGTAACCCGGTACAACCCAATTGATCCATATGCAGGAAACGACCACCAACATGCATTGCCGGTATTGTGCGCGCCCCCTCAAAGGCCGGAGCGACAAGAAATTCTGTGATGACCAGTGCAGGAACACCTATAATAACCAGCAAAAGCGCGGGCGGAATGAGCTGGTACAGGCACTGAATAAGCGCTTGCTGAAAAACAGGACCATTCTGGAGACGGTATGGGAACGGAAACAGAAGCCGGCTGTATTGAAACGGGAGCAATTGCTGCTGGCGGGCTACCAGTTTCAGTACCATACGCATACCCACATCAATAAAAGGGGACTGGTTTACCGGTATTGCTATGAATACGGGTTACTGCAACTTGAAGGCAGCCGGTATCTGGTGGTAAAGGAACGGATCAACCGTTTATTTGAGCTGGCGCACCCGGATCTCACGTTCGGTAACCGAATTGTGGGTAGTGCCGGAGATGAGCCCACGGCAGGTTTTACAGCCGCAATGGCACACAAATGATTCCATATGCTCATCGAGGAATACCGCATAGTCGAGCGTCAGTTCTTCGCCGGTGCCGATATCGCGGAGGGCGATTACATTCAGGCCGTCGCAAACGGTATTGGCTTCGCAGCTGTGGTTCTGGGGAGCCCAGCCGGTGGGTTCGTCGTCCCAGAGCAGGAATACTTCATTACTGAGGGGATAGGCATAACGGCGGAAGACTTCTTTTTCCGCGTCATTCCAGTTTTCCTCCACGAAGCGGCGGGTGATCAGGCGCTGGGAGCGGCCTTCACCATTGAATACCACTTCTCCCTTGCGGATGGGCTGGCGGGCATAGATCCCATAGCCGGCAATGGAGTTCCCCTTCATTACGAATTTCTTCTGTTTGCGCTGGTGGCGGGCAATGCCTTCTTTGATGATATGCTGGAGGAATCCGGCCTGGCCGATTCCGTCAAATTTCAGGATGAAATCAGCAGAACCCTCCATGCCATCTTTATAAAATACAGAGCAGGTAAAATTGATCTCGAGAAAATAGATCTTGTTATCCGCATTCACCCGGAAATCGAGACGGGAATAGCCTACTCCTCCAAACCCCTTGAAAATACGCTCGGCAGCACCACGCAATTCCTTATCAAGGAACGGATCGGTACAGGGCACATTGCAATCGGGATGGAGCTCGGAGGTCTTGAGCGCATATGTCTTGAATTCCCGTCCTTCGGGGAACAGGTATTCTACCGGTCGGAACACCGAACAGCTGCCATGGGCATCGCCATCGGCAGCCACCAGTACGGTGAATTCGCGGCCGGCAATATATTCTTCCACGAGGAGCGGGCCGTATTCTTCAATGATCTCATTCACTTTTCGGACCAGTTCTTCTTTGGTATGTACCAATGAATGCTCATCCACGCCGAGGCTGTCGCCCGCCTTGGCGGGTTTTACAAACAGCGGGAAGTTGAGGTGCTGGCAGGCCTCATCTGCATCTTCCGGTTTTTCCACCACCACAAACTGGGGCGTAGCCACCCCTTGGGTATAGGCTACATATTTCATCAGCTCTTTGGTGGGATCGTATAGATTGGCAGAGGGTCCGGTATAAGGCAGGTTCAACAGGTCAAAACAATGGATCACGTCTATGGAGGGCACTTCCCATTCGAGATACCCTTCGCAGAGGTTGACGAAGATATCATAGCCTTTCTTTCCCAGTTCTTTCAGCTGACGATAGGTGGTCAATTTATTCAGGAAGACGGTATCTACCTGATGTCCGGGAAGGAGAGGGGCGAGTTCGCGGGGTGGATCATAATTTTTATAATCCACGCCGGTTGTTGAATAATCGGGCTGCAGTACACAGACTTTCATACAATGGGTTCGAAGTGCTACCAATTAACCGGTACCGGTTTTATCAAATGTAAACGATAATTGCTATGTATTAAAGAAATCTTTTACGCAAACCCACTGTAATGATCTCGTGAATGAGTTGCGTAAAGGTTTTCCCGGACACCCGGAGTATGGCTCCGATGGAAGTATAGTCTTCGTCATCACTGAGTCCGCATTGCGCATTCACTTCCAGTACATACAGTTTTCCGGTTTGGCGGTCTTGCCGGATATCCAGTCGGCCATAGCCTTTTCCGCCAACGGCTTTGTAGGCATCCAGGCTGATTGCTTTCAATTGCTGTTTGAGGGGTTCGGCAACCGGGATATAGTTATAGAAGTTCTCATTACCCGGCATGGGGGTTTCATCTTCATAGATCTCCCAGAGCCGGTCGAAGGAGAGGAATTTTTCCGTTTCCGGCAGGGATTCATGGAATACCCTTTCTACCGGGTCATAGAGAATACAGCTATCGGGGTCATCGCCATTGCCTACTATAAATGTAGTGTACTCGGGTCCTTCAATAAATTTTTCAGCAAAAAGGCCGCCGGTGGTCAGTTGCCAGCCCCGGTAGCCCTGGTTCAGTTCGGCGATACGGCTAAGGAGCTGCTCGCGGTTGTGGACTACATTCTTAACGGATACACCCATGCTGCCGCCTGATATGGCGGGTTTGATGATGAGGGGTGGATCGATGCGGTCGCATAAGGCAAGGGCCGATGCATCTGATCCGTCAATCACTCCCCAGGCTGCATTAGGGACCCCGGCTGCATCAAAAGCCGTTTTCATCGGGATCTTGGAAGTGGTGATATCATAAAAGTGGGCATCGGAGCCAGTATAGGGGAGCCCGTATTTTTCCAGGGAATGTATCACGGATACGCCCGGTGTGCCATTGATCTCATCTCCGTCGCAGAGATTCAGAACCAGGGGTATCTTTCCGTTGGTGGAGGCTTTAATGGAACCGATCACTTCATCGATCCTGTTCATGGTTACGGGTTGCCATTGCCATTCGGCTTTCAGCTCATCAAATACACGGGTATATTCCTTGATGCTTTGGGTGAAGTCGTAGTAATACTGGAGATTGGGGTCATCAGTTTCCAGATGGGGGGCCAATACCCATATTTTATAATGATCGAGGGAGCCGGAAGAAGAAGCGTCCATAACTTAACGGTCTATAGCTGCATTAACCCTGTTGAGCAGTTTCTGCTCAATAAAGGTGGTGAGGCGGTATTGTGACAGGGTTTCTGCAGAGAGGAAGGAGGCTCCCTGGATCAGCTGGAGGCAATTGGGTTTTCCGCACTGGCATACAAAGGGCTGGTCCATTTCCCATTCGGTAGAGGGATAGAAGAAGGTGATCTCTTCATTTTCTGCAATGTCTTTCAGGCATACCAGCTGCATGGCAGCAGTATCAAAAAAAGCATTGGGTTCACAGCTGTGATTGATATACTGCAGGAATTCCGGATCGAGCGTGATATGCTTGTTTTCGCTGATCTGTACAGTGAGATAATTGGGAATACTGCTTACAAAGCCGGCAAAAAAAGGACTCATCACATCACCGGCTTTGAATGAACGGGTGGCATTGAGCTGTTGCTGACCATTGGCTGTATTGCGGAGTACTACAGCGAAAGGTGCCCGGAAGATGATCTCTCTGGGGGCATTAGCGGCATTGTTGGACTGCATGTAACAGTAATTTAATGGGTGTATAACTTTAAAGATAAACAGATAATATATCCAATGTAAAAGATGGACATTGTTTTTTGTTAACGGATAACGAATCCAAATGTGAATAATGCGGTTTATGGCCAGGACATATACATAGCCCGCTTATACAGTATATTGCATACCGGATACGGATCCGGTCATCTTTAACAGATTTACTATGGGAAATGCAGTGCTGAAAGTACATCCCGATGACAATGTGGTGGTTGCCTTGCGGCCGCTTCAGCCGGGAGAAACAGTAGACTTTGCCGGTAAAAGCTACCGGATTGCGGAAGCCATCGGGGCCAAGCATAAGTTCTATGAACGGGATATGGAACCCGGTGAAGCGGTGTTCATGTATGGGGTGTTGGTGGGCAGGATACAGCAGCCAGTGGTTGCCGGGGGATTGATGACAACCGCTAATTTAAAACATGCGGCTGAGCCATATGCTTATAAAGCAAAGACTTATCAATGGACAGCCCCCGATGTATCGGCCTACCGTAACCGGACCTTCAATGGGTATCACCGTAAAGATGGACGGGTAGGTACCGCCAATTACTGGTTATTTATACCAACTGTATTCTGTGAAAACAGAAACCTCGATGTGATCCGGGAGGCTTTGCACAATGAGTTGGGCTATGCTGTAACCGGCAAGTACAAAGCCTATACCCGGCAATTGCTGGAAGCCTATAAATCAGGTGCTCCCTTAAGCGATATTCCTTTGAGTGGTCCCGTTGATCCAACTGCCCACCGGGTATTCCGCAATGTGGATGGCATCAAGTTCCTGAACCACCAGGGCGGTTGCGGGGGTACCCGTCAGGATGCTGAAACATTGGGCCGGTTACTGGCTGCCTATGCAGACCATCCTAATGTAGGAGGGGTTACTGTATTAAGCCTGGGTTGCCAGCACCTGCAGTCGCAGGACCTTCGCCAGTACCTGAAGGAACGTAATCCCGGCTTCGATAAACCCTTCTTTGTATTTGAACAACAGCAATCCCAAAGTGAAGAAAGCCTGATTGCGGAAGCGATCCGGAAAACCTTCAAGGGACTGGCGCTGATCAATCAGGCAGAGCGGAAGCCAGCAACTTTGGATAAACTCTGTATCGGGGTGAAATGTGGGGGAAGTGATGGCTTCAGCGGTATTTCAGCCAATCCTGCAGTGGGACATTGTGCCGATCTGGTAGCTGCATTGGGCGGCAAGGTTTTGCTGGCCGAGTTTCCCGAACTATGTGGCGTGGAGCAGGAGCTGATCGACCGTTCGGTATCCCGGGATACGGCTGAAAAGTTCATCCGGCTGATGACAACATACAGCAATGAAGCTGAAAGGGTGGGGTCGGGTTTTCATATGAACCCCAGTCCGGGTAATATCAAAGACGGCCTGATCACCGATGCCATCAAAAGTGCCGGTGCCGCCAAAAAAGGAGGTACGTCCCCGGTAGTCGATTGCCTGGATTATACCGAGCCGGCAGTAAAACCCGGATTAAGCCTGGTATGTACACCTGGTAATGATGTGGAAGCCACTACGGGCAAGGCGGCCAGTGGCGCTACCCTGATCCTCTTTACTACCGGACTGGGAACACCGACAGGTAATCCGGTCTGCCCGACAATAAAAGTATCGACGAACAGTATATTGACCCGCCGGATGCGGGATATTATTGATATCGACTGTGGTCCGGTTGTAGACGGCAGTAAAACCATTGAACAGATGGGAGAAGAGATCCTGGAATATTGTATCAAAGCTGCGAGCGGGGAAGTGATACCCAAGGCAGTGTTACTGAACCAGGATGATTTTATACCGTGGAAAAGGGGGGTGTCTTTGTAAGTAGTGAGTAGTGAATGGTGCCCGTATAAAGTAATGGAGCCGGTCAATGCTGACCGGCTCCATTCTTTATTGAGTTCTAATACGCTTTATTGTTTCTGTACTGTTTCGACTGCATTTACACCAGGTCCTGTGAAGCGGATGAAATAACTGCCCGCTGCCAGATTCCGCAGGTCAACCGCGATGCGGTTATCCCCTTTGCGTACTGCTGTGCTATGTGTTTGCAACACCCGTCCCTGATTATCGATCAGCTGCCAGTTCACGGTTTGGTCGGCTGATACGCTTAAGGTAACGGTGGTTTGCTTCTGCGCCGGATTGGGCCAGATGGAGATTCCGGTACCTTGTCCGGGTACACTGATCAGCACAATTCCCGAATAGGAATAGACCCCATTGCGGTCCACCATTTTCAGGCGGTAGAACAGGTTGGGTATACCCAAGGCGCGGATATCGGCATCGGTAAATGAATAACCGGATTTCAGCGCCGTACTGTTGCCCTTTGCCTGAATGGTACCGACTGAGTCAAACTGGCCATTGCCCACACTGCGTTCCACAACAAAGTAAGCTGTATTGATTTCCCGCTGGGTTTCCCAGTTCAGCAATCCGTTTCCGTTGCTGTATTTGCCGGTAAAATTGAGCAGACTAAGCGGCAGCGTGATGTTGGCAGCACCGAAATAGAAGGAAGAGAAACTGCTGATATCTGCCTGGAGTACATAAGAGGTCACAGTACCCAGATTGCTCCGCGCTTCTGCAAATGTCGGATTGATCAGGGTAGTGGTGGAACCAATCGTGGCCTGGCAGGGGTCATTGTTCTTATGGATCTTCACATCACTGATCGTATTGACCTGGCTGAAAGGATGTGCATCGAGCGCATCAAACTCTGCCTTAGTCATATAAAACCGCACTTTTACCGTACCGGAAGGTTGATTTTGAGGTGTAATGGTGATGTTCCGGTCCAGATACCGGGCATTGCCTTTATTCCGGATGGTACCTGAATTGATATAGTATGAAGTGGTTACCGTACCCAGGTTTTCACCATTTGCATAGATCTCGGCAATGATATCACCCTGCGGACCGGTGATCGGCACCCAGAAAGTATTGTTGCTGCTGTTGATATTGATGGTGGTTGCTGCGGTAACTGCATTTGGGGTACCTACATTCACATCAATACTGCTGTCGATGGAGCTTTTGCCACCCACATCAGCATAACCCAGGAAACTGTATTTCTGCAAGCAGCCCGGACATGCAGGAACAACCGGGTTGGCGGCACTCGGACCCGATGTGGTTGCCGAGCGGTCCATGATCACATACATATCGAGGCCATTGCTGTGCAGGGCCAGGTCGCGGAAGCGGTTGGTACTGCCGAAATAGCTAACGGTGTCTTTATTTCCGGAAAGGGCAGTTGCAGTACCATTGGAAGCAAGCCGGATTTTCACCAACCGTCCCCATTTCAGGGAAGAGGCCACCAGTGAGTTTTTCCAGCCTGGAACCAGTGTCTGGGTATAAAGGTCAAGTCCTGACCAGCCTTCTGAGGGCCAGGTTCCGTTAGGCGGATTAGTGGTCCAAAGGTTTGTGGCAACTGCCGGTGTCGGAGCATAAGCAGCAAAAAGGGGGTCTTTATAACTTGCTCCGATGGTAGTGGCATTTGTGGTTTCGCTGCCGATTGTTGGGCAGGAAGAGGTGCCATTCGGCCAACCTGCAGTGATGCCGTTATAGTTATTGTCGGATGCATATCCGATCACCAACGGGTGTCCGTAGTTCTTGCCCGATTCAATGATATTCAGTTCATCGTCGCTATAGGGACCATGCGATGATCCATAGAGGATGTTCAGTACCGAATCATAGGCAAAGCCCTGGTTGTTCCGGATACCGATTGCCCATATGGCACTTTGTTTACCCAGTGTGGCATTATAGGGATTATCGTTGGGAATCCATTTATCGTAAGACCCGGCATCTGCATCCGGGACCAGATTAAAACGCAGGATCTTTCCTTCATAGGAATTCACATTCTGCGCATTCATGGTCCGGTTGCGGTTGCTGAACTGTCCTGCGCCCATATCTCCGGAAGCATAAAACAGGTAATAGGTGCCGCTTACCGGTACAATGATCATCCGCTGGGAGTTATGGTCATTACTGCCCGGCAGGGTATCACAGATGGAAACCGGAGATTCCAGTTTTCCGGTGGATGTGTTGTAGTTGAAACGGACCACCCGGTTGGTATAGGTGATGGCTGTTGCCGTTGAGCTCACAAAAGTATGTACATAAGACAGGTATACATAGTTCTGTGCACCGGAAGGGGCCATGAACAGGGGATGGATGGCCAGTCCGGCGAAACCGCCCTGCGGGTTATTGGTGCCGATATTAAAGGTCATATTGAATGTCTGGTCGCCGGCCGGAAGAAAGGTACTGCCATTTGAAATATCCAGCAGGGTGTCGCGGTTACCGGTTACCGGATCGATCCGGAACAGGCGGTAACCTTTCGATTCGGTGACCCAGAGTTTGTCATCCGGACCATAGGTCACTTCCCAGGGATTATCGATCACATTATCTGCTGAGATAATCGTCTGCTTATACATTTCTTTCATGCGGCCCGAACTTACTGTTGTACCAGCAGAGGGCGTGACAGAGATGCGGAATCCACCGCCAGTCTGGCTGAATCCCGTCTGACCGGTACCCGCGCTGTACACCCGTACATAATAAGTGTTGCCAGCAGTCAGACCCGAAGGAACATTTATGTTGCCGGTACCGCAGGCAATCGTGGTCAAGGCACCACAGGTGCCGGAGAACAGCTGCATGCGTGCACCGGATGTTGCCAGGTTCGTACCCAATCCGCTGAGTGTTATTGTGGCAAAAGCATCCACAGCGGTGAACTTATACCATACGTCATCATCCGGATTGCCAGTAGCGCAATCAACCGGTACGGAAGGAGATGCAGAAGCGCCGAAAAGGTTTCCGGTACTTAAACTGGTTCCGGGTGTCAGTGTGGTAGCATTGGTACACTGGTCATTCGAAGTAACGCAGATATTAAAACGCCAGGCCGTGCTTCCCGTATTGGGAGAGACGGTGGTATATACCCGCAATGCATACGTATTACCAGGTGTCAGGTTATTAAATACTTTGGGTGAGGCGATGGTAGCACAGCCAAGGCTGGTATTATTAAGTGTGCAGTTACTGGTATTAAAAAGTTCTACGGAGGTATTTGCGGTAGTAAGCGAGGCGGGGCTTGAGGTAATCGACACCTTGACTGTGATGAATGTGGAATTCGCCGGTACGGTCACCGTATACCAAACATCAGCACGGGTGCCACCACTGCAGCTGGCTGTAGGATTGGCGGTGGTATTGGCAAGGTATAGATCTCCGTTGGTTGTATTACAGTCGCCGCTGACAGTCAATGCCGTTGCTGTGGCGCAGGTGTTATTAGCTGCCTGCGCAATCACTATAGCCGGGGCTGCAAAAAATAAAATGAGCAGGCAGCTAAGCTTTACAAGCCTGATCCATGTCAATTTTGATGATTGGGCAAACAGGTTTAGGGTAAACCTTTTTACTGGAGTTGGTTTCATAATGAGCTATTGGATGAGGTTTTTCTGGCAAGAACCTAAGCGGAAACGTTTAAAAACCACAATTAGTATTTTCCCGTTTCGGGAAAAATGATTGAGAATCAATAAAAAATAAATGTTCCAACATTCATGTTTCCGGGTATTTCAAAAAATAAGTTAGCAGCAAATATATGAAAATCAAATAGGTATAATTTCTTATTGAGTCTAATCAATACTACTTATCATATAAATAAGAGAAAAGCGTTAGTAGGGTTGACCTTATCCTATCAACTCAACAAGACCCGAATCTATGAAAGAGCCGACAATGCTGCTGAAAGGCCGCGCTATGCCGCTGGCATTTCTTCTTTCATTATTGTTTACTTCATTGGGTGTGGCTGCACAGAATGACAACTGTGCCGGAGCCATTCCATTGACCGTTGGTACCGCTTGCGTAAATACAGCGGGTACTACAGTGGGCGCCACTCAATCCATGCCAGGTTGTGTCGGCACAGCGGATGATGATGTATGGTACAGTTTTGTAGCCACAGGGGGTACACCTACCATAACAGTAAGTTCTCCAGCTGTTGCAGGACGTATTACAGACATTGTATTCCAGGTATTCAGCGGCTCCTGTGCAGGATTAACTTCTGTTGCCTGTATTAATGCAACAGCCGGTAATACCAGTGAAACCACAACATTACCCAATCTGATCAACGGCAATACCTATTATATCCGCGTTTACAGCAATGCAAATGGTGCGGGACAGGGGATTTTTAATATCTGTATTACCCGTCCGGCTGCACCTGCGAACGATAATTGCGCCACCGCCACAGTTCTGACTCCTGCAGCAACCTGTGTAAATGGAACCAGCCAGACTACGGGTACGCTCGTTAATGCAACGGGTTCCGGAGTTGCAGCAGCTTGCGGAGGCAGCTCCAATGATGATGTCTGGTACCGCTTTACTGCGGCACACACCTCACAGCAAATCACATTAAGTGGCCTTGGTGCCAATATTGCCGTAACTGGTGCCGGCATGGGTGGTTCTGCGGTGTTGGAAGTGATGAGTGGCGTATGCGGGGCACTGACTACCATTGCCTGCGGACAGGTATCGGGCAATAACCTGGTTGCTTTTGCCAACAGCCTTACGGTAGGTACACAATATTATGTGCGGGTGCACAGTACCAATAGTGTTTCACTTACTGCTACGGCAGGCTTTACCATTTGTATCACCAATCCCCCGATAACCGCCCCGGTACTCTTTTTCGGGAAGAGTTTTATCAATATCACCAAGGGTATTGGTGGAGGGACCGTGGAGCCGGGAGATGTGCTGGAGATCCGTGCCGCCGTGGTTTTACGGCCCAATACAGTGCTCGACAGCTGTGCCTTTTATGATAACCTCCCTGCAGGAACCAGTTATGTTCCCGGTTCGCTGGCTATCTTAACCAACGAGGGAAAAGTCTATAAAGCCTTTACCGATGCTGCGGGAGATGATGCCGGTACTTATGCTGCCGGTGCCATTACTATTAATATGGGCTATCGCACAGGTGATAATCCTGCAACCGCAACCCGGAGAGGAAGGTTACGCAATATAAATTACCCAACAGTAGGAGGAACCTCCTGTGTGATGCTGGCTTCTTACCGTGTTACTGTAACCGCGCCATTGAATACCACCATCAGCCTCGGTGGCGGCAGCTTTACCTATGCGCTGGTAGTGCCACCCTTTACGCTCACAACCTATACCTATAATGCCAATAATGTAAAGGTATATACCAATACCGGCCTTTGTACCAATGCCAGTGGCGTGAACGTACTGGATGCCGGTCTGGCAGGTGATTACAGCGGTACATTTGGATCAGGTAATACCATCAACCGGGTGGCCACACCGAATATGCCACCGGGCCATACCTATGTAACACAGATCGGATCCAAACCCGGCGACTTCGAGTATACGGTTTCCAATAATATGAGTAATACTGCGGCTGGGTATTCTACAGTCAATACCTGGCCTAAACCGGAATCGCCAACCACGCACCGGATCTTCGGGGTGTGGGATGTGATTGGCGATCATACCGGAGCTACCAATCCGTTGACCGGAAACCCTGCAGCAGATACCACGGGCGGAAAAGTGGGCGGCTATATGTTACTCGTGAATTCGGCCTATAGCCTGGATACGGTGTTCCGTTATCCGATCTCCGGCCTCTGCCCGAATACATTTTACGAGATCTCTTTCTGGGTACGGAATGTCTGTTCGCGTTGCGGTATGGATTCTTTGGGTCGTGGCGCTTCAGGCGTATCGGTACCTGCCGGTTATATTCCGACTGATATCGGTGATTCATCGGGTGTTTATCCGAATCTCGGTTTTTCCATTGACGGGGTGAACCATTACACCACAGGTAATATCAAGTATACCGGAGAATGGGTGAAAAAAGGATTTGTGTTCCAGACCGGTCCGGCGCAAACCAATATTGTATTCTCTATCTATAATAATGCTCCGGGTGGCGGCGGTAACGACTGGGCACTGGATGATATTTCCCTGTCTACCTGTACCCCGAACCTGAATCTGGTGCCGAGTGGCAATTCACAGGTTTGCTATGGTAATCAGGTGGACCTGAACTGCCAGGTCATTAGTTATTTTAATAACTATATTTATTACCAATGGCAGGTAAGCCATGATAATGGTGCTACGTGGACAGATACGCTAACGATGGGCACCGGATCGCCGGTATTATCAGGAGGGTATTATCAGTACACGGCCCTGTTTCCAAGTTTTATTGCCGATTCGAGCCAGCACCTCACACAGTACCGGATCCGCGTGGCCACCACGCCGGCAAACCTGTACAGCGGTTGTTCCTTCTATAATAGTGCGAATATCATTGTGATGGTGAACAACTGCATGTTCACCCTGAAAACCGGCCTGATTTCCTTTAAAGCGAAAAATGACCAGGATTATGGCCTGCTGGAATGGAAAGTGACGAACCAGAACGACAGAACGGTTTATGAGGTGGAACGAAGTACGGATGGCATTCATTTTAACCGTATTGGGCAACAACCGGCGCTGCCGGCTCACGACAACTATAGCTTCCGGGATCCACAACCGATCGGAAGGCAGGCGTATTACCGTCTGGTTTTACGGGAGCCGGGAGGATTCAAATACAGCTCCATACAGCTGTTAAGTACGGGAGAAGTAGTATATGAACTCCTTTCTGTGGTAAATCCGTTTCATGAACAGCTGCGTTTTGATATCAGTTTCCCTGTGGCGGGTACGGCAACATTCCGGATCAGCGACCAGCAGGGCCGCCTGGTAAAAGAAGAACGCCAATTGGTGAACAGGGGACTGAATACTGTTACGCTGAATCAACTCAATGGCTTATCAGCCGGAACTTATGTGTTGCAGGTTATTGTACCGCAGGGTATGAAAACTGCACGCATTCTGAAACAATAAATTTCCTCAGCTTAGATAGAATGGATAGCCGAAACCGGTAGAATTTTTCTGCCGGTTTTTTTATAATTGTACATATCCATTCTTCACGGCAAAAAGGGCGAGTCCCACCCGGCTTTTTACATTCAGTTTTTCGAAAAGGGCATTGCGGTAGCCATCAATGGTTTTCGGGCTGAGGAACATGCGGGCGGCAATTTCATTATAGGTCAGTTCGCTGCAGGCGAGCTTGAGGAATTCCATTTCCCGGACATTGATCTGGGGCAGGGAAGCGACTGAAACGGGGGCTTCAGTGCCCAACTGGATGGAATGCACCAGTTTACCAGTTATGAAATCGGTGTAATAGTAGCCTTTATGCATAACAGCGTGAAGGGCTTCACCCAGTTCTTTGGGTTCTACATCCTTGCTCAGATAGCCTTTTACGCCGAGGCGAAGCATTTTCACGATGGTTTCATCTTTTTCGATCATACTTACCACCAGTACCCGGATCAGGGGAAAATGTTGATTGAGCCAGCGGAGTGTTTCGTACCCATCCATCTGGGGCATATTGATATCGAGGAGAATAATATCGGGTTCCGGACCCTTTTTGAGTTTTTCCTGGAGGTCGAGTCCATTATCGGCTTCAAAAGCGATGGTAAAATGGGTACCGGCAATATTGATCAGGCTGATCAATCCTTTCCGGAAAAGCTTATGGTCATCGACGATGGCGATGGATACAGTGTTCGTTGGCGGCATAGTTCAGGTGAGGGGCAGTTCGATCGTTGCTGTTGTTCCGTTTCCGGGAGCGCTTTTGAACTGCAGACTGGCCTTGATCAAGGCCGCCCTGCCGGAAAGGTTTAACAAGCCTGCGCCACCACTATTCAATTTTGCTTCCCAATCAAAGCCGCTTCCGTCGTCGGATACCTCCAATATAAGACTATTTCCATTCAGTAGCGCATTAACCTTCAGGTTTTTGGCTTTGCTGTGCTTGATGGCATTATTCAGGAGTTCCTGTACCATACGGTAGAGGATAGTTGCTTTTCCGGCTTCAGGTTCGGGCAGGTTTCCCTGGAGCTGCAGCGCTGCTGCAAAGGCGCCGGATCTGTTAATCCGTTCAATATCATTGCTTATGCTGGACCAGAGTCCGGTACGGCTGACCCGGTCGCTGTCGAGCTGTACCGAGAGGGCTTTGATATCGGCGATCAGCTTGAGGATATTGGTCTTGGCTTCAGAAAGGTTTTCAGGTAAGCGTTCCGGCTGCCCGGCTTCCATGGTAATGATATTGATCTTGACGAGGGAGGCAGTGATGCCGAGGTTATCGTGGAGTTCTTTGGCAACATGCTTCAGGGTGTCTTCGCGGATCTCAAGCTGTGACTGGAGGAGGGTTTGCCGGAATGCTTCTGCGGCCTGTTCTTTTTCCAGCAGGAACAGTTTCTTTTTCTGCCCGAAAACGAAGCTGAGCAATAAGATGAACAATCCCATCAGGACTAACAGCAAAACAAATACAATGATATAGTCCAGTATTTCGTCACCCATGTATTTTCTTTTTCCCATGAACAAGCATCGCAATAATGTAGCAAGCATACAAGCCATAGTTCAGCTTGTTATTGATACTGGTAAAAACCAGTCCGAACTCATCCCACTTGAGCCGGTTTGTTACAGGTATCAGGTATACATAGACCAGGTCACCTAAATTGAAAACCAGCAAACCACCCGCGATCCAAACAAAGTAAGCATACTCCTGGATGAATACTTCATTATCAGTTCGGATAAAATCAAGGAGGTAAACGAGGATAAGAATAATCGTGGCGAACTGACCTGCCAATAACTGGAAACTTATGAATTCGGTTAGCGGGTACTTTATGTAAATGAAAATACATATACCCACCAGTATTAGAGATAACACATTGGAAGTTAATCGGGAAGGCTTCTCACCATGTATACGGATCAGATACAGGTAATACAGGTATTCAAAAAGGATGCTGAATTTATAAAGCGGCACATTTGGCACATGCTCAATTCGAGTTAAATATCTTCCATACAGTTCTACTCCTGTAATAAAAAGGAGAAAAAAGGGAAGCGTATTCAACTTCCCTCTCTTCAACCTTGCGAAGAGAATGAAGGCAACAAGTGTTGCAATCAATTCAACGACTATGACAGGAGAGAACAGTTTCATTCAAAATAGCTTATTGCGGACAGATTTTTGGGCAAAGTTCACCATGGTTCAATGCACCCAAAATATGAACTTTATCTGAAGATATTTTAGAAGGGTCCCATTCCTTCCATAAAGGTTTTTTATTCATATCTGTAGGAACAAAAAGTATGCTTTGTTGTTTGGGATGCTTATGAGAGTTGTTGGTTTCCCTGTCCATATTTTTGTTATACTGAATGTTGTAAACCCTCAAGCCCTGGACATTCTGACCTGAGCTGATAAAATATTTTGCCATAAATATTACTGCGCCCTTGTCAAAATATATTGAATGGCTTATTGTGCTGTCCCTGGCTGTATCATGATCTTTGGAATAGTTCCCAATATATTCTTTTGCTGTCGAGTCATCAATAATCATATTTGAAATACCAGCAAATTTTAAGGTTGTGTCAATAAAATCAGAAATTGACAACTTTTCATTTTGGTTGGTTTCTCTTTCCCTCCCGGATGAATCATCCTTAAAATACCAGAAGAGGCTTGTAAGAATACCACCCAATACAATGCCTAATAATAAATTTTTCATAATAATTTTTGGGTGAACTTAAATGGAAATTAGATGAAAGAAAACAGGAGATTTCCTGTTATTTTTTTAATTTGATATTATTATGCCCATCACCCTTATCACCGGAGCCTCCTCCGGAATCGGCCTGGCCACCCGCCAGCGGCTGGAACAGGAAGGCAACACCGTCTACAACCTGGATATCCAGGACCCGAAAGACGGTTCCCGCTTTATACATTGCGATGTACGGAGTAAGGCCAGCGTTCAGGCTGCGGTACAACAAGTGCTGCAGGAACAGGGCCGGATCGAACAGGTCTTTTCCAATGCCGGACTCCACCTCTTTGCCACCCTGGAAGAAACCAGCGACGAAGAACTGATGCGGCTGGTGGAAACCAATATCCTGGGCACCTTCTATCTGGTCCAGGCTGTGATCCCAGCCATGAAGGCACAGCAATACGGCCGTATTGTGCTCATGGGCAGCGACCAAAGCTTTGTGGGCAAGGCCAGCAGTTCGGTGTATGGCCTGACCAAAGGGGCTATCGGACAGTTCACCAAAAGCACGGCAATTGATTATGCACCCTATAATATCCTGGTCAATTGTATTTGTCCGGGCACCATTGATACCCCTTTGTTGCACAGGGCGGTAACCCGGTTTTCCACCTTGAAATCCGTACCGGAGCCGGAGGTCTATAAAAGCCTGGATGCCATACAGCCACTCGGCAGGGTGGGCCGTCCGGAAGAGATCGCGGAAGTGGTGGCATTCCTGCTCAGTGAAAAAAACACATTCATGACCGGCAGCCTCGTGGCCGCTGATGGCGGATATGTTTGCCAGTAGCAGGATTTTAGCAGCTCAGGAAAAATCCCTGATTACCGCAAGCGGGTATTTGGTATATTCGGTTTGCCAAAACAGCTACTTGTATGTATCCTTTAAAAAGAATGGCCGCGCCTGCGTGCCTTTTTGTATTTCTTTTTTCCTGCGGCACGAAACAGATCGCTGGTACTGCAGACCATAATTCCCGCCATTATATAAGACCTGTTGAAGGAAAGAAAGCCATCCAGGCGTATTGTGTCAATGAGGTTGTTCCCATCACCTGGAAAGGCGGACCCTCAGGCAATGTGGCCATCAGCCTGGTGGATTGCTGTAATTATGAAACGTACAGGGGCATCACCTTATCGGTAGCCAACTCGGGTAACTATTCCTGGAAAGTACCGCAGGACCTGCCATCAGGCATTTATACCATTTACATTACAGAAACCGGTACTCCTTCGTCCGGATGGAATTATCATGTGCCATTGGCAATAGTGAATAAAGATCCACTTACAACAAATTAAAAAGAGACCGGCAACTGCCGGTCTCTTTTTATTCAGGGAAAAAGGTTTTATACATGACCCTCAGCCAGCATGGCATCGGCCACTCGGACAAAACCGGCGAGGTTGGCCCCATACACATAATCAATGCTGCCATCGGGCAGTGTACCATATTTCACGCATTGTTCGTGAATGCGGAGCATGATGTCGCGCAGACGGTTTTCCACTTCTTCGCGGGTCCAGAATAAATGGATGGCGTTCTGTGACATTTCCAGACCGGAAGTAGCCACACCACCTGCATTCGCTGCCTTGCCTGGCGCATATAGTATTTTGTTCCTGCGGAGCAGATCGATCGCTTCAGGCGTGGTGGGCATATTGGCCCCTTCTGCCACCAGCATGCACCTGTTTTTGATCATCATCTGCGCATCCTCTGCATCCAGCTCATTCTGTGTGGCACAGGGAAGCGCGATATCGCAGGGAACAGCCCAGGGTTTGGCATTGTCGAAATAATGGGCTTCCGGATACTGTTTTACATATTCACTGATCCGGCCGCGTTTATTGTTTTTCAACTCCATCAGGAAATGGAGTTTTTCAGCATCAATACCCTCTTCATCATAAATGTAACCGTTACTGTCGGAAGCGGTTATCGGTATGCCTCCCAGCTGCAGTGTTTTTTCAATAGCATACTGGGCAACGTTTCCACTGCCGGATACAACCACTTTCTTTCCTTTAACCGAATCGTTGCGGACCCGGAGCATTTCTTCCACAAAATACAGCAGGCCGTATCCGGTGGCTTCCGGACGGATCAGGCTGCCTCCATAGGTAAAGCCCTTTCCGGTAAGTACACCTGTAAATTCATTTGCCATCCGCTTGAACTGGCCAAACAGGAATCCGATTTCGCGTCCGCCTACACCAATATCACCCGCCGGAACATCCGTGTCTTTTCCGATATGGCGGAACAATTCGGTCATGAAACTCTGGCAGAACCGCATCACTTCATTGTCTGACTTTCCTTTGGGATCGAAATCAGATCCACCTTTGCCACCACCCATGGGCAGGGTGGTCAGTGAGTTCTTGAAAACCTGCTCAAAAGCCAGGAATTTCAGGATACCCAGGTTTACAGAAGGGTGAAAACGCAGGCCACCCTTATAGGGTCCGATTGCATTATTCATCTGGACACGGTAGCCCCTGTTGATCCGGTAGTTTCCGGCATCATCCACCCAGGGTACCCGGAAGATCAACACCCGCTCGGGTTCAACAATACGTTCCAGGATATTGGCTTTGAGGTATTCTGGATGCGCCTCGATAAAGGGAACGATCACTTCCGCCACTTCCTGTACGGCCTGAATAAATTCAGGCTGACCCGGATTTCTGGCTTCCAGTTGGTGCAGGAACTTCTCGAGGGTTTTCGATGTGGTCTTAAGCATACGGCATGATTTGAAGGTTAGGAATACGCCTCCACAGGGCAGGAATTTCCGCAAAGCTAGAACTACCAACTGTTAGCTTTTATGAGTTTGGGCAGGAAAAGGACTGATGGCGGGTAGATATTGAACGGGAGAGAAGGGTGCGGCAAGCAATATAGAACTTCAAAACACTTGATATTCAGAGAATTATGTATATAAAACAGGGCAAAACAAAATTTCCTATTGAGAGACCAGCTTTATGGCAATACACGTTATAACAGTGAACCGTAAACGCATAGCTTTGTCCTGATGAAACTACAACAGCTTCTCATCCTCTTCTGTCTGGTGCTGCTTTCCTGTGGGAAGAAAACCCCGGGTGCTGATAACCGGAAATACCTGCCCGAACTGAATACGGTATCGGTTACCAATGTAGCAGATACGACTGCGGAAGTGGCTGCAACGGTTACTGCAGATGGTGGAGCCGTTGTAACCGAAAGGGGCTTTTGCTGGAGCACTTCCCATTCACCGGTAGTAACGGGCACACATCTTGTTGCAGGAAACGGTACGGGAGTGTTTACCGGAAAACCGGGCGGTCTCTCCCCTAATACCACTTATTATATCAGGGCTTATGCGGTCAATGCGATCGGAACAGCTTACGGTATAGAAAACGCTTTCACTACCACATCCACACCCGATGTTCACATTGTAGGTGTGGAAGATAACCAGCCTCGTTACTGGAAAAACGGGGTACTGCAATCCCTGAACCTGCCGGTTACAACGGTGATTCCCAAAGCACTCTTTGTTTCCGATAAGAAAGATGTCTTTATTACCGGGTCCTACCGTTCCGCAAACCCTGCATTGAATCCCCAGATCTGGCTCTGGAAAAACGGAACCAGCAGCTTCTGGACCAGTGGCGCAACGGATGCTGCTGCAAATTGTATAACTGTATCAGCTGCTGGTAATGTATATATTGGCGGCTACGAACATAACGGTGCGCACCGGATCGCCAAGTACTGGGTAAACGGAAATCCGGTACAACTGGCTTCAAATATCACCCTGGAGTCGGAAGTTAATGCGATCTATGTGGACGGCAGTGATGTATACGCAGCGGGATATGAAAATAACAATGTAAAACTATGGAAGAACGGAGTTTCCGTAAACCTGACCCTTTTACCTGAAACAGGTGGCGCGCGGGGACTTACCGTGACTAATGGAACGGCTTATACCTGTGGCTGGCGGACGGTAAACCAGACCACCCAGCGGGGAAACCTCTGGATCAATGGCACCGACAGTGCATTGATGAATGGCACACTGACTCTTGCAAATGCCATCACCCATTCCGGTTCGGATCTATATATAGCCGTTCTCAAAGGCAATATTCCTTATATCTGGAAGAACGGCACCTTACTTACTATGGATAAAACAGCAAATTTGAACGTACCCCTCAGCCTGTCTGTAAACGGCGGGGATATTCACGCCTGTGGTTTTGAAGAGCTGCCTTCCGGAAATCATAAAGGATTATACTGGCTGAACGGGAAGGTTACAGCGCTCACCAATGGTACAACCCAGTGTTTCCCCTGGGCTGTCTTCGTACGCTGATTAAAGACCCGCGCGAACGATACTTAATTATTATAATTTGTTGACTGACAATAATTTTCAATAAGTGCTCCGGAATTGTTTTCTATTTGTTATCATTTGTTAACGGTGAAGAATCCATATTATCTTCGTCCCCGTTATGTCCAGGATCCTGTTCAGTTGTTTCATAATGGTTTTACTCGGCCTTTCTCTTCAGGCCGGAGCTATTGTATTACAACCGGCTTCCAGGCAACCGGCCGCAAACGCCCAAATAAAACAGGGTAATCCGTCAGAAAACCTGTTTTATGCTGAAGCAGAGATCGATGAAGATGAGGATTGCGGGCATAATCAGCGGATACAGACCCTCAGAAAGGCGATAACCCGTAACTGCGAATTTTTTCAGGCAACAGTTACCGCAAGCCCTTGCTTCAACACAACCGGTACCATAAATATCCCGGCACCAACAGCCCTTTATCTCCTCCTTTGCCATTTCCGAATGTGATGTAAAAACAGCCTGAACTCCAGTTCAGGGCTCAAATTGCTGCATCCGGTCCGATGCCGTACGGCCTTCGCTGTGCCTTTACCTGTTGCTTCCGCCATACCGATTCTGATAAAATACACTGTTATGAATAAAGTCCGTTTTCTGATTTTAGCCAGTACCCTCCTGTTCGCGTTCTCCTGTAAAGAGAAAAAAGAAGAAGCGAAGAAAGAATCCGACCGCTACTCCGTTACCACACCACTGGTCATGGATACCTCTTTTACCAAAGACTATGTAGCACAGATCCAGTCGATCCAGAATATTGAAGTGCGTGCCAAAGTGAAAGGCTATCTGGAAACCATTAATGTGGATGAAGGGCACCTGGTACATGCAGGGCAGCTCCTCTTCACGATCCGCCCGCGTGAATATGAAGCCGAACTGATGAAAGCGCGTGCGGAAGTTAAAACAGCGGAACTTGAGGTGCAGAATACAAGAACGTTGTCTGACAAGAATATCGTTTCACCGAACGAACTGGCTATGGCCGTTGCAAAACTCGATCAGGCAAAAGCCGCTGAAGCGCTGGCAGAACTCTATGTATCGTATACAAAAATCACGGCTCCCTTCGACGGGGTGATCGACCGGATCAAGTTCAAGACCGGCAGCCTGATCGATGAAGGCGGCCTGCTGACCACCCTTTCCAATAATAAAAGCGTGTACGCTTATTTTAATGTATCCGAACAGGAATATCTCGATTTCAAAGCACATCCGAAAAACAATAACACCGTCAGCCTGATCCTGGCTAATGGCCAGCCGCTCCCTTATAAAGGCACTATTGAGACAATAGAAAGTGAGTTTGACAATAATACAGGCAGTATCGCTTTCCGTGCCAAATTCCCCAACCCCGACCTGTTGCTGAAGCACGGGGAAACCGGTAAAGTACAGATGACAGTACCCATCCAGCACGCCCTGGTGATCCCGCAGAAAGCCACATTTGAATTACAGGATAAAATGTATGTATATGTGGTGGATGCCGGTAATAAGGTAACAGCTCGAAATGTAACAGTCCGCCAGCGGTTCACCAACCTTTTTGTAATTGACAGCGGCCTCAATCCGGATGACCAGATCCTGCTGGAAGGTATACAGACCGTAAAAGACGGCGACCGGATCGAGCCGGTAAAACTCAATGCCACTGACGTGATCGCCCAACTCATTAAAAAATAGTTATTAATCCGACCAACCGCAGCATATGTTTAATAAGTTTATCCATAGGCCTATCCTGAGTATCGTGATCTCCATCATGATCACCTTGCTGGGCGGACTCGCCATCATGCAATTGCCGGTGACGCAGTTCCCGTCGATTTCCCCTCCCAAAGTAAATATCAGCGCCGAGTTTCCCGGTGCCAATGCCGAATTGATGATCAAGGCCGTAGTGAATCCGCTCGAGCGGGCCATTAACGGTGTACCCGGCATGAAATATATCGCCTCCGATGCCGGAAACGATGGTGTGTGTATGATCCAGGTGGTGTTTGAGCTGGGTACAGATCCCAATATCGCTTCTGTAAACGTACAGAACAGGGTGGCTGCTGTACTGAACAAGCTGCCCCCGATTGTAGTACGGGAAGGCGTAAAAATCACCCGGGAAGAATCGAACATGCTGATGTACATTAACCTGTACAGTAAAGACACTGCGCTTGATGTAAACTTCCTCTTCAACTTTGCCGACCTCAACCTGCTCAGCGAAATCAAGCGGATCGATGGTGTGGGTTTCGCCGATATCCTCGGCGACCGCGAATATGCCATGCGCATCTGGCTGAAACCCGACCGGATGCTGGCTTATCATATCTCTCCGGATGATATCCAGAAGGCACTGGATGAGCAGAGTCTTGAAGCCGCCCCGGGTAAAACGGGTGAGAGTTCGGGAAAGAGTCCACAGACCTTTGAATATGTATTCAAATATCCGGGACGGTTTAATTCAAAGGAAGCCTTTGAAAATATCATCCTGCGTTCGGAGCCCAATGGCGAGCTGCTCCGTGTGAAAGATGTGGCCGATGTGGAATTCGGCAGCACCTATTATAACCTGTACTCCAAACTGAACGGCCGTCCCGCTGCATCCATCATGATCAAGCAGTCGTACGGCAGTAATGCCAGCGCGGTGATCAAACGGATCAAGGAGCGTATGGAAGAGATCAAGGGGTCTACCTTTCCTCCCGGCATGGATTATGAGCTGAGTTATGATGTATCCAAATTCCTGGACGCGTCTATTGAAAAAGTAATTCATACGCTGATAGAAGCTTTTATCCTGGTGAGTCTGGTGGTGTTTGTGTTCCTGGGCGACTGGCGATCTACGATCATACCGGCTATTGCGGTCCCTGTATCACTGGTCGGCACTTTCCTCTTCATGCAGTTCTTCGGGATTACACTCAACCTGATCACCTTATTCGCACTGGTACTAGCCATCGGTATTGTGGTGGATAATGCCATTGTAGTTGTGGAAGCGGTACACGCAAAGATGGAAGGAACAGATATGACGCCACAGCAGGCGACTGAAGCGGCCATGGGTGAGATCAGTGGTGCGATCATCGCCATCACATTGGTAATGGCGGCGGTATTCATACCGGTGGCCTTCATGTCAGGACCGGTGGGCATCTTCTACCGCCAGTTCTCGGTTACCATGTCCACTTCCATCATCCTTTCCGGTGTGGTGGCACTAACCCTTACTCCGGCACTATGCGCCTTCGTGCTCCGCAACCATCATGGTAAAAAGCGGAATATCGTGGAACGCGCACTGGAAGGATTTAACCATTGGTTCAACCGTGTACTGGGCAACTATAAAAAAGTATTGCAACTGATCGTCAACCGGAGGGTGGTTACCATTGGTGTGTTGCTGGCTTTCTGTGCCGGTACCTGGCAACTGAGTACAAAGATCCCCTCCGGCTTTATTCCAAATGAAGACCAGGGCGTGTTTTATGTCATCATTGTAACACCTCCGGGCTCCACACTGGAGAAAACGGATGCTGTATTGGCACAGATCCAGAAAATAGCGAATACCATGGAGGATGTGCAATCCGTATCCACAACCGCGGGCTTTGAGATCCTAACGGAAGGGACACAGGCCAGCTCCGGCACCGTTCTCGTAAACCTGAAAGGCTGGGGAGAACGCAAACATGGTGTGGAAGAAGTGATGGAGGAAATGGAAGAAAAGATCAAGGATATCAAAGGAGCGCGTATTGAACTCTTCCCGCCACCTGCTGTACCGGGTTATGGCGCAGCGGGCGGTTTTGAGCTCCGTTTGCTGGATAAAACCGGGAGCGGTGATTACAAGAAAATGGAATCGGTGAGCAAGGACTTTGTGGCTGAATTGAACAAACGCAAGGAACTGACATCGGTGTTTACCTTTTATAATGCCAGTTTCCCCCAGTACATGATCAATATAGACAACGATAAAGCCCAGCAGAAGGGTGTTTCCATAGAGAATGCCATGAGTACACTGGAAACTTATATTGGCAGCAGCTATGCCGCCACCTTTATGAAGTATGACCGGCAGTATAAGGTGATGGTACAGGCTTTGCCGCAATACAGGGCCCAGCCTGAAGATGTCCTGAAGCTCTATGTCAAGAACGACAGGGATGAAATGGTGCCCTATTCTGCCTTCATGACCATAAATAAAGTATATGGCCTGGAAGAGATCACCCGTCACAATATGTATAATTCTTCTGAGATCAGCGGTGGCTCGGCTCCCGGCTACAGCAGCGGCAGCGCCATTGAAGCGATCAATGAAGTGGCGAAAACAAAACTCCCCAAGGGCTTTGCAATCGACTGGGCAGGTATTTCCAAGGATGAAGTGGCCCGCGGCAATCAGGCGATCTATATCTTCCTGATCTGTCTGGTGTTTGTGTATTTGCTGCTGGCAGCTCAATATGAAAGCTTCCTGCTGCCCTTCCCGATCCTGTTGTCATTGCCCACTGGTATTTTCGGTGCTTTCCTGATGCTGAAGGTGATGGGACTGGAAAACAACATCTATGCCCAGGTAGCTATGCTGATGCTGATCGGCCTTCTCGGGAAGAATGCGGTACTTATTGTTGAATTTGCGGTTCAGAAACACCGGGCCGGAGCTTCGGTATTGCAGGCTACCATTGAAGGTGCTGCCATTCGTTTACGACCGATCCTGATGACCTCCTTTGCGTTTATTGCTGGTTTGATCCCACTCGTGTTTGCGACAGGCCCGGGTTCAATGGGCAACCGTACGATCGGTGGTGCGGCTGCGGGTGGCATGCTGATGGGTACCTTGTTCGGTGTACTACTGATACCTGGACTCTATTATATCACAGCACGTATTTCTGAAAAGCATCCTATTGTGAAAGATGAAGAAGAGAATCCGTTAACTGAAGAAATCTAAACAGATGAAAAGAACAATTTTTAAAATATCGGGACTTTTTGCATTGCTTCTTGCCCTGAATGCCTGTAAAGTACCGCAGGCTGGTAAAGTACCTGACCTGAAAGTCCCTCCGGCCAGTTATACAGGGGAAAGCGATACCGCCAATTCCGGTGCGGTGCAATCGCGCCAGTTTTTTACCGATCCTTACCTGCAGGCATTGGTGGATACAGCACTCCGGAATAATCTGGAAGTATTATCCACGCTCCAGGAAATTGAGATTGCCCGTAATGAGGCCATTGGAAGAAAAGCCCTGATCTTTCCATCCGTTGTTGCCCGTGCAGGCGCAGGCGTGGATAAGGCAGCCCGCTACACTTCAGAAGGTGCAGGTAATGCATCCACCGAAATGACACCTGGTAAGAAAGTACCCGATCCATTAGGGGATCTGCTGCTGGGTTTCCAAAGTACCTGGGAAATTGATGCCTGGCATAAGTTGCATAATGCACAGAAAGCAGCCTATACACGATTTTTGGCTTCGCAGGAAGCACGCAATTTCACCGTTACCAATCTGGTGGCAGAGATCGCGAACTCGTATTATGAACTGCTGGCTCTCGACAATCAGCTCGCGATCCTCCGAGAAGCTATTGCACTGCAGCAAAATGAACTGGAAGTGGTAAAAGTGCAGAAACAGGCAGCTGCAGCTACGGAGCTGGCCGTAAAGCAGTTCCAGGCACAGGTTTATAATATCCAGGCCATGGAGTTTGAAGTGAAACAGCAGATCATTGAGGTGGAAAACCGTATTAACGGATTACTCGGCCGTTATCCGCAACCCATTTTACGCGACAGCAGTCTGCTGACGGCACAGCTTCCTGCTGCCATCCAGTCGGGCATACCTTCACAGTTACTGGTGAACCGTCCGGATATCCGTCAGGCCGAACTGGAACTGCGCGCATCGAAACTGGATGTACAGGTGGCCAGGGCTGAATTCTATCCGGCATTTACGATCAATGCCGGTTTGGGGTTCAATGCCTTCAAGCCCTCTTTCCTGTTTACGGCACCCGAATCCATTTTCTTTTCGCTGCTGGGTGATGCTGCGGCTCCTATCATTAACCGGAATGCCATAAAAGCGGAGTTCAACAAGGCCAATGCCCTGCAGCTGCAGGCCATGTATAATTACCAGCGCGCTGTATTGAATGGTTATATTGAAGTGGCTGGCGGACTGGCCACGATCAGGAACCTGCAGCAATTTTATGCACTGAAGGAGCTGCAGACCAATGAAATGATCCAGTCCATCAGTGTGGCAAAGGACCTTTTCCGGTCTGCGCGCGCCAATTACCTGGAAGTATTGATTGCACAACGCGATGCACTTGAATCCAGGCTCGAACTGATCGAAGCAAGGAAACGGCAGTTCAATGCAGTTGTGAATATTTATAAAGCATTGGGGGGCGGCTGGAGATAATAGCCTAGGCGTCCTCCTTCATCAGGCCCAGTTTTTTCGGCAGATAGGCGAAATCGGTCTTTCCTTTCAGCAGCCAGGAGCTGCCGAAGAAACTGAGCATGATGGCTTCCAGTACATAAACCGGTCGTATCACTTTCAGGCTTTCCAGTTTATCTTCAAAGGCCACATATACACCGATCAGGCCAATACAGACCAGCATACCAATACCGCTGGTGAGATACCATTTGTCTTCCCGGGTTTTGCCGAGCTGATTCACATAAGGTGTTCTCCGGAAGTTCACCATTGACATAATGGATAATGAAATGAAGAACAACATGGCAAAGGTGAAGTGCACACCTCCGACCAGGTTGGTGCTGGTGAAGATGCGGAAATTGTCGCGAATGGCAGAAGCGCCGGTCGGAAATACTACGATGCCCAGTGCGGATAGTCCAGCTATTTTTGTAAGCAGATTATCGCTGAAGCCTTTTTCCCCGGGCCTTTTCGGGTAGCCTTTGTAACAGAACATGAATATTGAAACAGCGATCAGGATACCCGTGAACAGTTCGCCTACGGTAGTATAATAATAATGGCTGATCGAAAACTTCCAGGAACCCGCTGGCTCATAGGGCTTCTTGTATTGCAGCGTAACCAGCTTTTCATTGTTCAGCCAGTTGGAAGCATTGATCATCCAGTTGAACAATAACAATACAAAGGGCAGGCTGATCCCCAGCCAGCCGATGGCTTTACGGATATTCCGGTAGGAGATGATCTCGATCTCCTGGGGAGTGGCGGTTGGTGCAGGTTGGCTCATAGAAATGGTTTTAAGAAAATTATGAAAATTCTCTGAACTTGTCGCTGTGAAAGCTGGTATGAGTGATTTCTTAATGTAGCAGTAGCACAAAACCCCGCTGAAACTCTTTTTCCCTGCCTACAAACTGGTAGGTACAGGTCCAGGCATAATTCCCCATCTCAGCAGGGGCACCTCCTAAAGTACCATCCCAGCCCCGGTTGCTGTCTTTCGTACTGAATACCAACTGTCCATAGCGGTTATACACATTCAGCTCAAAACTTACCAGCGGACCATAAGCTTTTGCGCGGAACAGATCATTACGTCCGTCTTTATTGGGGGTAAAGGCATTGGGCAGGAACATACCTGACAGGCATTGTTTTTCAATCACAAGAATACTGTCGGTACCCTTACAGCCATAGGAATCTGTAACCGTTAATGAATAAAGGCCACCCTTGGTAATGGTAACTTTATTCGTGACATTGCCGGTCGACCATGCATAAGTAGAATAGGTCTGGCGCGGCACGATTTCCAGTTTATCATATGCGCATAAAGTATCGGTCTGGTTCAGGAATCCGGCCGGATTCGGGTTTTTGGCCGGTATGCGGATGCTGTCGGTCCCCACACATCCATTAAGGTCAGTAACCCGCACACTGTACCATCCGGTATCGGATACGGTAAATACCCGGGCGATACTGTTATCCTGCCAGCGATAACTGGCAAAATTCCCGGGATTCAGTATCAGCTGGGTGTTTTCACAAATAGAACGGTCTGCGCCCAGATTCACAACCGGCAGATTAAATACATTGAGGACCTGAAGGGTATCTTTAGCGAAGCATCCATTCACAGCTTTTGCGGCAACACTATAGATTCCTGCCTGTCTGACGACAACTTGTTCCGTACTGGCGCCGGTACTCCACTGGTATTGCAGGAAGCCGGTACCCGCATGAAGCATAATGGAATCCGACTGGCAGAAGCTGGTATCATTTCCCAGCCGGATAATTGGAGGATATTTCAAGGACAGGCTTACTGTGTCCCTGGTCTTACACCCATTAACAGTAATTGCGGTAACCGAAATGTTCAGATCTGCCTTTGGAACCACCTGAACACTTGAGCCTGAGCCGATGATCAGTGAAGACGGCTCCCAGTTATAGGTGACGAATCCTGGGCTGGCTGTAATTACCGCAGTATCTTTTTCACAAATCTGAAGATCAGGCCCGAGTGTCAGCGATGGCACAATAGCGGCAGCAACTGTAATCGAATCTGAGCGCTTGTCGCCACAACTGTTTTGGATTTCAACATAGTAAGTGCCGGCACCCCGTACAGTAAACGTGGAGTCGGTACTGCCATCCTGCCACTTATAAGAACTATAACCTGGACCGGCGTGCAGTTTCAGTGTATCGCCGGGGCAGAGTAGTGTGTCACTTCCCAGAGAGATTGTTATTGGAACCTCCTGAATTGCTATATCAATACTGTCTGTATAGAATGTGCAGCCTGTATTAAGTAAAGCTTTGAGGCGGGTATTTCCGTTTTTCCGGAACTGAAGTACAATTGTAGTATCAGTGATGTTGATGACCCTGATATAAGATGTATCAGCGGTTATGGCAGGTTTTAGCATACACCCGGCATTACGCGTATAGGGGAGCGAATAATCTACATTCAATTGGCAAATAGCTGGAAGTGTGCCCAGGTCAAGGGTATTGCAAAGTGCAGAAGATATGCAGGTGATGCTTCCTACATTCATAGCAGTGGTGTCTGTAACCAGGTAGGAAGTGTTAACACTGTCTCTAAGTATCAAATTTCCCGGTAAAAAAGTACTCGGTTTCATCGATGGGTAGCTCCGGTTCAGAAAATCTGCCCTGGTGAATTTGGGACAAGTGCCGGAATTTCCCAGCGAATCCAATTTTATCAGAAATCCCCCTGAATTGGCAAGGTAGTTTGTCGGAGTAGTTGTACCAGCCATATAAATATACTGCTGAGGACTAACATACAGGCCTGTAGTCAATAGTGAATAGTCTGAAGGATAGTAATTGATAAATTTTACATCCAGATTCGTATCAACTTTAATGAGGCACCGGTAAGAAGTATTATTCTCATAAGCTATTACCTGAGAGAATAAATAACCATCCCTGAAAGCGGCGTTTCGGGTAATGGTCCCCATACCCGCCGGAGCTTCCCGGATCTGAATGACCTTACCCGTAGAATCAAATTTAACCAGTGCCAGTTCGCTTGCATTATTTGACCCTGAATAGTATAAATAGCCATTATAGTAAAAAAACAGATTGGTAAACATTGTATTATTCCAACGGATCGGGAATGAATTAGCATTGATCAGTTGGCCATTCGATTTATCAAGGCTTACAGAAATATTATCTCCCAGAAAGCACTCAATAACCACGTGCACGTTTTTCGAAGATACTGTTATGGCAGACGGACCAAAATTAGCGTCCATCGTTTTTAAGTACTTCAACCAGACCGGATTCCCGTTCTGGTCAACTTTATACACAACGAGAGCGGCGCTATCTGCACCAAACCCCTGATGGGTACCCGTAAGATAAATATTACCATCACTGTCCATCGTTGCGTCTGAAAACCCGGATGCAAACCCGGATGAATAGATCTGTTCGCTGGGCATAATTGATTTATGCCAAAGCAGATTCAGGTTTTCATCCATCAGTTGTATACTGATCGCCTGCTGATTTGTAACAGAAGGGTTTCCCAATAAAAGAAGCCGGGTATCTGAAAGCTTAAAGGCATATACCGGAAAACTTCCTTTATCATCATATAGGGAAACAACTTTCTGGACATTCCCCCTTTCATCAACCAAACGGAATCCATATGTTGCTTCTAATGCTGCACCAAACAGATTGTCCAATCTGATAGTATAGTATACATGCTTGTTGTCTTTCATCAGAAAATACCTTCCAAGTATCTCAGTCAATATGCTGCTTTTATACTGTTTTGTGAAGGTTGCCAGGCAGGTATCTTCAGCCGGAGGCGGGGGACAGGCCTGGTCCCTGCAATCATAACTTCCTGCTAACAGCGTATTGGTTTGTTGAATGGCTACGGCTGTTGTGCCGCTAACCGGAATCAGGGAAGAATATCCCGCAGGACTGCTTACGGGTAATTGCTGAAACGCAGAGCCTACAGTTACGGAGGCAGAACCACAACTCAGCAACTTGCCTGTACTATCTGTTTTGACCAGTATAATTTCTGAGGAGTCAGCACTGTTCAGGCCGGTCAGATAACCATTATCATATGTACCACATATTGCCTGAACTGTTTTCCCATTCGGAATAGTTAATGAAACACCGTAATCTGGATCGAGAGATGATTCTGCAATATGGCGGATGAGGAATAAAGACTGACTTGCAGGAAAAAAATAGCACAGTCCATCACCGGCCCTGGAAATTGCGGCACTGGCGGCTGCATCGTATCCATTTGGTAAGGTATAACTGTACCGGTACTCTGTCTGGTTGGCAAAACTTACGGCATCGCGGATCGGAATGAAATTATTCGTATTCTGATCACGCCATCCGCCCACCTGAACCCTGAAATTGAATCCGGATGCTGCCAAAGCAATAAATTTTTCCGAGCCATTGCCTGAGAAAGCAGACTGCACCACGTTTCCGGTAGTTTCATCGATTGAAATCAGTTGAACACCAGGCCTGCCATTCTGGATCACATTCAAAACAAGGCAATTCTCGCCTGGCAGCGATTGATGAAAGCCAACCAGTTGTGTCAGATTACTGACACCGGTTCTTTTAAACCAGAGTAATGCCCCTGATTTGCCTAATGAACAGTATTGTATTGCATTTGTCTGTTCTATCGCCAGTACCAGATTGTTGAGTTCATTGATATCCAGTTTAATCCGTTTCGGCGTTTCTGCTCCCTGTAATATGTAGGTCCATACAGGGTTCAGTGAATAATCCCATCTTCCGATAAAAAATTCTGGTGCCCCATCCTGGAAAAAGCCTGTAATAAAGATTCCTCCATCAGAAGTCACGGCCAGGTCCTGAAGGAATATTGCGCGGTTCTGGACCTGGATTCGTTGCTGTGCGATAAGATCACCGGCAGGATTCACTTCAATCAGCACACCTTCCTGGTGGCCATCTGTAAAACGATAATTCCCTGCAACAATAAATGTGTTTTTAGCTGTTGTCGCCAGGCGGACAATTTCTATTTTTTCACCTGAGGCTGCTTTGATTCGTAGCAGAAATGTATAATTGTCACAGGAAGACAATCCATCGCCTGCGTACAGCCCTGTATTCGTCGAAAACGGAACAGCTCTTGCTGGTTTGGAGGCAGATAAAAATTCTTGAAATGGGGTAACCGGAACTTTTAATTGACACAATAAAATCACAGGGAACTGGCAACAAATCGCCAGAAGCCAGTTCTTCAATTGCATTCGAAAAGCCATTAACTAAAAATAGGACTTCTTTTCAGAATAAGCAACTGCGATTGCGGCCATCCGAAACCGGGATATACCGGAATTAATTTTAACCTTATTATAGTTTTATTTACTAAAAGAAAATCGGGCCGACAAGGTATCAATATATACTTCAAAATCACCCGGCTCCGTTACCGTTTTCAGCTCATTGTTTACAAATGCCAGGTCTTTCGCGGTTAATGTAAAGCGGACGGTAGTGGATTCTCCGGGTTTCAGGCTGATCTTCTGGTAGGCCCGAAGACGGCGCATGGAAGGTGTAATGCTCGCATAAAGGTCGCGGGTATACAGTTCCACACTGTGCTTGCCTTCACGGGCTCCGCTGTTTGTTACGGTGACCTCCACGGTAAGGTCGCCCGCTGGCGTAAGGGTTGTGGAACTCAGTTTCAGGTTGCTGTAGGTGAATTCAGTATAGCTTAGTCCCCAACCAAACGGGTAGAGCGGATCGTATCCGGTCTTCACATTGTCGTTGAATACTTCCCGCACTTCTTCTGTTGGTTTGCGGTCGTACAGTACAATTTCCCCCATGCTTTTATGGTAGGTAAAGGGCAGGCGACCGTTGGGATTGTAATCACCGAAAAGTACATCAGCAATCGCTTCTGCCGATTTTTTACCACTCCAGTAACTCATCAGGATACCACTGGCCACCGGTTCTATGTTTGTGATAAAGCGCGGACGACCTTCCGTTAATACCAGGATCACGGGTTTGCCGGTCAAAGCGGCTGCAATCACCAGGTCTTCCTGCTCTTTGGGCAGTGCCAGGTCGCGGGTATTACCGGGACTTTCCGCATAGGCATTTTCGCCGATACAGAGAATGATCACATCTGCCTGTGTTGCCGCATTCTTCAGCAGGCCAGCATCGTAATTGAGGCGGTTATCGAAGCCCTTGCCGGTGGTTGTGATTACATTTTCCTTTCCCAGCTTATCTGTAATGGCCTGAAGGATCGTTTTGCTGTCGGCCGGATACCACTGGTCCTGGTTACCTTGCCAGGTATAACTCCAGCAACCGTTCAATGCTGCGAGGCTCTGGGCAGATGGGCCGGCAACGAGCACTTTTGTATTTTTTGATAAGGGCAGCAGGCCGTTCTTGTTTTTCAGCAGTGTAAGGGCTTCGTGGGCGGCATCCAGTGCATATTGCTGGTATTCGGGTTTGCCGAAATTGGCAATAGCAGCTTCTTCAGGATAAGGATTGTCAAATAAACCCATTTTGTATTTCATGATCAGGATACGGGTTACTGCATCATCGATCCGGCTCATGGATACTTCCCCTTTTTTCACGGCTTCCAGCAACAAATCGTAGAAGGAATAATCACTGGGCACCATACTCATGTCGATCCCCGCATTGATAGCCAATACAACTGCTTCTCTGGGCGTTGCAGCTACATTGTGGCGGTCGTGCAGGCGTTTGATATCTTCCCAATCGGTGACGATCACACCTTCAAAGCCTAATTCCCTGCGGAGTACATCGGTAAGCAGGTATTTACTGGCGTGCACCGGAACGCCATTGATCTCGCTGGAGTTCACCATTACGGAAGCGGCCCCGGTCCTGACGGCTTCGCGGAATTGCGGGAGATAGTATTCCCGCATTTCTATTTCAGGCAAATAGATCGGCGTACGGTCTTTCCCATTCCTTGAGGCAGAATAGCCGAGATAATGTTTCAGGCTGGTGCCTACAGCGGTGGTGTTTTTAAGCCCGTCTTCCTCGTAAGCTTTCACTGCGGTAGTTCCCATTTGCGTAACAATATGCACATCTTCGCCATAGGTTTCCGGGAAGCGGCTCCAGAGCGGCTGGCGGCCGATATCGAGTACCGGTGCGAAATTCCAGCGTATACCGGATGCGCGGAGTTCCATGGCGGTGACTTTGGCAGCTATGCGAACGAGTGCATCGTTGCGGGTTGCGGCCATGCCAATATTCTGCGGGAACAAAGTTGAATTCAGCGTATAAGTTTGCCCATGCATGCCATCCAGTCCATATACCACGGGAATTTTCAACCGGCTCAGTTGGACTTCATCCTGTATTTGTTTTATGAGTGCTCTCCATTTTTCTGCAGGCAGTGCATGAGCCGTGGTATTGAGAATAGAACCTACTTTGTAATCCTGAATGGCTTTTCTTAATGCAACAGGATCAATACTGCCGTCTTCATTCCCCCAACCACCCGTTGCTACAACAGCATGGGTCACCTGGGTCATCTGTCCCACTTTTTCTTCCAGGGTCATTTTTTTGAGCAGGGCGGCAGCGGCTTTTGCTTCGGGACTTTTATTGATCTGACCCATAACTGGAATCAAAAGGAGCGTGAGTCCAAGGAAAAGGAATACCTGTTTCATGGTGAAGTAGTTTGGATAGCCGAAGTTCTGCCATATCGGGAGTAAAGGCCTTGCAAGTGATCAAGCGGTTACATGATTTTGGTTAGAATGGCGGGTTTTATAGGGTGGTTGTAAACGGTTGCAAACTGTATACAGTTTGCAACCGTTTACAACCCCATAATCAGCTAAAAACCAACACTTTAATTTTTGAAAATTCAAAAAAAAGGGAAAAATTTGGAAAACTTAACACTGTTAAGTATTTTTGTTCCCGTAATTTCAACGCATGGGAATTCTCGAAAGAAAAGAAAAGCAAAAAACAGAGCTGCGGCACCTCATCCTGGAGGCGTCCATGGAACTGTTTGTGCAGGAAGGTTTCGAGAAGGTTTCCATCCGGAAGATCGCCGAGAAGATCGAATACAGCCCCACGACCATTTATCTCTATTTCAAAGACAAGAACGAGATCCTTTACCAACTCAACATGATCGGTTTCGGTATCATGGCTGAGTATAACAGGGATCTCACGACAATCAAGAATCCCCTGCTCCGGCTGCATAAAATGGGTGAGAACTATATCCGCTTCGGCATGGAAAATCCCCATTATTATGACCTGATGTTCATCCAGCAGGCACCTATGGAAGCCCTGGAAAAACTGGCCTGTGAAGAGTGGGAAGCCGGTGACCGCGCCTTTGATGCCCTTTGTGAAGTCATCCGTGAATGTATGGATGCCAATCTTATCATTCAAGGCGATGTGGTGGCTGCAGCGCTGGCCATCTGGGGTATGGTACATGGACTTGTGGCACTCACCGTACGCCAACGGCTGGGTAAAATGCTGAAAGACGGCAGAACGGTGGATGAGGCCATTAACCAGGCATTGACCTTCTTCCTGAATGCGATCGATCATACCCTGACCCGGAAATAACTTTTTTTTGCCTTATCAATTAACACTGTTAATAATGAGAACACAATTAACTCAAAGAACACTACTCATTCTTCTCCTGGTTTTTGGAGCATGGAATACTGTATTTGCGCAGGGAACCACGCTGGATGCCTATATCCGTCAGGGCCTGGCTGCCAATATTGTCATTCAGCAGCAGAAAACCAGTGTGGAACAGGCCATGACCGCCCTCAAACAGGCACGGGCCTTATACCTGCCAACTGTGAATCTTCAGGCCGGTTACCAGACCGGAGAGGGCGGCAGATCGATCTCCATACCTATTGGCGACCTCATGAACCCGGTTTACAGTACCCTCAACCAGCTGACCAATAGTTCCAAGTTTCCGCAGATCAGCAATGTGAACAGCTACTTTCTGCCCAACAACTTTACGGATGCCAAACTGGTGAGCACACTGCCGCTGTACAACAGCGACCTCCAGTACAACAAGCAGCTCCGCACACAGGAGATCGGCTTGCAGCAAACCAGTTTACAGGCCTACCAGAAAGAACTGGTGAAAGAGATCCGCACGGCATACTACAATTACCTCGCTGCACATAATGCCATTTCGATTTATGAAAGCGCCCTGCAACTGGCTGAAGAAGGCCGTCGCACCAATCAGAAACTGATTGAAAACGGAAAAGGCCTGCCGGCTTATCTGTTACGCGCTGAAAGTGATGCGGAAAATTGTAAAGCGCTATTGAATGACGCCAGACAGCAGGCCGCTAATGCCCTCCGCTATTTTAATTTCCTGCTCAATCAGCCGCAGGATACCCCCGTCGGTACAGCATTCAATGCGGAAGAGGCTTTGCTGACAGCGCTCAGCGGACAACAATCCGAGGCACAACCCCGGGAAGAACTCCAGATGCGCAAACAGGCATTGGGCATGCAGCAAACCCTGTTGAGTATGCACCGCGACTTCCGCCTGCCCAAACTCAATGCTTTTGCACAAACCGGTATTCAGGGCGAAAAATTCAAATTCAATAACAAATCGCCCTATTACCTGGTCGGCCTGCAACTGGAAGTCCCGCTGTTCCAGGGAAAATCCAACCTGCTGAAGATCCGTCAAAGCGAACTCGACGTTAACCGGGCACAACAGGAGCTGGAGTATACCACGCAACAACTGGTGCTTTCAGCAACAGTGGCGCGGAATAATTTCCAGAGCAGTTATCAGCTCTATCTCTCCAACAGGAAAAGGGCCGAAGCCGCAGCTGCCTATCAGCGGCTGATCGATAAAGGATACAAGGAGGGGGTAAACAGTTTTATCGAGACTGTGGATGCCCGCAATCAACTCACCCAGGCCCAGCTGGCCGTTAACCAGCAATGCTATAAAGTGCTGATCCAGGCGGCCCAGCTGGAACGCGAACTCGGCACTTACCTCATCAAATAACCATTCAAATCATTAAAACCTGCACAATGAAACGTTATACCTATTTAAGCCTTATCACTGTTGCACTCGCAACCATGGTTTATCTGGTGGCCTGCAAAGCCAGCGCTACAGAGAAAAAAACAACACCAACCAATGATACGATCCCGGTGAAAGTACAGTTGCTGCAACAGGAGGCTGTACAACAGGCCATTACTGTATCCGGACAGTTTACCACAGATGATGAAGCACTGCTATCGTTCAAAACAGGCGGTGTGATCAGCCGGATCTATGTGAAAGAAGGGGATGCCGTACAAAAAGGCCAGTTACTGGCTACGCTCGACCTTACCGAAATGAATGCTGGAGTACAGCAGGCTGCTATTGGTTATGAAAAAGCGCAGCGCGACCTGAACCGTGCTGAAAACCTCTACCGCGATTCTGTTGCCACCCTCGAACAGGTTCAGAATGCCCGCAGTGCTGCAGCACTTGCCAAACAGCAACTGGATGCAGTAAAATTTAATCAATCTTACAGCGCGATCCGCGCTACTGCCAATGGATATGTACTCCGCAAGCTGGCCCAGGAAGGGCAAGTGGCAGGTCCGGGCACACCTGTGCTCCAGGTAAACGGCGCCGGCTCTTCGAAATGGATCCTGAAAGTGAGCCTCAGTGATGCCGCGTGGAGTGTGATCCGGAAAGGGGACAAGGCCCTGGTGCAGACAGATATATATCCCGGCAAGGAAATCCCGGCAACGGTTACTGCAAAATCAGAAGGCGCAGATCCGGTTACAGGAACCCTGACCGCACAGCTTACACTTAATGATCCTTCCCTGAAAGCCATTGCTGCAGGTGTATTCGGCAAAGCCACCATCCGTCCGCAATACAGCATCCACTCCTGGTCGGTACCCTATGACGCCCTCCTCGATGGCGATGCCGGAACCGGCTATGTGTTTGTAACGAACGATGGGAAAACCGTGCAGAAAGTAAAGGTGCAGATCGGAACTGTTGCAGAAGGAGCCGTACTGATCACCGGAGGTCTTGAACAGGCAAAAGCAGTAATCGTAAACGGAAACGCCTATCTCAACGAAGGATCTTCCATCACTATTGTAAAATAATTAAACCGGATTTATGAAGATTTCAGATTATGCGGTGAAGAATTACCAGTTTACGCTGGTGATGTTCATCATGGTGGCCGTATTGGGCATCAGCACCATTCTTACCATGCCGCGATCAGAGGATCCGGACATGAATGCAGCCCAGTATCCGGTTATTGCAGTATATCCGGGAACCAGTCCGAAAGATATGGAGGAGCTGATCGCAGATCCCCTGGAAAAAAAGATATACAGCCTTGAAAACATCAAGAAGATCAAGACCACGATCAGCGACGGGGTAGCGGTACTGGATGTGCAGTATAAATCGGGCAGCAATGTGGATGATAAGTACCAGGAACTGGTGCGTGAAGTCAATAACCTGCGACCCTCGCTCCCCAAAGAAATGACAAGGCTCGAGATCCAGAAAGTATCTCCATCTAACGTAAATGTGCTGCAGCTTTCCCTCGTGAGCAATAATGCATCACGGCTCAAACTGAAAGAAGCGGCTGAAGGGCTGCAGGAAGCCCTGGAAAAAGTACCTGCATTGAAGAATGTGGAGATCTTTGGATTGCCGAAGCAGATCGTACGGATCGACCTGCAGGTGGAGAAAATGGCCACGCAGCATATCAGCCCGGAAATGGTGAGCCAGGCCATCCAGAGTGAACTGGCCAATATACCTGGTGGCAGCGTGGAAGAAAACAACCGGACCTTCAATATCAAGACCAGTGGTAATTACCGGAATATCGAAGAGATCCGGAATACTGTGGTAATGAGTGCTGGTGGACGTAATGTGCTGCTGAAGGATATTGCTGCAGTGGAATACGATTTTGAAACCGAAAAACATATCACCCGACTGAACGGGAACCGCGCCGTATTTGTAGTGGCTGCCCAGAAAACCGGTGAGAACATCACGCATTCCCAGAAAGAATGGCAACCTGTAATCGATAACTTCCGCAAAACACTTCCTGCCAATATCGATCTGGTACAGCAATTCGACCAGGCAGATAATGTGAACCGGAGGCTGAGTGGCTTATCCATCGATTTCCTCATCGCTATTTTCCTGGTGGCCATCACCCTCCTGCCCCTGGGTATCCGGGCTGCTACCGTGGTGATGATCTCGATCCCCCTTTCTTTGGCTATCGGTATTGTACTCCTGAACCTCTTCGGATATAACCTGAACCAGTTGAGCATTGTGGGTCTTGTAGTTGCACTGGGACTGCTGGTAGACGACAGCATTGTGGTGGTGGAGAATATCGAACGCTGGATGCGCGAGGGACATAGCCGGATGGAAGCGACCCTGAAAGCCACACAGCAGATCGGGATGGCTGTGATCGGTTGTACCGCCACCCTGGTGATCGCATTTATGCCGCTGGTCTTCCTGCCGGAATCATCCGGTGACTTTATCCGGAGCCTGCCCATGGCCGTGATCTTCTCGATACTGGCATCGATGATCGTTTCACTTACTATTGTCCCCTTCCTGTCGAGCCGCCTGCTGAAAAGCCATCAGGGCAACCCCGAGGGAAACCTGATCATGCGCGGACTGAAAAAACTGATCAGCGGCAGTTACAGCCGTTTGCTCGAAATCGCCATCCGCCGCCCCTGGGCGACCGTAGCTGTGGCATTGGTGGTCTTTGTCGCTTCATTGCAACTGATCCCTGTGATCGGATTCAGCCTGTTTCCGGCTTCGGAAAAGCCACAGTTCATCGTGAATATAAACACACCCCTGCAATCGAATCTCCGCTATACCGATTCCATTACCCGCAAAATCGAGCGGGAGCTGAAGCAGCTGAGTGAAGTACAATATGTTTCTGCCAATGTTGGGAAAGGGAACCCGCGGATCTATTACAATGTGATCCCGGAAAATGAACGCAGCAATTTTGCGGAATTGTTTGTGCAGCTCGATGTTCATACTTCTCCTGCCAGAAAGCTGGCTGTGATCGAACAATTGCGCAGGCAATGGTCCAGCTACCCGGGTGCGAAGGTGGAAGTAAAGAATTTTGAACAGGGACCGCCGGTTGTAGCTCCGGTGGAGGTCCGTTTACTGGGTGATAATCTTGACACCCTGCGTAATATCGCTGCGGGCGTAGAAGCGCTCCTTACCAAAACAAAGGGCACCCTCTATGTGAACAATCCGGTCAAAAACCTGAAATCAGATATCCAGGTAAACATCAATAAGGAAAAAGCCAGCATGCTGGGTATACCAACCGTCGTGATCGACCGTACGGTGCGTATGGCTGTAGCCGGATTGGAAATCGGCTCCTTTACAGATGATGATGGCGATGAACACACCCTCCTCTTATCCCGTCCGAAACCGGCTTTCCCTTCCCTGAACGTGCTGGATAACCTCTATATCAATACACTGAATGGCGCGGCGGTACCGCTCGGTCAGGTTGCAAAACTGGAATTAAAGACTTCCCCGCTGAGCATTAACCATATTAATAAGGTACGTACGGTTTCCGTAAGTTCATTTGTACAGAAGGGGTTCCTGAACGATAAAGTGGCACAGGATGTAGAGGCGCAGCTCCGGAATTTCCATTTCCCGGCGGGCTACCGCTTTGAAATGGGTGGAGAAGTGGAAAGCCGCAAAGAGAGTTTTGGCGGATTCGGGTCGGTCATTATTATCACTGTGTTCCTGTTTATCGCCGTACTCATTCTGGAGTTCCGGACCTTTAAAAGCACCCTTATTGTATTGTCGGTGATCCCGCTGGGTATTGTAGGTGCTGTACTGGCGCTCTGGTTAACGGGGAACAGCCTGTCTTTTGTGGCAACGATCGGACTCATTGCACTGGCCGGGATAGAAGTCAAGAATACGATCCTGCTCGTGGATTTCACCAACCAGTTACGGGCAGAAGGCATGGAACTGAACCACGCCATTAAAGAAGCCGGGGAGATCCGCTTCCTGCCCATCATTCTGACTTCACTGACGGCCATTGGCGGTTTATTGCCTATTGCCATATCCACCAATCCGCTGATCGCTCCACTGGCGATCGTGATGATCGGCGGACTGATCAGTTCCACATTATTATCCAGGGTAGTGACTCCGGTAATTTATAAACTGATACCGCCTAAAGTATAAAGCAGTACTGCTTCCTGTGAAATAACCTGCATCCTGCACAAGAGATTGTGCGGGATGTTTTATTTTATGAGCAGCAGTACCAATGCAGTAATCGTGAGCGACAGATTCAGCAATAAGAGTGCGTTCTGCCACTTCCTCCGGTCGGCAAACCGGATTTTCGGATCGAATGGATCGAAAACCGGTGCGAGTCCAAGGAAGATCAGGGCATTATTATAATCTTTCAATAACAACGAAACCAGGCCAACGCCCAAAAAAAGGATATAGACAGTACGGTTGATGGGTTTGCTGTTACAGTTTTTGACCAGATTCATTGTGTTCAGTTTTCAGATGATTCGTTTTGTAATGCAGTAATGGAATGACGTAGCTGATCCAGATAAGTGCCGAAGGCTTTCCGGTTCATCCAGCGGGCCAGCCAATAACTTAAGGGAACAATTATGATCAGGGTGATGATCAGGGCCCATACCACCACCGGTTTGCTCATGAACAGCTCGATGGATTTTCCCGATCCTGCCATTCCACCTACCATGTAGCCGCCCGCACCTGCAAAAGGATAGACCAGTAATGCCGCTTTTTCCTGATGCCGGATCCATTTACTGATCAGGGAATGCTGGTATTCGAGGGTTTCGAGAATGGGCGCTGATGGCTGATGCCGGGAGATCTGTTTAAAGAGACTGAAACCTGAAAACACACCCCATACGGTGAAAAGAAAGATGATACCGATACATAAAAATACCGGCCAATAGGGGAAATACCAGAATACAAATAGGTAGCCAATAGCGATGGCAGCAGCAAATCCGATATTCCATTTCAGGTTTTTCCGGATCTTATGCATGGGGTTATGTGACCTTAACTGGTGCATATTTCCCTTGCGGATGAGTTCCTGTAGTATCTGGTCTCCCTGACCGGATTCAGCCTTCCATTGTTCTTCAAGATTCATAACCCGGATTTAAACGGTTCATTAATTCCTGTTTGGCGCGGTGCAGTTTCACCCGGGCATTGCCCGCTGTGATACCCATGATGGTACCGATCTCGGTATTGTCATACCCTTCCAGGTGCAGTGTAACGATGGCGCGGTCTGTTTCATTCAGGCTGCGCAGGGCTTTATACAGGCGTTGGCGTTGTTCATCGGCTGCAGGATCGGCCGTTGTTGCCCCGGCTACCGGCTCCAGGTCCTCATGATAATCGAGCCGGTTCACCTTCCGGCGATGGGTGAGCAGGGTATTCAGCGCAATCCGGTACAGCCAGGTACTGAACCGGGCTTCACCCCGGAATGAAGCATAGCCCTTCCAGGCCTGCAGCAGGATCTCCTGGTAGAGGTCCCGCTTTTCCTCCGGATCAGCCGCATACAGGTTCACCAGTTTATAGATAATACCCTGATGTTGCTGTACCAATGCCAAAAACTGTGTTTCGCTCAAGTGGTCGGTTTAGTCTGAAAGTACAGGATTAGTAACAGCAGCCGGCCGGCTGTTACAGATTCCGGCAACATTTTCCGGATTTTTTTGAGAGCGCCTGTAAGTGGGTGTTTATGAACCGGGTAAACAAAAAGCGAAGTACGGTGATTTCCGCGCTTCGCTTTTTCTATCTTTTCTTTTCTCTTCTCTCTTCTTTCTTCTCCCTTCTCCTTCTATCAGTGTTTTCCGAAATTTTTCTCCCCTGCGGTAACGGCAATGGGCAATATATTCTGGCGGGGTGGAAGGGGACAAGTGGCAAATTCGGTAAAGGCGCAGGGCGGGTTGATGGATTTGTTGAAGTTGAGAATGGTTTTGCCATCGGCCCCGGGCTTTTTTACATAAACAAAGCGACCTGAGGGGTAAGTGGTGGTGCCGCTGGTTTCATCACCAAAAATGATAAAGAGTTCATCACCCCCTTCATCAATGGCATCCAGTTTATAGGTTTTACCGGCAACAGTAAACACCAGTTTTCCAGGTGAAGGCTGGGGTGCGGTTTGTCCAAGTACATTGGTGATCATGATCTGGCGGCCGAAAGTGGGTTCGAGTGATGCGTTGCATTTCCAGGAAGGATCCAGTGGAAACCGGTCAATGCCATGATAGTTTTTCACCACAGGGCTTTCCAGGTCACGGAAGCGGATACCGATTCGGTCTTCCCGTTTGATGATGGTGAACCGGAAGCGGCCGATTGCCAGAGTAGGCTGCCGCAGGCTGTCGGGATGAAATACCAGGATACGGTCAACCGGCTTGTCATTAAGCGTAACTGTAATTCCTTTTTCACTGGTCCATTCCACCGTGCCATTTTCGTTCAGGGTAAAGACGCCCGCTTTTTCCGGGAATCCCTCCTGTGTGGGAGCAATATCTGCTGCTGCAAAATTCCCGAAACTGTTGGATCCGGGATGCAGCCAGAATAATCCGGCGAGGTTCAGCCAGCCTGTGGGCGAGAGTAAAGCTTTATCACGGGAGGCATACCAGCTTTTCATGCTGTTCTGATAAGCCGTATCAGTCTGGGCATTGGCGGACAGGATGCCTAAAATAAAAACTACTAAAATAGTAGACTGTTTCATTTTTCAAAGATAAGGATAAATCAATGGAACGGTGAGGGGCAATAAAAAAGGGCACCATCACGTGCCCTTTTATTCGCCATACTTAGCTTGATTATTTCAGGTGCTTGGAAAGCAGCTTTGCCAGATCGAACATAGAAACCTGGGCTTTGCCACCGAAGATGGGCTTCAGCTTGGCATCTGCATTGATAGCGCGGCGGTTTACTTTGTCCTGAAGTTTGTTGGCTTTGATATAAGCCCACAGTTTTTTAACTACTTCAGTACGGGGTAAAGCTTTGCTGCCTACTACTGCTGCCAGATCAGCACTGGGAGTCAGTGCCTTCATGAAGGCTGCATTAGGTTTGCGTGCAGATTTTTTCTTAGCGGCTTTTTTGGGAGCTGCTTTTTTAGCGGCTTTCTTCGGAGCTGCTTTTTTCTTAGCTGCTTTTTTAGGAGCTGCTTTCTTTGCTTTTTTTGTTGCCATTGTTTTTTCTTTTAGAATGTTAATGGGTTTATCCGTATTAACGGACTCAAATATAGTGCATTTTCATTGGTACAAACAGGGCGGGCATCATATTTTCACATTTTTTTCCCCAATGAAAACACAATATTTCCCCAATGAAAAAAAGCACTTGACAGTCCTTTCTCCCCCGGAAAACGCTAATTTTCCCCTTGTATGTACCTCAATCTGCATAGCCATTCCCCAGCGAAAAACGGTGAAACCGTGATTCAGAGCCTCTCTGGCCACTATGAAACTGCCGGGGGTAAGGGCCTGTTTTCATTGGGAATTCACCCCTGGTATATAGCAGATCCACCACTTGTGCAATGGGAAAGCCTGCAACGCTGGGCGGGACTTCCACAAGTTGTGGCCATTGGGGAATGCGGGCTGGACAAGGTTTGTACTACACCGTTTTCCCTGCAGGAAATGGTATTCCGCGACCAGATCCGGCTCGCGGCCACCCTGAAGAAACCCCTGATCATCCATTGTGTACGGGCCTGGGAAGAGGTCTTTTCCCTGCTGCAATCAGCCCATCCCGGTGTGCCTGTGGTGTTTCATGGGTATGCTAAAAATGCTGAGCTGGCACTGCGGATCATTAATAAAGGATATTATATATCATTCGGGAAAGCCCTGTCAACAGCTGCCTTGCAGGAAACCCTCCGCAACATTCCCCCCGACCGCTTCTTTCTGGAAACGGATGATTCCATGCTGGAAATAGCTACCGTATATCAATGGGCGGCTGAGGCTTTAGCAATTGACGGGAATTCCCTTAGTTTGCAGCTCCAAAATAATGCCCGGACTGTATTTGGTCCGGCTTTCCCTGAGTTATGATGACAGATCTCTCCTGGTTGGGACGAACCAAGTTACTGGTAGGCGAACAGGCCTTGCTAACCCTTACGCAAAAGCATGTGCTGGTTGTGGGGCTCGGTGGTGTAGGTTCTTATGCTGCCGAATTCATAGCCCGCAGCGGGGTGGGCCGTATGACAATTATTGATGGAGATGTGGTGGACCCCACCAACCGTAACCGTCAGTTGCCTGCTTTGGCCACTAATCACGGCGTTTCCAAGGCGGAGATCATGGGAGAGCGCCTCAAATCCATTAACCCGGAACTGGAACTCACTGTGATCAGGGAATTCGTAAATCCGGAACGGGTGGGTGCCATGCTGGAATCCCATCCGGATTACCTCATCGATGCCATAGACAGCATTACGCCCAAGATCACTTTTATCCGCGCTGCCTGGGAGCGGCGCATACCTATTGTAAGCAGTATGGGTGCGGGAGCCAAGCTCGATCCCACCCGTTTGCAGGTCGTGGATATCAGCAGGACCTATAATTGTCCCTTCGCACAGCAGATCCGCAAGCAATTGAAAGAACATGGGATCCGCACCGGTATCAAAGCGGTATTCTCCCCTGAACGACCTGTGAAGGAAAGCCTGATGCTGACCGACGGAAAAAATTTTAAGAAGTCGGCCTATGGCACGATCTCGTACCTGCCGGCTGTATTCGGCGCGGTCTGCTCTTCGGTGGTGATCCGTGACCTGATCGGAATGCCTGTGGAAGAATAATGGTACTGTCTTTGTACAAACTTTTCCAGCAAGATTGTGTTTTCAGATACAGGAGCACCCTAATATAAAAGGGAGTGTATTATTTCCGGGAACAGAAAAGGTTCCACAGATTTCCGGTATTCGATAATAACAACAGGCCAATGCCACCCAGCGGGATCCATTGCAGCAAGACATCATGTTCCTGTTGCGCATGGAATATACCCCACAGGGCCCAGGCCAGTACCAGCGCATAACAGAACACGCGGTAGCGGACCGTAATAAAAATGCCAAGTACAACTGCAATAATGATCATCAGCACACTCCAGTGAATGGGACTGATGCCGCCACCGCTCCATTCCATTTCCACCAGCCATGCTGTGATATTGGCGATAGTGGCTACCGAGATCCAGCCAAAATACACTACAAAAGGGGCATGCAGCCAGAGCCGTTCACCAAGACTGAATTTCCCGAAAAATGGCAGGCCGCGCCAGAAAATCAGGATCAGGGAAACCAGGAATGCCAACATGATGAATACCGAAAGCGCCACCTGAAGATAGTGCCAGGCCAGGATCCATCCGGCATTCAATACACAGGTCAGCAGGAAAAGGGGGTTTACCTGATGAATATAGCGGATGATCAGCGGATGCTCTTCCTGGCGGAAACTGTAATAGGTATATGCAACATTATACGCAAGCAGTAAGAGATAAATGATACTCCAGATCCCGAAAGTGAATCCAGCCGGTACAAAATAGTTGGGGTAGAGTCCGGATATCTCGCCGGTATTCATCCCGTTGATCGGAAGGATATTGGCCAGGGCGTTAATGGTCAGCACGCCCACCAGGAGCAGCCAGTTCAGGGTGATTTTCATTCCAGGAGTTTTAAGGTTGTAGACCTGGTAATTTAGTACGCCCTGGGCAGCAAAACATCAATTAAGTAATAATACCTAGCTTTTGACTTGTTTCTGTTCTACAGATTTCGCATTGAAGCCATAAGAATTTAGGCTTTTCAGTAATTTGAGCGCCTAACTGCTCTGCTCATGGCCAACCAGATCCGTTTTTTATTGCTAACCGTGATCCTATTGCCCGTTGCTGCCTGGTTCCTGGGTACACCGCCTAATCCTGCACAGATCGACCTCATCAAAGGCGGCGTATGGATCCTTATTGGTGTGATCGTGTATGGTTTTGTAGTGGGACAACTCACCGGTAATAATTCGCAGGTGGATAAACTCTGGAGTATTGTACCAATTGCCTATGCCTGGTATTTTGCCGCAGTTGCCGGCTGGCAGCACCGGATGGTGCTGATGGCGGTACTGGTTACCCTCTGGGGCATCCGCCTTACATATAATTTCGCCCGCAGAGGTGCTTATCAGTGGAAATTCTGGGCCGGCGAAGAAGATTACCGCTGGGCGATACTACGGCAGAAACCCGGCCTGAATAAGCTCTGGGTCTGGATGCTCTTTAACCTGTTCTTTATCTGCATCTACCAGAATATCCTGATTTTTCTATTCGGACTTCCCATTCTCTCCACGCTGAAAGCGGGCGCAAGGCCCCTGAGTTTGTGGGATGGGTTGCTCGCAGCGGCATTCCTCTTCTTCCTCGCGATTGAATTTATCGCTGATCAGCAGCAGTATGATTTCCAGACCGAGAAGCACAGGCGCCTCAAGGCGGGCGAAGAGCTGGGCCCCTATGCGGCCGGATTTGTCCATACCGGACTCTGGGCAAAAATGCGCCACCCCAATTATATGGCGGAGCAGGCGATCTGGATCGTGTTTTATTGTTTCAGTGTAGTCGCTACCGGTGAGTGGCTGAACTGGACGATCTGCGGAGCAGTATTATTGTTGTTGCTGTTCCGGGGCAGTTCGGATTTTTCAGAAGCAATTTCCGCAGAAAAATATCCCGGTTATAAAGACTACCAGAAAAAAGTATCCCGCTTCCTGCCCTTTTAATCTGCAGGGATTCTCTGTGAGGGTAATACCATCATAGTCCTTATTTTTGGCACTAAATCAATTGGAATGGCTTCGACTGTTAAAGTACTGATCGTTGGATGCGGTAATATGGGTGCCTCTCATGCTATAGCCTATACCCGCCTGCAAGGGGTTTCGATTTGTGGTATTGTATCCACTGGAAAAAGTAAAGAGGTGTTGAATGAGAAGCTGGGTGGCGGCTACCCTCTATTCAGCGATTATTATGAAGCCCTGAAAGCCACCACACCCGATGCGGTCTGCATTTCCACATATCCCGATACACATGAAGCCTTCGCTATCGCTGCTTTTGAAAGCGGTTGCCATGTTTTCATCGAGAAGCCGGTAGCGGATACGGTAGAAGGAGCTGAACACGTAGCTGCTGCTGCCCGTAAAGCAGGAAAAAAACTGGTGGTTGGCTATATTCTCCGGCATCATCCTTCCTGGATCAAGTTCATCGAGATCGCCCAGCAGCTGGGAAAGCCGCTGGTCATGCGGATGAACCTCAACCAGCAGAGCCATGGTTATATGTGGGATGTACACCGCAACCTGATGAAAAGCCTGAGCCCGATCGTGGATTGCGGGGTACATTATATTGATGTGATGTGCCAGATGGTGCGTTCAAAACCGGTAGCCGTACAGGCTATTGGCGCCCGGCTTACCAATGATATTCCCGAAGGCAATTATAATTACGGCCAATTGCAGATCCGTTTTGCCGATGGTTCTGTGGGCTGGTATGAAGCCGGATGGGGTCCCATGATCAGTGAAACCGCCTTTTTTGTAAAAGACGTGATCGGCCCGAAAGGCTGTGTATCCATTGTTGCGAAAGATGCAGGCGGCTCCGGCAAATCAGATTCTGTAGAAGCCCATACCAAGACCGAGTCCCTCCGCTGGCATCATGCCGATATAGACAGCGCCAATGCATTCACTCGTCCCGATGAATGGATCAACCTCACCGATGAGCCCGACCACCAGGGGCTCTGCGACCGCGAGCAGGCCTTCTTCCTGAAAGCAATAACAGAGAATATCGACCTCACCGATCATGTGGATGATGCGGTGAACAGCTTGCGGATCGCGTTTGCGTGTGATGAGAGTGTACGTACCGGGAAGACGATATTGATGTGAAGATGTGGAGATATGAAGATGTGGAGATGTGAAGATGTGGAGATGTGAAGATGTGGAGATGAGTAACGTGGCACAAAATCATTGCCTGTATTTAATTTCCACATTTCCACATCTTCACATTTGCACATCATCTCGCGTTCGCAAACACGATCTCGCAAAACGCCTTGATCCCTACGATAAACCCGCTTTCGTCAAGATAAAAATCAGGGGTATGGTGCGGACCGGCCTGATCGGGGGTTTTGTCTGCCGGCAGCCCACCGAGACTGAAAAAGAAACTGGGCGCTTTTTCCCCATAGAAGGAGAAATCTTCTGCAGCGGTGGTCCAACCACTCACTTTCACATTTTCAGCATTGCCTGCTGCCCGTTCAAGTGCAGGCGCCAGTTTACGGCTTAGTTCCAGGTCATTATAGTTCACCAGCGTCTGCCGGTTGATCTCGATTTCAGCGGTTGTACCGGCGCTTTCTGCAATGGATTTTACGATCCGGCGCATGCGTTCGTGTACATCCTTGCGCATGGCTTCATCGAGGCAGCGGATGGTGCCCTGCATTTCGGCAGATTCCGGAATGATATTCGAGCGTACCCCACTATGCATGGAGCCTACAGTGATCACAACTGGTGCTTTCGTCAGGTCTTCGGAGCGGCTGACAATGGTCTGAAGCCCTTGCAGGATCTGGGCAGATACAATGATCGGATCCACACCGAGCCAGGGCATGGAACCGTGACTACCTTTCCCTTTTACAACAATTTTAAAGAGGTCGGAAGAAGCTTGTGCTGCTCCGGGTTTATAACTCAGCATCCCTGCTTTCAGGGCAGAAGCCATGTGGAGGCCGAATACTGCAGAAACCCTGGGGTTATCCAGCCCGCCTTCCTTGATGATCAGTGGTGCCCCGCCTTCTTCTCCATTAGGCGCGCCTTCTTCTGCGGGCTGAAACAGGAATACAACCGTACCCGGAAGATCTTTCTGCATTTGTTTCATCACTTTGGCAGTGGCCATCAGTATGGCTGTATGGGCATCATGGCCACAGGCGTGCATCACACCTACCTGCATGCCATTATATTCCGATTTTACTTTTGATGCAAAGGGAACTGGCGCACGCTCTACAACCGGCAAGGCATCAATATCTGCCCGAAGGGCAACTACCGGCCCGGGTTTCCCGCCTTTCAACACAGCGATCACTCCGGTTTTAGCCACCGGGTAACGTACGTCGAGTCCTAGTGATTTCAGGTACTCAGCGATATAGGCACCGGTTTTAAACTCCCTGTTGGAGAGTTCGGGGTTTTCATGGAAATGCCTGCGGAAGCGGATGCATTCCGGTTCCGCTTCTTTCACCAGTTGGGCGAAATTTTTGGGAAGCTCCTGGGAAAAACTTGCCAGAGAAAGGGATAATGACAGGGCAAAAAAGAGGAGTAAAGGTTTCATCGCTGTTGGTATGGGGTTAACGAAAACGATCGCCTCGTAATTTAAGGGCAGGAGTAAAGAGGCTATGGACAGTAAAGGTTTACGATTCCTTTGTGTCTTTTTGCCTTAGTGGTTAAAAAATTATCCGAAGGGTTGTTCGATGGAAATACTTTGTTTGGAGAAAAACCGGGGACCATCTTCAGCAATATAGACGCAGTCTTCCAGCCTTATCCCGAATTCTTCCGGAATGGAAATCGTGGGTTCATCGCTGAAACACATACCCACTGCTATGGGCGTCTTGTTCCCTTTCACAAAATTGGTCCACTCGTGTCCTTCCAGTCCGATACCATGACCGGTACGGTGGGGCAGTCCGGGCAGTTTATAATTTTTACCAAAGCCGGCGTCTTCAATCACTTTGCGGGCGGCGGCATCCACCACTTCGCAGGGGGCACCGATCTTAATGGCTGCAAAGGCTGCATCCTGTGCTTTTTTCTCCAGGTTCCAGACATCGATCTGGCGCTGGGTGGGTTTACCCACTACAATGGTACGGGTGATATCGGAGGCATAGCCTTCGCAGCTGGTGCCGCCATCCACCATAACGATATCTCCTTCGCGGATGGTTTGAGGGGTGATACTGCCGTGGGGCAGGGCAGAATACTTGCCTACTTGTACCGAGGCGCCGCCCCTGAAACCCAGTTTGCTGAAAGCAGCGGAGATATTATTGCCGAACTCGCTTTGCGACATTCCCGGACGGATCGTGGCAAAAGCGGCTTTATAGGCTTCTATGGTCACATCGCTGGCGCGCTGCATCAGGGCCAGTTCAGCTGCGGTCTTGATCATGCGGCAACCGGCAGTTACCGGCGTGGCATCCACTACTTCTATACCCGGGGCCGCTTTACGTACGCCGTCGGCAATAAAAAAGCGTACCCGTTCCTCGATACCGATCCGGCGGAATTTCAGGCCGCGGTCTTTGGCGATACCGGCAATGACGGCATAAGGGCTTTCGTGCTCTTCCCAGCAACGGACTTCATCACCGAATTCCGGAAGGATCAGCTCGCGGGCCCGGTCTTCTTCGAATTTGGGACATACATAGGCAATGGCCCCTTTTGCAGGGATCACCACTCCAAAAGTGCGTTCACTTTGTCCCCAGCGCATACCTGTATAGTAGTAACAAGTGGTTGTCCCTTCCATGAATATGGCGTCCATCCTGTTTTTCTGCATCAGTTCCTGGGCTTTGGCGATCCGTTGCTTGCGCTCTTCCTTGCTGATGGGAACAATCCCGTCGGTCATGGGTTGGAGATCGCGGATGGCTTTGGGCAGCTCGCTGGAGGCTGTACTACTGGTAAAGGGGTTAGCAAATGCGGGGGCGGTCAGCGCCAGGGCGCCCAGACCGAGAAAGGAACGTCTGTTGGTAGGCATATGAGAATAGTGTTGAGGGCATCTAAGATAAAGAAAAAGCCCCGCAGTTTTGCGGGGCTTTTATGTGGCTTCGTGTTATTAAAGTTTTTTGTTTTCGGGTACAGAAGCCATGTTTTTCATCGATAGTGGATTTTGACCATAAAAACCGAACTCCAATTTAAGCTTTTCATCTTGCGCCGGTCTGGAAATTCATTGGATCTGGAAAACGGTTCAGGAGGATCGGATTTTTTTGGGTTTTAAAATGGATCTTGGATTGTTAACTGGTTTTCTTCGGAAACTTGGATTTTGATGCGTTGTTTTCTTAGGATGATTGGTTGATGACATAAAGCTACTCCATACACATAAGCAGTGCAAGCTTTTTCCACAGGAAATCTACCGAATCAGTAGGTAGTACGCAGCAGGCCTATAGACTACCCCTTAGCTCACTAGGGAAACCCTTACAGCGGCCTAACCGTTTCAGGGGCTCTATTATTCCGGAATTCCCGAATTGGGAGAGCGGATAAATATAACGTTGAAGTATACACTAATATTAAAACCGTACCGGTGAAACGTAAAGCGGGCTGGGTGATCCAGGTCACAAAACGCCCTTTTTTATGAATATTTACCTATGCGTACCTGTACTACTACTGAAATCCGGGAAGAACAACGGTAAATATTTTTAATTGAAGGTATACGGGTGTAGGTTTACATCAGCAACACAAAAACACCACTCTTGCATCGGTTGCGGTGGTAAAATCCAGATCCAGAACAAAAGCATCCAGATCCTTAAAAAGACCAACCCGCCTTCGCAGCAGCTACGGCGGATAAAATCCAGACCTTGTCCACCGAAGCTTTAGCGAAGGTGGAAAAACCAACCCCGCCTTCGCTGAAGCTACGGCGGGTGAGACCCAGACTTCGTTCACCGAAGCTGTAGCGCAGGTGAAGATCCGTTTTAAAGTCCATTACCTTCCAGTAAACCGTCGGACGAACAAAAGCGTAGACAGGAGTCAGGTTTCAAGAATGGCCCGTATTTCGTACCGTGAAAACAAAAGGCTCTGTACCCGAGAAACGCAAAACTTTAATTAAGAAGAGCCTGATAGAAAGCCCTGCTGGTCGGCAGGGTTTTTTATTTGTCGCATTTATACCAATACCCGGTATCCGTTCTGCAGCAATTTTGGCTATAAACCAACTGTTATGCAACGGAAACAATTTTTATTACAGACCTTACTGGCAGCACCTGCACTGGCTTTGGCCGGAAATTCAGGCCTGTCTCCCCGCTCTACACCATCCCCTTTTGTTGTTCCCGCTGGCCGCTCCAGGTTCGGGTGGATGTCGTGAAATTCCTCGGGGTACATCCCAACGACCTGAAGATCTCTTCCAAAGACACGGGTGGCGCATTGTCTGTATTTGATTATGTGGGACTGGCCAAGACGGGTCCCATGCTGCATGTGCATTTTGAGCAGGACGAGATCTTTACAGTGATAGAAGGGTCGTACCGCTTTGTGGTGGGCGATGCCACGCATGTACTGCATCCGGGAGATACGATCTTCCTGCCCCGGAATATTCCGCATACCTGGATCCAGCTGACCGACCGCGGGCGCCTGATCTATTTCCTGCAGCCAGCCGGTAAAATGGAAGAATTCTTCCTCCTGATGAATTCCCTGAAAGAAAGGCCCTCTGAAGCAGAAATGCAACGGATCCATGCTGCACATGGCATGAAAGTAGTAGGCCCGCCGCTGGAATTATAGTACCGGTTTTATCCCTGCTGCTTCTCTGAATTGGTTAATTTAGAATCGCCAACCTGCCCATTGCTGCTGAAAGATTTTATACCTGCTCCTGATGTACAGGAATTTGTACAGCTCTACCGGATCATTCATTTCCGGTTTGGCAAGGAACAGTCCCTGCCTTTCAAAGCCTATCCGCCACGACCGGAGCATTGCCTCGCTTTTTATCCCTTCGATAGGGAAAAGATCGTGTATCAGCAATCCGGTAAAACCGTTTCGGATATTCCTGCAGTACTCTACGGGCAATTTTCAGAAGTCACCAACCGGCATGTGGGCCGCGATTTCCTCGTGGTACAGATCGTGTTTTATCCCGGTGCCCTGTACCGGCTTACCGGAATTCCGGCTGCCGTTTTAGCCAACCAGTATATGGATGCCGAACTGGTATTCGGGAAACAGTTGCGGGAAGTCAATGAACAACTGGCCCTGACTGGTTCATACAAGGGTATGCTGGATATTGTAAACCTGTTTATCCGGAATCTCATCCGTAAACAATGCCGGCATAGCCTCCCGTTGGATGCTGCATTTGCAGGATTACTAAAAGCTGATCAGCGTTATTCAATCAGTCAGCTGGCCGCTGATGTATATATGAGCAAACGAAGCCTGGAGCGGGTGTTTATTGAACGGGCCGGGGTAACGCCCAAAATGTATGAACGGATCATCCGGTTCGATAAGGCCTTCCGGCTGCGGAATTCAAAGCCGGAATACAGCTGGCTGCGCATCGCAATAGAATGTGGTTTCCACGACCACCAGCATCTTGCTAAAGTATATAAGGACTTCACAGGAATGTCTCCCGGCGCCTTCCATCAGGTGGAAGAACAGGCGCCGGAGCGGGAATTCGGACTAGTGGAAGGTTACTACGACTAAATGCAATTATTATCCGGGATGATAAACCCTGACGGCCTGACGGAGCACTTCTTCCCGGCTGAGTGTCATTTTTTTCAATTGCTGTGCCTGATAGAGAGGTCGCTGATCGGCAAAATGGGGACTTTGCGGATCTGCACTGGCGCCAAACGTATTCACCGTTTCAATCAGGGGCAGCCCTTCTTTCGGAAAACGGACAAAGCCGATATAGGCATCACCCGAATTCATTTTTCTTCTGCCATTCACATGCGGTTCGCTCATTACAGCAGCCAGCACATCGGGAATGCCCGCCTGCGGCCATTCCTGCTTTCCACGTACCAGCTTTTGGAGGTTCCCCAATGAAACATCGGTTGTACCAAAGTAGCGGAGCAAGTAATTTTTCAAATAGGAATAGACCTGAACGGCTTCAGACAGGGTAAGTGTTTCAGCAGAACGGTGCTGCTTCAGTTCG
>JBGAQC010000007.1:0-255882 GCA_044220945.1 Chitinophagaceae bacterium | reverse complement strand
TCTTAACAACCCCCATCTGTTTTGAATGCCTTTTATGGGTTGTAGAAACTTGGGCACCCGGGTTGTATCAACTTATATTGCCGCATGCCTTTAAATCCACATTTTCACGCCCCTATTTTGCCAGAACGGAACTTCCATATCTGCAACAGGACAAATAACCGTGAGCTGTTATTTCTTACTGAAGAGAACAAGCGGTTTTTTATTCAGCAATTTGATATCTATACCAATCATATACTTCAGCCATTTGGCTGGTCGCTCCTGCCCAACCATTTTCATTTACAGGTAAAAGCAAAGCCGGTTAAAGAAGTGATGAATCGTATCATTCAGTTGCCTGAAGAAAAACGTACACCTACCCAGAACCGTTTTCTTCTTGGAGAAGTTACTTATGATCACTTGGCTTCGAAAGAATTAAAGCGCTTTTTTCAGTCATACGCTATGTCGCTTAATAATCAATTCAGGCGGCAGGGGAACTTGTTTTACAAGCGTTTCCGTTGTGTTGAAATTGAGGATTATAATCAGTTCAGAAATACCATGGTTTATATTCATACTAATCCGGTAAAGCATGGGCTGATTGCTGATTTTACCGAATACCAGTGGTCTTCCTGGCATGAATTCAATCACAGGGGGCCTTCAATTATAGACCGCGCTGAGGTATACAAAATTTTCGGGAATAAAACTGCTTTTCTTACGGCACATCAGGTTCATCAAGAGCATCTTTTGGAGAAATGGAAACTTGGATTTTAAAACAGAGTTGCCAACTGTATACAGTTGGCAACTCTGTCTGTTTATGGCTCAGTTCCCACGCCTTTTTTCCTTCGCCGCCACCGGACAATTCCCCTCCGGCTCTGTATAAGGAAACAACTCCTTGTCGGCGCCATACTGCCGCCACCAGCAGCCGTAGGGTACATCAGTAGGAAAATCTGCGGCTTGAACGATCCGCCAATGACCCCGCTCTTTTTTGAAGAGCAGCATGATGCCATTACTGTCCATCGCCCCCTGGTTCCAGAGCTCCTTATATTCTGAATGCGTGAAATCCACCGGCTTGCCGTTCTTCTGGAAGATCATCACATGCAGGAAAGCCCAGTTGCCGTCGGAACGATAACTGTCGCTCACCGGACTGAACACCACCGCCTGCTTCGGGAATTTCGGGTCGTAGAGTTTGTGGATCGCTTCCATCTGCTCAGTACGTTCCTCACTGTTGCGCTCCGGAACATATACACGGCTGCGTTGCGCTTGTGTGTTTAGCGTCACCAACAGGAAGAAACCCAGCAAAGCATGTTTCATATCAGTACAGTTTATAGACCAGCCGGCGCACCATCCGATAATTGGTGAATACCGATAAGGTAATCAATACTACAGCTGTCAACGCCACCACAGGATGGATCCAGCGGCTCAGGCTTTCCTGGTTCACCAGGATGCTGCGGTGAAAGGCCCATTGCAGGGCCTGTGTGGCTCCCAGCGCAAAAATCACCACAAATAGGTACATCGGTATGAACCGCCGCGACACATTCCGGCTCAGCCAGTCGGGCGAGTAACCCAGTAATAATAATAACTGCAACTGCTCCTTGCTCCGGGCGATCATCAGCTGCAGGTAATAAGAGAACAACAGCAGGGCCAGGGCTACTACCAGTACACCGAAAAAGCCCAGTCCGGTGAAGATGCCCTGCAGGATCACTTTTACCCTTCCGAACTTGGTCTTGTCTTTATTGACTTCAAAATGGTTGGCTTCGAGGTATTGCAAAAATGCCGGGCTATTGGCATCCTTTGTCTTTACATAGAGCCGCGAAGCCCTTATGTCACCACCCGGTCCGCCGAACTGTTTATTGGCCCAGTTCAGGAAATTTTCCGGTACCAGTATGGAATTGATGCGATCGCTCAAAGCCACCAGGCGGCCACGAAATACCTGTTTGGTGCCATCCGGGCCGTAACAGATCACCAGCAGTCCCAGACTGGTCGCCGACTCTTCCGAGATCTGCGGCAGGCCATAGCCCGGTGCAAATACATTGTAGATCTCCAGGAAATCGGAAGCGAAGATGATCGGGATCTCTTCCTGTCCTACTTTCCAGGTGAAGTTGGGCGGCACCGTATCAATGAATTTTTCATCCAGCGCCTCTACAAAGAAATCACTCTGGAAAGGAATCATATTGCCGCCACTCAGTTGCAGCCGGAAATTATTGGCCAGCAAGGGAGTCACCGATTCCACAAAGGGCTGCTTTCGGAAGGCTTCAATATCGTTTTGGGTGAAAAGGTTCTTCTCCAGGTTACCCATCGTTTCATTGGTGATCTCCTTTCGCACAGATATAAAATCAAATCCGTTCTGTTGCGGGGTATCCTTACCCAGCAACTGCTGGATATTGATAAACAGCTGTGCGGAACACAAGAGCAATAACACACCGATCCCCAATCCCAGATAGGAAAAAATCCGCGTGCCGGCACGGGTGCCGGTTTGCAATAAGGGCGATATAGGTTTAAATGAAAGCCTCATATTCAATGAACAATTCTCGGTTCTCGATTGTCGATTCTCGTATTACAAATAGCATATTTCCTTATACGGAAAATAATCAATCCGCTCCAGGTCCGCGAATACCACCGCCGCACCCCTTGCTTCCGCTTCTTCGAGGATCAGTTCCATCGCTTTCTTTGAATTGTTCTCATCCAGATGGGAATAAGGTTCATCCAGCAGCAGGATACTGAAGGGTTGCAGCAGGGCCCGGATGATCGCCACCCGCTGTTGTTCCCCATACGAACAGGTGCCGCAGCGGGATGCCAGTTTGCTGCCAATGCCCAGACGCTCGGCCATTTCCCTGATCTTTTCTTTGGGATGATAGGGATTCAGGTGTCGCTTCAGTTCCAGGTTCTGTTCCACGGTCTGGTCGGCAAACAAGCGCAGGTCCTGCAACACAATACTTAGCTCAGTGGCCCGCAGACGCGCAATGGCTTCATGCTGAAATTCGCTGAAAGGCTTACCATCATATTGGATTGTTCCCGAATAATCCTTGCGCAATCCATAAAGGAAATGCATAAACGAAGTCTTGCCGCTCCCGGATGGCGCCACGATCTTGAGCCGGTCGCCCGGTGCTATTGTGATGTGCTTGCCCCAGATATCCGAGTTGGATTTCCGGGTTTCCGGAAAATAGGCGGGCAAGAGGTCCTGCAATTCCAAGGTCATACTGCAAACTAATGAAAAAAGCCGCAGGCTCCGGGATCCGGAAGACTGCGGCCTGGTTTATTTAACGTTTTTTACTTTACAGGGGGTGTCACTGTAATTGTATCCGTTGCTGCAGGGGGTGCTACCGCTGCATCATCGTGATTTTTCTTGTAGAGCGATGCCAGTGTATTGAAATACTGGTTCAGCTGCTTGAGACTGTTGGTGTTCTTGTCCACCAGGTTGATCTCCAGGACGCTGGAACTGCCGCCTTTTTTATAGGGGTCGCCGGTTACCAGGATATCCTGCCACATCTTCAGGGAGGCATCCAGTGCAGCCTTGTCTTTTTCGTCTGTGCTGCCGCTCATGGAGCCAATGACCTGCTGCAGGTCCACATACAGGCCGAAGCTGTGACCGCTCAGGCGTGATACAAAAGGCTGGTTGCTGTTACCGCCGCTGAGGAATTTCCCCAGCTGGGCAGGATCGTTGCCGGCCACAAACCAGTTGTTATCGAGCTGGTATTTCACGCTTTCCGCCGCTTTATCCATGCCGGCATTTTTGGATTCGGCACTCAATACCTGAATCAGTTTGTCGAAAGCGCCTTTATCGTTAATCGAAGTGGCAAAAAGCACTTTTACATCGGGACTGGTCTTCTCGTAGATATACGGCTCATTGCCTTGCCCCATTTCCATGGTATCCTTTTTGCGGGCTACAGTCAGATCGGTAAATGTCACCATCAGATCGCCCTTGTTGGCTTTCACGAATTCGTCGATGCTGTAACCGGCTTTTTCGATATAGCTGTTGGCAAAACCATCCAGTCCGGTGAGCTTGATGAACTCTTTCAGGCCCTTGGGCGGATAGTTCATCGCCAGTACTGCCGTAACTTTTCCGGAAGGGATACGGTTCAGCATCTCGGTACTCAGGGGCTGTGCGGGATAGTCGCTGTACAATTTGGTCAGTTGTTCATTCATGTAAGCCTTCGACTTCATGGTGATCTTGCCATTGTCGAAGCTGAAGGTGGCGGCAGAGATATTGCCTTTCAGCAGGTCGCCGGCTTTCAGCATCCCCAGCATATTGGAGAAACCACCGAGGTATTTTTCACTGTTCACCCAGAAATGCACATCACCGGATTCCTTGATCAGGTCGGCAAAGCGCTCATCGCTGCCGATGCTGCTCTTCCCGCTGATGCTGTATACGGCCTTGCCGAACTGCACGAGGGTGTCTGCGGGAAAATTGTGCACTTCACTCATGCCACCGCCACTGTATGCAGCAGCTACATCGGCCACCGGGGCATTGAATACATAGGCGAATCGGGTACCCTGCCAGGTGGCAACGGCTGAGCTGTTCAGCTGGATGCTGTTCAGGTCGCCTGCTTTTACAGTATTGGCTTCACGCGCAATTTGCTTATTGAATTTTTCGAAAGCTGCGGCATCTTTCAGGGTGCCTTCAAAAACGGCATAGCCGCCTTTGCCTTCGTTTTTCAGGAAGAGGTAGAATTCCTGATGGGTGTCCATCCCGCTGTTGTCGGGATCGTTCAGGATTTGCTGCAACAGGCTGTCTTTCGCCTCGGCATGCATTTCCTTGAAAAATGCGCCTTCCTTGATCTCATTCCAGCTCAGTTTGGATGAGAGGGAGGTGTTGTTCAAGTGGAGAACAAAGGCCGCGTCCTGCGGAACAGGAATGTTGGAGCTGTCGGAGCTTTTACAGGAGCTCACAGTGATGGCAACGGCCACTGCCATCAGGCCCAACAGGGTGATTTTTTTCATAAAAGGGGGCTGTGTTTAAACTCAAATAAAGGAAATATTCGGGAGATCTGCCAGCGGACAGGTTTTTTGCTCGCCTTTTCGCAGATCCTTAACGACAAAGGTATGCTGCTCCAGTTCCTGGGTACCGATGATAATGACAAACGGTATGTTTTTCCGGTCAGCGTATTTGAATTGCCGGTCAAATTTCTGGGCTTCAGGGTATATTTCACAGGCAATACCCTTTTGGCGGAGCTGCTGCATGCAGGCATAGGCCTGTTTCGCTTCCGCTTCACCGGTATTGAAGAAGAGGACCCGGGTGCCGGCCGCCACGGTTTCGGGGAAGGCATTCAGGGCTTCCAGGACATCATAAATGCGGTCGAGGCCGAAGCTGATGCCCACGCCGGGAATGCCCGGTACGCCGAACAGTCCGGTAAGGTCATCATAACGGCCGCCGCCGCCAATGCTGCCGATCTTCACTTCCGCCGGGGCTTTGGCTTCAAATATGATCCCGGTATAATAATTAAGGCCACGGGCCAGGGTGAAATCGATGATCAGGGGTAAACCGGCTGCCAGCAGTCCGCTGCCGGTGAGGTAGCGCAATTCTTCCAGTCCGGCTTTGCCCGATTCGGTTGTTCCGATCAATGCAGCAATGGCATCCAGTTTTTCGGAGTTACTGCCGCTGATCGCCAGGTATTGTTCAATGGTGCTGATCTGGGTTTCGGTGAGCCCGCGACCTGCCAGCTCTTCTTTTACTTTTTCCAGTCCGATCTTGTCCAGTTTGTCGATCGCTACGGTGATGTTCACCAGCTGGTCCATGCCGCCACAGGTTTCAGCCAGGGCGGCCAGGATCTTGCGGGAGTTCACGCGCAGTTCATAGCCGTTGATGCCAAGTGCCGTAAATGCTTCATGATAAATATTGGCCAGTTCCACTTCGTTGAGCAATGCGGTACTGCCCACCACATCGGCATCGCATTGCCAGAATTCACGGTAGCGGCCTTTCTGCGGCCGGTCGGCCCGCCATACGGGCTGCATCTGGTAGCGCTTGAACGGGAAACTGAGTTGTCCCTGGTTCATGGCTACGTAACGGGCGAAAGGAATAGTGAGATCGTATTTTAAGGCACGTTCAGTCAGGTCTGCGGTATTCTTTCCTTCCAGGGCTTTCTGGAATGCAGCGGTTACTTTTTCCCGTTTGGTTGCTTCCTGGATGCCGTTGTTCAGGATCTTGAAGATCAGTTTATCCCCTTCCTCGCCATACTTGCCCATCAGGGTTTCGAGGTTTTCCATGGCAGGCGTTTCCAGGGGCTGGAATCCATAGCGTTCAAATACGCTGCGGATGGTATTCATGATATAAGTCCGCTTCCGCACCACTTCCGGTCCGAAATCACGTGTGCCCTGCGGTAACGAAACATTCACTTTAGCCATAGGCTGCGAAGGTAATAAATCTTGTACTATAAGATATAACCACAAAGACACTAAGACACCAAGCATTTATATAAGTTCTGCATGGCTTGTTCTAAAATTCTTCGTGTCTTCGTGCCTTAGTGTCTTAGTGTTTTATTTGTATTTCAGGACGATCGCTTCGCAGGCGGCATCGATCACCGCATATACTTCATGGTAGCCGTCTTCCCCGCCATACCAGGGATCCATCACATCCCGGTCTTCACCCGGATGCAGTTCATTCAATAAGAGGCGGACCTTTCCCGGCTGGAATTGCTGTTTGGCGATGCGGCGCATATCATCGATCACATCACCTGCCATGGCATAAATGATGTCGTATTGCTGGAAATCATCAGCAGTGAATTTACGCGAGCGCTGCTGGCTGATATCAATGCCGTTCAGCTTCGCGACTTTCTGCGACAGGCGGTGCGGCGGTTCTCCGTTATGATATCCGTTGGTGCCGGCGCTTTCCACACTCCAGTTCAGACCGGCCTTCCAGGCCTTATCCTGCAATATGCCTTCTGCCAGCGGACTACGGCAAATATTGCCGAGGCAGACCATGAGAATTTTCATGGTGCGAATGTAGTTTTTTAGCCGGTTTTTTTGCCGGGAAGACGGGAAGGCGGAAAGGTTTTTACCGCCTTCCCGCTTTTCCGGCTAATTATGGAATTACAGCGTTTCCTGCATCTCAATAGTAACACTTGCGCAAGTTTCACCCGATTGTTCAACTTTAAAACCGACAACGATGAAACCGGAACTGATCCTCAAAGCTGATGTATTGGATATTCTGTTTGATGGCAGAAACAAAGAGTACGGTGCTTACGCCCTGCGCAAAGGCTATGAAAACCGCATGTATTGGGCACTGGGTGGCATGCTGGCTGCAGCCCTGAGTTTTGTATTGCTGAATTTCAGTTTCGGCAATAACAATTACCAGAATGGCAATGGACTGTTCAGTCCAACAGATACGGTACGCCTGATTGAAATTCCCCGCGAAAAGATCGAGCCGCCAAAACCTGTGGAGCCGCCGAAAAAACAGGACGTGGCGACCATACAGAATACGACTCCTGTACTGACCGACAAAGTGGATGTGCCTCCACCCACAGTGGAGGAGCTTAATGAGGATGTACAGATCGGTACCGAAACCAAGGCTGGGATACCTGCTTCCCAGGCTCCGGTAACCAGTGAAGGCGATGGTAAAGCACCAGTGCCGCCTGCTGTAGAAAAAGCACCCGAACCGGAGATCTATACCCGGACTGAGATCATGCCCGAATATCCTGGCGGGATGGCCGCCCTCTACCGCTTCCTGCAGCGCAGCCTGCGCTTCCAGTTTGACGATATGGAGCCGGGAGCCCGCATTGAGATCCGTTGCCGTTTTGTGGTGGATGAGGCCGGGAAAGTGACCGGTATCGAGATCCTGAAAAGCGGTGGCCGTAAGGAGTTTGATGAAGAGGTAACCCGCGTAGTCGGCAAAATGCCCCAGTGGGAACCCGGCAAGCAGAATGGCCGTACGGTGAAAGTCTATTATACCATACCGGTTATTGTAGAAGTGCCTGAGCAATAAGGACTAAGACCGGGGTTGCCGCTGGTGTAAATACCAAAAAAATAAGGCAGACCCCGGTCTCTATTTTGTCGAAATGACCTATCTTGCCCGGACCTGTTTTTTGAAGCCCTGATGAGTACAAATTTTGAAGAAAAACGACGCACTGCCTACAGCTGGAGACGCTCCATTCTCGATTATGGAATGGGCGTGATCATTGCTGGTTTCGGCATTTTTTTCCTGCTGGCCGACAAATTCAAGATCGATTTTGCCATCGACCCGACCATGCGCTATCTGTTCTCAGGGCTTTGCCTGCTTTATGGAGGTTTCAGGATCTACCGTGGCTATAAGAAAAATTACTTTAAGGAATGAAAAACAGCGTAACCGTTAAGCACCTGGCCGGTATCTGGGCCTGGGTGGGCCTCTTCATCCTGTTTAGTGCCTGCCGTTCCGGAGCCAAGGGTAAGCCCCAGGAAACCACTACCAGCGGAACCATACAGATCAGCGTGGATGAATCCTTCCGCCCGGTGATCGATTCACAGATCCAGGTTTTTGAATCCCAGAACCCTGACGCCCACATTATTGTCCACTATAAAAGCGAGGCCGACTGTCTGCGTGACCTTAATAACGACAGTATCCGTATGGTCATCGTGACCCGGGGGCTCACCGAGAAAGAACAAAAAATCCTGAAAGACACACTCACTTATAATCCCAGTTTCGGAATCATGGCCTGGGATGCCATTGCCGTGATCGTGAACAGTAAAACCCCCGACTCCATATTTACGATGCAGGATATCCGGTCGATGGTGAAAGGCACCAGCGGCTACCCCTATAAAGTAGTAATGGATGGCAAAAACGCCACCAGTACCGTGCGGTATGTGGTCGACTCCCTGCTCAAAGGCGAGAAAATGGGGGGTAAAGTGGAAGGCGCCGCCGGCAGCACGGAAGTGCTGAATTATGTGGCTAATAATACTGATGCCATCGGCCTGATCGGAGTCAGCTGGATCGGAAACCACGACGATCCCGACCAGCAGAGTTTCTTAAAAAAAGTTAATATTGCCTCCATCGAATGCAGGGACTGTGTAAAAGGCCCATATGTAAAACCTTATCAGGCAAATATTTATACAGGCAGATACCCTATGGTCCGGCCCTTGTACTATATAATTAAAGAAAATTATGAAGGCCTTGGCAGCGGGTTCAAGAATTTTCTCATCTACGAGAAAGGACAGCGGATCTTTAAACGGGCTTACTTGTTACCGGCCCGCATGAGTTTCGGCGTTCAAAATATGAGTATAACAGAGTAAAAAGGTTTCTTTACATTTACAAACTCTTAAATCAAGCTATCGTTCATGAAGCGTTTATTCAGTTTAGTAACAGGGTTTTTGTTTGCCGCCAACCTGCTCAGTGCACAGACTCTTGAAGAGGGTAAGAAATTCTATTATTATGAAAGGTATGCCAGCGCCAAGGAAACCCTTTCCAAGGTGATTGCGGCCAACCCGAATAACCTGGAAGCCGTGTACTGGCTGGGTCAGACCTTGCTTGAACTGAAAGATCAGGCAGGAGCCAAAGACCTCTATTCCCGTACCCTGCAACAGAACGGTAATGCGCCCCTCATCCTCGTGGGAATGGGACAGATCGAACTGATGGAAGACAAGACTGCCGAAGCCCGTCAGCGTTTCGACGTAGCGCTCTCCATGACCAAGGGTAAGGATATTAGCGTGGTAAATGCCATCGGTAAAGCTAACGTGGATGCCCGTCAGGGGGATGCTACTTATGCCATCGAAAAGCTCACCGCTGCCACAACGGCGAAAGACTTCAAGAACGCAGATACCTATGTGATCATGGGCGACGCCTATCGCAAACTGATCGATGGTGGTAATGCCGTTGTTTCCTACACCAAAGCACTGACCTACAATGCTGCCCTTGCTGCAGCCAAACATAAGATCGGTAAAGTGTATCTCACCCAGAAAAACACGGAATACTTCCTGCCTGCCTTTGAAGATGCCGTGAAACTGGATGCAGCGTATGCACCCACCTATTATGAGCTGTTCTACTACTGGTACTTCCGTGATGTGAACAAGGCTGCCGGCTATCTCGACAGCTATGTTTCCCACACCGACCAGGGCCCTGAAGTGGAATACCTGAAAACCGACTTCCTCTACGCTTCCTCTAAATTCAATGAAGCCAAGGAGAAGGCCAAAAGCCTGATCAGCCAGTATGGCGATAAAGTAAACCCCCGGATGTACCGTCTGGTGGCCTATACTGCCGATACCACCGGTGACCTGCAGAATGCCAAAGAAGCCATGCTCACCTTCCTGTCCAAAGCAGCTCCGGAAGATGTCCTCTCTACCGACTACGAGGAACTGGCCTATATCAGCTCCAAGATCCCCGGCAGCGAGAACGAAGCCTTTAAATACCTCCAGATGGCCGTTGATAAGGACACACTGGTGGAAAACAAGGTCAAGTATATCGGCAAAGCTGCTGCCCTGGCCAAGAAAATGGGTAACCGTAAGGAAGAAGCCAACTGGCTCGGTGTGGCCTATGGCCTGAAAAAGAACCCCAACCAGAATGACCTCTACAACTGGGGACTGTCGAATTACCAGGCTGGTAATTATTCCACTTCCGACAGCATTTTCTGCGGTCTCTACCAATCCAAATATCCCAACGAGATCTTTGGCTACCTCTGGTGCGCCCGCAGCAAGCAGGCCATGGATGATTCAGTGAATTCCAAGGGTTTGGCTGTGGAAGCTTATAAGGCACTGGCTGAAAAAGCCCGCCAGATCGACCCCGTAAAGTATAAAGCCCAGGCTGTTTCCGCTTATTTCTTCCTGGTGCAGTACTATAATGATATTGCCAAAGACAAGCCTACCGCTATCAGCTATTGCGATAAAGTACTGGAAGTGGATCCTACCAATGCCGACGCTGTCCGCATCAAGGATATCCTCTCCAAAGCAGGCACCAAGCCTCCCGCCACACAGCCGGCCAAAAAGCCCGCTACCGGAGGTGGAGCAAAAACCGGAGCCTGATCCTGACAATGTAAACGATTGCTTGCCTTAATAAGTCCCCAAGCCCCTTCAGGCTTGGGGACTGCTTTTTATTTATATTCCCACATGGTATTGTTTTTCAGGGAGCCTGTCTTATTTTTGCGGCTCAAACTCAGTACGGTATATGATACAATACCTGTTACAGGTTTCCACAGCTCCACCATCTCCCGATAGTTCCTTCTGGTATTTTCCTGTTGGTCTTCAGTTGCTTTTTGCCCTGCTCCTTGTTGGAGGTATCATGGCCATTACGCATTTCCTGGGGCCCAAGCGGCAAACCAGTGATAAACTGGAGAACTTCGCCAGTGGTATTAAAACCCACGGCGACGCCCGTCACCCCATGGCGATCAAATACTTCCTGGTGGCCATCCTCTTTGTGCTGTTTGATGTGGAAGTGATCTTCTTCTATCCCTATGCCGTGAATTTCAAGGACTTAGGTTGGAATGGCTTCCTCGCCGTGGTCATGTTTGTTGCATTCTTCCTCGCAGGGTTCATATATATCATCAAGAAAGGTGCCCTGAAATGGGAAGACTAGAATAATGTGGATATGTGAAAATATGAAAATGTGGAAATGGAGGTTGGTTTGGAACTTTTGAAACCAAGTGTTGTTATTGGGAGTATTTAATCTCCACATCTCCACATCTTCACATCAATAAATCAGACTTATGTCAAGACCAGTACAATATAATATCTACGGACAAACCAAAGTGAAGCTGGTTCAGGAAGGTCCGGAAGGGCTGATGGGAGAGGGCTTCTTTGCCACCAATCTCGACAAAGCCGTGGGACTGGCCCGCAAGAACTCCATCTGGCCCCTGCCTTTTGCCACTTCCTGCTGCGGTATTGAATTCATGGCCACCATGGCTGCACATTACGATCTCAGCCGTTTCGGTTCTGAACGTGTGGGCTTCTCTCCCCGCCAGTGCGACCTGCTGATGGTGATGGGCACTATTGCCAAGAAAATGGGCCCTGTGGTGAAACAGGTATACCTCCAGATGGCAGAACCCCGCTGGGTACTGTCTGTCGGCGCCTGTGCCAGCAGCGGCGGTATTTTCGATACCTACAGCGTACTCCAGGGCATTGACCAGATCATTCCTGTAGATGTTTATGTACCTGGCTGTCCACCCCGTCCGGAAGCTATCATTGACGGTTTCATGCGCATCCAGGACCTCGTGCATAACGAGAGCCTCCGCCGCCGCAACAGCGACAAATACAAAGCCCTGATGGAGAGTTACGGTATCCAGTAACCGATCAGGCATTCATCATAAAAGGCCCCCGGGCCGATTGGTATTTATGGCACTGACCAACGAAACGATCAGACAGAAACTGGAGGAGAAATTCGGAGACCAGCTCAGCGGCTTTTCCGAACCCTACGGTATGCTCACTTTTGAAGCACCGAAAGACTTAAACCTGAAAGTACTGCAGTTCCTTTATGATGACCCGGAACTGCAATTTCGTTTTTTGACCGACCTGCAGGCCGTTCATTATCCGAATGAAGCCGGCCGCGAACTCTGTGTGGTCTATCACCTGCACAACCTGGTTCAGAACAGCCGCATCCGATTCAAGATCTATGCTCCCGTAGCACAGCCTGATGTATTCAGTGCCACCGCCCTTTTTGCCAGCGCCAACTGGATGGAACGGGAAACCTATGATTTCTTCGGTGTGAACTTCGTGGGGCACCCGAACCTGAAACGGATCCTGAATGTGGACGAAATGGACTATTTCCCCTTGCGCAAGGAATTCCCGCTGGAAGACCAGACCCGTATTGACAAGGACGATGAAATGTTCGGACGCGGCGGAAGTATTTGATGTGGAGATGTGGAAATGTGAAGATGTGAAAATGCAAATGTGAGGATGTGGAAATGTGAAGATGTGAAAATGAGAAAACAGTTTTGTAAATGAAAAATATGTGGTAAAGAAGAATGTTGTATCTGGAAATTCGCCTGTATTTTATTTCCACATTTCCACATCTTCACATCTCCACATTTAAATAAAACTATGTCGGAAACAAGTACGATACATCACGTGAAGCTCCCCGAAGGGTCAATTGAAAAACAGACCACTACCCTGAACCTCGGGCCTACACACCCGGCCACACACGGGGTGTTCCAGAATATCCTGGAGCTGGATGGCGAGCGCATCATTTCTGCGGATTCAACTGTAGGTTATATCCACCGCGCATTTGAAAAGCTGGCCGAACGCCGCCCCCTGTATCAGATCACACCCATAACCGACCGCCTGAATTATTGCAGCAGTCCGCTCAATAATATGGGTTGGCACCTTACCGTAGAGAAACTCCTGGGTATCCAGACGCCCAAACGGGTCGACTACCTCCGGGTGATCATCATGGAACTGGCCCGTATTGCCGACCACCTGATCTGTAACTCCATTGTAGGGGTAGACAGCGGCGCCTATACCGGCTTCCTCTATGTAATGCAATACCGCGAATTAATTTATGAGATCTATGAAGAAATATGTGGTTCCCGTCTTACTACTAATATCGGGCGTGTTGGTGGCTTTGAAAGGAATTTCACTCCTGCTGCGTTTGAAAAACTCGAGAAATTCCTGAAGGAATATCCCGCCGTACTGAAAGAGTTTGAGAACCTGTTCTCCCGCAACCGCATCTTCATGGAGCGTACCATCGGAGCAGGCCCCATCAGCGCTGAGCGTGCCCTCAACTATGGCTTTACCGGCCCCAACCTCCGCGCTTCCGGTGTGGATTATGATGTGCGGGTACACAACCCCTACAGCAGTTACGAAGAATTCAATTTCACCATACCGGTAGGTACTACCGGCGACTGCTACGACCGTTTCCTCGTACGCAATCAGGAAATGTGGCAGAGCCTCAGCATCATTGAACAGGCTTACCGGAAAGTACAGGAGTTCAAAGGCAAGGACGCTGAAGTATTCCATGCCGATATTCCAGAATACTATCTTCCTGAAAAGAAAGATGTGTATACCAAAATGGAAGCCCTGATCTGGCACTTCAAGATCATCATGGGTGAAGTGAATATTCCTCCTGGTGAGGTGTATTTCCCGATCGAAGCGGCCAATGGTGAGCTCGGGTTCTATCTGATCAGCGACGGAGGCCGTACGCCGTACCGCCTGCATTTCCGCCGCCCCTGCTTTATCTATTACCAGGCTTATGAAGAACTGGTGAAAGGCAGTATGCTGGCCGATGCGATCATCGTGATGAGTTCGCTCAACCTGATCGCGGGGGAGATGGACGCGTGATGATGTGGAGATATGAAAATGTGGAGATGTGGAAATTAAACAGAGGATACAAATAAATCAAGAATAATGAGATAAAGTAGAGAGTCGTGAATATAAAACATTGTTTTACATCTCCACATCTCCACATCATCTCATTTACACATTAAACTATGGTTTTTTCAGATACCAAACTGCAGGAAGTCAAACAGATCGTGGAGCGCTATCCCGAAGGGAAACAGAAAAGCGCCCTGATTCCTGTACTGCACCTGGCCCAGCAGGAAAATGGCGGATGGCTCAGCACCGAAGCGATGGATTATGTTGCCTCCCTGCTGCACCTGGAACCGATTGAAGTGTATGAAGTGGCTACCTTCTACAGCATGTATAACCTCAAGCCGGTAGGCCGCTACCTGTTTGAAGTATGCCAGACCGGCCCCTGCATGCTCCGGGGAAGTGATGATATCATTAAGTATATCGAAGAGAAACTGGGCATCAAACCCGGGCAAACCACTCCCGACGGTATGTTTACCCTGAAAACCGTGGAATGCCTGGGTGCCTGCGGCTATGCGCCCATGATGCAGCTCGGCAAACATTACCGCGAACACCTGACCCGCGAGAAAGTGGATGCGATTGTAGACGAATGCCGCAGTCAGGCTGCCGCTAAAAATTAAACCATGAGGCAACTGTTCTTCATACCGGTATTACTCCTGTCGCTGGCCGCAAAGGCACAGTTACAGGATCCTCAGGTGAAAATGGCCATGTATGAACTGCAGAATGCTCTGGTGTCGAATAGTACCAAGAAATTAAACCTGCGCCTGCATCCCGATGTGGTTTTTGGCCACTCCAACGGATGGGTACAGGATAAGACCGCGATCCTGAAGGATCTTTCCACCGGGTATCTGGTCTATAAGTCCATCAACACCGATTCTTTTTTCATCACCCGGAAAAAAGATATGGCCTGGATCCGCTCCTGGCAAACGGTGCAAGGGACCGTGAATGGTACCGATTTCCAGCTGCGCCTTTTTGTGCTGCAGCAATGGATGCGGGTGAACCAACAATGGCAGCTCACATTCCGCCAGAGTGCGAAGCTGCAATAACCAAGTAGGCAACACGCATACGCGTCAGAATTTATGGGAAGAAAATTATTACTGGAAAAAGCAAATGTGCCCGGCATCCGCGGTTATGAAGTATACCGCAGGGAAGGCGGCTATGCCGCTGTGGAGAAAGCACTGAAAATGGCTCCGGGTGATGTAGTGGAAGAAGTGAAGAAGAGCGGCCTCCGGGGCCGTGGAGGCGCAGGTTTCCCGACCGGCATGAAATGGAGTTTCCTGGCCCGCCCCGAAGGAGTGCCCCGCTACCTCGTGTGCAATGCTGATGAAAGCGAGCCCGGTACTTTCAAAGACCGGTACCTCATGGAATTCATTCCCCATCTGCTCATCGAAGGGCTGATCATTGCTTCCTGGGCCCTGGGTTCCAATCGTACGTATATCTATATCCGCGGTGAATACGCCTGGATCCCCGATATCCTCGAACAGGCAATTGCAGAAGCCAATGCCAATGGTTGGCTCGGAAAAAATATTCAGGGAACCGGATTCGACTGCCAGATCTATGTACAGCGCGGTGCCGGTGCTTATATCTGCGGTGAAGAAACCGCCCTGCTCGAAAGCCTGGAAGGTAAACGCGGTAACCCCCGCATCAAACCGCCCTTCCCCGCTGTAAAAGGCCTGTGGGATTGTCCCACGGTGGTGAACAATGTGGAAACCCTGGCTGCTGTTGTGCCCATCATAAATATTGGCGGTGAGGAATATGCGAAAATCGGCATCGGTAAATCCACCGGTACCAAACTGATCAGCGCCTGCGGCAATATCAACAAGCCCGGTGTATACGAAATTGACATGACCATCTCCGTGGAGGAGTTCATTCATAGTGAGGAATACTGCGGCGGTATCGCCAATGGGAAACGCCTCAAAGCCTGCATCCCCGGTGGTTCCTCTGTTCCCATCCTGCCCGCTAACCTGCTGTTCAAGACAGCCAAAGGCGAAACGCGCATGATGACCTATGAAAGCCTCAGCGATGGCGGTTTTGCTACCGGTTCCATGATGGGCTCCGGTGGTTTTATTGTGCTGGATGAAGACCAGTGCGTGGTTCGCCATACCCTGACGCTGGCGCGCTTTTATCGTCACGAGAGCTGTGGACAATGTTCTCCCTGCCGCGAAGGAACCGGCTGGATGGAAAAGATCCTGCACAATATCGAATACGGTAAAGGGAAATCCAGTGATATCGACCTGCTCTGGGATATCCAGCGCCGGATCGAAGGAAATACGATCTGCCCGTTGGGCGATGCTGCTGCATGGCCTGTAGCTGCAGCGATCCGTCATTTCCGGGATGAGTTTGAATGGCATGTGCAGAACCCCGTAGAAAGCCAGCACCGCAATTTCGGCCTGGCCCACTACGCCGATCCGCGCCCTGTATTAGTATAAATATTGTCGATTCTCGATTCTCGATTGTCGATTGTCGATTCTCGATTCAAGTTTTCAATTATGGCTGAAGAAAAAAAATTATTCAAGGTAACCATCGACAACATCACCATTGAGGTGGAACCCGGAACCACGATCCTCAACGCCGCCCGCATGATCGGCGGTGATGTGGCGCCTCCGGCGATGTGTTACTACAGCAAACTGAAAGGCAGTGGTGGAAAATGCCGTACCTGTCTGGTGGAAGTTGCCGCAGGTTCTACAGCCGATCCCCGCCCCATGCCCAAGCTGGTGGCCAGCTGCCGGACCAATGTAATGGACGGTATGATCGTGAAGAATATCACCAGCGAGAAAGTGCCCGATGCACGTGCCGGTGTTGTGGAATTCCTCCTGATCAACCACCCGCTCGATTGCCCGGTATGCGATCAGGCTGGCGAATGCCACCTGCAGGACCTCAGCTATGAACATGGCCGCGAAGGCACCCGGTATGAATTCAAACGCCGTACGTTTGACAAACATGACCTCGGTCCCTATATCCAGTTGCACATGACCCGTTGCATTCTCTGTTACCGCTGTGTGTTCACGGCAGATCAGGTGAGTGGCAAACGTGTACACGGCGTACTTGATCGTGGTGACCACGCAGAGATCGCTACTTATATTGAGAAAAGCCTCGACAACGACTTTATCGGAAACGTGATCGACGTTTGTCCGGTAGGCGCACTGACCGATAAAACTTTCCGCTTCAAGAACCGCGTATGGTTTACCAAGCCCGTGGATGCCCATTGCAATTGCAGCAAGTGTTCCGGTGAAGTACAACTCTGGATGCGTGGCGATGAAGTGTTCCGTGTTACCGCCCGTAAAGATGAGTGGGGTGAAGTGAAAGATAACAGCAAAGGCGGTCCCGGCTGGATCTGCAATGAATGCCGTTTCGAGCGCAAGAAGGTGAGCGACTGGGTGATTGAAGGACCAAGTGTGGTAAGCCGTCATTCGGTGATTTCCCAGGGCCATTATGTGGGCCTGCAGAAACCGAAGGAGACCATGCCCGAAGTTATGGGAGGCCGCAATCCCCGCCTGTTGATGGATATTCATACCATCAGCCAGGTCAACAAACCGGAAATTGAACTGAGCACCATTAACCGTCCGGCGCATTCCACTGATTTCAACAAGGGATAAACCGAACGGATCACTATTGACGACTTAAAGAACTAACATGCTGGATACTCTTTTAGCTTTTGATGTCCTGTTTATGATCGAGAAACTGGTTCTGATCGTGGCGATCGTTTCCATTTCCCTGGTCATTGCCATGTATGAAACCTGGGCAGAGCGCAAGATCGCCGCTTACCTGCAGGACCGCCGCGGTCCCAACCGCGCAGGTCCCTTCGGATTGTTCCAGCCCCTGGCCGATGGTGTTAAACTCTTCATGAAAGAAGAGATCATTCCGAATACATCCAATAAGTTCCTTTTTATACTGGGCCCCAGTCTGGCCATGCTTACTGCAACCATGACCTCCGCAGTAATTCCATGGGGCGGCACCATTAACTTTTTCGGCCGTCCGGTAAGCCTTCAGATCACGGATATCAATATCGGCATCCTCTTTATTTTCGGTGTCGTGAGTATGGGCGTGTATGGGATCATGATCGGTGGATGGGCTTCCAATAACAAGTTCTCCCTGATCGCAGCCCTCCGTGGTGCCTCACAGGTGATTTCGTATGAATTGCCCATGGGCCTGGCACTGATCGCATTGCTGATGCTTACCGGTTCGCTGAAACTCAGCGCTATTGTGGCCCAGCAGGCCGACAACTGGTATTATATTGTATACCAGCCGCTCGGTTTCCTGATCTTCTTCATCTGTGCCCTTGCCGAATGTAACCGCACACCGTTCGACCTTCCTGAAGCAGAGAACGAACTGAACTTCGGGTACCACCAGGAGTACTCCTCCATGAAACTGGGTTTCTTTCTTTTTGCAGAATACATCAATATGTTCATCAGCAGCGTGGTGATGTCCACCCTCTATTTCGGAGGCTATGATATTCCCTTCGTGAATGATGCCGCCCTGGGCAGCAGCCTGGGCGTGAATGTGCTGGCCCTGCTGCAGGCCGCCAGCCTTTTTGCAAAAACCGGCCTTTTCATCTTCCTGTTCATGTGGATCCGCTGGACCATCCCGCGCTTCCGCTACGACCAGCTGATGAACCTGGGCTGGAAGAACCTGATCCCGCTGAGCCTGTTCAATATGCTGGCAACAGCAGCCTGGATCTTATTAAAAAAGTAAACGCAAAACGTATAACGTACTTATGCAATCGCTGACAAACAGAGCCCTGCAGGTAGAACGCAAGCCCATGACTTTTGTGGAGCGGCTCTATCTCTGGAATATCTTCAAAGGAATGCTGATCACGCTGAAGCACTTCTTCCGGAAGAAAGCAACGATCCATTACCCGGAACAGAAACGGCCCTTCAGTCCGGTGTTCCGTGGACTGCATATTCTCAATCGCGATGAGGAAGGTCGTGAGCGGTGTACCGCCTGTGGCCTTTGTGCAGTAGCCTGTCCGGCAGAAGCCATTACCATGGAAGCTGCGGAACGCCTGCCGGGAGAAGAGAACCTGTACCGGGAAGAGAAATATGCCGCACGCTACGAGATCAATATGCTGCGTTGCATTTTCTGCGGATTGTGTGAAGAGGCTTGCCCGAAAGACGCGATCTACCTCAGCGAAACCTTTGCTCCGGCCAACTACCAGCGCAAGGGCTTTATCTATGGTAAACCCGACCTGCTGATCCCGCACCCCATCGATAATAAAGAGGCATACGAGAAAGCGGTAGGCGAACGGAAACGTACTGTCGCGGAGCAGTAATTGGTCATTGGTAATTGGTCATTGGTAATTGTAAAAGTTTTTTCATGAGCGCATCTCAAATTTTATTCTGGTTTCTCAGTGTTTTGGCTCTAGGCAGCGCCCTGATGGTGGTGGTGAGCAGAAACCCCGTACACAGCGTACTCTGGCTGATCGTCACCTTTTTCGCGATCTCCGGCCACTATATCATGCTCAATGCACAGTTTATCGGAATTGTGAACCTGATCGTGTATGCCGGTGCCATCATGGTACTCTTCCTCTTTGTGATCATGCTCATGAACCTGAATGCAGAAACCGAACCGCAAAAAAATAAATGGCTGAAAGTGGCGGGCGTAATTGCCGGCGGATGCCTGATGCTGGTGATCGTGGCAGCACTGAAAGATGCTGAAGTGAAAGGACGGGTGGCTCAATTGAAAGAAGGCGAGATTGGCCTGATCAGCCAGCTGGGTAAAGCCCTGTTTACAGATTACGTGATCCCCTTCGAGATCAGCTCCGTGCTGTTTTTGAGTGCGATGGTAGGGGCAGTGGTGATCGGGAAGAAAGGCGATTGAGTTGATGTGGAGATGAGATGATGTGGAGATGTGGAAATGTGAAGATGAAATGTAATGAATTAAGTTAAGTAACATATAAAAGGAGAGGCGCAAGTGGAATGCGTTTTCACATTTCCACATCTGCACATCTCCACATTATAGAATATGAGAATTGAATACTATATCTACCTGGCGATTGCGCTGTTCTCCATCGGAGTGGTGGGTGTACTGACCCGCCGCAATGCCATTATCATTTTCATGTGCATTGAACTGATGCTGAATGCGGCAAACCTGCTGCTGGTGGCATTCTCGAAAATGCACCACCTGGCAGGCGTGGCCACAAACCCTACGGCAGGTATCGACGGGCAGCTCTTCGTATTCTTTATCATGGTGGTGGCTGCGGCTGAAGTGAGTGTGGGACTCGCCATTATCGTGATGATGTTCCGGAATACCCATTCGATCGACATCAACTTCCTGAACCGGTTAAAACATTGATCAAAAAAATTAAAGCTCCGGCTTTCTGTTTATGAGTACAATTTTTCAGTTGGTTTGGCTCGTTCCGGCTTTGCCCTTTGCAGGTTTCCTGATCAACGGCCTGTTCCGGAACAGTCTCAGTAAAACCCTCACCGGCATTATCGGCAGCGGTGTGATCCTGGCGTCTTTTGTGATCAGCCTGCTGCTCTTCAATGAAGTGCGCGGAGGCCATGCGGAAACCGTGCACCTGTTCAATTTCATCCAGGTGGGCAAGCTTTCCATTCCCTTCGCTTTTCAGGTGGATGCCCTCAGCTCCTTGTTCCTGCTGATCATCACCGGTATCGGTTTCCTGATCCATGTGTACTCCACTTCCTACATGCATGAAGAAACCAGCGACCATTTCGCCCGCTTCTTTGCCTACCTCAACCTATTCGTTTTCTCGATGCTGCTGCTGGTACTCGGCGCCAACTTCGTGATCATGTTCATCGGTTGGGAAGGTGTGGGCCTCTGTTCCTACCTGCTGATCGGCTACTGGTTTAAAAACAACGACTATACCAATGCGGCCAAAAAGGCCTTTATCATGAACCGTATCGGCGACCTGGGCTTCCTGCTCGCGGTATTCTGGATGATCAACCAGTTCGGATCGGTAAATTATGCAGATGTATTCAGTAAAGTAAACGGCACTTCTGTTGGCATCCTTACCGGTATCACCCTCCTGCTTTTTGTGGGAGCTACTGGTAAAAGTGCCCAGATTCCCCTCTATACCTGGTTGCCTGATGCCATGGCGGGTCCCACACCCGTATCAGCCCTGATCCATGCGGCCACCATGGTTACCGCAGGTATCTATATGATCGCCCGCAGCCATGTGCTGTTTTCCGCTGCGCCGATTACCATGAATGTGATTGCTGTTATTGGCATAGCCACCGCAATTCTGGCCGGTACCATTGCACTCTATCAGAATGATATCAAGAAAGTGCTGGCCTATTCCACAGTTTCCCAACTGGGATTTATGTTCCTGGCCCTCGGTGTTGGTGCTTTCACTACAGGCGTATTCCATGTAATGACACATGCCTTCTTCAAGGCCTTGCTCTTCCTCGGTGCCGGCAGCGTGATCCATGCCATGGGGGGAGAACAGGATATCACCAAAATGGGCGGACTCGCTAAAAAGATCCCCGTTACCTATTTCACCTTTCTCCTCGGTGTACTGGCAATCATCGGCGTGCCCGGATTCTCCGGTTTTGTATCGAAAGACGAGATCCTGATGGCCGCCTATCACCATAATAAAGTGTATTTCTGGCTGGGTATCCTTGCAGCGATCCTCACCGCAGTATACATGCTTCGCCTGCTGGTACTCACCTTCTATGGTGGTTTCCGCGGTACACACGACCAGGAGCACCACCTGCATGAGTCTCCCAAGGCAATGACCATCCCACTTATAGTGCTGGCGATCCTGAGTGTTGTGGGCGGACTGGTGCAGTTCCCGCATCTTTTCGGGGGCCATCCTTACCTGAATGAATTTCTCGCGCCTGCTGTAAAAGCGGCTGCAGAAGGGGAGGAGGCCGTAACCGCAGAATATATCTTGCTGGGCGGTACGGTGATCGGACTGCTGGTGATCTTCCTGATGGCCCGCAAACAGTATGCAGTAAAAGAATTCGATGGCAGCTATTCCGGATTCCGGAAAGTGCTGGCCGATAAATGGTATGTGGATGAACTCTACGAAACCATTATCATCAAGCCCCTGCGCTGGTTGAATAAGAACGTAGTGGCATTTATCGAAAAAGAGATCATCGACTGGCTGGTGAACGGTGTAGGCAAGCTGGTGCAGCTCGGCAGCCGCCAGTTGCGTTTGGTGCAGAGTGGCCAGGTGGGCAGTTATGTGTTGCTGATGGTGATCAGCATGCTGGTCTTCTTTGTGATCCAGTTTGTGATCCGTAAATAATCCACTGCCTCCGGGCAGTAACTGATAACGATTTGTTCATTAAAATGAGCCGCTGCAAAGCGGTAAGGGCATGATAGCAGTTTTATTTATAGCCATTCCGTTGTTAAGTGGTCTGCTGACCTTTTTTATCCGCGAGGAGAAATCGGCCCGCTTCTGGGCACTGGCTTCCTCCATCGCCACCCTGGCACTGGCACTGGGTGCAGTAACGTTCTGGAAGAACTCCCCGCTCCTGAGTTTCGACAGCGCCTGGCTGCCGGCACTGGGCAGCCGCTTTACCGTTAGCCTTGATGGTATGGGATCCCTGCTCGTATTGCTGACCGGTATCAGTTTCCCGCTCATCTTTGTGGCAACCTGGAAGGCCAGTTACAGCAATGCGAAAAACTTCTTCGGGCTCATGCTCCTCGCACAAGCGGGTCTGATGGGCGTTTTCCTCGCTACGGATGCCCTGCTGTTCTATTTCTTCTGGGAGCTGGCCCTCATCCCTGCGTATTTTCTCTGCTCCGGCTGGGGCGGTGAACGCCGGATCGCAGTGACTTTCAAATTCTTTATCTATACGTTTGTAGGTTCCTTGTTCATGCTCATCGGACTGGTTATTATCTACCTGCATACACCTGACCAGAGTTTTGCGCTGCAGAGTATGTATAAAGCCGGACTGAGCCCCGATCAGCAAAGCCTGCTGTTCTGGCTCTTCTTCCTGGCCTTTGCCATCAAAATGCCTTTATTCCCTTTCCATACCTGGCAACCCGACACCTACGAACAGGCGCCTGCCGCCACTACAATGGTGCTGAGTGCTGTTATGGTGAAGATGGGCGTATTCGGATTGATCCGCTGGCTGGCACCCGTACTGCCCAATGGCTTCTGGAGCTGGGGTGATGCTGCTGCATTCCTGTCGATGTTTGGCATGATCTACGCCTCGCTGATGGCCATGATGCAGGACGACCTGAAACGCCTGATTGCCTATTCCTCAATCGCACACATCGGCCTCATGGCTCTTGCTGTATTTTCTACCACAGAAGCCGGTATGCAAGGGGTGATGATCCAGATGTTCAACCACGGTATCAATATCCTCGGCATGTGGATCGTGGTGGAACTGATCGAACGGTATACCGGAACAAGAAAGATCAGTGAACTCGGCGGACTGGCCAAGCAATCGCCCACACTGGCGATCCTGCTCGTTGTGGTGGCCCTGGCCAATGTTGCCCTGCCCCTCACCAATGCCTTTGTGGGTGAGTTCCTCATGTTTACCGGCGTATTCCTTTCGAATGTGTCCATGTACAATTATATCTATACAGCAGTAGCCGGGGTGAGCATCATCCTCTCTGCCGTATATACCCTCAATATGATCCAGAAAGTGTTCTTCGGTACGCCGTCAACCCTTTCTGCACGCCTCACCGGCATAAGCACAAATGAAAAGCTGGCCCTTTCCATTATTGTGGTGGTGATCCTGGTGATCGGCGTGTATCCGCAGCCTCTGCTCGACCTGAGCAGCGACACTGTGAAAGCCGTATTGAGCCGAATGATTACCAAACATCCTTAAGCAACGCGAATCTGAATTTATGAATGCAATCGTATTATCGGCCCTGTGGGGAGTAGTGATGATGTTCTCGGGCCTGCTGACCAAAAACCTGCGGACCGTACGTGTCGTAGCCATCCTCGGACTGGTGGTGCTTTCTGTTGTCAATGCCCTCGATATCATGGGTACGGCCCTGTTCCCCATCAACCTCCGGGGCATGTTCGTATTCGATACCTTCAGCCTGCTGTTCAACAGCGTGGTTTATGGCACTACCCTGATCTATTTCCTGCTTAGTGGCCGGGATATTGAAAAAGTGGGCCTGCACGTGGCGGAATACTTCGCGCTGATCTTCTTTATACTCTGCGGCATCAGTATCGTTTCGACCTTTTCGACACTCCTGATGCTCTTCCTGGGTATCGAGATCCTCTCTATTCCCTTATATATCCTCACAGCTTCGGATAAGCGCAACCTGAAAAGCAATGAAGCCTCGCTGAAATATTTCCTGATGGGTTCCTTCTCCACCGGCCTGATGCTGATGGGGATCGCTTTGATCTATGGTGCCAAAGGCAGTTTTTCACTGGATGTGATCGGGGCCGGCAATAAGGAACTGACACCCATGCTCACTGCTGGCTTACTGCTGCTGTTGTTTTCCATGTCGTTCAAAGTATCGGCTGCTCCCTTCCACTTCTGGACTCCGGATGTGTATGATGGTGCCCCCACCGTATTTACTTCATTCATGGCTACCATTGTGAAAGCGGCCGGTTTCATCGCTTTCCTGCGGTTGTTCCAGGACAGCTTCGGTGAACTGCATCCCAAATGGCAGCTGCTCGTTGCGATCATAACGGCTTCCACATTACTTTTCGGCAATATCACAGCGGTATTCCAGCAGAGTGTAAAACGTATGCTGGCCTATTCGTCCATTGCCCAGGCTGGTTTCATGATGCTGGCCCTGGTAGCCCTGAATACCCGTGCCCGCGAAGGCCTCTTCTTCTATGTAACCGCGTATTCCCTGGCTACGATCGGGGTATTTGCCGTACTGATCCGTATGAAGGATTATACCTTTGAAGGCTTTAACGGACTGGCCAAACGCCAGCCCCTATTGGCAGCGGTCACCACCATCTTCCTGCTCTCCCTGGCCGGCATACCCGCTACAGCCGGTTTCATGGCCAAATTCTACATGATATCAGCAGCGCTGGCCAATGGTAAAGTGCTCTGGCTGGTTGTATTGGCCATCCTCTGTGCTGCGGTTAGCGTGTATTATTATTTCCGGGTCATCCAGGCCATGTATTTCAAGGAAGGCGAAGCCCAGGAAACCGACAGTCCGGCTTCATTTAAGGCCCTTCTGGTGCTCCTGGCGGCAGCCATTATCGTACTGGGCCTCTTCCCCCAGCTCCTGCTCGATCGTTTATACGTAATCTTCTGATAATTAACGATTAACGAAAATTCTTTCTAAAGCGGGCCCGCCCCGCTTTTTTTATTCCTATCCCCTGTCTTCTGTCTACCGTCTTCTTTCTTCTCCCTTCTCCCTTCTCCCTTCTCCCTTCTTTTGCCACTCATGTATTCCCTTCCCCTCAAACCCCCGGAATCTTTACCTTAGCACCATGGCATTCCGTGATACCTATTCGCTTGCAATGCGCACCGTTCGCGGCAATAAGCTCCGTTCGGGCATGACCATCTCCATTATTGCTTTCGGCATCATGGCACTGGTGGGGATCAATACGTCTATCGATGCCATCAAGCAGAAATTCACGGAAAGTTTTTCTTCAATGGGCGCCAACGGATTTACAATTCGTTTCAGAGAACCCCGAAATCCCTTTGGTGGCGGCAATCCAGACATGAAAAAGGAGAAGAAGGGCCAGCGCAAGGAGAAGAAATCGAATATGAACAAGCCCATCACCAAGCTGGAAGCGGAAAACTTCAAGGAGATGTACAATTTCCCGGCCGACGTGAGCATCTATATGAACGGGATGCGGGATGCTGTAGTGTCGTATGAAAGCCGGAAAACCAATCCGACTGTTCGGGTGGTGGGTGGCGACGACAACTGGGTAGACCAGAATGGCTATACGATCCTCTATGGACGTAATATCAATAACCTCGATATTAAAACTGCAAGAAACGTGTGTCTGATCGGTAAAGATGTGGCCGCCCGTTTCTTTGGGGAGAATGCAGAACTGCCCGTGGAGAAGATCATCAAGATCAACAGCATACCGTTCCGTGTGATCGGGACCCTGAAGCCCAAAGGAAAGACATTGGGTATGAGTCTGGACAATATCATCATCACATCCTACAATAACGTAAGGCGTTTTTTTAACAATAACCCGAATGCCACATTCAACATCCAGGTAAAAGTGAAAGAACTGCCGATGATGGAAGGGGCGATCAGCCAGGCCACCGGCGTTTTCCGCCCCATCCGTAAGTTGACGACTACTGAAGAAGATAATTTTACCGTTGACAAAAGCGACAGCATGGCTGAAATGCTCATGCGCAACCTCAGTTTCATCACGATTGCCGCTGTAATGATTGGTATTATCACCCTGCTCGGTGCAGCGATCGGCCTGATGAACATTATGCTGGTGGCTGTAACGGAACGGACCAAAGAGATCGGCCTCATCAAAGCCATCGGAGGCAAAAAAGAATCCATACGTACACAATTTCTGCTCGAAGCCATGATCATCTCCCTGATCGGTGCTTTTATTGGCATTATACTGGGCATCCTCCTCGGTAATCTGGTAGGCGCCCTGCTCTCCACCAGTTTCCTCATTCCCTGGGGCTGGATCATTCTCGGTGTACTCATCTGTTCCTTCACGGGCCTGCTGGCCGGTTTGTATCCGGCGATCAAGGCGTCGAGGCTGAATCCGATTGAGGCGTTGAGGTACGAGTAGACAGTAGCCAGTAGCCGGTAGTCGGTAGACAGTAGACAGTAGGCAGTAGACAGTAGACGGTAGACAGAAGACTGGAGGTGCTGGGCGGAAGATTAAGGATACTCAGAAGGAGCGTAGTTTTTGATTTATCTTTTTGCTATAGGCATATAAAAGTTTACTGATTGTTTCTATATCTGTTTCCAGTTCATTATTGATTGTATATCCCAGGTCTTTTGACAGAATACTGTAGTATCTGCATTCCTGAAGCGAGCCAAGGGAATAGGTGAAAAATTGTATTTTCTCTTTAGGCGTTGCTTTACCATAGCCTTCAGCAATATTTGCTGCAATTGAGACTGCTGCCCTCCTGAACTGGCTGGACAGGCCATATAATTCATGCTTCGGGAACTGTTCTGTTATCTTATAAACTTTAATGGTGAGTTGATGCGCCATCTGCCAGACGAGCAATTCTTTAAAGCTGCTTGATTTTTCCATTTTTACTGTAAAGAAATCAACTCAGCTTAAAAAACTCTTGATTATACAACTCCTTCTTCAATTTCGATTTTGTAAACTACAATTACTTTAGTTTTCTATCTTCTGTCTTCTGTCTTCTGTCTACCGCCTACTGTCTCCTGTCTACAAAAAAGAAGCCTGTCGATATTACGACAGGCTTCTCTATAAAAAACTTCCCGTTCCTTATCTCGGATTCAGGATCCGGTCAATGCGTTCATTCAGATCCTGCAGGTGCATCTTGCTCATCTTGTCGGTGTAAGCGGGAATCGCAGCGGCGATCTCTGCTTTCAGCTGACGTAATGTGCCTTTGGCAACAGAGTAGATATCCGATTTCTTCGGGTCTACGGCAGGTCCGCCGAAATTGATTACGATACCGCCTCCTAACTGGGCAGCAGGCGCAGGCGGTGCAATGATGGCACCCAGGCGCTCCACAAAGGATTTCTGCAGGTTGCGGCGGTAGTTATCGATCGGCTTGCGGGTAGCCAGTTCGCTCCATATGCCTTTTTTCAGGTCGTCCATGAATTCGTCGATGCGGTAGGCATTGGCGGCGTCACGGTTGGCACTGGTGACGAGGCGCTGCAGGCGGTTGGTGCTCAGCAGGGAGCCCAGGAACTGGTCCTGGATACCACCGATACGCTCTGTACCAGGGGTGCCGGTGCGTTCCAGAATGGCTTTATCGAGCAGCCAGGTGGGCGTTTCGAATAATTGCTTTTGCAGGAAGGCCAGGGCCTCTTTCTGCTGGGCTTTGGGTACCACGGTATATACGGCACCTTCCTGGTCGGTGGTTTTGTAATCGGTGAATACACCGCCGATATTGGTGGTGACATGACCCATATAGCGGCTGAACTGGTTCACCACTTCGCCGTATACTTCAGTCAGGTTCTCATAATTCTCGCCTTTTTCATTCAGCCAGCTTTGCAGTTTGGGCATGATCCATTTCAGGTTCTTGATGCCATACTCACCGGCTTTCATGTTATTATCACCCAGGCTCTCGGTCTGTGCGCGGGGATCCACGCCATCCTGGTGCAGGAAGCGCAGGCGGTTGTTCGAAAAGCGGGACTTTACCCATTCGTTCAGGGTTTGCTTTTCCTGCTCTTCGGTCTGGCCATAGATCGGGCGGTAGCCCCATTCAATGCTCCAGAGGTCATAATCACCGATGCGGGGAAAGAGGCCGATCTGGCTGATATTATCTTCCGGCTGGGCGATATAGTTGAAACGGGCATAGTCCATTATGGAGGGGGTATGGCCATTGGCTTCCACCCAGGCTTTATCACGGAGTTTCTCCACCGGTACGGCAGAAGAAGAGCCCATGTTGTGAGGCAGACCCAGGGTATGGCCCACTTCATGGGAGGATACAAAGCGGATCAGCTGTCCCATCAGCTCGTCGCTGAATTCGGCCTTGCGGGCAGCGGGGTCGCTGGGGGAGGCCTGGATCAGGTACCAGTTGCGCAGCAGGCGCATCACGTTGTGGTACCAGTTGATATGCGATTCCATGATCTCGCCGCTGCGGGGGTCGTGTACGTGGGGACCGCTGGCATTGGGGATATCAGAGGGTTTGTAGACGATCGCCGAAAAACGGGCATCTTCCAGGCTCCAGGTGCTGTCTTGCTCCTTGGTGGGGGCCACTTTGGCCATGATGGCGTTTTTGAAGCCGGCCTTTTCAAAGGCTTTCTGCCAGTCGTTCACCCCCTGGATCAGGTAGGGCACCCATTTGGCGGGGGTGGCGGGATCGATATAGTAGATGATGGGCTTTTTGGGCTCCACCAGTTCGCCACGCTTGAATTTCTCCATATCCTCTTCCTTGGGCTCCAGACGCCAGCGGGTGATCATGCTGATGTCTTTAACGCCCTGGGGATCAGCGTCGAAATCGGTGTATTCGGTGGTGAAATAGGCTACACGGTCGTCGTAATAGCGGGGCTTCATGGGCACTTTGGGCAGTATCAGCAGGGAGCTGTTCAGCTCAAAAGTGGCATTGCCGGTAGGACCGATCGGCATGGCGCCGGGGATGCCGGGGCCGGCTGATTTGCCATAGGTCTTAACAGTGCGGATCTCGGTATTCAGGGGGTAGCTGCGGACGTCAACGATATACGATTTATCGGACTGCAGGCCGCCCAGACGCAGGGCTGTTTTAAAGAAGGGGGCGAAAAAGAGGATATCATTATCTCCGCTCATGTAATCGGTCAGTTCAACAATCGAACTGGTGCTGTCTTTGCCAAAAGCCTTGATATCAAAAGCGGCGGCAATCGGCTGCACGTTCGAGTTCTGAACGGTTTTGTACATAGGTTTGGTGGAATCCTTCGCATAAACGGAAAAGGATATATTACGCAGGAAGACCTTGTTGTTCGGGCCTTTTTCGAAACGGATCACGTTTTCATTGATCTCGTCACCGGCAAAACCCGCAAAACCCGAACGGGTATCAATAGGGGCTTTGGCAATGCGGTTCACAACCAGGATATCTCTTCCGAGGAGGGAATCAGCGATTTCGAAATACCATTTGTCTTCCACTTTGTGAACCGAGAAAAGTCCCTTGCGGGTACTGGCCTTTTCGGTGATCACTTCCTTGTAAGGTTTCGGGCCTGCTTTGGCAGGAGCCGGGGGCGGGGGTGTTTGTCCGGCAGGAGCGCCACCGCCTGTACCATTGGCAGGTACCGGGGGCCGCTGCTGGGCCGTTGCGCCGGCTGCAAAGAGCAGCGTGGCTAACAGCAACCCGTTAGTTTTGGCAGAACAGAATAATTGGTGCATGCAAAAAATTGTTTAGTGGATGAAGGTAAGGAAAAGGCATGCAAACGTTCGCAATTGAGGGATAAATGGGAAGTCCGGTCAGAACGCTGTTTAAACAAAAAATTAAGTGTATAAGTGGTCGTTTTTATTTGCCCTTTTTCCCTTACTTTTAGCCCCCTGCTTTTTTGTGAAATCCCTTATCTTGTGAATCTCATTAAAAAAACCCCCTGCCGGATGGTGCGGGAATGGTCATATTTATGTAGAATTGTGAGCTCTTTATTTTAAACATAGTTATTTTTCTCAAACACTAAAAACAAACGATCATGGCTGAAACAAAACCGACTGCTACTGCAGGAAAGAGTAGTACATCTGTTCAACCGAAGAAAAAGAGTAACGCGATCTCCTGGGTCGCTCCCGTGGCTTGTATCATTGTAGGATTCATCATCTGGCGTTTCATCCTGGGTGATGCCAGCAACTTCACTCAACCCGACACTGCCGGTGGTTTCTGGCCTAATCACAAAGGACCCAAAGGTGGTCTGGTGAGAATGTATGAGGGTGGTATTATCGTGCCCATCCTGATCGCTTCCCTGCTTACTGTTGTGGTGTTTGTGATCGAGCGTCTGCTCACCATCAGCAAGGCTACCGGTACCGGTAACATTGCCGAATTCATCCGCAAGGTGCAGTATCACCTGGCTAACAAGAATGTGGACCAGGCTATCGCCGAGTGCGACAAGCAGAAAGGTTCTGTAGGTAATGTAATGAAAGCCGGCCTGCGCAAATACAAAGAAATGATTACCAACACTGAGCTCGAAACCGAGCAGAAAGTGCTGAATATCCAGAAAGAAGTGGAAGAAGCCACTGCCCTGGAACTGCCCATGCTGGAAAAGAACCTGGTGTTCCTCTCCACCATCGCTTCCGTAGCTACCCTGATGGGTCTGCTCGGTACCGTACTGGGTATGATCAAATCCTTCTCTGCCCTTGGTGAAGAAGGTGGTGGTCAGGCTGCTGCCGAACTGTCCCGCGGTATCTCTGAAGCCCTGTACAATACCGCCCTCGGTATCGGTACTTCAGCGATCGCGATCATCATGTATAACATCTTCACTACCAAGATCGACGGTATCACTTATGGTATCGACGAATCTGGTTTCACTTTAACCCAGAGCTTCGCTTCCATGTACAAATAAGCGAGCATGGTTCCATGCTCCGGCTCTGGCCGGGGGTTATGGAAATTGGCTGAATATGCATCTATATCAGAAACTGAAATTTTAAATCATGCCAAAAGTTAAAGTTCCCAGGAAGAGTACGAATATCGACATGACGGCGATGTGTGATGTGGCATTCCTCCTGCTTTCTTTCTTTATCCTCACCACCAAGTTCAAGCCTTCCGAGGCCCTGGCGGTGGTGACGCCTAAGTCTGTGTCTACCAAGCCGGTAGAGTCCAAAGACGTGGTGCTGATCACCCTGGATAAAGACGGTAAAGCCTACTTCTCACTGTCTGACGAGAACCAGGGAGAGAAAAGCGATATCATCGACGCCATCGACCAGGCGAAAGGGCTGGGGCTTACCGCTCAGGAAAAGGCAGCATTCAAGAGAAACAGCTCCTATGTAGGGGTGCCCTTCTCCCAGCTAAAAGCCTTCCTGCAGCTGTCACCCGACCAGGTGAAGAATTTCAAATCACCCGGTATTCCTGTACTGGATTCCGCCAACAATGAAATGGTGGACTGGATGCGGGCTGCCCAGACGGCTTTTGCCGGAGGTAAAATGAACCTCATGGTAAAAGGCGACAATAACGCCAAATACCCGACTTTCAAAGGTGTCATCGACGCGTTCAAGAAGAATGAGATCTTCAAGTTCCAGATGGTGACCGACCCCGAAAATGTTCCCGCAGGCACTGAACTGTGGAAAACCAACATGAAAGGGGGCGATAAAAAAGCCGGTGAGTAAACCCGATTAGTAACAACAAAATTTTCGCGATATGGCAGAAATGGATACCTCAGGTGGAGGTGGACATAAAAAAGGACCAGGCGTTAAGAAAGGAAAGAAACTTTCGACACGCGTCGACCTTACACCCATGGTGGACCTCGGATTCCTGCTGATCACGTTCTTCATCTTTACCACAACCATGAGCCAGCCCACGGCCATGAAACTTTTCCTGCCCAAGGATACTGAAAAACCCGAGGAGCAGAATAAAGTAAAACAGTCCGGGGCCCTGACCATCATGCTCAGTAAAGCTGACGGCGTGTTCTATTACGAAGGTGAACTGGCGCCCGATGGCTCCAACTTCAAATCTTCGAACTTCAAGGATATCCGTACCATTATCATCGACAAGAAAAAGGCTACAGACCCTAAAGATTTCTTTATCGTGCTGAAGCCCGGACCGGAGGCAACTTATGGGAATACCATCAACCTCCTCGATGAAATGAGTATCAATGAGGTAAAACGCTACGCGATGGTGGACATATCTGAGTCTGAAATTCAGCTCATTAAAGCCACTGAAGCAGCCAGCGGTGTAAAATAACCGGAAATGGATTTATGGAATCGAGTGATTCCATGCATCTCAATAACAAATCACATCACATGGAAGTCAATAAAATTTTAAGTGCTGATATCCTTGATATCATCTTCGAAGGAAGAAACAAGGACTATGGTGCTTACGAACTGCGTAAAACGTACAATAAGCGTTTGACCGTAGCGCTCCTCGCCACGGCTGCTTTTTGTCTGTTGCTCTTCCTGGGATATTTCCTCGCCAATACCATCAACCTCAATGCCAAGAAGGAAATGGTGGTGCAGGATGTACAACTGGAAGACGTGAAGACGGAAGAAAAGCGGAATGAACCCCCGCCTCCTCCTCCGCCCAAACCACCGGAACCCCCGAAAGTGGAAATGGCCAAATTCACCCCTCCCAAGATCGTAAAGGATGAGGAAGTGAAAGAGGAAGAGAAACCACCGGAAATCGAAAAACTGGAAGATACCAAGATCGGTACCGTTAACCAGGAAGGTGTGAAAGACGAAGGTATCGTTGCTCCCCCTGTTGACGACGGTAAAGGTGTGGTGGAAGCCCCCAAGAAGGAAGAAGAAGATTACGATAAAACCTTTACCAAGGTGGAAATCGAATCCGATTATCCCGGAGGTACTTCAGCCTGGATGCGCTATCTGAACAAGACCCTGCGCTATCCCCAGGACGCTATCGATAACGAAGTTCAGGGTACAGTTGTGATCCAGTTCATCGTGGACAAGGAAGGCAACGTATCTGATGTGGAAGCCGTAAGCGGTCCCAGCGAACTCCGCGACGAAGCGGTACGTGTAATCAAGAAGAGCGGTAAATGGACACCCGCCATCCAGAATGGCCGTCAGGTGAAATCCTACAAAAAGCAACCGATCGTCTTCAAACTCGAATCTGAAGGTTAATACCAGCCAGAATACTTGTAATACCCCTCCTGCCAACAGGAGGGGTATTTTATTTACTTTTGCTCCTAATTCTTTATATGCTCGGAAAACTGAACGGATGGGATGATACAATCGTGGCCCTGGCAACCCCGCCCGGCGTCGGTGCCATCGGTGTGATCCGGATCAGCGGACCGAAAGCCTTGCTCGTGATCGATCAGCTCTTTCCGGCTAAAAAGATCTCAGTCCAGCCCTCACATACCCTGCATGTTGGCCTTCTGCAACATAAGGGCATCACCCTTGATGAAGTGGTGGTATCACTTTATAAATCACCCCGTTCCTATACCGGGGAAGATGTGATCGAGATCTCCGCGCACGGTTCACCTTTTGTACAACAACAGATCATTGACGCCATCATTGCTTGTGGCGCCCGCCTGGCCAAACCTGGAGAATTCACTCAACGGGCCTTCCTGAAAGGGAAGATGGACCTGACCCAGGCTGAAGCGGTGGCCGACCTCATCGCCAGCGGCACAGAAGCCTCCCGCAAAGCCGCTTTGCATACCATGCGGGGCGGGTTCTCCGCCGAATTGAAACACCTGCGCGACCAGCTGCTTAGTTTTTCTGCGCTGATCGAACTGGAACTCGACTTTTCACAGGAAGACGTGGAGTTCGCCGACCGTACCCAACTGCATCAGTTGATCACATCGGCTACCGCATCGACCGACCGTTTGCTGCAATCCTTCCGCCTGGGCAATGTGATCAAGCAAGGGGTGAATGTGGCCATTGTAGGCCGTCCTAATGCCGGGAAATCGACCCTGCTCAATGCCCTGCTCAATGAGAACCGGGCCATTGTAAGTGATATTGCGGGCACTACTCGCGATACCATTGAAGAAGTAATCAATATAGACGGCATCCTGTTCCGGCTCATCGATACCGCCGGGATCCGTGAACATACCAGCGATATCATCGAAAGCCTGGGTATCGAAAAAAGCCTGGAAAAGATCAGTGCGGCCGACCTCGTGATCCTGCTCTTTGATGTGAACCAGGAAAGCCCGGCAAGCCTGCAGCAACAGGTAACCCTGCTCGAAGAACGGAACAGCCAACTGCTGCTGGCCGGAAATAAAGCAGAAGCATTTACGGCGGCACAGCTACAGGAAAAATTTCCTGTTGCAACGCATCCACAGGTTTTTATTGCCGCTAAAACAGGGCTGCATATAGAACTCCTGAAAGAGAAACTGGTTGATACGGTATTATCCGGAGCTGTGCAGCATGAAGGCACCCTGGTCACCAATGCCCGGCATTACCATGCCCTGCAGGAGGTGGCAAAATCACTCTCAGATATTCAAAGCGGCCTGGACCAGAAAATCCCCGGCGACCTGCTCGCCCTCGATATCCGCCGCTGCCTCCACTTCCTGGGTGAAATCACCGGGGAGATCACCAATGAAGACCAGCTGGATTATATTTTCAGCAAGTTCTGTATTGGGAAATAAGCTGCTCCCGCCTGGTTTTTTTCATTTTCTTCGTAAGTTATTGCTAATGAAGTATTTAAGGAAGATTTCAGTCATCGCTTCGGGCTTCTTCCTACGCGATGAAGTATAGTACAAATTGTACATTTTTTATTTTATTTAGTACAAATTGTACCATAAAATTTGTATATTTACATCAGTCAGTGTAAACAATAATGAAGGTTAGAATTCTGAGAGTGGAAACCGATGAATTGGTGGATGCATCCATCCGGCCCCAAAAATTGCGGCTTCCCGGAGTGGCGGATGGCTGGCGTTTTAGCTTTGATAAATTGAGCAGAAAGTTACCCTATATCACTACCTATGTGCTGGTAACTGAAGAAACGCCTGATATAATTGAGGGCTGCATGATCTTCCAGCTAAAAGATAAAGTTGTGCCCTATATGGCTTATCTGGAAGTAGCCCCACATAATTATGGGAAGCATAAGCAATATGATTATGTGGCAGGTTGCTTGATTGCGTTTGCCTTTCAACAGACCTATATTCAGGCAACCGGGGATTACAGAGCCTTATTGTATTTTGAAGTAAGCGAAAAAAAACCGGGTGATCAAGAGATATTAGTGACATTGTATAGTAGGAATTATGGAGCAGAAAAAGTGATTGAGGGTTTAATGTGTATAAGAGACGAAGCAGGGGAAGCACTAGTAAAGAAGTATCTGGATAACGGAGAAGCACCTTTAGGCGATAAATAATCATAATACTAAGCGCATTTATAGTATAATTTATGACTGATAGAAAAACAAAAAATGATAGGAAATATAAGGTTCAGATTGGCCTGCCGGAAGGTGAGGAGTGGAGTGCGGAGAAACTGGCTGCGGTAAAAGCACACGCTAAGCAAGTCGCCGCCAGTCGTTCCCCGGAGCAGGTAATGCGCAACCGGTATCTTTCGGTGAAATACCGAATGGAAGCCTATGCCGCAACCAATGAACAGGAGATCCGGAAAACGATTCCACTGGAAACTTTTTTGAAGGAGTATCTGGATGTATTGAATATACCCTTCCGGAAGTTTGCTGTTGCGATTGATATGAATGATTCCAACCTGAAGAAATATCTTTCGGGCGAACGGAAATTCAATGCCGACCTCGCCCGGCGCTTTGGCCGTTTTTTCCACACTTCTCCGGTAACCTGGATGAAAGTATATCAGTTAAATGATCTGGTGGAATTGCTGAAGGAGCCGGAAGCCAAAGAATATAAAAAATATGATGTGGTGAAACTGGCTGAACAGTTGGGTTCAGGACAGCTTCCCGGTATTTTTACAAATGACCGGAATAAACAGGTCACAGGATCCGATAAGCACCAGGTGGGTAAGGGAAGATACAGCGCAGTAAAAGGAAAGGGAATGAATGTGAAAAAATGAGTATCAGGCCTTATATTTCCTGAAATTCTCCGCCTGCTCGAAAATTTCCTTATAGACTTCATCCCGGTCAACCGGAGGATAGTCGTTTTCGGCAAGTAAGATAATGAGCTCGGCTTTCAGCTCGGCCTTGATATCGGCCCGCTTGCTCCAGTCGGTATACTTTGCCTTGTCATCCACCACCTCTTTTACTTGCTGTGCGAGTGGAATCAGCTTGTCTTCCGGGTAAACAAAATCATATTTGATGGCCAGGGCTTTCAGGATATCATAAAACGCTTTTTCCTCGAAATCGATCCCCAGGTCTTTGAAGGAATCTTTTTCCTTCCGTAAGGCATGGTATAGATTGATGATCTCGTCGGTGAATTCATCCAATACCTCACTCCGCAGGGTATCCTGCTCATCCCGCTGGTTGTATTTTTCCACGATCGCCTGCAGCCGTTTGCTGAAGTCAATGCCCATCATGCGGTTGACCTGCCGTATCTGGTCAATGGCTTTGGCCAGCAGTTTCTGCAACAGCTTGATCTTGGTATTTGGGAGCTTGATCTTGTCGATCTTGGCCAGGTAGTCTTCATCGAACAGGTCGATTTCGGTGGTGGTATCATCGCCCAGCTTGAAGATCTCTTCCACCCCCTCGCTCTGGATCGCTTCCTCGATCATTTTTTTCACCCGGGCATTCATCTGTGCGGTATCCGGCGCACTGCCTTTGGTCAGTTTAAACACAATGGAACGCACTGCCAGGTAAAAATGGATCCAGTCGCGCTCCTTTTGGGAAAGCTGTTCACTGCCTACACAGATATCGTAAGCGGCTTTCATACGCCTAGCTATATACATGAACCGCTTTTCCAGCTCCTGGGTGGCTTGCACATATTCGGAAGCCCGGTTCAGGGTATGCAGTTGTTCCAGGGCCGAGCCGGTAAAATACAGGGACGAATCAAATTTGTGGAAGAGCTTGTGCAGCAGGTCCAGCTGGTCTTTGACCACAACCAGCGATTGCTGGATATCTTCAAAGTTCTGGCTGTCGGCCTTATTGTAATGGGCCAGGGCCAGATTCATCTGTTTCTTGATGCCGATATAGTCGACCACCAGGCCTTTTTCCTTGCCTTCGAATTTCCGGTTGACCCGGGAAATGGTCTGTATCAGGTTATGGCGTTGTACCGGTTTGTCGATATACATCGTATCCAGGAAGGGTACATCAAAGCCGGTCAGCCACATATCCACCACTATGGCGATCTTGAAATTCGATTTTTCATTCTTGAACTGGCGGTCGAGTTCCTTACGATCTTCTGAAGTGCCTAGGAGGTCATAGAGGGCTTTCTCGTCGTCCTTGCCGCGGGTCATCACCAGCATCATCCGGGGCATGGGCTTGATTTCTTGCTGCTCTTTTTCGGTTAGTTCAGCCCCGTCTTCACAGGCTTTGACGGTCGCCCAGTCGGGCCGCAGTTCCAGTACATTTTTATAGAATTGCCAGGCAATGGGGCGGGAACTGCACACGAACATGGCTTTGCCCTTTACGGTGCTGCCCTCGCGAAGCCGGTTCTCATAATGCCCCACAAAATCTTTGGCCACATCCCTTAACCGGGACGGGTCGCCGATGATGGCATTCATCTGGGCCATCGCCTTCTTGCTTTCTTCGATCTGGTGTTCGTTGCTGCCTTCTTCGGCACAGCGGTTATAGTAGTCTTCGATCTCCTGCAGTTTGGTATTGTTGAGCAATACCTTGGCTGCCCGGCCTTCATAAACGATCCGAACCGTGATCTCGTCTTTTACCGATTCGGTCATGGTATAGGCATCCACAATATCACCGAATACATCCAGGGTGGCATCGATCGGTGTACCGGTAAAGCCAACAAAAGTGGCATTGGGCAGGGAATCGTGCAGGTATTTGGCAAAGCCATAGGTACGGGTCACCCCGGCTTCGGTAACTTTCACTTTCTGGTCGAGGTTGACCTGACTGCGGTGGGCCTCATCGGAAATGCAGATCACATTGCTGCGGTCGGTCAGCAGCCGGATATCCTCATTGAATTTATGGATGGTGGTCAGGAAGACCCCGCCGCTGTTACGGCCCCTGAGGCGCTCCCGCAGGTCGGCCCGGCTTTCGACGCTGATCACGGTTTCATCGCCAATGAACTGCTTGGCATTGGTAAACTGGGTGGAGAGCTGGTCGTCGAGGTCGGTGCGGTCGGTGATCAGAATTATCGTAGGACTGGCAAAATGCGCGCTCTTCATGAGCAGGCGGGTGAGGTATAGCATGGTATAGCTTTTCCCGCAGCCCGTAGCCCCGAAATAGGTGCCGCCCTTGCCTTCCCCATGGGGGCGCTGGTTGCGCTTGATATTCTCAAACAGTTTACGGGCCGCATAGTATTGAGGGTAGCGGCACACGATCTTTTCGTTCTTTTTGGAACTATCAGGCAGATAGATGAAATTCTGGATAATATCCGTGATTCGCCCCCGGTTGAACATGCCCTGGGCCAGGGTATAGAGGGAGTCGATCCCGTCCACGTCTTTGGCCAGCCCTTCCACCCGGCGCCAGGCATAGAAAAATTCGTAGGGAGCGAAGAGGGATCCGGCTTTGTTATTGGCCCCGTCGCTGATCACGCAAAAAGCATTGTACTTGAACAGTTCCGGGATATCCCGTGTATAACGGGTGGTCAGTTGTACGTAAGCATCGTGTATGGTGGCATCTTCCCGGATGGCACTTTTGAATTCCACCACCACAACCGGCAAGCCGTTGATATAGACGATCAGGTCCGGTATCCGGGGCTGGAAGCCGCGGATCTCCAGCTGGTTGACGGCCTTGAAAATATTATTATCTGGAGTGTCGTAATCGATCAACCTGATATAAAGGTCTTTCTGGGTCCGGTCTTCCCGCTTCAGCAGGAAGCCGTCGCTGAGCATCCGGAGGATAGCTTTATTGCTTTCATAAAGATCGGAAGCGGGGTAGCGTTCTAACTCGCGGATAATATTCTCGATTTCAGTGTTTGTAATTCCATCAGCTGCATAAGCGCGGGACAGGTAGGCCTTTATATCCTCCCGCAGCAGTACATCCTCCGGAGCACGCAACAGGACTTCACCCGATATATGGGTATAGGCCTCTTTTTCAAGAAGGTTTATAAAAGCCTGTTCTAATTGTGCTTCGGTGAATTTCATTTATTAAGATTCTATAGTACTAAGTTTTGAAAGAAATAATTCTTTCAAATAGTAAAGTTTATCAATTTCCTCTTGTCTTTTAATAATTTCATTTTCTAGAAGCTGCATTTTGAAGTCAAAAAAAAGGATTTCTCTATGTGGAGGTATTATTATCGGTAGTTCTCTGATTGAGCTATGTGTTATAGCTGGCAATGTTGAGCTTGCTGCTGAAGTACGAATGAGTTTTTGAGTATTTTCATTTTTTAGAAATTGGTAAAGGAAATTTTTTGATATTGGATTTAATGGAATTATTTTAAATAGGTTATTCGCTAGAATTCCCTCAATTCTTCTACATACAGTTCCTGCATCACCATATCTTATCATTGCAATATCATCAGTGGAGCAAAAGTATCTTGAGTCGTTTATTTTGACATATCTAGGTGGTTCTTTAGTATTTGGAGTGTAATCAATTATCCTTAAAAAACGATTCATTCCTATTTCTCTTTCTAAGAATTGATCCTCGACTTCAACTTGAATTCCTTGTGAAAGAGTGCAGTTCTTTGATAAAGATGTATAATTCCATCCGACTGGAATCTCTTGATTTAATGCGCTATTCCAGGTCATTGGATTTCCACTACTTTTATAAGGTCTTCCATTTTCATCAGGAAATTCAAACTCTACAAACCACCGCTTATAAATCGCCTGCGCCGTCTCTTCCAGTTTTTGAATCATTTGCTGATTCAGCTCAATCCGTTTTTGAATGGTATTGTATTCTTTGACGATTTCGCGCTGTTTGGTGATGGAGGGGATGGGGAGTTCTACTTCAGTCATTTGTTCCCATTCAAAAAATTCATGGGCACTCCCATGGCTTTTAAATCGGGCATATCGGTCAAATTCGGGCCTCCGGAACCACATCATTAAATATTCAGAATCTAATTTGTTTTCGTCCTTACTTCTGAAAATTCGGTAAGAAGGAGATACAATGCAATCTGGTCCTTGTCTAAGTGCAATAGAGATCTTGTCTCCGTTCCGGGTCGTCGCTCGGTTATAGGCAAACTGACCATTTCTGACAACCCGGTAAGTAGTCAAATCTATGCCAATAGTATTAGTATGAGAATCCTGAAAATGTTTATTATTACTGATACCCAGAAGTTCGGTTACTTCCATGTTATCATTCAGCTGATTTACAGGCTCAATATAGTCCCCCAGTCTTTTATAACTTGATTTCATAACCTAATTCTTTGAATACTGATAACAAATCAATTTTTGACTGGGTTTCTGCTTTTAATAAGTCTGCCATTTCCTGTTGGAGGGATTTCATTTTTTCTTCAAAGTCAATATTTTCGTCTGTATTTAAGAATTCGATGTATTTGCTGGGAACTAATGAAAAATCTTTTTTCTCAATTTCTTCAAGTGTTGCTGAATAACAGAACTCGGGTATATTTTCGATACTTTTTGTCTGCCATTCATGAAAGGTTTTTGCTATACTTTTTATAGTTTCATCAGAAAATTGAACAAACTTTTTTTCAAAAGGAACTCCGGACTTGCGAAGGTCAAAAAAGAGGATTTCATTCTCCCTGTTTCTGAAAAGCCTCTTTTCATCGCCAATAATACGGCTGCCCGCTTTTTTGTTTTTGTTAATGATCCAGAGCGATACACTGATGTCGGTAGTATAAAACATGGAACTTGGGAAAATAAGAATGGCTTCCACCAGTCTATTTTCAATCAGTTTCTTCCTGATTTTATATTCTTCACCGCCACCGCTTAAAGCGCCATTGGCCAGGATAAAACCGGCTACGCCATTCTCGCTGAGCTTGCTCACCATATTCAGGATCCAGCCATAGTTGGCATTGCTTTTCGGGGGTACATCGTAGCCCCGCCAGCGGGGATCGTCCAGCAATTCATCCTCCGCCCGCCAGTCTTTCTGGTTAAAGGGCGGGTTCGCCATGATGAAATCGGCCTTCAGGTCGGGATGCTGGTCGCGGCCAAAGGTATCAGCCGGCACCTCTCCCAGATTGGCACTGATGCCCCGGATGGCCAGGTTCATCTTGGCCAGTTTGTAGGTCGTGGCTGTGTATTCCTGTCCATAGATGGACACTTCTTTTTTATTACCGTGATGGCTTTCAATGAATTTGATGGACTGCACAAACATGCCGCCGGAACCACAGGCCGGGTCATAAATGATCCCCTTGTAGGGCTCGATCAGCTCGGCGATCAGGTTGACAATGCTTTTCGGAGTATAGAATTCCCCTTTGCCCTTGCCTTCGGCCAGCGCAAACTTGCTGAGGAAGTATTCATAGATCCGGCCGATGATGTCCTGCTCCTTGTCTTTTAAGGTATCGATATTGTTGATGGTGTCGAGGAGGGCAGCCAGTTTGCTCACATCCATATTGAGCCGGGAGAAATAGTTGTCGGGTAGGGCGCCTTTCAGGGCCGGATTGTTCTTTTCTATGGTATGCAGCGCCGTATCGATCTTCAAGGCAATATCATTCTGCTTGGAATGCTGGATGATATAGCTCCAGCGGGCTTCGGCCGGAATGTAGAATACATTCTTCATGGCATAGAAGGGCTGGTCTTCCGATGCCCGGTTCTTGAGGTATTTACTCTTGCCTTCATCCTCCAGCTCCTGGGTACGTTCCTCAAATTTGTCGCTCGAGAATTTCAGGAAGATCAGGCTCAGCACCACATGTTTGTATTCGGCTGATTCCACGGTGCCGCGCAGCTTATTGGCCGATTCCCAGAGGGTCTCTTCAATGGCTTTCTGCTTGACGGCTTTCTTCTCTTTTTTGGGTGTTGTTTCTTTACCTATTGCTTTTTTTGCCATGGGGATGCTTTCGTTCAGTTGGGTTAATTGCGCTGGGGCTCTGTTTAAAAGTCTGATAATCAAATATATGCTAATAAACAGACCGACGCGTTACGATAAGGCACAATTGATATCAAATATAGGGCAAGCAGGGTAAAATGCAATAGGTAACTGCGTTTAGCCATTTCAGTGATAATAGGTGTAAATTGCTGATAATCATATATAAGTGCAGGTATTTCCGGAAATCCCGGTATGTTATGACAAATCAACGGAAATCTGTATATTACCCTTCCCTAAACAACCATGAAACGCAGAACCTTTATCTGGATGGCTGCCGGTACTGCCGCAACCGTAACCGCTTCTTTTCTCTATTACCGGTTTCACAAGTACCACTTTGAATCGGGTAACCCGCTATCGACGCCGGATAACCTGGCGAATTACTGCGATGAAAAAGAACTGATAAGTATCGGCAAGGAATACCTCAGGATATCGGCTGCAGAAAATAAAGCCGCAACGCTGACCTCTTTATTACTTACCGATACATCCGGTAAACTCCGGAAATTTTCAACCGACCTGGATTGCTATAATTTCCTGACAGAGAAAGTAAAGGCAGATTTTACCATGGGTGCCACACTTGTCCTGAATGGCTGGGTACTTTCTGTAACTGAAGCCCGGCAATGCGCACTTCTTTCACTCAACTAACCCTACTGCACTATGCATATTGATGCCCGGACACTGGATAATGATACCCTGATCGAAGGTGATATTTGTATTGTTGGTGCCGGAGCTGCCGGGATCAGTGCCGCCATACAGTGGCTGAAAACCGGAAAGAAAGTAATCTTGCTGGAGGGAGGAGGCTTTAACTATGAAGATCGTACCCAGGAAGTCATTGCCGGTACTACAACCGGCCAACCTTATTATCCGCTGAAATCCACACGCCTGCATTATTTTGGCGGCAGTACCGGCCATTGGGGAGGCATGTGTTCCATGTTTGATCCTATAGCATTCTCTACGCGCGACTGGGTGAATATGAGCGGCTGGCCGATCACGCAGCAGGACCTGTGGCCATATTACCTGCGGTCGCATGAAATTTTTGACCTGGGAGAAGAAGCTTTTGATGTCAATACATGGGAAAAAAAGGACCCTGTATTGAAACGCCTGCCGCTCGACAAAGATGTATTCTGGAATAAGATCTGGCGTTACAGCAAACCTACACGGTTCGGTGAAAAGTATAGAGATACCATTGTAAAAGCTCCGAATATATTCCTGTATACCTACGCTCATGCTGTTGAAATTGTAACGCTCCCGAATGGGAAAGGCGTTCAGGAGATCGTGATCAATAATTACTCCGGGAAAAAACAGAAGGTCAGGGCCTCGGTATTCATATTGGCATGTTGCTCGGTACAGAACAGCCGCCTTATGCTGTTGTCGAACAAACAACAACCCCGGGGTATTGGCAACGAAAACGATCTGGTTGGACGGTATTTCATGGAACATGCAGAAATAAAATCGGCTGAACTGTGGCTGAAAGACAAAACACCTTTCAAATTATACTTGCACGAGAAATACAATATGCGGGCAGAACTGGCCGTAACACCGCAGCAACAGGCTGAATTGAAGATCCTGAACGGCATCATGTCATTCGTGCCTTTGTACACGGCCAGCAAAATGCTGCCGATGATCAAGGCCTGGTCTACCGAAGACCCCCGCGCCAACCAGCAACGGGTAGTGGATAATTATAATGATGTGAAGGAAGGCCGATACGATCATTACTGGAAAGCCCCCAAACCCGAAGCCTACCAGATCGTGATGCGTCTGGAGCAGGCACCGAACCCGGATTCACGGGTTACACTCGACCCATCCGTTAAGGATGAAATGGGTAATCCCAAGGTAAAACTCAACTGGATACTGGGCGAACAGGAAAAATACAGTACCCGGACGATCTATGAATTGCTGGGTAAAGAGGTGGGCAAAGCAGGTATTGGCAGGGTGAAACTGCTCCATAACCTGCCCGATGCAAAAGATCCTCATATGCCGGAAACCACCAGTGCCGGTTGGCACCATATGGGTACAACACGAATGGCAGAAGATCCGAAAAAGGGTGTGGTGGACGCCAATTGTAAAGTGCACGGAATTGACAATCTTTTTATAGCAAGTTCTTCCTGCTTTCCAACAGGGGGAGGGGTAAATCCTACTATGACTATTGTTGCACTGACCCTCCGACTGACGGACCATATCAAGCAAAAACTGGGTTCCTGAACTGAAGTGGATTAAATTTTGCCCAGATTTTGGGAAGCATCTAAGGGTTTACCTGCTCAATGGACGGTAAAAACCCCTGAACAGACCAGTTGTAAGGGCGGTTGGAGTTATGACAAAAAAAGTCACGGGAACAGACCATTGTCATTGCATAGCCGGAAGTCTTGCCGTTTCTTTGCTTACTATGTCTGCGGACTCAAAGGAAACCTTACACCGTTCATTGGGTATTACTATCGGGAGTGAGCAACTCGACCGGATCTTTCCCTTTCATTTCATGGTTGGCCCCAACCTGAATTTACTGGCATGCGGACCATCTCTTAAGAAAATGATCAACCTGCGCCGTGAAGCGCATTTAAGCAGTGTTTTTAAAGTGGTAAGGCCATTGTTAACGGATGAGCTCAGTTTTGAACAACTGGCTTCACTTTCCGGCAAATTATTCGTGATGCAGTCTGTGCAGGACCCTGAGTTACGGCTCAGGGGCCAGCTGGAATGGCTGGAGCAGGACAATGTAATTGTATTTCTGGGTAGCCCTTCGTTTAACACTTTTGATGAAGTACGCGAACGTAAACTGAACCTGGCCGACTTCGCCGTTCACGACCAATTAGTGGATATGCTGCATTTATTGCGTCAGAAAAAGGAACAAGCCAGGCATACGAGAGAGCTAATGCTGCAGATCAACGACCAGAAAAATATCCTCGAACTGGATAAGAAGGAACTGAAACGCCTTTCACTGGTGGCCAGTGCCAATAAAAAAGGGGTCATATTTATTAATAGTAATGGCCAGATCAACTGGTCTAACGAAGGCTTTCTGAAGATGACCGGATTTTCAATGGAAGAAGTCATTGGGATCAGCCCCATCGAACGGTGCAAGGGCCCGAAAAGTGATATTGCTGCCGAACTCCGGATCCGGAACAGCTTCTGGAACGGATCTCCTTTTGATGAAGAAGTGATCCATTACCGGAAAGATGGTACCTGGTTTTGGGGCAGGTCCATAGGCCAGCCGATTCAAAACGATGCAGGGCAGGTGGAAGAATACTTTGCCATCATTGAAGATATTTCGGAAAGGAAAGCCTGGGAAGAACAGATACGTGTTTTGTCATCTATTGCCGAGAATAATATTAATCCCATTGTCATCCTGGATGAACAGGGCAAGATCAACTGGAGCAATAAAGCGTTTACGGATCAGACAGGATACCTGTTTTCTGAAGCATTGAACACTCTGCCGCATAAACTGCTGACTGGCCCTGAAACGGACAGGAGTTCTGTATATGAACTGATCGAATTGATGGGGAAACAGCTCCCCTTCCAGCAGGAACTGGTCATTTATAATAAATCCGGCCTGGCTTATTGGGCAAAGATCAGTGGGCAACCGCTTTTTAATGATCGAAATGAATTTAATGGCTATTTCCTGGTTAAGGAAAATATCTCAAAGGAGAAGAAGGCACAGGAGCAGATCAGGGAAGCCGATTCCCGAATGCGCAAAATTCTGGAACAGATCGGTGATAATGTCTGGGTGCAGGATTTTGCATCAAATCATATCCACTTCTCTAAACCCTTCAATTCACTTCTTGAAAAGGCCATTAAGCCCGAAGAAGTAGCCTCCGTATGGCACCAGCATATTCATGATGAGGATAAACCACTTATGCAAGCCATCATGCAGAAAACCTGCAGCGGGGAAATGGACCGTTTTTATATCGAATACCGGCTGAATCTGGATAGCGGGAAAACCAAATGGGTGCTCGACCGGGGTATGGTGATCGAGAAAGATGAAAAAGGTCTTCCCCTGAAAATGGTGGGTACGCATACCGATATCACGCTTGTCAAAAAGACCGAATCAGAACTTAAAAACCGCATTTACCAGTTCCAGTCGCTCGCTGAAAATATTCCCGGTGTGATATTCGAGTATGAATTCCGGACCGATGGTTCTGAAGGATACCGGTATATCAGCCCATCCATGAAAAAAGTGTTTGGCATAGAGCCGGAAGCCTTCTTCGACTATAACCGTTTTGTACATCCCGATGACCAGCCCGAAATTGAAGAGCAGATGAGGAAAGTAAGAACGGCTACCGAACCTTTTTATAACGAATCCCGTGTTGTATTATCCGATGGCAGTATCCGCTGGAGGGCCATCAGTTCGTCTTTCGCCTATATTGATGACAAGGGGGCCAAAGTGTTTGTCGGGTTCATGTCGGATATCACCGACAGGAAAATTGCCGATGAAAAGATCCGGTCGAATGAAGAAAAATACCGGACCATTATCAAGAATATGAAGCTGGGACTTATGGAAGTGGACCTGGATGAAAAGATCCGCTTCGTGAACCAGACCTTCTGCGATATGTGTGGATATACAACAGCCGAATTATATGGCATGAATGCTTCTACACTTTTCCTGAAAGATGATGAAGTGGTCCGTATGGAGATGAAGAATGAAGCCCGGAAGTCCGGCATGACGGATGCCTATGAGATCACCATTCACCGTAAGGACGGCCAACGCCGCTGGTGGCTGATCAGCGGAGCTCCGCAATATAATGACCGGGGCGAACTGATCGGAACCATAGGCATCCATCTGGATATATCAGACCAGAAGAAAATTGAACAGGAGCTGATCGTAGCCCGTGAATCTGCAGAGGAATCTTCTAAAGTGAAAGAACACTTCCTGGCCAATATGAGCCATGAGATACGCACCCCGCTGAATGCCATACTGGGTATGAGCGGGCAGCTGTCCAAAACGATGCTGAACCAGCGCCAGCAGTTTTTCCTGGATATTATCAATACATCGGCGGATAACCTGCTGGTGATCATCAACGATATTCTTGACCTTTCCAAGATCAGTGCAGGAAAACTGCAGTTGGAATCCATTGGCTTTGATGCGCAGCAAGTAGTGAACCGCGTACTCCGGGTCGTTTCTCATAAAGCCCAGGAAAAGGGGCTGCAACTGGAACGGGTGCTTCCCGAAAAGGATCTGGAGCCTGTGCTGATAGGGGATCCCTACCGGTTGAACCAGGTATTATTGAACCTGATGACAAATGCCATCAAGTTTACTGAAAATGGAAAGGTGAGCCTTGGGCTCTATGTACACAGGATCTCAGATATGGAGCAGGAACTCTGCTTTTCAGTAAGTGATACCGGTATAGGCATGGAGCAGCACTTTATTGATAAGCTGTTCGACCAATATACCCAGGCCTATGATTCCGTTTCCCGCAAATACGGAGGCACCGGGCTGGGCATGAGTATCACCCGCGAACTGGTGACACTGATGGGTGGCACCATTCTGGTGTCCAGTGAAGTGGGCTCGGGTACTACAATTGATGTGAATATCCGCTTCCCGATCGGAACAGCAGCAGATCTTCCGGTGATCGAGGAAACGGCCTATAATGCAGACTTCCTGGATGGGAAGCATATTCTGGTGGTTGACGATAATGAAATGAACCGGTTGCTGGCCACTACGATCCTGCAACAGTTCGGTGCGGCAGTGGAAGAGGTGGAAAGCGGCGAGGATGCCATCAAGGCTGTCCGGCAAAAATCCTATGACCTCGTATTAATGGATATCCAGATGCCCGATATGAACGGACATGAAGCCACTGCTGTGATCCGGAAAGAGCAGGGTAACAAGTTGCCCATTCTTGCCCTTACCGCAAATGCAATTAAAGGGGAGCGTGAAAAATGCCTGGAATCGGGAATGAATGATTTTATTGCCAAGCCTTTCAAGGAAGAAGCCTTTCTGCAAACCATTGCAAAATGGCTGGATGTGAATATGGAAAAGAATCCTGTAGAAGCGGAATCAGCAGCAGTTGCAATTTCAGCTCCGGTAAGTCTGGAAGTAGTGGAGCAATTCAGCCGCGGAAAGCGGGAGCTGGTGTTGAGAATGTTACGGGTATTCATTGCGCAGATCCCTGTTTCGGTGGAAGATATCGGGAAAGCTGCTACGGCCAACGACTGGAGTAAGATGCGGGCCCTGGCTCATAAGATCAAACCTGTGCTCGATACCTATAAAATGGAAGAAGCAGCCCGTGTGGTCCGGGTCATCGAGAAATGGGAGGAAACACAAAGCCAGACAGCATCATTATTTGATCAGGTATCGGTGTTAAAACATGAAATAAAAGCCGCTGTGGAATTCCTGGAAGCGTATTGCAAGGAGCTGGAATAACAACTGCTTCGCATTTGTTAATCACGGTAACGGATATCCTTTATATAATGCTGTATCTTTAGCCTCGTCTTTCACCACAAAAACAGCAAGTATGAAAAAGCTTTTATTCGCTATCGTATTGTTTTGCTCTGCCCCGGTGCTGCATGCCCAGGTTAAATTGCCAGCAGCTGCAGAAGCCGTTAAAGGGTTTATTAAGCCACCTGCAATCGGAGATATTACCTCAACAACTTCCGGAATCGTAAAGGAGCTTGCCGGAAAGCTGGGCCTTGCCGCCACACAACAACCCGCATTGACAGATGCCGTTGGCAGTTTTCTGAAAAGCAAGAACGGGATCATGAGCCTGGCTGACAGCAAGCCTGCAGATTATCTTTCCAAATTCAACCCCTTGCAGTCCGGACTGTTTGCAAAATTGAAAACGATAATGGGTGCTGCGAAATTTGCCAGTTTCCTGAAGTTGAAACCAACGGGTAACGGCGCCGGAAATATCCTCAGTAACCTATTCTTCTGATAAGAGGATGAAGCGCAAAGCATTAAAAAAGGGACCCTGGGGTCCCTTTTTTAATTATATCAGCTGTTCAGCGGAAACTCGGACAGATCGTTTGCCGGATAGCGCTGTTGTATTCATCATAGAAGCCATGCCGTAATAAGGCAAATTCATAAGCGCCACGGGTCTGGTTGAATTGTTTCAGTGAAGACATCGTGGCATCATAGGTGAAGGTCAGTCGGATATGATTCCACTCAAATCCAACCATAGGTACCAAGGCATCACCCAGCCTTGCGAATACGCCACCCAGTAATTGCTGCTCCCCGTCACCAGAGAGATTATATTGTAAAAAGCCACCGGCCACCAGTTCGGATGCCCCGGCCTGGGTACTGTAGTAAGCCAGCGGATTGATGATCAGGTCATCACTCATTTTAATACTTGCATTGGCAAAACCGGTAATGCGTAACGGAATTCTGGAATCGAACCCGGGCTGGTCATTGGTAAAAAAAGATTCCCTGGGGCGATTGAGGTGCATGACCGATACTCCGCCGTTCAGGTAAAGGCGGTCGGTGGGAAAATAGGCATAGTTCAGCCCGGCCTGGAAATCAAAATAGCTGGTGCTGTTCCGGTCGAGCTGAACAGATGTGGGCAACGTATTGTCAAAGAATCTCCCATCAAACTGATCCGGGAATTTCAGTGCACTGTTGTTGATCCTTTTGTTCGACCAGCCGGCATTGAAGCCAATGGAAAGCAGGTGTGCTTCGCCCAGCATCTGGTGATAGGCGACCGATGCATAGGCCCTGGTGGTCGTTAAAGTGCCGCTGCCGGCCGCATCGCGCAGGATTGCGCCACCGATCCCCATCCAGCCACTTTCGATCTGGTTCCGGAATATCTGGGCATCGCCCCATACCCCGAATGTTTTATAAGGGATGGACATGATGGAAGACCACTGGTTCCGGTAATTGGCCCCGATCCGGTAATCCGCATCCGGAATAAATCCCGTATTCGCCGGATTGGTCATCAGGGGCGCATTGAACCATTGTGAAAAATGCAGATCCTGCGCCTGTACTAGTCCGGTAATAGCACAAAGCACAATCAAGATCACTTTTTTCAGTACCTCCCTCATAACTCCGTTTTTATTATATTCATTATTTCCACATCTCCACATCTTCACATCTCCACATCTCCACATCTTCACATCTCCACATCGTCTCATCGTATCAGCGTAATATCCCCCGTCTTCCGGGTCTTCTTCCCGTCAAAGAATTCAACATCCAGCGTATACGCATATACATCCATAGGCTGCGGCTTACCCTGATAGGATCCATCCCAGCCCAGCTTGCGGTCGGTCGACTCAAATACGAGCTGTCCCCAGCGGTTATAGATCTTCCAGGTCATTTTTGAGATGCCAAAACCCGCTACCTTGATCACACTGTTCTGTCCGAACCTTCCGGGAGTAAAGGCATTGGGTACATCCAGCAGGGGCTCGATGAGGGCCTGTACCGGTTTACAGATCGTATCGGTACATCCGGCTGCATTATACACCACCAGACAGGCATTGAAGGTTCCAGTGGTATTATATTGATGCAGGGTGGTGTCCAGTGTGTTTTTAATGGTGCTGTCGCCATCCCCGAACAGCCATTTATAACGGATACCTCCGACTGACAGATTGGTGAAAATGGTCGGGGTATTCAGTACCGGGGTTACTGGCGTAAAACTGAAATCAGCTGTTGGTTTGCCATTCACTGTGATCAGTTGCTCTGCCGAATCGATTTTATTGCAGGTGTTGGAATCGAGCGCATACATTTTTACACGATAAGTGCCCACATTGGGGTACAAATGTGTTGGACTGATTGCTGTCGAGCTGTTGCCATCGCCAAAATCCCAGATGAACTGGATCCCGGCTACGGATGTGTTTTTAAATACTGCAGTATAGGGGGCGCATCCTGTTAAAGGTGTTTCGAAAAGCGCATCAACATTCGGTGCGATCCGGAGTGTGGTCTCCAATGAATCCGGACTATTGCAATACGAAGTATCTGCAAGGATGAGCCGTACTTTATAGGTTCCTGGTGCACCAAAGGAATGGGTCAGTGAACCGTTACCGGTAGTAATACGCGTGCCGTCACCAAAATCCCAGGTAAAGCTGTTGTTTTTAAACGGCTTGCCGATCGGTGCAGCGGAAGTATTGTCAAACCGGTAGGATAAGGATTCGCAGGGTAATTGTTTTACCGGGTTGAAGGCCAGCAGCGCCTGGTCATTGCCTACGCGGACATTGATATAGGCGGTATCCCTGATATTGCAGGTGGTGGAGTCAACCGCAATCAGCCGGATACGGTACGAGCCAACAGTTGCATAGGTATGGTTTACGCCGGCAACAGTTGTAATGACATCGGGAGAACCGTCGCCGAAATTCCATTCGTAGGATTTCGCATTCAGGATCGTGTCTTTTAACTGAAAAGTTAATGGGGCGCAACCAATGCTGTCTGGTACGCCATTGATGAACGCTTTAGGTCCTGATGCAACACCGGAAAAATTGAAGGATATTTTGAGTGCCCCAAGGTTACAGCCATTATTGCCTGCACCATTTGTTTCTGCAACAACGCCGGGAGTGGTAAATTGAAATCCAGCCGGTGGCTTGATCCAGGGTATAGATGCCCGGTCGCCGAAACAGTTGGCGCAGATGCCCTGATAGATCACTCCTTGCTGGTCGAAACGGCTGGTACCCCCATCCACATGCTCTCCTTCACCACCGTCCTGCCCATAGTAGGTCCCGTACAAAAGTGCACTGGCATCTTTCTTGATGACAATGAAATAAAAGTCCTTGTTGTCGGTAACCTTCTTGATCGCATCTGCTGTCAGCGGCATACCCGAAAGGTTACCCATATCGAACGGATCGGCCTGATTGTCGATCCATCCACCCCATCCGGAAATATACATGTTGCCGCAACGGTCAACCAGAAACGCCACTGGTGAAATGTTCGGTTTACTGCCTCCGTTGCCGAAGACGGTCAGGAACGCGTAAGAGGAAAGGTCGGGATTGAGCTTGGCTACAAATTGTTTGGATCCCGGAACGGCATAGGCTGCATTTACGGGGGTCATAGTGCCCCGTGTAGTACCCATGATATGCGGAAAACCAAAGCGGTCGAATTTGATGCCATAAATAATGTCTGTATTTCCGGTACCGATATAGGTTGCATATTTCAATGTGGTACCCGTATTATTGATCACCGCCACAAATCCGTCTGCTGCACCGCCTTGATAAATGCTCTGGATAACTGAACCAGCAGGTTTTACAGGGAAGTTGGTACTGGCCGTAGCACCGCCAACATATACATCACCGTTAGCCGGGTCGATCTCCAGCACAAACGCGCCATCGTTATTGTTGCCGCCGATATAGCTGGCCCACAAAAGGCCGTTACAATTCGGATTCAATTTGAATACCACCCCGTCCTGGTTGGCGCCTTTGGTACCCTGGAATACGCCTGCAGTAACCGGGAAATTGGATGATTGTGAATTGCCGGCTACATAAATATTGCCTGCAGCATCCAGTACTACTTCACTGCGGCTCTCGTCGCCATAATTCTGGAGCAGCGAGGTCTGGTCGAGCACAGAACGGTTATAGTTGTCCTGTATATTAACGCCGTCATCGAGATCACCTCCGATTCGCATGGAGCCGATAATGCCAGATCCGGCGGCATTCAGTTTCGTTACCACAATATCACAGCCCCCGCCGTTTCCGGCAACTGCTGTTGTAGGGTAATTGGGGGAATAGGAGCGGCCCATCACGACCAGATTACCCTGGGGATCACAGAAAAGGCTGTGTGGGAAATCATTTTTATTGCCACCAATGTAGGTCGCATACACACGGGCGGTTCCATTAGCATTGAATTTGATGATGCCCATATCACAGGCCTGGCCAAAAGCGCCGCCTCCTCCGCCGAAACCGGTCTGGAATGCACCGGGGGTTACGGGGAAGCGGTCATCAAATGTGATGCTGCCTGAATAAAAGCTGCCATCCGGTCCCGGAGTGGCTGTAAATCCATAATTGTTCGAACCGCCTGTATAAGAACAGAAAACTACGGAAGGGTCGATAACCAGGGTTTCACGGCTGTCATACCCTTTTAGTTTGAAACGCACTGTATTTCCGCTCACGTCATAACGGCATTGGATCTCTTTCCGGTTCTTGCCCGATTCATACTGATAAGAATACGGATAGAGCTCGCGGATTTCTCCTACAGAGGTCCTGATCAGCAATTCTTTCTCTTTGCTGACACTGAGCTTATCGGCACCTTCATAATGCATGGCGATCTGCTCGGGGTTGCCTCCGGGATATACTATAATGTCGTATTTCAGCCGGCCGCCTTCAGAATAATAGCGGACATCTATATTCGGGTATACATTCTTATAAACCAGGGCTGAATAGATTTTGGCCTGTGATACCCATTTGGTGGGGTCATCGCCCAGGAAATAGTTATTGTAATGTGGCAGAGGTTTGTCTGGCAATACCTGGGGATTGGCTGCACCGCCTTCAAAACGTACCCGGTAAGCATGGGAACGAACATTCACCGTATCGCCTTCGGTGGAACGGATGCCTTCAGGTGTAGCACTGTTTAGTCCAGGTGAGCCGGGAGTTCTTTTACTCCCGCTATGCATGCGTTCGTGCAGGCGGGCCAGGTCATCAGATTGATGCTGTAAGACCGTAAATCCCCGGGATTCCAGGAAAAATGCGCCGCCGGAAAGCGGACTTTTGAATTTTACGCCCTGTTCCCACTGTCCTTTGTTTTCAATAAATTCCAAGCCACCAGGTCCCTGAGCCGACAAACGGAACAGTACCAATACGAAAACTGCGCTCAAAATGATACGAATCCTGCCCAAAATGTCTGTTTTTGCTTATTGAATTGATGCCACCGGAAGTCCTGTTGGTTGGGTTAATCGTTTCCGGTTATGCTATAAGTTAGTGTAAAACAAGCGATTTAGGAAATCCTGCTCCAGGGGGTGCGGCCTTGTTGTAAACGCAGCCATTCCTTTAATGCCTGGTGCTCAGGCTGTTCCAGCTCCGGGTCGGATTCCGCCAGGGTTTCCGCATCGGCACGGGCCAGTTCCATGACCTCTCGGTCGTCCATCAGATTCGCCAGTTTGAAATTCAATACCCCACTCTGCCTTGTACCCTCTATTTCACCGGGGCCCCTCAGTTCCAGGTCTTTCTCTGCAATTTTGAAGCCATCTGTGGTGGCACACATTGTTTTTAACCGTTCCCGGGCCTCATTGTTTAGTTTGGTGGACGTTAATAAAATGCAAAAACTCTTTTCACTGCCCCTTCCTACCCGGCCCCGCAGCTGGTGCAGCTGTGATAAACCGAATTTTTCCGCACTTTCAATCACCATCACCGAAGCATTCGGAACATCCACTCCTACTTCAATCACGGTTGTCGCCACCATGATCTGGGTATCCTTATTCTTGAACCGCTGCATATTGGTTTCCCGGAGTTCTGCCGGCTGCCGCCCATGCACCATACTGATCCAGTACTTCGGCTCAGGAAAATAGGCCTTTACATTTTCATAGCCCTTCATCAGGTTTTCATAATCAAGCTTCTCCGATTCCTCGATCAGCGGGAAGATGATATATACCTGTCTTTCCTGGTCTATTTCGGCACGGATAAAATCCATGACCTGATGCCGGACTGTTTCATAGCGATGTACGGTTAATATGGGCTTGCGGTTGGGCGGTAATTCGTCAATTACACTGTAATCAAGATCGCCATAAGCCGTCATAGCCAGGGTACGGGGGATCGGGGTGGCGGTCATGACCAGAATATGAGGAGGCAGTTTGCCCTTATTCCAGAGCCGGGCCCGTTGCGCTACACCAAAACGGTGCTGTTCATCCACAATGGCCAGCCCGAGATTTTGGAATTGTACGGCATCCTCAATGACAGCATGGGTACCTACCAGCATCTGGATACGGCCTTCTTCCAGACCGCTTAGTATTTCCCTGCGCTGGGCTGCTTTCACGGAACCGGTGAGCAACCGCAGTTCAATCCCCATCGGTTCCAATAAACGCAGCAGGTTATGATAATGTTGCTGAGCCAGTATTTCTGTTGGCGCCATCAGGCAGCTCTGATACCCGTTATCGGCCGCCAGCAGCATCAACAGCAGTGCTACGATCGTCTTTCCACTGCCCACATCTCCCTGCAGGAGGCGGTTCATCTGTTTGCCGCTGCCGCAATCATTCCGGATCTCCTTGATCACCCGTTTCTGGGCACCCGTCAGCTCAAAAGGCAGGTGCTCCTTGTAGAACCGATTAAAGAGGTCACCTACCTGGCTGAACACCACTCCCTGCAAATGCCGGTGCCGCTTGGCACGGATCAGTCCCATTTTCAATTGGGCAATAAATAATTCTTCATATTTCAGTCTCGCCACTGCTGCTTTATAGGCGGCCGGTTCCGGAGGGAAATGGATAAACTGCAGGGCCTGGTAACGGGGGAGGAGTTGATGTTGCTCCAGAACGGATGCAGGCAGGATCTCCGGTATGTCTTTTTCCCGGATCATCAGGAATAAGGCCTGTGTAAGCCGGGCCAGTTGTCGGCCACCCAGTTGACGGGCTTTCAGTTTTTCTGTGGAGGAGTACACAGGTTCGAGATAGTTCCGCGGCCCCGGCGTTTCGGCACGCAGGGGCTCAATTTCCGGATGGGAGAGCTGTGCCTGTCCCTGGAAAAAACTCACCCGTCCGAATACCAGATAGCTTTCGCCCAGTTCCAGCATTTTCTGGATCCAGGTTATACCCTGGAACCAGATCAGGTCGATGGAGCCGGTGGCATCCTTTAACTCCACCACCAGCCGTTTTCCTTTCTTTTCACCCACCAGTTCCTTGCTCACCAGTTTGCCGGAGAGCTGTACAAATACAGTATCGGGCCGTATGCCGGCAATGGTGCTGATCTGGGTGCGGTCAATATGTTTATAGGGATAATATTCAAGCAGGTCTTTGAAGGTGTAAAGACCCAGTTCTTTCTGGAGGAGTTCCGCCCGTTGCGGTCCCACACCCTTCAGGTATTCTATGGGGTTGGCTAATATGTTGGAAACAGCAGCGATCTTTCAGGAATATCCGCAAAAATAAGCGAATTGCAGCTGTGAAATCCCCTTGGTAAATCCGGAGTGGTGAAATACAAAGGCCGGCATTGCCGGCCTTTGAAAAAGTTAATAGATCAGTGAAGGTTTTTCTTCCATGATCCGTCCGATCTCCAGCATCAGGCTGCCGGGATACAAGGGTTTCTGCAGGAAATGCTGTACACCAATGCCGAGACTGGTTGTTTCCAGTTCATCCTGGGCCAGGTGGGCGATCACCAGTAAAGGAACGGTACGGAACTGGATGCTGTCGGTAAAATGCTCGATCAGTTCCCAGTCTTCAAAATCCGGTAATACCGGATCACAGATAATGAGGTCGGGAATGGCGTTGTGCTTTAAATAATATAATGCAGAATATCCGTCGGGGGCTGTTACAATATGATATTGCTGCCCGAGCATGGTCTGTAAAAAATGCCGTACTGCCTTGCTGCTGTCGATAGCCAGAATATGTTTTCTCATGTGCTGTTTGGATGTCGGGCCGCAATACGGCACAACGGGTTAAATAAATTCGTTCGAAAAGGGAAGTCAACAGCAGCACGGAATAAGTGCAGGTATCTTCAAAAGGTTGGATAAAAAGCGGCTGAAAGGGCCGGCTGTTTAGATGAATGCAAAATTAACAGGATATCTGGCTTTTGCAAGTCCCGTCAAAAAATGTTAAAATTAATTTGCTGGTAATCAATTCGGTATATTTTTGCAGGCAGAAATTGTTTCAGATTTCCTGCTTTTTGGCGTTATGCCGGTGCGCACCCCTAAGGGTAGGCGCTTACAGAAACCGTAAATACCATGACCATGAAAAGAATCCTGACCTTGATCTGCTGCCTCAGTCTCCTGATTCAGGCAAAAGCGCAGGACGATGAAGAACAACGCGGCTTTAAAAAAGAGAACCTCTTCAGCGGGGGAAGCATCTCGCTTTCCTTCTTTAATAATACATTTCTAGCTGGGGCGAGCCCTGTATTAGGCTATAGGTTGGGCCGATTTGCGGATGGAGGCATTGTTGTAAATTATCAGTACTCAAGTATGCGCGATTGGGATGGTTTTAATAGCAAACTTCGTCAATCGTTATATGGTGGTGGTGTGTTTGCAAGATTATTCCCTGTCAACTTTATATTTGGGCAGGTTCAATATGAATATAATTTTATAACGAGAAAGTTTATACCGGGTTCGTCAGGATATCCGCCCGCATTTTCAGAAACTATCTCCGGTAACAGTCTACTTGTTGGCGCCGGATATTGTTCGGGCCGGGACGGCCGCGCCAATACACCATTCTTCTATATGAGCGTGCTCTGGGATGTGTCGGGCAATAAAACCTCACCCTATACAGATGCCTATGGCCGCTCCATTCCTGTGATCCGGGCCGGATTTAATATCCCGCTCTTCCAGGGCAGGGGAGGAATGGGTTATTGATTCCATCCGGCTCCGCGGTTTTTTTCCTTACTTTGAGCCGGTATCTATTGGTCATTTAAAGAAAGACTATGTCGCCGGCACTGCTGTTTGGTTTTGTGGTAGGTTATTTCATCCTGCTGCTGATCGTCGCCTGGTTCACGTCCAGGAATTCCAACAATGATTCCTTTTTCATCGGGAACCGAAATTCCAACTGGATGCTGGTCGCCTTTGGTATGATCGGCACCTCGCTCAGCGGAGTAACCTTTGTGAGCGTACCCGGAGGGGTGGCCCGCGAATCCTTTGCCTATTTCCAGATCACCATCGGTTACCTGCTGGGGTATATCACCATCGCCTATGTATTGCTGCCCCTCTATTACCGGCTGAACCTGACCTCGATCTATAACTATCTCTCCACAAGGCTGGGTTTTGTATCTTATAAAACCGGGGCTTCCTTTTTCATCCTCAGCCGCACACTCGGTGCTACCGCCCGGTTGTATCTGGTCGTGAATATTCTGCAGGATGTGATCCTCTCCGGTTTCCATGTGCCATTCTGGGTCACTACACTGATCATATTGCTCATGATCCTGTTGTATACCTATGAGGGTGGTGTGAAAACCATCGTGTGGACCGATACCCTGCAAACTTCTTTTATGCTGGGCGGGTTAGTGGTCTGTGTTGTATTTATTCTCAATCAGCTCAATACCGGTATCGGCGGAGCACTGGAACAACTTTCCAGTACACCCAATATCACCCAGGCCAGTTTCACCAAAGTTTTTTTTACTGATCCGGGCAGCAAACTCTTTTTCCTGAAACAGGTTTTGGCCGGTGCCTTTATTACGATCACCATGACGGGGCTCGACCAGGAAATGATGCAGAAGAATATCAGTGTGCGCACCCTGAAGGATTCTCAGAAAAATGTAGTGTCGCTGGGCTTTATCATGCTGGGTGTGATCCTGCTTTTTCTTTTCCTGGGCGGTTTGCTGCACCTCTATGCCATGCAGCAGGGCGCTCAGTTCCAGACGATCACACAGAACGGAAAAGAAGTGACAAAGTTCATGCTGAACGGAAAAGACCTGACAGCAGATAAACTCTTTCCCGGCATTGCCATACATTATATGCCTAAAGCTTTCGGGATCATCTTTATCATTGCACTGATCTCCGCGCTTTTTCCCAGTGCCGATGGCGCCATTACCGCCCTTACCGCCTCTTTCTGTATTGATATCCTGGGCATGCAACGGCGTACTGATCTCGATGGAGCTGCAAAGAAAAAACTCCGTCAGCGGGTTCACCTGATATTTGCCGCGGTGTTCCTGGTTTTTGTAATGGTTTTTAAATGGGTGAACAACCCCAGTATGATCGGTGTGATCCTGAAAGTGGCTGGCTATACCTATGGCCCCCTGCTCGGTCTCTTCACATTTGGCATCCTGACCAAAAGACAGGTGAACGACCGGCTGGCTCCCTGGGCCTGTGTGGCAGCTCCGGTGATCTGTTTCTTTATCGACCGCTTTCAGGCAGTTTTGTTCCCCGGCTTCGAGATCGGTCTTGAATTACTCATCATCAATGGCCTGCTGACCTTTGCCGGCCTGTTAATCATTTCTCAAAAAACTGCAGATCAACAAACTAAATGAGGGTAATCTGCGTTACAACTGTACAGGGCCATCCGTAACGCCTCAGGCGACCGGCTGGCTCTTATTGTCTCAACCCCTTATCTGAATTTTGTTTATGAACGACTCGATCAAACTGGGAAAAAGAAGAAGATGGTCTGAATCCAAAGCACATTCCAGCTGGCAGATCTTCAAGATCATGGCCGAATTTGTGGACGGTTTTGAAGCACTGGCGAAAATCGGCCCCTGTATCTCCATATTCGGTTCGGCGCGCACACAGCCCGGACATATGCATTATGAACTGGCCGTGGATATTGCCAAAAAGCTTTCTGAAGAAGGTTTCGGGATTATATCAGGAGGTGGCCCCGGTATCATGGAAGCCGCCAATAAAGGTGCGCAGTTGGCAGGGGGAAGGTCTGTGGGACTGAATATTGAACTGCCCTTTGAGCAGCATGCCAATCCCTATATCGACCGCGATGCCAGCCTCAACTTCGATTATTTCTTTGTCCGCAAGACCCTTTTCACCAAATACTCCCAGGGTTTTATCATGATGCCCGGCGGCTTTGGTACCATGGATGAATTTTTTGAAGTGGCTACCCTGATCCAGACCGGAAAAATGTTGCAGGTACCCCTGATCCTCGTGGGTTCGGAATACTGGGGCGGACTGATGGACTGGATGAAGGAAACCATGAACCAGAAGTTCAATAATATCCATACCGCCGATCTCGACCTGCTGAAACTGGCGGATACGCCTGAGGAAGTGGTGGAACATGTACTGGAGTTTTATACCAAGCATCCGCTGCAGCCGAATTTTTAAAAAGGACAGAAGACAGAGGACAGAAGATAAAAGACAGGAGGCAGGAGAGTACTGCAATGGCATGACTTGTTATATAAAACGTATAACTTTATCGCCATGGAACTCCTCTCAGAAGCTCTATTGGCTTATTCCGACCGGTATACCTCCGGAACCGATCCTCTCCTGGAAGAATTGGAGGCGGCAACCCTGGCCAGTCATCCCAAAGCCCATATGATCAGTGGAAAGGTCCAGGGTAAACTCCTGGAACAGCTCAGCCTGCTGATCCGCCCCCGCCGCATCCTGGAAATCGGAACCTTTACCGGATACAGCGCCCTTTGTCTGGCTGCTGGTCTTACCCCGGATGGTGAATTGCATACCATTGAATTACGCGAATCGGATGCCGCCATGGCCCGCAGTTATTTTAACCGTTCGATATGGTCTAAAAAGATAATTTTGCATTGCGGAAATGCGTTATCTATCATTCCGGCCCTGAAAGAGGCCTGGGACCTGGTGCTGATCGATGCAGATAAAGTGCATTATGTTGATTATTATGAGTTAGTGAAGCCGGCCTTGCGCCCGGGCGGACTGATCATAGCAGATAATGTACTGTTCCATGGTGAAGTGCTGGAAGCACCCCTCAAAGGGAAGAATGCAAAAGCCATCCAGCAGTTCAACGACCATGTGGCTGCAGACCCTGAAACGGAACAGGTGCTGCTTACGGTGCGGGATGGATTGCTGCTGATCCGCAAAAAGTAAAATGTACATGAAGAGCCGATTGATCCTTTGTTGCGTATGCCTTCTGGCCGGGAATTTACTCGTTGCCCAGCCCAATCCCGATGTGATCAATTATATCAATACCTATAAGGCAGTGGCGATGGCGGAAATGGTACGCACCGGCGTTCCAGCATCCATCACGCTGGCACAAGGCATTCACGAAAGTGAATCCGGAAAGAGTAACCTCGTACAACGTTCCAACAACCACTTCGGCATAAAATGTAAAACCGGCTGGGAAGGCCCAAGGGTATTCCATGATGATGATGAAAGAGACGAGTGCTTCCGCAGTTATACATCGGCAGACCAGAGTTATAAGGACCATTCCGATTTCCTGAAGAACGGTCAACGGTATGCTTTCCTGTTTGAGCTGGATCCGGAAGACTATAAAGCCTGGGCCCAGGGACTCAAAAAGGCAGGATATGCCACCAATATCCGGTATCCCCAGATCCTGATCAAACTGATTGAAGACTATAATCTGCAGCAATATTCCCTGATCGCCATGGGGAAACTCAGTCCGGATAAAGAGATCCTGGCGGGCGTTCCGGGAACACAGCAGCCTGTTACTGGTAATAGTACCGGCCCCGCTGCCTCCGAACCGCTGGCAGTTCCTGAGGAAGATGAACTACCGGTGATCGATTATCCAACCGGTGTGTTCCGGATCAACGATACCCGTGTGGTATATGCCCCGGCGGGAACAGCCCTGCTCAGTATCGCGGAAGAATATGGGGTATCACTGGCCCGTTTGCTTGATTTCAATGACCTCTATACCGGAGATATCCTGAAAAAGGGACAGTTGGTATTCCTGCAGCGCAAAAGGAAAAAAAGCAATGCGCCTTATCATCTCGTGCAGAAAGGGGAGACCCTTTACAGTATCTGCCAGTCGGAAGGCATCCGTATGGAAGCATTGCTGGAATATAACCTGCTCCACGAAGGACAGGAACCTGCAGTGGGGGAGAAACTTTTCCTGCAGCAAAAGGCCGCCCAACAGCCCCTGTTACGGGGTATTGCCCTGACGCAGGATGTGCCGGTCAAACCGACCGGGCCTGAACCCCCGAAGCAGCAGGAAGCTGCTACGCCGGCATTCACCAGACATACTGTCCAGGAAAAAGAAACTCTTTATGCTATCGCCCGCCGCTATGGCACCACAGTGGAACAACTAAAAAGCTGGAATAACCTGAAAACCGGTTTGCTCAAAAAGGGACAGCAACTGATCATCTATAATCAATAACCATGACACAACGGATACGCGTACACGATAAAGAATTTGAACCATACATCAGTGCCGCTACATTGAATGCACGCATCCAGGAGCTGGCGGAGTCCATCAACAGGGATTTTAACGGGAAAAAACCGCTGTTTATCGCCATCCTGAACGGCTCCTTCATGTTTGCCTCCGACCTGTTCAAGTTCATTACAATAGACGCGGAGATCTGTTTCATCAAACTGGCTTCCTATAAAGGCACAAAATCGAGCGGGCATGTGATCACGGCCATTGGACTGGATGTGGATATCATAGGAAGGGATATCATTATTCTCGAAGACATTGTGGATACCGGAAAAACGCTCAATGAGTTCCTGCCGCAGATCCACCACCAACAGCCTGCTTCTGTCAGCCTGGTGGCCTTGCTGCATAAACCGGATGCCACTGTTTATCCTGTGAAGATTGATTACCTTGGTTTCAGCATTCCCAATAAGTTTGTGGTCGGATATGGGCTCGACTACGACGGACTGGGTCGCAACATAAAGGAGTTGTACCGGCTGGCTGAATAAGCACCTTACTGCTCCCTCAAACCCTTAGCTCATCCAATGAAAACCACGCTTGTCATTTTATTCCTCTTCTGCTGTGGCGGATCTGCATCGGCCCAGTACTACCTGCGTGGGGAAGTGCGGGATGAAAAAAACAATCCGCTGACCAATGCCCGTATCAAACTGCACTCTTCGGGTTACCTGTATTTCTCCGGCAGCAGCGGCACTTTCGGTATCATGACCTCCCGGAACCGAGACAGTATTACCATCACACTCGACGGATACCAGCCTGTTGTGCTGGAAGTGGATCCCCTGCGCTACCAGCAGATCGTAATGAAAATGCTGGCTGCTGCAGCTACCGTCACGAAAACAAAGCTGGTTTCCGTAACCAAGAACCTGAAACCGCAGGACCGGGTGAACTGGAGCGTGGGCGGCGAAACCTATAGCAGCCTGGTGGAAAATGATTTTGTAAGCACCGGCAAATTCCCTGAAACCGGATTCGCCATGCATACCGATAAGGCCTCTTACAGCAATATCCGGCGTTTCCTGAATATGGGCTCTACCGTGCCTCCGGATGCCGTGCGGACGGAAGAGGTGCTCAATTATTTCAGTTTTGACTACCATGTGCCGCCACGCGACAGCGTATTCGGTTTTCACTCGCTGTTGACGGATTGCCCCTGGAATCCCGACAACCGCCTGCTTTTCATGCAAGTCAGCGCCCGCAAACTCGATACGTCCAAAATCCCGCAGAGTAACCTCGTGTTCCTGATCGACATTTCCGGTTCCATGGACATGCCCAACCGCTTACCCTTGCTCAAATCCGCATTCAAGCTGCTGGTCGAGAACCTGCGGGCAAAAGATACCATATCAATTATCGTTTATGGGTCTACGGTAGGTGTATGGCTGCAACCCACTTCGGGAGCAGAAAAAGAAAAGATCCGGAAGTCTATTGAAGAATTATATCCGGGTGGATCAACACCGGGAGAATCGGGCATCCGTTCGGCCTACCGCCTGGCCAAAAGCCAGTTCATCAAAGGCGGCAATAACCGGGTGATCCTGGCTACAGATGGCGATTTCAATGTGGGTCAAACCACCGATGAAGACCTGGAGAAACTGATCACCCAGCACCAGCAACTGGGCATTTACCTGACTTGTCTGGGAGTGGGAATGGGAAATTATAAAGACTCCAAACTGGAAGTGCTGGCCAAGAAAGGCAATGGCAATTTCGCCTATCTGGATAATGAAGCGGAGGCGGAAAAAGTACTGGTGAAAGAACTGACACAGACCTTATATACGGTGGCAGACGATACCTACCTGGATATCCAGTTCAATCCGGAAGCCGTCAGGGATTACCGGCTGATCGGCTATGATAACAAGATCAAGGCCCTGGCCGATACCTCCAGTGAAGTGGAAGGAGGGGAAGTTGGCTCCGGGCATTCACTGATGGCTGTGTTCGAATTGAAACAACCTCTTGAAGCACGCGACAGCCGCTTTGTAAATAACGGGCTTGGGAAAGTGGAGATCCAGTACAAACTGCCCGGTGATTCATTGGTGCATTTCAGCCACTACGAGATTCCGACTGAATACACGGCATTCAACAGCGCAGACTCAGTATACCGTTTTGCCAGTTCCGTGATCATGTTCACCTCCCTGCTAAAAGATTCCAGATTCACCCGGCGGGTCAATTTCAGTGATGTGATCGATCTGGCCCAGCATTCACACGATCCCTTCGATTCATTGCAAAAGGAGTTCATACTGCTGGCGGATAAGGCGAGGAAGTTGTATGGGAAGACGCGGAAGCGGAGGAGGGAGTAGTCGGAAGACAGTAGACAGAAGACCGTAGATAGTAGACAGTAGACAGGAGACAGAATAGCAAAGTATTTAAAAGAAATTCCTTTCATAATAAAGCCAGCAGTCTGAAGTACCTACTTCGGCCTGTTGGCTTTTGTTTTTTTCTCCTGTCTCCTGTCTACTGACTTCTGTCTACTAAGAAAACATCTCCCGCACCTTATCAAAGAAATTCTTATCCGTCTTCTCCGGTTTGGGCTGGAAGTTGGCGGAGCTTTTCAGTTTTTCCAGTGCCGCTTTTTCTTCGGCGGAGAGCTGTTGGGGTGTCCAGACGTTTACATAGATCAGCTGGTCGCCTTTTTCGTATGAATTCACGCCAGGGAAGCCTTTCCCTTTCAGCCGGAAGATCTTACCGCTTTGTGTGCCTGCGGGGATCTTGATCTTGGCACGGCCGTCTATTGTGGGAACTTCCACCTGTGTGCCGAATACGGCATCAGGGAAAGATAAGTGCAGTTCATAAGCCACATTCAGGCCATCGCGGTGCAGTTCCTTGTGCTGGTCTTCTTCAATTAGAATGATCAGGTCGCCCGGATAACCGCCTCTTTCGCCAGCATTTCCTTTTCCGGAAACACTGAGTTGCATGCCTTCCTGTACACCAGCAGGGATATCGATACTAACGGTCTCTTCACCATAAACACGGCCTTCCCCTTTACAGGAGCCACATTTTGCAGTCACGACCGAACCTTCTCCATTACAGGTAGGGCAGGTGGTAACGGTCTGCATTTGTCCGAGGAAGGTATTGGTTACCCTTCGTACCTGTCCACTGCCGCCGCAGGTGCCGCAGGTATTGATACTGCTCTTGTCTTTTGCACCAGATCCGCCACAGGTAGTACAGCCCACATATTTCTTGACCTTGATCTGTTTGGTTACACCTTTGGCGATCTCTTCATAATTCAACTTCAGTTTTACACGCAGGTTACTGCCGCGTGTACCGCGGGGCTTCGATTGTCCGCCACGGGAACGGCCACCACCGCCTCCACCGAAGAAACTGCCGAAGATATCATCGCCGAAAATATCGCCGAACTGGCTGAAGATATCTTCCATATTGCCGGGGCCACCTTGTCCGCCGCGGCCATTGCCGCTGACACCTGCATGTCCGAAGCGGTCATACTGCGCCCGTTTATCAGCATCGCTGAGTACTTCATAGGCTTCAGCCGCTTCCTTGAATTTTTCTTCAGCGGCTTTATCACCCGGATTGCGGTCGGGGTGGTATTGCATCGCTACTTTGCGGTAGGCTTTCTTGATCTCGTCGGCAGAAGCGCCTTTGGCCACGCCCAGTACTTCGTAATAATCTCTTTTCGACATCGGTAATTGTATACAGGTCTGTAATCGGGCTTATTTTCCAACCACCACTTTGGCAAAGCGGATGATCTTATCATTCAGCAGGTATCCTTTTTCCACTTCATCCACAACTTTACCTTTCAGTTCTGCTGCAGGAGCGGGAATTTCAGTAATGGCTTCATGCTGGTCGGGGTCGAAATCAGCCCCCTTGCTCTCCATGGCTTTCAGTCCGCGCGACTGCAGGGTGCTGCGGAGTTTCCCGAACACCAGATGGAGGCCTTCTTTCACTGCGGCCAGGTCGGCTGCTTTTTCCAGCTGTTTCTCGGCACGGTCGCAGTCGTCGAGCACCACCAGCAGGGAGCTGATCACTTCCTTTCCGGCGGTTTGTACCAGGTCCAGCTTCTCCTTAGCGGTACGTTTCCGGTAATTGTCAAATTCGGCTGCCTGACGGATAAATTTGTCCTTCATGGCTTCCAGCTCTTCCCGGAGCTTTTCCAGTTCATTCTCCTGGGCCACGGGTTCATTCAGGTGGGTACTTCCGCTCATATTTTCATCTGTATTGATATCCAGTTCGTTAGCGGCCTGATTCCCGTTCAGGGGGGATTCTTGTGCACTCATTTTGTCAGATTTTTTGGGGTCTGTCCGTCAAAGGGACGGCAAAGGTAGGTTACTCAATTAGTTTGCCAATGGGTGGGGGGCGACAAAATAGCAGTAGACAGTAGCCAGTAGTCAGTAGCCAGTAGTCAGTAGTCAGTAGACAGTAGACAGTAGCCTATAGCTAGTAGCCAGTAGTCGATTACAAAAATTCTATCTTCCTTCACATGCACACTCAAACACAAACCCACACTCTACTGGCTTCAGGCTACTGGCTACAGGCTACTTTCTTTCGTGTATTTCCTACACATTACTTGTTCACTCTTTTTCCCAATAGAAACAACCTTTCCCGAACGGATCAAGTATTCTTTGGAAATCATAATATTTTTTTAAAAATTGCGCAGCGTTTCACTGGCAATTCGGCTCTTGCGCTGAGATGAAACAGAATTGAATGTGTAAGTGCTACACAATTAAGCGTTAGCATTCATATTCAAGGATTTCGCTGAAATGCACGCCAGATAAGGCTTTCAGCCCGCCCCATGAAAACAAACGATTGCAACTGGTGAATTGAACGGGAAATTATTTCTCTGATTTCCATTCTTTTTTTTGATTCACCGATTAAAATTTAGTTAAATTTATTCGCCATATTTAATTACATCACACAACCCTTAATCAAAATTCAATCATTATGCCCTCAAAGCTAACTGCCGTAAGGCTGTGGTTACTGGCGTGTATGCTCTCGCTCTCAGCAGTAACTTTCGCGCAATCAAAAACAGTTACGGGTCGGGTGACCAGTGACAAGGACAAGACCCCCATCTTCGGGGCCACTGTAAGTGTGAAGAACTCTACAGTTGCCACGCAGACGGGTGCGGATGGTGGTTTCTCCATTTCAGTACCGAACAGCAGTGCTGTACTGGTGATCACATTCGTAGGGTTTGAGTCTCAGGAAATCGCAGTAGGCAGCAAGTCTGCCATTGAGGTTGGCCTGAAAGAAAAATCCACCACTTTGACCGACGTGGTGGTTACCGGTTATTCTTCCCAAGCAAAGAAGGATATCACCGGTGCCGTTACCGTAGTTAAAGTTGCCGACATGGTGGCTGTACCCAGCGGAAGCGCTGAGCAGCAACTTCAGGGTCGTGCAGCTGGTGTTACGGTTACTTCCTCTGGTCAGCCTGGTGATGGTGCCAGCGTAAGGATCCGTGGTTTCGGTTCCTTGAGCGGTAACAACCCACTTTATGTTATTGATGGTACACAAACCGACAACCTCGGTGATATCAACCCCAACGATATCGAGAGCATCCAGGTACTGAAAGATGCTGCTGCAGCATCCATCTACGGTTCCCGTGCTTCTAACGGTGTGATCATCGTTACTACTAAGAAAGGACGGAACAACAGTGGTGTAAAAGTGAATTACGATGCTTATTATGGTGTTCAGGGTCGTGGTAAAGGATTCGATATGCTCGATCCCCAGGGTAATGCCGACCTCACCTGGCTGGCACTGAAAAATTCAGGTCAGGTGGAAGCCAACGGTAACCCCAAGCACCCCCAGTATGGTAATGGTGCTACGCCCCGCCTGCCCGATTATATCCTGGCTGGTTCCCAGTCTGGTGTAATGGAAGGCGACCCCGCTGCCGATCCCAGCAAATATTTCCTGAACCTCGATGATCCCAACTCATCTTACCTGATCCACAAGGCGAATAAGGTAGGAACCAATTGGTACAATGAAGTGTTCAGCACGCAGCCCCTCACCAATCATAACCTGAGTGTTACCGGTGGTGGCCAGAACAGCAAAATGTACCTCGGTTTCAACTATTTCGACCAGAAGGGTACGGTAATGACTACTTATTATAAGCGTTATACTGTTCGTGCCAACTCGGAGTTCACTGTGAAAAACAAGATCCGCATTGGTGAGAACTTCCAGATGTCTTACAGCAATAATATCAAGATCGGCAACCAAAGTGAAGGTAACGAGATCTCCCTCTCTTACCGTATCCAGCCGATCGTTCCTGTATATGACATCGCTGGTAACTTTGCCGGTCAGAAAGGTGCTGGTCTGGGTAATGCCCTGAACCCTGTAGCCTACCGTGTCCGTGCCAAAGACAATCGCAGTAATGATTACAAGTTCCTGGGTAACGCTTATGCTGAGGTGGATATCCTTAAGCATTTTACAGCACGCACCAGCTTCGGTGGGGAGCAGTACCTGAACAATTACTACTGGTATGGTTTCAAAACCTACGAGAACTCAGAGAACAACTCTACTAACGAGTATAACGAAGGATCCAGCATGTACCGCAGCTGGAACTGGACCAACCAGCTCTCTTACAAAAACACATTCGCCGAAAAACATCAGCTCAGTGCCCTGATCGGTTCTGAAGCCGTTGAAAACTGGGGCCGTTCCATGGCTGCCAAGCGTCTGGGTTACTTTGTGGATGATCCTGCCTTCCGGGCCCTGAACACCGGTTCTGGTGTACAGACCAACAGTGGTGCTCCTTACGCACAGCGTGCCCTGTTCTCGCTCTTTGCCAAAGCGGACTATGTATACGATGATAAATACCTGTTTGGTGCCACTGTACGCCGTGACGGTTCATCTGTATTCGGTTCCGAAAAGCGTTATGGTATCTTCCCCGCCTTCAGCGCCGGCTGGCGTGTTTCCCGCGAAGATTTCATGAAAGGGATCAACTGGATCACTGACCTGAAAATCCGCGGTGGCTGGGGTAAAATGGGTAACCAGAACATTGATCCCAACAACGCGTTCTCTACATATTCTCAGGGACTTGGTTCTTCTTTTTATGACCTGGGTGGTACCAGCAACAGCGCCCTCCAGGGCTTCCTGCAGGACCGTGTAGGTAACCCCGCCGGTCAGTGGGAAGAGAACGTGAATGCCAACGTAGGTTTCGACGGAACCTTCTTTGGTGGTTCATGGGAAGTGGTGTTCGACTGGTATGTGAAGAAGACCAACAAGCTGCTGTTTGTACTGCCCCTCGTTAATACAACACAGGGTAATGCAACCGCTCCTTCAGTAAACGTGGCTGACATGAAGAATACCGGTATCGACCTCGCGGTTACCAAGCGCGGTACCTTCCTGAACAAGAAACTGCGTTATGATGCGACTTTGACCTTCACCAAATATAAAAACGAGATCACTGCACTGGCTGAAGGTGTTCCCTTCTTCACTACCGGTGGTTCCCGTATTGGTGATTTCGCCCGTAACCGTATCGGCGGACCCGTTTCTGCTTTCTATGGTTACAAAGTGATCGGTATCTTCCAGGATGCCAACGATGTGGCCAAATCTCCTGTACAGAAAGATGCTAAAGCCGGTCGTTATAAATACCTGGATGCGAATGGCGACGGTACCATCAATGATGACGACCGCGTTTATTATGGTAATCCCAACCCCGACTTTACCTATGGTTTCCAGTTGAATCTGGCTTATGAAGGTTTTGATATCAGCGCCTTCTTCTACGGTGTTGCCGGCAAGGATGTGATCAACTACACCCGTTGGTGGACTGATTACTATGCATCCTTCCAGGGTGGCAAATCCAAGCGTTCTCTCTATGATGCATGGAGCCCCACTAACACAAAAGGCACACTGCCTATCGTAGAGAACAGCTCTAACTTCAGCAACCAGCAGGTGCCCAACTCCGCACTGATGGAGAATGGTTCTTACCTCCGCCTGAAGAGCCTGCAACTCGGTTATACCCTCCCGAAATCAGCGATCAACAAACTGGGTATTGACCGTCTGCGGATCTACGCGCAGGGAGCGAACATCTTTACTATCACCAAATACACTGGTCTGGATCCTGAATTCGTTGGTTCCGATACTGCCTTCGGTATCGACTATGGTAACTATCCCAACCAAAAGCAATTCCTGTTCGGTGTAAACGTAACCTTCTAATTTTTTAATAAGAACGAAATATGAAAAAAACAATCTTTAATGCCATTCTGGTGACACTCCTTGGAGTGATTGCCTACTCGTGCAGTAAGGGTTTTCTGGAGAGAAAGCCGCTGGGTTCGTTGGATGAAAACGTACTGGCGAACAAAAAAGGCGTGGAAGGCCTCCTGATCGGAGCTTACTCCCTGCTTGACGGCTATGGTGCCGGAGGTAACTGGGATGCATCCGGATCCAACTGGGTATACGGTTCCGTTGTTGGTGGCGACGCCCACAAAGGTTCAGATGCTGGTGACCAGCAGGATATCAACCCCATGGAGCGTTACGAATCCGGCGCTACCAACGGTTATTACAACAACAAGTGGAAAACAGTATACGAAGGTGTTACCCGTGCGAACAACGTACTGAAGGTAATGGCCAAGGCTACTGATATTTCTGCTGCTGATATCAAGCGTATAACTGGTGAAGCCCGCTTCCTCCGTGGTCACTACCACTTCGAAGCCAAGAAAATGTGGAACAATGTTCCATATGTTGACGAAAAGAACACCGAGCTGTTCCTCGCCAACGACAAGGACATATGGCCCAACATTGAAGCCGACTTCCAGTGGGCTTATGATAATCTTCCCGAGACTCAGGACAAGATCGGTCGTGCCAACAAATGGTCTGCCGGTGCTTTCCTCGCCAAAGTGAAGATGTTCCGTAAGGATTATGCCGGTGCGCTGACTGTACTCAATGCAGTGATCGCCAACGGTAAAACTTCTCTCGGAACCAAGTACGCCCTGAATGCCAAATATGACGCCAGCTTTGATGCCGACACCAAGAACAGTCCTGAAGCCGTATTCTCGGTTCAGTACTCTGTAAACGATGGTGCCAACGGTGATAACGGTGGCTGGGGTGATGTACTGAACTTCCCCTATACCGGTGGTCCCGGTGGCTGCTGCGGATTCTTCCAGCCCACTCAGGATCTGGTAAACTCCTTCCAGGTGGATGCCGTAACTGGCCTGCCTAATGTAGACAACTACAATGGAACAGAAGTGAAAAGCGACCAGGGCCTTTCCAGCGCTGATCCCTTTACTCCTGAAACCGGTACCTTGGATGCACGTCTCGACTGGACTGTAGGCCGCCGTGGTATTCCCTACCGCGACTGGGGTCCCCACCCGGGTCAGAACTGGATCCGTGACCAGGCTTACTCTGGTCCGTATGCTCCCATCAAGAATACCTACAAGAAATCCCAGGAAGGCGTGCTCACCGACAAATCCTTCTGGACTGCCGGTGTAACTGCCAATAACTACACCCTGATCCGCTTTGCTGACGTGCTCCTCTGGGCCGCAGAAGCTGAAGTGGAAGCTGGTTCGCTGGAAAATGCCCGTGCCCTGGTTAACCAGGTACGTGCCCGCGCCGCTAACCCTGCTGGTTTCGTAAAGAATGGTGCAGTACCTGCTGCCAACTATAAAGTAGGTCTCTACACTACTCCCTGGACCGATAAAGTGGCTGCCCGTAAAGCCGTACACTTCGAGCGCAAGATCGAACTGGGTATGGAAGGCCACCGCTTCTTCGACCTGGTACGCTGGGGTGAAGCTGCAACAACACTTAACGCTTACCTCGCTTACGAGAAGACCAAGCGCAGCTACCTGAACGGTGCTACCTTCCAGGCTGGTAACGATGAGTATTTCCCCATCCCACAGGCTCAGATCGACCGCAGCGTGGTGAATGGCGTTTCTACACTGAAACAGAATCCTGGCTACTAATTACAGCTAGTGATCCGGATAAAGAAAGGCAGCGTGCAAACGCTGCCTTTCTCTTTTTTAAGTAATTTGCCGGACTCCAAAAGTTGTAATCTATGCTGCACCTGAGGTTCCGGACATTCAGCTTTTTGCTTACCCTTTCCCTGACACTACTGGCTTCCTGTAATCAGCGCAAAACCCTGTTTACAGCATTGCCTTCCGATAAAACCGGTATAGAATTCCAGAACACCATCATAGAGAATGATTCTGTGAACGTACTGGATTTTGAAAATGTGTACAATGGTGGGGGGATAGGTATTGCCGATTTCAATAATGACAGCCTTCCCGATATCTATTTCACAGGAAATCTGGTTCCCAATAAACTCTACCTCAACCAGGGTAATCTCAGATTCCGGGATGTTACCGAACAGGCCCATGTGGCCGGCGAAGGCCGCTGGAGCCGTGGCGTTGCAGTGGTGGATATCAATAATGACGGTCTCCAGGATATTTATGTGTGTACCACATTGAAGCGCGACCCGGAGCAACGCCGGAACATCTTATATGTCAATCAGGGCAGCGACAAAAACGGTATTCCTTCCTTTAGGGATATGGCAAGTGAATATGGCCTCGACGATACCGCCCAGAGTACCATGGCCGCCTTTTTTGACTACGACAACGACGGTGACCTCGACATGTACCTGGTCAATAACGAGATCATCAAGGGCGATTACCCCAACCGCTTCCGCCCGGCCATGAAAGACGGCAGCCATCCCAATACCGATAAACTCTTCCGGAACGACTGGAATGATTCGCTGAAACACCCGGTTTATACCAATGTATCGAAGGCCGCCGGTATTCAGATCGATGGCTATGGCCATTCGGTGAATATCTGCGATATCAACCGCGACGGCTGGAAAGATGTGTACGTGACCAATGACTATCTGTCGAACGACCTGCTCTGGATCAATAACCACGATGGCACATTCACCGAATCCCTTAATACCTATTTCAAGCATACTTCCGCCAATGCCATGGGGAATGATATTATCGATATCAACAACGACGGTCTGGTGGATGTAGTGGCCCTTGATATGAATCCGGAAGATAATTTCCGGAAGAAGATGATGATGAACCCCAACAGCTACCAGACCTACCAGAACAGCGACTATTTCGGTTATGGGTATCAGTACGTACGGAATACCCTGCAACTCAACCAGGGACCTCGGGTATTGGGTGATGATTCTCTGGGTGCGCCCATATTCAGTGAAGTGGCATTTTTTGCCGGAATGGCTGAAACCGACTGGAGCTGGACACCCCTGGTGGCCGACCTCGACCTGGATGGGAAACGGGATATTCTCATCACCAACGGATTCCCCAAAGATGTAACCGATCACGATTTTGTGGCATTCCGCGATGAATCATTTGCAATAGCTTCACGCAAGCAATTACTGGAACAGATCCCTGAAGTGAAAATTCATAATTACGCCTACCGGAATACCGGTGGAGTGAAATTTGAAAACAAGACCAGCGACTGGGGATTCAATGTACGTTCATTTTCCAATGGTGCAGTTTATGCCGATCTTGATAATGATGGCGACCTGGATATTGTAGTGAATAATATCAATGACAAGGCATTTGTGTACCAGAATACCCTGCGCGATGCCACTCCTGATCAGGCCCATTACCTTACGGTAGGATTCGAAGGCCCTTCCACAAACCGCAATGGCTTCGGTGCCTGGGTGGAGCTTTACTTTGGAAATCAGAAGCAGGTATATGAGAATACACCTTACCGGGGCTATCTGTCCTCAATATTGCCAGTAGCTGTTTTTGGGCTGGGCACTGCTGTTAAAGCCGATTCTCTGCTGGTTTTCTGGCCCGATGGGAAAAAGCAGAAACTGGAGCACATTACAGCTGATTCGCATATCAGACTGGTTGAGGCAAATGCCAATCCCGGGAATTTGGACGCCTGGCCGGTAAAAGATACCACAGCCCTGTTCACGGATATCACCAGCCGCAGCGACATCCGGTATATACAGGAAGAAAAGGATTTTATCGATTTCAATATCCAGAAACTCCTGCCGCATAAATTATCGGAATACGGCCCCGGAATGGCTGTCGGAGACGTTGATGGTAATGGACTGGAGGATATTGTAACCAGTGGTTCGTTTACGTATAGTGGCCAGCTTTTCCTGCAGCAGTCCAATGGCAGCTTCCAGCAGCGCAATCTCCTTCCCAATGCCGGCAATGATACCAAGCGCTGGGAAGAACTGGGACTGCTGCTGCTCGATCTGGATAAAGATGGTGACCTGGATATCTATGCAGCCAGCGGCGGTTATGAAAACCAACCCGGCACCGGTCATTATCAGGATCATATCTACCTGAATAACGGCAAAGGGAACTTTACTGCGGATACCACCCATTTACCGGTCAATCTGACCAGCAAATCCTGTGTACGGGCTGCCGATTATGATAATGATGGTGATCTGGACCTCTTTATTGCAGGAAGGGTGGATCCCTGGAATTACCCCAAACCCGTATCGAGCTTTATTTACCGGAACGACAGTAAGCCCGGCGCCATCCTGTTTACTGATGTTACTGCAACGGTAGCCAAAGAACTGGCTGGTGCCGGACTGGTATGTGATGCCCTGTTTACGGATTATGATAATGACGGATGGACGGATCTGCTGCTGGCAGGAGAGTGGATGCCGCTGACTTTTTTCAGAAATGAAAATGGCGTATTCCGGAATGTGACCTCCGGAACCGGACTTGAAAAGCGTACAGGGTGGTGGAACAGTCTTGTTGGTGCCGATTTTGATAAAGACGGGGATATTGATTATGTAGCCGGTAATATGGGAACCAATTCCTTTTATCGTTCCAGTGAACAATATCCTGCATTCATAACAGCAAAAGACTTTGATAACAACAACAGTTTTGATGCATTCCCCTCCCTTTACCTGCCAGGTGCAGATGGAGTGATGCGTGAGTATCCGGCACAAACCCGCGATGATATTGTGAAGCAGATGATCAGCATGCGGACCAAATTCCAGAATTACAAGACCTATGCCAATGCCACTATGGATGAAGTGCTCACTCCGGAGCAACGCAAGGGCGCCATCCGGTTGATGTGTAACACGCCGCAGTCCATGTACTGCAGGAATGAGGGTGGCGGTAAATTCACTCTGGTGCCGCTACCGGCAGAAGCACAGTATTCGCAGCTGAATGGAATGATTGCCGATGATTTCAATGGTGACGGCAACCCCGACTTGCTGATCAATGGCAATGATTATGGAACAGAAGTATCTGTAGGACGTTATGATGCCCTTAACGGGCTGCTCCTGCTGGGAAATGGGAAGGGGGCGTTCCGACCCTTGTCGATCCGGGAAAGCGGAATATTCATTCCCGGCAACGGCAAATCATTGGTGAAATTTGCCGTAGCCGATGGCAGCTATCGGGTAGCAGCAGCCCAGAACCGGGGCCCCCTGAAATGTTATGCCCTCCGCAATCGGGTACAATGGGTATCTTTATTGCCGGAAGACCGTGCCGTGAAGATTTATTATACTGATGGCAGTACGGAATGGCGGGAGCGGTATTTTGGCCAGGGATTCCTCTCCCAGTCGGGCAACGGCCTTATGCTGGGTAGCAACGTTACGAAAGTGGAAGTCATTTCGGCTGGCAACAAGAAGAGAACAATTAACCCTCAATAGGGACTGGTGGCTTCTGTATAGCACCGGCATCCCCAAACATCGCAAACATGAGAAAAGGATTGCTGCAATTCATGGGATATCTGGTCTTCTCAGGCCTGCTCATATCCTGCACCGGTAAAAAAGCGGAACTCCGGGATCCCGCAACCGTATTACATGATAATGAAGATCAGCTCACCCAGGTGATCATTTATGATGGATTTACACCTCCCGTAGCGGCGCGTATCTATATCTACTCTTCATTAGCGGCGTACGAAGCCATCCGCTTCCAGACGCCTGAAGCCGTTTCCCTTACCGCAAAGATGCGTGGATTCGATGCCATGCCAGAACCGGAAAAAGGGAAGACCTATGATTATACACTGGCCGCGTCCAAAGCCTTTTTCAAAGTGGTAAGGAATGTAAAAGTATTTTCAGTGGATTCCCTGAATAAATACGAAGAGCCCTTATATGCCAGCTATCAACAGCACCTGGATAAGGAAGTCTACGACCGGTCAGCCGCATTCGGCGAAGCAGTTGCGGCTGTCATCCTGAAGCGGGCAAAAAGTGACGGATATGACAAGTCAAGGGGCAAGGAAAAATACCTGGGCAGTACTGACCCCGGTAAATGGAGGCCAACACCGCCCGATTACCTGGATGGTGTGGAGTGGTGCTGGAATACCATGCAGCCCCTGCTGATGGATTCTGCATCTCAGTTCATGCCCGTCCGGCCGCCTGCATTCAGTAAAGACAGCACCAGCGAATTTTACAAACTGGCAAAGGAAGTATATGATATCGGAAGAAACCTGACACAGGAGCAGAAGGACATCGCCAGGTATTGGGACGACAATCCATTTGTGATCGAACATTCCGGCCATCTGATGTTCGTGAATAAAAAGATCACTCCCGGCGGCCACTGGATGGGTATCGCAGCTATTGCCGCGAAGCAGGCAAAGGCGGATGCGGTAAAGACCGCAGAAACCTATGCATTGACAGCAACAGCACTCTATGAAAGTTTTATATCCTGCTGGGATGAAAAATACAGAAGTAATGTGATACGACCGGTAACGGTTATTAATGAATGGTGGGATCATGGCTGGACACCTTTCCTGCAAACACCGCCGTTTCCTGAATATTCAAGCGGTCACAGTACACTAACAGCGGCATCTGCGGAAGTGCTGACTGCACTGTATGGCGATAACTTCGCATTTCAGGACACCAGTGACCTGCGGTATATCGGCATGCAAAGACATTTTGATTCCTTCCGTAAAGCAGCTGCGGAATGTTCGATCAGCAGGGTATATGGGGGCATTCATTACAGAAACGGAGTTGATGTTGGTGCTGATCAGGGCAGAAAAGTAGGCGAACTGGTGGTGCAAAAGCTGCTCCGGAAATAATGCTGTTTCCGTTTTCCGGATCAAGATATACTGGATTTCAGACGCAGGGATACGCTGGGTAAATGCGTATCTTTGCGTTTTTCTGTTTTCCTGATAACTGACTTAATATGAATCTGCCACAGGTTATTCTCAAACGAAAGATAGGTCAACGACTATTGAACGGACACCCCTGGGTATTCGCCAATGAAGTAGCTGAAGTGAAGGGAACCCTGGATGGGGGAGCCATTGCTGATGTGATCACGCACGATGGCAAGTTCCTGGGCAGGGGTTATGCCAATCCGTTATCGCAGATCCTTGTGCGCATCATGACCCGGAATAAACAGGAAACCATCAATGAAGAGTTCTTTCTCCAGCGCATCCGCAAAGCCTGGGCCTACCGCCAGCAGATCGGGTATACAGAGAACTGCCGCCTGATTTTCGGAGAGGCGGATATGCTCCCCCAGCTGATCATCGACAAGTTCAACGATTATTTTGTGATCCAAACCCTGGCCCTGGGTATCGATGTGTGGAAGCCCGCCATTGTAAAAGCACTGAATACCGTGTTTTCCCCCAAAGGGATTTTTGAACGCAATGATGTGCCGGTACGCGAACTGGAAGGGATGATCCAGCATAAGGGCTTTCTCAGTGACCCCTTCGACACCAGGATCATCATCAACGAAAACGGGTTGAAATTCCATGTGGATCTGGAGAACGGTCAGAAAACGGGTTATTTCCTGGACCAGCAAGATAACCGCAGGGCCATTCAGCATATTGTAAAAGGGGCCGATGTATTGGGTGCGTTTACCTATACCGGTACATTTGAGATCCATGCGGCTCATTATGGAGCCAAATCGGTCTTAGGACTCGATATTTCCGAAAATGCCGTGAAGCAGGCCAATGAAAATGCCCGTCTTAATGGTGTGGACGACCGCTGTCATTTTGAATGTGTGAATGCTTTTGATGTATTGAAGCAATGGGGCAAAGATGGCCGCAGTTATGATGTGGTGATGCTCGATCCCCCTTCCTTTACCAAGAAAAGGGAAAATATCCAGAAAGCCATTACAGGCTATAAGGAGATCAACCTGCGGGGCATGAAGCTCATACGGCCGGGTGGATTCCTCGTTACGTCCAGTTGCACGAACCTGGTGGATCCCGACCTCTTCCTAGAAATTATCCAGCTGGCAGCAAAGGATGCACGCCGCAGGCTGCGCCAGGTCTGCTTCCAGGCCCAATCGGCCGACCACCCGATCATACGGGAATGGGAGAATACACAGTATCTGAAGTTTCTGATTGTGCAGGTGGAGTAGGTGAGAGTAGCCAGTAGCCGGTAGCCAGTAGTCTGTAGACAGAAGATGCCAAACAAAAAATTCTATACGGATATATAGTTCCTTGTTAAATAGATTTACCTCAGTAAATATCTTCTACTGGCTTCAGACTACTGGCTACTGACTACTTACTTCGATACCTGGAATTTACCGGAATCAATCACTTTTCCGTTCTTGTCCCTTAGCTGGAAAATATATACCCCACGGTAGAAATCGGAGAGGTTTACTTGTGTTTTGGGCGACACATTATTAATCTCCAGCACTTTTTTACCCAGGAAATTGATGATCTGGAAGTTGAGTTCCTGCTCATAATTTTTCTGGAATTCGAAGTTGATATAAGAGACTGCGGGGTTGGGGTAAAACTTGATAATGCGGGTTACCGGAACAGACGAAGCAGGCAGGGGGGCGGGGCGCTCCTGGCTTTTCGTGCTCAGCGTACTGAGAAGGATAATGGACAGCGTGTAGAAAATCCTCATATCCGGTGTTTCGTGAATAGAATTACACTGTTAAGGTAGATTCTTTTTTGAAAATAAACAACCCTGCGGGTAAAAAGAAAGCGGATTAGGTTATAAAACCTATCCGCTTTGTATAATCGGCTGGTTTTCAATTTATCATACTAATCAGGACAGGCTGACCAGGGTTTCATTAATAGCCTGAAAATCAGGCAGTTCTCCTGCATTCTCCAGAACCTGGGCATATTGTATAACGCCTTCTTTATCAATCACAAACGCAGAACGCTTGGAAACCCCCTTCATATCGAATACAAAATTCTCGTAGAGGGAGCCATAAGTGGCAGACACTTCCTTGTTGAAATCACTCAGCAGGGGGAAGTTCAGTCCCTGGTCTTCCTTATACTTACCCAGGGTGAATACCGAATCCACGCTGATGCCCAGCACCTGGGCATTGGTATTGCTGTACCGGGCAATATCGTCGCGAACGCTGCATAACTCCTTGGTGCAGACGCCGGTGAAGGCCTGCGGGAAAAAGAGAATGAGTACATTTTTGCCTTTGAAATCGGAGAGGTTTACTTTTTTCTTTTCTGTGTCGAACAGGGAGAAATCGGGGGCCAGGGAGCCTTTGGAAATGTTCATGTTTCGGTTATTTGAATTGTTATCCGCAAATAACACCAGGAATAACCGAAGGTTCGGGCTGTCAGGAAAAATTGATCAGAACCGTGGACAAAGCATTTTATACTGGCTGCTGTTATCCCTTTCAATGAAACCGGTATACACCAGGGAGAGTTCAAATCCGCCACGACCCATGCTGGCTGTTTTGAGTTGGGATACATTGACATCATAGCTGATGGCTACGGACAGTGCCTGAATATCCATTTTAATGACCGGTATGAGGGCGTCTTTCCATCGTAAAAAAGCACCGGCATGCAGGGTGTAAGTGGCATTTTGCGGATCGGGTCCCAGCTTCCAGGAATAGAGCGCCCCGCCAATGGTCTCAGAAAAACTGCCTTGTATGGAATGATCGGCCTGGATGGTGAAATAGGAATATTCGTCGAGCGGGAATTTTACGCCGGCAGAAGCGACATATTTGGGTTTAAGCTCTATGGCAGGGTTCCGGTAGAACGAGTTTTTTGGCCGGTTCAGGTGATGGTAAGCCAGTCCGGCAAAGAGCATTCCTCCCTGATCGGCGCCAAAACTCGTATTATAACTCAGCCCCACATTTACATCCCAGGTCGTAAAGTTGGGTTGTGTCAACAGTTCACCATTGGGCAGGGTCAGATCCACACCGGTACCGTTGTACTGGCTGTTGGTAGTCATTTTCGCGATATCAATATTCTTCCGGATCATGCCGCCCATGAATCCCAGCGAGAGATAGGATGTTTTTGTTCCACTCAGGGATTTGTGGTAGTTCAGTGCAGGCATCAGTTGTGTGGTGGACAAGCCAACAGTACCGGCTTTGTCAAATACTGCCTGCAGCCCGGTAGTCATGAAATCATCTCCCTTGCCCACCGGCATTTTGTATTCAGCATTCAGGGAACCCGTGCGGTAGGCGTTGGTGAAACTGTTCCACTGGTCGCGGTATACCCCCTGGATCCGGTAATCACCATTGAATAGTCCGGCCAGGGCAGGATTGCGTAACAAGGGCGCTTCAAAAAATTGGGAGAAATGGATTTCCTGCGCGACGCTGCTGCCACCCTTAAATAATAAGAGCAGGCAAAGCAGGATTGCCTGTAAATAGTTGCTTTTGATATGGTATGCCAGCAGTTTCATTAACGGATCAATGTTACATTTCCCTTATACGGAATGATCAAAGCATTTTCACAGATAAACTCCACATAATACACATAGGTGTCCGCTTCAGCTTTCTGTCCTTTAAACATGCCATTCCAACCCATGGCAGGGTCATTGGCAGTGAAATTACTCCGTTCAAATACCAGATTGCCCCAACGGTTGAAGATCTTTAAAGTCTGGATCCGGGCCAGGCCATTTCCGCGGGGATAGAAAACATCATTTGTGCCATCTCCATTCGGGGAGAAGGTATTGGGCATGAAATAATTCTTTTCATTACAGATCGTATTTACTGTAATGGAGTTCTGGCTGGTGCAGCCATAAATATCTGTAACACTTACTGTATAAGTTGTATTGAGTAGCGGTGTGATGGTGGGCACTGCACAGTTGGTACAACTCAGGTAGCGGCCGGGTGTCCAGTTATATGTGGCTATACCCGGACTATAGCTGACAGGAATCGGCACAGTTGTATTTACCGGCACAATCAATGGATTGTTCGCAAACGTAATAACCGGCAACGGTGGTACACGGACCGGGAAACTGGTTTCCCGGAAGCAACCGATCTTATTGGTCGTGGTGAGCTTCAGGGTATAGTTGCCCGGACTGGTAAATACATGAGTGAAATTCTGGCTGGTGGAACTGCCCCCGTTGCCGAGATCCCATTTCCAGAGCGTGACACTGTCGGGTATAAGTATGGATCCGGAAACGGGGAACCGTTCATTCACGCAAACGATACTGTCGCTTGTAATAACAGGTGTTGGCGTGCTGTACACCCTTACCGTATCATTAAGTGTCTTGACGCAACCTGCCTGCGTGGTAACGGTAAGTGAAGGCAGGTAGGTGCCAGGCTGTGTATACCGGTGCGAGGGGTCATGCAGGGTACTGGTGCCACCATCACCAAAATCCCATACACTGCTGACAACAGGATCGTTGCCAATGGTAAAGTTCCCAAAGGTTACCGTACCCGTATCGCAGAATGCTTTTTTATCCAGACCGAATAAGGGAATGGCACCGATTACCCGGACCGTGGTTCCTCCCGTTACACCCACTACACAGCCGAGACTGTCTTTCAGGAGCACTATAGGCTGGTATAAACCCGGTTGTCGGTAAAAATGCGGGAACTGTTTCACCTGACTGGAATCCTGGAAGCCATCACCGGCCAGGAAGGTGAATTTTGTTCCGGGCGGCGTAGTGATATCAAAATTTACCGTCAGGTCATTACAGGCCTGAACGGGTGCATAATTCAGGGTAGTGGAAAGGTAGGGGTTGCTGACACGTACATTGACAATGGAAGAATCTTTACAGCCTCCATAACCGATCAACACCAGGCGCGCCGCATAGGTCCCATAGTTATTGTAGAAGTAAGTTGGGTTCCGCAGGGTAGTGGTATTGCCATCCCCGAAATCCCAGTAAAAATCTTCATAATCCTGTCCGAGGAACGTGAACCGGGTTTCCAGTGGGGGGCAGATGGTGAGTGTGTCTTTTGCAGTAAAGGCAACTTTAGGAGAAACTACAGTTATATAATTGATCCGGGTGACCGAATCTGCACAGCCGGAAGTATCTGTTACAATTAGTTTTACGGTATACTGGCGGTCTCCTGCCGGATAACTGTGTTGCGGGTTTTGCAGCGTACTGGTATTGCCATCCCCGAAATCCCAGAAATAGCGGGCCCCCAGGGCTTTTGAGGAATCAGTGAATTGAACAGGGATACCCGGACAGATCAGGATCCGGTCGGCACCAAAATGCACTTGCGGTTTAGTGATCGCCACTTTGCGGGCCTGAGTTACGGAATCAGTACAGCCATTCACATCCCGGATCTTCATCTTGACGGTATAGGTACCTGTATCTGCATACGCATGAGTGAATGGGGGAGCGGAATACACCTGGGTCTGTCCGTCTCCGAAATCAAAGGTCCATTGGGAAACAGATCCGGGAGGGGTTGACAAGTCGTTAAACGTTACTATTGAATTGCTGCAAGCACCTGCTCCATTGAAATCGAAATTGGCCCTGCTGCCCACTACAGTGATCAGGTTGGTTTTTGTAGTGGTGTCGTTGCAGCCATTTTTACCTACAACAATTGAACTGATTGTATGTAAGCCCAGGGTTGAGAAATTAAATCCGATATTTCCGCTGGTGGCAACATAAGGGCCGCCATCAACAGACCAGAGAAAACCGGCTGCATCAGGTGATCCATAGCTCACCGACGTCATGATGAAAACTTCATTCCGGCAAACGGTGGTTTTTGAAACCGTGAAATCGCTGCTCAGGTTATTGGCTACAATATTGTAGGTAATGGTCTGTGAGCAAGTGCCGTTGGTGACGGTTAATTTTACGGTATAGTTACCAGTTGTCGGATATGTAAATATGGGTGAGGCCAGTGTGGATGTGCTGTTCGCCGGATCCCCAAATTCCCAGAAGTAGCTGACCGGGCCATAGGCCGGATCCGTTTTTGACGTATTGGTAAAAGAAACCTGACGTTTATTGGTGCAATTGACCAGGTATGTGAAATCGGCTATAGGCGGCAATACATGTACCAGTAAGGGCTTGGTGATACTGTTGCTGCAACCGTTGTTTTCCACGGTAAGTGTGATGGAATAATAACCTGAATCGGTATAGAAATGGGACGGATTCCGGAGTGCCGACAGGTTTCCATCCCCGAAATCCCAGGTCCAGCGGTCTGCCACCGGTGTGAGGTCGGTAAAGGTGATCGTATTGTTGGCACATTGAACCAGCGGTGCAGCAGTAAAATCCGGGACCGGCGGATTGCCAACCCGAACGCCATTAGGGATTACAATGGAGTCGGTACAGCCTCCATTGGTGGTGATGACCAGTTTAAGTGTATACGTGCCGGTGGCGGCATAGGTATGCGAGGGGGCTGGTCCCGTAGCGGTAAAGCCGTCGCCGAAATCCCAGAACCAGGAAGCGATCCCGTCGGGGGAACTGGCATTGTGAATGGGGGAATACGTGAAGGGTACGCATCCGCCGGCAGGCGCATTCGAAACCGCTACTGTGGGTTTTGTAATTTGTACAAATGCATTCCCTTGCGATGTGCCTGAACAGCCTTTGCTGTCGGTTATCGTAAGCGTTACGTTAAAGCTTCCAGTTGTGGTATAGGTATGTGTAGGATTCTGCTGGGTGGAACCAGTTCCGTCACCAAAGTCCCATTGCCAGCTCACCGCATCCGGAGAAGCGTCCTGAAATAACACAGTGAGGGGTGCCTGGCAGCCTCTGGTATTTGCTCCGATGAAAGATACAGTGGGGGAAGGGCGTACATAAATCTGTTTGATCACCGAGTCTGTACAATTGGCGTAGGTATTGATCAGCTTGACGGTATAGTTCCCGGGTAACAGATAGCGGGCGGTATCATTAAGATTTGTGCTGGTAGAACCGTTCCCAAAATCCCAGATACTGCTGACCGGGGTCGGACTGGAATTGTTCGTGAAATTAACCAGGGTATTCCGGCATACGGAATCCGGTGCACTGAATTGCGTGAGGTTGCCAGCGATCTGTACTTGTTTCTGCAAGGTTCCTGTACACCCGAACTGGCTGGTGGCAGTCAGCCGGATCGTATAGGTTCCGGCAGCAGGATATACTGTTATGGGATTTACAGCTGTGGACGTGGTACTGTTGCCGAGGTCCCACTGGTAACTGAGGGTTCCCGGTCCACTGGTCTGATTAATGAAATTTATAGTGAATGGTGCCCTGCAGGTTACAGGTGGGTCAAATGTAAAATCCGGAATGATACCTGAAACCACCCTGATATAGTTCGTAATGATTCCTGTGCTGCTGCAGCCAGTACTGCTGGTGACTTTTAAGGACACCGTATAAAACCCAACAGATGAATAGGAATGGGAAGGGTTTTGTTGGGTCGATGTGTTCCCATCCCCGAAATCCCAAAGCCAGCTGTTGATTGTTCCTGCATTGGGTACAGAGAGGTCGGTGAATTGTACTGTTGCCGGCAGGCAGGTTATGGTTTTATCGGCACGAAACCCAGCTGTCGGGGAAGGGTTCACTACAATGTAATTCGTTTTCGTAACTGAATTTATACCTGTGGCATTCCGGACGACCAGGGTTACGGTATAGGTGCCGGGAGTATTGTATACGGCTACAGGGTTCTGTAAAGTACTGAGTTGGCCGTTGCCCAGGTCCCAGTTCCAGAAAGAAGGGCTCCCTGAACTCCTGTCGGTGAACTGAACCACCAGCGGGGCACATCCGGATACCGGTGTGCCCGTGAAATCGGGTACCGGAACCTGGCCGAATACCTGATGACTGATCAGGAACAGTATGAAGTAAGCAAAACGTTTTTTCAATGGATCAAATTGGGTCTGTCAGGACTGCTGACAAAGATATGGGTTAAATTACTGCAATTCAACCGGTTAACAATATATTCAGAAACCGTACTGTTTCCAATTACCAGATACGCAAATCAGCTGCAGTCCGTTGGGCTGCACCATAACTGCAGCCGGTACTGCAAATAACGTGCTATTGTAAACGGACGGTGCAGCAAAAACAGCATGCAGCGTCAGGGCTTTTTCTGCAACTGTAACTGGTTGGTGCCGGTTGCTGTGGTCATTTCAGCTTTTACAAAATCCAGGTAGCTGTCTTTAATGATCCAGGTTCCGTTCAGTTTTTGCAGCGGATCTCCCGCACTGGGAAATTGTGATGTGATGGAATAATTGGAGATATTAGCAGACCAGGTACCTGGGGTACTCGAGGCTGCAAGCGTGCCGGTCACTGTACCATTCTGGTCGAATTTGAACTCGTAGCCGGAGAATCCTGCCGTTACATCCGTACCAGCTTCTGTATACTGGTAAACAAACCAGACACCGGTGGTCATTGCCTCGATGATGATATTTTTCTGCTGATTTTCAACAGTCTTTTTGCAGGACATTGCCGACAATAGTAAGGTCAGCAAAACCAGCAGCGTAAGGGGCTTTTTCATAGCGGAATCATTGGCTGCCTTAAAGTTGGTAAATTTTCCCGTATTTATCAAGTAAATAGTCCATGAAATACCGGGTATTCAGGGGCTCACCGCTGATTTTCAGGCAAAGTTCTTCACTGGTCCACCTGCGGCCGTGGGCATGCACCTGCTCCCGTAGCCAGTTCAGCAGCGGGGTAAAATTCCCTTTGCCGATCTGGTCATTCAGTCCGCTAACAGTTTTTGAAGCTGTATGAAAGAACTGGGCTGCATAAAAGCTGCCCAGGCTGTATGTCGGGAAATAGCCGAAACTGCCATGGCTCCAATGTACATCCTGCAGGCAGCCCTTGCTGTTGTCGGGCACTGTAATACCCAGATAATTCCGGTATAGCTCATTCCAGGCTGCAGGGATATCACCGGATTTCAGCGCATTGCTGAACAACGCTTTTTCCAGTTCATACCGGATCATTACATGAAAGTGGTAGGTCAGTTCATCTGCTTCTGTCCGGATCAGGGAGGGCGACACGGTATTCACGGCACGATACAGGTTTTCCGTATCCAGTTCCCCGAATGCATCGGGTAAGTATTCCTTCAGCATAGGTCCGATAAAACGGAAAAAAGCCTGGCTTCTGCCCACATGGTTTTCCCAGAGCCGGGATTGGGATTCATGTATGGAAAAAGAAGCCGCTTCACCCAGCGGCAGGCCATATTCATCATCCGGAAGCCCCTGTTCATAGAGCGCATGCCCCGCTTCGTGGATCGTACTCCAGGTCATATTGGTGAAATCGTTCTCGTCGATCCGCGTGGTGATCCGCACGTCGCCTGCGCAGAAATTGATCGTAAAAGGATGTGCTGCGATATCCTGCCGGCCCGCTTCAAAATCGTACCCGAGCCGTTCCAGGATTTTCATCCCGAACTTCCATTGCTGCTCATGCGGAAATTTGTTCCGGAGCAGGCTGTTGTCGGGTACCGGTTTTTTCTGGATACGGTCCAGCAATTCTTTTAATGGCGTTTTCAGATTACCGAACAGCTGATCCAATTGGGCTACAGTACTGCCTTTGTCGTGATCATTCAGCAAGGCATCATAAGGATGATCTGTATATCCCAGATAACCCGCTTCCTGCTTTTTCAGTTCCACCAGTTGCTGGAATGATCCGGCGAATAACCTGAAATCATTGTTTTTCCGGGCTTCCACCCAATGGTGGAAGGCCTGCTGGGTGGTGCTGGCCAGCAGATGGACATAAGAGGCCGGGATTTTTTTCAGTTTTTCATAGTCTTCCAGGCTCAGCTCCACATTTCTTTGTTCTGTAGCTGTAAGTTCCGCAGCGTTTGATAAAGCCTGAAGCAGTTCGCCGGTTTCCGGGGCAGTAAACCGTTCGTGTGCGGCTTCAGCCAATGTGGCTACCTGCTGCCCCCTGCGGGCAGCTCCTTTTGCAGGCAAATAGGTTTCCTGGTCCCATTGCAACACGGCTGATGCATAGCGGAGGTCGGCAATGATGGACATCTTTTTCCGGTAATCCTGATAGGTGAATCTGGGCATACAGTACTGCTGATTTTGGCTGTAAAATTCCCGATTTCAGGTCATAGTTCCGGTGAATTCTTTGCAGGCTGTTAATTTACACTGGCGGTTGTGCTTTCACGGTGTTTACTTATTACCTTAGCCTGCATGATACAACGGCTTTTGGCGGCTTTTTTCGGCTGTGTTTTGTATAGCACTGCACTGGGACAGCAACCTGCAGCAGCATTGCGGTTGTTCCGCGATAGTTTTCCACAGGAAAAAATGCATATCCATTTCGACCGCAATGCCTATGGCTCAGGTGAAACTGTGTTCTTTAAAGCATACCTGTTTTCAGGCTTTATGCCCAGCTTTCTCAGTACCAATTTTTATGGCGACTTGTTCAATGAACAAGGCGAAAGAATACTCTCTGTACGGTTTCCGGTGCTGACTGCTACGGTTTCGGGCTCTTTTGATCTGCCCAAAACGCTGCCGGCAGGAACCTACCTGTTCCGGGCCTTTACACCCTGGATGCTGAACTTCGATGCGGGATTTCTGTACAGTCATGTTATAACGGTATATAATGACCGAACTGCAGTTGCGAATGAAACCGTACCCGGACGGCAGGTCCGGCTGCAGTTTTTTCCGGAAGGCGGTAACCTGGTGCCGGGTACGGTAAATGTGCTGGCATTCAAGGCCACCGACCAGTTTGGTGATCCGGTTTCCATAAGCGGTAGCCTGAGGGATGAGCAGGGCAATGAACTGGCCGAACTGGTGACGCAGCACGATGGCATGGGCAAGTTTGGATTCATGCCTGCACCGGGAAAATCCTATCACGCGAAGGTGCAGGCAGGAAATGGCCCTATGCTGGATGTGCCCCTTCCGGAGGCGAGTGCCATTCCCTGGGCTATGCAGGTAAGGGCTGAAGCGGATAACCGCTTGCGGGTGATCCTCATGACGACGCCACCGGCCACAGAAAAAAAGATAATACTGGTTGGACAGATGCAGCAGGAACTCCTTTTTGAGCAGGAAGTGCCGGTAGAAGGGAATGCCGGAATGCTCATCCTGGATACCCGGAATTTTCCTGCAGGTATCCTGCAGGTCACTGCGCTTACCCCATCGGGCAAGCCATTAGCCGAACGCCTGGTCTTTGTTCATAACAAGGAAGCTGTGCTCCCGGTTATGCTGAAAGCAGACCGCTTTTCAACATCGCCCAGGGCGGAGACCACCTTGAAATTCTCATTACCGGATTCGGTATTGGGGTCATTTTCCATTGCGGTGGTGGATCAGGCCAGGGTTCCGGAGCAGCTGCAGCCGGAATCCATAATTTCCCGCTTGCTGCTCACCGGTGATCTTGCGGGATATATCAACAAGCCGGAGTATTATTTCAGTGCAGATTCCAGGGAAGTACGGCAGGCCATGGATCTCTTGTTAATGACGCAAGGCTGGAGGCGCTTCAGTTGGAGTGCAATTACCCGGAAACAATATCCCCGTATCCGGTTTATCGATAAATCGCATATTGATATCAAAGGGAAAGCCGTATTCAGTTCCACTAAAAAGCCGGTTACCGATGGGCTCCTGAATATCATGCTGCGGACAAAGAATAACGAAAACGATTTTCTTCAGGCACCGGTAAGCAGTGACGGTTCTTTCCTGCTGCAGGACCTGGTGTTCTCCGATTCGGCCAGTTTCAGTTACCAGTACAACAGTTCAAAGACAAAGGAAAAATCACTGCAGTTACAGATCCTGCAGGATACGGCAGAAACTGCAGCTGTCGGGGACTTTGCCCGTTCGATCCCGGTTAACGGCTTCCGCAGACAACAGCCGCTGCCCGATTCCCTGCGGGTGAGTTTCACCTTTGCCGGTGATACCACTGGGTTGTATAAGGAACTGGAGGAAATTACAGTCACCGCTAAAAAACGGAAACCCGTTGAAGAACTCAACCGTAAATATGCAACGGGTTTATTCAGTTCCACCAACATGGTGAATATCATCGACCTGGTGAATACAAAGGATGTGACAGGTGCATTGAATGTATTCCAGTACATACAGGGCCGCTTACCGGGGATCATGGTCAGTACTGCCGGCAATCCGCCCACCTACCAGGTGTTCTCCCGCAAAGCGTTCAGTTTAACCGGCGGTGCTATTCCTGTTCCGTTGTACCTGAATGAAGTGGCCGTGGATGCCCGTAACCTGGAGGTAATACCTATGAATGAAGTGGCGATGATCAAGTATTTCCAGACCGGATTTATGGGTAATCCCAGCGTAGGGACTACACAAGCCATAGTTGTGTATACCCGTAAAGGGGAGGATGCCCGTCCCTCTGAAACCAGTTACCTGAATTCCTTCCGCTATCCGGGTTACAGTGTGGTACGGGAGTTTTATCAACCGGATTATGGTAATGCCAAACGCAAGTATCCACAGCCGGATAAACGGGTGACCCTGTATTGGCAGGCCGATCTTAAGCCCGACGAAGGCACAAACGAGTATACGATCCGTTTTTTTAACAGTGACTTCGGGCGCCGGTTTCATGTAACACTGGAAGGCTTTACTTCAGACGGGAAACTGGTACATGAAGAGCTCGATCTGCACTAAATCTTTTATTCCGCATCCGGGGTTATCTTTAGGTCATGAAAATCGCTGCCATTACCCGGTTCCTGGAAACCATTGCACCGCCTGCATTGCAGGAATCATATGACAACTGTGGATTATTGACCGGCAATCCGGAGGCCAGCTGCACCGGAGTGCTGGTAACCCTCGATGCCACTGAAGCGGTTGTGGAAGAAGCCATCCGCCGGGGCTGTAATCTGGTTGTAGCGCATCATCCTATTATATTTTCGGGGTTAAAAAAGATCAATGGAAAGAATTATGTGGAGCGTACCGTGATCGCTGCGATCAAGAACGATATCGCCCTCTATGCGATCCATACCAACCTGGATAATATTGCCGGAGGTGTGAATGGCCGTATTGCCGACCGGCTGGGCCTCCATTCCCGGAACATATTGTTACCCAAAGAACAAACCCTGCGCAAGCTCTACACCTTCGTTCCGATCGCTCAGGCAGAAGCTGTGCGGAATGCCTTGTTTGCAGCAGGTGGAGGCCATATCGGACAGTACAGCGAATGCAGTTTTGCTGTTGCCGGTACCGGCACATTTACAGCCGGTGAAGGGGCCAACCCCTTTGTAGGCGCCATCGGCCAACGCCACGAAGAACCCGAACTGAAGCTGGAACTTGTTTTCCCGGGATGGCTGCAGCAACAACTGGTAGCCGCCCTGTTGGAAGCTCACCCTTACGAGGAAGTAGCCTACGATATCGTCAGCCTGAGCCAGGCGCAAGGGGGTATCGGGGCCGGACTGATCGGAAAGCTGCCAGAACCCCTTGAACCAGAGGCTTTTCTGGGGCTCTTGAAAAGGCAGTTCGGGTCCGGAACCATCCGGCATACCGCCCTGCCCAAGGATAAAGTGCAAACGGTGGCCGTTTGTGGAGGCGCTGGTAGTTTCTTGATTTCCAAAGCGTTGGCTTCAAGAGCAGACGCTTTTGTAACGGCTGACCTGAAATACCATGAGTTTTTTGATGCCGATGGCCGGCTCCTGCTCTGTGATATCGGGCATTATGAAAGTGAGCAGTTTACGACCGATTTGCTGGCTGAACTTTTACAGCAAAAATTCATTACCTTTGCCGTCCTTAAATCGGATCAAATCACCAACCCGGTTTATTATTATTTCTAAACTATGAGTACAGTAAAAGATTACTCCGTAGAAGAAAAACTCTCTTCCGTAGTCAGCCTCCAGAAAATTGAATCCAAGATCGACGGGATCCAGATCCTCAAAGGGGAACTGCCCATGGAAGTCAGTGACCTGGAAGATGAACTGCAGGGCCTTCATGCCCGCCAGACCCGTATCGAAGAAGAGATCAACGGGATCCAGGAATTCATCAACCAGAAGAAAAACGCCATCAAGGAGGCAGAAGCACTGGTGAAGAAATACGAGAAGCAGAGTGAGAATGTGAAGAACAGCCGGGAGTTTGAAGCCATCACCAAGGAAATGGAGATGCAGCAGCTGGAAATGAAACTGGCTGAAAAGCATATCAAAGATGCCAACGAAGAGATCGCTGAGAAAGTGGTGATCCTCGAAAAGGCCAAGAAAAATATTGCCGCCAAGGAAGGCGTACTGACTACCAAAAAAGGCGAACTCGAGAAGATCATTGCATCTACTGAAAAGGAAGAAAAACATTTCGGTAAACTGGCTTCTGAAGCCAGCGAGAAGGTGGAAGAGCGCCTGCTGAACTCGTACAACAGGATCCGCAAGAACTACCGCAACGGCCTGGCTGTTGTTCCGGTAGAGCGTGATGCCTGTGGTGGTTGCTTCAATGCCATTCCGCCCCAGCGCCAGAGCGAGATCCGCCAGCGCAAAAAAATCATTGTTTGCGAAAACTGCGGCCGTGTATTGGTTGACCGCGATCTGTTCGACAGTGTGGAAGTGAAATAATCATCGTTCTATTGATAACTGTGTCCCCGGTCTTCGCGACCGGGGATTTTTTTTGCGCTGCCTCCCACACCGATTTCAGTAATTTGCACCAACAGATGCCCTTCCTGCGTTTCCGATATCAACTGCTGTTCCTGATGCTTTGCCTGGCTGCACCCGCTTTACAGGCACAGCCGGCCTCTTTTGATTTCAATGAACGCTGCCAGAAAGCCTATGCTGCAATCATCCGCCTCCGGTTTGCCGAGGGTGAAAGGCTGCTGGGAGAAGAACGCCGCCTGCAGCCCCAGAACCGGATCCCCGACCTGCTGGATAACTACATTGATTTTTTTACGCTGTTCTTTAATGAAGACCCGGCAGTGTATGCCGCATTTGGTGGGAACTGGGACAAACGGCTTGACCGGATCAGTGAAGGGCCCGAGTCTTCTCCCTACTTCCTGTTCTCCAAAGCCATCCTGCATTTCCAGCGGGCTGCTGTAGAGGTCAAATTTGGCCATAACTGGGATGCGGGCTGGGAATTCCGCCGGGCCTTTATCCAGATCCGTGACAACCAGCAACGCTATCCGCAATTCCTGCCCAATCAACTCTACCGGGGCGCCATGCAGGTAGCTGCGGGTACCATACCCGACGGGTATCGCTGGCTGAGTTCCATTCTCGGCATCAAGGGAACGATTGCGGCAGGCATGCAGCAATTGCGGGACTTCCTGGCTTCCAGTGACCCCCAGGCCCGGTTGTTCCACGATGAAGCGGTGTTTTATTACTGCTATCTCAAGTTCTATATTGAAAATGACAAGGAGGGGGTATTCCGGTTTATCCAGCAGCAACAACTCGATCTTATCGGTAACCACCTCTTTGTATATCTGGCCAGTAACCTGAGCCTGAACAATCAGCAGGCAGAGAATACAGTACATTTCATACAACAACGCAGCCAGCAGGCCGGCTATTTCCAGACACCCGTCTGGGATATGGAACTGGGTTTTGCGCGGCTCTACCACCTGGAACCGGATGCTGCGCTCTATCTGGAACGATTCCTGAATCAGTTCAAAGGGAATTTTTATGTGAAGGAAGTGCTGCAGAAACTGTCCTGGCACTATTATCTCGCCGGCGATATGAACAAAGCCTTGTATTACCGGAAGGAGATCCTCCGCAGGGGTAAAACCGATGCCGAAGCCGATAAACAGGCACAGCGGGAAGCAGAAACTTCCCTGTGGCCCGATAAAACCTTGTTACAGGCCCGCTTGTATTGTGACGGAGGCTACTACCGGGAGGCCCTCAGGATCCTGTATGGACGGAAAGCTACCGACTTTGCCGCAGCGAAAGACCAGCTGGAATTCAATTACAGGGTAGGCCGGGTGTATGATGCCGTTAACCGGAAAGACGACGCACTTTATTTCTACCGGGAAGCGGTGCGAATCGGGCAGAACCGTAAGGAATATTTTGCTGCGCGGGCGGCACTGCATATCGGCAATATCTATGAAGAACGCAATGACAAACCCAATGCCCTTGTCTGGTACAACCGGGTGATCGGCATGAAAGACCACGAATTTAAAAACTCACTCGACCAACGGGCAAAGGCCGGCATCGCCCGTTGTAAAGGACAATAGTCCTGTGGGCAAATTGCCCGCATAAATGACTCCGGAATCTTTAATTTGCAGTATTCCATGCTCGATAAACTCACCATACAGAACTACGCGATCATCGACAATCTCGAGATCCGGTTTGACCGCGAACTGAATATTATAACCGGGGAAACCGGTGCAGGTAAGTCCATCCTGATGGGGGCTTTATCCCTGATCCTGGGCGACCGGGCAGATACCGCTGTATTGCTGAACCGCGACAAGAAATGTGTGGTGGAAGGTTTTTTTGCTGTGGGCGACCGTATGGCCATCCGCAACTACCTTTTGGCTGCCGACCTGGATGCGGAAGCAGAGCTGGTGATCCGCCGCGAGATTGGTGTCAATGGCAAATCACGCGCTTTTGTAAACGATACGCCTGTTAACCTGGAGCAATTGCGAGGTCTCAGCCAGTTGCTGGTAGACCTGCACCGGCAGTTCGATACCCTTGAACTGGGGGAGTCGGGTTTTCAGCGGGAGGTACTCGATGCATTGGCGGCACAATCGGAACAGGTACAGCAGTACCGGGATCTCTATATGCAATGGCAGGAAGCCCGGAAAAAGCTGCAGGAGCTGCTGGAGCAGAAAGACCAGTTTACCCGTACCTACGATTACAATAAATTCCTTTTTGATGAGCTGGAAGAAGCCGGTTTCCGGGAAAATGAACTGGAAGATGCCGATAATGAACTCAAATTGCTCAGCAACGCGGAAGGTATCAAGGCCACACTCAACAGGGTGGCCGCCGCATTAGGAGAGGGGGAGAGTCCGCTGGTGCAGCAGCTCAAAGTACTGGCTGCTTCCCTCCAGCCCTACAGCTCTTTTCATCCCGTATTGCCCCAACTCGCAGAACGGTTGTTATCGGTACAGATCGAACTCAAGGATATTTTAAGTGAAACAGAGCACGTGCGTGATCAGGTGCAGTATGATCCGGCACGCATGGAACAGCTGAATGAGCGGATAGCCATGGGGTATAAACTCCAGAAAAAGCATGGCGTTCAAACCACGGCCGCATTGCTGCAACTCCGGGATGAGCTGTCCGAAAAACTCCAGGCAGTACTGGATATGGACCAGACCATTGCAGTTGCTGAACAGCAAGTGGCACAGTTGAAAGAAGCGGCAACGGCAAAAGCGGTTGTATTAAGCAAGAACCGCAAAGCACAGGTCAAACCGCTGCAGGACAAAGTCAATAAACTGCTCAGTCAGGTAGGTATGCCCAATGCCCGGCTGCAGGTACAGCTGGAGCAGCAGGAATTGCAGGAGTACGGGATGGATGCTGTTGACTTTCTCTTTGATGCCAATAAAAGCAACCGCTTTGAGCCGATCCGTAAAGTGGCCAGTGGTGGTGAACTGAGCCGCCTGATGCTCTGCATCAAATCGCTGGTGGCTAAATCACTCGATCTGCCGACAATGATATTTGATGAAATCGACACAGGCATCAGTGGGGAAGCGGCACGTCAGGTAGGCATCATTTTAAAGGAGCTCTCTGCACAACGGCAGGTAATTTGTATCACCCACCAGCCCCAGATCGCCGGAAAGGCCAAAGCCCATTTCTTTGTGTACAAAGAGATCAGGGGAGAAGCGATCAAGACCAATATCCGCGAACTGAGCCAGGAGGAACGGATCACAGCTATAGCGCGGATGCTGAGCGGCGAGAAGCCCACAGCAGCTGCACTGGAAAATGCCCGTGAGATGATCCGGAACTGAGCAATGGTCAAAAAACACAATAGTCTTTGTATAAATTAGTAAAACTGCTGGTATTCGGTATCATCCTGCTTGTGGTGGTGATCTTGGCCGTAATAGCCTACCGGAAGCTCAATGCCCGGATCATGTCCAGTAATACCTTGCTGGGTGTGATCGGCAATGCCCTCTTGCTGATCCTAACAAATATCCTGCTGATTGTTGCAGGTACAGGTTGTTTGCTTACGGTTTATGAATACCTGTTGGAGACATCATGATCCTGTTATTTCCATCCACGAATATTTTTTCACTGCTGGTATTTATACTGTTGGTGGCTGTTCCGGCCTGGTGGATCAACCTTCAGCTCACCCGCTGGATCCGGCCAAGGGAATCTTTTTCCCGGTTGTTTCTTTATATCCTTGCTGCATTACTGGCCGCTGTACTGTTCACTTTTCTGGCTTCCCTGATCCTCCTGAAATGGGTGTTTGGTGACCGGCTGGGCTGAAAAAGGGCATTTACGGCAAAGTCCTTATTTTTACGCCCGCAAAGGGAGTGCGGAACGAAAGGCAATTTGTATTTCATCTCCACATCCCCACATTTTCACATTTGTAATTAATCATCATGTCTACGAATCTTCTCAAAGGGAAAAAAGGGATCATTTTCGGCGCACTCGACGAAAAATCCATAGCCTGGCGTACAGCACTGAAATGCCATGAGCAAGGCGCACAACTGGTACTCACCAATGCACCTGTTGCACTGCGTATGGGCGAGATCAATAAGCTGGCTGAAGCCGTGAATGCTCCGGTGATCGGTGCTGATGTCACCAATATGGATGACCTCAAAAACCTCTTTGAGCAGAGTATGCAGCATTTTGGCGGCAAAGTGGATTTTGTACTGCATTCCATCGGTATGAGCCTTAACGTACGGAAAGGCAAACATTATACAGAAATGAATTATGAGTGGAACAGCAAGTCGCTCGACATTTCTGCCATGAGCCTTCACCGGGTACTGCGTACGGCATGGGACCTGAATGCGATCAACGACTGGGGCAGCGTAGTGGCCCTTACCTATATCGCCGCTCAACGGGTATTTCCGGATTACAACGAAATGGCCGATGCCAAAGCCCTGCTGGAAAGTGTGACCCGCAGCTTTGGATACCATTATGGTGTTCGGAATAAAGTGCGCATCAATACCGTTTCCCAATCGCCCACCCGCACTACAGCAGGCAGTGGCGTGAAAGGTTTTGATGGTTTCATCAGTTACGCCGAGAAGATGAGCCCACTGGGCAATGCCGATGCCGACCAGTGTGCCGATTATCTGGTGACCTTGTTCAGCGACCTGACCCGCATGGTGACCATGCAGAACCTCTTTCACGATGGCGGTTTCAGTTTCACCGGTGTTACACAGGCAGTGATTGAACAGATGGAAAAATAAATACAACTAAATATTACAGCATGGAATGGATCGAGATCGTAGGTTATATTGGTGTGGTGCTGTCGAGTTCCACTTTTATACCACAGGTATACCAGGCCTGGAAAACCCGTTCGGTGGGCGACCTGTCGATCTGGATGGTGATCCTTTTGCTGGGGAATGTGAGCACCTGGCTGTTTTATGGATGGTATAAGGGACTTACGCCCATGATCATTGCCAACGGGATCATCCTGGTGCTGGCCCTGCTGATGCTTTATTTCAAACTGACCTTTAAAAAGCCTGCCTGACCCAAGGCAAACTGAAATAAGAAAAGCCTCCTGGAAGGGAGGCTTTTTTAATTGGATGGAGAATAGCAATTTTTGCTGGTGCCGGTATCCTCAGTATTCATCTTCATTAAAGAAGAAGTCGTCCTGACTCGGATAGTCGGGCCAGATGTCGTCTATACCTTCGTAGATCTCACCTTCGTCTTCCAGTTCCTGCAGGTTCTCGATTACTTCGATTGGAGCGCCGCTACGGATACAGTAGTCGATCAGCTCATCTTTGGTTGCAGGCCAGGGAGCGTCTTCAAGATACGAGGCTAATTCAAGTGTCCAGAACATAGGTACCCTTTAAATTTCCGGCAAAAGTAACTTTTCAGACGGATTGACCAAATCTTTATTCCATGGGCTTTCCCCATTTTTTCCGGAAAAGGCGGTCTACTTCCCATTCCGGGTGCTGCCGAAGCCGCGGCTTTGTAGTATCTTGACCCCGCGAAAGCAGCTTACATGTTAACAGCCAGAAATATACAGAAGTATTACGACCAGCTTTGGGTACTCAAAGGGGTGGACGTGGATATCCAAAAAGGGGAGATCGTGAGTATTGTAGGCCCATCCGGCTCCGGAAAAAGTACTTTGCTGCATATTCTGGGTACGCTGGACAAGCCCGATAGCGGGTCGGTGGAACTGAATGGTAAAACCATTGGTTATCAGCAAGACAGGCCTCTGGCTGCCTTCCGGAACCGGCAGATCGGCTTTGTGTTCCAGTTTCATCACCTGCTGCCCGAATTTTCAGCCCTTGAAAATGTTTGTATACCCGGCTGGATTGCCGGAACCCCAAAAAATGAGGTCCGCCAACGTGCCGGAGAACTTCTCAACCTGTTAGGCCTGGGGCACCGGCTCGATAACAAACCCCAGCAATTATCGGGTGGCGAACAACAACGGGTTGCAGTAGCCCGGGCCCTGATCAATAATCCGGCTATTGTATTTGCCGATGAGCCTACCGGCAATCTCGACAGTGCCAATGCCCGGGAATTGCACCAACTATTTTTCGACCTGCGCAGCCAATTCAATCAGACCTTCCTGATCGTAACCCATAATGAGGAATTGGCGGGCATGAGCGACCGTGTCCTCCACATGATGGATGGAAGAATTGCCGATTAGTCGATTAGCCGATTAGCCGATTAGCCGATTAGCCGATTAGCCGATTAATTGGCGTTGCAAGGTAATGTTATTGTTTTCCATCGGCTCATTGGCATATCGGCTCATTGGCTCATCATCACACTCTCGGTTTCCACGCTATCTCTTCAGCACCTAATGCTTTTGCAGCATACCGGCCCAGCACAAAAAGGTAATCGCTGAGGCGGTTGAGGTATTTCAGGATCAGGGGGTCTACTTCCAGGCTTTCCAGTTCCAGGCGTACGATGCAGCGTTCTGCACGACGGGCTACGCAACGGGTAATATGTAACTGGGAAACAGTAGGGTGCCCACCAGGCAGTATAAAATGGGTTTGAGAAGGTAATGCGGAATCCATCCGGTCCATTTCTTTTTCCAGTAGTTCCACATCAGTTTCTTTCAGGTCAGGAATCCGCATTTTTGGTTCCTTGATGGGATCGCAGGCCAGTGAGGAGCCGATGGTGAAGAGGCGGTCCTGGATTTCGCGTAAAAGGGCTTTAAGTGCATCATCCTGCAGCAGGTCGGCACAGAGACCGATATGGGAATTCAGCTCATCTACTGTGCCATAGGCTTCAATGCGAAGATGACTTTTGGGGACTTTGGTTCCGCCGATCAGCGATGTGCTGCCTTTATCGCCGGTTTTGGTGTATATCTTGATGGCCATGTTTTCGGAATTGGTAAGGTGCAACAAATTTACCGGCCTCAAGGTTCAGTAGAACCCGGATTCCCAGCAATTCTATGCACATCTTATCCGAATCAGTGGGCGGCTTCGGGCTGGCGGCGTTTATCGGTTTCAATGACACCGTCGCGGAGGCGTACAATGCGGTAGGCATGGTTGGCGATATCTTCTTCATGGGTAACCAGTACCACGGTATTGCCCCCAGCATGGATCTGTCCGAAGATCTCCATGATCTCATAGGAGGTTTTGGTGTCGAGGTTACCGGTAGGTTCATCGGCCAGGATCAGGGAAGGATCATTCACCAGGGCCCGGGCGATGGCCACACGCTGGCACTGACCGCCGGAAAGTTCGTTAGGTTTATGATGGCTCCTGTCGGCCAGATCAACTTTTTCCAGCATGGCCATAGCTTTTTCCAGGCGGTCTTTTTTGGTCATGCCCGCATAAACCAGCGGAAGGGCGACATTTTCCAATGCAGACAAACGGGGCAGGAGGTTGAATTGCTGGAATACAAAACCGATCTCTTTATTACGCACATCGGCCAGTGCATCATCAGCCATTTTGCTCACATCCTGGCCGTTCAGGATGTAGCGGCCTCCGGTGGGAGAGTCGAGGCAGCCGATAATATTCATCAGGGTACTCTTTCCGGAGCCGGAAGGTCCCATCAGGGCCACATATTCATTTTTCAGGATGTCCAGGCTGAGTCCTTTCAATACACTCAGTTCATTCTTCCCCATGAAATAACTCTTGCGGATCTCTTCCAGTTTGATGATGCTGCTCATTGTATTCGTTTTACTGCGGCTTATTTTTTGATCACTTTGGGCACTTTAAAATAGGTGCCGTCGGTTTCAGGGGCATTCCGGAGGGCTGTTTCGCGGGATACGGAACCTTGCACCAGATCTTCCCGGAGACGGTCCATATTGCCGGTCATGTGCATCAGGGGCTCCACGCCTTCCACATCCAGTGCACTGAGCTGGTCTACAAAGGCGATCATCCGCTCCAGGTCCTTTTTAATGGCTTCTTTTTCAGCCTCATTAAAGCGGAGCCGGGCCAGATTAGCCAGGTTATTGACCAATGCGTCATTCACTTCCATACTCAAAAATACGGTTTGTTTCTGCTTCCGGCGGCATAGTTTATGACAGGGAATTAGGGCTGATAAGTGGGGGCTTCGGGGCGATAAACGATAGGTCGGTCCGTCACCCGGGGATAGGCCAAACTTCCCTATCTTCGCGACCCGCTGTCCCTTCCAAAAGGCAGCGTTCCGAGCCATGGCAAAGCATAAAGAGATCGTAATGAGCGGCATCCGACCCACCGGATTCCTGCACCTGGGCAATTATTTCGGCGCTGTCCGCAACTATGTTCGGCTCCAGGAAGAGTTTGAATGTTATTTTATGGTGGCCGACTGGCATTCGCTCACCACCCATCCCGATACCAAAGAGCTGAAAAATCATGTGAGCCGGGTGCTGGCAGAAAACATTGCTTGCGGACTGGATCCGGATAAAGTAGCGCTCTATTGCCAGAGCCATGTGCATGAAACAGCCGAGCTGTATCTCTACCTCAATATGCTGGCCTACAAGGGCGAACTGGAGAAAACCACAACTTTCAAGGATAAAGTGCGCCTGCAACCGGATAACGTGAATGCCGGCCTGCTGACCTATCCGGTATTACAGGCTGCCGATATCATCCTGCATCGGGCTACCTATGTTCCGGTGGGGAAAGATCAGGAGCAGCACCTGGAAATGTCGCGCAATTTTGCCAACCGCTTCAATCACCGGTATGGTGAAGTCTTCCCTGAACCGGTTGCATTCAACTTCGGTGAACAGCTGGTCAAAGTGCCGAGCCTGGATGGTACCGGCAAAATGAGCAAGAGCGAGAATCAGCTGGCTACACTTTACCTGGCTGATGATGACGACCTGATCCGGAAAAAAGTCATGAAGGCAAAGACCGACAGTGGTCCGACGGCTCCCAACAGTGAAAAGCCTGATTATATCGAAAATATCTTCCTGCTGATGAAATTGGTGAGTGCTGCAGATGTGGTGGAAAAATTTGAAGGAGATTATAATAATTGCACGATCAGGTATGGTGATATGAAGAAACAACTGGCTGAAGATATGGTCCGCTTTATCACCCCGATCCGGGAGAAAGCGGAAGGCATCCGTAACGATGCGGCCTATCTGAAACAGGTGATGGAACAAGGGGCGGAGAAGGCCCGTAAAAGTGCGCGGCAAACGATGGAACTGGTACGCAGTGCCATGGGCCTCAACTACTATTAAAAACTTTTTGGGAATTCCCGGAATTCAATACTTTTATTGGCATTCATCAGGGTATTGATCAAATAAAAATGCTCCTTAACGTTGTTGGGGGCGGATGGGTAAAGAATCATGGCAAAGAGTAAAAAACCAAAGCATATTGCGGTTGCCGGAAATATCGGAGCCGGTAAGACCACGCTCACCGAGCTGCTCAGCAAACATTACCGCTGGATTCCCCAGTTTGAGGATGTGGATCACAATCCCTACCTGTTCGATTTTTATGAGGATATGCCCCGCTGGAGCTTCAACCTGCAGATCTACTTTTTGAACAGCCGGCTGAACCAGTTGCTCGATATTCACCGGGGTACGGAAACTGTGGTGCAGGACCGCACGATCTATGAAGATGCCCACATCTTTGCGCCCAACCTCCATGAAATGGGGCTGATGAGTAAGCGAGATTTCGACAACTATTTCCGCTTTTTCGAGACCCTCAAAACAATGGTGCAGCCGCCCGACCTGCTGATCTATCTGAAAGCATCCGTGCCCACATTGGTGGCACAGATCCAGAAGCGGGGCCGGGAGTATGAAGAAAATATCCGCCTCGATTACCTGAAGCGGTTGAATGATTACTATAACAAATGGATCGATAATTATAAGGAAGGGCCCTTGCTGGTGATCGATGTGGACAAGAATAAATTCCCTGAAAATGAAGAACACCTCGGGGATATCATCCGCAAGATCGATTCCCAGATCTATGGCCTGTTCTGATCGCTAAATTCCAGGGCCCATGCATACTGCTATACAGCGATTTTTCATGCGGCCCCTGCATGCAGGGTTGCTCCTGCTGTTTTTCCTGCTCCGGTTTTACCAGTTGAACAAGGGTTTTGTTACCCCTTTTTATTGGGGTATTAGCGTGTTGTTATTGCTGCTGCTCGCGCTGATCTGTTTTGGATGCAGCTGGTTGTTCAGCAAACAGGCACCGGTCCGTTGGAACCTGACCACCCTCTTGCTGGGCTGGTTGCTGTTTTTCGGAGTCTTGCAGCAGGAACTCATTTCCATTGAACCGCTTGCCCCTATCAGCCGCCTGAAATACCTGTTGCCACTTACTGCAATCCTGGTCCTGCTGTTTTGTTTCTGGTATGGACGGCGGAATTCGAAGCCCGTTAAAGCCACCTTGTTCCTGAATATCGTGTTCCTGCTCTTCATTATGGCTGAATTGATGTTCCCTGGAGGAAGGAATTCCGGTAAGGTTGATTTCCTGGCCAGTCCGCCTGTATCCGTAACTCCGCAAGACTTCCGGCAGCATCCCGACATCTATCTCTTGCTGATGGATGAATATACCGGGGAAGAGGGTACTTCGAACTATTTTCACTTTTCCAACAAGCCATTTATCGACAGCTTGCAGCAGTTAGGATTCCAAGTGCTGCATAACAGCCATTCCGATTATGATTATACTGTATATTCTGTTGCTTCCCTCCTGAATATGTCGCGACTGAATATCCGGGGCGCCCTATCTGCAGATAATACGGCGGCTTATCAGCATGCATTGAATGCAATTACCGATAACCGGCTTTGTAAGCTGTTGGCCGCATCCGGATATCAGATTCATAACAAGTCTTTGTTCCGTATCGGCAATTCCCTCCCGGAACGCGCATCAGATTACCTGCCCCAGGACCTCGAACTGGTCTTTCATCCTTCCCTTCCCATGAAACTGTATCGTGCATTCCCGCAATGGATGCATGCAGCACGTGTTGACCGTTTTGCCGCCAGCTGGTACAAAAAAACTGCCAATGCCAATGAGCGCATATTGCAGGACAGCGCTGCCCGTCAATATACTGCCGACACTGCTCCCGATTTCAGCTACTGGCATTTCAACCTGCCTCATGAGCCTTATCTGTATGATGCGGATGGAAAACCGGTCCAGACACTTTTTTACGAAAAGCAGCCGGATGCCGACAGTGCTTACCTGCATTACCTGGAATATACCAACCGCCGCCTTCAGCCTTTTCTCAGGCGAATGCTGGAAGATACCAGAGGCGAAGCCGTGATCCTGCTGTTGAGCGACCACGGCTACCGGACGCCGGATAAAAACCCGGTAGCTTTTTCCACACTGAATGCGGTGTACCTTCCCGGGCGGGACAGTTTCTTATGGCCAGACAGCCTTCACTTGATGGATCAGGGAAAAATATTGCTCCAATACCTGAGCAATCCGGCCGTTAAATAGTACAAAGGTGTTATTTCCGTTTAGGATATTGCGCGTATGCAGCGAGGGTTTTCAATTCTGCGGCAATCTTTGCCAGCCAACGCGCCTGTTCACGGGCATTGATGGAATGTTCCGTTTCAGCATCATACAACTGCTGCATCTCCTGATGCGATTTCATGATGCGGTCGTACATTTCGTTTACATCCTTCTCCACCGTTTTTTCACTGAAGGTATAATTCCGGAAGGCCTGGTAGAGTTTGCGGGCATGTATTTCGGTGATATCAAAATGGGCCTGTTCATGTTTGAGGATGAGATCTGTTTTCACCCGTCCCCAGGATTTTTCAGGATCAAAACGGCAGCTGATGGCATAGGTGAATCCGTTATTGCCATAGCCCATGTCAAAACCAATGGAGCTGTTGGTGAGCGCTGCATTGGCGGCCCGGGGTGGTACGGACCCTTTGAAATCTGCCCAGGTGAGTTTTCGTGAGGCCGACCAGTCAATATACGATGGCGCCTTAATGAAACTACTCGTGAAAAGGGTCAGGAATAGTACAGCAAGGAATGCAAAGGGTTTCATAATTACCTTCAAAGATGGGAAACGGCTTCCAAAAAAACTGTGAAAAACGGTCAGCCCTGAATGCCTATTTTTGTATGCCTCCAGCAGGCTACACCAGAAATCAGTTACATGAAATACCTTCCCCTTGATCCGGACATTTTCCGGAATAACCGCAAACGCTTTGCCGCCCGGATGGAACCCGGGTCCATTGCCATATTCAATAGTAATGATGAATTACCCACCAATGGGGATGCATTGCATCCCTTCAAGCAGAACAGTGACCTGTACTGGTTGACCGGAATTGACCAGGAAGACACCCAGTTGATCCTGTTTCCCGATAATCCGGAAAAGCGGTTCCGGGAAGTGCTGGTATTGGTACGGCCGAATGAACTCAAGGAAAAATGGGATGGCCGCCGTTTGCGGGCTGCAGAAGCCAAAGCCATTTCAGGGATTGAAACCATTGTTTGGCTCGACAGCCTGGAGGGTGTAATACAGCCCTGGATCCACCTTTCCCGGTCCATTTACCTGAATACGAACGAGAATGACCGGAAATCCAGCACGGTTCCGGTCAGGGATTACCGTTATGTACAGTATATCCGCGAACGCTATCCCCTCCATACCCTGCACCGCAGTGCCCCTTTGCTGAAAGAGCTCCGGGCCATCAAATCGGCGGCAGAAGTGGCTGTGATCCAGCAGGCGGTGGATATCACCCACAACACCTTCCAGCGATTATTGCGGTTTATCCGCCCCGGGGTGATGGAGTACGAAATTGAAGCTGAGATCTGGCACAGTTTCCTCAGCAAGCGGGCTACGGGACCCGCATACAGCAGCATTATTGCCAGTGGCGACCGGGCCCGGACCCTGCACTATATTGCCAATAACCAGGAGTGTAAGGCGGGCGAACTGGTGCTGATGGATTTTGGCGCGGAATACGGGGGGTACTGTGCTGATATGACGCGTACCGTGCCGGTATCGGGCAGGTTTACAGCCCGGCAGAAAAAGGTATACAATGCCTGCCTGCACCTGCATAATTATGCGAAAAGCCTGCTGAAGCCCGGCATCACCCTGCCGGAGTATACCGATAAGGTAGGGGAGGAAGCCACAAAGCAGTTCCTGCAGCTCGGCATTCTGAGAAAAACGGATGTGAAGAATGAAGATCCGGGTAACCGGGCTTACCGTAAATACCTTTATCATGGCATTTCGCATCACCTCGGGATCGATGTACATGATCTGGGTCCAAGGCTTGGGCCTATAAAAGCCGGCATGGTCTTTACCGTGGAGCCCGGCATTTATATCGAAGAAGAACAAATGGGCATACGGATTGAAAACAATATCTGGATCACCCGGAACGGATCTAAGGATCTCTTTGCAGGTATACCCATAACCGTAGAGGAGATTGAAGCAGCCATGAAGAAATGATCCGGGGTAAGGCGTATCGACACTTTTCCGTTTCAGGCAAATAAGATTAAATTGCAGGCATGAAGCAGATTCCCAATTTATTTACACTGTTGAACCTGGTTTTCGGCTGTTGCGCAATTGTGATGACCCTCCAGCAGGGAATAACCATTGCCAGTGATGAAGACGGCTCCCGCTGGGTGATGATGCCCGAAGCCATCTGGTATGCATCCCTGTTTATCGGGTTGGCTGCGGTAGTGGATTTCCTGGATGGGTTTGTAGCCCGGCTCTTCAAAGCGACCAGTGAGATGGGAAAGCAACTCGATTCCCTGGCCGATGTGGTGAGTTTTGGGGTAGCACCAGCCCTGATCATTTACCAGTTCCTGCGCATCAGTGTGGCGCGTCAGGAAAACGGACTGGATGCTTCCATACTTTATTTTGTTCCCGCATTTCTTTTTGCCGCCGCCGCTGCCTGGCGGCTGGCCAAATTCAATTTAGCCACCGATCAGCAATATGGCTTTAAAGGTGTTCCTACACCAGCAGCGGGGCTCCTGGTGGCGTCTTTTCCCCTGATCTACTGGTACAGCGGCAATGAAACCCTGATCAGCCTGTTCCAGAACAAGTGGTTCTGGTATGGGGTTACTGCTTTGATAAGCGGCCTGATGGTCAGCAATCTGCCGCTTTTAGCCCTGAAATTCAAAGCTGGGTCGGTTAAAAATTACCTGCCCCAGCTGATCCTGGCTGTAGCAGCTGCCGGATCTGCACTATTTCTCCACTGGCTGGCCGTACCGCTCGTCTTCATCCTCTATATTGTCGTATCTTTGCTCTTCCAAAAAAAGACTACATGACCTATACAGTACAGGTGAAAGTGATGCCGCTGAAAGAATTACTGGATCCCCAGGGCAAAGCCGTGATGGGCGGACTGGGTAATCTGGGATTGAATGCCATCTCCGATGTACGCATCGGAAAACACATCACCCTCCAGGTTGCAGCTGAAGACGAAGCTGAAGCCAAAGGCCTGGCAGAAGAAGCCGCCAAAAAACTGCTGGCCAATCCAGTGATGGAATATTTCGAAATTTCCGTTCAATAAATTTCCGGCCCTTCTCCCGCTACGGGCCTTAAACCGGATGCATGCTCTATATCGTTCCTACGCCGATCGGTAATCTGCAGGACATCACGCTGCGTGCGCTCGAAGTCCTGAAACAGGCCGACCTGATCCTGGCAGAGGACACCCGCACTTCCCTCAAATTGCTCAACCATTACGGTATTATAAGGCCTTTAACCGCCTATCACCAGCATAATGAACACCAGGTGACACAGCATCTGGTGAACCAGTTGATGGCGGGTAAAACCATGGCCATGATATCGGATGCCGGCACGCCCGGTATTTCTGATGCGGCATTTTTCCTGGTGCGGGAATGCGTGAAAACCGGCGTAAAAGTGGAATGCCTGCCCGGAGCCACAGCTTTTGTGCCTGCACTCGTGAACAGCGGGTTGCCGGTAAACCGCTTCAGTTTTGAAGGTTTCCTGCCCCTGAAAAAAGGCCGGCAGACCCTGCTGAAGAAACTGGCTGAAGAAGAAAGGACCCTCGTGATCTATGAATCGCCCCACCGCCTGGTGAAAAGCCTGACCGAGTTCCAGCAGTATTTTGGTGAAGACCGCCTTTGCTCGGTTAGCCGGGAACTGACCAAATTGCATGAGGAGAATTTCAGGGGAACACTGAAAGCGGTAACAGCACATTTTCAGCAAAAGGAAGTGAAAGGCGAACTGGTGATCGTGATCCAGGGTAAAGAATAACAGGAAACAGTACATCACTTATACAATTCTACAGTATGAAGAAAGGAATGCTTGCTTTGATTTTATGCACAGCTGCACTGAGCGCACTGGCGCAGCCCGACCGCTGGCAGCAAAAGGTAAAATACCGGATGGACATCAATATGGATGTAACCACCAACCGCTTTACCGGAAAGCAGCAGTTGCAGTATACCAATAATTCTCCTGATACACTTGACCGGGTGTTCTACCACCTTTACTTCAATGCTTTCCAGCCCAACAGCATGATGGATATGCGCAGCCGGGAACTGGGTAAGATCCGTGTAGGAAGAGGGCCGGACTGGGATGGCCGGGTGCGCGACCGGATCCTGAACCTGAAACCGGACGAGATCGGTTACCAGAAGATCCTTTCATTAAAAATGAATGGCGTTGCACAGAACTATAAGGTACAGGAAACGATCCTGGAAGTAAAACTCAGCAAACCGATCCTGCCGCGTACCACTGTTACATTCGATATGGAATTTGAAGCCCAGGTGCCGTTGCAAGTGCGCCGCAGCGGCCGCGATAATCCGCAAACCGGTGTGCGGTACTCCATGAGCCAATGGTACCCCAAACTCTGCGAGTATGATTACGAGGGCTGGCATCCCACCCCTTATGTAGCCCGGGAATTCTATGGGGTATGGGGTGATTATGAAGTCAATATCACAATTGACAAAAAATATATCATTGGCGGTACAGGCTATCTGCAGAACCCGCAACAGATCGGCTATGGCTATGAAGCGCCTGGCTCTAAAGTGGTGCAGCCCGCCGGAGATAAGCTGACCTGGAAATTCCTGGCACCTAATGTGCACGATTTCATGTGGGCTGCCGACCCCGAATACCGGCACATCGTGCGCCAGATCCCCAATGGACCCACCATCCATGTCTTGTATAATTTCCAACCCAATAACCCCCGTAACGATACGGCCTGGAATGATGTGGCTGATGCAGCGGTAACTGTTCTGCCTTTTATTGAACAGCATTTCGGCGCGTATCCCTACAAGCAGTATTCGTTTATCCATGGAGGTGATGGTGGTATGGAATATCCCATGGGCACCCTGCTGGTGGGCCCCGGGCTTGGAACGGTGTTTCATGAATGGATGCACACCTGGTACCAGATGATGCTGGGCACCAATGAAAGCATGTATGCCTGGATGGATGAGGGCTTTACCGACTGGGCCACGCATTATGTTAGTGCCTATTACCGCGATCAGGTTACCCGAAGGAAACTGGCAGGAAACGAGGCAGCCCTGAAAAAACTGGATTCTGCGGCTTCTGTTCCACCACTGGAACAGACCGGTTCTTACCAGAGTTATTTTGCCCTTGCCAAAAGCGGTATGGAAGAGCCCATGACCACCCATGCCGATCATTTCAATACCAATTTTGCCTATTCACTGGCTGCTTATTCCAAAGGAGCCGTATTTCTTGAGCAACTGGGCTATATCACCGGGGCTTCAGTCCGCGATAAGATCATGCTGGACTATTACCGCCAGTGGCGATTCAAACATCCGAATGTCAATGATTTCATGCGGATCGCTGAAAAGACCAGTGGCATGAAGCTCGACTGGTACCGCGAATACTGGGTGAATACCACCAAGACTATTGATTATGGCATTGACAGCCTCTGGGAAGAAGGTGGGAAAACCAAGATCCGTCTCCGCCGGATCGGCAAAATGCCCATGCCTATTGATGTACAGCTCGATTTTAAAGACGGATCGAAATTGCTGGTCTATATTCCTCAATATGACATGTTCGGAGAAAAGCCCGTTGAAAACCCTGCTATTCCCCGTGTAGTGTTTGAGCCCTGGAAATGGACCCATCCTGAATATGTGTTCACGATCGATAAGAAGATCGCCGACCTGAAAGTATTGGAAATTGACCCTACCCAACGTATGGCTGATGTGGAGCGACGGAATAACCGGTTGGAAGTTCCCTGGTAAATCAGGGCTATTGAGAATGATAAAGCCTTCCCTTTCGGGAAGGCTTTATTTTTTCGCTTGAATAAGGCAAGGTTAATGTTATCTGCAGGCGCAGCCCTTGAAAAATTCAGTAAGGTTTAATGATTAAGGATAGTTGATCAGCGCGAAACCAAAATTAACCGGGTTGGAGGATTCCCGCAATACCACGAACTGGTAGTTTTCAACCCGGGAACAGATTTAACATTCAGGTAACCAATACTCAGCGGCCAAAAAACTTATTGATGGCCTCTACCCGGTTATTGACATGCAGTTTCTCGTAAATATGGTAAACATGCTTCCGTACGGTTTCCTGGCTGATAAAGAGTTTCGCCGCGATCTCCTTGTATAACATGCCTTTAGCCAGGAGTTCCAGGATCTCCCTTTCCCGGTTGGATAATACATTCAGGGAAATGCCGGCTGCGTCTGCAACGGCAGGACTGGCCGGTTTCTGTAAAAACGCACTGACCACTTTACGGGCGATCTGGCTGCTCATCGGAGCACCGCCGTCTTTCAGTTCATCGAGGGCTTCAAGCAGTTTAAGGGGAGCTGTTTTCTTGAGAATATAGCCACTGGCTCCAGCACTCAGGGCTTCGAAGATCTTTTCATCATCTTCATAAACCGTACACATCATGAAGAGGATCTCCGGATGGTCGGCTTTCAGGTTACGGACACAATCGATGCCTGTTTCTCCCTCCCCCAGGTTAATGTCCATCAATACCAATTCAGGTTTCAGGATTGGTATTTTGACCATGGCCTCAACGGCAGTGGAAAAACTGCCCAGGAGTTGGTGGGCCGACGACATGAACACGATCTGTTCCAGTGCGGAGCGGATGTCCTTATTATCTTCCACAATACATACGGTAGTCGCCATACTGCAAAGGTGCTGACTTTTACGGCATTAAAGAATACTACTTTGTGGTAGTTTTCTATGCAACTAATTTTCGGGATCCGACATGAAAAAAAGCTAACTCCTTATTACTGAACCTGTAGGATATATTTTTCCTGGAAAAAAGCTTCGGGAAAGAGGTCATGGATATGCACCACCCTGGGTTTGCAACCGCTTTCAAAGATCTCCTGGGCCAGATCACCGCCTTTCAGGCAGATCAATCCGGATGGATCCGGGCCTTCGGCTGGCAGCGGTCCTTTTTTTTGCAGCAAGGGCTTGCTCCAGGTCCAGAGATCTTTCAATGGGGCTACTGCCCGGGAAACAACGGTCTGGAATTTCCTGTTTTTAATGTCTTCTATTCGGGTATGCTGGGTGGTCACATTCTTCAGTTCAAGGGCATCTGCCACAGATTGTACCACTTTGATTTTTTTACCAATACTGTCGGCCAGATGAAACTGGACTTCCGGAAAAAAGATGGCCAGCGGAATGCCGGGGAATCCTCCACCTGTTCCCAGATCCACTACAGCTGCGCCTGGAGCCCATTGGTAAATGGCTGCAATGCTGAGGGAATGGAGCACGTGTTTTTCGTACAGGCTATCCAGGTCTTTACGGGAGATCACATTGATCTTTTCATTCCATTCGCGGTACAAAGGGCCCAGCTGTTCCAGTTGTTCCAACTGGCGGGGGGTAAAATCTGAGAAATATTTCTTTACAATATCCATGAGTAATAATCAGCGCCAGTGCTGTGATGGACGTTTCCAGAGCGCTGGTGCAAAGATGCAGTAATAAATGAACATCCAGATATCAAGCAGCCACCAGAGCGGAAAGAGATCCGCTTCCCGGAGCTTGCGCATCGTGCGGTAGTAAATAAATCCCTGCGACAGGAACCGGATGCCAAATACCCCTAAAGCCAGTTTCCAGTCGCTGTACACAGCGGTAAGGATGAACAGGGGGTAGAACAGGAAAAAACTGAAGCTATACATGCCCAGCAGGAATTTATGCCGGGGTTTGTAATAACGGGCCGTGGAATAATGACGGGTTTTCTGCCGGATCCAGTTGCCAAAGGTCTTTTTGGGTTCAGAAAGCGTGATGGTGTCTTCATCCACCACAATCCGGGTATTGACCCTGTTGGCTACCTTGTTGATGAAGAGGTCATCGTCGCCACCAGGAATATGGTTGATGGAAGAGAACCCTTTGTTCTGGAAAAACAGGGCTTTTTTGTAGGCGAGATTACGTCCGATACCCATGTAGGGGATGCCGGCCAGTGCATAAGACAGGTATTGCAGGCCGGTATGATATGTTTCATAGCGGATCAGCTTATTGAGCAAACCGGGTCGTTTGTGGTAGGAGCCATAACCCAATACAATCTCCGTATCTGTATCAAAGCCATCCTGCATTTTCTGGATCCAGAATTCGGAAGCGGGAACGCAATCAGCATCCGTAAGCAGCACAATTTCATATTTGGCTTCCTTGATGCCGATGGACAAGGGATATTTTTTTCCCGGAATGCCCAGGGCTTCCTGTTCCAGGTTAACGGCATGCAGGCCTTTGAAGGTTTTTTTGAATTCATCCAGCAGGTAACGGGTGTCGTCCTGACTATTATGATTTACCACAATCACCTCATGCGTGGTGGGGTAGGTCTGCACCAGTACGCCGGGCAGGTTACGGGCGAGATTACCGGCTTCATCGCGGGCGCACACGATCACACTCACCGGGTGTTGCTGTGATTTCTCTTTATCTTTTTTACGGAAAAAGGCCAGTCTGCTGAATATGCCCCAATAGTAAAGCAGTTGTATAAACGTAATTATACAAAAGGCAATGAAGAGCAGTAGTCTCCAGTTCAGGTCCAGCGCATTAAGATCCATAGCTGCTTGAGTTTAGGGCGATCGGGGTTCAAGGCGCGAAAATACAGTCCGGTGGCGGTTTGGCAGCAAGGAAGGATTTCACAACTGTGAATAACCCGGGTAGTCAATAGTCAATTGTGAATAGTGAATGGTATCCGTAAGCCGTAACCTTTCTTATCTTTGCCGTTATGGCTGATCTTCAGTTTTCGCTGCAACAGGTTGATACCGCTTCCAAGGCAAGGGCAGGACAAATAACCACTGATCATGGGGTGATTGAAACGCCTATTTTCATGCCGGTGGGTACAGTAGGCAGTGTAAAGGCGGTGAGCCAGCAACAGCTGAAAGAAGAGGTGAAGGCCGAAATCATCCTGGGCAATACCTATCATTTGTACCTGCGACCGGGACTTGATGTATTGCAGGCGGCAGGAGGGTTGCACCGTTTCAATGGGTGGGACCGGCCCATCCTGACCGACAGTGGCGGCTATCAGGTCTTTTCACTGGCAGGAACACGGAAGATCAAGGAAGAGGGGGTTACTTTTCAGAGTCATATTGATGGGTCCAGGCATCTGTTCAGCCCGGAATGGGTTATGGATATCCAGCGGGTGATTGGAGCCGATATCATCATGGCTTTTGATGAATGTCCGCCGGGCGGCAGCGATTATGCCTATGCCCGCAAATCCATGGAGCTTACCCATCGCTGGCTCGACCGTTGTTTCCAGCAGTTTACCAATACAGCACCTTTATACGGATATACCCAGAACCTGTTTCCGATTGTACAGGGAGGTACATTTAAAGAGCTCCGCAAGGCTTCCTGTGAATACATTGCTTCAAAAGGCGCAACAGGTAATGCTATCGGGGGGCTCAGCGTAGGTGAACCCGAGCCGGTGATGTATGAGATCTGTGACTGGTGCTGCGACCATTTGCCGGCCGATAAGCCCCGTTACCTGATGGGTGTGGGCACACCCTGGAATATCCTGGAGTGCATTGGCATGGGAGTCGATATGTTTGATTGCGTGATGCCCACCCGCAATGGCCGGAATGCCATGTTGTTCACCAGCAACGGGGTGATCAATATAGATAACAAGAAATGGGAAAAAGATTTCAGCCCCATTGACGAAGGGATCGGCTGCGACATGAGTGCATATTATACCAAGGCCTATCTGAAGCACCTGGTCAAGGCCAAAGAGATCCTGGGACTGACCATTGCTTCAGTTCATAATCTGGCTTTTTATCTGTGGCTGGTAAAAGAAGCCCGGGTGCATATCCTGTCAGGCGATTTTGATGCCTGGAAGCGTATGATGATCCCCCGCCTGCAGCAACGCCTCTGATCTGTTTTTCACAAGGTATTCACGGTCCGGCAACCCGAATTCTGTTACTTTTGCGTCCGATGCTCAAAAAGATCGACCGGTATATCATCCGTAAATTCTTGACCACCACGGTATTCATGGTGCTGGTTTTCTGTGTGATCGCCATTGTGATCGACTGGAGCGAGAAAGCGGATGATTTTGTGAAGTCGGGACTGACCACCTACCAGTTGTTCACCGATTATTTTGCCGGGTTCATCCCCTTCATCATTTCGATGATCTTCCCGCTGATGACCTTTATTGCAGTCATCTTCTTTACATCCAAAATGTCGGGCCAGTCGGAAATTGTGGCCATCCTGTCGGGAGGAGTACCTTTTAACCGCCTGCTGCGTCCCTATATGATCGGAGCCTTGATACTGGGTGGATCATTCTGGTATGCCTCACAATACTGGATCCCGAAAGCCAATGAGATCCGCGGGAATTTCCAGACAAAGTATATCGACAGCAAGAGTTCTTATGAAATTTCGCAGAATTACAGCAGGGGTTCCAATTATTATATCCGGATCGACAGTAATTCCTTCGCCGGACTGCGGAATTACGATACCGGTTCCAAGGCAGCCACCAATGGCTTCTTCATGGAAAAAGTGATCGACAATAAACTGGTGTATAACGTGCGGGCCGACTATATGCGCTGGGATACCGCAAAAAAGAGTTGGGTACTGGTCAGCGGGGTGGAGCGGACTATCGACGGAGTAAAGGAAACCATGACCACCTTCCAGGAAAAAGTGATCAAACTGAACCTGAAACCTGCAGAGATCAAACCCGACAAATACCTGAAGGATAAAATGACTACGCCCGAATTGCAGCGCTTCATCCGGGCGGAAGAATTGCGGGGTACAGAAGGCCTGAATGATTATAAAGTGGAGCGCTACCGCAGGGATGCCACGCCGTTTTCACTGGTGATCCTGACCCTCATCGGGGCCGTGATCGCTTCCCGGAAAACCCGGGGGGGCAGCGGCCTGCATCTGGCAGTGGGGATCGTGCTGGCGGCCGTTTTTGTGGTTATGGACAAGTTTTCACTGACCTTTTCCACCAAAAGTGATTTTCCTCCCATATTGGCAGCCTGGACGCCCAATATCATCTTTGCACTGGTTGCGCTCTACCTTTACCGTACGGCCCCGAAATAGCCTGTATTTTATGCAATCGTTTTAAACCTCCGGTGCTTAAAATTGTTTTAAGAGCGGGGGTTTTGTGTTAACTTTACCCCTTCCCGCCGGAAAACAATTACACATTATATAAAACGCGATTATGGGAATTATCAAAGACCGGTTCAAAGCAAAAGCAGATACAGCAGCCGCTGAGATCAAGAACCTCATCAAGGAACATGGCAATAAAGTGATCGGCGAAGTGACCTTGTCCCAGATTTATCAGGGTATGCGGGGGATGACCGGTCTGGTAACAGAAACCTCATTACTGGACGCACAGGAAGGGATCCGTTTCCGCGGCTATTCCATTCCTGAACTGCAGGCCAAACTGCCCAAGGCCAAGGATGGTGAAGAGCCTCTGCCCGAAGGATTGTTTTACCTGATGCTGATCGGTGAACTGCCCACTGCAGAGGATGTGAACCACATCACAAATGTACTGCAGCGCCGCAGCCATGTGCCCAGTCATGTTTTTGACGCTATTGATGCGTTGCCGGCTTACGCCCATCCCATGACCATGTTTGTTACCGGTGTAATGGCTTTACAAACTGAAGGTCAGTTTGCCAAGGATTATGCCAAGGGCATGAATAAAAAGGATTACTGGAGTTCCATATATGACGATGCCATTGACCTGATCGCCCGCCTGCCCCGTATTGCAGCTTATGTATACCGCCGCAAATACAAGAACAGTGAGCATATCCAGCCGAATGGCCTGCTCGACTGGGCCGGGAACCTGGCGCATATGCTGGGGTTCCAGGATGAAGGGTTCATGGAGCTGATGCGCCTCTATATGACGATCCACGCCGATCATGAAGGAGGAAACGTTTCTGCTCATACCACGCATCTGGTGGGTTCTGCACTCAGCGATCCTTACCTGAGCTATGCAGCGGGTATGAATGGATTGGCTGGCCCCCTGCATGGACTGGCCAACCAGGAAGTGATCAAATGGATCTTTGAGCTGCGTGAAGAACTGAAAACCGAACTGCCGGGCAAGGAGCAGATCGCGGAGTATGTGAAACAAACCCTGAGTGAAGGCAAAGTGGTACCCGGTTATGGTCATGCCGTTTTACGCAAAACCGACCCCCGCTTTACGGCTCAGATGGAGTTCGGCAAAAAGCATATGCCCGACGATGCCCTGGTACAAACCGTCTGGAATATTTATGAGGTAGTACCGCCTATTCTGCAATCGCTCGGCAAGATCAAGAACCCCTGGCCCAATGTGGATGCCCATAGCGGTGCCCTGCTGGTGCATTATGGTATGGTGGAATATGAGTATTACACGGTTTTATTTGCTGTCAGCCGGGCACTGGGTGTGATGGCCAGCCTTTGCTGGGACCGGGTGCTCAATTTCCCCATCGAGCGTCCCAAATCGGTGACTACCGATCTGGTAAAGCTCTGGCTGGATGGGAAAGACAATATCTGGGGGGATTAATTCAACCCAAAACCATAAAAAAACCCGGGTACACCCGGGTTTTTATTTTGCAGGAAATGCAGGGAGCGATATATTTGCAACCCGTTTGGGGAATTAGCTCAGTTGGCTAGAGCGTCCCATCCTGACAAGGGAAGGACGGGAAGGTCACTGGTTCAACAAAAAGGGGAATTAGCTCAGTTGGCTAGAGCGCTTGCATGGCATGCAAGAGGTCACCGGTTCGACTCCGGTATTCTCCACAAACCCGCCAAAACTTCAAAGTTGAGGCGGGTATTTTTTTGGGTGTAATATTGGGGAACTGCTCAGTTGGCTAGAGCGTCCCGCACGAGCAGGCTCGTGCGGGAAGGTCACCGGTTCGACTCCGGTATTCTCCACACTCTCACCCACCAAAACAAAAGATTGGTGGGTTTTTTTATGCCTTTTACTGTATATATCCTGTATTCCAAAGCCATAGACCAGTACTATGTAGGCCAGACCGAAGATCTGGCTGACCGGCTGCACCGGCATTGTTCAGGATATAGTCAGTCCACCAAGAAAGCAACAGATTGGGTGTTATATCATCAGGAGGAATATGCAACGCGGGCAGAAGCCATGCAGCGGGAGCGCTATATCAAGTCGCGGAAAAGCCGGAAGTATATAGAGGGACTTGCCCGCTCAGTTGGCTAGAGCGTCCCGCACGAGCAGGCTCGTGCGGGAAGGTCACCGGTTCGACTCCGGTATTCTCCACAAACCCGCCAAAACATACAAGTTGTAGCGGGTATTTTTTTGCCCTTTTCCCGGTTAAATAAGTTTCTGAATGCTACCTTTTTAGGCCGCTTTTGTGTGAGGAGGCGTATAGAATAACAGCAACTTCTAGATGTAAGTACTTAGTTTATTAAAGAAATACACTTAGTCGACAATGATCATGTGTAAGCCCTTGCTGCTCAGTTGAGTAAAACAATACTTTCATATGATTAAAATTAGGTGATCGGCAGTTTTATTTCCGGTAATTTGTTCCTGTTTAGTTCAGCCTTGTCCGGTTTATGCCAAAGCAAGTGCCTATGAAATTATTTGCAACCCTTCAAAGAAACAAGCTTTCCACGCTGCTCGCTCTCCTTCTGGTCTGTGTGGCCTTGCTGATTTTTGCCCTCTATCAGTTTCTCAAAGTAAATGAAGTAGCCGACAAGTCGGAGCATGCGTACGATGCCATCAGCCTTAGTGAACGGATGGTCCGGCTGGTTACCCTGAATCAGAATAATCTCGGAAATTATTTCGCCACTTTCAACCAGGATTACCGGAAGGCTTATGAAGAAAACGTGATTTTACTAAAGGAGGAATTACTGCGTCTGCGGGATATTGAAAAAGGGAACCCTTATGAAACCGGTTTATTGGATTCCATTGAACAGAAGCTGAATATCCGGCAGGATATAGAACGGAATTTATTCCGTAAAGTAAATGTCAGTAACCGTACTGCCCTGGATTCACTTTTAACAAAAGAGGAAGCCGTTTTTTTCCTTGACTTTCACATCCAGGTCGATAAGCTGCAATCCTATGAAGGAAACCTGCTGGTGGATCAGAAAGTAATCAACAAAGCGGAGCGGAAACGATTTCTCTGGGGGATCGTGTCGGGCATAATCCTGTTGAATATCGTACTTTTTATCCTCTACCGGAAGAATCAGCAGGAGCTACATGAAGAACAGCAACAAAAGGCCCTGCTTCAGAAGGAAGTACTGGAAAAAGATACCGCCATCCAGGCAACAGAACATGAACTGGATACCACCCTGCAGCGGATTACGGATGGCTTCCTGGCCATGGACCTGGGCGGGGCCTGTGAATACATCAATGCCAGTGCGGCTCAGGTATTCGGCAAACGTCCGGATGAACTGATCGGTAAAGTGCTGCATGATGAATATCCCTATTTGCGGAATTACCAGATCTTTTCTGATTTCGCCATTGCACGCGATAAACAGGAACCGGTTAGCGGGGAGCAGTTCGATACGGTACTGGACCGATGGTATGTTTACCATATTTATCCTTCATCGGAAGGGGCTTCGATCTTTTTCCGGGACATCACTGAATTCCGCCGTACCCAGCAACAACTCAAGGAGCAGGATGAATTATACCGTCTGGTGGTGGAAACTGCCCAGGAAGGGATAGTGATCACTGATGCACAGTTCCGTATCACCTATCTGAATAACCGGATGCTGGAAATGGCGAATATCCGCCTGGAGGATGTGCTCGGCAAGTCTACGCTTGAACTGGTTTATGCGGAAGACCGGGATCCTTTTGTGAAGCAGATGTCGGACCGTCTCAAAGGAGGCCTGGGCAAATATGACATACGTATCAGCAATAATAAGGGAGAGTTTGTATGGGTAACGGTAAACAGTGTACCCCGTTACCGGGACAATGTATTTGCAGGTTCCTTTGCATTGGTAACAGATATATCAGAAAGCAAAAGGAAAGAGCTGGCATTGATTCATGCCAACCAGCAACTGGAACTGGCAGAAAGCATGGCGCGCCTGGGCAGCTGGCAACTGGATTTTGTGAATAAAACAGGATCCTGGTCGAAGGAAATGTATCATCTCCTGGGCATTGATCAGGCCACCACACCACCTTCTTTTGAAACACACCTGTCCTGTGTTCATCCGGAAGACCGGGAAATCGTTGCAGCGCAACTGGATGCCATGCAGAAAGGTGAAGACCCGGAAATTGTAATACATCGTACCAATCCGGAAAAGGGGCCGGTTAAATACCTGTTGCCAGGATTCCAGGTGCAGCGAAATGAAAGAGGTGAAGCGATTGCCTATTCAGGGACTATGCTGGACATCACAGAACGCTTTGCTTACGAAAGCCAGTTAAAGCAAAGCGAGTCCAAATACCGGCAACTCTTTGAAAGCAATCCCATACCCATGACGATCATGGATGTGGAAACCCTCGACATGATGCACGTGAATGCCACCGCATTGGATGTGCTAGGCTATTCATACGAAGAGTTCCTGAAGCTGAAACTGGTCGATCTTATTGATATAAATGAAATCCCCAAATTGCTGGGAGAAGTGCATACCCTACCGGAAGGCCTCAGCAATGCCGGTATCTGGAAGCACCGGAAGAAAAACGGCGAGCTGATCGATGTGGAGATCTTCTCCCATTCATTGGTGTACAATGATCGTCCGGCCCGCCTGGTAATGGCAATTGATGTAACAGATCGTGTAAAGAACGCCAAAGCCCGGGCAGAATCGGAACAGCGCCTGCGCACCATCGTGGACAGCAACCCCTATGGTATATTCGTGATTGATCCGCATGGACAATTCCTGGAAGCCAATCCTACCGCACTGCAATTACTCGAAGTTTCCGATCTGAAACAGTTGAAAAAAGAAGACCTGCTCTTCTTTTTCAAGAAGCAAAGCAAGGATCAGGTGTTGTTGTTGCTGGAAAAAGCCATAGCCGGCAAAATGAATGATGTGGAAGTGGAGCTGAAAGGCATGAAGGGGGGCAATAAATGGGTTTCCTTACATGGAGTGCCTTTAAATGATACGATTAATGACCGGATCAATGTATTGTGCGTAACCCGTGATATTACCAGTTATAAGCAGGCGGAAAAGCGGATCCGGGATTACCAGTTTGCACTGGACCAGTCGGCCATCATCGATATTGCCAATAAGGAAGGCAAGATCTTTTATGTGAACGACAACTTCTGCAAGATCACGGAATATACCCCGGATGAGATCTACGGAAATGACCACCGGTTGTTCCTGCCCGGGCATCATTATACCGGTAAGGAGCTGGAAGTGATCCTGACCATTCAGAAAGGCAATGTATGGCGGGGGGAACTGCAGGAGGTCTCCAAGTCCGGTAAACCCTATTGGGTCGATAATACCATCATACCATTCCTGAATGAGGAAGGGGAACCTTTCCAGTTCCTGTCCATCCGTTTTGACATCACCCAGCGCAAGGAAGCCGAAGCCCGCCAACAGGAGATCCTGGAGCGATACGACCGGGTATCCAAGGCCACCCATGATGTGATCTGGGATGTGGATTTCCAGGCACAAACCATCAAATTCAACGATAATTTCAAGATCCTCTTCGGTTTCGAAGACGCAGATCGATTGTATAACCGGGAATGGTGGGACAGCCGTATCCATCCCGAAGACCTGCCCCGGGTGAATGATACCATCCGGGAACATATCATGGACCAACGCCCCACTATACAGATGGAATACCGGTTCAGGAACGCCCGTAACAAGTACCGCTATATCGTGGACCGTGCCCTTGTGCTGTATAATGACAAGGGGGAAGCTACCCGGATCATTGGTGCGATGCAGGATGTAACAATGGTGCGTAACCAGGAGAAACTGATCGAAAAAGCCATTATCCAGGCACAGGAAAAAGAACGGCAACAGATCGGAATGGAGCTCCATGATAATGTGAATCAGATCCTGTCGGCTTCCAAACTCTATCTGGGTATGGCGGAAGACCTGGCCGATAACCGGGACAAGTTCCTGCAGATGTCGGATACAGTACGCTCTTATATCAATAATGCGATAACTGAGATCCGTAAACTGTCGCACCAGCTGGCACCTTCATTCTTCAAGGATATCAGTCTCAATGAAGTGATCCAGAGCCTGATGGTGAACATGGAGGAAGCGCAACCTTTCAAGATCCACCTGAGTATTGACGAAAAGGCCAATAAGATCAGCAAGGAGATCCAGGTGAACCTGTACCGCATCATTCAGGAGCAACTGACCAATATCACCAAACATGCCAATGCATCCCATTGCTGGATCGAGATCAGTACGGAAAAAGACCAGGTGGTCCTGAGTGTACGGGATGACGGGCAGGGCTTCCAGCCCCGTAAGGTGAAATCGGGAATTGGTCTGGAGAATATCAAGCGGCGTTCAAAAGTCTTTTCAGGCGATTTTAACCTGATCAGTGCACCCGGAAAAGGTTGTGAGGTCAGGGTCAGCATACCCTTGAATGCGGAATTGCCTGACTAAGCGCCCCGTTTCAGCAGTTTTCCTCCAAAGCACATCAATAATCCAAAAAGGGCAAACCCGCTTCCGGCATATAGGTTGATCGGTTTCGCTGATGCCGGGTCAGTGAAGTATCCGGCAATCAGGATCGCGCCAGTGATCAGGAAAAAAATGCCGATGATCGGACTCAGGTTGGTCAGTTTATTGCTCGACATAAAAGGTTTTTAAAAGAAGATCCAGTTCAATAATAAGGTGAGCCCGATCAGCAGCCATCCGATGGGCGCCGGGCGTTTCCACCAGACCAGCTTTTCCTCCGTTGCAGCTTTGGGTGTCAGGGAATACACCAGCCCTTTTAGGGCCTCATCCGGCTTGGGTGTAGTAAAGAGGCTGACAATAATCGTAATGACAAAATTGGCGATCCAGGACACTCCGGCAACAATAAATGCCTGTGCCATACCGCTTCCGATCGTGAAAGCCGGACTGATCCAGCCGCCTTTCCCTTCTGCAATGGTAAGGCCATGCGTTATCGCAGCAGCAATGGTGCCACCTAATAAACCGCTGAAGGCCCCATGACTGGTGGTGCGTTTCCAGAACATCCCCAGCAGGAAGGTGGCAAAGAGCGGGCCATTAACAAAACTGAAAACCAGCTGCAGGAAATCGTTGATATTATTGAAGCTTTTGGCAATATAGGCAGTGCCAATGGAGAAGAGCACCCCCGCCACAGTAATGAATTTGCCGATGAAGAGGTAATGCCGGTCGGGTTTGCCTTTGGCTATATAAGCCTGGTAAATATCATAAGTGAATACTGAATTGAATGCCGTTACATTTCCTGCCATACCACTCATGAAGGAAGCGATCAGTGCAGTTATGCCCACACCCAGCAACCCATTCGGGTAATAATGGGCAATCAGCGAGGGGAGGGTCATGGTATAGTCCCTTCCGCCATCAGCAGCCTGCGGTATACTGTAGCCTTTTGCAGCCAGTGAAGGATGCATCAGCGTAATGGCTATAACACCGGGCAGTACCACGATCAGGGGCATGAATAATTTGGGTATGGCGGCCATGATGGGTGTTTGCCGGGCTGAATTCAGGTTGCGGGCGATCATGGCCCGTTGCACCACCAGGAAATCGGTACACCAATATCCGAAAGACATTACAAAGCCAAGTCCGAAGAGAAGGGAAGAATAATGGATGCCCATTGGATTGTCTGCCGTATCACCCAGGTATTTCCATGCATGTGTAAACTGGGGGGCGAGTTGTGTCTTGATATTGTCCCATCCCCCCGCATCCTGAAGGGCTACGATCACCAGTGGCGATAAACCCAGTACGATCAGGAAAAACTGCAAAACTTCATTGTATACCGCGCTGGTGAGGCCACCGAGAAAGGTATAAGCCATTACGATACCAGCGGCGATCAGGATAGAAAGGTTGAAGTCCCAGTGCAGGATCACTTCCAGCAGTTTCGCCAGTGCATAGAGGGAGATGCCGGAAGAAAAAACCGTCATTACAGCAAAGGTTACAGCATTCAGGGCACGGGTCTTTTCGTCAAAGCGGAGAAAAAGATATTCTGGTACACTGCGGGCCTTACTGCCGTAGTAGAACGGCATCATGAAAATGCCCAGGAAGACCATGGCAAAGATGGCACCCACCCAGTAAAAGTGAACGGTCATGATGCCGTATTTGGCACCGGATGCCACCATGCCCAGCACCTCCTGTGCCCCCAGGTTGGCAGAAATAAAGGCCAGACTGGTGATCCAGAGCGGGATGCTGCGGCTGCTGTTCAGAAAATCGTTGCTGGTATGGATCTTTTTCTTGATGAGAAAACCTACGGCAATAACAAATGCAAAATAAGCGGCAATGATCAGGTAATCTGTTACATGTAGTTGCATGGCAGTTGGTTGATGGGCAATCGGGGCCTCACAATTTAAAGTTTTCAGGTCACTGAAAAAATTTGTAGTTTCATCTGGCCAAAATCATTGCTATGCCTGCTACTCAATCCTCCTTTACACCTGAAGAGGTCCGGCCCCTGAAAAGCCTGGACGAATGGGAAGATGCCGTATTACAGCGGTATCCGGAACCCGATTCCATCGCTGTTGCCAAAGGCGCGGAGGAATACCGGAATTATGATAACCCGCAACGGGATACGGTAAAAGAGTTTTACCGGTTGAATCATACGTACCAGACCTATGCCTTTGTCAAGGAGAAACAACAGGATTTCCTGCAGTTCTCCCGGAAGGAGATGCCGGTATGGGATGCTTTTCAGTTCCTCAACCAACTGGTGGACGACAGCGATCCGGATACCGACCTGGACCAGTTCCAGCATTTGTTGCAGACCGCTGAAGCGATCCGCCGTGACGGGCATCCCGACTGGATGGTACTGACCGGACTCATGCACGATATGGGTAAAGTGCTTTGCCTTTTTGGCGAACCACAATGGGCTGTAGTGGGTGATACCTTCCCTGTTGGGTGTGCGTATTCATCAAAAATCGTTTACCCCGAATTTTTCCAGGCGAACCCCGATTATACTGATGCAAAACTCAACAGCAAACTGGGTGTTTACCAGCAAGGATGTGGACTGCGTAATGTGGATATGTCCTGGGGCCATGATGAATATGTGTACCAGATGATGAAGCCCTATCTGCCCGAACCGGGATTGTATATGCTGCGGTATCATTCCTTTTATGCCTGGCACCGGGAAGGGGAGTACGACTATCTGCTGGATGACCATGACCGTGACATGCTCAAATGGGTGAAGTTGTTCAATCCCTACGATCTGTATTCCAAAAACCCGCATCCACCGGTGTGGAGCGAACTCAAGCCCTATTATGAAGAGCTTGTAGCCCGCTACCTTCCCGCTACACTGCGTTTTTAACTTTATAAAAAAGCCCGCACCTGCGGGCTTTCATTTAGCCTTACTTCTGTCTACTGTCTTCTGTCTACTGTCTTCTGTCTACTGTCTTCTATTTACTCGCTTATTCCACCCCGTACTCAGTAATATTACCTAATCCTTCATCTCCTAAGGGTAAGTCATTATCCGCAGGACGGAAAAAGGCTATTTTTCAGTACTGTTTTATTCCGTACCTTTTTTTATATCCCCCTAAAATTCTAGAAATGCTCAGATTCTCATCTGCCAGTACCCGGATGGTCAATACCCGGAGAGGCATAACTGAATGTATGGAAGCTGCTTTGGGAAAAGAGACGGCTGATTGCAGTCTGATTGTGATCCACGCTTCCCTGGGTCACTCCTTTGAAGAATTGATCGATCAGGCCAGCCAGATGGCCCCTCAGGCAACCGTAGTGGCTGCATCCTGCTGCGGAGTTGTGGGAAAAGAGGGAGTGAGTGAAACGATGAAAGATATTGCTGTAATGGCAGTAAAAGGGCCTGAGCTTGCAGTAAGCTGGGTCAACAATATCGTGGGCCGGAATTCATATGAGCGATCCAGGGAAATGGCACTGAACCTTCAGGCAAAATTACCAGGTATCAATATGATTTATTTCATGGCATCCGGAATTGATATAGCCAACGACCGTTGCATAGCCGGCATTGAATCGGTGTTCGGTGAGCAGGTTACGATTTTCGGGGCTACGTCTGCCGACAATATGAAAGGTGTGGTGAGTTACCAGGCCGTAGAAGGGCAGGTATTTGAGCATGCCGCATTCCTGATCGGTTTTGCTGATCCGCAGCTGGAAGTGCTGACCCAGGCCACCCATGGCTTCCTGGCTATCGGAGAGCCCCTGATCGTAACCCGTGCAGAAGGACATTACATACATGAATTGAATGGCAAACCTGCCTGGTCGGAGTTTACCCACCGCCTGGGGCTCGATGCCTCAGCAACCTGTGGCGATTCTATTCCCATTGGTGCATTGGCAGAAAAACTCCCGGAGGAGTTGGCAAAGGAGTATGGTAATGAACATATCCTGCGGGTGGTTACCCGTCATGAAGGTGAAACCATGCTGTATGCCACAACTGTGGCAACAGGTACGCCTTTGTGGTTAACGGTGAGAGACGAGCCGCTGATCTTTAACGAGATGGACCGGATGGTGAATGAGATGAGCCGGAAAATGGGCGGGCGCAAGCCGGTTGCACTTTTTCATGCCGACTGTCTGGCCCGGGGCCGGTTCCTGTTCAACAGGGTATTGAAAGAAGAATTGGTAAGCCGGATGCAGTTTCCATTTCTTGATGCCGGAGAATGCCCGCCCTGGCTGGGGATGTATGGATTTGGCGAATTTGCGCGGCTGGGTGGAAAAAATATGTATCACAATTATACAACGGCATTATATGCCATTTACCGAAAAACAGATGGATAGCGCATGAGTCCCGGGGGCAACAGGAATACAGATACCGCATTAGCCGAACTGAAGCAGAAATACGATGAGCTCCAGTTGCGGGTGACCCGGTTTTCGGTAATCGAGCAGGAACTGGTACATGCCCGCAACCGGCTCGACCGGGAAGTGATGATCTACCGGAGAATGCAGCAATTCAATTCCAGTGCACTGGAAGACCGCAATGAAACCGGATTCCTGAAACTGGTCAGCGAATCACTGATCGATATTTTTGAAGTGGAAGTGGCTTTTGCAGCGCTGGAGCACACCGGTGAGCATGCAATACGCTTTATGGATCTGGAAGGTTTTGGTCTCCCGGCAGAAAAGCAACAGGCATTGCAGGATTATCTGGCAGCTGAATTCAACAACCACCCATCAGGGAAAGCGGTACTGCTGAAATGCTGTCCGGGTGATACCCTTTACCAACTGATCCCTTTCACCAATCTGATCATGACCCGGATTGAAGACGCCGGTCAGCATATCTCCCTGTACCTGCTTGGAGGAGTAACCGAAAAGGGAAGTGTTTTCTATGATGCGATCGGAAACGACCGGGAAGCCGCATTTTCCGTATTCGCCCAGCAAGTGATGGCCCACCAGACCAACCGTGCCAAAACCGAGGCCATGGTGGAACGGAATCTCGAGCTGAAGAAGATCAATTCTGAACTGGATAATTTTGTATACAGTGTATCGCATGACCTGCGGTCTCCCTTACTGGCTATTCAGGGGCTGATCATGCTGATCACAACGATCCAGCAGTTCGATCCCGAAATACAGACTTATTTCACCATGGTGAACAATTCGGTGAACCGCATGGATGATACCATTAAAGAGATCCTGGAATATTCGCGCAATGCCCGGCTTTCGGTTAAAAAGGAACTGATCGACTTTCCCTTGATCACCCGTCAGGTATTTGATGATGTCAAACACCTTTCGGCCGAGCCTCTGGAGATGAGCCTGGAGATGACCGGAACGGAACCTTTTTATTCAGATCCTTACCGGGTAACCACTCTGATGAAGAACCTGATCAGTAATGCAGTTAAATACAAGCGTCATCATGATATCCAGTCATTTCTCCGGATTCGTATCCAGATAACAGCAGCAGAGGCTGTACTGGAATTCCAGGATAACGGGGAAGGCATCCATCCGGATAATCAGGCCAGGATCTTCGATATGTTTTATCGGGCTTCAAATTCTTCTGTTGGAACAGGATTGGGTCTCTATATTTGCCGTGAAATCGTTAATAATCTGGGGGGCAGTATCAGTGTGGTTTCAGAACCCGGAGCAGGATCCCTCTTTACCGTAATACTTAAAAACCTAAACCAGTAGCCATGCGCAGGTTCATGTTAATAGATGATGACGAAATATTTAATTTCCTGAACCAGCGGATCCTGGAATTGTCGGGAACAGCCGGCAGGATACAGATTTTCACAGCGGCCCGTAAGGCCCTGGCCTGGCTGCAGGAGAACCCGGCTGGTTCCGCAGAAGCCTGGCCGGAGATCATCCTGCTGGATATACGCATGCCGGGTATGGACGGGTTTGAGTTCCTCGAACAGTTTGCCCAGCTGCCGGAAGACCAACTCCGGGGGGTTAAAGTATTCATGCTCACTTCGTCCATTGATGAACGGGATAAAAGCAAATCACTGAACTATCCCTTTGTATACGGCTATTACAGCAAGCCCATGAGCCCGGAAGTACTACGGGAAATGGATGCCCTCCCCCTTAAAAAATGGTGAGTTCCGGAAAACTAATTTTTTTAGGTCAATAATTTTAGTAAATTGCACTAAAATTATTAGTTATGTCGATCGCCGGACGTAATCTTCGCTACCTGCGTAAGCTCCGTGGACTTACCCAGGAAGAGTTTGCCAATAAACTGGATATCAAACGCTCCCTGCTGGGTGCCTATGAAGAAGAACGGGCGGAGCCCCGAATTGAGGTCCTGGAAATGGTGGGTGAAATGTTTAAGCTCACCATGGATGACCTGCTGCTCCGTGACCTGAGCGAAAGTAAAACCAGTTATCTCGCCAAACGCAGGGCCATGAAGATGTCCTCCGGCATCAACGAGATCCATTTTGTTCCTGTAAAAGCCGCTGCAGGCTATCTGGCGGGCTATGCTGATCCGGCATTCATTGATGAACTCAATACTTTCACCCTGCCCATGCTTGCGCCGGGCACTTACCGGGCTTTTGAAATAGTCGGCGATTCCATGTTGCCCACACCCAGTGGTTCAGTGATCGTGGGGGAGCGTGTAGAGGAAATTGAAGAACTGAAACCGAACAATACCTATATCGTGATCTCCCGCAAAGAAGGGATCGTCTACAAGCGGGTCCTCAAGAATGCCAAAAGCAAAAGCAAGCTGACCCTGGTGAGCGACAATCCCGATTACCAGCCCTATCAGATGGATGCTGCCGATGTGGTGGAGATATGGAAAGCTTCCCTCGTGATCAGCAAAGCCAATACGCAGCACCGTTGGGATGTGAATCAACTGGCCAGCCTGGTCAGCGACCTGCACCAGCAAGTCAGCCAGCTGAAAAAGAAAGTCAACTGAGCGGAGGTCCCCGGACCCTTTTTAATTGAAAAAATGCGGGATTTTGCTTTGCAGTGACCGTATTTTTTCAGCCTTTGCCCGGATGAATTCTGCTATTTTTGCTGTACTGGCCGCATGCGCAAACTCTGCCTACTTATATCCTGCTGCTTATGCTTTCGTATCCTGGCCGATGCACAGCCTAAGAACCTCGAAGCCTCCAAAACTTCGCAGGCCATTCGTATTGACGGCAGTCTCGATGAACCTGCCTGGCAACAGGCTGCCAGTGCCACCGGATTTATCACCAATGCTCCGGTTTATGGTAAGCCCGCATCTGCCAATACCCAGGTTAAAGTAGTTTATGATAACACAGCCCTATATATAGGGGCCTATATTTACGATGATCCGGCAAAGATCCGCCGGCAGTTCACTCCACGTGACAAGGAGACCCGCGCAGACGTGGATTATTTTGCTGTATTTATTGATACCTACCGCGACCGCCAGAACGCTTACCAGTTTCTGGTCACTACCCGTAATGTACAGAGCGATGCCCGGGTTTCGCCACAGGCGCAAACGGAATTCGGAGTGTATGGGGATGTGAGCTGGGATGCCGTATGGGATAGCCGGGTGTCCATAAAATCCGATGGCTGGGTGGTTGAAATGAAGATCCCATATTTCTCGATCCGGTTTTCAAAAGAGTCGGTACAAGACTGGGGCATTCAGTTCCTCCGCTACTCCCGCAGGGAAAATGAAGCGGCATTCTGGAATCCGGTGGACCCGAATGTCAATGGCTTTGTCAACCAGTTCGGGGCGCTCAGCGGCCTGAAAGACCTGCTCCCTCCGCTGCGCCTGAGCTTCTCTCCCTATATCAGCGGTGGATACCGGCAAACGCCACAAATAGCCGGCGGTAACCAGCAGGAGTGGTTGCGCAGTGGCGGGATGGACCTGAAATATGGGCTTAGTGAAAGTTTTACCCTCGATGCCACCCTGATCCCGGACTTTGGTCAGGTGATCTCCGATAATGTTGTCAATAATATTTCTCCCTTTGAGATCCAGTTCCGGGAGAACCGGCCCTTCTTCACCGAAGGCACTGAATTATTCAACAAGGCCGGAATCTTTTATTCCAGAAGGGTGGGTAGCACGCCTTCCCGTTTTCAGGAAATACGGGATGAGACGGATTTTGGCGGTTTGCGGGATTACAATATCCGGAAGAACCCATCGGTGACACCATTATACAACGCGATTAAATTTTCCGGTAGAACCCGTAATAACCTGGGTATCGGCATTTTCAATGCCGTTGCACAACCCGTAAATGCCCGTCTGACGAACCGGTTCACGGGGGCAGATACCAGTATCCGTACCGAACCCCTGACCAATTACAATGTGATCGTATTTGATCAGGCCCTGAAGAACCGCAGTTATATCACGTTTACCAATACGAATGTGATCCGGGAAGGAAATGCCCGCGATGCCAATGTTACTGCCCTCGATATTGCATTGTATGATAAGGATAATAAATACGGACTGATCCTGGGACCCCGTTATTCCCGCATCTTTAATGGCAATTCAGGATACGACGGGTTCCGCAACTTTGCTGAATTCGGAAAAGTGAGCGGCAAGTTCCGCTATTCGCTGAGTAATGAACTGGAAACTACAAAATATGATCCCAATGACCTGGGTTTCCTGTTTTCACCCAACGAATTCACCACTACACTGAATGCCAGTTATAATATTTTCGAAGCCACACGGCATCTGATCAACCAGCGGTACAGTATCAGTATTCTGCAGTCGTATCTGTATAAACAGTTCGATTACCAGCGTACCACGATCCAGGGCTCTGCATTCTGGGTGTTTAAGAATTTCTGGGACCTCACTGTAAAAACTGAACTGCAACCTTTCTGGTTCAACGATTTTTTTGAATTGCGTACTCCGGAAGATATCCGGGCTACCCCCAGGCGGAAACTGCGTAAAGCCCGGAACTATTTTATCGGTGTAAGCGGCAGTACCGACAGCCGGAAAAAATTATTTGTCAACTGGGATGCCGGCTTTGCTGAAAGCCCCAACCCCGATGACCCCTTTAATACGGTTTTGCTGGGAGCCCGTTACCGCTTCAACGACCGGTTCAGCCTGGAGCTTTCTTATCAGCGTCAGCACGATCATGGGCAATTCGGTTATGCTTTTTTACGAGATCCGTCCAATAACGAACCCATTTTGGCCCGTCGTCAGTATACTGATGCCACCATGCTCGTGAGCGGTACTTATAATTTTACTTCGCGGATGAACCTGAGTTTCCGCGCCCGCCATTTCTGGAACAGGATCCGCAATACCAATTTTTATACTGTACTTGCTGATGGCAACTGGAGGGAACGGTTTGATTTTGTACCCGCCGACAACAATTACAACTATAATGCCTTTAATCTCGACCTGTTCCTGACCTGGGATTTCCGCCTGGGCAGCCGGATTATTCTGGGATATAAGAACTGGCTGGGCCGTGATTTTGAGTTCCTGATCGATGGCAATCGGTATAACTCGTATCTCGATAATGCCAACCGAATGTTTGCCACGGCCCATGGCAATGAACTTACCCTGCGCTTTATTTACTTCCTCGATTCCCAGCAATTCCGCCACAGGAAATAATACTTCCGTATCAACACATGAATCCTCCCCAGCTGCATATACAATCGGGCCAGCATATCTGGCTTTCTGCGGAAAAGGCTTTTTATTGGGAAGAAGAGCAGGCTCTGGTGCTTTCCGACCTGCACTTCGGGAAAACGGGCCACTTCCGGAAATCGGGTATTGCCGTACCACAGCATATTTACCGCAATGACCTGCACCGGCTGGTGGCCCTGATCCAGCATTTTCAGCCGCGGCAGCTCATCATTGTGGGGGATATGTTCCACAGCCATTCTAATCTGGAAATGGACCTGTTCCGCAAATGGCGGGGCGACTGGCCTGCAGTGGATGTTCATCTGGTAAAAGGGAATCACGACATACTGGAAACAGGGTGGTATCTCGAAACAGGACTTGTACTCCATGAACTGGAGTGGATGCTGGGCCCCTTCCGCTTTATACATGAACCGGAAACGGAGCCCCATGCAACCTATACTTTTTCCGGACATCTGCATCCGGGCATCCTGTTGCGGGGTGGTGGTAAACAAAGCCTGCGGTTTCCCTGTTTTTATTTCGGTAAACAGTATTGCGTATTACCGGCTTTTGGCGGCTTTACCGGACTCTCCCTGGTAGAACCCCGGCAAGGGGATGCCGTTTATGCGATAGTGGAACAACAAGTGATCCCCTTTACATGAAATGAAAAAGATCCGCGTTGCATATGCCCCCCTTTATGCCCATCCGCTGCCGGAAGGTCACCGCTTTCCCATGCTCAAATACGAGTTGATACCCGGACAGCTGATGTATGAAGGCACGATTAGTGAAGAACATTTGTTTGAACCAGCAGCTTGTGACGATGAACTGATCTGCCTGACCCATAACCGGGAATACCTGGATAAACTGAATTCGCTCAGCTTGTCGGCCAGGGAACAACGGGCTATTGGATTTCCCCAATCTATGGAACTTACATTACGGGAGAAGATCATAACGCAGGGAACCCTCGATTGCTGTTATTACGCCATGGAAAGTGGAATCGCCCTCAATGTGGCCGGTGGCACACATCATGCTTTTGCTGACAGGGGAGAAGGGTTTTGCCTGCTGAATGATTTTGCCGTAGCAGCAAATGTCCTCCTGCACCGGAAGCAAGCCGGGCGCATACTGATCATTGATCTCGATGTGCATCAGGGCAATGGTACAGCCAGCCTGTTTGCCAATGAACCTAGGGTTTTTACCTTCAGCATGCACGGGGCACATAACTATCCCTTTCATAAGGAACAAAGTGATCTGGATATTCCACTGAAAGATGGTATAACGGATCCGGAGTACCTCGGCCTCCTTGAATTCAACCTGTCGCAATTACTGAAGGAACCATTTGATTTTGCCTTCTTTCTCAGTGGTGTCGATATTCTGGACACCGATCAGTTCGGTAAACTAAAAGTAAGTCTGGAAGGATGCCGCCTGCGCGACAGGATGGTGTTCCGGTTTTTAAAAGACAAAAAAATACCCTGCACTGTTGCCATGGGTGGAGGGTATTCAAAAGATGTAAAAATAATTGTCGAAGCACATTGCAATACGTTCCGGGAAGCCATAATGGCTGTTTCATAAACTCAATCCTTTTCCCCTTCTTCTTCTTTTTCTTTTGCTCCGATTCCCGGGTTGCTGGCTTCGAGTTGTTTCATGATGCTGTTCGCCCAGTTGCTCAGCGCCAGTTTTTCAGTATTGGTAAGAACGGCATCTTTATGAATCCAGGTATAGCTGTTCAGGGGCATTTCGCCTTCTTTTACTGTTTCGATGACCTCGTCCAGCTTTTTATATTGCTTTTTGGCCGGGTAGCTCAGGAATTCGGAAAAGTTCAGGTGTTTTTTGCCATCGTTCACATGATCCTGTAACCACCAGGCAACCGGCTGGATATTGCTGTACCAGGGATACACGGTATTGTTACTATGACAGTCATTGCAGGCCTTCTTCAGGATCAGGTCAATATCGGCAGGTACGGTATAGGCTTTTGTTATATCATTGGAAGAAATCACATCCGATTGATTTTTTGCCGGACGGATGAACTGGATGGCAACCAGTATGATCACCAGTCCATAAAGGATCTTGCGTTTCATGTGAAGGGTTTTACTAAAGGTACGGAATAAGTGAATTGTGTATGGTGAATAGTGAATGGTGGAACTTTGATCGGGGATGACAATCGACAATCGAGAATCGACAATCGACAATGGCAAATTGTAGCCTGCAACCCTAAGATTAACTCTTCGTTAGCTGGAGCTGCATTTTCTTTACCCGGTCTTCCAGCTTTTCGGAAGACAAGTCTTCCCGCATACTGTCTACTTTGATGGGAAAACAGAACGGGGTCAGTTTTTCAGGAAAGGTCAACACGATCTTCGATGCCTGGATCCGTTTCAGCATATCGCGTAAGCGGGCTTCTTCCATCTGCTGGTCAAATACTTCCTGATAGGCCTGCCGCAGCAGCAGGTTATCGCGTTCATATTCGGAAAATACCTTGAAGAGTAATGATGCAGAAGACTGCAGGTGACGGGCTTTTTTCTTTTCACCCGGATAGCCCTGAAAGATCAGTCCGCCGATCACGGCAATATCCCTGAATTTGCGCTTCGCCATTTCGGTGGAGTTTACACTGCGCTGGATGTCTTCCATTAAATGGTCAGGTGAAAACAACTCGTACACATTCGTGTCATCAACAGGGATAGGCTGGTCGCTCAGCAGTTCAAATCCATAATCATTCATGGCAAAAGAGAAGCTGATGGGTTGTATCCGGCTGATCCGGTAGGCCAGAATTGCCGCCATGGCTTCATGCACCAGCCGGCCCTCGAAGGGGAACACAAAAAGATGGTAACCGTCTTTGGTGCAGATCTGCTCAATCAGCATTTCATTTGCCCTGGGTACATGGGATAAGGATTGCTGTAATTCAAATACAGGTTGAAGGGCTTCCAGTTCGGGAATCGTATTCCAGCCCTTCGTGCTGAACCGGTTCAGCTGCTCTCGGAGTTTTTTACCCAGATTGGCACTGAGCGGCATACGGCCACCTACCCAGCTGGGGATCTGTGATTTTTTGGCATTTGATCTCCGGGCCAGTACGGTCATGTCTTTGATGAGGACCAGTTCCAGTACCCTGCCGGCTAATGTGAAACAATCACCGGGCTCCAGTCGTGAAATAAAATACTCTTCAATAACTCCGATATATCCACCACTCACCAGTTTTACCTTGAGCATGGCATCACTCACAATAGTACCGATATGCATCCGGTGCCGCATGGATACCCGCCGGCTCTGGATCCGGTAGAGCCCGTCGATCTTTTCAACTTTCCGGTATTCATCATATTGTTGTAAGGCTTGTCCCCCTTCTGTGATGTGATGCAGTATTTCCTGCCATTCCTCTTTGGTCATATCCTCGAAGCAGAATGTAGTGGTGACCTCCCGGAATAGCTGTTCTGCATCGAAGCCTTCGCTGATGGCCAGTGTGCAGCAATACTGGATCAGAACGTCAAAACAGCGGATCATTGGTATCCTGCTTTCAATCAGTTCCTCTTCAATGGCTTCTTTTAGGGCAGCAGCTTCCAGCAGTTCCAGTGAATGGGTAGGCAGGAAAAAGATCTTGCTGACTGCATCCGGCTGGTGGCCGCTGCGGCCCGCTCTTTGTAAAAAGCGGGCTACCCCTTTCGGCGATCCTACTTGTATTACGGTTTCTACCGGACGGAAATCAACGCCGAGGTCCAGCGAAGCGGTACAGACGACTGCTTTCAGTTTTCCGGTATGCAGGTTTTCTTCCACCCAATACCGAAGTTCCCGGTCGATAGATCCATGGTGCAGGGCAATGGCGCCGGCCAGTTCCGGCGCAGCAGTGAGCAGGGCCTGATACCACATTTCACTCATGCCCCGCGTATTGATGAACAGCAGGGTGGTAGTACTTTCCTGCAGCAGGGGCAAAACTTTATTGACGAGCTTGATCCCCAGGTGACCAGCCCAGGGGTATTTTTCTATTTCATCGGGATACACAGATTCCACTGAAATTTTTTTCCGGATCGACGCGCGGATAAGGGTGCCTGTTGTATGAAGGGGTTTCAGCAGTACTTCAGCAGCTTCTTCCAGATTTCCGATCGTGGCACTGATGCCCCAGAGTTGTGGGGGTTCTTTCCTGTTGGGCAGGTGCACCAGGCGGCTGATCGCCAGTTCTACCTGAACACCGCGTTTGCTGCCCAATAACTCATGCCATTCATCCACGGCAATCAGTTGCAGGCTTTGAAAGAAGGAAGGGTATTGCTTCATCGCCAGCAACAGGTGAAGGCTTTCTGGCGTGATGATCAGGACCTCCGGCATTTGTCTCTTCTGGCGGGCGCGTTCATCGGTCTCGGTATCTCCGTTCCGGATGCCCACTTTCCAGGGAAGTTCCAGCGACTGGATCACGGCTTCCATGGCCCGGCCAATATCTTTTGCCAAGGCCCGGAGCGGGGTGACCCAGAGCAAGCGCAGGCCATTGTTTTTTTGTTGCTTGTATGTATCCGGATACGCATTCATGAACCGGATCAGTGCTGCCATGAATACCGAAAAAGTCTTGCCATAGCCTGTGGGGGCATTCACCAGCCCGCTTTCCCCGTTCAGGATGGCTTTCCAGGCGGCTTCCTGAAAAGGAAAGGGATGCTGGTCGTTCTGGTCAAACCATTGTTGGATGATCCGGTATCCGGGACTGTTTTCTGGCGAATCTTTTATAGTGGAAGCTGCAGGCATCTGGATAGTCCTGCAAGTTAAGGTCTCTGGCTGTTTCCGGATGCTTTTCTGCGGCAGGTATCGCTGCAGTATTTTACCGTATCCCAGTTACGGGCCCATTTTTTACGCCAGCTGAACGGGCGCAGGCAGACCGGGCAGGTTTTCTCCGGCAGGTAAGACTTGTTTCCTTTATGTGCCATGCTGGTATAACCTTCCAGAGTGGGGGTTGGTTCAATCAGAATACCCCTTTCACCTGTCCATCTGTTTTTTTGATGAAGTAGAGTTTCTTATTCTCGCTGAAATCGGGAGGGGTTGCCGGTTTAAGTGTTACAGGTTGTATATCAATTCCGGTAAAGAGTAGAATTGCAGGTTGCTGGATTTTTTGTAATAACTGTTCTTTTGGCTGGTCATACAGATGTGCCAGCCAATAAAGGGCTTCAAAAGCGCGGTAAGTGGTTTCAGTAGTTCGGGTATAATTTCTTGTTTTCAGTTGCTGTTGCAGGCGGGGAGCCAGTTTGTTATCCGCTCCGATACTGACAGGAGTACTGTAATACACATCCACGCCCCTGAATTGCGGTTTCGTCAGATCGGCCTGCTCCCAGGTGGGCATGCCGATGATCGTGGTTTTGTAGGATCTTCCCAAGGAAGACAGCTGCCGCAACAATGTTGTACCGTAGTTTAGGTCAAGGCTGCCTGTAACGATCACATTCATTTTTGCGGTATCCAGGAAAGAGCGTAACTGTTCGATGTCTACACTGTCTTCCGTATTGATATATTTCACTTTTAATGGAACACTGGCTGATTTTTTCTCGGCATCCTTGAAAAATCCCAGTATGCGGTCTTCCTGCGCCCCTTTCTTCTTGAAAAAATAGACAGGATTCAGCGCAAAGTTTTTTTGCAGGAATTTATAGATGGCCGTACAATGGGTGGCCAGTGTAGGGTTCAGCAGAATATGATAGGGATTGGCAGTAGTACCGGCTTCATTCGGCAGGTTCAGGTTGATAAAAGGAATTTTGTGTGCACCGGCGTAACGGCTCAGCAGGGCAGTTTCATTTACATTGACCTGCCCGATGAGAAGATCCATATTCAGTAAACTGTCTTCCTGGATCAGGAGTTCAGGTTTTGATTTTCCGGTGCGGGAATCAAAGATGTGAATGTCGACCGGTATGCCTTCTTTTTTCAGGGTATCAATGGCGGCAGATACGCCCAGCCAGGCTTCCATGCCTGCATTCATAAAGGGGGGTACTGTTTTATTGTAGCGGTAATTGCCACTTGCATCAAATGCGGAATCCAGGTAAAGCGGCAGGAAAACAGCCAGTTTAAAACGCTTTTCAGTTGTATCCGTTTGTGCCATGGCAGGCTTGCCGGCAAACAGTGATGCTGCGGTAAGAAGCGTAAGGATAAGGGTTCTCCCAAAGGTATTCAGCAGGTGCATAATACTAAGTTAGCTAATTTCAAGCAGCTGCCCTTTCCCCTTATTCCCATTCAATAGTAGCCGGGGGCTTGCTGCTGATATCGTAAACCACGCGGTTGATGCCTCTCACATTATTGATGATCTCATTGGATACATAGGCCAGGAAGTCGTAAGGCAAATGCGCCCAGTCGGCTGTCATCCCGTCGACCGAGGTTACTGCCCTTAATGCCACGGTGAATTCATAGGTGCGTTCATCGCCCATTACGCCCACACTTTTTACCGGGAGCAAAATGGTGCCAGCCTGCCAGACCTGGTCGTACAGGTTATGGTCTTTCAACCCTTTGATATACCGATAGTCAGCTTCCTGCAACAAGGCAACTTTTTCGGGAGTGATCTCACCGAGGATGCGGATGGCCAGTCCCGGTCCGGGGAAGGGGTGCCGCATGATGAGGTCTTCCGGAATGCCCAGTTCGAGTCCAACGCGCCGCACTTCATCCTTGAACAGGAAACGCAGGGGTTCCACCAGTTCCAGGTGCATGATATCGGGGAGGCCGCCAACATTGTGGTGGCTCTTGATCGTTACAGAGGGGCCATGAACGGAAACACTTTCTATGACATCAGGGTAAATGGTGCCCTGTCCCAGCAGGCCAATGCCTTCGATCTTTTTGGCTTCATCCTGGAACACTTCAATAAATAACCGGCCGATGGTTTTACGTTTGGCTTCCGGATCGGTTTTGCCGGCCAGCTCCTTGTAAAAAAGGTCCTTGGCATCAATGCCTTTTACATTCAGGCCGATCTTATGGTAGGTGTCAAGTACCTGCTCAAATTCATTTTTACGCAGTACGCCATTGTCCACGAAAATGCCGAAGAGGCGGTCGCCGATGGCGCGGTGGATCAGGGTGGCGGCAACAGTGGAATCCACGCCACCGCTGAGAGCCATGATCACTTTACGGTCGCCGATCTGTTGCTTCAGGGCATTGACTGTATCGGTAATAAAATGTGCCGGAGTCCAGTCCTGTGTACAACCACAGATATTCACCAGGAAATTCCGGATGATCTTTTTGCCTTCTATGGAATGGTATACTTCGGGGTGGAACTGTACACAATACAGCGGGTTATTGCCAGTAGTTTTCTTAAAAGCCGCATAGGGAATGCTTTCCGTGGTCGCCAGCACTTCAAAATCCGGAGGCAGTTGCAAAACGGAATCACTATGACTCATCCACACCTGGCTTTGTTCCATTACCTGTTGCAGCAGTACGTCCTGTTTTTGCTGGTGCAGGTAGGCCCGTCCGTATTCCCGCTTATTGCTTTTGGCTACTTCGCCGCCAAATTGCTTGGCGGTGAGCTGGGCGCCATAACATACGCCCAGTACCGGCAGCTGTTCGTGCAGAGCTTTGATATCCACTTCCGGGGCATTGGGTTCGTTCACACTGAAGGGGGAACCGGAGAGAATGATCCCTTTCAGGGAGGCATCCACCACTACTGGTTTGTGGTAAGGAACGATTTCACAATATACATTGGCTTCGCGTACTGCTCTGGCAATCAACTGAGTATATTGGCTGCCAAAATCAAGAATGAGGATCTTCTGGGTCATGGTGCTGCGAAGATAAACCGTTTTGGGCTTTCCGGCAGGGCCTTCTGCCGTTCGTGGATAACCACCGGGTTTCACCGGGAAAACCGGGGCTTTTACCGGGAAAGGCCACCAATCCTGTAACCTGCCCCCTTCTTTTGCGTCCTATTTCCGAGTTTTGTGCAATCAAACACCTTAAACACACTGTTATGAAAAATTTATTCCTCTTCTTGCTCATCCCGATTGTTTTGGGAAGCTCCTGCCGATTTATCGGGGGTAAACGGGTAAGAGGCAATGGAAACTGGAAAACGGAAGAACGTTCTGTTTCAAATTTCAAGGAAGTACAGGTCAGCGGCGCTATTGATGTGATCGTTTCCACTGGTTCTGTGGCCCAGGTAAAAGTGGAGACAGATGAAAACCTGCAGCAATATATTGAAGTGATCCAGAATGGCGACCAGCTCGAGATCCGCAACAAAAGCGGATACAGTCCCCGGCCAACCCGCGACATGAAAGTGTATGTGACGTCTCCTTCCTTTACCCATATCGGCGTATCCGGAGCCTGTGATATTTACAGCCAGGGGCGTGTCGTGAATCCCGATAAACTGGAAATGAATGTTTCCGGTGCAGGAAGCATTACGATGGATCTTGATGCTCCCAATGTTTTTGCACAGATCTCGGGTAGTGGCGATGTAAAGCTTTCCGGACAAACCCGGGATCTCGAGATCAACCTCAGTGGCGCTGCTGATGCAAAATGTTATGATATGAAAGCAGAGAACACAAGCGTGCATATCTCCGGTGCTGGTGATGCCGAAGTATATGCCAGTGTAAGCCTGGATGCACAGGTAAGTGGCGCAGGTTCGGTGAAGTATAAAGGCAATGCCGCTAAAGTGAACCAGCAGGTGAGTGGTGCGGGGAGTGTGAAGAAGGCGGAGTGAGGAGAGAAGACAGAAGACAGTAGACAGAAGACAGAAGACAGAAGACAGGATGGGATAGTAACCTTTTCTCTTCTTTCTTCTGTCTTTTCTCTTCTAAAGAGAGATATATTTCACGCGTATCCAGATATCCCGGTTTCTGCCCTTGTCATCCGTACAGGAAATTTTTACCGGTCCTTCATCGGGAAGGAAGAACTGCTTGCTGCCGGCCTCGGTGGTTTTATAGAAACGGTTATTGATATACCAGTATACCTTACTCACATCATTTCCGGTATTACAGCTGAGTTGCAGGGGTTCCGGGTTTTTCCGGTTGATCAGGTATTCTGCCCCGTTTCTCGGTGAGGTGATCACCGGCACACCATCCAAAAATACCTTTTCGCAGTCGGGATTATGCGGAGGTATTTTCTCATAGGCCATCCTGTTTTCCTCAAAATAATGTTGCATATCCGGGGAAATGATCCGGAACCATTTGGTACGGTAACCTGTGGCTGGGGCACATTGACGGCAATAGGAGATCCGGCCATCGGCACTCAGCATGATCTCCTGCCGGTTATCGCAATGCTTTACCGTAGAGATCAGTGGAATAAAATAATCAGTGACCCGCTGCCCGCATTGGTCTTCCGGAAGCAGCCCCGTTTCAGCACAAACCTGACGCAGTTCACAATCGGCTGGTTGCTGGAACCAGGCTTCATCGGCATCATAATCGATCGTATTGAAGATCCGGAACAGCAGGGGGGTGGCGGTATTGGCACCACTCAGTTCTGCCACTCCGGTGGCATTGAAATTGCCCGTCCATACTCCAACCGTATAATGGCTGTTATAACCGATACTCCAGCCATCCCTCCTGCCATAGGAAGTACCTGTTTTCCAGGCGATCTTGGGCATGTGCTCTGTACTCTGCCAGTTCAGCGGGAAATCCGGGCGATTCACTTTGGAAAGGATCTCATTGATCATGAAAGTGGCACCGGAGCTTAGAATACGCGTGGGGCGCTGACTGCTGTCCTTAGGCAGCTGTATAACGGAGGCTGGATAATACTGGCCGTTGTTGGCGAAAAGGCTATACATTGACGTGAGTTCTTCCAGGCTGGAACCACAGCCTCCCAGGATCAGTGACAAGCCGAGTTTGGGCCTGTCTTTCCGGATCTGTTCAAAACGGCAGCTCACCAGTTTATCAAGCAGTTTTTCTTTGCCCAGCTGGTTCAGTGCTTTTACCGCAGGTATATTCAGGGAATGCTCCAGGGCATATTCCATGGTTACATAGCCGTTGAATTGCCGGTCGTAGTTCTCCGGCGTATAGCCCGCATAATTCACGGCAACATCGGTGATCACCATTTTGGGGGTCAGCAATCCCTCGTCAATACAGAGCCCGTAGAGCAAAGGCTTGAGTGTACTGCCTGGCTGACGGATCGCTGCTGCACCATTCACCTGTCCGCCATCAGTCGTGTCCCTGAAATCAGCTGACCCGATATAACTCACCACCTGATGTGTACGGTTGTCAATGATGAGCACTGCTGCATTATGGATATTTTTCAGACGCAGTCCGCGTACATAATCTTCCACCAGCAATTCGGTTTTCGACTGGAGGTTCATGTCGATGCTGGTGTGGATAATGGGGTCCCCGCTCTTTTTCAGTTTGTAAGCCAGATGCGGAATCAAGCGGGGTACGGATCCGCGTTTTGCTGTCAGGGGTTCTGCCAGGGCATCATCCACTTCTTTGGCAGAAAAAATACCGGCTTCCCGGAAACGGACCAGCCAGCGGTTGCGCTCCTGAACGATCCGGTCATTATTCCTGCCGATCACCAGGGAGGAAGGCCGGTTGGGAATGATGGACAATGCCGTGATTTCAGCCAGTGAAAGATGGTCCGGATTTTTCCCGAAGTAGAGGATGGATGCCGATTTGACGCCTTCTATATTCCCGCCATAGGGTACCAGGTTGAGGTAAAGCTGGAGGATCTCCTCTTTGCTGTATTTCCATTCCAGTTGCAGGGCCCGGAACATCTCCCGGATCTTATGCCAGTAGGTCCGTTCCCCCGGTTCAAGGGCACGGGCTACCTGCATGGTGATCGTACTGGCTCCTGAAGTACGCCGCCGTTGCAGGATATTATTGCCGAAAGCCCGGAATACAGCCATCAGGTTGATACCCGGATGGTGGTAGAAATATTGGTCTTCCTTGTATACAATGGCTTTTTTGAGTGTAGGGGATATCTCTTCCAGGGTGGTTTGCATGCGCCAGTGCTCATCAGGTGTCAGGAAGGCATGTACCACTTCGTTGCGCCGGTCGGTGATAATAGTGGAATAGACCACCCGGTCGGGCACCGGGAAAAGCAGGTTCAGCAGGAAAAAAAGGATGATGCAGGAAAGCAGGCTGATCCCTGAGATCTTCAGGAATTTCCGGATCCGTTTCCGCCAGTTGGACTCCCCGTTCATGACTGAAAAAGCATTTAATGTAAAGATAGTCCTGCCCGCAGGATTCCATGGACAGTTTTTTGGCTAAGGGGGAATTAACAAATTCTTACCGTTCCGGATTTGCAAACCCGCATCTCCGTTATGTACCTTTTCATTCAAATCAATTACTCCGCATGGAGTCTTCCAGTCTTCCCCCTTAACATGATGGCCACTAGTTATGCACAGTTGTTCCGGCAGCTACCGGGCTGCTGTATCTTTTTCGTACATTAACAATCGGATTCATTCCCCTTTTCAACCAGAAATCTTTATGCGTAATTCAATCAAAATGCTGACAACCCTCGGGGTTGTTATTTTTTTGCTTTCCTGCAGCCGTAATGCGGTCAATCTCGAATATACCAATGCCAAAGGTGAAGTGGAACGCCTCACCAACCTGGTATTCCGTTTCGATAAACCCCTGATGAAGGACTCTCTGCTGAACCAGTGGGATTCCACACCCTATATCGTATTTGAACCGAAGATCCCGGGCCGGTTCCGCTGGGAACATCCCGATGAACTGGTATTTTCACCAGCACAACCCCTGCAACCTGCAACCAGTTTTACCGCCAAGGCAGGCGCTGAACTGCTGCAGTACACCAAATTCGATAAGGTAGGCAAAGCAGATAAACTGGAATTCCACACGCCCGACCTGAAATTTGATAACAGCAATGTAACCTGGGTCGCCAGCGATAATAGTGGTGCCGGGGCCTACCCCCAGGTGGATATCTATTTCAATTATCCGGTGAACCCGAATACCATTAAGGAAAAGCTTACCCTCACCATCGATGATAAACCGGTAACGCCTGTTCTGGTCACACAGAACAGCGACAGCCGCATTTCCTTCCGGATCAATGGACTGAAAATGGAGGATAAGGACCTTGAAGCGAAAGTTTCCATCGAAAAAGGCCTGGTGCCGGACGGCGGCGTCAACGCCACTAAAGAGGCCATTGAGGCTAAACTCTTTATTCCTTCTCCCTATAATCTGACGATCAACGATGTTACTGCTGAACATGACGGAGCAGGGGGGACCATTTATGTGAAAACCAGCCAGCAAGTAGTGGCAGAACAATTGAACAGCTATATCCAGTTTTCGCCTGCGGTGAAATTCAGCACGGAAGCAACTGAAGATGGGTTCTCTATTACCAGTAATGATTTTGATGCCGACAAGACTTATGTCCTTTCCCTTAAAAAAGGACTGCGTGGCCGGATCGGCGGCACCTTGCGGGAAGAATACATTAATAATATCGCTTTTGGGGAGCTGGAACCTTCGATCCGCTTTGGCAGCAGTAAAGGCGTATATCTCTCCGCAAAGGGCAGCGGACAGATCGAAGTCCGCATCACAAACCTGCAGAAAGTGAAGGTGGTGATCTCGAAAGTGTATGAGAACAACTTGCTGGCGGCCTTGCGTTACGGGTATTATCCCAAAGCATCCGGCAGTGAAGATGAATACTATTATGAAGGTGATGGATCGGAAATGAGCCTGGGGGATGTGATCTATGAAAAGGAAATTGAAACACGCAGCCTGCCCCGTTCGGGGAACAGCCGCCTCTTCCAGTTTGATCCGGAAGACCGCCTTCCCGATTTCAAGGGGATCTACCATATCCGGATCAGTTCACCCGAAGATTACTGGATCAACGACAGCCGCTTTATTGCCAAATCGGATATCGGCCTCATTGCCCGGGAAGGAAAAGACAAGCTGGTGGTATTTGCCAATTCCATTCGTACTGCCGGAGCCTTGTCTGGCGTGAATATCATTGCCTATGGACAGAATAACCAGGTACTGGGTACTGCTGCTACCAATGGTGACGGGGTAGCCGAGATCAGTTATACCCGGAAAGAGTTCTCCGGATTCCGACCAGCCATGGTGATCGCTAAAACCGCTGAAGATTTCAACTACCTGCCCTTCAGCTCTACCAAGGTTAATCTATCCCGCTTTGAAGTGGGTGGCAAACGGAATAACCCAACAGGCTTCGATGCCTTTGTTTATCCGGAACGGGATATTTACCGTCCTGGTGAAACCCTGCATTTCTCCGTGATCCTTCGCGACCAGCAATGGCGCTCTCCCGGCGAACTGCCCTTGAAGCTCCGTTTTCTCCAACCCAATGGCAAAGAATTCAAGACCATGCGTAAAACACTCAATGCGGAAGGCTCTTTGGAAAGTGAATTGCCTATTCCGGAATCCGCTATTACCGGGTCCTATATCCTCCAGGTACTGACTTCCAATGATGTATTACTGGCGACCCAGAATTTCAGTGTAGAAGAATTTGTGCCCGACCGGATCAAGGTGAATGCACAACTGGACAAGCCCTTCCTGACACCCGGACAATCCGGAAAGATCTCCATCAATGCCGTAAACTTTTTCGGTCCGCCGGCTGCTAACCGTAAATATGAGTTTGAAGCACAGGTGAAACAGAAAGTGTTTTCACCCAAAGCCTTACCGGGATATAATTTTACGGTGGAGAATACCGCAGTAAATTTTGAAAATGTAACGAATGAAGGCACTACAGATGAATCGGGCAATGCGGCCGAGACCTATGCGGTTCCCGAGAGCTTTGCCAATACAGGATTGTTGCAGGCTGATTTCTATACCACCGTATTTGATGAAACCGGACGCCCGGTCAGCCGGGTCGTGAAAACAGATATTTTCACACAGAAAGTGTTTCTCGGTATCGCTTCCGACGGATACTGGTATTTTCCTTTAAACCAGGCCATTCAATTCCCAATTGCTGCTGTTGATACCAAAGAACAACTCAGCAGTACGCCCGTTTCCATTAAAGTGATCAAGCATGAATACCGTACTGTGCTGACCAAAAACGGGGAGTATTTCCGTTATGAATCCCAACAAGAGGACAAATTGGTGATGGAACAATCCCTCACCGTGAACGGAAACAGTACACGCTATGCATTTACACCACGGAGTCCCGGTAATTATGAAATACGGGTATCACTTCCCGGAGCTACAAGCTATGTAAGCCGGACTTTCTACAGCTATGGCAGCTGGGGCGGCGACCTGAGTTCTTTTGAAGTGGACAACGAAGGGAATATTGATATTTCACTGGATAAAACGGCCTATCAGACCGGTGAATCGGTGAAAGCCCTCTTCAAGACACCTTTCGATGGCCGCATGCTGGTGACGGTCGAAACTGATCACCTGATCTCTTACCAGTATATTAATTTGGAAAAACGTAATGCATCGCTTGATCTCAAGCTTACAGCAGAACATCTGCCGAATATATTCATAACCGCAACCCTCATCAAACCCCATGAAGTAAGCGATATCCCCTTGACAGTGGCACATGGATTCCAGAATGTGCGGGTGGAAGAAGCCGGCAGGAAAATGGATGTGCAGATCACGGCGGCCAAAACTTCCCGTTCCCGTTCACATCAGAAAGTAACAGTGAAAGCCGCTCCGGGCAGTCTGGTTACACTGGCAGCTGTAGACAATGGGGTATTGCAGGTTAGCGGATTTAAGACACCCGACCCCTATAATTATTTTTATGCCAGCAGGGCACTGGAAGTGACTGCCTATGACCTGTACCCCCTTCTCTTCCCTGAACTCCGGGCAAGACTAAGCAGTACTGGTGGTGACGGTGATATGAATATGAATAAGCGTACCAACCCGATGCCGGCCAAACGGGTGAAGCTGGTCAGTTACTGGAGTGGTATCCGTACCGCCAATGGAAGTGGGGAAGCTGAATTTGAATTCGATGTGCCCCAGTTCAGCGGAGAGATCCGGTTGATGGCAGTTGCCTATAAAAACAACCAGTTCGGCAGCAAGGAGTCTGCCGTTACTATTGCAGATCCGGTGGTACTGAGTATGGCCTTGCCCCGTTTCCTGAGTCCGAAGGATACGGTTACTGTTCCGGTTACGATCACGAATACGACAACAAAAGCATCAACCGCAACTGCAACAATCAAAGCAAGTGGTCCGGTTAAAATAGTGGGTGGTGCCTCACAGCAGGTGAGCCTGAGTCCGAACAATGAAGCTGTTGCCATATTCCAGGTGGTGGCTGATCCGGCAGTAGCGGTAGCAAAGATCGGCGTGCAGGTTAACGGGCTGGGTGAAACTTTTTCGGATGAAACAGAGATCAGTGTCCGTCCGGCTTCACCCTTACAGGTGCAGTCAGGTAGTGGTGTGATCAATGGTGGCGGCACCCAGCAAGTCAGTTTCCCTACGGGTACATTCATTCCGGGCTCAACTTCGCAACAATTGGTGATCAGCAAGAGCCCCGCGCTGGAGCTGGGTAAGCAACTGCGCTATCTGGTACAGTATCCTTATGGTTGCACCGAGCAGACCGTTTCAGCAGCATTCCCCCAATTGTATTATAATGACCTGATCGCACAGATGGGTTCAAGCGGAAAGGGTAGTGGTGCCGGAGGAAATGTAGCTGAAGCGATCCGTAAGATCAGGCTTCGCCAACTGTATAACGGTGGATTGACTTTATGGGATGGAGAAGGACAGGAACATTGGTGGGCATCGGTGTACGGGGCACATTTCCTGCTGGAAGCCCGTAAAGCCGGCTTTGACGTGGATGCCAAAACCCTTGATCCGTTATTGAATTTCCTGAACAATAAACTCCGCAACCGCGAAACCATCAACTATTATTATAACGGAAAAGAACAGAAGAAGATCGCGCCCAAGGAAGTGGCCTACAGTTTATATGTGCTGGCACTGGCGGGTAAACCCAATGTGCCGGTCATGAACTATTACAAGTCCAATCCCCAGCTGCTTAGTCTCGACAGCCGCTACCTGCTCAGCGTCACGTATGCTCTGGCAGGCGATAAAACACGTTTCCGTGAATTCCTGCCGGGTTCATTCACGGGAGAAGTGGCCATTGCGCAGACAGGAGGCAGTTTCTACAGTGATATCCGTGATGAAGCCATAGCCCTGAATGCCTTGCTGGATGCCGATCCTTCCAATGCACAGATCCCGGTGATGGCCAAGCATGTGGCCGACCAGCTGAAGAACCGCTACTGGTACAGTACCCAGGAATGCGCCTTCAGTTTTATTGCGCTGGGTAAAATTGCCAAAGCAGCCAATGCTTCAACTGTAACAGCAGATGTGCTGGTAGGTGGAAAAACAGCCGGCACCTTTACTGGCGCCACCATACGCCTCACAGATGCCCAGCTGAAAGGCAGCGCTGCCACCATCCAGACAAAAGGCAATGGCCGTCTGTATTATTACTGGCAGACCGAAGGTATCAGCAGTACGGGTGATTATGTGGAGGAAGATAAGTTCATCCGCGTGCGGAAAGCCTTCTTCGACCGGAATGGTAAACCCGTCAGCGGAACAACATTTAAGCAAAATGATCTGGTGATCATCCGGCTGACCCTCGATAAAACTTATGGCGGGGATGTAGACAATATTGTGATCACCGACCTGCTGCCGGCCGGCTTCGAGATCGAAAACCCGAGGACCAAGGAAATTCCGGGAATGAACTGGATCAAGGATGCCGAAACCCCTACAGCACTGGATGTGCGCGACGACCGTATTAACCTCTTTGTGGATCTCCGTTCTTCCCGGCAGGTGTACTACTATGCGGTACGCGCGGTGTCACCCGGTGTATACCGCATGGGGCCCGTGAGTGCTGATGCCATGTATAACGGAGAATATCATTCCTATAATGGCGCGGGAACGATCCGTGTCGTGAAGTGAGTTTTCAGTTGTACGTAATACGTATCTGGTGATACGTATTACGTACAATTTTAATAATTTTTCTGCCAGACTATTTTCCCATTCCGGTATTCAACCAGTTGTACAACTTGATTCGAAGCACTGGTGCATTTCCAGTTGCCTTCCCGCTGGTTATGCCTGTAGTTGCCAGTCCAGGTATTGCCCTGCAGGTCTTTTTCCTTCCAGACCCCTTCACGGAGTCCATTGCGATACTGGCCGGATTCCAGTAATACTCCTTCTTCAGAATAAGTCTGGTATGGACCGTGCAATGCAGCCTCAGTAAATACGGGCTGGTAATCTGCCGGAGATATACCTGAGGAAAATTGATATTGTGCATTCAGCATCCGGGTTGTGGCTGTTTTGTTTTCGAGGTATAGCCGGGTGATCGGGAAGAGCACCATCCGGGGGTGCGGGTTCCTAAACTCCTGCCGGATGCGCCGGTATTGGTCACTCGAATAAGTACGCAGGTATTTCAGTTGACCGTTTTCATGCCATACTTTCCAGCTGCCATCGGGAAGTCCATGATTGAAACGGCCTTCCTCATATGTGCCGGCAGTACTGTACCAACTGGTCCAATTACCATGCAGCATTTTATTGCGCATCTTCCCGGTAAAGCGGTAACGTCCTTCCGAATGATATCCGCTCACAACACCATTGGCGGGCAGGGGAGCTGCAAAGACTGGCGATTCAGATAGGTCAGGGGTGATCTCCACTGCATCATTGCGAAGCAGGGATTTTTGCGCAGCCAGATATAGCTGCGGCAGCAACAGGAGGGTGGCAAACAGGAGATTCCGGATCATGACAAGCAAGGGTAAGTTACTATAAATACAAATGTGACGGCAAATTGTTCCCGGAAGTCCAATGCCGGATTCTCTTTTTAATTCGCTGGAAACCACCGAAATTTGTGGCCCAACCGGCAGCATGACCTGGAAAGAACGCATTCTCCTCCTTTTACTGGCAGCACTCAATTTTACCCATATCCTCGACTTTATGGTAATGATGCCATTAGGCAATTACCTGATGCCGCATTTCGGGATCAGCACGCAACAGTTCAGTTTCCTGGTGACCGCCTATTCAGCAAGTGCAGCGGTTTCCGGATTTACAGCCGCTTTTTTTGTAGACCGCTACGACCGGAAAAAGGTACTCCTCCTGGGTTATACCGGATTTATCATTGGCACCTGGGCCTGTGGGTTTGCACCGGGCTATCTGTGGTTGCTGGCGGCCCGTCTGGTGGCGGGTTCTTTCGGCGGACTGATCAGTGCCCAGATCCTGTCCATGGTTTCCGATCTTTTTGGTTATGAGCGCAGGGCCCGGGCCATGGGCGCCGTAATGTCGGCTTTTGCAGTGGCTTCAACAGTCGGTATTCCTTTCGCCCTCTATCTGGCCAATCTCTTTACCTGGCATGCACCGTTCTATCTGGTAGGCGGAATGGGTTTACTGATCCTGCCCCTGATCGCTATTTATCTTCCGCCGATGACCATGCACTTACACGCAGCACAGGTGCCAACGGATAAGTGGAAAATACTGACTACGGTATGGAACAGTTCCAGGCAGCGGAATGCACTCCTGTTTTCCGGATTGATCATCATGGGTCATTTCCTGATCATCCCCTTTATCAACCCGTATATGGAGTTCAATAATGGCTATTCCCGTTCCATGACTCCTTTGATCTATCTGGTAGGAGGAATTGCATCTTTTGTTTCGGCATATGTGCTGGGCTATCTGGCCGATAAAAAAGGGAAACTCCGGGTTTTTACGGTCTGCGTATTATTATCCCTGATCCTGGTCTTCAGCATCACCCATATCGACCATTATCCTTTTGCCTGGGTATTGGTGCTTTTTGGCTGCTGGTTTGTTTTGTCTACCGGTCGCGGGGTGACTGGCCAGGCCATGATCAGCAATGTAGTGCCTCCCGAACAGCGCGGCGGATTCATGAGTTTTAATGGAAGTGTGCAGCAATTAGGCACAACGGCTGCTGCCTTACTGGCTGGCTTTGTAGTCAACCGCGGTGCCGACGGTAAGATCCATCATTATGAGTGGCTGGGTTATCTGAGTATTGTAGTACTCCTCGCTTGCGTAGCCCTCGCCCGTAAAATATTCTCTTAAACTATCTTCTCTCTTCTGTCTACTGTCTTCTGTCTACTGTCTACTGACTACTGTCTACTGTCTACTGACTACTGTCTACTGGTACACCTTAATTACCTCTCCCTCATCATCATACTTCATCTTGCTGAATCTCCGGATGTAGAGCAACTTTCCCCGTTCGTCATAGTATTTCCATTCGCCGAATTTCCAGTTCAGCCTGTACTGGCCGATACTGCGGATCCTGCCTTCTTCAAGGAATTCTTCCCAGATGCCATCCCGGGAATTAGCATAATAGTAACCTGAATCTTTGATCTTCCCGTTGCTGAACCAGCTTTTGTATTCCCCATATAATATGGCTACCAATGCAGTGCCGTTTCGGGCATTTTTATACGAACGGATTTCTTTGAGGCGGCCGTTCTCATGCCATGACTTCCAGGTACCGTGGCTGAAACCGTGTTTAAATGAACCGGAATCGGCGATCTGTCCGTTATCATAGAAACGTTGGTAAATACCATGCATGATGTTTTTCCGGAAATTGGTGGAGACCACAATTTTCCCGGCTTTATTAAAGCGGACAAAAACGCCGCTCCGGTTCCTGAGGCTTCTTCCCCAGTATTCGCCCATGGCGGTTTTTTCCCCTGTCAGCGTATAGAATGTGATCTCGAATCGGTTTTTGCGAAGGGCTTTGGGTATTCCGATATAGCGCACATAGGCCATCTCCTTCTCTGCTTCAAAGGCGGCATTGAAATATAAAACGGAACTGTCGGAAGCCGCCCGTGCATTACAGGTGAGCAACAGCAAACAGAGAATGATCCAGATGCGCATCAGCAGATATTTATTATCTGTAAAAAGGTATCTCCAGCTCTGTAGTATAATCAATGGCCCGGTTATGGGAAACTGCGGGCGACCATTTTTCGAGCGATCGGAAAAAACGTTCCACTTCCTTACTGATCAGTTCGTGGGGCGATTTCAGGATCTTGAGATCAGTCAGTTTGCCCGCTTTGCTGACCGTGTATTGCAGTTTTACCACTCCATTTACCTCTTTTCCTTCCAGTTCTTTGGGCCAAAACAGGTGGTCGAGCATATAGGTTTTAAAATCCACATACAATTCCAGAATGGGTACGGCCGGTTTCAGGATACTGCAATAATCACCGGCAGGATTTCCGTTTTCATCGAAACAACGGAGCAGCACCACTTTGTTATTCCGGTAAGTTTCCAGGCTGCTCTGTTTCCCGTTTTCCCGGAAGTAGACCCATTCGCCTTCCTGCATATCATCTGCAAAATGGCCAGTTGATTCGGTTTGTCCACCGGGATAGAAAAACCGGAACTCCCCGTTTTTCCTTCCTCTATAATAAATACCGGATTCACTTTGTTCACCACCTTGATAAAAGCTGGTCCATTTCCCGTTTCTCTGAGATACGGTGGTATCGCCGGCAAGGATGCCACGCAGGCGAAAGGGCGACTGCGGGATCCCCAGGGACGGTGTTACAGAATCAGCGGTGGGGAATTCGCCCTTGTACCGTAAGGAGCCGTCTTCATACCAGCCAGCCCAGCTATCCACCATCCGGTTATACTTGATCATTCCCGAATCTTTGAGTTGGCCGTTCGCATAATAGTACCGCCAGATGCCGATCTGGACATTACCCTGGTAATAGCCTTCCACGGCGGTTTTGCCATTGGGATGGTAGAGGCGGAAGGGGCCGTCTTTAGCAGTCAGGGCTTTGTCGGCGAAATAGCAGCGCAAGAGGGGAGTTTTGTCGGGATATACGGCGTATAACATCCAGTGGTCCCTTTCCCTGATAGCCACAGCGCCATAAACCGCATTTTTTTTGCTGACCAGGGCGAGGTCTTCATCCAGGAATTTCTGGAGGGTGTCAGATTGCTGTGCCTTCAGCACTGCGGGCAGAAAGAGGAGGAACAGTAAAAACAAACGCATACCCTAATGTACCGATTTTACCAGAATCACTGCCACTCACCACTCACCACTCACCACTCACCACCACCAAATAAAAAATCCCGCAGCACTACACTGCGGGATCAATAGTATCTGGAATAACCGGGAATTACTTCGCCAGCTTATTTACCTTCTTGGTCAGCTTGCTCTTCAGGTTGGCCGCCTTGTTCTTGTGGATCACACCACGCTTGGCCAGCTTGTCGATCATGGAAGCTACGTCCTGGAGCTTTTTACCGGCTTCACCTGCAACCTTGATCTCTTTCAGATCACGGATCGCATTACGGGTGGTTTTACCGTAGTATTTATTTCTCTCGCGGCGTTTAGCAGCCTGACGTACATCCTTTTGGGTAGCCTTATGATTAGCCATGAACTCGAAAATTTTAGGACGGCAAAGGTAAGCCCCTACACCAGATTTACCAAAAAAATGGAAAGCTATTTCCACTAAACTGGAAAATAGCAGGGCACAACTGATTCAGCGACTCGCAAGTGATTAATAATCAATTTCTTGTAATTCAGCTTTTGGATACTGCTTTTTTCCACTGCCGGAGGCATAAACCATTTCTTGTGGCTGTGTCTGCAACTTTATCCTGCCGCCGGCTGTTTGTACCCGGGGGACTTCTTCTCCCTGAAAATTAATGGTTTTAGAAGGCCTCTTCCCTCGGGGATTCCCCTTTTTTGACCGATATTTGCCATCCGCCAAATGCTGTTGTTGATATGAAGGATTTTTCGTTTATCACCAACTCTCATCCCCAGTTTATTGAGAGTATGTACCGGGATTTTGTGAGCAATCCCGAAAGCGTGGACCCCGATCTGCGCAAGTTTTTCGAAGGTTTTGATTTTGCTGTTGGGTCCGGGATTCCTGCTCCCACCACGAATGGCACTGCTGCCAGCGCCGGACTGTCGGCCGACTGGAAAGCGGAGATCAATGCCTACCGCCTGATCCTTGGTTATCGTAATAAAGGACACCTGATCGCTTCCACCAATCCCATCCGCAAACGGAAAGACCGGGGCGCTAACCTCGACCTCAGCTTTTTCGGTTTCAGTGAGGCAGACCTCGGCCGTGAGTTCTATGCTGGACATATCCTGGGATTGGGCCGCACTTCACTGAAGAACATCCTTTCACACTTGCAGCGCAGTTATGCCAGTCATGTGGGGATTGAATTCAAATACATCAGCGACCAGACCAAAGTGGATTTCCTCACCCGTGAAATGGAACAGGAATTCCATAAGGAACTGCCGATCGGAAAAAAACGCCGCATTCTCGAGAAGCTGAATCAGGGCGTGATCTTCGAAAAATTCCTGCACACCAAATATATCGGACAGAAACGCTTCTCACTCGAAGGCGGTGAAACCACTATAGCAGCCCTCGATGCGATCATCAATACCGCTGCGGAAAACGATGTACACGAAGTGGTGATCGGGATGGCCCACCGCGGCCGCCTGAATGTGCTGGCCAATATCATGGGTAAGACCTATGCGCAGATCTTCAGCGAATTTGAAGGGACAGCAACGCCAGACCAGACCATGGGTTCGGGTGATGTAAAATACCATATGGGTTACGGCAGTGAACTGGAAGCCGCCAATGGAAACACCATCCACCTTAAACTGATGCCCAACCCTTCCCACCTGGAAGCGGTGAATCCCGTAGTAGTCGGCTTCGCCCGTGCCAAGGCGGATGTGATGTATAAAAGCGAATTCGACAAGATCCTGCCGATCCTCATACATGGTGATGCTTCCATTGCCGGTCAGGGCCTCGTTTATGAAGTGCTCCAGATGAGCGAGCTCGATGGATATTCCACCGGAGGCACGCTTCACTTCGTGATCAATAACCAGATCGGGTTCACCACCGATTTTGATGATGCCCGCAGTTCCGACTATTGTACCTCACTGGCTGCTGCTATACAGGCACCGGTCATGCATGTGAATGGCGATGATCCGGAAGCTGTGGTAAAATGTGTGGAGATCGCCACACGGTACCGCCAGCAATTCAATTCGGATGTGTTCATTGATATGGTCTGCTACCGCCGTCACGGACATAACGAAGGGGATGATCCGAAATTCACCCAGCCGCATCTTTACGCCCTCATCGATAAACATCCCAATCCCCGTGAGGTCTATACCAGCTACCTGCTGGAGAAAGGGGAGACCGACGCCAAAGAAATGGCCAAGGAAATGGAAAAGAAATTCTGGGGTGACCTGCAGGAGCGTCTGGATGAAGTGAAGCAGAAACCTTTACCCTACCATTATCAGCAACCCGAACTCTGGTGGAAAAGCCTGCGCCGCGCCAGTGAACAGGATTTTGAGAAAAGCCCGGTAACTGCTGTCAGCGAAGCCGATTTTTCCAAATTGTTTGATGCACTCATGACCTGGCCCGACTCCTTCAAGCCGCTGAAAAAGGTGGAGAAGATCATCCAGGAAAAAATAAAACTTTTCCAGACCGAACAAAAGATCGACTGGGCAACAGGCGAACTCATGGCTTATGGCAGTATCCTGCTCGAGGGTAATGATGTACGCATGAGTGGACAGGATGTGCGCCGCGGTACCTTCAGCCACCGGCATGCAGTACTCCGCGATGAGAATTCAGATGAAGCGTATAGCCGCCTGAGCTGTATTGATGGTGCCAGCGGACAGTTCCGGATCTACAATTCCCTGCTCAGTGAATATGGCGTATTGGGATTTGAATATGGCTATGCTATGGCCAATCCCCATGCCCTGGTATTGTGGGAAGCTCAGTTCGGCGATTTCAGCAATGGCGCACAGACCATGATCGACCAGTTCATCAGTGCCGGTGAACAGAAATGGAACCGGATGAATGGTGTGGTGATGCTCCTGCCGCATGGTTATGAAGGCCAGGGCCCCGAGCACAGCAGCGCCCGTATGGAACGCTACCTGCAGCTTTGCGCCGAACACAATATGGCGATCACCAATATCACTACAGCGGCCAACTTCTTCCATGCCTTGCGCCGTCAACTGGCCTGGCCCTTCCGCAAACCGCTGGTGAATTTCTCGCCCAAGGCCAACCTGCGTCACCCGGGCAGTTATTCGCTGAAAGAAGAATTCCTGACAGGTGGGTTCAGGGAACTGATCGACGACAGCACCGTTACAGCAGCATCGGTGAAGAAAGTCCTGTTCTGTTCCGGAAAAGTCTATTTTGACCTGCTGGAATACCGCCAGAAAAATAATATCAAGGATGTGGCGATCGTCCGCCTGGAACAGCTCTATCCCTTACCCTATAAGCAACTGGAAGCACTGTACAAGAAATATGCAAAAGCCACCTGGTTCTGGGTTCAGGAGGAACCCCTGAATATGGGTGCGGCTTCCTTCCTGCAGATGAACCTGAAAACAATCAATTACGGAGTCATCAGCCGGCAGCCCAGCGCAGCAACAGCCAGCGGCTATGCTAAAGTGCATAAGCAGGAGCAGGAGGAGATCATAGAAACTGCATTTGCGATATGAAGAAGTAGCCAGTAGCCAGTAGCCAGTAGACAATAGACAGAAGACAGAAGACAGATGAAAGAAGAAAGATGAAAATATTTTTTTAATCTGATATTCACTATTGACTATTCACCATTGAATTTTCACTAATCAAAACACCATGATCGATATTAAAGTTCCCACGGTAGGCGAATCCATCAGCGAAGTGACCCTGCTGAAATGGGTAAAAAAAGACGGCGAGTATGTTGACCGCGATGAAGTGATTGCCGAGCTGGAAAGCGAAAAAGCCACCTTTGAAGTGAATGCAGAACAGGCCGGTGTACTGAAGATCGGTACAGGTTTCAAAGAGGGCGACACCATACGTATTGGTGATGTGCTGGCCTCTATTGACACTGCAGCTCCCCGCCCGGAGAAAGCAGCAGCTCCTGCAGCGCCTGTTGAAGAAAAGAAAAAACCAGCCAAGGAAGAAGCGCCTAAAGCACCTGCAGCGACACCTGCAGCAGATGTTAAAGCTTCCCCCGTGGCTTCTGCCATTATTGCGGATAAAAAAGTGGATCCTAAAACGGTTACACCCAGCGGTGTGGGAGGAAAGATCCTGAAGGATGATGTACTGGCTGCACTCAGCAATCCTGGCCGCAAACCCGGCGCTGCCGCTTTCACCCGTGAGCAGAAAAAAGAGAAGATGAGCAACCTGCGGAAGACCATCTCCCGCCGCCTGGTGGAAGCCAAGAATACCACGGCCATGCTCACTACTTTCAATGAAGTGGACATGAAACCGGTAATGGATATCCGGAACCAGTATAAGGACAAGTTCAAGGAAACCCATGGAGTGAACCTGGGCTTCATGAGCTTTTTTGCCAAAGCCTGTGCCTATGCCTTGCAGGAATGGCCGGCTGTAAATGCCTATATCGACGGGGATGAACTCATCTACCACGACTATTGCGATATCTCAATTGCCGTTTCCACACCCCGTGGCCTCACTGTTCCGGTTATCCGTAATGCGGAGAGCCTGAGCATGGCCGATATCGAACGGAAAGTGGTGGAACTGGCCGGCAAAGCCCGCGATAATAAACTGACCATGGAAGAACTCCAGGGGGGTACTTTTACCATCACCAATGGTGGTGTTTTCGGTTCCCTGCTCAGTACACCCATTATCAATATCCCCCAGTCGGCTATCCTGGGGATGCACAAGATCGAGGAACGCCCCATTGCCCTGAACGGACAAGTGGTGATCCGCCCCATGATGTATCTGGCCCTCAGCTATGACCACCGGATCATCGACGGCCGGGAAAGTGTGAGCTTCCTCGTGAGAGTGAAGGAGTTGCTGGAAAATCCGCAACTGCTGCTGTTCGGCAAAGACCCTGTCAAAGCCCTGCTGGAACTCTGATAGTCCGGGTTTTCTTACAGGAACGGGAAACGCAGACCGCTGAACTGTCGTATATTAGCTGAAGGGCGAATGCCCTGACAAATCAGAAAAGACCCCTTATGAAGAAAATTACAGGCATCCTTGCCTTAGCTGTACTGGTTCTTGCATCCTGCCAGAAAGAAACCAGCCTCGATTCAGGTGGTAATCCCGGAAGCGGTGGCGGCGGGACGACCGGAACCGGTGATCTTTTGGTGAAAGTCACCACAAAAACCGGTGCTGATTCAACCGTTACTACCTATGAGTATGATGCTTCCAAAAGGGTGGTACGCGAAGTCATGAATGGGGTAACCGGGGGGCAGGCCTATTATAATGATCTGCGGTTAGTGCGCACCGCATCTGGTATAATAACAGAGGTGATCCAGAAAAATGATCAGATGGTGGCCCAGGGATTGGATAGTGTAATTACAAAGTTGACCTACGATAATGCCAGCGGAAGGTATACAAACCGTGTTTCTGAAATTTCTGTATTTGGCTTTACAATTACAGACAGTGCGGTTGCTGTATATGACGGATCCGGTAAGCTGATCCGGGAAGATGGCTATTTGATCAGTCCTTTGCTTGGTGCTGGACCCGCTTTGGCAACAAAATATGATTTTACCTACGATGCCGCCGGAAATATTACAGAAATGAAGATCAGTTCTTCGGATCCTACAACCGGTGGACCGATGACACTTCAAGCTATTGAGAAATTTACTTATGATGCAAAGACAAGTCCGTTGAAATTAAGCATTGGCGAAGCTTTTGCAATGACCAGTCATACCCTGGCTTCCCCTAATAACCCTGTAAAGTTGGATTATCAGAATGCAGTTACTCCGGCAGGTAATTTTTCAATTGATTATACATTTACCTATAACACAAAGAACAAACCAGCCACTTCAAAAGGAACCCAAACACCGGGAGGCGCTGTTAGCACGATCACCTATTTTTATAAATAGTCCGGAAGTCCGAAAGTCCGTAAGACCGAAAGTCCGCAAGACAATTGATTATTTTCTTGCGGACTTTCCGACTTGCCGTCTTTCGGTCTTTTTTTCATAAGGACTTTCTTACTTTCGGACTTACGGACTTTCCGACTTCCCGTCTTCCCGGCAAAACATGAGTTTACACCATTCCCATATTAACACTGCTACTACCCTCATCCGGAAGTATACCGGTGAATTCCCGTTTGCCATTTACCTCAAAGAATTTTTCCGCGAGTTTAAAAAGTACGGGGGCCGCGACCGGAAAACCATTTCCCAGCTTTGTTATGGCTATTACCGGGCAGGGGCATGCCTGGATCATCTGGAGCTGCAGGAAAAGCTACTGGCAGGGTTCTACCTCACTACTACAAGTCAGCACCCTTTACTGGAGGCCTTGCAGCCGGACTATAACCGGACTGTTACAGATGACCTGCCAACTAAACTGGAACGGGTACAGGCCGGTCTCAGTACAACGGCCGGTGCCCAACAGTTGTTCCCCTTCTATGGGGCATTGACAGCTGCCATTGACCGCAATGCGTTTTGCTTTTCCTTGTTGCAACAACCCGAAACCTTCCTGCGGATCCGTCCCGGGAAAGAAGAACTGGTAGAGCAAACATTGCAAAAAGCAGCGATACCCTTCCACCGCCCTGCTCCGGATACGATAGCACTGCCCGCTGCTTCAGCTGTTACAGACCTGCTGGAAACAGACCGGGATGTGGTGGTGCAGGATCTCAGTTCCCAACAAGTGGCTTCCATGTTCCCGGATCTCTCCGGCCGGCGCCATCCGAAAATATGGGATTGCTGCGCGGCCAGCGGAGGAAAATCACTGCTGCTGTTTGACCGGTACCCGCAAATGAAACTTACGGTATCGGATATTCGTGAAACCATCCTGCACAACCTGGGCAAGCGTTTTGAGAAAGCGGGATTGAACGAATACCGGATGTTCTGTGCAGACCTCTCCCGGCAGGGTCAGGTTTACCGGGAGCATCCGGGTAATGGGTATGACCTAGTTGTTGCAGATGTACCCTGCAGCGGCAGTGGCACCTGGGCCCGGACTCCTGAAGCACCGCATTTTTTTAAAAAGGAAAAAATCGGGGAATACGCAGCCCTGCAACAGCAGATCATCCGGAATACAACGGAACAGGTAGCCCATAATGGCTATTATCTCTATATCACCTGTTCGGTATTTGATCAGGAGAATGAAGCGCAGGTTGACTTTATCCGCAGCCTGGGGAAGCTGCAGCTGGTGAAACAGGCCTATTTTACCGGAATGGACCAGCGGGCCGATACCTTATTTGCCGCCTTGTTTACTGCTTCACCACTTTGAGCGTGGTGCGGGTGCTGCCATCATTATAATGGATGAAATAAGTCCCGGGTTTCAGCTTCAGGAGATTGAAGAACTCTATAATATAGATCTGGTCTTTTACGGTGGTACGTTGTTGCTGGTCTACCAGATGCCCTGCTGCGTCAAATACCCTGAGCTGTATGTTCTTGCTCACCGGTGCTTTCAGGATCACCTGGAACTGGTTATGGAAGGGAACCGGCAAAGCTTTGAGCCACTGGTCACCCAGTAATGCTGCTACCCGGCGCGACTCGCGTTCTCTCGCCAGCATTTCATACGCTTTCCGGAAATTCGGCAGGCCATAGCCATACCGCATATCTGGTGAAGGGTAGAGGCTGGAACTTTTTTTCACGGCATCCAGGATCTCCATATTGGTGAACTCCGGGAATGCCTGCCATAAACAGGCGATCAGTCCACAGGCCAGCGGGTTGGAAAACGAAGTACCATTACCTGAAGAAGCATTTCCCAGTGTATTGGCCAATACGGTTCCTTGTCCAACAGAAGTGATATCCGGTTTCTGCTTGCCCACGCCATTGGGTCCCCAGCTGCTGAAACTGGCAATAACGCCGGCTTGCGTGGTGGCGCCTACGGTGAATACGCTGTCGCCATCCGCGGGACAAGCCACATATTTTGCATCACCCGCAGCATTGCCCGAGTTTCCGGCGCTGTTGGTGACGATGATGCCTTTTTTAACAGCAAGATCAGCACCACGGGTGATCATGGCTGTATTGCCATCCCGCTGGGCATAAGTATGATTGAACGAGGGATCGTCAAAATCGGCATAGCCTAAGGAAGAGGTGATCATATCCACACCCACACTGTCGGCGAATTCAGCAGCAACCACCCAGTTCTGTTCTTCCACCGGATATTCGGTGGCGGCATCTTCAGTACGCAGCAGGTAAAAACTGGCATGCGGCGCGGAACCTACGATCTGTCCGGGTTTATTCGCGGCAATGATAGAAAAGCAATAGAGGCCATGCGGATGATCTTCCGTAACACTGGTTTCATTGGCCACATAATCCCATTCGCCCAAAATACGGTTCTGCAAACGCACACTGTCCATGGCCGTATTGGTCTTATACCCAAAAAAGCCGGCATCCAGTATGGCAATGGTAATGCCTTTACCGGTAAATCCCAGGTCGTGCAGGTAATCGCCTTCATGAAGATGGATCTGGTTATAGCTGTTGCCATAATTCAGTACACTGTTTACCCCATTCGATCCCGTAGTACCGCTGATGATTTCCTGTTGGGTCAGTGGACTGAGCCGTTCATTGAACTTCTGCATCCGGGGCAGACTATCCATGGGACGGGCCTGGGTGGCAACGGGTGCGGCAGTCTTTACAAAGGGGAATGCATTGATCCGGGTAATGGCATTGGCATCACTGGTGATGATGAGCACCTGGTTGAGCCATTTGGACACATTGCGGATCGTAACATTCGGCACGGCACGGATACTGTCGAGATAGGCGGCTGATACAGGCAGATCGGTGGAATCGATCGCGAGCTTCTGTTTGTTCCGGCGTTCCAACGCCTTGGGTGATAAATAAGCTGATGGGTTGGAAAGTGTACCCGTCGTTCCTTTCTTGTCTTTCAGGATCACTACATAACGGGTATACTGTGCGTGTGCTACTGTGAAAGCGAGCAGCAGGAAAAGAAGCGCGTAACTTTTTTTCATCAGCATATGAGTTGAGCACTGATTAATTGTGGTCGATCATGACCATTTTCAGGCCATAGCCGTTCTTATAGCCGGGGTTGCCGCCATTCGGTGGCTGGTATTCCCAGTGCAGGAAATCACGGTAGATCAGGCCGATGCCTTTGCCGTACACTTCCTTGCTGAAGGTCTTTTCGCTGTATGCGTTGGGGTCTGTAGGGATACCAATCACTTCGTCCCGCTGGTTTACAGTAACGGTATTGGGTACACTCACATTATTCCAGACGGTGAAGGGCTGGTCGAGGTCCTCGTAGGTATAATCCCAGCCTTCCATATAGCGGACTTCTGAATTGATCGAATAGGTGTCGATATAGGAATTGCCTTTCCAGGAAAATCCTTCCTTGATGGGCAGCATCAGCTTCAGCATGCGCAGGTTATTCTCCACCACTTCAACCGATTCACGGGTGGGGATCAAAGAAATGGTAGTAACAGGAACCCAGGGGGCAGTACCGGAAGAATCGCTCATATACCGGACAATACGCCAGCCGGGACGGCCCTGGTTGTCGGTCAGCGTGCCTTCCACCACTTCTTTGGCCTGGTACTTGAAAACCGTGTCTTTCTGGCCGAAATTGATATAGCGGGTGGAATCCAGGCGGTAGCGGACAAATTTGCCGACGGCCAGGTTCAGGTATTCATCCACAGCGGCCGATTGAAAGGTATCTTTTTTCTCACAGGCCACCAGCAGGGCCAGCAGGCCGGCAGAGAGCAGCAGGAGGGGTAAGCTTTTCCGGATATTCATATTTGCGGGATCAGGTGTAATAGATTGAAAGACAATCTGGAAGAATCCAAAGCTGCCTATCCGGGCAGGGATTTTTCCCATAGGAAGGATAACGTTCCGGGAGCTGAATTATTGTAACTAGGTAGAAAGTAATATGTTACGTGAATTATTTCATGATAATTCCTCCGCCGATCACATCCTCCCCTTCATAAAACACCGCACTTTGTCCGGGGGCTATGCCTTTGGCTTCTTCATAAAAATGCACCCGCACACCCCGTTCGTGCGAATAGAGGTTGCTCAGCGTGCCCCGGTCTTTATACCGGATCTTGGTCACCGATTCCATGCCTTCAGTAAGCCCGTCGTATTTGATCCAGTTGATCTTGCTGACCAGCATCTCGCTGCGGTTCAGGTCTTCTTCTTCACCGAGGGTCACTGTATTTTGTTCAGGATCTATACCGGTTACATAAACGGGTTTACCAAACGTGATATCCAGGCCTTTGCGCTGGCCAATGGTATAAAACGGATAGCCTTTATGCTGGCCTAATATCTTACCGCTTTTATCAATAAAATTTCCGCCGTTTACGCGGGCTTCGAGCCCGTCCACTTTCCGTTTCAGGAAACCGCGGTAATCGTTGTCCGGCACAAAGCAGATCTCGTAACTCTCGTTCTTTTTGGCGAGTTCCGGATAGCCATAGTCATGTGCCATCTGGCGGATCTCCGTTTTTTTATAGGGCCCCAGGGGCAGGAGTGTTCTTTTGAGCAGGTCCTGCTGCAATCCCCACAGCACATAACTCTGGTCTTTCAGGTCATCCACCGCCTTGCTCACGAAATAGCGGCCATTGCTGTGCTGGTTCACTTTGGCATAGTGACCGGTGGCAATGAATTCGCAGTCGAGTGCATCGGCCCGTTTGAGCAGGGCCCGCCATTTGATATGCGTATTGCACATCACGCAGGGATTGGGTGTACGGCCTGCCAGGTATTCTTCCACAAAATTATCGATCACAAAATCGCCGAACTCGTCGCGGATATCCAGAATATAATGGGGAAAGCCGTGCTGTACGGCTGCCATGCGGGCGTCGTTAAAGCTGTCGATATTGCAACAGCCGGTCTCCTTCTTGCTTCCACCACTGGCAGCATAGTCCCAGGTTTTCATGGTGATGCCCACCACTTCATACCCCTGTTCATGCAGCATGAGGGCTGTTACGGTACTGTCGATACCGCCGCTCATGGCCACCAGCACTTTTCCTTTACGGCTCATTTCAGTTTCAGATTAGCCGGCAAAGATACGAAGCCCTGCTGTTCCGGCGAAACCCTGTGGAACCACTGCCCTCCGCTGTGCATAAATCCTTACCATTCAGGCAGCTGGAGCGGCTCTGAAACCTTACCTTTCCGGTCCCAAAACAGTAATATGAGAAAATTCCTCTTGCTGGCCTTACTGGCCCTTACAGGTATCACACAGGCGCAGGACCTCAGCTACTACCTGCCCTCCGGCATCAGTTATGATCCGGCGATCCCCAAACCCAAAGACATCATCTATCATGAAGTGGGCGAATGGCATATTACCCACGACCGCCTCACCAATTATATGAAAGCCCTGGCGGCTGCTGCCCCGCACCGCATTAAATTGGAAACAATAGGCTTCACCTATGAAGGAAGGCCGCAACTCCTGTTGATCTTCACTTCAAAAAAGAACCTCGCTAACCTGGAAGAGATCCGGCAGCAGCATGTGCAGCTCACGGATCCGGCAAAATCGGCAGCCTTGAATGTGGACCAGATGCCCATCGTGCTTTATATCGGACATTCCATTCACGGCAACGAACCCAGTGGTGCCAATGCAGCATTACTGACGGCCTATTACCTGGCTGCGGCACAAGGACCGGAGATCGATGATCTGCTGGAGCATGAAGTGATTTTGTTTGATCCTTCTTTTAATCCCGATGGCCTGCAGCGCTTCTCCACCTGGGTGAACCAGCACAAGAGCAAGAACCTGGTGACCGATCCCAACTCCAGGGAATTTAATGAAGTATGGCCCGGTGGCCGTTTCAACCATTACTGGTTCGATCTCAACCGTGATTGGCTGCCGGCTGTGCATGTGGAAAGCCAGAACCGCCTGAACTGGTTCCATAAATGGAAACCCAACCTGCTCACCGATCACCATGAACAGGGCAGTAACGCTACTTTCTTCTTCCAGCCCGGAGTAGCTTCAAGGGTGAATCCCATCACACCGCTAAAGAACCAGGAACTGACTGCAAAGCTGGCCAGGTATCATGCAAAATTCCTGGACAAGATCGGCTCGCTCTATTTTACAAAAGAGAACTACGACGACTTCTATTACGGCAAAGGGTCTACATATCCCGATGTGAATGGTGCCGTAGGTATCTTATTCGAACAAGCCAGTTCCCGCGGCCATGCCCAGCAAACTTCCAATGGTATCCTGCGTTTTCCCTTTACGATCCGCAACCAGTTTACCACGGCATTGTCTACCATGGAAGGCGCCAGGGAATTACGGAAAGACTTCCTCAACTGGCAGCGCGACTTTTACAAAACAGCACTTACGGAAGCTGCAACTGCACCAATAAAAGGTTTTGTATTCGGTGGTGAAAAAGACAAAACCAAAGCCGCTGTATTTGCGGAAATGCTGCTGCGTCACCAGATCGAAGTTTATTCCCTCAACACTGATCTGAGTACCGATGGCCTGAACTTCAGCAAAGGCAATGCTTTTGTGGTGCCGGCCAATCAGCCCCAGTTCCGGCTGATCCATGGCATCTTTGACAAGACCTTGCAGTATAAAGACAGTCTCTTCTATGATATTACGGCCTGGACCATGCCCCTGGCATTCGGACTGGATTATGCGGAACTGAATGCGGCAAAATTTGCGCCTGCCCTGATGGGTGAGCGGGTTACTGCAGCAAGACAACCACAGGGTGCTGTAGTGGGTGGACAAAGCAATTATGCCTATCTCCTGGAGTGGAATGAATTACTGGCACCCAAAGCGCTGTATGAATTGCAGGATGCTGGTGTAATTGTCCGGGTGGCAACCGTTCCTTTCGAGATTGAAGTGGAAGGCGGCGCCCGCAAATTCAGTTACGGTACATTGACCATACCAGTAGCCCTTCAAAAGCAAAACCCTGAACAACTCTTTAACCTGATCACTGCTACCGCTCAACGGAACGGGCTTACAGCTTACGCTGTCAAAACCGGTAATGTCATCAACGGCAGCGACCTGGGCAGCAGTAAGATGATGCCGGTGAGTAAACCCGTGATTGCCATGTTAACTGGTGCCGGGGTAAATGCCACCGATGCAGGGGAGATCTGGCACCTGCTCGATCAGCGTATGAATATTCCTTCAACGCATCTGGAACAGGGTACGTTCAACCGGATCGATCCGGCGCGTTATAATACGATCATTCTTCCCGGCGGCAATTATGCAGAACTGAATGCAGCCAAGTTAAAAACATGGGTAATGGGAGGCGGTACATTGATCCTTACCGAAGAATCCATCCCCTGGGCTGTACAGAACGGGATCAGTACCATCAGTTTCAAGAAGACCAAATCGCCGGTAGACAGCAACAGCCGGCTGGTATACACCGACCGCGAACAGATCGAAGGTGCACAGCAGGTTTCGGGCGCCATCTTCGGTGCGGAAGCCGACCTCACCCATCCCCTGGCCTATGGGTATACCCGTAGCACGGTAAGCCTGTTCAAAGCCAACCGCGTCTTTATGGAGAAAACCAAAAATCCCTTTGCCACGCCATTCTTTTACGGTCCGGCTCCCCTGCAAAGCGGCTGGGTCAGCAAAGAGAATGGGGATGCTATCCGCAATTCTGCAGCCGTCATTGTACAGTCGGTGGGCGGAGGCCGGGTGATCCATATCGCCGATAATCCCAATTTCCGGGCCTTCTGGCTGGGTGGCACCAAACTTTTCATGAATGCGATCTTCTTTGGCCGCCTGATCGATGCGGGATCGGCCAGGACAGAGGAATAAGTCGACAGTCGACAATCGGGACTCGAAAACATTAGCATTCTCGATTCTCGATTGTCGATTCTCGATTCTTTTCCCCCATACAACCCCGACTTTTCCCCAGCGGTTGTACAGATGCTGCCCGCCCTGCCGGAATCGGTAAATTGCCGCATATTACATTTAAACAAGTACGCAGCTTAAAAACAAGTATTATGATCAAATTACAGGTAATCGGCAATCTTGGAAAGGATTGCATCACGAACACAGTGAACGGGAAGAACGTGATGAATTTCAATGTGGCCCACACTGAAAAATACAAGGATGCACAAGGGAACCAGAAAGACAAGACCATCTGGGTGGAATGTGCTTACTGGAGTGACCGCACTGGTATTGCCCCCTATCTCCGCAAAGGCACACAAGTGTATGTGGAGGGAACACCGGAAGTACGTACCTATAATAAACAAGACGGAACCACAGGTGCTTCACTTACCTTACGGGTTTTAAGTGTTCAACTGCTGGGAAGCCGCGGTGAAAACAGTGGTGGTGGTGTGGCATCAGGCTATACTGCAAGCGCTGCTCCTGCTGCCGTTCCTTCAGCAAGCGATATCACTGAACCTATGGACGACCTGCCGTTTTAACCAACGTGCAACTTGTTACCCATTGGTCTCCGCTGGCGCGGAGACTTTTTTTTGCCCTTACTTCAGTATATTCGGTAAAACGGTCTTATGCGAAAGTTGCTCCGCCTGTTGTTCCTGCTTTTATGTGCATATCCTGTTCAGGCACAACAGCACCTGAGAACAGAGGTGCTGGTGATCGGCGGTACTACCGGTGGAACAGCCGCCGGCATTCAATGTGCACGAAACGGTGTTTCCACCCTGATCGTGGAGCAGACCCCCTGGCTGGGCGGCATGCTCACTGCTGCAGGGGTTAGTTGTACCGACGGTAATGACGAATTGAAAAGCGGTATCTGGCAGGAATTCCGGGATGCCCTGTATCGCCATTATAAAAGCCGCAACTTATTTACCGGCTGGGTAAGTGAAACCTGCTTTGAGCCTTCGGTGGGCGACAGTATTTTTAAAGCAATGGCCGGGAAGGAAACGAGACTAACAGTAAAGTATAACTGGTATTTTGACCGGGTGATAAAACAGGGTAATAAAGTAACCGGGGCTGTTTTTGTGAACCGCAAGAGACAGACATTAACAGTACAGGCCACCGTAATTATTGATGCCACTGATCTGGGTGATGCCTATGCCAGCGCAGGAGCAGGGTTTGATATCGGCATGGAATCTGCCATATACTCCGGAGAATCCATGGCTCCGGGAAAAAATTCCATCATCCAGGACCTTACCTGGGCGGCCACGCTTATGGATTATGGTACTGGTGCAGATAAAACCATTGCCCGTCCGCCGGGCTATGATTCCACCCGGTATTTTTGCTCCAATACTGATGCCCCCTGTTTGGGGAAATCCTGGGAGGGTGATTTCCGGAAAATGCTGGATTACGGCAGGCTGAAAAAATCACCTGGTCAAACGCGGGAGAAATACATGCTCAACTGGCCCAAACACGGGAATGATTATTATATCAATGTGATTGCCCTTAAACCCCTGGCCCGGGAAAAAGCCTTGCAACCGGCCCGGAACCAGACACTGGGATTTTTGTATTTCATCCAGACCACACTTGGGTATAAGCAGATCGGGCTGGCACCGGAATTCCCGACCTCAGACGGACTTGCGCTGATGCCTTATCACCGGGAAGGCCGTCGCCTGAAAGGAGTTGTGCGGCTTAATGTGAATCACCTGACTGCCCCTTTTGACCAGCCCGAAGCACTTTATCGTACAGGAATTGCTGTGGGCGATTATCCGGTTGATCATCATCACGCACCGGAGAAAAAAGCCCCCGGAATTGATTTTCCTGCAGTTCCTTCTTTTAATGTGCCACTGGGGGCATTGATCCCGGAACGGGTGGAAGGATTGATCGTGTGCGAAAAAGGGATATCCGTTTCCAATATCGTGAATGGATCCACCCGTTTGCAGCCTTGTGTTTTACTTACTGGACAGGCCGCCGGACAATTGGCTGCAACGGCATTCCTGCAAAAAAGGGCTCCCCGCAATGTGGATCTCCGTATGATCCAGCAGCACTTGCTCGAGGCAAGGGCCTTCCTGATGCCTTATTTGGATGTGCAGCCGGAGGATCCCGACTGGCCCGCCGTGCAGCGTATAGGCGCTACCGGTATACTTCGCGGTACCGGAAAGCCCGAAGGCTGGGCCAATAAAACTTTTTTCTATCCCGATTCAACGGTCCTGCTTTCTGTTCTCGAAAAAGACCTGTCGGATTTCTACGGCCCTTTTGCAACGGATCTCAACAATAAAAACCGGCCGGTCACACTGAATGATATTGCTGTACTGATAAAACGACTTGGCGGTAAGCCGGTCCCTGAACCTGATCCGGCACTCATGGCTCCCACAAGGCCATTGAACCGGAAACAGGTCGCCGTATTGCTGGACCGGTATCTCGATCCCTTCCGGATACCAATTGACTGGAAGGGCAGGCCTGTAAAATAAACCAGTCAGCGGAAGAGTTGCTCCACTTCTTCGCGGCTCACCGCCTTTTGCTGGTCGTCGAGATTGATCACCAGCAGGTATCCCTTGACACCAGGAGTTGCTGTAAATGCTGCGTAGAGATTATATTGTTCACTCACCAGCAAGCGCCCACTGGTGATATTCCAGATCTCCTTGGCACAAAGGCAGCCCAGGGTGGGTGTAAGCGGATAATAAGGTTTGTCTTTAAAGTATTCCGGGTCGATCGTTGTCCCATGTGCAATGATCTCCGTCCTGCCGATCTTTCCCGCGGTATAACTTTCCAGCATGGGTGCATAGGATTTCCATGCCGCAGGTAATAACGCTTTATAGGCGCCTAATGTATCGGTTACCGGATGGTCGAGGTGATGGAAAAATTTATGGGTGCTGTCTTCATACGGCATGTTCAATTGCAGGTTCGGCGTAGGGCCAATGAAATTATTATGCGCTACAGCGGTACCGGTGATACTGTAGATCCCCTGGGGGGTATTGCCATTGGTCAGGAAATAGGGGAGTGATGAACCCGAACGGGCCAGTTGTTCAAAAACCATCGGATGTCCATCCGCTCGTTTCACCAGACTGCCATCAGCATTCTGTACTACGGCCATTCCGGGATAATCCCGGTTCCAGCGCTGGAAGGAAAACACCACTTTCAGTCCGAGATTCCGGAAATGTTGTGATAGGGCCTTGAGATTGGGCAATGCCAGCTTTGATCGTTCCAGCGAATAATTGAGGTGATCTTCCAGGGCTGCGAGCAAAGGAAGGGTATCATAATCCGGAAACTGCTCCACCATACGGATCAGGATGGCATTGCGTTCATTGGTATTGGGCAGCGCACGATAGCGGTAAACCGCACACATGGCGAAAAGTTTCGGGTTGGTTTCTTTTTGCAGGAGATCACCGATGCCTTGCAGATAGCGTTCGGGGTATAATGCATAAGCAGCTTCCAGGAAAGCCCTTTTAGTATCGTATTCCAGGCTGTCGTAGGAAGCCAGTAGTTTATCCAGTCCCTCTGTTACGGTTGCATTCCGGAACTGGAACTGGGCTAGGGCCCAGCAGGCTGATTCGAAGCGGTGCTCATTATCCTTGGTAAGTTCCTGTGCAAAGGTTTTGCCGATGGTATTTTCCCGGAGGTCCCGCTCCAGGCGCTGCCGTTTGGCATACAATACATAATCGCTGTAAATGTCTTCCCGGCGTGATTGGGCAGTTGCAGCCAGCGATACCAACACGAACAAGACGAGGAAAAATCCTTTCATGCCCTAAATGTACGAAGCCACCGCATTTTTCAGTAACTTACTGCTCTTACTAAAACGTATTACTGTCATGCGAAAAAATCTCCGGGCACTCCCCTTACTGGCCCTGCTGGCCACCGTCCTGTTTTCCTGTACCAACGATACACCTGCCGCAGATGCGCCTGCAGCAAAAGACACTACCGCCGCTGCATCTCTGCGGCTGGGCGTGCAATTGTGGACCTTCCACGAATTTGATTTCGTAACCGCCATTGCCAAGGCCGACAGTGCCGGGATCAAATTCATTGAAGCGTTCCCCGGACAAAAACTGGGCGGCGATTTCAAAGACAGCACTTTTGACATCGGTATGTCTGCCGAAGGTCGGGAGAAAGTAAAAGCCCTGCTGGCTTCCAAGGGCATCACCATGGTAGCTTTTGGTGTGGTGGGACCGCAAACCACTGAAGACTGGGATAAGACCTTCGCCCTGGCCAAAGACATGGGTATCCAGTATATCTCTGCTGAGCCGCTGCCCAAGCATTGGAATTATATCGACAGCCTGGCTGGTGTTACCGGCATTAAGATCGCCATCCATGACCATCCCAAACCCAGCCATTACTGGCATCCGGATTCTGTACTGGCTGCGGTACAGGGCCATCCCAATATCGGCTCCTGTGCAGATATCGGCCATTGGGGCCGCAACGGGCTTGATCCTGTGGAATGCCTGAAAAAACTGGAAGGCCATGTGTTTGGCGTGCATTTCAAGGATATCACCGAATTCAATAAAGTGGATGCAGGAGATAAGATCGTAGGCACCGGTGTGCTGAACGTGCCTGCAGTACTCGCTGAACTCAAGCGTCAGCAATTCAAAGGCATCCTCTCAATTGAACGGGAAGACAACTGGTTCAATAATGTACCAGATGTAAAACAGACCAAAACCTATTTTGAAGCCGAAACGGCCAAACTGAAATAAATTAGTTGCCATGTCCAGCCGCTCCTCCCGCCGTCGCTTCATCCGTGAGATCAGTGCCACCGCACTGCTTTTCGGTGCCGGATCCGCTCAACGGCTTGAAGCCGAAGAACGGATCGAAAAACGGATCCTGCAGTACGACCGGAATTATACAGCCAATGACAAGATCCGGATCGCCGTGATCGGCACCGGTATCATGGGCCATAACGATCTGCAAACTGCATTAAAAGTGCCGGGAGTGGAATTGGCAGCTGCCTGCGATCTGTATTCCGGCCGGCTGGAGCGGATGAAAGAAATGTATGGTAAAGAGCTGTTCACTACCCGCGATTACCGCGAGGTCCTGAACCGTAAGGATATTGATGCCGTCATCATTGCTACCAGCGATCATTATCACGCCCGTATCTCTACCGACGCGCTGAAAGCCGGCAAGCATGTATACTGTGAAAAGCCCATGGTGCACAAGCTTACAGAAGGTCATGGGGTGATCAATACCTGGAAGCAGTCGAAACGCACTATGCAGGTGGGCAGCCAGGGCATCAGCAGCCTGATGCATGCCAAGGCCCGTGAACTGTACAGGGCGGGCGAGATCGGCCAGCTGAACTGTATCGAAGCCAGTACCGACCGGCAAAGTGCCAACGGCGCCTGGCAGTATACGATGCCCACCGATGGAGACCCCAATACGGTTGATTGGGACCGTTATATTGCCGGTATGCCTAAACAGCCCTGGGATCCTAAGAAGTTCTTCTGGTGGCGGAATTACAAGGAATTCGGCACCGGTGTGTCGGGCGATTTGTATGTGCACCTGATCACTGCCATTCATTTTATTACGGGATCAACCGGACCTTCGCGGATCTTGTCCTCCGGGCAACTCAGTTACTGGAAAGACGGGCGGAATGTACCCGATGTGATGACCACCATTATGGATTATCCTGCCACGGCGGCTCATCCTGCATTCCAGCTGACCTTACGCATCAATTTTGTTAGCGGCAGCGGCGAGAAAAGCATGACCCGCCTGATCGGTACCGAAGGCGCGATGGAAATGGGCTGGAATGGCCTGGAACTGAATCACAGTATAATGGCCAAAGCCCCCGAGATCGGTGGCTGGGATGCCTACGAGACCTATCCCAAAGCCATGCAGGAAGAACTGATGCGCCGGTATAATGCCCAATATTCCGAAGCCGACCGTAAGCGTCCGGAGAAAGCAGCTATCCGCTTTACCGAGCCGCAGGGTTTCGACGAGCATGTGGAACATTTCGCCAATTTCTTCGAAGGGGTAAGGACCGGAAAACAGGTGATCGAAGATCCGGTTTTCGGTTTCCGTGCTGCAGCCCCATGCCTGGCAGCCAATAAGAGTTATTTCGAAAAGAAGATCGTGAATTGGGATCCCGATAAAATGATCGAAAAAGTATAAGCAATAAAAAAAGCGGTAAGGCAATTTGTATGTCTTACCGATTTTCTTTGTTACCGTCAGAAACTTTTCTTTCCATCTCCACCACTTTTCGCTGCCGGCGGATTCTTCACAAATTTTTCCAGCCACTGGTTTTGCTCCCAGAGCATGTGCAGGATATTTTCCTTGCCGGCATATCCATGACTTTCATAAGGCAGGAAGACCAGCCTTGTGGTACCTCCATGACCTTTAACGGCATTGTATAAACGCTCGCTCTGGATAGGGAAAGTACCGGAGTTGTTGTCCATTTCACCGTGGATCAGCAGGAGCGGGGTCTTGATCTTATCGGCAAAACTGAAGGGACTCATATTGTAATACACATCCGGCGCCTGCCAGTAGGTCCGTTCTTCTGCCTGGAAGCCGAAAGGCGTGAGTGTGCGGTTGTAAGCACCGCTTCGGGCAATACCGGCTTTGAAAAGTTGGGTATGGGCCAGCAGGTTTGCTGTCATGAAGGCACCGTAACTATGGCCACCTACTGCCACACGGTTACTGTCGCCCACGCCCAGTTTCGCCAGTGCCTGTATGGCGGCATGTGCATTCAGGTAAAGTTGTGGAATGAAATTGTCGTTCGGTTCCTTGTCGCCTTCTCCAACAATCGGCATTTCAGCATTATCCAGTACCGCATAGCCCTGTGTGATCCAGAAGATGGGGGATCCATAATTGATCCGGGTAAAGGTATACCGGGAGCCGCGCACCTGGGCCGCATCAGCAGCAGATTTATATTCCCGGGGATAAGCCCACATAACCACCGGCAGCGGACCGTCTTTTTCCTTGTTATAGCCTTTAGGCAGGTAAAGGTCTCCTGTAAGGTCAATGCCATCATCCCGTTTATAAGATATCTTTTGTTTCACAACGCCCTCCAGTTGCGGGTAAGGATTTTTGAAATCCGTGATGGCTATGGGCGCGATGCGTTTCTTCAGGTTACGGATATAATAATTCGGGACTTCAGTCGGGCTTTCTTTTACTGTGATCAGAACGCCGTTTTCCGGGTCGGGTACTGCTACCACATTTTCATAATAGGGCGCGACACAACGCCAGAGGATCGTACCTTTCTTGGTTTTCAGGTCGAAGGTCTGGATAAAGGGCATATCACCATCAGCAGAGGCACCCTGTCCACGCAGCAGCAGGTTGCCATTTTTCAATTGGAGCAGGACGGAACGGCCGAAACTGTTTTTGGTGGTCACCGGACTGCCAATATCACTATAGGCATCATTGGTACTGCGTTCATTGAGCAGGTCCATGGCGCCCGTTGCGGGATTCCAGGTAAAGATCTGCTGCTTGCGGTCGAAGGTCATGGCCTGGTATACCAACGCAAGGTTGGCATTGCCCCAGATTACATTTCGGAGACGGCGCTGCGTGCGGAACAGTTCTTTGGCAGCACTGAGGTCTTTTGTAGTGGCATCCACTTTTACCTGCATCAGGGCATCCCGGTATTCCGATTTGCTGCGGCCATAGCCTTTATCAAGTGCCTGTATATACGTGAGACTGGCTGCTTCATCATCCCTCCAGTCAAAGTTCCTCGGGAAGTTCACTGCATCATCAAATCCGATAGGCTGCCCTTCCTCGGAAGGATTATTCAACAAGGCGACACTGGTAAATGTATTCAGGTTAACGAGGTTCACCGTTTGCGGGAAACCCGTCAGCGGCACCAGATAGGAAAAGGGCCTGTTAATGGTTTGGGAGAGCAGGAATTGTTTATCGGGCGAAAGGTTCAGGGATTCGTATATAGCCGGTTTGCCAATGGCAGTCTCTGTTTGAAGATTACTGATCACCAGCTGCGCTGTGGCCATATAATCAAAGAGGTCTTCGTCATAAGGCGTTTTGATCAGGTCCTGGTAGGTCCTGCTGGCAGCTGCTTTGCCCAGATTCTCCTGGACCACTGGTCCGCGTGGTGCTGCAGGGGGAGGAGGGTAGCTTCTGTAATTAACGGGAACTGTTTTGTAGAGCAGCCGGTCATTACCCACCCATACAAAGCTTTGCCCGGCAACCGTATTCAAGGCAGCCTGATTGACTTTACGGGCCTGTTGTGTAGCTACATCAATCACATACAGGTCGATCCGTTCATTGGTGGAATGGGTGAATGCGATCCGGGATTCATCGGGGCTCCAGCTCAGGGAGCCTGCTTTCAGGTCGGCCGGTAATCCGGTGATGGAAAGGGTTTTTCCGCTCCTGATATTTTTCAGTTGGAGGTTGATGGCATAACTGCTTCGGCTGGGTCCGAAATTGCGGGGATTGATCCGCAAACCGGCAATACGCAATTCCGGCTGTGCCATTTCTTCCACGGAAGGAAAACTGCTCCGTTCCTGTAACAGCATCCATTCGGCTTTACTGTCGATACTGACACCCGGCGTTGGTTTGGCCAGCACGAGGTCAAGGATATCCTTCGGCGGAGTCTGATAGGTGAAATTGTCCTGTGCCCTAAGCTGCAGGAAACTGAAAACAAGCAAGAGTGAAGTCAGGAGTCTCATAATACAAGTTTACTGAGTTTACTAGGTTTACTGAGTTGGCAGAGTTTACTTATTAAACTGAAATTCCTGAGTGTGCAAGGTTGAAGTTAAATGTAAATCCAACTTAGCTAACTTAGTAAACTCAGTAAACCCAGCATACAACGAAAAATCATTTTTTTGAAGTAGAAGCATACACCCTTACCCAATCCACTTCCATTTTTTTAGGCCAGATCTTTTCATCCACGCCTTTCTGTCCACCCCAGTTGCCGCCAACGGCTATATTCAGGATCAGGTACATCTTATTGTCAAAAGGCCAGGCTTCGTAGCCGCTGTGCTCGTTACTGAATGAAAAATATTCTTTTCCATCCACCAGTAGTTTCACCTGTTGTGCATCCCAGATCACACTATACGTATGATAGTTTTTTCTGAAATCGGGGATCATGGTTTGGGTTGTTTTCTGGGTGCCGATCACGTGATTGTATTTCTTGGTATGTACGGAGAAGTGGAACCTGCCCGGATCGAATCCCACATGTTCCATAATATCGATCTCTCCATCGTCGGGCCATTTCAGGGGTTCTGTAGCGCCCAGCATCCAGATCGCAGGCCAGGTGCCCAGTCCTTCCGGTATTCTCGCACGCACGTCAATACGTCCATACTGCCATTCGGCTTTGCCGCGGGTCACCAGCCGGGCGGAGGTATAGGCCTTGCCTTCAAAGGGCTCTTTCACCGCAGTGATGGTTAGTTTTCCTTTTGCCACCCAGGCATTGGCTGCCCGGGCCTTCGTGTAATACTGGAGTTCATTATTGCCCCAGCCATGGCCGCCTACATTATAGTCCCATTTGGTGGAATCAGGCAGGCCGGTATAATTGAATTCGTCGGACCAGACCAGTTTCCACTGTGCCTGTTGTGCCCGGGATATTGTAAAAAAGCAAATGAAAACAAGCAGGGCGGTTAGTTTCCGGTTCATACGTAAAGCTTTCGGGAAAGTTACTGCCTTTTGCCATAAACAATTACCGGAAGCCGGGCCAATTACAGAATTTTTTGCGGGTTCCGGATTTCGGCGTAATTTTGCAGCATGACAATCACCACCCATATGCATCATCATCACACTTGCCTGTTCGGGTAAGCCGGTGTTGTTATGTATTGGGTAACAAATAACCTGGGCTTACTTCGGTAAGCCTTTTTTTATTTATTCATGTCGCTTAATCTGTAATTATGTCAAACCTTAGGATCGCCATCCAGAAATCGGGCCGCTTGTATGAAGACTCGGTACAGCTGCTGAAAGAATGCGGCATCGATCTGCGCAATGTGAAAGACCGCCTGAAGACCGAAAGTGATAATTTCCCGCTGGAAGTGTTCTTCCTGCGCGATGATGATATTCCCCAGTATGTGGAAGACGGCGTCGCAGATATCGGTATTGTAGGGGAGAATGTGCTGCTGGAGAAAAACAAGCAGGTGGATATTACTGAATCGCTGGGATTTGGAAAATGCCGGCTCTCGATTGCTATTCCCCGAAGCCAGCAGTATGAGGGACCCAGATCCCTGGCCGGCAAAAAGATCGCCACGAGTTATCCGTTTCTGGTAGCCCGGTACCTGAAAGAACACAATATCACCGCAGATATTCACGAGATCAGCGGATCAGTCGAAATTGCTCCGGGTATTGGACTGTCGGATGTAGTGGCCGATCTGGTGAGCAGTGGGTCCACCCTCTTCATGAACGGGCTGAAGGAAGTGGATACGATTCTGAAAAGCCAGGCTGTGCTGATCCGGAATAAAAACTTATCGGCTGATGCCGATAAGCTGCTTCATAAACTGCTCTTCCGTATCCGTACGGTGAAAAAGGCGAAGCGCAATAAATATGTATTGCTCAATGCCCCCAATGAAAAGCTGAAGGAGATCATTTCGCTCTTGCCGGGAATGAAAAGCCCGACGGTACTGCCCCTTGCCGAATCCGGCTGGAGCAGTGTGCACAGCGTACTGAGTGAAGACGAGTTCTGGGATAAGATCGAACAGCTGAAAGCGGCTGGTGCGCAGGGTATACTTGTGATCCCGATTGAAAAAATGGTTATCTGATTTCAAAACTGCAACGTATGAAACGATTTGATTACCCCCGCAGGGAAGAATGGAGCGAATTGTTGCAACGTCCGGCATTGGATGCTGCAGCGCTGGAGAAGAAAGTGCGGAAGATCCTCGATAAGGTGAAGCAGAAAGGGGACCGGGCAGTAAAAGCCTATACCCGTGAATTTGATGGAGTGAAACTGAAAAAACTGCAGGTATCGGAAAAAGAGATCAAGGCTGCTGTAGCATCCCTTGATCCGGCCTTGAAAGAAGCCATCCAGCTGGCGGCTGCCAATATCCGCAAGTTTCATGAGCACCAGCTTCGCGAACCGGTCTGGATTGAAACCATGCCCGGCGTGAACTGCTGGCGTAAATCAGTGGCTATAGAATCTGTAGGCTTGTATATTCCCGGTGGTTCCGCTCCATTGTTCTCCACTATATTGATGCTGGGTATTCCTGCTGCTATTGCAGGCTGCAATGAAATTGTACTTTGTTCGCCGCCCGATAAAGAAGGCAAACTGCATCCCGCGATCCTTTATACCGCCCAGCTGGTAGGCGTCACAAAAATTTTCAAATGCGGCGGCGTACAGGCTATTGGAGCCATGGCATATGGAACCGATAGTATTCCGAAAACCGCCAAGATCTTTGGCCCCGGTAACCAGTATGTGACTTCTGCCAAGCAATGGGTGCAACGCGATGGTGTAGCTATTGATATGCCCGCTGGACCCAGTGAAGTAGCTGTATTTGCCGATGAAACCGCAGAACCTGGTTTTGTCGCAGCCGACCTGCTGAGCCAGGCGGAACATGGCGCCGACAGTCAGGTGGTACTGGTTACCACCAGCAATGCTGTTGCGGATGCAGTGCAGGCTGCAGTCAGGAAACAAGTGGCCCTGCTGCCCAGGCAAACACTGGCTGAAAAAGCACTGGAGCACAGTAAGCTCATTCTCGTTAAAGATGCCGGGCAGGCCATGGACCTGCTGAACATATATGCCCCCGAACACCTGATCCTGAGTTGTGCCCATGCCCGTAAGCTGGCCGAACAGGTGATCAATGCAGGTTCCGTTTTTATCGGGAACTATTCTCCCGAGAGCGTGGGGGATTATGCATCGGGTACCAACCATACCCTTCCCACCAATGGCTTTGCCAGGGCCTACAGTGGGGTAAGCCTGGATAGTTTCGTGAAGAAGATCACCTTCCAGGAATTGTCCCGGGAAGGGTTGCAGCAGATCGGTCCTTCCGTAGTACTGATGGCCGAAGCGGAAGGACTGCAGGCCCATGCTGAAGCCGTTCGTATCCGGCTGCGTTAAAAACTAATTTTCAAGCTTCCTTTGACCTCAGGTCAACAGGCTCAATTCAAATGCTATGTCTTTCAATCTTGATGAACTCCTCCGCCCCAATATCCGGAAACTGGTGCCGTATTCCTCTGCCCGCGATGAATTTACCGGCGAAGCCCGGATCTTCCTGGATGCCAATGAGAACAGCCTGGGCTCACCGCTCACCAAATGGTACAACCGGTATCCGGATCCCCTCCAGAAGCAGATCAAGGAAAAGCTGCGGCAGATCAAAGGCGTTCCGGAGAACCAGATCTTTATCGGTAATGGCAGTGATGAATGTATTGATATCCTCATCCGTTCCTGTTGCGAACCTGGAGTGGATAATATACTGGTTTGTCCGCCTACCTATGGCATGTACCAGGTCAGTGCCGATATCAACAATGTGGCGGTCAAGAAAGTCCCGCTGACCCCCGAAACCTATCAGCTCGACCTGCCGGCCATTGAAAACGCTATAGATGACAACACCAAGATCATCTTCCTGTGTTCGCCCAATAACCCTACCGGGAATTCCCTGAGCCGCGAAGATGTGGAAGCCATACTCAACAATTACTTTGGTCTGGTGGTTATTGACGAAGCGTATATTAATTTTTCCCGTTTCCGGTCGTTCACCATGGACCTGGCCGATTACCCCAATCTGGTGGTGATGCAGACCCTGAGTAAGGCCTGGGGACTGGCGGCCTTGCGGGTGGGAATGGCTTTTTCCAGTGAAGCGATCATCCGTGTGATGAATAAGGTGAAGCCCCCCTATAATATCAACCAGGCTTCGCAGGACCTGGTGCTGAAAGCGCTGGACGAAGTGGGACAGGTGAACGATATGATCCAGGCAATAGTAAGTGAACGCCAGAAGCTGGAAGCGGCATTGCCCCAATTGCCTGCAGTACTGAAAGTCTATCCCTCTGATGCCAATTTCCTGCTGGTAAAAGTGAAAGAGGCCCGGAGAATGTATGAAGCCATGCTGGAAGAGGGGATCGTACTAAGGGACCGGAGCAATGTGACGCTCTGCGAGGGTTGTATCCGGATCACCGTGGGTACTGCAGCAGAAAATGCGGCATTGCTGGCTGCTATGGGGAAATTCCGCTGAAATTTGACCGGAGAGAATCTTTATTTTTAGCCTTCAAATGATAAAATCGTCATGAGAAAACTGATTCAGACTACTGCTGCTTTACTCGTACTGGGAGTACTGTTTTATGGTACCGCTTTCCGTAAACCCGCTCCCTTGCCCGATCAGGTAGCCCTTTCCCTGCCGGAAGGATTCCGCTCGGTAACTGTGGCCAACCATACCGGTAGGGCCCGTCATATTGCTGTGAATACCAACGGTGACCTCTTCATTAAACTCGAGCGCCTCAATGGCGGTAAAGGCATTCTCCGCCTGCGGGATACCAATGGCGACGGCATGGCCGATGATACCCTCAAATTCGGGGATTATGCCGGTACCGGTATTGCCATCAAGAATGGATACCTGTATGCCTCTTCCAATGATGCGGTGTTCCGCTATAAACTGGATGCTGCCGGTAATGTCACCAATCCGGATGCTCCGGAGACCATTGTCAAGGGACTGGTGAATGAACGGCAGCACGCTTCCAAATCCATCACCCTGGATAATGCTGGGAACCTCTATGTGAATATCGGCGCTCCTTCGAATGTGTGTCAGGAGAAAGACCGGACCAAGGGTTCTCCTGGTATGAATCCCTGTCCCATTCTGGAGAAAGCCGGCGGGATCTGGCAGTTCAAGGCCGACCAGCTGAACCAGTCGTATGAGAACGGTGTACGCTATGCCACCGGATTACGGAATGTGGTAGGATTGGATTGGAACAATGAAGTCAATGAACTCTATGTAGCCCAGCATGGCCGCGATATGCTGTTCCAGTATTTTCCGGAATTGTTCGACCAGAAAGCCGGTGCAGAAAATCCTGCAGAAGAACTATTCCGTATCAGCAAGCAAGGCACCGACTGTGGCTGGCCCTATTGCTATTATGATAATGAGAAGCAGCAGAAGCTCTTGAATCCGGAGTATGGCGGCGACCGTGCTAAAGTGGATGTGTGTGCCGGAAAGGAAAAATCGATCGTGCAGTTTCCCGGACATATGGCCCCGAATGCACTGCTGTTCTATACCGGAAACCAGTTCCCGGAAAAGTATAAGAACGGGGCTTTTATTGCCTTTCATGGTTCCTGGAACCGCGCACCGGAACCCCAGGCTGGTTATTTCGTCGTCTTTGTGCCTATGAAAAACGGTATGCCTGCCGGTAAATGGGAAATTTTTGCCGATGGTTTTGCCGGTGAGAATATCAATCGTGCAAAGTATCGCCCCTGTGGACTGGCACAGGCTCCGGATGGTTCCCTGTATGTGAGTGATGATAATGACGGCACCCTCTGGAAGATCAGTTATAAGAAATAAGTGCTGCAACTGCTATTGCTATAATTCGTGTTGTTATGAGAAACGCTGTTTTGGGAAGCCTTGTGCTCCTGTTTACGTGTATGGCTTTTACCGGACCCGACCAGGGCGGTAAACATGCGGAATCCATTGCCCGGGGCAAGAAAGTGTATAATGAGGTCTGCCTCGCCTGCCATCAGGCCGATGCGGCCGGTGTGCCCCGTATGACCCCGCCACTGATCAAAACACCTTATGTGCTGGGAAATAAAGAAGCCCTGATCCGTATCGTGCTGAAAGGACTGAAAGGTGGTGAAGTGGAAGTGGATGGGGAACGCTATGAAAACCCGATGCCTCCCCAGGAAGACGCACTCACCGATCAACAGATCGCCGATGTGCTGACCTATGTGCGCAACAGCTTTGGCAATAAAGCCAGTGCGGTGGGCGTGCATGAGGTGAAGCATGTGCGGGCGAAGAATGAGAAGTAAGAAGCGAGAAGCTAGAAGCGAGAAGGGAAAAGGGAGAGGGAAGCATTCTTACGGTCTTTCCGACTTGCGGACTTTTCTGTCTTCCCGGCAAAATATTTAATATGAAACGAGTGTTATTCATAGACCGCGACGGCACGCTGATCAACGAAGCGCCGCCTACTTATCAGCTAGACAGTTTTGACAAGCTGACTTTTTACCCGGGTGTGTTTGAATACCTGGGCCGTATTGCGCGGGAACTGGATTATGAACTGGTGATGCCAACGAACCAGGATGGACTGGGTACGGCTTCTTTTCCGGAAGCTACTTTCTGGCCCCTGCATAATTTTGTACTGAAGTCGCTGGCCAATGAGGGGATTCCGTTTACGGATGTGCTGATCGACAGAACCTTTCCCCATGAAAATGCCCCCACCCGTAAACCGGGAACCGGCATGTTCACAAAGTATATTAACAACCCGGAATACGATCTTGCGAATTCTTTTGTGATCGGCGACCGGATCACCGATATCCAGCTGGCTAAAAACCTGGGTTGTAAAGGCATCTGGATCAACAACGATGCGAACCTCGGTGCTGCCGAAATATCCGATCAGGTGACCGATCTCCGGGCTTCCACTATTGTCCTGGAAACCACTTCCTGGAAAACCATCTATGAATTCCTGAAGCTCGGCCTGCGTACCGTAAGCCATGAACGGAATACCCATGAAACAAACATCAGCATTGAGCTCAATCTGGATGGCACAGGTAAATCCGATATAAAAACGGGGCTTGGTTTTTTTGACCATATGCTCGATCAGATCGCGCGTCATGGCAAACTGGACCTGAAGGTTCATGTTAACGGCGACCTGCATATTGATGAACACCACACCATAGAAGATACGGGCATTGCATTGGGCGAAGCTTTTGCAAAAGGTCTCGCTGATAAACGCGGGATGGAACGTTATGGCTTTGCATTACCCATGGATGAGGCGGAAGCCAAAGTGCTGATCGATTTCGGCGGCCGGAACTGGATCGTATGGAATGCCTCCTTCAAAAGGGAAAAAATAGGGGAGATGCCTACGGAAATGTTCTTTCATTTCTTCAAATCCTTCAGTGATGCCGCAAAATGCAACCTGAATATTGAATGCAGTGGGGATAATGAGCATCATAAGATCGAAGCGATCTTCAAGGCCTTCGCCAAAGCCATCCGCATGGCAGTGAAGCGTGATCCGCTGAGTAATTATTTGCCGTCTACCAAGGGCGTTTTGTAAATTTTACCGTCTTTCATCACCAGCACCACGTTCCGTAGTGCAGTAACGTTTTGGGAAGGGTCTCCGCTTACGGCGATGAGGTCAGCAGTATAATCTGTCTGGATACGCCCCAGTTGTTTATCCCAGCCGAGAATTGCAGCATTGACAGAAGTGGCAGATTGCAATATGGCCTGTGGTTTCATGCCATATTCCTGCATCAGTTCCATTTCTTTCACGTTGGTGCCATGCGCAAATACCCCAACATCACCCCCCATGCAGATGGTAACTCCGGATGCCAGTGCCATGCTGAACATTTTCTTTTTCCGGGTTATTCTGGCCGGTTCAGATTGGCGGTTTTTTCCCTGCCATCCTCTGTATGATTCAATGGATTCCGTGGCCGCCAATGTGGGGCATAATGCAATGCCCTTTGCTTTCATGAGGGCAAAAACTTCCGCATCACCTTCATCTCCGTGTTCAATGGTGGTGACACCTGCTTCAATGGCGTTGAGCATGCCCTGTCTCGTACTGGCGTGTACCACAACTGGAATATTGTTCATCCGGGCGATGGTTACAGCAGCTTTCAGTTCATCAACCGTGAATGTGGGATTGGAAGGACCTCCCGCCTTGCGCCGGTAATCGCCATAAATTTTTATCCAGTCAGCCCCTTTTGAGATCTGTAACCGCACTTCATTCCGGATTTCTTCCATAGTACCCACCTCAGCAGCGCCTTGTGGATAGTCCACATCGGCCGAAGCAGATTTCGGCCCATAAGCTCCTTTGGCAACAATGGCTTTGGTAGCCACCTGCATGCGTGGACCGGGGATCACCCCTTTTTCAATAGCTGTTTTGAGCCCCACATCATCATATCCAGCGCCTTCGGTACCCAGATCCCGGACAGTGGTGAATCCGGCCATCAAAGTGGCCTGGGCATGGGTTACAGCCCGGGCGGTCCGTTCTGCGCGTGACTCTTTCAGGACCTGGTCATCCCAACTTACTTCATTATAGGGGTGCAGGAAAAGATGGGAATGACCCTCGATCAGTCCCGGCAACAATGTGCAGCCCGGCAAGTTTATTATGGTTGTGCCCTCCGGCAGTTTATACTGTTGTTCTCCGGCTGCAATAATCTTGTTGCCCTCCACCAGCACCACCCAATTGGTATGCAAGGTTGTTCCATCAAAAACCCGGTCCGGTTTCAGAAGAGTATAATGGTTTTGTTGTGCTGTGGCAAAGAGGTGCAGGAAGCAGAAGAGCAGCAGTATCGGGGTTCTCATGGCAGGCAATTAAATATGAACATCTTTCCATTCCGGTTTCTTGTCGAACAAGGCTTTGGCAAAAGGGCAGAGGGGGATGATCCTGATGCCTTGCTGACGGGCAAACTCAACTGCCGTACTGACCAGTTTCAGTCCAACGCCCTGTCCGGCAAGTGATTCATCCACTTCGGTATGTTCAATGATCATCTTATTGGATGTGGGCATGGAATAGACCAGTTCGGCCAGCAGGGCGCCATCGGCACCTACAAAGAAAATGCCTTTGCCGCCGCCTTCGCTTTTTTTGTGCTGTATCACCATAAGTTGTGGTTTCAACCAACAAGTTACGCAAATTACCGGGCTGTTACCAATAGGTCATGGGGTCGTCCACGATACGGAAATTTTCATGCAGGCTGTCGAGTTCCTGCATTTGCGCCGGGGAAAGTGAAAAATCAAATACATTAAAATTTTCAGCAAGACGGGCCTTGCTCGACGATTTGGGAATGGTCGACACCCCATGCTGCAGGTTCCACCGGAGGATGACCTGTGCCGGAGTTTTATGGCAGTCCCTGGCAATTGCCTGCAGGGTGGGGTTGTCGAATTTTTTACCACGGGTGAGCGGCGTATAGGATTGTAGTTGGATCTGCCGGGCCTTACAAAATTCCAGTAACTCCTGAAGGTATAAAAAGGGGCTGAATTCCACCTGGTTCAGCATAGGTACCACAGGACTGTCTTTCAATAATTCTTCAAGAAAAGGAATCAGGTAGTTGGCCACACCGATCACCCGCACCCTTTTTTCTTCGTAGAGCCGTAACAATGCTTTCCAGGTATCTTTCCTTGTGCCCCGGATCGGCCAGTGAACCAGGTAACAGTCGATATGATCTACGTTCAGCAAACGCAGGCTCTGGTCAAATGCACGAAGGGTTTTATCATAGCCCTGATCACCGTTACCCACTTTTGTCGTGACAAACAATTCCTTTCTGGCAATGCCACTCCGGCGAATGGCATTGCCCACTTCTTTTTCGTTCCGGTATAAGGAAGCGGTGTCGATCAGCCGGTACCCTGTTGCCAGCGCGTTCAATACGGCCTCCTCGGCTTCCTGGTTGTACATGTCATACACTCCCAGTCCCAGCAGGGGCATTTGTACACCGTTGGCAAGAGTTGTATAGAGTTGCATATTCACCATTTCTCCAGTCCCAGCAGTTTCTTGCCCAGATCGGACAGTACGGCTGTTTCATACTTGTTCAATTCCCATTTCCGGGGATCACCGGGGAACGCATAGCCTTCCGGTGCGATCCGGTTCTTCCAGGAGTTGATCCGCCATTGTTTCAGGGCTTCATTATCCTCTTCGGCAGGCATCATGGAAATGTATTGAGCAATGCGGACTTTATTTCCGGAAAGGTTGGGGCGTATCCCATGGGGTTGGAGAGAGTTGAAGATGAGCATATCGCCAGCTTCCATCTTTACCTTGGTCATCTCAAAGCCGGTAACATCCGGCTTGAAATAATCGCGGTCGGCCGGTTGGGTCAATTTCCAGGTATCATAGGTGCGGTACAGTTCCGGAATACATTGGAAGCCGCCCATATTTTCATCGGTCTGGTCGGCCAGCGCCAAAACACCCTGTACATTCTGGGGTTTGGTTTCCGGATCATAATCCCAATGGATAAAACCCTTGAATTCAAAGCCGGGACGCATAGGGAAATTCAGGTTGGCACGGTCGATCGTAACCCATAATTTATCGGTACCCCAGATATCGCAGAAGGCATCATAGATCCGCTGCGATTGGCGGTTATTCCATAAGGTCTGGTGGTTATATACTTCCACCATGCCACTGTTGGTGAGTTCTTTCATTTGTATCTCTACCCGCGGTGGCGCGTACCAGGTCGCCGGGTCATTGGGATCTTTCTCCTCAAATTCCCAAAGGAAATCGGCTGTGGCTTTGGCCTGTTCTTTTGGAACAGCATTCTTGATCACGATATAGCCATTGTGGATCCAGAACTGCCAGTCTGCTTCCGACAGTACTTTCAGGGGTTTACCGTTGGAACGGTCGTTTAATTTAAGGGCGCTGCTTTTGGCTACAGAAGGGTTACCGGGGATTTCTTTATGGGCATTGGCCATTGTGGGGGCCATGGTCGGAGTCATACCGGGTTGTGCTGGTTTCATATGCAATCGTTGAGTCTCCTAATATACAGATTTAGCCAGAATCCAGCCCAAAAGTGAATGGGTGTTAGTCTGCCTGTCCGGGAAAAAAAATTTGCTGGAGTCTTCATTTACCGGCATATTTGCAGTGCAATGATGCAGAAAGTACAACATAATCAGTGGTGGTGGCATATCAACCTCAAGAGGGGCTGGTAAGGCTTTTGCCTGCTGTTATACCATATAAGGGCCCCGAAGTATTCGGGGCTTTTTGTTTTTAATAACCTGGACCGATCATGAAGAAAATTGCGATACAGACCTATTGTAAAAAACTGCTGGCCGACGTGTTTACGCCGGTAGGGATCTACCTGCGCCTGCGCGACCGCTACCGCGATACGATCCTCCTGGAGAGTACCGATCACCATGCAGCGGATAACAGCTGGTCCTTTATCGGTATCAATGCCATCGCGGGCATGGAGATCCGTGATCCGAAGCAGCTGGAATATAAATTACCCGGACAAAAACCGGAGCTCCTGCCCATAGGCAAAGGATATGAAGTGCCGGCCCTGCTGTTTGAATTCATGGAACGGTTTTCAGTGACCGGTGAATGCAAGGAAGCCCGTTTTGCACAAGGGCTTTATGGATACACAGCTTATGATGCGGTCCAGTTTTTCGATCAGGTGAAGCTGAATGCTGATCCTTCCGGTGCCGCAGCACCCAACGCGGTTCCGTTGATGCGCTACCGGCTCTATCAGTATGTAATCGCCATCAACCATTATAAAGATGAACTGTTCATCTGTGAAAACCGGATCGAAGGGATCCCTTCCGACCTGCCGCAGCTGGAAAGCCTGATCCGCAGCAAGGATGTGCCGGTATTTCCCTTCGAAGCAACGGGTTCTGAATCCTCCAATATGACTGATGCGGCCTACCGAAGCATGGTGGAAAAAGGCATTGCCAGTTGCCACAGGGGAGATGTGTTCCAGATCGTGCTGAGCCGCCGCTTCCAGCAATCTTTCAGCGGCGATGAATTCAATGTATACAGGGCACTGCGCAGTATCAATCCCTCTCCCTATCTCTTTTTCTTTGATTACGGCGATTATAAACTCATGGGCTCTTCCCCGGAATCGCAGATCGTGATCCGGGAGGGCAGGGCGGTTGTTCACCCCATTGCCGGCACTTTCAAACGTACCGGGGATGACAAGTTCGACCAACAGGAAGCCCAGCGCCTGCTGAAAGATGCCAAGGAGAATGCGGAACATGTGATGCTGGTGGATCTGGCCCGGAATGACCTCAGCCGCCTCTGTGATGATGTACAGGTAGATCATTACCGCCAGATCCAATACTACAGCCATGTGATCCATCTCGTAAGCGAAGTGAGCGGAAAAGTGCGGGAAGGCTACAATCCTTTCGAATTACTGGCCAAGACCTTTCCTGCAGGCACGCTCAGTGGTGCTCCGAAGATCAAGGCCATGGAACTGATCAGCAGCTTTGAACCTACAGCCCGTTCCTGTTATGGTGGTGCCATCGGATTCATGGGTTTCGATAAAAGCTGTAATCATGCCATCATGATCCGCACCTTACTGAGTAAGCAGAATACCCTGTTCTACCAGGCCGGAGCCGGAGTTGTGGCTGCCAGCAAACCCGAAAGCGAACTGCAGGAAGTGAATAATAAACTGGGCGCATTGAAGAAAGCGATCGACTATGCTGCCACATTGAACCGCTGATCCGATTGCACTACTGAAACCGTGAAACTGAAACAATGAAAGTACTGGTATTCGATAATTACGACTCCTTCACCTATAATCTGGTGCACCTTGCCGAGGAACTGCTGGGCGAAAAGGTTTTTGTTCACCGCAACGACCAGTTGCCCCTGGAGGAAGTGAAACAATTCGACAAGATCATATTGTCACCCGGTCCGGGTATACCTGAAGAAGCCGGCCTGCTCCTGCCTCTGATCAAAGCCTATGCATCGTCCAAGTGTATTCTGGGAGTCTGCTTAGGGCATCAGGCCATCGGTCAGGCATTCGGAGGAACTCTCACCAACCTGAGTGCCGTATATCATGGCGTGGCTACGCCGGTAAGCATTACTGCGGAAGCCCGTAACCAGCAACGCAAGGGAAGTATTTTCAAGGGTATGGACGAGCAGCTCGAAGTAGGCCGCTATCACAGTTGGGTGGTCGACAGGAAAGGATTTCCGGTTGATCTGGAAATCACTGCTGAAGATGAGGCTGGTTATATCATGGCCCTCCAGCATAAAACCTATGATGTGCAGGGGGTGCAGTTCCATCCGGAAAGTGTATTGACTCCCAAAGGCAAACAGCTTCTGGCAAACTGGCTGAAACAGTAATTCAAAACAGAAATCACAGCAAGTGAAAAAAATATTACAACTACTCTTCTCGCACCAGTCCCTGAGCCGTGAACAGGCCAGGGAAGCACTGCTGAATATCGGGAAAGGGGTTTACAATGAACACGAGGTAACATCATTCATGACAGTCTACCTCATGCGTACCATCACCATCGATGAATTGCAGGGCTTCCGCGATGCCTTGCTTGAACTTTGCGTGCCGGTGCAATTGAATCTACCTGTTATGGATATTGTGGGCACGGGAGGGGATGGCAAGAATACATTCAATATCTCCACACTGGCTTGCTTTATCGTTGCCGGCGCCGGACAGCCCGTAGCCAAGCACGGTAACTATGGCGCCACTTCCATCAGCGGCGCCTCCAATGTAATGGAGCAACTGGGCTACAAATTCAAAAATGATGAAGCAAGGCTCCGCAAGGAAGTGGAGGAAGCAGGGATCTGTTTCCTGCACGCACCACTCTTCCATCCGGCATTAAGGGCTGTAGGCCCGATCCGAAAAAATCTGGGTGTCCGTACCTTTTTCAATATGCTCGGTCCCATGGTGAATCCGGCAAAGCCGGCCTATCAGCTGGTGGGCGTTTATAATCTCGAAATGGCCCGGATTTATAACTACCTGCTGCAGCAGAGCGGAGCGGCGTTTACTATCATCCACAGCCTGGACGGCTATGATGAAATATCATTGACCAACGACACCAAAGTGATCACCAATAAAGGGGAACAGGTACTCACGCCCGAGCAACTGGGCAAACGCCTGGTGATGGAGGCCGACCTGGCCGGAGGTGCTACCGTGGAAGATGCCGCCCGGATCTTTGCGGATATCCTCGGTGGACAGGGTACCTTTGCGCAGAATGCCGTTGTACTGGCCAATGCCGCCATGGCCCTGTACAGTACCGGAACGTATAAGAATTATGACGAGGCGTATGCCAAAGCGGTAGACAGCCTCGATTCGGGCAAGGCCCTGGATGTATTGAAAAAACTGATCCGTTTACAATGAGTACCATCCTCGATACCATAGTAGCTTCTAAACGGGAAGAAATCGCCCGCTTTAAACCATTGAGCCCGGTAGAACGTTTTGAGCAGAAAGGGTTCTTCTGGAATTTTACCACCCGCTCGCTCAGGGAAAGCCTGCTGAAAGAAGGCAGCACCGGGATCATTGCCGAATTCAAACGCAAGAGTCCCAGCAAGGGTTGGTTCAAGCCCAAAGAACTCGAAGTGGAACAGGTGGTGCGCTATTATAATGCAGAAGGAGCGGCTGCTGTTTCTGTATTGACAGATGAACCTTTTTTCGGAGGTGATCTCGATGACCTGATCCAGGCAAAAGTCATTACCGATATCCCGGTATTGCGGAAGGATTTCATGGTAGATCCCTGGCAGATCGCTGAAGCCAAAGCATTCGGTGCCGATGTGATCCTGCTGATCGCAGCCATCCTTACACCGAAGGAAGTACAGGAAATGGCCGCCTATGCACGGAAACTGAATCTCGACGTGCTGCTCGAATTGCACGAACCGTCCGAGCTGGGTCATATCTGTGATGAAACCGAGATCATCGGAATCAATAACCGTAACCTGAAGACCTTTGAAGTGGATATTGACCAGAGTCTGCGGATGGCAGAAAAAATCCCGGCTGGGAAACTGAAAGTGGCCGAAAGCGGGATCAGTTCGGTGGAGATGATCCGCCGCTTCCGTAACAACGGGTTCAACGGTTTTCTGATCGGGGAGAATTTCATGAAAGAAGAAGATCCGGGTAAAGCCTTCACACAGTTCGTGAAGGATCTCGGACAATAAATAATCAACGATGCTGCCGGTTTCAGTCACCAAAAAATGTACACATGCGCATTAAAGTTTGCGGGATGACACAACCGGAGCAGGTAGCTCAGCTGTCCGGAATGGGCGTTAGCTTCGCGGGCTTCATTTTTTACCCGAAAAGCCCGCGCTATGTTTTCAAACACATGACCACCACCCAGATCCGTAAGGAGAACTCGGTGAATAAAGTGGGGGTCTTTGTGAATGCACCCATTGAAGAAGTACTCCATATGGTGGATGAATGCCGCCTCCATATGGTGCAGTTGCATGGCGATGAAAGTCCCAAGTACTGCGAGAAGATCGCCGATTATGTATCGGTGGTCAAGGCCTTCCGGCTCAGTGAAAACGACAGTATCGACTGGATGATCCGGCCCTACATGGAAGTATGCGATATGTTCATGTTCGATACCATGGGTGCAGGCTATGGCGGAACCGGAAAAAAGTTTGACTGGTCGGCGATCCGGAATACGGAAGTTGGTAAGCCTTTTTTTCTCAGTGGCGGTATTGAACCCGGTGATGAACCGGCCCTGCGTCAGTTTGCACAGGAGCCGGTGGCGAAAGCATTGTTTGCAGTGGATATCAACAGCCGCTTCGAAAGCAGTCCGGGAGTAAAAGACCTGGACCTGGTCCGCAGTTTTGCAAAAGAACTTTTGAATACCTAGTAATAACAGAACTGATATGATAGGAAAAACAGTGACACCGGAACGGGGATTCACACACCCGGATACCCATGGCTACTACGGCAGTTTTGGTGGGGCGTATATTCCCGAAATGTTGCACCGGAATGTGGAAGAACTGCGTAACCGCTACCTGGAGATCATCCAGGATCCGCTGTTCCAGAGACAGTTTGAATCCTTGCTGACCGATTATGTGGGACGGCCCACTCCTTTATTTTACGCCGAAAGACTGAGCCGGGAATACAATACCCATATCTACCTGAAACGGGAAGACCTTTGCCATACCGGTGCCCACAAGATCAATAATACGATCGGGCAGATCCTGTTGGCACAGCGACTGGGCAAGAAACGCATCATTGCGGAAACCGGCGCCGGACAACACGGTGTAGCAACGGCAACTGTTTGTGCACTCAAAGGAATTGAGTGTATCGTTTATATGGGCGAAAAGGATATTGAACGCCAGGCACCCAATGTGGCCCGCATGAAAATGCTCGGTGCCAAAGTGATACCGGCTACCAGTGGCAGCAAGACACTGAAAGATGCGACCAATGAAGCCATCCGCGACTGGATCAATAATCCCAATGATACCCATTATATCATCGGCAGTGTGGTTGGGCCACATCCCTATCCCGATATGGTAGCCCGGTTCCAGAGCGTCATCAGCCGTGAAATGCGGCAACAACTTAAAGAGAAAACCGGATCTGAACTGCCGGACGCCGTGATCGCCTGTGTGGGTGGAGGCAGTAATGCTGCCGGCGCCTTCTATCATTTCCTGGATGAACTGACTGTGCAACTGGTCGCCGTTGAAGCCGCAGGACATGGCGTGAACAGCGGTCTCAGTGCTGCCACTACAGCATTGGGCAAACCCGGTATCCTGCACGGCAGCAAGAGCCTGCTGATGCAGACCGCCGATGGGCAAGTGGTGGAGCCGCATAGTATTTCTGCCGGCCTCGACTATCCGGGTATCGGGCCCCTCCACGCCAACCTTTTTGACAGCGGCAGGGGGACATTCCTCAGTGCCACCGATGATGAAGCCCTCCAGGCTGCTTTCAAAGTGGCCCGCCTGGAAGGGATCATCCCGGCTCTGGAAACTGCTCATGCCTTTGCCGCACTCGACCAGCTCCGCTACCGCAAGGAAGACACTGTTGTGATCTGCCTGAGCGGACGTGGCGATAAAGACCTGGCAACTTACATGAATGCAATGGACAATGACCGATGACCCATTCACTATTCACTATTGACTATTCACAATTATGACCCGCATAGCAACTCTCTTCGCCAGTAAAACCAAACGCATCCTCAACGTCTACTGCACAGCTGGATATCCGCAGCTCGACAGCACCCTTGAAGTGATGCAAAGCCTGCAGGATCATGGTGCCGATCTGATTGAACTGGGCATGCCCTATAGTGATCCCCTGGCCGATGGTCCGGTGATCCAGCAAAGCGGGCTCGTGGCATTATCCAATGGAATGACCATTGATGTGTTATTTCAGCAACTGCAAGGGATGCGGCCAAAGATTACTGTTCCGGTCATACTCATGGGGTATATGAATCCTGTATTGCAATATGGCTTTGAACGGTTCTGTTCGGCTGCGGCTGCTGCCGGGGTGGATGGCCTCATCCTGCCCGACCTGCCGGAATATGAATTTGATGCGGAATATGGTGCTGTGATACGTAAGTATGGACTCGATTTTATTTTTCTGGTAACGCCGGAAACCAGCGAAGCAAGGATCCGGAATCTCGATGAACGGAGTACCGGTTTTCTTTATGCAGTTTCCTCATCTTCCACTACAGGATCCGACAAGAATATGACCGATGTAACAGCTTACCTGCAGCGCCTGCAGGAACTGCAGCTGAAGAACCCGGTGCTGGTGGGGTTCGGGATCAAAGACAAGGAGAGCTTTGACCGGGCATCAGCCCATGCAGCGGGTGCCATCATCGGTACCGCTTACATTAAGGCGCTGGAAGGGGCAGGAACAGTGCAAGACAAAACGAAAAAATTCCTCGGCCAGGTGTTGGCCTGACCCACTATGAAACTGAGTATTGTAAAATATAATGCAGGGAATATCCAGTCTGTGCTCTACGCGCTGGAGCGCATCGGTATGGATGCTGTAGTCACAGATGATCCATCCATACTGCGGGCTTCCGATAAAGTGATCTTTCCCGGAGTGGGCGAAGCCAGCAGCGCCATGCGTTACCTGAAAGAACGCCAGCTCGATACACTGATCCGCTCATTGGAACAACCCGTGCTGGGTATTTGTCTGGGCATGCAACTGATGTGCGCGTACAGTGAAGAAAATGACACAACTTGCTTAGGTATTTTCGACGAAAACGTACTGCATTTCCAGCCCGGACCCCAAAACCTGAAAGTACCCCAGATCGGCTGGAATACCATTGCTGAGTTGAAAACACCCCTGTTCGAGGGGTTGCCTCAAAACAGCTATTGCTATTTTGTGCACGGCTATTATGCGGCTAAAGGGGCACATACAATAGCGGTCACCAATTATGGAACGGATTACAGCGCTGCCCTGCATCGCGATAATTTTTATGGGGTACAGTTCCACCCGGAGAAAAGCGCTGCCGCCGGTGAACAGATCCTTAAAAACTTTATTAACAAATGCTGATGGAATTCGGGTTTTCTTCTGTCTTCTGTCTACTGTCTTCTGTCTACTTATGAATATCATTCCCGCCATAGACATCATCGACGGCAAATGCGTCCGCCTCACTGAAGGGGATTACGCGCAGAAAAGGATCTACAATGAGCATCCCCTCGAAGTGGCGCTTCAGTTTGAAGATGCCGGATTGCAACGGCTGCACCTTGTGGATCTGGACGGCGCAAAAGCCGGGGCGGTCAAAAACTGGAAAGTACTGGAAACACTCGCCACAAAAACCAGGCTGGAAATTGATTTTGGAGGCGGGATCAAAACAGCAAAGGATGTACAGATCGTGATCGATTCGGGCGCCATTCTCGCTACAGTAGGAAGTATTGCCGTAAAAGATCCGGTGACGTTCAGCGGCTGGCTGCAACAGTTTGGAGCAGGACGGTTTTTTCTGGGCGCCGATGTGAAGGACAGGAAAATTGCCGTGGGAGGTTGGCTCGAAACCACCAATGAAGACGTTTTTGATTTTATCCGCCGCTATGCAGCTGCCGGCATCAGCCAGGTTTTCTGTACCGATGTCAGTAAAGACGGGCGGCTGGAAGGCCCGGCAACGGAACTGTATAAAGAGATCGTCACTGCATTTCCGGAACTGTATTTTGTGGCAAGTGGAGGGGTGAGTTCACTGGCAGACCTGGAGGCACTTCGCGAAGCAGGTTGCAAAGGCGCCATTGTGGGAAAGGCGATCTATGAAGGGCGGATCAGTCTCGATGCATTAAAGAATTTCTGAAAGCAATCAATACATGGCACTAACCAAACGCATCATACCCTGTCTTGATATCAAGGATGGCCGCACGGTAAAGGGTACCAATTTTGTGGATCTCCGCGATGCCGGTGATCCGGTAGAGTTGGGTGCCCGCTATGCCCGGGAAGGGGCCGATGAGCTGGTCTTTCTCGATATCACCGCTACAGTGGAGAAACGCAAAACCCTGGCCGAACTGGTCAATAAGATCGCGCACCATATCAATATCCCCTTCACCGTAGGTGGGGGCATCAGCTCGGTGGAAGATGTACAGGTATTGCTGCAGCAGGGAGCAGATAAGATTTCCGTGAATACTTCGGCATTCAAGCGGCCCGCCCTGATCCGTGAACTGGAACGGGAATTCGGCAGCCAATGCGTGGTGCTGGCCATTGATACCCGTCTCGAAGAAGATGGCGAATGGATTGTATACCTGAACGGGGGGCGCACCCGTACCGAAATGCGTTGCATCGATTGGGCAAAACAAGGTGTGGAACTGGGCGCCGGCGAGATCCTGCTCACTTCCATGAACCATGATGGTACCAAGGCCGGATTTGCTTTGGAAATCACGGGTACTTTGTCGCGCATGCTTCCTGTGCCTGTGATCGCATCCGGTGGTGGCGGTAAAATGGAGCATTTTGCCGAAGTATTTGAGCAGGCCGCTGCTGATGCAGCCCTGGCCGCCAGCATCTTCCATTTTCAGGAGATCGCTATTCCTGATTTAAAGCGATATTTGCAGGAGCGCCGTTTTCCGGTGCGCTATCCAGCATGATCCCATTTGCAGCCATTGCCGCGATCCTGGTATTTCTTTATATCAACAACCACGTTCGGAACATACGGGAAGAACGGAGGGCCAGGCAACTCGAACGGCATGAAGAACTGCTCGAAGCCACATTGAAACAGCTCCGGAACAAAGCGGGGCAGGAAAAAAACGAGAACCATGAAAATTGATTACAGTAAATATGCCGATGGACTGGTCCCTGCCATCATCCAGGATTTTGACACCCAGAAAGTACTGATGCTTGGATTTATGAATGAAGCTGCATTCCGGCAAACGGAAGAAACCGGCAAAGTGACTTTTTTCAGCCGTACTAAGCAGCGGCTCTGGACAAAAGGAGAGGAGAGCGGGAATTTCCTGTTTGTAAAGCAGGTGTTGCTGGATTGTGACAAGGATACCCTGCTGATCAAGGCCGAACCCGCCGGACCTGTTTGTCATACCGGTGCCGATACCTGCTGGAGCGAAAAGAATCATAAGGACGATTTCCTGTACTATCTTGAACACATCATTGAACTGCGGAAAAAAAGCACCGACGGCAAAAGTTATGTGAAAAGCCTTTTCGATAAAGGGATCAATAAGATTGCCCAGAAAGTGGGGGAGGAAGCCGTGGAACTGGTGATAGAAGCCAAGGATAATAATGAAGAACTCTTTGTAAATGAGGCTGCTGACCTGCTCTTCCATTATTTGGTTTTACTTAACGCAAAAGGTTATAATTTAGCGCAAATCACCGACGTGCTCCGCTCGCGTCATGCCAAATAATCGCCAATGAAACTCCTGTTGCCCTTCCTGCTCCTTCCTTTTGTTGCCTTATCCCAGCAGAAACCCAAGCCAGCTCCCAAAAAAGCCACACCGGCCATCATCGTTACCGGTAAGCTCAAAGGACTGGTGGAAAACGAGTGGGTCTCCCTTTCGGATGTGAATGTACCGGAAGATACTATTGCCAAAGTACGCGTGAAGAATGGAAGCTTCAAGCTGAAAGGAGTGGTTGCCGAACCGAATCTGGTCAACCTGAATTTTCATAATGCCCAGAAAAAGCTGATGCTGTTTGCCGGCAATGATTCCATTTTCCTTGCCGGAGATGTGGCAGAACTCCAGCAAGTCAAGGTCGGAGGTTCGGCCACGCACAACGACTTCATGGCTTTCCAGCAGTTGTTCAACCCCTTGTTTGAAAAACTGTCTGCCTTGAATGTTCAGATCGCTTCCAAACCGGAACTGAACCGGAACGACAGCGTGATGCAAAATTATCAGTCGGTCTTTACCCGTATACAGGTAGCCATCGATTCCTTTGCAACAGCCAAAAAGGCCTCGCCTTTGGGGGCATTTACTATTCTCGTTACCAGCGAACTTTCCCAGGATATCCAATTGCTGGAGAGCCGCTTCAACAGGATCGATCCCCTGCAGCAGGAAGGGTTTTACGGGAAGATACTGAAAACACAAATTGAAGAAGGTAAGATCGGTGCGGTAGGTTCCGATGCTTTGGTCTTTACTCAGGCAGATACTGCTGGTGCTCCTGTTTCACTCAGCGCCTTCAAGGGAAAATATGTGCTGATCGATTTCTGGGCCAGCTGGTGCAAACCCTGCCGCATGGAAAACCCGAATGTGGTGGCTGCTTATAACCGTTTTAAAACAAAAAATTTCACGGTACTCGGAGTATCACTCGACCGTTCCAAAGACGACTGGCTGAAAGCCATTAAAGACGACGGCCTCTACTGGACACAGGTAAGCGACCTGAAATTCTGGAATAATGAAGTGGCTCAACAATACCATATCCAGAGTATCCCGCAGAATTTCCTGATCGGTCCCGATGGCAAGATCGTTGCCAAAAATTTAAGGGGAAGTGAATTGATGCTGAAGTTGTGTGAGTTGTTGGGATGCGAGTAGAGAAGCGAGAAGGAAGAAGGAAGAAGGGAGAAGGGAGAAGTAAGAAGAAAGAAGGGAGAACACAGAATCGTGAATCGATCCCCGTTTCCGGGTCGTCATTCTGGCGAAGGCCAGAATCCCTTGTTAATAATATTCACTCAAATTTTGATGAGATTCCGGCCTTCGCCGGAATGACGTAACATGTAATTGAAGGCCGATTTACTTCAATAAGCTTCTTCTTTCTTCTTACTTCTCCCTTCTCACTTCTCGTTTATACAATTGTATCGTATTCTCCAACCCCAGATAGATTGCATCACAGATCAAAGCATGCCCGATGCTGACTTCATCCAGTCCGGGTACATGCGTGGCAAAATACTTCAGGTTCTGCAGGTCGAGATCATGACCGGCATTGATGCCTAGCCCCAGTTCCCCGGCACGGATCGCAGCAGCACGATAAGCTGCCACAGCTTCTTCTCTTTTACCGGCTGCATACTCCCTTGCATATTTTTCGGTATACAATTCGATCCGGTCCGTTCCGGTTTGCGCAGCGCCTTCCACCAGTTCTATAACCGGATCGCAAAATATGGATGTACGGATACCGGCTGCTTTGAAGATGCTGATCATTTCAGTAAGGTAATCGCGGTGCTTTATGGTATCCCATCCATGATCGGAAGTCAGCTGTCCTTCGGTATCGGGTACCAGGGTCACCTGATGCGGCTTCACTTCCAGTACCAGGTCTACAAATTTCTGCTCCCGGCAATTGCCTTCAATATTGAATTCGGTAGTGATCAAAGGACGGATCGCACGTACATCAGCATAACGGATATGGCGCTCGTCGGGACGGGGGTGCACGGTAACACCATCAGCCCCGAATCGTTGCACATCCACGGCCGTTTTAACCGGATCCGGGTTATTACCGCCACGGCTGTTCCGAAGCGTTGCGATCTTGTTGATATTGACAGAGAGCTTTGTCATGGAGCAAAGGTACCCATTTTGCAAAAAAAAATGGGGAGCAAGAGCCTCCCCAAACCCGAAAAACTAAAAGCAATATGGTTAATCCTTTGCCAGCTCTCCACTGTACAGCAGAGCGGCATCGGTTGAAAAAATCTCCAGTTGAAAAGAGCCGGGTAACAGGTGGCCCAGGTCCTGGACCGCCGTAACATTGGCACCGGCAATCAGCTGCCAGTTGAACATGCGTATTATTTGACCCGCTGCGCTGCGGAACACGATATTCAGTTCCATGCTGCGATCGGTGATGATCTCAATGGTAAAATGGGTGTAAAATACCCGCGGCTTCAGTTGTACATTGATCGGATAATGTACAGGTGCTTCCTCATGTTGCCGGATCGATTCTACGGCTTCCAGGATATCCATCAGGAAAAGCGGGCGCTCGTTGGAAGCCGAATCGGGGGTGTTTGTTTCTGTGATCATGGTACGCTTGTTCGGATGGAGTATCCCGAATCCCGTACCAACTTTTTAATTCATTGTTTGTCAGTAGATTAAGAAAATTCTGGTACTGTTTTTTTCCCTTTTTGGGACAGGTTTTTCGCAAATTTGGAATAATAGCAGCACCTTCTACTGTATTACCCTGATCAGAAACGGGCCACCAGTTTCAGATTGATCAGCCGGGGAGTCAGCCGGTTGGGCATCGCAAATACCGTATTGGAGAAATCCTTGATGAGGAGATAGGAAATGGTGTTGTCGCGGTCGATCAGGTTGAAGACTTCAAAGGAAGCCCAGATATTATCGAAATTCCGGAAAGGGCTATGGCTCCTGCGGTTCGACTTCTCCGTATCCAGCAACAGTACACTGAAACCAAGGTCGATCCGGATATAAGGCGGTATGATCAGCCCATTCCGGTATTTCACACTGCCTGGAATATTATACGGCAGGTTACTGCCATAGAGCAGGTTCAGGAATACTTTGAAGTTCTTATTGGTGGAAAGATAGTCCTGGAGGAACATGCCGAATGTAAAGAACCGGTCAGATGGACGGCGCAGCCATCCAGCCTCAGTAAGTGTGCTGTCTGTTAACTGGCCGAGTGAATCCACTGTATAGTTATAATAGGTATCTCCCTTGATGTTTTCCCGGGTGCGCATGAAGCCCACACTGATCCAGCTTTCTGCATCTTTCACCAGTTCACCGAAAAGACGGGTTTCAATACCAGCTGCATAGGCCTGGGCGCGGTTTTCCCCGAAATAGCGGATCCGGACATTGTCGATATCATAAGGCACCACATCCCACATGCGCTTGTAGTAAAATTCTGAAGTCAGGCGGAAAGCCCGGTTACCGGTCTTGAAATTATAATCCAGGCCACCAACGATCTGGTAACTCTTCTGGGCTTTTAGCCCTTTATTAACGGTGCCATCATAGCGACGTAGTTCGCGGTAAAAGGGCGGCTGGTAATATAACCCTGCTGCACCACGGAATACAATATCCCGTTTCCAGGCCGAAGGCTTCCAGGCCCATCCGAAGCGGGGTGTTGCAAAGAATTCCTGATTCAGGGTATTGTAGTTGAAACGGACACCCGCCTGCAGTGTAAAGTCTGCAGAATCGGCAAACAGGATATTATCCTGCAGGTAGCCGCTGATCCGGGTGGCATCAATACCGGCTTTGGATTTCAGGACTTTGCTCAGGTTGAGCAGATCGGGCTGATAGGGCAGATTATAGCCTGCAGAATCCTGGTACTCCCATTCATTCAATTTATCGCTGATCTGTTGCTGTTCGGCACTCAGTCCCCATTGCAGGTAATGTTTGCCTTTATCCAGTGTACCTTTATGGGAGAGATTCCAGATAGAGATGTTCAATGTATTACGGGCAAAGGTCTGGTAGAGCCCAGCACCGAGTGGATTATTGATCAGCCCGAAATCCGATTTGCTCTTGTCAAATTCCCGGTCGCCAAACAGGTAGGCGCCGGTAATATCGATGCTTTCCCGTTCATCGTCTTCAAAACGGCTCAGCATCCATTTCAGGCGCAGGTTTTTGCGCGGTTGCTGGATCAGGGAAAGGCCCGCCATATTGGTGCGGTAACGGTCCTGCTCCTTGCCGTCAAAAAAGATATCGAGTCCCAGGTTGGCACTGAAATAGGGCGAAAATACAGAGGAAGTCAGCTGGCTGAACGAAGGAATGAGGTCAAACCGCGTCTGCGAAATATTGCCCAGTAACTCAATACTGTTTTTGGCATTCAGCTGCCAGGTAAGCAATGCCTGGAAATCGGATGAAGAGGGGACATAGTTGCCCTTGGTTTCCTGGCTGCTCAGGAGGTTGCGGTTACTGCGGTTACGGATACCCGCTATAAACGAAAATTTATTATTGCGGCTGGTGCCTTCAAAATGCAGGCCCTGTTCCAGCAGACTCATATAAGCCGATCCGCCGAAACTCCGCGGTTTACGGTACTGGATGTCCAGTACACTCGACATCTTGTCGCCATATCTTGCCTGGAAGCCGCCATTGTAAAAATTGACATTGCGGGCCATTTCCGGATTGATAAAGCTCAGGCCTTCCTGCTGGCCGCTGCGGACCAGATAGGGGCGGTAGACTTCAAAATCGTTTACATAGATCAGGTTTTCATCGTAATTGCCACCGCGTACATTGTATTGGGAGGTCAGTTCATTATTGGAACCAACGATCACCTTGATCAGGCTTTCTATACCGCCGCCCGGCGTGGGGATATTGATGGCATTTTTAGGATTGACTACAACCAGTCCGGTTTCTTTGCGCGTGCGTTGGTCGGTCACAACAACCGGCGCCAATTCACCCGCTCCTTTTTCCATCTTTATGGTGATCCGCTCTTCCTCATTTTCGTTGAGCAGGAAATTGCGTTGTTCGCTCTTGAAGCCCAGGTGGGAAAAGACCAGGCCAAAGGCTTTATCGGCAGGAACAGTAATGCGGAAGGTACCCGAATCGGAACTGGTGACACCGGAACTGCGGCCCAGGAGTATGATGGAAACCCGGCTCAGCGGACGGTCATTTTCGTCGAGCACGGTACCGGATACTGCCGCCCATTTCCGTTGCCCCATCAGGGAAACAGCTGAAAAAAGCAGCAGCAGGGTGAATAATAGCCGGTAGCGGGTATTCATGGTCGATCGTCCAGGTGGTTGTGATACCTGCTTTCTAAAACTGAAAAAGCGGGGTTTTATTTTACAAAACTACCGGATTCTTAAGCGTTTGGGCTGCATTTCAGGGCAAGGGCTGCCTGAATGCCGGTCAGGCTGCTCCGATCGCTTTCAGGGCACTGATCGTTGCCTTGGGATCGGGGGAACGGAAGACCGTATTTCCGGCCACCAGCACATGGGCGCCGGCCTCTACAATGCTTTTGGCATTGTCAAGGGTAACACCGCCGTCTACTTCGATCAGCACCGGCAGGCTCCATTCATCGATCAGTTTGCGCAGGTCTCGGATCTTTTGAAGGGTATGGGGAATGAATTGCTGTCCGCCAAAACCGGGATTCACACTCATCAGGCAAACCAGGTCCAGGTCGGGCAGAATGTCTTTCAGGCTGTCAACCGGGGTATGGGGATTGAGGGCTATACCCGCTTTCATACCCAGGCCTTTGATCTGCTGGATATTCCGGTGCAGGTGCCGGCAGGCTTCCAGGTGTACGGTGAGTACATCCGCACCCGCTTTTTTGAATGCTTCGGCATATTTTTCAGGCTCCTCGATCATCAGGTGCACATCACAGACCTTGGTCGTGGCTTTCCGGAAGAATTCGATCAGCATGGGACCAAAACTGATATTCGGAACAAAACGCCCATCCATCACATCGAGGTGATACCATTCCGCTGCACTTTCATTGAGCATAGTACAATCAGCTTGCAGGTTCAGGTAATTCGCGGAAAGCAGTGATGGAGCAACTATAGGCATATATGATGCTTTTTATTTTGCAAAAGTAACTGTAAGTACCGGAATTTCTAAATCTCTACAGGTTTCTGCTCATTTACACATCTCCACATCTCCACATTTTCACATTTCCACCGTATCCTCATTTTTTCAACTGTTCAAGCCGCAACTCCGCTTCCACAAATTCCGGGTCAAAACTCAAGGCCCGTTCATAGCTCTCCATGGCTTCGGCTTTTTCGCCTTTGGCTTCATGTACCCGTCCCTGCCAGAAATAGGCATCGGGGTTGGTGGCGCTTACATTGGCAGCCACTTTAAAAGATTCCATGGCTTTGTCGAGTGCCTTGGTCTCAAAGTAAACGATACCTTTTTCAATATGGGCATCGGCGAATTTCCAGTCGGTGCCGATACAGGCATCAAACATGACGAGTGCTTTCGCATATTGCTGCTTGTCAGAATAATAAACTCCTTTGAGGAAGAGGGCATCCACATTGGTACCTGAAGTGTCTTTCCGGATGATATCATCGCAGATGCGGATCACCCGCTCATCGCCTTTCAGGGAATAGATATTAGCCAGGGCGAGTGCCGTATAGGTGACCGGTTGTATGCTGTATGATTTTTCCAGAGAAGCAATTCCGGCTGCAGAATCCTTGAGCTTCAGGAGCAGTTGACCGCGGTCGTACCAGGTCATGAAGTCGGTCGAATCTGTACGAAGGAGGGCATCCAGTTCTCCCAAAGCCGCTTCTTTTTTCCCCATCAGGGCATAGGCTTCACTCAGGCGCCTGTTGAATTCGGGGTTTTGCGGAAACTGCTTACGGCATTGTTGTAAAAGGTCCAGGGCACCCCGGAGATCACTGACCAGCATCAGGTTGGCGGCATACTCCAGTCCACTGGCTTCGGTTGGTTTCAGTTCCCAGGCTTTTTTATAATCTGCCGTGGCCAGGGGATGCAGGTTCTGCTGCGAGAGGAGCAGGGCCCGGTTCAGGTAAAGTTCAGCGTTATCCGGGAAAAGCCGGATGCTGTCGGTCAGTCCGCGGAATGGCGGCTGGTGAAGTAAGGCACTGTTTTTGTCGGATTCACTGTTGGAACAGGAAAACAGCAATGTGCCGGCCAACAAGGGCAGGAGCAGGAAAGCAATAGCCTTTTTCATGCGGCAAAACTAAACGATTTCACGGCTTGGGTCTTACAAAATTCTGACAATTAACATTCCGGGAAAAAATATCTTTGCCGCTCCTGAAAACCCCTTTATTTTTATTCAAATCTCAAATATGAAGAAAGGTCTCATCGTATTGATCCTGCCAGCCCTGATTTTAGCTGTTCTGGCCTTCCGTAAACCTCTTGCCAGTGCAGCCGTTGCGGCCACCTACGCCGATACCCTGCAGTATCCCGGCGAAAAGCATTTCAAGAACATTCAGCAACTGACTTCGGGTGGCGATAATGCCGAGGCCTATCTCAGCTACGATAACAAGTGGATCATTTTCCAGCGCACCAATCCCAAAGAAGGCCTTATGTGCGACCAGATGTTTATCGGAAAGATCCCTGCCCCAGGTGAAAAATTCGAATATAAGCTGGTCAGCACCGGTAAAGGGCGTACCACCTGTGGTTTTTTCATGAAAGACGGCAAGCATATCATTTATGCGTCCACGCATCTGGGTGGTGACGAATGTCCTCCGGTACCCGATCGTAAAAAATATGGCAACAAATACATCTGGCCGCTCTACGCCAGCTATGACATCTTCATGGCCGACCTCAATGGCAAGATCGTGAAGCAATTGACCAAATCACCCGGCTACGATGCCGAAGCCACCCTTTCACCCGATGGCAAGCAAATGGTCTATACCAGTACGAAAGACGGCGATATCGAACTCTATGTGATGAACCTGAAAACCGGCAAGGAAAAACGCATCACCAATCACCTTGGTTACGATGGTGGCGCCTGGTTCAGTCCCGATGGCAAAAAACTGATCTGGCGCGCCTCAAGCCCCAAGACTGATGCCGAAATCAAAGAATACAAAGATCTCCTGGCGGAAGACCTGGTAGCTCCCACCAATATGGAAGTATGGGTCTCCAATGCCGATGGGAGTAATGCACATCAGGTCACTTCTTACGGGCAAGCCAACTGGGCGCCGGCCTATATGCCCGACAACAAGCGGATCATTTTCGCTTCCAATCATGAATACAAGCGCGGCTTCCCTTTCAACCTCTATATCATCAATGAGGATGGCAGCAACCTGACCAAGATCAGCCGGGATAATGGCTTCGACGCCTTCCCCATGTTCAGTTCCGATGGCAAGAAGATCGTGTTCTGCTCCAACCGGAATAATGGCGGGACGAGGGATACGAATGTGTTTATTGCCGACTGGATTGAGTAATTTGAAAATGTGGAGATATGGAGATGTGAAAATGCAGAAAAACAGCCTTGATTTTTCATTTCCACATTTCCACATCTCCACATCTGTATTTCATATCTTCACATTAAATCATATTTATGTATAACGGACTGCTTCATCTCCACAACCTGCTGCGCTGGATCATCCTGGTGCTGTTGCTGCTTTCACTGGTTTACGCTTTTACGAAAAATGAAAAGATCCGGAAGACCAGCCTCTTCCTGCTGATCTCCGCACATATCACCCTTATTCTGGGATTGTTCCAATGGCTGAATGGCAACCTGGGACTGAAAAAGATCCAGGAACTCGGCTTTGGGGAAGTCATGAAAACAGCGGAATACCGCTTCTGGGCGGTGGAACACCTGGCTGGCATGCTGATCGGTATTATCCTGATCACGATCGCCCGCGGCAAAGCCAAAGTGCTGAACTATAAAGCGGCTTCCTGGCTCTACCTCATCGCCCTGGTTATAATCCTCGCTTCCGTGCCCTGGCCCTTCCGCGCCGGAATCGGCAGACCCTGGTTCCCTGGTATGTAATGTGAAAAATGCAGATGTGCAGATGTGGAAATGTGGAGATGTGGAAATGCAGAAAAACAGCCCTGTATTTTCATTTCCACATCTCCACATTTCCACATTTTCACATTAGCTCAATCACCTCCGCATCCCGCATATCCTCCCCATCCACCGTAAACCGGATCAGGGTTTTCACTTTATGCCAGCCCTGCTTGCCGGCGGCACCGGGATTCATATGGAGGCAACTGATCTTATCGTCGTAAATGATCTTGAGGATATGGGAATGCCCTGCAATAAACAATTTGGGTTGATGGTAAGCCAATAGCTTTTTGGTTTCCGGATTGTATTTGGGCGGATAACCACCAATATGCCGCATCAGCACTTTAACCCCTTCACAAGTGTATACATTGTTTTCAGGATAGACCGAGCGGATATCCATCCCGTCAATATTGCCATATACGCCCCGCAGCGGGCGGAAAGCGGCCAGGCGTTCTGCCAGTTCCAGCGTGCCAAAATCACCTCCATGCCAGATCTCGTCGCATTGCTCAAAATGCCGGAATACGGCTTCATCCAGGTAGCCATGGGTGTCTGATATCAATCCGATCCGCTTCATAGTATTCAAAAACAATTTTCGGCAAAAACTGTAATTTAGTGTGAATTCAACTGGCAGGAGCAGGAAATCGGTATTTGCATTTCCACATTTCCACATCTCCACATCGTCACATTAATACATCAATCCCATGCCGCACTACCATCAACTCGGCCTCATTCCGCACAAACGCCATACCCAGTTCCGCAAACCGGACGGTTCGCTCTACAGTGAGCAATTATTTTCTACGGAAGGATTCAGTAATGATTCCTCCCTCCTGTATCATGTACATCCACCCACACAGATCATCCATACCGAACCACAGGTCAATGTGGCGCCGGAAGTGGCAGAAGAAAAAATGCTGAAGCACCGTTGCTTTGAAGGTTTTCATCTTAAGCCGGCTGATGATTTCCTGGAAAGCCGGGTGCCGGTATTGGTCAATAGCGATTGCCATATCGTACTGGCCGCCCCGCGAAAAAGCATGGACCGCTATTTCTACAAGAATACCGATGCCGATGAACTGCTTTTCATTCATGAAGGCAAGGGGATCCTGCATACCATGTACGGACAACTTCCATTCGATTATGGTGATTACCTGGTGATCCCGCGCGGCACGATCTACCAGATCGAATTTGCCACGGAACAAAACCGGCTTTTCATTGTGGAATCCTTCAGTCCCATACGTTACCCCAAACGCTACCTCAGCAAGTACGGACAGCTGCTGGAACATTCCCCTTATTGCGAACGCGATATCCGCCCCCCGCTGGATCTGGAAACCCACGACGAGAAAGGGGATTTCCTGATCCGCGCCAAAAAGAAAGGCATGCTCTATGGCCTGCATTATGGCACCCATCCCTTTGATGTGATCGGATGGGACGGCTGTTGCTATCCGTTTGCGTTCTCCATTCATGATTTTGAACCCATTACCGGACGAGTGCATATGCCGCCACCCATCCACCAGACCTTCGAAGCCCATAATTTCGTGGTCTGCTCCTTTGTACCCCGGCTCTTCGATTATCACCCGCAGGCCATACCGGCACCGTATAATCACAGTAATATCGACTCAGATGAAGTGCTCTATTATGTGGACGGCGACTTCATGAGCCGAAAGCATGTCACCCGCGGCATGATCACTTTACATCCGGCAGGCATCCCGCATGGTCCCCATCCCGGCGCAGTGGAAAAAAGCATTGGCGCCAAAGAAACCCGGGAGCTCGCAGTAATGGTCGATACCTTCCACCCGCTCCAGATCACCCGGCAGGCCCTGGAACTCGAGAACCGCGACTATACCATGAGTTGGGCTGAATAATTCGCTGGTTATTAACGAATACAGGGGTTGTAAACGGTTGCAAACAGTATACTGTTTGCAACCGTTTACAACCTCCATTTTGGGGTGCAATCCAACTGATTCATTATCAGCTAGTAAGATGGGGTCGTGGGCGACTTCAACACCGTGCTTCCCTGGTTGTATCATACTATAAGGTTGCAAACTGTATACTGTTTGCAACCCTGTACTTTCCGCGCTGCAACTTTTTTTTGGAAATTTTCGGAGCTTTTATAAATTTGCATTAACTAAATGGTTAAACTAATTGGTTAACGCTGAAAATCAACTTTCTACAGAGCAACGCATCCTCGCTGCCGCCAAACAGGTCTTTATCCGCAAAGGCATGGATGGGGCGCGTATGCAGGATATTGCCGATGAAGCGGGTATCAATAAAGCCTTGTTGCACTACTATTTCCGGAACAAGGAGAAACTCTTTGAAGTGATCTTTATTGAAGCCGCCCAGCGGCTTTTTCCCCTGATCAATGAAATTTTTACATCAGACCTGCCCCTGTTTGAAAAAATCACCCGGTTCTGTGAGGAATACATCACCATGGTGCAGGAGAATCCCTACCTCCCGGTTTTTGTGATCAGTGAGATCAGCAAGGATCCCGATCTGTTCATAAATAAGGTAATGGTCAATAATGGCCGTCCGGATCCCCGCCCCCTGATCGCGCAGATCCAGGAAGAAGTGGCAAAAGGAACGATCCGTCCCATTGATCCCATTCAACTGCTCCTGAATATGGTTTCCATGGTCATCTTCCCCTTTGTAGTGCAGCCCATGTTCCAGCGGATCGTGGGGGTGACCGATGAACAGTACCGGATGGTGCAGGAAAAACGGAAAAAGGAAATACCGCAATTCATCATTGCCGCATTGAAAAATTAAGAACTCACTTTAATACATAACCGATGAAACGAACCGCCGGTTGGATACTGACCCTGCTGCTGCCCGTGTTCTCAACGGCACAGGACCTGAGCCTGGAGCAGGCCTTGCAGGAAGCCGTGGCACATTATCCGCAAACCAAACGGAAAGCGCTGATCGATCAGACGGCAGCCCTTACTGTGGAGAACCTCCGCAGGCAATACCTGCCACAGCTGAATCTCAGCGCCCAGGCCACTTATCAGTCGGAAGTCACCGCTGTGAAGATCCCGCTACCCGGCGTAACCATCACTCCGCCCTCTAAAGACCAGTATAAAGTACTGGCTGATCTCAACCAGCTGGTTTACGATGGGGGAGCGGTGAAACAGCAACAAACGGTGCAGCAACTGGCTGCCGCCACCGAGCAACAGCAACTGGAAGTGGAGTATTATAAACTGAAGGAACGCGTCACCCAGATCTATATGGGGGTGCTCTATCTCGATGAACAACTCAAAACGGTTGCCCTGATCGAATCCGATATCAATACAGGTATCCGTAAAACAGAAGCACAAGTACAGAACGGAACCGCCTTTCGTTCGCAGGTGTTGTTGCTGAAAGCGGAATTGCTCAAAGCCGGTCAAAGGCGTACGGAGCTCGGGGAAACCCGAAAAGGGTGGGTGGAAGTACTTTCCCTGTTTACCGGTTTGACACTTATGCCCACAACAAAACTGCAACTACCTGTTATGAGTACCGTATCGGAACAGGCCTTGCAACGACCCGAACTCCAGCTCTTTCAGGCACAGCAGGTGCTCACCCAACAACAGCTGGAATTGCTGAAAAGCCGGAACCGGCCGAAGGCCAGTATATTTCTACAAGGGGGATATGGACGGCCCGGCCTCAATTTCCTGAATAATGATTTCTCCTTCTTTTATATTGGCGGCCTTCGCCTCAATTGGGCACTGAGCAGTTTCTATACCAGCAAACGCGACCGAATGGTCATCGAGAATAACCGGAAACAGATCGATGCCCAGCAGGAAACCTTCCTGCTGAATACCCGGAGCCAGCTGGTACAACAAACCGCTGAGATCCGGAAACTGGAAAAACTGCTGGCAGCTGATGAGGAGATCCTGAGCCTCCGCAGCCAGGTTTCTGCCGCGGTGAAAGCACAACTGGATAATGGCGTCATTACTGCGGCCGATTACCTGCGGGAGATCAATGCGGAAGACCAGGCCCGGCAAACACTGGCAGCACACCGGATCCAGTTGCTGCAGGCCCGGATCAATTATTCGGTAACATCCGGAAAATTCTAAATACTCACTGTAATCAATATGCGTATGAAATCTTTTGTAATCGTAGTTGCAGCAATCCTCACCCTCGCTGGCTGCAAGGGGAAAGGGGATATCCCCGAAGCCTCCGGCACTTTTGAGGCCGACGAAGTGGTGGTATCGGCAGAAGTTTCAGGTAAACTGATCCGCTTTGCCGTAGAAGAAGGGCAAGTGCTGTCCAAAGACACTGTGGTCGGACAGATCGATCCGCTGCCCCTGGCCCTGCAGAAAGAACAGGTGGAAGCCAGTATGGATGCCCTGCAGCAGAAAACACTGGACGCGGGTCCGCAACTCAAACTCCTGCGCGACCAACTGGCGGTCCAGGAGGCACAACTTGGCTCCCTGAACCGCGAAAAACAGCGCGTGGACAACCTGCTGAAAGCTGATGCAGCAACCGGAAAACAACTGGATGATATCCGCACCCAGATCGATGTACTGGAAAAACAGATGGTCGTTACCCAACAACAGATCCAGGTACAGCTGACACAGGTGAATACACAAAACCGGAGCATACTCAGCGAGAAGCAGCCACTGGCTAAAAGAGCAGCCCAGCTGCAGGATCAGCTCAACCGTTCGGCCATTATGAATCCGGTAACAGGTACCGTTATCACGCGTTATGCCCAGCAAGGGGAAGTGACCGGAGCCGGGAAGGCGCTCTATAAGATCGCGGATCTTTCCACACTTACACTGAAAGCCTATATCACGGCACCACAATTGTCGAAACTCAAACTCGGCCAAAGCCTCACCGTAAGGGTAGATGAAGGGGATAAAAAATACAAGACCTATACCGGTACCCTCAGCTGGATCGCCGATCATGCAGAGTTCACCCCAAAAACCATCCAGACCAAGGAAGAACGGGCCAATCTCGTGTATGCCATCAAAGTGAAAGTGAAAAACGACGGATTCCTGAAGATCGGCATGTATGGTGAAGTTATAACACAATGAAGCAGGCAGTACAAATAGAAGCGGTTACCAAGACCTTCGGGAAAAAGCCGGCGGTGCTAACGGCACTCCAACAGATCAGCTTTTCCGTTGCGGAAGGGGAGCTGTTCGGACTGATCGGTCCGGATGGTGCTGGCAAAACAACCCTGTTCCGGATCCTGACAACGCTCCTGCTGGCGGATTCGGGTACAGCTACTGTAGATGGCCTCGATGTGGTCAAAGACTTTAAAGCCATCCGCAACAGGGTAGGGTATATGCCCGGCCGGTTCTCGCTCTATCCGGATCTTACCGTAGAAGAGAATTTGCAGTTCTTCGCTACAATCTTTAATACCACGATCCGCGAGAATGAACACCTGATCCGGGATATCTATGTACAGATAGAACCTTTTAAGAACCGTCGTGCAGGGAAACTGTCCGGAGGCATGAAACAAAAACTGGCCCTTTGCTGCGCGCTGATCCACCAGCCCCGGGTGCTCTTCCTCGATGAACCGACGACGGGAGTGGATGCGGTTTCACGCAAGGAATTCTGGGAAATGCTCGGTAACCTGAAAGCATCCGGTATCACCATACTCGTATCCACACCTTATATGGATGAAGCCAGCCGCTGCGACCGGGTAGCCCTTATGCAGAGAGGCAGCATACTGTCTGTTGATACGCCCGAAGGCATCACCAGAGGGTTTACCCGTCCGTTGATCGCTGTACGGGCTAAGGAAATGAACCGCCTGCTGCAACTGATGGAACAATGGTCCGGCACGGCCACCATTTATCCCTCCGGCATCTATCATCATCTGGTGCTGAACGATGCAGCGACAACAGCCACGCTGGACAGCTGGCTGAAAACACAAGCTTTAACAGAAACCGAATGGAAACCTGTGCAACCGGGTATTGAAGACCGGTTCATGGAACTAATGCAAAACGGATGACAAACGGATATGCCATAGAAGCCAGGGAACTGACCAAACATTTCGGTGCCTTCACCGCAGTGGACCGGATTAGTTTTGAAGTACACCGGGGAGAGATCTTCGGATTTCTCGGGGCCAACGGTGCCGGTAAAACCACCGCCATGCGCATGCTTTGCGGTTTATCCCTCCCCAGTTCCGGAACTGCCCGTGTTGCGGGTTATGATGTATATACGGAGAACGAAAAGATCAAACAGCATATCGGCTACATGAGCCAGAAGTTTTCCCTCTATGAAGATCTTACAGTGAAAGAGAATATGCAGTTCTATGGGGGTATCTACCGCTGCAGCGATGCCTATATCAAAAACAAGACAGCTGCCATATTGGAAGAACTGAAACTGACCCGGGAAGCCAACCAGCTGGTAAAATCCTTGCCCCTGGGCTGGAAACAAAAGCTGGCTTTCTCAGTAGCGGTATTTCATGAACCCGAACTGGTCTTTCTGGACGAACCCACCGGTGGGGTAGACCCGGTAACCCGGCGGGAATTCTGGAAACTGATCTACCAGGCAGCGGAACGTGGGACTACAGTATTTGTGACCACGCACTATATGGACGAAGCAGAATACTGCAACCGTGTCAGCATCATGGTCGACGGTCGTATTGAAGCCCTCGACAGTCCCGGCCAGCTCCGTAAACAATACGAAGCCGACAGCATGGATGAAGTATTCCTTCAACTGGCCCGGAAAGCAAAAAGAACCGATAACCAATAAGTATTAATTATAAAACAAAGATCGATTGTCGATTCTCGATTGTCGATTGTCGATTCCAGAAATGACCCAGTTCCTCAGCTTCATCAAAAAAGAATTCTACCACATCTTCCGCGACCGGCGTACGATGTTCATCCTGCTGGGCATGCCCGTGGTGCAGATCATGATCTTCGGCTTTGCCCTGACCAATGAGGTGAAGAATGCAAAAATTGCAGTGTGGGATGCGGCACAGGATGAACAGAGTCGAACGCTGACTGCGAGACTGGATGCCAGCCGGTATTTTGATGTGGCCGTACAGGTACATGATAAAGCAGCGATCGAACAGGCTTTCCGGGAGGGAAAAGTGAAAATGGCTGTTGTATTCCCACAGCATTTCGGGCAAGACCTCGGTCACTTCAATGAAGCCCAGCTCCAGTTTATTGCCGACGCTTCGGATCCCAATGTGGCCAATACCCTGACCAATTATGCTTCGGCCATAGTACAGGACTTCCAGAAAGAACTCCTCCAGGGAAGAAAACTTCCCTATACGATCAATACAGAGATCCGCATGCTCTATAACCCGCAGCTGAAAGGAGCCTACAATTTTGTACCCGGTGTGATGGCCATGGTGCTGCTGCTGGTCTGTACCCTGATGACCGCCATCACCATAGTTCGGGAAAAGGAAATGGGTACACTGGAGATCATGCTCGTATCCCCCCTCAAACCTTTTATGGTGGTGGTGGCCAAAGCCGTGCCTTACCTGTTTCTGTCCATCATTAACATTACCAGTATCCTTCTGCTCAGTGTCTATGTGCTGGAAGTGCCGATCAAAGGCAGCCTGGCCCTGCTGTTCTTTGTGAGTATCTTATTCATTCTGGTTTCGCTGTCACTGGGACTACTGATCTCGGCAGCAGCAGCCACACAGCAGGTGGCCATGTTCATTTCACTCGTGGCGCTTTTTCTGCCCACCGTCATGCTGAGCGGTTTCATGTTCCCGGTGGAAAACATGCCGCTGCCTTTGCAGGTGGTGTCGAATATCGTACCCGCTAAATGGTATTTCTATACGGTGAAGGAAGTCATGATCAAGGGGCTCGGGGTTTCGGCGATCTGGAAAGAACTGCTGATCCTCCATGGGATGTTGTTCTTCTTTTTGACCATGGCCATTAAAAAATTCAAAATACGGCTGGCATGAGAACCCTGAAATTTTTACTGCAGAAAGAGTTCCGCCAGATCTTCCGGGATCCGGCTATCATCCGGCTCATTTTTATAATGCCCATTATCCAGCTGGCAGTACTGCCCTGGGCGGCCGACTATGAGATCAAGAACATCAAGCTTTCGGTGGTGGACCAGGATCATTCCACCTATTCCCGCAACCTGATCAGCAAGATCGGTTCAACAGGATATTTCACTATAAAAGAAGTAACACCATCCTATAACAAAGCGCTGGCTACTGTAGAGCAGGACGAAGCCGACCTGGTACTCCAGATACCTGCAGCTTTCGAACGGGATCTGGTGAAGGAAGACCAGTCCACATTGTTCATGGCACTGAATGCCATTAATGGCGTAAAAGCCAACCTGGGGGGCGCCTACCTGCGGTCCATCATCCAGGACTATAATAAAGATGTCCGGCTCGAATGGATCCAGTTTCCCCGCTTCAATCCCGAACCCCAGATACAGATCACCACGTCGAACTGGTACAATCCACTGATGAACTATAAATATTTCATGGTGCCGGGTATCCTGGTGATATTGCTGACCATGATCGGGGCGAATCTGACTGCCATCAATATTGTAAAGGAGAAAGAGATCGGGACTATTGAACAGATCAATGTGACGCCTATACGCAAGCAGCATTTCATCCTCAGTAAACTGATCCCGTTCTGGATCATCGGACTGGTCGTACTGACGATCGGGCTCTTTATTGCCTGGCTGGCCTATGGCATCCTGCCTGTTGGCAGCTTTGTGACGATCTATGTTTTTGCGATGGTGTACCTGTTGGCAGTGTTGGGACTGGGCCTCCTGATCTCCACGTATTCATCCACGCAGCAACAGGCCATGCTGGTCTCCTTTTTCCTGATGATGATCTTCATCCTTCTGGGTGGACTCTATACTTCCATCGACAGCATGCCCGTCTGGGCCCAGTACATCACCAAGGCCAATCCGGTGTCTTATTTCATCGAAGTGATGCGCCGGGTGGTGCTCAAAGGCAGCAGCCTCTACGATATCCACGACCAGCTCCTGGCCATGGCAGGATTTGCCCTGTTATTTAATGGGTGGGCGGTGTACAGCTACCGGAAACGATCTTGAGCGATTAGCCGATTAGCCGATGAGCCGATTAAAGTATTTTATCGGCTCATCGGCTAATTGGCTCATCGGCTCATTATTTTTCGTATCTTTTAGGTACTTAAATCAACCGCCATATGATCAAATTTTCCAACATCAAGCCGGGCGATATCGTCATGGCAGAGTACGAAGGCCAGCAATGGAAGGGAACGGTAAAAGACCTGAACCATGAAGAGAAGGAAGTATGTGTGGAAACGGACGTGCAGGAATTCTGGTTCACCCCCGAACACCTTTTTCCGATACCTCTGGATGAGCAGCAACTCACCCATCTGGGATTCCATGCCCAGGATAATCCCGACGGAACCGTCAAGTACCTGAAAGACTCCTTCCGGATCATGATCCCCAAAAAGGGCGATTTCTCGGTCATGGAGATCTGGTGGCGGGAAGACCGCAGGCATATCCACGGCCCGATCAACGTACATGACCTGCAGAACCATTATTATGATATGACTAAGGTGGAACTGAATCCCTGAGAAGTAATAAGTAGTACGTAATAAGTTATACGCTTTGCCTGAAAGGAATGGGGGGAGGCCTTTTGGAGATTTAAGTATTTGATAGTCAATTACTTGAGTTTCAAATTGGTGTCCCCCTTACATTTTGTAATTCATAAAGTGTTGATTGTTAATCTTTTAATCGATCTAAACGTCAGGTTGTCGACATTTTTTCTTTTATATTGATTTTCAATTATTTAAAGAATACTATTGCTCCCGCCTTTGGCCTCTGGCCTCTTGCCTCCGGTCTCTCGCTTCTGGCCTCCCTGCTGCTTCTCCACAATCCCCCCAAAAATATCCCCATTTTTTTCCTTTTTCTGGCTGATAATCCTATCTTTGCGCTCCTTTAAAAGATATGGGTAAACAACCGCTGATCAAACAAGATGGGACAATTGTAGAAGCTTTATCGAACGCCATGTTCAAAGTAAAGCTCGAAAATGGTCACGAAATACTGGCCACCATCTCGGGGAAAATGCGGATGAATTACATCAGGATCCTGCCGGGTGACCGTGTGGGAGTGGAGATGAGCCCATATGATTTATCAAGGGGAAGAATAATTTTCCGTTATAAGTAATAGGTGAAACGGATTGCGGAAACGCAGCACGGTTTACACAAACAAACGAATTATGAAAGTAAGAGCATCCATTAAAAAGCGCAGTGCTGATTGCAAGATCGTACGCCGCAAAGGCCGTCTCTATGTGATCAACAAGAAGAATCCCCGCTTCAAGCAGCGTCAGGGATAATTCGAAAGCTGGAAATTCTGAAAGCCCGAAATGCCGTAAGATATCCAGAAAACAAAATGTCATCCGGACTTCCGGACTTAACAAGTAAAAAAGTAAAAAGAATATGGCTCGTATTGCCGGTGTGGATTTACCTAAGAACAAAAGAGGGGAGATTGGTCTCACCTATATCTTCGGTATTGGTCCTTCAACAGCGAAGTATATCCTGGACAAAGCCGGGATTGATGTGAACAAGAAAGTGAATCAGTGGAATGATGATGAACTGAATGCTATCCGTAACATCATCACCAATGAATTCAAAGTGGAAGGCCAGCTGCGTTCTGAAGTGCAGATGAGTATCAAGCGTCTGCTCGATATCGCCTGCTACCGCGGTCTCCGTCACCGTAAAGGTCTGCCGGTTCGTGGCCAGCGTACCAAAACCAACAGCCGTACCCGTAAAGGGAAACGTAAAACGGTTGCCGGTAAGAAGAAAGCCGCCAAGAAGTAAGCAATTATCCGGGAGCTTAATGCCGGGGGCTGACTGCATTCTGCAAGCAGCTTTCAGCTTTAAGCTTTCGGCGTAAATATGCACCAAGACAAACTGATCCCGCTACGGATACCCCGGTGCAGGTGGAGGGTTGGATCAGGTTCCGGGAAACCGGGATTCATTTTAAACGTTCAGACTACCTGAGTTTCAATTATGGCAAAAGCACAAGCCCCCAGCGCAAAAGCCGCTGCAAAGAAAAGGATCGTGAAAGTGGACTCCTACGGAGATGCCCACATCAACGCCACCTTCAACAACATCATCATCAGCATTACCAACAAGAACGGCCAGGTGATCTCCTGGAGCTCTGCCGGTAAGATGGGTTTCAAAGGTTCCAAGAAGAATACCCCTTACGCTGCCCAGATGGCTTCCAGTGATGCTGCGAAAGTAGCCCTCGATGCCGGTGTAAAGCGTGTAGACGTATTTGTAAAAGGTCCGGGTGCCGGCCGCGAAAGCTCTATCCGCGCCCTCAGCCAGTCCGGAATCGAAGTGAATATGATCAAGGATGTTACCCCGCTGCCCCACAATGGCTGCCGTCCTCCCAAAAAGAGAAGGGTATAATCCAGGGCCGGCATGCCGGCCACCATGCATAGCGTCATAATTGCCGGAAAGGATCCGCGCAGTTCATTTAATAAAAGGTGCCTGATTTATTTTTTACGATTTTTTACCGATCAGCGCACCGGTTTCTAAAAAAATCGAAATGAAAAAAAAGTTATGGCACGTTACACAGGTCCAAAAACCCGTATCGCCCGTATTTTCGGCGAACCCATCTTAGGTAATGGTAAATACCTTACAAAGAACAGCAACCCTCCCGGCCAGCATGGTCCTTCCAAGAAGCGCAAGGCTCCGGGTGAGTATGCCATCCAGTTAAAGGAAAAGCAGAAGGCCAAATACACTTACGGTGTACTCGAGCGCCAGTTCCGCAAAACTTTCGAAGAAGCTGCACGTATCAAGGGTGTTACCGGTGAGAACATCATCAAGCTCCTGGAAGCCCGTCTCGATAATACCGTGTTCCGCCTCGGTATCGCTCCTTCCCGTCCCGCTGCCCGCCAGCTCGTATCACACAAGCACATTACCGTTAATGGTGAAGTGGTAAACGTTCCTTCTTTCCAACTGAAGCCCGGTGATATCATCAGCATCAAGGAGAAAGACAAGGCCAACACGTCCATTACCGGCCAGCTCCGTGGCAAGAACCAGAAATTCAACTGGCTCGACTGGAACGAGACTGAAATGAAAGGTACGTTCGTAGCTTATCCTGAAAGGGAAAGCGTTCCTGAGAATATCAAGGAACAACTGATTGTGGAATTGTACAGCAAGTAATAAGTAATGTGCTGTCCGTCTGCCGACGGATACCGCATCACACCATCGTAAACACTAAATCTGAAATACCAAATGGCCATTTTAAATTTTCAGAAACCCGACAAGATCATTCTGCAGAAAGCAACGGATTTCGAAGCACAGTTTGAATTCCGTCCCCTGGAACCCGGATACGGTGTAACCATCGGGAATGCCCTGCGCCGGGTACTGCTGAGTTCACTGGAAGGCTATGCTATCGCTGGCATCCGTATTGAAGGAGTGGACCATGAGTTCGCTACCATCAAAGGTGTGACTGAAGACGTACTGGAGATCATTCTGAACCTGAAACAGGTCCGCTTCAAGAAGAAAGTGGATCATGAAGTGAGCCAGGAGAAGATCGCGCTCAGCATCAAGAATAAAACAGAATTCACAGCGGCCATGATCGGCGAAGCCACCCAGAGCTTCGATATCATGAACCCCGAACTGCTGATCTGCACCCTCGATACCTCTGCCAAAGTGGATATCGAACTGACCATCGTCAAAGGCCGTGGCTACGTTTCTGCGGAAGATAATAAAGTGAAAGACGCCCCCTTCGGCTATATTCCCACCGACGCCATCTTCACACCCATCAAGAATGTGAAGTATGCCATCGAGAATACCCGCGTGGAGCAGCGCACCGACTTCGAGAAACTGATCATGGAAGTGTCTACCGACGGTACCATCCACCCGGAAGAAGCCGTAAAACAGGCCAGCCGCATCCTGATCCAGCACCTGATGATCATCACCGACGAGAACATCACCTTCGATTCGAAAGAAGACAAGAAGGAAGATGTGGTGGATGAGCAGATGCTGCAGCTCCGCAAGATCCTGAAGACACCCCTGGAAGACCTCGATCTCTCCGTACGTGCCTTCAACTGCCTGAAAGCGGCCAAGATCAACTCCCTGAGCGAACTGGTACAGTACGAACAGGAAGACCTGATGAAATTCCGCAACTTCGGTCAGAAATCTCTCGCTGAAATTGAGCAGGTACTCGCCGAACGTGGCCTCCACTTCGGAATGGACCTGAGTAAGCTCGGTGTTGATAAGGACGAACTGTAATTTTAATGTGATAATGTGAAGATGTGGAGATGTGAAAATGAAGCACCTCCAGAATATATCAAACATTACACTTTTTTCAGTAATCCCGGAAATCAGAGAGCGTGAATTGTATTTCATTTCCACATTTTCACATCTCCACATTTCCACATTAATAAAAGTAGGTTGTAATTCCTGACACGGTACAACCGATAAAACAACAAGTCATGCGTCACGGAGACAAAATCAAAAACCTGAGCCGCACCGCTTCCCACCGGAAAGCCCTGCTCAGCAACCTGGCTTGCGAGCTGATCGCTCACAAGCGCATTGTAACCACTTTAGCTAAAGCCAAGGCCCTCCGCGTTTATGTGGAGCCCCTGATCACCAAGGGTAAGGAAAATACCACCCACCAGCGTCGTGTGGTATTCAGCTACCTGCAGGACAAAGAAGCCGTTACCGAACTGTTCAGCACCATCGCTGAAAAAGTGGCCGGCCGTCCCGGTGGTTATACCCGCATCCTGAAACTGGGTGCCCGGGTGGGTGACAACGCCGAAACTGCCCTGATCGAGCTGGTAGACTTCAACGAAGTATACGGCAAAGGCAAAGGCGAAGCCAAAGAAGGCGCCAAGAAAACCCGCAGAAGCCGTTCTACTAAAAAGGCGAAAGGCGAAGATGCCGGCACTGATGCCGCAGCTGAAAAATCTGCTGAATAATGAAGGATTTCCCCTCCATAACAAAGGCTCCGTTTTCCGGAGCCTTTTTTTTGCCCCTGTCAGCCGGTTTTCCCGGGAATGTGGGGAAGATGTGACCGGATTTTGTACCGCTTATAGTAATTTCGCAAAGCTTTATAACTATGCAAACAACAACTGAATCAGCTCCCGCAATCCTCCTCCTGGCCGACGGTACCGTGCATCACGGTCGCGCTTTTGGTAAAAAAGGCACTACAACCGGTGAAATCTGCTTTAATACAGGCATGACCGGCTACCAGGAAGTGTTTACTGACCCCAGCTATTATGGGCAGGTCATTATCATGAACAATGTACACATTGGCAACTATGGTGTGAAGGATGATGAAGTGGAATCCGGCTCCGTAAAGATCCGCGGCCTCATCGCCCGGAACCTGGAAGAGCAGTTCTCCCGTAAAATGGCCAGCGACTCACTCGAGAACTACCTGATCAAAAATAATATCGTTTGTATCGAAGGCGTAGACACCCGCGCCCTGGTGACCCACGTACGTGAGAACGGCGCCATGAACTGCATCATCTCTTCGGAGATCCTGGATGTGGAAGCGCTGAAAAAGGAGCTGGCCAAAACACCCGATATGGCCGGACTGGAGCTGGCCAGCAAAGTGACAACGGAAAAAGCCTATGAACTCGGCAACCCCGGTTCACCCATCCGTATCGCTGTACTCGATTTCGGTACCAAGCAACATATCATCCAGTGTATGGTGGATCGTGGCGCTTTTGTGAAAGTGTTCCCCGCCAAAACACCTATCGCTGAACTGAAAGCCTTTAATCCCAACGGCTATTTCATCTCCAACGGCCCCGGCGACCCCGCTGTAATGGACTATGCCATTGCCACGGTGAAAGACGTGCTGAACGAGAATAAGCCCACATTCGGCATCTGCCTGGGCCACCAGCTGATCGCCCTGGCCAGCGGCCTGCAGACCTTCAAACTGCACCATGGGCACCGTGGACTGAACCACCCGGTCAAGAACCTGCTGACCGGACTATGTGAAGTGACCACCCAGAACCATGGCTTCGGTGTGGATCCCGCATCCATTGCTGCTGTTCCCGAAGTGGAAGTGACGCATGTGAACCTGAATGATGATTCCATCGAAGGGATCCGCCGCAAAGACAAGCCCGCTTTCTCGGTACAATACCACCCCGAAAGCACACCTGGTCCGCACGACAGCCGCTACCTCTTTGATCAGTTTATCGAAATGATCCAGAAAGAGCTGAATTGAGTCTGAAGTAATTTGCTTTTATGAAAATAGCCATCATTAACGGTCCCAACCTCAATCTTCTCGGCAAACGGGAAACGGGCATTTATGGCGACCGGAATTTTGAGGAATATTTTGCTGAACTGCAGGCGCAATTCCCGCAGCACCAGCTCAGCTATTTTCAGAGTAATGTGGAAGGGGAACTGATCAACGAGATCCAGCGCGTCGGTTTTGATGCCGGTGGCATTGTACTCAACCCAGGCGGCTATACCCATACTTCAGTAGCCATTGGTGACGCCATCGCTGCCATAAAAGCTCCTGTAATAGAAGTCCACATCAGCAATATCAAGGCCCGGGAAGAATTCCGCCACCTGTCGCATGTATCCGCCAAAGCAAAAGGCACCATTGCCGGATTGGGGTTGAAGGGGTATGAGCTGGCGGTGTTAGCGCTTTTAGGCGAAGTAAAGTAAGAGGAAGCTTCTTAATTAGTTGTCGTTCCCTCTTTTACTGTCATTCCCTCTTTTACTGTCATTCCCTCTTTTACTGTCATTCCCGCGAAGGCGGGAATCCCCTGCCCAGCTTATCATTCCCGTCCCCAACGCAGTTGAGGAAGACTCCGCCCTCATTTACGAAACAGTGAGTCATACAAGTCAACCCAGTCAGGGTTAATTGTATTGATCAAATTCTCTTTCCATTCTCTCTTGAACTTCTTCAATTGCTTTTCTCTTTTGATTGCATCTTCTACACGGGGATGATTTTCGTAATACACCAGTATGTTACAGGAATATTTACCTGTAAAACTATTGCGGGCTGTTTTTTCTTTGTGTTCAGATACTCTTCGTATAAGATCAGTTGTTACACCAATGTATAATACGTTTCTCCACTTATTGGTCATGATATAGGTAGCACCTCCGGTTTTCATAGCACAATTAACAGCTAAAGTAAACTCGTTGCTAATTGTAAATAACAACTTGAGATTTGCTTAAATTATTTTTGAGGGGGATTCCCGCCTTCGCGGGAATGACAATAAAGGGGCGGGAATGACAATAAAAGGGCGGGAATGACAATAGTGGGGGCGGGAATGACAATAATGGGAGCGGGAATGATAATAAAGGATGCGGGAATGGCAATGCTGGCGGAAATTATGAATGGATGAAGGGGCATTTAAAAACAACCCATAATCCAGACTTACTTGATCAGCACCCGCATCATCAAGGCAAACCCCGTATCCTGCTTCGGATCGGAGGCCTTGCGAAGAATATGCACACCAGTACGGGTCCAGACTTTAAAGACTTCCCCTTTCTTGTGTTTCTTTAATTCCCGCTCAATTTCCGGCAACAGTGCACCGCTCGCAATCCACCCCAGGTCGCCACGGGTAACCGATTCGCCACCCATACTCCAGGTCACTGCTTCATCTTCAAAACTGCTTTGACCACTCCGGATCTTTGCCATAACATCATTGGCCAGTGAATCAGCTTTACGGCGGGTGAACACGGAAGTATCAATAAAGATCTGGCTGATCCGCGTGAACGTATTCGGTAACTTGGCCAGTACCTGCACCAGCACTTTGCCATTATCATAAGGCCCGTATACTTTCTTGATCTTGCCATGATAGGCCAGACTGTCGGGTAATCCGGCGAAACCATTCAACCGGAACACTGCTACCGTATCCAGGATGAATTTCTTCTTCAGCACATCCTTGACATACAACGGCGGGTTGGGCGACTGCTCCAGTTCTTTTTTGATCTGTGCAATGGATTTCTGCTGTGCAGTTGCCGTAACTGCCATTAAACTGACAAAAAGAAGAATAACTGTTCTCAAGTTGTTTTCTTTAAAACACAAAGACACCAAGGCACTAAGATTGGAAAATTCAATTATTGCCTTTGTGTCTTTGTGACTTTGTGGTGAAAAGACGTATACTATTTTTTCTTTTTCTTGGGCACATTCACCGGCGGGCATTCCACTTCAATGCCTTCCCGCTTGAACAGTTCCTTATACTGCTCTCCACCGGCAACCGCCAGCATCTTGTCGACCTCGGCCTGCTTCTTCGCGCGCAGCTCACTGTTCTTCAGCAGCTCCTGGATGCCATCCAGTTTGGCAACATAAAGGCTTCTGCCATGGGTACCCAGTACGAGTTCATTCTCCCGCTGCTGGATCGCGATATCATGTACCGGTACGGTTTTCGGAATACCGGCCGTCCAGCTCATGAAACTTTCACCGGCATTAATGCTCACCAGCACGCCGCCATCACTGCCCACATAAAGAATGCTGTCGTATTTGGGATCTTCCTTCACCACATTGAGCGGTTCAAAAGGCAGGTCCTTGCCAATGGCTTTCCAGTTCTGGCCATAATCCTCACTCACAAAAAGGTAAGGGAGGAAATGGTCGTTGCGGTAACCGTTGAGGGTTACATACACGCGGCCTTCCTTGAACTGTGAAGGCTGGATATGGCTCACCCAGAGTCCCTGGGGCAGTTTATCCGAGATCTTGGTCCAGGTATAGCCACCATCTTTTGAAATATGGATATTGCCGTCATCACTGCCTACATAGAGCAATCCGAATTTCAGCGGGGATTCCGCCAAGGCACTGAGCGTGCCGAAGGGTACATCGCCTTCTTTCTTGCCATTGGTGAGGTCAGCGCTCAGGGTTTCCAGATTATCGCCTTTGTTCAGCGAACGGTGGAATTTGTTGGAAGCATAATAGAATACATCCTGGTTGTGTTTACTCAACAGGATCGGGGTCTCCCAGTTGAAACGCAGGGGTGTTTCACCCAGGTCGTGCGTGGGACGGATCGGCTTGCGGTCGCCACGGGTAGCCCGGTTCATGCGAACGTAGTTGCCAAACTGAGAACCTGCATAAGTGGTGGTATTATCACGGGTATCCACCTGCACCTGCATGCCGTCTCCCCCCACCAATGATTTGTAGGAATACTCGCCATTGTCGATCCAGCCGATATCTTCCTTATGGGTGGAAGGGCCATACCATACATTGTTATCCTGCAGGCCGCCGTACACATTGTAGGGTTTGGCATCATCGGTGGTTACACTGTAGAACTGGCCAACCGGAGGTGTATTGATCTTGAACCAGGTGTCGCCATCATCATAAGTGATATTGGCGCCACCATCGTTTCCGTTGATGATATGCGAATCGCGTTTGGGATTGATCCAGATCGCATGATGGTCGCTGTGCACATTGCCCTTGTCAATATTCTTGAAGGTTTTGCCACCATCGGTAGACAGCTGCAGGGGTACACCAAAAATGATCACTTTGTTGTCGTTGTACGCAGACACATAGATCTTGCCGAAATAGTATCCATAGGTACTGTAAATACCGATCTCCTTGTCGTGGGTTTTTTTCCAGGTCTTGCCGCCATCATCACTGCGGTATACCTGGCAGCCGTAGATGCCGGTATTCACAAATCCGTCATTCACATTCAGGTAGTCATATACTGCAGTGGGCTTTACTTTCTCTGTTTTCACGAGGTCTTTCACAGATGCCGCCGTGTATTTGGCCGGAAAACGGTTGCGGCGCAGGAACTGTTCGAGTTTTTTGTCGTCCAGTGCGGCAAAGCTTTCTTTGGTCAGGTCTTTGAAGTCGGCAAGCTTCATGGCCGTATCCACTGTTTTGGCAGCAGTATCGGGCTTGTGGGTCTGGTTGTCGACGATGGCATAGATGGTCTGTGGATTTTTCGGATACACCGCGAGGCCGATCCGGCCTACACCTTCTCCGGTGGGGAAGCCCGAACCGGCAGTGCTGGCCAATTGCCAGGTGTTGCCGCCATCCGTGCTCTTGTAAATGCCGCTGGTTTTGCCGCTCTCCTCGAAATTCCAGGCCGAACGGGTGCGGTACCACATGGCTGCATAGAGTTCGTTGGGGTCAGCCGGATTCAGGTCCAGATCAATGGCCCCGGTATTGTCATCCACATAGAGGGTCTGTTTCCAGGTTTTTCCCCCGTCGGTGGTTTTATAAACACCCCGCTCTTTATTGGGCGAATAGAGATGGCCCAGTACAGCCACCCAGGCAGTATTGGGATCGGTGGGGTGCAACTGGATCTTGCCGATATGGTGCGATTCGGGCAGGCCGAGGTATTCCCAGCTTTTGCCGTTATCGGAACTTTTATAGATGCCGATCCCGGCATAAGAGGAACGGCTGCTGTTCACTTCACCCGTGCCCACCCAAATGGTATGGGTCTTCCAGTTTACGGCAATATCGCCAATGGTCAGGATGTCTTCCGTATCAAAAACCGGCACAAAGCTCTGGCCATTGTTTTTGGTATACCAGAGGCCGCCGGAGGCATAGGCTACGTAAAATTCGGTAGGGTCATCGGCATTCACGTCCAGATCCACTACCCGGCCACCCATGATGGCGGGACCGATACTGCGGAATTTTACGTCTTTCACCATGGACTTGTGGTCCATCAGTTTATGTTGTTGTATGGTTTTCAGGCGGTCGGCCGCAGCGGTGGGCTTTACCTGGGCCTGGGTGAGGGTCGCGAAAAGCAAGCCAACTGTTAAACCTGCAACCCGGCAGGGGTTTTGCAGTAATTTTGACATCATAAAGCGGTTAGGTTTTCGTTGTTAAGGACATAAACTTACAAAACATGCGCTGGATTTGGCTGTTCCTCCTCCTGATTTCCGTGAACGGTTATTCACAATGGAAGGATTATATCATTTCAGCCCAGGGAGATACACTCAACCGGGTTGACCAGCAGGGCCTCAAACAGGGCCCCTGGACCCACCGCTATGAAACCGTACGGGGGGAGCCGGGCTATGAAGAGGAAGGATTCTACAAAAACAACCGCAAGGAAGGGGAATGGAAGCTGTTCAGCCTGCAGGGTGACCTGGTAGGGATCGAAAACTACCGCTGGGGCTTTAAAGATGGACTTTGTAGTTACTTTTCAATGCTCGGGGAATTACGCCTGGAGCAGCGCTGGAAGGCCCTGAACCCAGATAAAGCTTATGATACCATCGATGTGGAAGACCCCGACAAACTGGATTCCTACCGCCAGGTGATCGTAAAAAATGAAGGCGCTGCCATCCGCCATGGCATCTGGAAATACTACGATGAGAACGGCAATATCAGCCGCACGGAAAATTATGAACTGGGCAAACTGATCAGCGGTCCCGCCGCACAAGGCCCCAAACGTACCGAAGACAAGAATACCATCCAGAAACCCAAGGAAGTACTGGACTTTGAAAAGAAGATGGAAGGGAAGAAGAAGGTGAAAGTGAAGGATGGGAGTACGGGAGGGGGAGGTCTGTAGACAGGAGACAGAAGACAGAAGAAAGAAGACAGAAGACATACCCCAATGAATGTCATTCCCGCGAAGGCGGGAATCCCCTTCTTTAATATTTATCTGCAACTGCGCATTAAAACGTATAAAGTATAACTTACTTCAACGGCCGCTTCTTGATCATGCCACCCCTTGTATCTTTTATACTGTTCATCACCACAAAGGCTTCCGGATCGATGATCTCGATCTCTGCTTTCAGCCGGGAGATCTCCAGGCGTGTTACCACTGTAAACAGGATATGGGTGTCGGTTTCGCGGTAGCCGGATTTTCCATAGCCCCCTCTTCCCTGATAAACAGTAATGCCCCGGCCCAGTTTTTCAGTGATCATTTTGCCGATCTCATCGTATTTATAGGAGATGATCGTCACGCCTGTATACTCTTCAATGCCTTCGATCAGGAAGTCCACTGTTTTTGATGCAGCGAGATAGGTCAGCATCGAATACAATGCTGCATCAATACCCAATAAGGCTACTGCTGTGGAGAAGATGATGATATTGATCAGGATGATCACATCCCCGATCGTCATGCTGGTTTTGCGACTGATATAAATTGCCAATACTTCCGTGCCGTCGAGTACCCCGCCACCTCGTACCGCAAACCCGATTCCTGCACCCAGAAAGAAACCCCCGAATACGGCAACCAGGAGTTTGTCACTAGTCACCTGTGGATACTGCACCAGTGCCAGCACTATTGCCAATGAACTGATCGCGAATATGGTCTTCGCAGTAAACAGTTTCCCGATCTGGCGGTAACCCAAAATGATGAAAGGGATATTGACCAGCAGGATCACAGCCCATAACGGGATTTCAGTGATCTCGGTAAGCAGGAGCGAAATACCGGTTGCACCGCCATCAATGAAATTATTGGGCAACAGAAAACTCTTCAATCCGAAACCGGCAGAAAATACGCCCAGCAGGATCAGGACACCGTCTTTCAGGTGCTGGAACAGCAGTTTCCGGCGGCGGTATTTGTTTTTGGCCTCCCTGAACCGGGAGGGATAGTAACCCTTCGGATCAGCTCCTTTTTTATCCTGCAGGACCGCATCGATCACAACTTTCTGAAAATGAGGATTCATATACCTTCAATATACTGAAAATCCGGGAATTCCGGATCCGTAACCGGCACCGGTTTGCTGTGAAAATGGCCTGAAATGCTGTACCTTTGCACACTTTCCGGTTACCGGAATCAGCACGTTATGAAGTACGCCCAAGAGATCAGCAAACGCCGCACTTTCGCGATTATCAGTCACCCGGATGCCGGTAAAACCACACTTACCGAAAAGCTCCTGCTTTTTGGTGGCGCCATCCAGACGGCAGGTGCGGTGAAAAGCAACAAGATCAAAAAGCATGCAACGAGCGACTTCATGGAGATCGAACGCCAAAGGGGTATCTCTGTGGCTACTTCGGTAATGAGCTTCGAATACCAGGGTATCCTCATCAACCTACTCGATACGCCCGGTCACAAGGACTTTGCAGAAGATACATATCGCACGCTCACTGCTGTAGACAGTGTCATCCTGGTGGTAGATAGTGTGAACGGTGTGGAAGACCAGACCCGCCGCCTTATGGAAGTCTGCCGTATGCGCGACACTCCGGTGATCGTTTTCATCAACAAGATGGACCGGGATGGCAAGAACCGCTTCGACCTGCTGGAAGAAATTGAGAAAGAACTGAACATCCACCTCCACCCCATGACCTGGCCGATCAACAGCGGTAAGGAATTCAAAGGGGTATACAACCTGCACGATAAAAGCCTGGTGCTGTTTACAGCCAACACAAAGGCCACCGATGAAGATGTGGTACAGATCAACGACCTGAATGACACCCTGCTCGAATCCAAACTGGGCGACCGCGACGCGGCAGTGTTACGGGAAGATGTGGAACTGGTGGATGGTGTTCATGGTGAGCTGGATGCCGGGGCTTATCTGGCGGGCAAAGTGGCACCCGTATTTTTCGGTAGTGCCGTGAATAACTTTGGTGTTCGGGAAATGCTGGATACGTTTATCCGCATTGCACCCACACCCCGCAGCCGGGAAACCACGGCCCGTAATGTGGATGTACAGGAAGACAAGTTCAGTGGTTTTATCTTCAAGATACACGCCAACCTCGATCCCAAGCACCGCGACCGGATCGCCTTTCTCCGCGTCTGTTCCGGAAAGTTTGAACGCAATAAATATTTCCATCACGTGCGTCTCGACAAAGAAGTGCGTTTTTCCAACCCCTACACCTTCCTCGCCCGCGATAAAGACGTGATCGAAGCCGCCTATCCCGGTGATGTGGTGGGCCTTTTCGATACCGGTAACTTCAAGATAGGGGATACCCTCACAGAAGGGGAAGACTTTTATTTCACCGGTATTCCTTCCTTCTCTCCGGAGATCTTTAAAGAGGTGGTAAACAAGGATCCGATGAAGACCAAGCAATTGGAGAAAGGCCTGATGCAATTGACCGATGAAGGTGTGGCACAATTGTTCACCCAGTTCGGGGGCAACAAGAAGATCATTGGTTGTGTGGGTGAGCTCCAGTTCGAAGTGATCCAGTACCGTCTGCTGCAGGAATACGGGGCTTCCGTGGAATTCCGTGCCCAGCCTTTCTATAAAGCCTGCTGGATTACCAGCAAGAATGAACAGAAGCTGGACGACTTCATCCGGTTCAAGTCCAATAATATCGCCAACGATAAAGACGGTCACCTGGTCTACCTCGCCCAGAGCGAATGGTTCCTGAATACGGAACGCACGAATAACCCGGATATCGAATTCCACTTTACATCCGAAATACACAAGGAAACGGTTTGATCATCTTCGACACAGCACGTCTCCGGGTACGGACCTTAACCACCGCTGATGCAGCCGGCTTTTTCCATATCCAGGGGGATGCTGATGTGATGCGGTATATCCGTGAACCGAAATCCAGAGCCGAATCGGATCAATACCTTACCGAGAATATACGGGAAAGTGAAACCCTCCATCCCCTGGGTCGCTGGGCGGTGGAATCAAAAGCCACGGGTGCCCTGATCGGTTCATTTGTACTGGTGCCGGTTGACCATGACCATGGCCGCAACCAGTTGGGGTATGCATTGCTGAAAGCGTATTGGGGACAGGGATTGGCCACTGAGTTGACAATGGCCGGTATTGCCTATCTCAAGGATAATACAGTGCTTACTGAAATACACGCATATGTTGAGGAAGAAAACCAGGCCTCCGTTCAGGTTTTGCTGAAAAGCGGATTTCAGTTGGTGGGAGATAAATTGCTGCAAGGCAAAAAACTACTGATCTTCCATTTGCCGCTCCGGGATCAGTGAGAAACCGGTTGTTCCACTTCAGGAATATCCCGCAGGGTCAGCTGGATGTGCTTATTATGTGCCTTGCTGCGGAATTCCTGGAAGATCTCCAGGATATCATGATCAATGTATACACTCTTGCTGCCATCAATATCAACAATTGAATAGGCGGGTATCTTATCAAGCAATTCAATAAACCGTTTTTTATTCAGGAAGCTCACGTTCAGCGCCAGTTCAATCCGGATATGGCGGCTATGACCTTCCGTTTTTTCATTATAAATAAAGCCGGCTCGGTAGGTGTGCTTGATCAGGAAGTATACACTGTATACGAGACCGATCAGTACACCGATCAGCAGGTCGGTCAGCAGGATGGCCACTACGGCAACCAGGAAAGGCATGAACTGTTCCCGGCCCTGACGATACACTGCTTTGATCATTCTGGGTTTGGCAAGGTTGTATCCGGTGCGGATCAATATCACAGCGAGTACACTATAAGGGATCCTGTTCAGCAAGGGTACAGCCAGTAGTACGGCGAGTAATAGCCAGAGCCCATGGCTGAAGGCAGACATCCGCGTACGGGCACCGGCCTCCGCGTTGGCCGAACTGCGTACGATCACTGCTGTGATCGGTAATCCGCCGATCAGCCCACTGAGGAAATTCCCCGTACCCTGAGCCATCAGCTCCCGGTTCTGTGGAGTAACACGATGGTAGGGATCGATTTTGTCAATGGCTTCCACGCTCAGCAAGGTTTCTAATGAAGCCACAAAGCAGATCAGCACGCCGTATTTCCAGATCGCCGCATGTTTGAATAATTCCTGGAATTTCGGCAGGCGGATTTCAGCGAATACATTTTTGGGCACATCAACATATTGCGTGGGCTTCAGCGCCAGCGAAGGGAACAGAGCTGCCAGCAGCATCGATAATAATACTCCTGCCAGTACGATCACGAATGCAGAAGGAATAAAGGGTACTTTTTTGAACAAGGTGATTTGCCAGAGATAAGAAAGTCCCAACGCCGCCAATCCAATAATGATGGGGCCCAATGAGATGCTTTCATAAAAATCCGTGAACTGCTCAAACCCATGCCGGAAGGTGAGGAGGTTGAACAGTTCATTGCGCCAGAAATCGGGTTTGGTATAGCCGATCAGGATCGGGACCTGTTTGGAGATCAGCAGGATGCCGATCGCCGCCAGCATTCCCTTGATGACTGCCGCAGGTATAAAATGTGTAAAGCCCCCCAGACGGAAAAGACCCAGTAGTATCTGTAGTAACCCGCCAATGGAAACGGAGAGGAAAAAGATCTCCAGTCCTCCGAGGTCAGTAATGGCTGCAGCACAGATTGAGGTCAAACCTGCTGCCGGTCCACTCACACTCAGCGGCGAACCGCTGATCAGGGAAATGACGAGTCCGCCAATGATCCCGGCAATCAATCCGGATACCACAGGGGCGCCAGAAGCCAGTGATACACCCAAACAAAGCGGCAGGGCTACAAAGAAAACGGTGATGCTGGCATTAAAATCGTGCCGGAAATAGGAACGCAGCTGGAAACGTAAACGGCGGTAAGAGGTCATAAGAAGTTATAAGTATTCAGTAATAAGTCATAAGGCAGAACAGGTGATGGGCATATACCCAATACTTAGAACTTATTTCTTATAACTTGTTACTTCATTAGTATCTCGGATTCACACCGGTATAATTATGCGGTGTCACTGCTTTCAGTTCCTTCTTCACTTTGGGTGTTACCTTCAAGCCATCAATAAAGCGGTGCAGCGATTCCTGGTTGATGCCCCCTTTCCCCCGGGTCAGCTCTTTCAAGGCCTCATAAGGGGAGGGGTAGTTTTCGCGGCGCAGGATGGTCTGTATGGCTTCAGCCACCACCGCCCAGTTGTTATCGAGGTCGCTGTAGATCTTTTCATCGTGAAGCACCAGTTTGCTCAGGCCTTTTTCGATGGATTTGAAAGCGAGAATGGTATGTGCCATCGGTACGCCGATATTGCGCAGTACCGTTGAATCCGTGAGGTCGCGCTGCAGGCGGCTGACGGGCAGCTTGGCAGCCAGGTGTTCCAGAATGGCATTGGCGATACCCAGGTTGCCTTCTGCATTTTCAAAATCGATCGGGTTTACCTTATGGGGCATGGCCGAAGAACCCACTTCTCCCTTTTTCGTCTGTTGCTTGAAATAATCCATGGAGATATAGGTCCAGATATCGCGGCAGAGATCGATCAGGATGGTATTGATGCGTTTCAGCGAATCGAAATGGGCTGCCAGGGTATCATAATGTTCGATCTGCGTAGTGAATTGCTGCCGCTGCAGTCCCAGTATATTTTCCACGAACTGGTTGCCCAGTTTCACCCAGTTCTTTTTGGGGAAGGCGATGTGGTGTGCATTGAAATTACCGGTAGCACCACCGAATTTGGCGCTTACCGCAACCTGGATCAGTTGTTCCACCTGGTTTTCGATGCGTTCCACGAATACCATGAGTTCTTTGCCCAGGCGGGTGGGACTGGCCGGTTGGCCATGCGTACGGGCCAGAAGCGGGATGTCTTTCCATTCCACCGCCAGCAGTTCCACCTGACGGTTCAGGTTCAACAGGCCCGGCAGGTATTCAAACTCCAGGGCATGTTTCCACAATAAGGGGATGGACGTATTATTGATGTCCTGTGAAGTGAGACCGAAATGCACCCACTCTTTCAGTTTGCCGGCTTTGGCTTTATCCAGTTTCTCTTTCAGGAAATACTCCACGGCTTTCACATCATGATTGGTGACCGCTTCGGTCGCCTTGATGGCAGCGGCATCCTCCAGACTGAAATTTTCAACAACCGCTTTCAGTTTCTTCCGTAAAGGATCAGGAGCAGTAAAGAAACCCTGGTCGGCCAGGAACAGAAAGTATTCCACTTCCACCAATACCCGGTATTTGATCAGGGCGTATTCTGAAAAATAATCGTCCAGATGCTGCACTTTCGAGCGGTAGCGTCCATCAATCGGTGATATGGCGGTGAGTTCCTGTAAATGCATTATATCGCTATGTTTACTGAGTTTACTAAGTTGACGGAAGCCTGTATTCCCTCTCGCCTCTTGCCTCTCGCCTCTCGCCTCTCGCCTCTCGCCTCTCGCCTCTCGCCTTTCTTCTTATCTTTGCCCCACAAATTTACTTGAATTGGAGAAGATTAAGGTTGGAATCGTTAATTATCTGAATACCTTACCGTTACTGAGGGGAATCGAGGCTTCACCGGTGCTTGCAGAGATCGAATTATCCGGTGCCTATCCGTCAAAACTGGCCGAAGCACTGATCCGTAAGGAAATAGACCTGGGACTGGTACCTGTTGCCGTTATTCCACAGGTTCCGGATGCTCGCATTGTGAGTAATTATGGCATTGCGGCAGATGGCCCGGTTGCTTCAGTATGCCTGTTCAGTGATTGTCCGTTGGAAGAGATCGATACCGTATTGCTCGACTACCAGAGCCGGACTTCTGTAGCCCTGACCCGGATCCTGTTTGCTGAATACTGGAGACTACCCGTCCGCTTTGAGGCTGCCAGCGGTGAATTCCATGAATTGATCAAAGGGAAAACGGCCGGTGTGCTGATCGGCGACCGCTGCCTCAGTTTCCGCTCCCAGGCCCGCTTTATCTATGATCTCAGTGAGGCCTGGAAGGCGTTTACCGGATTTCCTTTTGTATTTGCTGCCTGGGTCAGCAACAGGGAATTACCCGAGGCTTTCTGCCAGGCATTTGATGCGGCTAATGCAGCCGGATTGCAGCTGATCCCGGAAATTGTACAACAGCATCCTCTTGCAGACTACGACCTGCTGGAATATTATACCAAAAACATCCAATACCTGCTGGATGAGCCCAAAAAAAAGGGCCTGGCCCTTTTTCTCGAAAAATTAAAGCAAATACCACAATTATAAATTCAGCCGGATCCCGGTTTGTACACCGAGCTGCCGCAAATACATTTTAGCAGGAGTATTCTGGTTCACGGGACTCAGGGAAAAACTGGTGGAAGGCAATACATATACCGACAACCGGTCGGTAATGCTATAAATGCCTTGCGCACCAATCATGCCACTCAGGTAGGTTTTCTTCAATCCATTGATGGTTGCCGTTTGCGGTGTTTTGGCACCACTGCTTTCCTGCAGGGTGGTGTTCAGCTTTGCCTTGCTGAGGATATGTGTGGTGATGCCGGCAACCGGTCCGAATTCCAGCCTTCCTTTGCGGAACAGATAACTTGCCTGCAGGGGGATATTGATATAACTGATCGTATTTTCAGCACGCAAGGTATTCAGGCTGTCGCCGAAATTGATGGCCGTGTTGCTCTTGGGGTCCAGGAATACATAGCCTGCCGCACAATTCAGTTTATAGCGCAGGTCGCCATTGCCGGGAGGAGGCGGATTTCCAGGGCCTCCGCCACGACGTTCATCATGACGGGCATATACGGTTTTCGGCTGTATGGTTGATTGTTGGGTGAAATGGCTGATGCCGGTCAGGAACTGCCAGTTGGATTTGAGCCGGTAACTCACCTGTACTCCAGCTTCGAAAGTTTTGGAGAGTGATTCTTCCTCACCGATTTTCCTTGGATCGTCTTCGCGATGTTCCATTCTGCCCTCTGCTACCTCAGTATGGATCTTCTGGGGCGCATAATAGGCACCTACAGAGAACCGGTGGATGGGTGCTTTCCAGACATTCCGGATCGTTCCGGCAGGAGATGCCAATGCAGCCAAAGCACCTGATGTAGTATTATCTGACAATCGGGTTGTGCGGATCTGTTCCAGCAAGTCGGCTTTTTGAACAGCAGCAGAGGCCTCAAGGGCAACATCTTCGTCAATAACTGTATTTGCAGGAATTTGCTTGTTCTCAGTAGCCTCTTCACGCTTCCGGGCTGTAAGCAGCTTGTTTTTCCTGTTTGTGTTTTCCTTTTTGGATAGCGTAAGGAATGGTGCCCCGCTGTTTTTATCAGTGGAACCCGGGGCTACAGCATCGCCTTTTTGCTGTTTGTTGGGGATGGTTTCGTCATGTACCAGCTTGTTATCCGCTTGCAGCAATGGTAACTGATTTGTTATCGGATCTTTACTGCTCTTATCTGTAGTTTTGTCTGTGGATTGCTGCTCAGGAACCGCAGTTGCTGTTTGCTCTTTTACGGAACGGTTGTTTTCAGCTATTGAAGGATCGGAATTTTTTTGCTGTTCTTGTGGTGACAGGTTTTTGACAGCAGGCTGTTCCTGTATTTGGTGGGGGATATCTTTGACTACAGGAGCTGTTTTTGATCCATTCTGACGCAGGAGCAGGGCAACAGCACTGAGACTGAGCAGGAGAATGGCGGCAGCTGCAATCCGTTTCCAGTAGCGGTATTTATTCCGCAGGTCGGCCACAGCTGCTTTGTCCAGCTTTTGTTCGAGCTGGTCCCAGTTAGCCGGAGCAGGGGCTTCGGTATAATCACCGGCTCCGTCTTTGAACAACTGATCAATATGGTGTAAAGATTCACTCATGTGATAATTGTTTTAATTGTACGGCAGGCATCCTGCGTAAAACGGCTTTCTGTAGAATGGTCCGGGCATCCGAAAGGTTTGATTTCGACGTGCCTTCGGAGATCCCCAGCAGCTCCGCAATTTCCCGATGCTTGTACCCTTCAAATACATAAAGATTGAATACAGCGCGGTACATAGGGCTCAGTTGCTGGATCAGGCCGATCAGTTCCTTGGCATCGAGTTGGGAAAGGATGTATTCTTTTTCGGGAAGGGCTTCGGCTTCTTCGGTCAGGTTCAGGACGGCACTCAGGGTCGATTTGGCCCGCAGCCGCTGCAGGGCGCAGTTGACCATGATACGGCGTACCCAGGCCTCGAAAGCGCCTTCGCCGCGAAACTGGTGGATCATTTTGAATACCTGCATAAAACCTTCCTGCAGAATCTCTTCTGCTTCTTCCCGGCTTTTACTGTAGCGCAGGCATACGGGGAAGAGACGGGGGGCCAGTACCGCATATAAACGGCTCTGGCTCAGCCGGTCATTTTCCGCGCAGCCTTTGATGAATTCGTGCAGGGCATCCACTGAATTATCCGGGTTTACCATTTCTGATGGCATAGGTAGCTAAAAAGGTTGGGTGGGGCGTGCAAAATTTTCCTAAAGTCCTGAACAGGGTTGGACTCCTCCCGGCCCGGAAAGTTTAACCCGGGTAAAAAAATAAAAAATTTCGGTTCAACCCAACGAAAGCGGAACCAATATCCATCAATCCAGACAAGCCCGATGATTTAAACTTTGAAACAATGCGAACAAACAAATTGTCCCTTTCCGCTATCCTCATGGTTGTCTTTTTCAGTGTCGTTCTGGTATCCTGCCAGAAAGGAACATCTGCAGAAGGCAGTAAACAATTGCAGGTGTACCTGACCGATGGTCCTGCCGATTATGATGCTGTTAATATTGAAATACTGACCGTGGAGGCCAAAGTGGATACGAATGCGGCCCATTGCCGCAACGACCACTTCGGTGATGCCGACCACAACCGCGACGACCAGAAGCGCGGCGATGAATTCGGCACCTGGGTGAACCTGAATGCCAGTCCCGGTGTGTATAATGTACTCACCCTGCGCAATGGTATCGACACCCTGCTGGCAACAGGAACTGTAAATGGTACCGTACGCAAAGTGCGCCTCACGATCGGCACCAATAATACCGTAGTGAAAAACGGTGTGAGCTATCCTTTAGTGGTCAGCAATGAAACCGGTAATTACCTCTATATCCAGCTGCATAACGAACACCGCCGCGACAGCAGTGCGCATGTAGGTGTTTGGGTGGATTTCGATATCAGCCGCTCCGTAGTGGAAGAGAATGGCGTATTCTACCTGAAACCGCACCTGCGTCCCTTCTGTGACCAGAATTTCGCCGGACTGGAAGGACGGGTAACACCGCCTGAAGCAAAAACCGTGATCACTGTATTTAACAGTACGGATACCGCAACTGCGATTCCCAATCCCGATGGCCGTTTCCGGGTGCGTGGCCTGACTGCCGGTACTTACAGCGTAGTATACGATGCGTCTAACGGGTATAAAGACACGACCATCACCAATGTAACCATCACAACCGGACGCAGCTACCGCCTGCCCGAAGTGGTGTTACATCAATAAAATATTTCCGGAGGAGAGATCGGGGGATGCTTAATGGGCAAAAGTATCCCCCGCTTCCCGGAATACTTAATTAATCAAGCTGCCGCCCGATAGAATTTTACACAAAAGATTTTTTGGATTACAGGGATAATTCCAAAGGGGAAAACAAAAGGCCTTCAGACAGAGTCTGGAGGCCTTCTTATTATTTGCTTTGGATGTATGCTTACGGGAAGATACCCAGTTCAGCGTAGCTGGTACCCACTTTATTGATGGCAACGACATAAGCGGCGGTACGCATATCCGGGATGGAAGGATTGGCTTTCCAACACTCCATTACTTCACGGGTGGCATTGATCATGGTTTCTTCCAGACCACTCTGTACCAGGTCCACTTCATCGGGGCCGTGCAGGATCTCTTCGCGTTCTTTACCGGAAGCTTTTTTGCCGGTGAATTCCTCGATCTGCTCCAGCATCGCGCGGTTCTGGTTTTCGGTAAAGCGTTTTTCCATGCGGCCATACCGGACGTGACTGAGGTTTTTCAGCCATTCGAAATAGCTCACGGTAACACCACCCGCATTCAGGTACATGTCGGGGACCACCAGTGTGCCTTTTGCAGCAAATACTTCATCGGCTTCCGGTGTCAGCGGACCGTTGGCTGCTTCGCCAATGATCTTTGCTTTCACGCGCGGGGCGTTTTCTCCGTTGATCACATTCTCCAGTGCGGCAGGGATCAGGATATCGCATTCCATTTCCAGGGCATCTGAAGATTTGGCGAAATTGGTGGCGCCGGGGAAATTGAGGATCGAACCGGTTTTTTTGCGGTGCTGGAATACTGCATCCACATCCAGTCCGTCTTTATTCCAGATCGCACCTTCATATTCGGCGAGGGCAATGATCTTGGACCCTGCTTCCTGGAAGAATTTGGCAGAGTGATAACCCACATTACCGAGTCCCTGTACCACCACGGTTTTGCCTTCCACACCAGTGGTCATGCCCTGTTTCTGCATCACATCGGGCATATTGCACACTTCCCGCAGTCCGTAGAACACACCCAGACCAGTGGCTTCGCGGCGGCCGCGTACACCACCCTGAGTTACCGGTTTGCCGGTTACGCAACCCAGCGCATCGATCTCACCAGGGCGCATGCTCACATAAGTATCCACGATCCAGGCCATTTCGCGTTCGCCGGTTCCATAATCCGGAGCAGGAACGTCAATGCCGGGGCCGATAAAATTTTTCTTGATCAGTTCGGAAGTATAACGGCGGGTGATCTTTTCCAGTTCATAGGGCGTGTATTTCTTCGGGTCGATGGAAATACCGCCTTTCGCTCCTGCAAAAGGTACATTCACGATCGCACATTTGTAGGTCATCAGTGCGGCCAGGGCCATCACCTCGTCGAGGTTTACACTGGTGGCAAAGCGGATACCGCCTTTGCAGGGTAATTTATGGTGGGAATGCTGCACCCTGTAGGCTTTGACCACTTCGATCTTCTCGCCGATCTTAACAGGGAAGTGCATCCGGTAAACAGCATTACACTGTTTGATCTGTTCCAGTAATCCCGGATCCCAGCTGGTGAACTTAGCGGCTTTGTCGAAACTTTTTTCAACCGCGCCAAAAAAACTGTACTCTGACATGATAAGGGGATTTTATATTTTCAAAAACAAGCAAATGAACGTTTACAAATTTCTGTCTTCTGTCTACTGTCTTCTGTCTACTGTCTACTGTCTTCTCACTTCTCCAACGCACTCACTTTCCGGTCGATCCGCCACAGGTAAAAGAGCAGGCCTGCGAGGATCGTAATGCATACTGCCATCACCACCCAGATCTTTCCATCGGCACGTAAGCCGCTGTTGGCTTCTGAAGCGTTCTCCTGTGCAAACACGGAAAGGGCAGGAAGGAGTAAAAACAATGCGGCAATAATCTTTTTCATATCGGTGATTATAAATTGGATAAACGTTTTTCTTCGATCCAGCGGTAGCGGAAGATCACAGTGGCGATCCATACGCCCAGCAGGATCCAGCCCAATACCGCGGGCCAGAATACCAGTCGCATGGCCGGATCCAGATCCGCACCATTTAACCCGGGATTGCCCTTGGCCCCTTGTCCGCCGGGATGCAGCGATTCCGTCAACCGCGGCAGGATCATGATCATGGGCACATAAATGAAATAGGCAAAGATGTTATATACAGCTGCCACACGACCGCGTTTATCGAGGTCGGTCATGGAATTGCGCAATACGAAATATGCGAGATAGATCAGCAGGGCAATGGCTGCACCCAGTTGTTTGGGGTCATTATTCCAGGGCGCACCCCAGGTATAATTGGCCCAGATGGCACCGGTGATAAGTCCCAGTATGCCGAATACAATCCCGGCCTGTGCAAAAGTGTAAGAAAGAATATCGTAACGGGAGCCGGGTTTACGCAGGTATAGCACGGCATATACGCCCGAAATGGAAATCAGGGTGAGCTGGGTGAACCACATGGGTACGTGGAAGAACAGGTTGCGGATGGTTTCATACAGGTTGCCCACATAAGGCACTTTCACAAAAAAGCCCCAGGAGAAGGTATAAAGGAGTAAAAGTACACTGAGCAGTTTCCACCAACTTTTACGCATATATGGATTTTATTATAAACCGGCTAAACTACCGGAAATACAATTCGTTAGGAGCCACAAAATTAGGGGAAGCCTCCGGATCTTCCTACCTGATAACGGCTTTTGTGGAAAATCAGTATTTATTCAGGGATAACCCCTAGCAGTAAGAAATTGTTGAAGGTCCGGCTGGCTTTGCTGAATCTTTTTCAATGCTTAATCCTTCCACAGGAAAGGGAAGAGGATATAGGCCAGCACGATCACCATCAGGTCGAGCCCCAGCAGCAAAGCGATCATTAGCCATAACCCGCCCTGCACCACATCGGCAAACGCGATGGTGGAGATGCGCATCAGGAAAAGGATCTGGGGTATGATCAGCGGAAAACCCAGGATGGCCATCAGGGCCGCATTCTGCTGCGCACGGGCGGCAATGGCCGCCAGGAACGTGAAGACCAGGCTGAGGCTGCAGCCTCCGAGACAAACAATGCCGATAAAGGCAAAAGGATTCAATACCGGATTGCCCATCAGCAACTGGAAGAGCAGCATGCTGATGATGCTCATCAGGATCATGAGCCCCGCATTGAAGAGCAGTTTGGCGATGATGAATTGTCCGGGTCCTGCAATCGTATAGAAATACAACATCCGTCCCCGGCTTTCCTGCAGGAAACTTTTGGCTACCGCATTCACACAGATAAAGAGCTGGATCATCCAGAACAGGCCATTCCAGACTTTCTGCTCCGGGGCTTCCATTGCCAGGTAGAGCACAAAAATGGTGGAAGCCACATAGAGCACGATACCATAGAGGGTGTATTGCTGCCGGATCTCCAGCAGCAGGTCTTTACGCAGCAATGCAGGTATGTGATGCCACTTCTTCAAGATCCAGGATTTTCTTCATAACAGGCCCGGCAACGGGGTTCATACACATCTTTCTCACCCAATACCACCTGGCCTTCCTGTGCTGTTTTGCGGTAAGAGTAGTTGGCAATATTGCCGCACTTCACACAGATGGCATGCAGCTTGGTGATATAATCCGCCTTGGCCAGCAGGTGCGGCATCTGTCCGAAAGGCTTGCGCAGGTAATCCATATCCAGTCCGGCAACGATCACCCGGATACCACGCAGCGCCAGCTGTTCGCATACATCAGGTAACTGGTCGTCAAAGAACTGGGCTTCATCAATGCCTACCACATCCACATTAGTGGCCATGAGCAGGATGGTCTGTGAATTGTCGATCGGGGTGGAGTGGATCGCATTCTCGTCGTGCGAAACGATCTGTACTTCGTCGTAACGCGTATCGATCTTGGGTTTGAAGATCTCCACTTTCAGGTTGGCGATCTTGGCCCGCTTCAGGCGGCGGATCAGTTCTTCGGTTTTGCCGCTGAACATGGACCCGCAGATCACTTCAATCCACCCCCTGCGGCCTCCGGCAATATGTGGTTCTATGAACATGTTGTAAAAACGGAATGAAAATTGATTAATTTTAGGCTACACTTACATAAACACCAAATTCCGGCCACTTCATGGATCGTTTAGCCCAATTGATCGGCAAATTAAATGAACAATTTGCACAAAAAGCCGGTCCGGCGCAATTAATGCTGACCCTGCGCCAGATAGAATCGGAGCTCCTACAGCTGCAAGCCGCCGGGGGCAAGGCTTTGGGCACCGCCAAGGTTGCGGTTATGATGCCTTCCGCATCCCTGATCCAGATGCCCGAACCCGCTGAAATCCCACAGGAAACCCTGCCGGAACCTCCGGTAGCCCGGCCCGCAAAAGCCGAAACCTGGAAGGATGAAGTACTAAAGGAGATACCCACCCTGGCCCAGCAGGAACCCCGCAAAGAGCTCAATGAAGCCATGGCCGGGGTCCAGGCTTCTCTGAATGATTCGTTAAAAAATCCCGTTCTGGAAGTAGGCCACCTGCTCACTGAAGCACCCATCCGCGACCTCAAAAAGGGCATCGGTGTAAACGACCGCTTTGTATTCATTTCCGAACTCTTCCGCGGCGATGAAGCCATGTACGAACGCAGCATCAAAACCATCAATGCTTTCCGCATCTTCGCCGAAGCTGAATACTGGATCGAACGCGAACTCAAGGTAAAACTGGGCTGGGACGGCGATAAAGCCGTGGTGCAGCATTTTTACCAGTTGGTGAAGCGGCGGTTTGGATGAGGGGAGTAGTCAGTAGCCAGTAGTCAGTAGACAGAAGACTGTAGTCAGTAGACAGTAGAAAGTAGAGAATAGGCGAGAGACGGGAATCGTGAATCGACAATCGAAAAACGGTAATACTCGGGTTACGTCATTCCGGCGAAGGCCGGAATCTCATTCTACAATTACAACAAATTCTTCAGGGGATTCCGGCCTTCGCCGGAATGACGTTCTTTGAGAAATTCTCTTTAATCAATAGCCAGGTCCGTAACCCGCGAGCTAATCGTGCGTCAGCCATCGGCTCATCGGCTCATCGGCTCATCGGCTCATTGGCTAATTCCCTGAAAATCAGCATCTTCCCATTTCCGGAATCCCCCGCCAAAACCCAATAATCTTTTTATTCTCAATCATTTATACCCGCTCCGGGGGATTGCTAAAACCACATTTAAGTGCTAGCTTTGTGCCCGTTTTAAGCTAAATCCAAATTATGCATCCCATTCAGATGGTGGATCTTAAACGGCAATATGCCGGTATTAAGTCCGAAGTAGACAGTGCGATCCAGGAAGTGATTGACAATACCGCCTTTATCAATGGGAAGGCGGTTACCGATTTCGGGGCTTCTTTGGGCAGCTACCTCAACGTAAAACACGTGATCCCCTGCGCCAACGGCACCGATGCCCTTCAGATCGCCCTCATGGCCCTGGGCCTGGAGCCCGGCGACGAAGTGATCACGCCTTCATTCACATATATTGCTACAACTGAAGTAGTTGCACTCCTGCGACTGACACCGGTTTTTGTGGAAGTGGATCCGAAAACCTTCTGTATTGACCCGGCAGCTATCGAAAAAGCCATTACCCCCCGCACCAAAGCCATTGTTCCGGTTCACCTGTACGGACAGAGTGCCCCCATGGAAGCCATCATGGAGATCGCACGGAAACATAACCTCTTTGTAGTCGAAGACAATGCCCAGGCCATCGGGGCCACCTACCGCTTCAGCGATGGAACCGAGAAAAAAACCGGCACTATCGGAACGATCGGATGCACCTCCTTTTTCCCTTCCAAGAATCTCGGCGGCTATGGCGACGGCGGAGCAATATTCACCAATGACGATGCGTTATCGGAGCGGTTAAGAATGATTGCCAACCATGGCCAGAGTAAACGCTATTACCATGATCTGGTCGGTTGTAATAGCCGGCTCGACAGCATCCAGGCTGCAGTGCTGAACGTGAAACTCCGTAAGCTGGATGCGTATAATGACGCCCGCCGGAAAGCCGCAGATTTTTATGATGCTGCATTTGCCGGAATCCAGGGTGTTACCACGCCTTACCGTGCATCTTATTCCAGTCACGTTTTTCACCAGTATACCATGATCCTGGATGGGATCAGCCGCGATGGCCTGAACCAGTATCTGGCTGACCGGAAAGTACCTTCCATGATCTATTACCCGGTACCGGCGCACCGTCAGCAGATGTTTGCGCAATGGGGTAGTGGTCGTTTTGAACTACCGGTAACCGACTGGCTGACTGAACGGGTGATCTCACTGCCGATACATACGGAACTGGACCAGGAACAGCTGGACTATATCACCGGGCATGTGAAAGACTTTTTAAAGCAACAGAACTAAACCTCAAGAACTGAAATCATGAAAATAGCTGTTGTCGGAACCGGATATGTGGGATTGGTAACCGGAACCTGTTTTGCCGAAACGGGGAATCTGGTGACCTGCATCGATATCGACCAGAACAAGATCACCAAGCTCCGCAGCGGACAGATCACGATCTATGAGCCCGGACTGGAGAAACTCTTCCTGCGTAACCTGCGGGAAGAACGCCTGCAGTTCACTACTTCATTGGCTGATGGTATCCAGGATGCTGAAGTGATCTTCCTCGCCCTGCCCACACCTCCGGGTGAAGACGGCTCGGCCGACCTCAAATATATCCTGGGTGTGGCCCACGACCTGGGCAAACTGCTCACCGGCTATAAAGTGATCGTTGACAAGAGTACTGTTCCCGTTGGGACTGCCGATAAAGTACATGCAGCCGTTCGCGAAAACTATTCCGGCGAATTCGATGTGGTATCCAACCCCGAGTTCCTCCGCGAAGGGGTGGCTGTGGAAGATTTCATGAAACCCGACCGCGTGGTTATCGGGGCTTCTTCTGAACGGGCCGTGAAAGTGATGAGTGAACTTTACAAGCCCTTTGTCCGTTCCGGTAACCCTGTCATGAATATGGATATCCGCTCTGCCGAGCTGACCAAATATGCCGCCAACTCCTTCCTCGCCATGAAGATCACCTTTATGAACGAGATCGCCCAGCTTTGCGAATTGCTGGGTGCCGATGTGGATATGGTCCGCCGCGGCATTGGCAGTGATGAACGTATCGGCAAACGCTTCCTGTTTCCGGGTATCGGTTACGGCGGCAGCTGTTTCCCTAAAGACGTTCAGGCCCTGGCGCTTTCTTCAAAAGAAGCCGGCTATGATTTCCGCATACTGAATGCAGTTATGGATGTGAATGAGCGGATGAAACTCCACCTGATTCCGGCTATAGAAGCATATTTTGGAGGGAACCTGAAGGGTAAGCATTTTGCCCTCTGGGGACTGGCCTTCAAACCGAATACAGATGATATCCGCGAAGCTCCGGCGCTTTATATGATCGATGCCCTCACCGCAGCCGGTGCTACGGTTACTGCATTCGATCCCGAAGCCATGAATAATGTGAAGCAGGTTGTGGGCGATAAGATCGGGTTCGCCGAAAACCAGTACGACTGTCTCAAAGGTGCCGACGCCCTGGTGATCGCCACCGAATGGAATGAATTCCGGACACCTGATTTTAACAGGATCAGCAGTTTGCTGAAGCAGAAAGCCGTTTTCGACGGCCGTAACCTGTTTGAACTGGATCTGATGCGCCTGCTGGGATTTCATTATGTAAGTGTGGGAAGGGCCCTGGTGCAACAGCCTTAAAACGTAAAAGCAAACATGACCACCACCCGGAAAAAAGTTCTGATCACTGGTGCCGCAGGCTTCCTGGGGTCCCACCTTTGTGACCGCTTTATCAAAGAGGGATTCCATGTGATTGGTATGGATAACCTGATCACCGGCGACCTCCGCAATATCGAACACCTCTTCAAGCTCGAACAGTTCGAATTCTACCATCACGATGTGTCCAAATTCATCCATGTTCCGGGTGAACTGCATTATATCCTCCACTTTGCCTCACCGGCAAGCCCCATCGATTACCTGAAGATCCCGATCCAGACCCTGAAAGTGGGATCGCTGGGAACGCATAACTGTCTCGGACTCGCCAAAGCCAAAAATGCCCGGATACTGGTGGCCTCCACTTCAGAGATCTATGGTGATCCGCTGATCCACCCGCAGACCGAAGACTATTGGGGCAATGTGAATCCGATCGGTCCGCGTGGCGTATACGACGAAGCCAAACGATTCCAGGAAGCCATGACCATGGCCTATCATACCTTCCATGGACTTGAGACCAGGATCATACGCATCTTCAATACCTATGGTCCGCGTATGCGCCTCAACGATGGCCGCGCTTTGCCGGCATTCATCGGACAGGCCCTGCGCGGGGAAGACCTGACCGTATTCGGTGACGGCAGCCAGACCCGTTCCTTCTGTTATGTGGATGATCTGGTAGAGGGTATTTACCGCCTGCTGATGAGTGATTATGCCCAGCCGGTGAACATCGGTAACCCGGATGAGATCTCCCTCAAGGAATTTGCAGAAGAGATCATTGCCCTTACCGGTACCAAACAGAAAATCGTATATAAACCCTTACCGGTAGACGACCCCAAGCAACGCCAGCCGGATATCACCCGTGCCAAAGAAATTCTCGGCTGGTCGCCCAAAGTGAGCCGCCGCGAAGGACTGAAGATCACCTACGATTACTTCCGCTCCCTTCCCCCGGAAGAGTGGACAAAAATGCCCAAGGAATTCGAAAGCAGAAAATAACCGGCCCCCCCGAAAACACAAACCTTACAACCTTTGCAAATGAAAATCTATCAGGACCTCATCGATAAAAAAGCCAAACTCGCCGTGATCGGCCTGGGTTATGTGGGGCTGCCCATAGCCCTTGAATTCGCCCGGAAAATTTCCGTGATCGGTTTCGATATCAATGCCAAACGCGTGGACCTGATGCGTCAGGGTATCGACCCCAGCAATGAGCTGGAGAAAGAAGCTTTCGAGGGCTGTGATATCACGTTCACCGATTCACTCGAAGTGTTGCGTGAAGCCAAATTCATTATCGTTGCTGTTCCCACTCCGGTAGATGCTTCCAATGTGCCCGACCTCAAGCCGGTGACCAGTGCTTCCAAAACCATCGGGAAAGTGATCAAGAAAGGGGATTATGTGGTCTATGAATCCACAGTATATCCCGGTTGTACGGAAGAAGACTGTCTGCCGATCATTGAACAACTCAGCGGACTCAAAATGGGTACGGATTTCAAGCTGGGCTATTCGCCCGAGCGCATCAACCCGGGCGATAAGGAACATACCCTTGCGAAAATCATTAAAGTCGTATCCGGTTGTGATGCGGTTTCACTGGAAGAGATCGCCAAAACCTACGAGATCGTGGTGAAGGCCGGTGTGCATAAAGCCTCATCCATAAAAGTAGCGGAAGCGGCCAAGATCATTGAAAACACCCAGCGCGACCTGAATATCGCCCTGATGAATGAGCTCTCCATCATTTTCGACAAGATGGGTATCAATACCTACGAAGTGCTGGAAGCAGCCGGTACCAAATGGAACTTCCTGCGGTTCTTCCCCGGTCTGGTCGGCGGACACTGTATTGGTGTGGATCCCTATTACCTCACGTATAAGTCGAACCAGCTGGGCTATGATTCCCGCGTGATCCTCGCCGGACGGGTGATCAACGACGAAATGCCCATGTATGTGGCCAAGAAAGTGGTGCAACATATCATCAAAAGCGAAGTGGTGATCGCCAAAGCCCGTGTATTAGTGATGGGTGCTACCTTCAAGGAAAACGTGAGCGATATCCGCAACTCCAAAGTGGCAGATGTGGTGAAAGAACTCAAATCTTTTTCCCTGAACGTGGATGTGGTGGACCCCTTTGCAGAAAGTGAAGAATTGAAACATGAGTATGGGTTTGAATTGGCCGATGCTGTGGGCAAGGACTATGATGCCATCATTGTAGCTGTTTCCCATAAACCGTATCTGTCATTAGATGAAGCCTATTTCAGCAGCATCCTTAAAAAAGGAGGCCTGCTGGCCGACCTGAAAGGCAGTTACCGTTCCAAAATCAAGACCGTAAACTACTGGACATTATAATATGAGCAGCAGAACCATCATGATCACCGGAGGAGCCGGATTTATCGGATCGCATGTGGTCCGCCTCTTTGTCAATAAATATCCCGGATACCGGATCGTGAATACCGACGCATTGACCTATGCAGGTAATCTCGCCAACCTCAGGGATATCGAAACGGCCCCCAACTACTTTTTTGAGAAAGCGGATATTACCGACGAAGCGGCAATCGAAAGCCTCTTCCTGAAATACCAGTTTGATGGCGTGATCCACCTGGCTGCCGAAAGCCATGTAGACCGTTCCATCATGGACCCGCTCTCTTTTGTCAAGACCAATGTGCTGGGTACGGCCATCCTTCTCAATGCCTGCCGCAAACACTGGAAAGGACAGGAGGAAGGCAAACGTTTCTACCACGTATCCACAGACGAAGTATATGGTTCCCTTGGCGAGACTGGTTTCTTTACCGAAGAAACCCCCTACGACCCGCATTCGCCTTATTCGGCATCCAAAGCGGCTTCCGACCATTTTGTGATGGCCTATCATGATACCTATGGCCTGCCTGTAGTGCTGAGCAATTGCTCCAACAACTATGGCTCGCATCATTTCCCGGAGAAGCTGATCCCCCTCATGATCAACAATATCCGGAACAAAAAACCCCTGCCTGTGTATGGCAAGGGCGAGAATGTGCGCGACTGGCTCTTCGTGGAAGACCATGCCCGTGCCATCGACACCATATTCCATAAGGGCCGGAACGGCGAAAGCTATAATATCGGTGGATTCAACGAGTGGAAGAATATCGACCTGGTGCACCTGCTCTGCCGGATCATGGATAAAAAACTGGGCCGTGCGGAAGGGGAGAGTGCTAAACTGATCACTTATGTGACCGACCGTCCCGGGCATGACCTCCGCTATGCCATTGATGCCACCAAGCTGAATAAGGAACTGGGCTGGACGCCGTCTTTGCAGTTTGAAGAGGGCCTCGAGAAAACGGTGGACTGGTACCTGGCCAATGAGGACTGGATCAGGAATGTAACCAGCGGCGCTTATCAGCACTATTACGAGAATCAGTATACAACACGATAATTCAGGAATATGCCTTTTCAGGAAACAGGATTGCCCGGCTTATTTATTTTTGAACCGAAGGTGTTTGAGGACAGCCGGGGCTATTTTTTTGAAGCGTATAATGAGCAGGTCTTCCGGCAGCAGGGGATTGATACCGTATTTGTACAGGATAACCAATCTTCTTCCTCTTATGGGGTGATCCGCGGCCTGCATTACCAGCTTCAGCCCCATGCCCAGTGTAAACTGGTGCGGGTGCTGGAAGGCACCATCCTGGATGTGGTAGTGGATATCCGCAAAGGGTCGCCCACATTCGGCAAAACCTTTTCAGTTGAGATCTCAGCCGCCAACCGCAAGCAGTTGCTGGTACCCCATGGCTTTGCCCACGGGTTTTCGGTATTGTCGGAGAAAGCCGTAGTGCTCTATAAATGCGACCGGCTTTATAACAAGGAAAGTGAGGGGGGCATTATTTACAATGATCCTTCCCTGGGCATTGACTGGAAGATCCCCGCAGATAAAGTGATTGTTTCCGATAAAGACAAGGCCTTGCCGTTACTGGCAGATTGCCTTACTAATTTTGCATTCAACTCCTGAACAGGATGCCGGATAAACCCGTAATACTGATCACCGGTGCGAATGGCCAGCTGGGCCGTTCCTTCCAGTCGCTGGCAGCCGCCTTTACGGATTTTCGTTTCATCTTTTTAAGTAGGGAAGACCTGCCCATCCACCATTTTGAACTGGTCCGTAATTTCTTCAAGGCCTACCAGCCCGCTTTTTGTGTCAACTGTGCGGCTTATACGGCGGTAGACCGTGCCGAGAGTGAACCTGAACTGGCTGCGTTGGTCAATACAGAAGCAGTGGGTGTGCTGGCAACCGTGTGTAAGGATTTCGGCACCCGTTTCATCCATATCAGTACGGATTATGTATTCGACGGCCAGTCGCCCGAACCTTATAAAGAAACCGATCCCGTCAATCCGGTCAACACCTATGGCCGCACCAAGAGCGAAGGTGAAATCCTTTGCGGGCAGGCCAATCCCGATGCGATCATTATCCGTACGGCCTGGGTCTATTCAGAGTTTGGGAATAATTTCGTCAAGACCATGCTGCGTCTGATGGCGGAGCGGCCTTCGATCAATGTAGTGAACGACCAGGTCGGAGCGCCGACCTATGCGGTAGACCTTGCCGCGGCCATCCTGCAGCTGATCCAGAGCGGGCACTGGCATCCGGGCATCTACCACTACAGCAACCAGGGGCGCATCAGCTGGTACGATTTTGCGGTGGCCATCCGTAACCTTACGGCCAGCACTTGTACTATAAACCCGATCCCCACCAGCCAATACCCCACACCGGCAAAGCGTCCGGCTTTTTCCCTGCTCGATACCACTAAGATCCGTACGTTATACCAGCTTTCGATCCCCGACTGGCAGGAGAGTCTCAAGACCTGCCTGCACAAACTCAGCCATTCCTGAGCCTCATAGCTGCCCTAAAAGCGTTAAGTTTGTTCTTCTTACAAAATCGCTTTTATGGCTTTACAATTCCGTTTGTTTCCGAAAGAAGTGTATGAGCAGCGCCGCGCTGTACTGATGCAATCCATGGGAGAGGGCCTGCTCCTGTTCCTTGGTAATGAAGAGAGCAGCATGAACTACCGGGATAACTGGTATCCGTTCCGGCAGGACAGCAGTTTCCTTTACTATTTCGGACTCGATACGGCCGGACTGGCCGCTACCATCGACCTGTCTACCGGCAATACCGTGATCTACGGCAACGAACTTACTATTGACGATATCGTATGGACGGGGCCGTTACCTTCCATCAAAGAGATGGCGGCGGCTGTGGGGGTGACCCAAACAGCGCCTTATGGCGCGCTTGCCCAGGTATTGGCGGGTGCCAAAGAGGCGGTCCATTACCTGCCGCCTTACCGTCCGGAGAACCGGATCCGGCTGGCGGAATGGCTGGGCATACCGGTGGCGCAGGTGAATGAGCAGCGGTCCCTGGCATTGGTCAAAGCCGTGATCGCCCAACGTTCGCATAAAGATGCTTTGGAGATCGCCGAGATGCACCAGGCCACGCTGATCAGCGGGGATATGCACCTGGCGGCCATGCGGTCTGCCAAAGTGGGTATGAAAGAATACGAGATCGTGGCAAAAGTAAAAGAGGTGGCTTATGCCAATAACGGGCAGCTCTCGTTCAGTCCCATAGTAACAGTCCATGGCGAAACCCTGCACAATGTGTACAGTGGCAATACGCTCAAGGAGGGCGACCTGGTATTATGTGATGCCGGTGCTTCCAATGATATGAACTATGCGGGGGATCTGACCTGTACCTTTCCGGCGGGGAAGAAATTCACCAGTAAACAGAAAGAGGTTTATGAGATCGTGTTGGGTTCGCACCGGCATGCTGTGAGCCTGCTCAAGCCGGGCGTTTTATTCCGCGATGTGTATTGGGCGGCGGCGGGCAAGCTGGTAGAGGGCTTAAAGGGCCTGGGCCTGATGAAGGGAGATGTACAGGAGGCGGTGATGGCGGGCGCGCATGCGATGTTCTTCCAGTGCGGCCTGGGACATATGATCGGGCTGGATGTACATGATATGGAAGACCTCGGCGAGCAGTATGTAGGCTATACCGATACCCTGACCAAGAGTACCCAGTTCGGCATGAAATCCCTGCGGCTGGGTCGTGCGCTGGAGCCGGGCTTCACCCTTACTGTAGAACCCGGATTATACTTCATCCCTGAGTTAATGGACCTCTGGAAATCCCAGGGCAAGTTCACCGACTTCATCAACTATCCCGCCCTGGATGCCTACCGCGATTTCAGCGGAATCCGGGTGGAGGAAGATTATCATATCACCGCTACCGGCGCGGAGCGGCTGGGTAAGGCTTTGCCGATGGATGTGGAGGCGATTGAGGAGTTGCGGCGGGGGTAAGACTGTTTCATGCGGAGGGCGCTGAGATAGTAATTCACGCGGAGAGCGCGGAGTAATCTGAGAAGGGCAGGGGGCTCGGGAAGCCCTTCAGCAGGCTCGAAACTACGCCTCTGACGGTCTGATATGCCTTTACAGCGGGGCGACATCGTATTATAGCCTCCAACCTCAGTGCCAAGGGCTTGCAATAGAATATTTCCGATCCCATTTTTGATGCTAATAAACAGTTATCCCCTGCCCGGCAAGGGTTGACTACCAGCTTTTTGATAATTTCAAGTAAGCAATGCCGTTATGGGTTGGATTTCTTATATTTATATGGGCCGTGTGGCTGGATTGGGGGAATGAAGTTCCGGGGCTATGGATTGGCGCTATCGCAATACCGTTTGTATATTTAGTTTGATGATCTGGAGGTGTTGTAGTTGCACATGATAATGTGTTGGTGGTCATGATATTGCAATACCCTAATAATTCAATCTTGACAAACTTTACTCGAAAAATCCTCTTTAACCTTAGCAGTATTTTATGGACTTGAATCGCTAAATTTGCCACTTAATGCGAACAGAAGTAAATATAAAGTCTAATATGTTTACTTGGGCAATAGCTCGAGCAGGTTATGATTTGTCCGATTTTGCAATTAAGTTTCCAAAAATTCAGGATTGGGTGGACCAAAAGAAAAAGCCGACTGTTAAGCAGTTGGAAGCATTTTCTAAAAAGGTACACTTGCCTTTTGGCTATTTATTTCTGCCAGAACCACCAAAAGAAAGCCTTCCTATACCTTTTTTCAGGACTAATAATGGAGGACAAAACAATGTTAGTATAAATGTCTATGACACGATATTGTTAATGCAGCAAAGACAAGACTGGTTAAGGGAATATTTAATTGAAAATGATTTTCAGCATCTACCATTTGTAGGTAAGTTTCGCAACAGTCAAAACTATAATGAGATAGTTGCTGATATTAGAAATACACTTGGGTTAAATAATGAATGGGCAAGTTCTTTTAAAACCTGGCAAGAAGCCTTAGACCACTTAGCTCAAAAAATTGAAGACATCGGAATTACAATAGTATTTAATGGTGTTGTTGAAAATAATACAAGCAGGCCGATAAGTGTTGATGAATGTAGAGGCTTTGTACTTGTTGACCCTGTTGCTCCTTTCATGTTCATCAACAATTCTGACGGGAAAGCGGCTCAACTCTTTACTATAATTCATGAACTTGCCCATATTTGGACTGGACATAGCGCAGGCTTCGACTTTCGTCAACTTCTTCCAGCTAACGACCCTATAGAACTACTTTGTGACAAAGTATCTGCAGAGTTTTTGGTTCCTGCTCAATCTTTTATAAAAGTTTGGAAGATAAAGCCAAATATTGCAAATACAGCAAGATATTTTAAAGTAAGTGAAATAGTTATTGCAAGAAGAGCATTAGACTTAGGCTATTTAACTAAGGCAGAATTTTTCGTTTTCTACAATGAATACTCTAATCGAGAGTTTCTTAAAAAAGGAAATCAAGGTGATGGGGGTAATTTTTATGCTACTGTAAAAAAAAGAATCGGTCTCACTTTTGCCGCACATGTTAATCAAGCTGTAAAATCTGGCAAACTTTTATATAGAGACGCATATAAATTAACCAGCCTGAAAGGTGATACCTATCAGACATTCTTCACTAAACACTTTTAACTGCTATGAGTGTTTACGTTGTTGACAGTAACTTTTTCATCCAAGCACATCGAGCAAGCTATCCATTAGATGTTGCCACAAGTTTTTGGAGTAAAGTGATACAACTTGCAGGAGATGGGAAAATTGTAAGCGTTGATAAAGTGAAGAACGAAATATTCAAGAATGAAGATGATCTAAAACAGTGGTGTGAGATTAATTTGCCTGACAATTTCTTTAAAGATACTTCTGCAATTATACCTCAGTATTCACAAGTTGCTACATGGGCAGCTTCAAAAACCGGCCACTACTTGCCAAATGCTTTAGCAGAATTCTTAGACGCTGACGAAGCTGATGCTTGGTTAATAGCATATGCGTTAGTAGACTCAGCTCAACACATTATTGTAACTCATGAATTAAGTGAACCCAATAGAAGGAACAAGGTAAAGATTCCTGATGCCTGTATTGCAAACGGGGTGCAACACTGTAATACTATTGAAATGCTCCGACAACTTGGCGAAAGATTTTAACTCTGCGATAGTAGCACTAACTCCCTATGGCGCAAAATTCTGTTTACTTGTCTAGCGCAAGAATCTCTGGTTCACGCATTTTACTATTTGTTTAGGTCTAAGTTTGGCCAGAGCATCTTGTACTCAGACAGACACGCGAAACAGGCAGATTGTACATTTCTCTGTAATGTCAGTTGCCGTGAGTTGTTTTCCGGTTAGCGGAGTGTTTGCCTGTCCTTCCAGCAATATTCCGGTATGGAGTATCCAATTTTTCTCTCGTAGAGTCTCCCATTAGGAATTTAAGTATTTCCAAAATGCCTGTGGGGACTCTGCGTGCCTTACTTTACAATTCAGCACCTAAACAGATAAGAATTCTGATGCAAAAGGTGAAGATCCTGAATTTTCGTAAATTATTGAAATTCAATTAGTAAATAGCTGAGTAACACTTCTTCACCAACTTCATTATGCAAATATGTGATAAGTGATTTTTTGAAAATGAAGGATTTTCTGACTGTATTAATATATAGAATGATATACAGATATCATGAAACTGAGACTAGGGCTATTTATATCAGTATAGTATAAACTATGATGAGTTCCTCCTGCAGATTAATCATTTTGTACAACTTGAAGAATATCATTTAGTTACGAGAAGCGTACAGTTTTGTGATACCGTTTTTTAACGGCTTACTGTAATAAAAAAACGATTTTTTACCGCTAAAAAACGGTTGTAAAAATTTGCTGGCACCTTTTCAGGCCTTCAACTTTGTTTCAATAACGCTTTACCTGGTTCTTACGTTTACTCAATCTGAAGTACATACGAAAAAAAATCGGGAGTAAAAAACGGTATTTTTTACCCGTTTTTTCACGGTATAATGATACCGTATTTTCACGGTTTTTTTCAAAATCCGTGTGATTTAAGGATTTTCTTTTTTCGGTCTAAAAAAAATACTTAGGTTCGGATAGACAATACAGATAGAGCATTTTTGTTAACCTTTTCTGCTTATGAAAAAAATCCTAACACATCTTTTGGGTGTTCTTTTTTGGAGCATGAGCTCTTTTGCTCAAGAACCAGCTTTTCAGGATTCGGCATTAAACTCATATCTGATTAATTCTCTCTCGGTTAATAATTCAAAACTTGAAAAAAATTAACTATTGTTACGGAGAAAGCCTTGCGGAAGTTTCAGAAAACCGAGATGAAGGTCCGTAAAAAGCTTTTCGAAAAGGATGCTCTACAGAAGAGCATTAAAATGGATGAAGTATCGCGGGAGTATAAAAGAATAGATGATATTATTACAAATAAGATTAAAAGACCACTCAGCATCACTTCAGAGTACTTTCCTTTTGCTGATACACTAAAAAATTCCCTCAGATTTCTGGCTACTGATAATATTGGATTAAAGAGTAATGACAATAGTATTCTCGATAAAATCAATCAAATAGAAAATCTTGAATCGAGGTTTCGGGACGCCAATGAAGTTCGCCAGTTTATGCATGAAAGACAGGCTGCATTGAGGGATCAGCTGTCCAGGCTTGGAATGGTTAAAGAACTGAAACAACTTAATAAACAGGTCTATTACTATTCTGCACAGATCAAAGAATATAAACTGCTTTTTAAAGATCCACGGAAAAGAGAGCAGAAAGCGCTAGAACTGATTACCCAAACACCGCAGTTTAAAAAGTTTTTCCAGGAACATTCCGAATTGGCAGCCTTATTTCCGGTTCCAGCAAATGCTGGCACTCCATTGGCCCTGCAGGGCCTTCAGACGAGGGCTACCATACAGAACATTATGCAACAACGGCTTCAGTCGGTTGGTCCCAATGCCCAGCAGTACCTGCAACAAGGCATCCAGCAGGCACAGGCCGCCATGAGCCAGCTAAAAGATAAGATCAATAGCTTGGGTGGAATGAGTAATGATGAAGAGATTGCTGATTTCAAGCCCAATACACAAAAAACAAAATCTTTTGCGAGGCGATTGGAATATGGGACCAATCTTCAAAATTCAGGGGCAAACCGCTTTCTGCCTGCAACCTCAGACATCGGTATATCAATTGGTTATAAGTTAAATGACCGGTCAATAATTGGAATTGGTGCTTCTGGAAAAATTGGGTGGGGCTCAGATATCCGTCGGATCAATATTACAGGTCAAGGCGCCTCGCTCCGGTCTTTTCTGGATTGGAAACTAAAGGGAAAATTCTTTGTGTCTGGAGGCTACGAACAGAACTATTTCCAGTCGTTTAAAAATCTGAGTATCCTTAAAAACTTTGATTCCTGGCAATCCAGTGCTTTGCTTGGGCTTAGCAAGAAATACGCTGTTGGCAAACGATTGAAAGGTGAGGTTAAACTGTATTACGATTTTTTATATAAAACCCATGTGCCTGCTTCTCAACCTGTTTTATTTCGGGTAGGGTACGGTTTCTAACTACTTATAAGTCTTATTTATGCAAAAGCGTCTCTTTGTAGTCAGCCTGTTTCTCATGATGGTTTATGCTGGGGTAGCCCAGCCCTCTCAATCACAGGCGTTTTTACCCAAATTGATGCCACAGTCCCCGGATGTGGCAAGCCTTAACCGCTATGGATCTATACCGGTTAACTTGTTTACCGGCGTGCCGGATATTTCAATTCCGCTTTTCGAGATTAATGTCGGGGAACTCAAAGTGCCGATTACCCTGAGTTATCATGCTGCAGGGAACAGGGTCACAGATAATCCGTCCCGGGTAGGTTTGGGGTGGTCAGTTTCAGCTGGAGGTACAATAAGCCGGAAAATGATGGGTAAGCCGGATGAGCAGGAGGGGAATTACCTGAGTGGCATTACCTCAAGGGAGTCCGGTTCAATCAATACAGACACCTATGACGGTCTCAATTATCTCTGGAATGTGTCTCAAGGCGTTGCAGACGCGGAGCCGGATATTTTTTCCTATTCAATGCCGGGTAAATCCGGAAAGTTCATTTTTAACCAGCGGGATAATTTCAAGCCGATCATAATGCCGTATGACCCCTTGGTCATTACACGCTCCCATCCCACTACAGCAACTATGTTGTTTAATATTACGGATGAATCCGGTATTCAGTACAAGTTTGAAACCTATGAATGGACGGCAAACAGTTCGGGGGCCTCTACCCAGTATGCAATTTCATCATGGCCACTGACTAAGATGATCTCATCCAATAAAAAAGATACTATATTTTTCAACTATAACGATGTTAACACCCAGGATGCTTTTTTTTCTGATGGACTTACTGTTTCGGATCAAGTATCGAATCAGCAAGGGTACACGCCTTATGCCGACGATCCTGGTACTCCTTATGTTAGTAATAGCTATATTAATACTACTGCAAAAATTTGTAGTGAAATAGTGTTTCGTGGGGGAAAACTAGTTTTTGAGGAGGGGTCAGAAATTCGACAAGATTTTAATGGAGCTGCTTTGCCTAAAAGATTAAACAGGATGCTGGTTTACAGCTTTGATCCCGTAATTCAATCCTATAGGCTGGTAAGAACTATTCAGTTATATCAGAGTTATTTTATGAATGGTACTGATGTGTACACAAAAAGATTGCGACTGGACTCTTTGTCTTTTAAAGGAACTGATGCTAATACTATTGAAACTTATCGTTTTGATTATAATAATTCTATAGGACTCCCAAGAAAGGATTCCAGGCAAAAGGATTATTGGGGGTATTTTAATAATAAGAGTAACAGTAGTCTTATTCCACGAATACAAATTCCTTATGTCTGAGTTGGAGGCGTTACTACTATTTGGGTTGGAAGTAATATATTAAATGGAAGAGATCCAGATCCATTATATATGCAGGCATGGATTTTAACAAGAATGAGTTACCCTACAGGAGGCTATACTGATTTTGAGTTTGAGACAAACAAGTATGCTGATCAAGTAAATAACCAGTTTTTTGCCGGAGGGCTGCGCATAAAAAAGATTTCTACTTATGATGGTATTAACTTAAGTCCTATAATTAGAATGTATAAGTACGGATTAAATGAATCCGGAGCTGGGAGGGCAAATTTTATTCTTAGTGACTATTTTTTTCAAACAACTCAAAACAATCGATACATAATTATTACTCAGGGGCCAACCGTGGTTGGTTCTAAACGAACAAGGACATTTTTATCTTCTCCAACTTGTGATCTTGAATCATATGATGGTTCAATCGTTGTTTATCCTTTTGTTACAGAGTATTATGGGTCAGAAACAGTGAATCAAGGCAGAACTATTTATGAATTTAATGATCGAGAAGATGTGTTAAATCCTGTTTCTTCATTTGTGTAAATCGTCAGCAGAAAGTGGACTAAAAATAGATTAAATTTAGATAGTGTTTCCATTGTTAATTTTTAAATCAAAAAGTTATGGGAACGAATCAAAAGCAGTCCACAGAAAACTTCATTAAAGACATTCGCCGCAAGACCAGGCGGTTATTTTCCTCCGAGCAAAAGATCCTCATTGTTATGGAAGCCCTTCGTGGGGAAAGTTCTACCAGTGAGATATGCCGAAAGCATGGGATTGCTCAATCACTGTTTTACAAGTGGAACAAGGAATTTATGGAAGCCGGTAAGAAACGTCTTAATGGTGATACCACCCGTGAAGCAACCAGTGATGAAGTGGCTGACTTGCGCAAAGAGAATCAACAGTTAAAAGAAATGCTGGCTGAGCTGATGCTTCAAAACTACATTGTAAAAAAAAGCTTAGGAAACTTGGAGTAAGCGAAAAATATCAATGTCGTATGAGATTATCAGTAGCTGAAAAAGAAGAAATCATAAAGCTGGTTGAACGTTCGGAGATTGGAGTCAACAGAACCTTAGCACAACTGGGCATCAACAAGAGTACTTTTTACAAATGGTATAAAGCTTATTTGAATAAAGGAACAAGCGGGCTTGAGCCTAAGTGGGCCACCAGGCAGAGATGGAACGCCATACCTCAAAGTGAAAAGAATCTTGTGGTGGAAATTGCATTGGAATATACTGATCTCTCACCCCGGGAACTGTCCTGTAAACTCAGTGATGCAAAAGGAATATTCATCTCAGAATCCAGTGTTTACCGTATATTAAAAGCCAAGGGATTAATTACCAGTCCATCGCATATATTGTTGGCGGCGGGAAACGAGTTTAGTCAAAAGACTTGCTTCGTGCATGAGATGTGGCAAACCGATTTTACCTACTTCAAGATATTAGGATGGGGCTGGTATTACCTGAGTACGGTCCTGGATGATTACAGCCGGTTTATCGTTCATTGGGAGCTTTGTAAGACAATGAAAACAGAAGATGTTCAACGAACGGTTAACAGGGCCCTGGAGGCTTCAGGGTTATCAAATGAGTTTAAGCCGAAATTGTTATCGGATAATGGAGCTTGTTACATTGCATCAGAACTTAAAAACTTTTTGAAAAGTAAGAAAATGAAGCTGATACATGGCAGGCCCAATCATCCGCAAACGCAGGGTAAAATTGAACGTTATCACCGGTCAATGAAAAATGTGGTCAAGCTGGACAATTACTACTGCCCTGAAGAACTGGAAGCTGCATTAGAATCTTTTGTTCACTATTACAACCATGAACGCTATCACGAATCACTCAGCAATGTTACACCGGCGGATGTTTATTACGGAAGGCAGGAAGAGATTTTTAAGTACAGAGAAAGAATCAAACTGTTGACACTTAAAAGAAGGAGGCAAGATTATCTAAGGCAAAAAGTCGCATCTTAATTTTAATCTGTAACCCTATAAAACTAAAAACAAAAAATGTATCTTTAAATCAAGAAACACTCTCTAAGGAAAAGTTCACTTTGTTTTGACGACGTACAACAAAGAACGGAGGGGCTACAAGTAGAGAAATCATAAATGCTGACAGAATAAGGGCTCAGACACCAGGAGATCATTTGATTTTAATTCCTAAAGGGCAATAAAAGTATGGCTGCAAAACGAATTTTTATTTATGCAACATTTAACGATCTTGTAGAAGTTTTAACTTGTATTGACAAAGACTTAAATGTTAAATACTACAAGTCAGGGCTTTTGAATTTTGAAGAAATTAAAGAGTATAATTCTTTAATAAGTTGCAACGAAATATTTAAAGCAAAATTCGGTGAATCAATTATGTGCGATAGTTTTATTATTGTAGATAAAAATTCAGAAGTTGGCATTAGGGAAGTTGCTCAATATAAAAATGGAATTAAATATGCAATTGATCAAAAGATTAATCCTTTTTCAGTTGTCTTGAGGCCTGGAGGAATTTTTGATGAAGCAAGGGGGGTGATTGAAGGAGAGATTTCAACAATGCATTTAAATGATATAAGCATAGATTTGTTTGGACGAGTTGCAAGTTGTTTTAAAAAGAAGCTTAAAAAAAAGGGTAGGTATTATATTGGAGAAGAAGCATTCAAGCTCTATCAAGATGGCTGGAGATTAACTCAAAGTATAAAATTGGCCGCAGATTATGATTTCAAAATATAATAACTGGGTTGCCTGAAATTGTTTGTTGTAATATATTTTTATTCTTATATATATAGACATTAATTTTCTGGGTAATGAAATTTTGACTATTCTAAAGGGTCAAGCAAGAGTAATGGGTTCTTCAATTGATAATAATTTTTATGAAAAAATTTATTTTTAGATCATAGAATTATGAATTCATTTGGAGGTGCAAATGGTTTGGTTAATTATTTGAGAATCGCTTATGATGATTATTGCCCTCGAAGAGACACCCTTTAGTTCTTTATATTTTTTCAATTTGCCTGTGGCGACTCTGTGTGTCTTACTTTACAAGTCAATCCTTGTAAAACCGAATTTAACGAATTGTCTTTATATTTAATATTGTATATATCCAGATTGAAGAAGCTCTAGTTGTGGAGGGAGCCAATCATTTTTACGACTATTGCATAAGAATTGAATAACTAAACGATGGGGGTTTGTTAAAGTGGAAATTCCGCCGAAACAGACCCCACTTGACCGCGTGAAACTGCCCCCCTAAGACCGCATCAAATTGACCCCCTAAGATCGCGGCAAACTGACCCCCCTGATTATGATCTGATCTCCTGAGTTTTTTGCTGGTGCCTTAAGATTTACTGTGTCACTTTGGCATAGTAAATCTAAGGACTATGGCTAACA
>JBGAQC010000020.1:0-66444 GCA_044220945.1 Chitinophagaceae bacterium | reverse complement strand
AAGAAGAAATTTGAAATTATTGTAAACTAACGTAGCTTAATACCGCAAAAAATATGGTCATCAAAATCAAACAGGTGGTATAAAAAAAGAGGGGTCAGTTTGCCGCGATCTTAGGGGGTCAGTTTGCGCGAAATATCCAATTTGGGCGCATAAAGTAACTAATGTTTTTATTGATAATGATTTAAGTCTATTAATTTATTTTGATAATAGTTATTGCTGCAAAGTAGTTGCGAAACTATTTGACCCAGAAAACATATTTGATATGCGATGGTCGGTTTATCAAAAACAAGATGTACCATCTTTTTACATTGTAGTTTCTGACGAAGCAAACATTTATTTAAAAACGCCGTAGATAGAATTTAAATGAAACCGTTATTTAGTTGTATTTTTTTTAGTTCAATATTGTTTTTAAACTCATATGGCCAAGTTAAAGACGCTTCTGTGTATTTAATGCAACAGGCGTATATAATGGGAAAGTCTTTTATGAATGGTGATTATAAAACATTTGTTAATTATACTTACCCTTTTTTATTAAAATCAATGGGCGGTTCTTCAAAGATGGTTGAAGTATTAAATGAGACAAACTATGATATGAAATTAAAGGGTATGAAGTTTAGCAATATTACTTTTGATTTGCCTTCAAAGATTGTTAAAAATAGAAATGAGCTACAGGCGACCATAGCTCAACATACCGAAATAATAACGCCGCAGGGTAGATTAGTAACTACATCTACTTTGATAGCTATATCAAATGACAATGGTGTTAACTGGACATTTTTTGATACATCAAACAAGGATATTATTTTAATACGAAAATTATTTCCAAATCTAAGTCCCTCAATTGTTATACCGGCGCAACAAAAACCTGTTTGGTATAATAGTTGCAATAATAAAACCAAGCAATTTCAAAATATTTTTGTTTAAAATTCTTTGAGTTCTGGCAAATTTATCTGGAAATCTAATTTATAAAATATATTATATTGTTGCAAATTAGTATCAATATTTACCCTCGAAGAGTCTCCCTTTAGTTGATTATTTTTTTCCAAAAATGCCTGTGGAGCACTGCGTGTCTTACTTTACCATTCAACCCTTCTTTACCCGAATTTGCCGAATATTTCTTAAATTCGATACTATACAAATCTGTATTGGAGTGGCTTGGTTTGAGGGCTGCTAATAATTTTAAAACACATCGTCTCTATATTCATTTTTACCCTCGCAGAGTCTGCTATGTAAAAGGCTTTGTATGGTAGCTGATGTAGATGAATCAAGTATAATATACGGTTTTTTTGAATTACGACAAACAATACTCAGCCTGCTATTAGCGGTCAATCCGTTAGCGATGCCGCAAGTTCTTATTAAAGTATAAAAGGAGGTACGCCAACTCTCGTTGTGTGAACGGGTGTCACAGACTCTGCGATGCGCTTTCCTCCCTGTACAGAGTTTTTGCTGTTGTAATCCATTATGTTTTATTAATCCTACCCTATAAAACTAGAAACGGGATCTGGGTTCATAGGGTGATTTGTTGATGGATACGGCCTTGGCGATCAGCGCCAGTTTACGCGCTACTTTTATAATTGCTTTTTTGTTATTGGTTTTAGCATGCTTCTTGAAATAGGCCAACAAAACCGGACAACGGCGTATGGCGACCCAGGCGGCTTCAATGAGCATCGGGCGTAAATGCCGGTTACATCGGGGTTGGAGGCTTTTGGAATAGACTGTATCTCCTGAGCTTTGTTCTCCGGGCACCAGCCCAAGATAGGAAGCGTAGCTGTCCGGATCCTTGAACCGGGTCAGGTCTCCTGTTTCTGTCAAAAGCGCCATAGCCGTAATGGGGCCGATACCGGGTACCGAAAGCAGGGCAGCAAAGCTGTCTCTGTAATGAAGTTCAACTGCCGTTCTGAGTTTTTTAGTGAGTTCGAGCAGCTGCTTTCTGTGGTAAACCAGTTCATCGATTTGATGGTGTAGCGTCTCTTTACCTTGCGAAGTTGACAACGATAAGCTTCTGAGCCAATCCAGATAGCGGCTGGAGATGTATTGCTTATCGGCAAATAGTGGTGGCACTTGAATGCCAAAGTAGTCCATAAAACTTCGAAGCCGGTTGGTACAGCGCGCCACATCCTTTGATTTTGCTTCCCGGCAGCGGTAAAGTGCCCGGCGTTCCTGCTGCTCCAGGGGAAGTACATGGATGCTACGTAGCAACCCCTTCTCGAGGTAACGCGCAATAGCCCTGCTGTCATGGAGGTCGGTTTTAGTATTCTTCTGTTTATCCGTTTGCGGGAGATCGGCTGGATGAATAACGAGGTTCCGAAAACCGGCATTGAGTAAAGCCTGGTGATGGGAAGTACCGCAAAATCCGGCTTCATAGGCGCTGATAAAATCGGCGTTAGGAAACCGGGTCTTCAAGTGCTTTACCAAAAGGGAAACATCTGCGGGCTGACTGAAATGAGCCACTTCCATATCGGAGGTACGAACGCTGACGGAAATCGATTTTTTGTGAAAATCCAGACCGACAGAAAAAGTCTGACCGGAAAAATCAATAGCTTTACTTCTAGGCATGGTTGACTGCTTTTGATTAAAAATTACGAGACCAGTAATGGTTATCGACTCTAATCTACTGCGATCTTATGTGTCGCGTTGCAGCACCATGCCTTTTTACATAAGAACTCCCTATAGTAATTAATATTTTTTTAAATGCTTGTGGGGACTCTACGTTTATTATTTTCAATTTAGTTCTTGTATAACCGATTATAATAAATTATCCCTAAATTTAATATTGTATATATCCAGATTGGAGATACTCCAGTTGAGGAGGGTGCTGATCATATTTACAGCCTGTGTATAAGAATTGAATAACTAAACAATAGAGGTTTGTAAAAAATGAATCTGTAACATACAAGTAGTAGCAAAAACGCCATGATCCCCTGTACCTAAAATCAAGTTTATTGAAGAAATTCTGCAGGAAGAAAATAGGTAAAGATTAGATAAATGAAAAGAATAATTCCAACTTTACCAGCACCATGGCTCTAGTACCTTTACTGCTTGTAAAGAAGAACACGCCATCTTGAAATAAAGGAGATGGGGCTTTATTTACGTGTGCAGAATCATGATAAAGGTGCAACTTATGATTATATACTGCTGATCAAGATTTTCCGAGATATATGGATAGTACAACAATGGAAGTAAATCTATTAACTTTAATCAAAACCTCGTGGCTTGCAATTTAGATATGGCTATTGATGTGGTAATGTTTGCTAATTCTGATAAGACTTTATTCCAAATGAAACATCGCAGGATATGGATGCAATCAACAAATTGCTTAGTTGCAATAGGCACCTTTTGCGGGAAAAAGTGACCTCAATGGTATTTTATTTTATATTGATAGGAAAATTTATTGGGGCGAAAGATGGTGCCCAATGAAATAGTATTTCTGCTTTATAACAAAAGCCGGTGAACTCTCAGCGCTTTTGTTTTTTATAGGATGTATTACATAAACTGTGTCAGTTCTGATTTCATCAGATATTCAATTTAAGTCTTTCTCCAAAAATAATCGATAACTGGAGCTAGGGTCTGGTTCCAGTTGTGTACCGGTTTATTCCATCACTTGTGCGATGTTTTCCCTGTACCAAAAACAGTAGTTTCATCAGTGCGTCTTCGCTTTGGAAGGCCCCTTGGTTTTGGTTACAAAGCCCGCAGCTGGCGGTGGAACCCTTCGATGATATTGGTGGTATACATGATCCGTCGGATCTCTTTCACGTACTGGAAGTAATGACTCAGTCTGGGCCAGTTCTTGCGCCAGGACTCGATCACCTTCGGATAGCGTTGGCCCCAGTTGGTGGCCAGTTGTTCCAGGCTGCGCTCCGCCTGCTCTTTGGTGGTTGCCCGATACACCCTTGGAAGATCCTTCATGAATGGTTTTACATCCTTGTAGGAAAGATACTTTTGGGAGTTGCGATCTGGTGGACTAGACAGAGCTGGACTTCCGTTGCGGGAAAGATCGTCTCAATGGCTTCCGGCGAACCCTTGCAGGTTATCGATCGATGCAATGAAGATATCCTCAACACCCCGGTTCTGCAGATCAGTAAGTACCTGCAGCCAGAACTTCGCCCCTTCGTTCTCGCCAATGTACATGCCTAACAGCTCTTTATGCCCGTCCTGGTTAAGCCCAATGATGCAGTAAACTGCTCCGGTTAACTACCCGGCCTTCGTGCCTTACTTTGTAGTGGATCGCATCGAGCTGTGACAAAGGGATATAGACCCGTTCCAATGGCCGGCTACGCCACTCCTGGATCAGGGGCAGGATCTTGTCGGTAACACGGCTGATCGTGGCGGGCGATACATCCAGATCGTACATCTCGCTAGAGATGGTCACGGGATGTCGCCGTAGCTGGCTCCACGGGCGTACAGGATGCGATGATCTGGCGGGCCCAGCTCCACCCCAGGGTCTTTACCGTTTGGCTAAGATTTCGGCCTCAAGGTCCCAATTGGGTCCCTGGGAGTCTCGATCTCGATATTCCCCCACGGGTGTTTTTAACCTGCTTTGCCATTTTCAAGTTCTTGCGGGTTGAGGCTTCTTCCTCTTCGATATGGGCTTCCGGTTTCAGCAGTTCATCGACTGCTCTTCAGGGAACTGCTGCTTGAACGTAGGCATCCCCTTCTTTTCCCTTCCTCCTTGTTTTAACCGGCTGGCGGCCTGCTTTTTAAAAGCTTCGAAGTCAAATGATTGTTTTTCTGTCATCTCCATTTGTGTTAGTTTTAAAGTTACTAAACTTCAAACTGACACACTTTTTGCAACACTCTCTTTTTATACGCCAACCTTGTTTTAGCATGTTTACCCTTCGAAGATTCTCCCTTTAATTATTTATATTTTTTCAATATGCCCGTGGGGACTCTGCGTGCCTTACTTTACAATTCAGCTCTTGTATAACCGAATCTATCGAATTTTTCTCTCTTTAAATCATCAAATAGTGCAATTCCCCTTTTTATTTTACTATTATTTTCTCCGCCAGATCATTGAAGTACTTGCTGTTCCAGATTTCTACTGTCTGAGGATCTGGAATAAACCTAGTGATATCGTCTTTAATAGCTGGGAAAGAGACCGAATCGATACGAGCTTCCAGTAATTCATGAAACTGCCGGACACTTATCGCAGTACTTGCTGTCCAGTCGCCGCTGTTCCGGGCCCGGGCGGTGAGGTGCTCGAGGTTCAAGGGTACCGCTTTTCGAACATACCATTCGAAATCAAACCAGTCCCTGCCCTTTACCCGCTTTTGCCATTTCCGGAACAGTAGTGCATGCATTTTACCGGCAAACAGGTCGGGTAAAGTATAGGTTTTTACATAAAAGGAGTAAGGGTTCAGGAGCAGCTTTTCTTCCGTTTCAAAACCCAGTGGCGGATCGGTATCAACTTCCAGTTTGATTTTCAATTGACCGGAAAACCGGACACGTTGTTGAGGCAAAATATCCTGGATCACCAGTTCTTTCCAGGTGGTATCTGCCTTGAGAAAAGCAGAGTCTATGGCAGATTTCCGGAGTTTACGTTTCTCTTCAAGTGTCACTTTGACTCCCAAGGCGTTGAACTCTTCCACTACTGCCTCCAGATACCCACCCAGTTCAAATTGCGGATCCGGCGCTAATAATGAAAAATCGAGGTCTTCAGAAAAGCGGGGCAGTCCATGCAGGATACGCAAGGCCGTACCTCCATAAAAGGCGGCTTTCGCAAAAAAGCCACCCCGCTGCAGCCCGGCCAGCGCAATTTCCTGCATGATCTCCCGTAAGGCCTGTTCCGTTTGAGACTGGTTCTGAGGGGCATAACTGTTTAACCACTCCGCTATCATAGGTTGTCAATTGTATTACTGAGAATTTCCAATGTCTTTTTTTTGGGACTATCCGGGATCCAGCTGCGGATGCCTTCGGTATTGAGCTGTTTCAGTGACCCTTCTGCGATACGAAGGTCCTCTGTTAAGAAAAGATAGGCCTCAGCCTTGCTGCGGAACTGGACACCGCTGGAGCATATCACAGTATCGCAAAGGGCCTTTTCCGGCGAGGCGATCAGAACCTGTTGCTTCCTGCTTAAAGCCAAGCGGTTTATCCCGAAACTGTAATAAGGCAAAGGCAGGTGTTGATAGGAAAACCGTCCCAGGGCTGTGTTCATTCGTTTGCTGGTGCCGAGGCAGACTGCAGTAACTCCATATACCTGCTCCGGGATCAGCCCCCACCAGGATAAGGCGCTTTCCAACGACACATAGCTAGGCCCATACAAATGATTTGAAAGGGTAAAGGGTTCAGGCCCTTGAATATCCGCTTTAGGACCAGGTACGTAAAGCCCGTTTTTCACAGCTATCAGAATGCCCTGCCGCAGCAGTTCACTGATTTTATCATAAGGCCTGCGGTAGGCTTTCAACGCCGAATGGATCACCTGTCGGTTCAACGGTAGCTCTGCAAAGGGAAGAAGGTGGTCTTGGAAAGACATATGCTAAATTATATATTATTTATCGGATTATATCCGATAAAAGATATATTTTTTAACATATTTGTCATTTAATTGATTATCAACACTTTGCTATTGCGAATAATCGCCCGATTTTTTAATTTTAATTGCTCCGGTTTTTTGGGGAGAGGTCAGGCTCAAAAAATCCCTTAAAATGAGCCGAATAAGGAATTGGAATGCTTCTCAGGATTGCAAGTGCTTAGAATCGGGAAGGGGAGAAGCGCAGTCCAGTATGCAGTTAGTATAGGATTTAATTCACAGCAGCTTTTTCAATAAGCATCATTGTTCTGTACATAAAACAAAAAAAGCGGTAATCTCTTACCGCTTTTTTGTTGCCCGACCTGGATTCGAACCAAGACAAACAGAACCAAAATCTGTCGTACTACCATTATACTATCGGGCAGTCGGACCAACAGTTTTATCCGTTGGGGGTGCAAAAATAAGCCAAGATAATTGATTGCCCAAATGCTTTTGCAAAAGTTTTTCACCTTACTGGTCAGGGACTTAGGCCCGACAACCCCTCCCGCCCATATCCCCGCTTTTCCGTACATTTCACCTGTAAAACAACCCGCATGACCCCCTCCAACCGCCGTTCCTTCCTGGCCAAAGCCGGCCTGCTCTCCTCGTCCGCCCTGCTCGGATCCCTCTTCCAGCCCGCCTGGAGCCGGAACCTCGACAGCGCCCTCCGGCAGGCCGCCACCATTGCCCCCGACCAGCTGGCCTCTGATGAGGATTTCTGGTACTATATCCAGCAATCCTACACCGTTTCACCCTCGCTGATCAACCTCAATAACGGCGGCGTGGCCCCCTCACCCAAAACCGTACAGGACGCCATGAAACGCTTTCACGATCTCAGCAACGAAGCCCCCAGCTACTACATGTGGCGCATCCTCGACCAGGGCCGTGAACCCCTGCGCCGCAACCTCGCCCGCATCGCCGGCTGCAGCCCCGATGAGATCGCCATCCAGCGCAATGCCTCCGAAGCCCTCGAAGCCGCCATCTTCGGCATCGAACTCCAGGCCGGTGATGAAGTGGTGCTCACCAAACAGGATTATCCCAATATGATCAATGCCTGGAAACAACGGGAACTGCGCGACAAGATCAAACTGGTATGGATCAACCTCGACCTGCCCAGTGAAGACGATACCTACCTCGTGCAACAATACACCAAGGCCTTTACCGCCAAAACCAAAGTGGTGCACATCACCCATATCATTAACTGGAACGGACAGATCCTGCCCGTCCGCAAAATTGCCGATGCGGCCCATGCCCGGGGCATCGATGTGGTGGTAGACGGTGCCCACAGCTTCGCCCATTTCCAGTTCTCCGTACCGGAGCTGGGCGCCGATTATTTCGGGACCTCGCTCCACAAATGGCTCAGCGCCACCATCGGCACCGGTTTCCTCTATGTGCGCAAGGAAAAGATCGGCAGTCTCTACCCGCTTTTCGCCGCCGGTGATCCCAAAAGTCCCGATATCCGCAAATTTGAAAATCTCGGTACCCGGCCCTTCTTTATCGAACAGGCCATCGGCAAAGCCATCGAGTTCTATGAAATGATCGGACCCGAACGCAAGGAGAAACGCCTCCACTACCTGAAGAACTACTGGATGGAGAAAGTAAAAGATATCCCGAAAGTAAAACTCGGCACTTCCTTCAAGCCCGGCTACGGCTGTGCCATCGGGTTAGTAAGTGTGGAAGGGAAGAAACCGGGTGAACTCGACAGCTTCCTGCTCGACAAGTATAAAGTGCATGCCGTAGGCATCGAATGGGAGAATATCAAGGGCCTTCGCGTTACCCCCAATGTATATACCACCACCCGCGACCTCGATGTGCTGGTGGAAGGGATCGGCAAATTTGCAAAAATGGCTTAGACCGCCTTGATCAGGTAGTAATTCTTCTTGCCCTTCTGGACCAGGATATACTTTCCATGCAACAGCTGTGCAGTGCCTACGGTCGTTTGGTGATTGTCCTGCTTCACGCGGTTGATACTGACCCCGCCGCCCTGTACCATCTTGCGGGCTTCGCCCTTGCTGGGGAAGATGCCGGTTTCGGTCAGGAAGCTTACGATATCAATGCCGGCCTGCAGTGAAGCAGCAGGGAAATCCTTCTTCGCTACGCCTTCCATGCCTTCCAGGTCTTCCACACTCAGGCTTTCGGCCGGTGCATTTTGCTGGGAGAATAATTTCTGGGTGGTCTCAATCGCTTTCTGCAGTTCGTCCGCGCCATGTACAAAACGGGTGGTCTCCTCCGCCAGTTTTTTCTGGAGGATGCGTTGTCCCGGATCAGCCTGGTGCGCTGCAGTCAGGGTCTCCACTTCGGCAGGGGAGAGGAAGGTGAAGATCCGGATCCATTTGGCCGCATCTTCATCGGTGGCATTCAGCCAGAATTGGTAGAACTGGTAGGGACTGGTCTTTTCCGCATCCAGCCATACATTGCCTTTTTCGGTCTTGCCGAATTTACCGCCGTCGGATTTGGTGATCAGCGGACAGGTAAAAGCAAAGGCTTCGCCACCGGCTTTGCGGCGGATCAGTTCGGTACCGGTGGTGATATTGCCCCACTGGTCGCTGCCCCCCATCTGGAGCTTGCAGTTTTTATTGGTGTACAACCAATAGTAATCATATCCCTGCATCAGCTGGTAAGCGAATTCGGTATAGCTGATCCCGGTCTCACCCTCGATGCGTTTGCGCACACTGTCTTTCGCCATCATGTAATTGATGGTGATATGCTTGCCGGTATCCCGCAGGAAATCAATAAAACTGATGGGTTTGAACCAGTCGTAGTTATTGGCCATCTCGGCGGCATTGTTCAGTGCCGGATCGAAATTCAGGAACTGCTCCAGCTGGGCTTTCACACCCCGGATATTCCGGTTCAGGGTCTCCTCATCGAGCAGGTTCCGCTCCTCGCTCTTGCCACTGGGATCGCCCACCATTCCGGTAGCACCCCCCACCAGGGCGATCGGCTTATGCCCCGCTTTCTGCAGGTGCACCAGCAGCAGGATAGGCACCAGGCTGCCGATATGCAGGCTGTCGGCCGTCGGGTCAAACCCGATATAACCGGTGGTCATTTCCTTGTCCAGTTGCTCTTCCGTACCCGGCATGATGTCCGCGATCATACCCCGCCACTTCAGTTCCTCAATGAGTTTCATATGTTGATAAATGTTTATGTTTTGTGAATCGTGAATCGTGAATCGTGAATCGTGAACCGTGAATCGAGAATCAACAATCGAGAATCGACAATCGAGAATTGCTTCCTGGAATGTCATTCCCGCGAAGGCGGGAATCTCCTTCATCTTGTGTTATTCCCGCCCCCAACTAGTTTGGGGGAATCCCATGCATGTTTTTGAAAATCATTATCTTACCTTAATGACTTTTTCAATTTACCGGAGGGGATTCCCGCCTTCGCGGGAATGACAGTAAGAAGGGGCATCGTCTCATCGGCTCATCGGCCCATCGGCTCATCGGCTAATCGTCTCATCGGCTCATCGGCTCATCGTCTCATCGCTCCAAGCCAACCGCAACCTCCTCCCATCCGTATATCCCCTTACCCGTATTCTTCCCTTCAAGTCCATAGGAAATCAACGAATTGCGCAAAAGTAAGAAGAACACGTGGCTTTACTTTGCGGATGCAATATTTTGACCCGAAATTCGTTTCCTGTTGATGGGATCTTGTGCGGAAGTTGTTCATTTTCAAATGTAAATCAGCAGCTTTTCAAGAATCCAATATTCCCTGAAACCCTGAATCCATGCATTTGCTTATCCGAAAAATTGGTTCGATGAAAAGGATCGTACTCCTGACCACTACCGTAGTGTGCCTGGCGCAGTTGTCTGCGTCTGCGCAATTCCGTAAATATTCCAACGAGTTTCTAAATATCGGTGCCGGTGCCCGTGGCTTATCCATGGGTGGTGCTCAGGTAGCTTCTGTTTCGGATGGAACAGCGGGCTACTGGAATCCTGCCGGACTGGTAAACGTGAAAGACCATCCGCAGCTCAACCTGATGCATGCGGAGTATTTTGCCGGTATTGGTAAGTACGATTATGCGAGCCTGGCTATGCCGCTGAAAGACAATAAGCGGGTGCTGGGATTGTCGCTCCTGCGTTTCGGTGTGGATGATATTCCCAATACGATCTTCCTGGTGGAGCCTGATGGCACCATCAATTTCAGCAATATCCAGACTTTCTCTTCGGCCGACTATGCCTTCCTGGTATCACTGGCCCAGCAGAAGAAAACCAAATCCGGCAAGCTGATCAGCGGCGGTATCAACGCCAAAGTGATCCACCGCAAAGCCGGCAGTTTCGCTTCGGCCTGGGGTTTTGGTTTTGATGCGGGCATACAGGTAACAGGCAAGAAATGGAAATTCGGTTTGGCCGCACGCGATGTCACCACTACCTTCAACGCCTGGTCCTTCAGTCTCACCGATAAAATGCGGGAAGTGTTTTATGTGACACAGAACGATATCCCGGTCAAATCCACTGAACTCACCGCTCCCCGCCTGATCGCAGGGGGCGCTTATAATTTTAAGCTGAACAGCAACCTCAACCTGCTGGCCGAACTGAACCTGGATGTTACGTTCGACGGCCGCCGGAACACGGTACTGGCAACGGATGTAGCGAGTTTCGATCCAAAACTGGGTCTCGAAGCCAGCTGGAAGAATGTGCTCTTCATCCGTGCGGGTATCAACAATTTCCAGAAAGCCCTTGATGATGCTGATGTGACCAATACCAAAAAGATCTGGATCTACCAGCCTGCAGTTGGTGCAGGTTTCCGGATCAGTAATGTACAGATCGACTACGCCTTTACTAACCTGGCCAACCAGTCGAACCCTTTGTACACCCATGTGTTTTCATTGAAAGCCGATCTGAAAAAGAAGGCGGCTAAATAATCCATCCTATGAAACTTCAGAAAATTCTAAATATGAAGCGAATCTTTACCTTATTGCTGCTGATAGCCGGGTTGCAGGGTTCTGCACAGCGCTATTATAATGAATGGATACGCTACAACCAGACCTATTACAAATTCAAGATAGGCAAGAGCGGATTGTTCCGCATTCCGAAATCCACCCTGGATGCGGCCGGTATTGGCGGCACACAGGTGGAATACCTGGAACTCTGGCGAAACGGGGAACCGGTTCCCTTTTACCCATCGGTAAGCTTCGGTGTACTTCCCGCTAATGGTTATATCGAATTCTGGGGCAAGCCCAATGATGGTAAACCCGACCGCGACATGTACCGTGATCCGGCTTATCAGCATACTACGGTGAACAGCCTGATCCAGGATTCAGCCACTTATTTCCTGAGTGTGAATACCAACCAGTCCGGTTTTCGTATCCTGGATGGCACGAATGATGTGGCTGGTAACAGTTTGCCGGTAGAAACCTATTTCATGCATACGGAAGGAGCCTATTTTAAACAGCGGATCAACTTTGGTTTTGCCGCGGTGGTAGGCGAGCTGGTGTACTCCTCTTCTTATGACAAAGGCGAATTCTGGGGAACAGGGACCATTGCGCCTTCCGGTCCATATGTACAGGGACTGAATAATCTCAATGTATACAGTTCCGGTCCGGCATCAACCCTCAGTTTTGGTGCTGCAGGTACAGCGCTCAACCCCCGCACCATCAAGGTTGCTGTAAATAATACAGATGTGATTGATACGGTCATGGATTACTTCAATGACCTGAATACTTCGGTCAGTATGCCCACGGCGCTGATCAGTTCCAATACGGCCAGTATCCGCTTTACCAATACATCACCGGTTTCAACAGACCGGATGGTGTTGAGTTATGTGCAGATCAAATATCCGAGGAATTTCGACTTTAACGGGTTGTCTAATTTTGAATTCAGCCTGCCCGCGGATAACGATGGCTATTTTTTGCAGATCACGAACTTCAATAATGGCGGTGTAGCCCCGGTTTTATATGACCTCAGCTTCGGCACCCGTTATGTGGCCGATCAGTCCATTCCGGGAACATTTTCATTTGTTTTGCCGGCATCCACCAATGAAACCAATCTGGTACTCGTCAGCCAGGCAGCGGCAAATGCCACTACGATCAATGGCGTTACACCAAGGACTTTCACCAACTATAACCTTCCGGCCAATCAGGGAAATTTCCTGATCATCACTAATAAGATCCTCAATGCAGGTACCAATGGCCGCAGGCCCATCGATGAATACCGCGATTACCGCTCCTCAGCTAATGGCGGCAGCTATAATGCGCAGGTATATGATATAGATGAACTGACCGACCAGTTTGCCTATGGTATCCGTCGGCATCCGCTTTCGGTAAGGAATTTCATCCGGTTTGCCCGGGCCAAGTTTGCCGCTCCGGTGAAAGATGTGTTTCTGATCGGAAGGGGGATGACCTATCACGAATACCGGAACAACCAGGGCGATCCCAATATCGATAACCTGAACATGGTTCCAACCTTTGGTTATCCGGGATCCGATAACCTCATGAGTGCGGGTGATGATATTACAAACCCCATTCCGGTTACGCCCATCGGCCGCCTTTCTGTGGTGTTTGCCCGCGAAGTGGAAGACTATCTCGATAAACTGATCGAATACGAAACTGTGCAGCGAACTGCACCTAATACAGTTGAGGGCCGAGGCTGGATGAAGAATGTAGTGCATGTTACCGGTGCCAGCGATCCTTATCTCGGTGTGGTACTGTGTAATTATATGGGTGTATACAAGCAGATCATTGAAGACACCCTTTTCGGTGCCAGTGTAACCACTTTCTGTAAATCCTCCACCAACCCGGTGGAACAGCTCAGTGCCGAACGCCTGGAAGAACTGTTTGCAGAAGGGATCAGCATCCTGACCTATTTCGGCCACTCTTCCGCTACAACACTGGAATTTAATATCGATAACCCGCAGACCTATAATAACCCGGGCAAGTACCCCATTTTCTTTGTGAATGGATGTAATGCCGGTAACTTCTTTACCTATTATCCGCAGCGTTTTGTAGTGAATGAAACCCTGTCGGAAAAGTTTGTACTGGCCAAGCAACGAGGTAGTGTGGCATTTGTAGCGAGTACCCACTTCGGTATCGTGAACTACCTGAACCTCTATCTCAACAGCCTGTATACGGATATCAGCAAGACCCACTACAATGAGACCCTCGGCGAGATCTGCCGGGCAGCCCTCCAGGGGATCATTAATGCTACCGGTCCCTTCGATTATTATGCCCGTATGCATGCCGAAGAGATCACCCTGCACGGCGACCCTGCTGTGCGGCTTAATACACAACAGAAGCCGGATTATGTGATCGAAGAGCCCATGATCAAGCTGGATCCGGCCTTTATTTCCGTGGCGGTGGATAGCTTCCAGCTGAAAGTAAGCGTGATGAACCTGGGTAAAGGGATCAAGGATACGGTTCGCCTCGAAGTGAAGCGCCAATATCCTGATGGAAGTACCGCCGTGATCTATTCCAAAAAATTCCTGGCCCTTGATTATAAGGATTCCGTGCAGATTGCAGTACCTATTGTGGCTACCCGCGATAAAGGAACGAACAAGATCATAGCCACCATTGATGCAGACTTCCGGGTCGATGAGATCACAGAAAGTAATAATACCGCCACCAAGGAATTCTTCGTGTACGAAGACGAAGCCCGGCCGGTCTATCCCTATAACTATGCCATAGTAAACAAACAATCGCAGAAGCTATACGCATCCACGGCCAACCCCTTCAGCACTACGAAGAATTATGTGATGGAGATGGATACCACCCAGCTCTTCAACTCCTCCCTGAAGATCACCCGTACGGTATCTTCGGTTGGCGGGATACTGGAGTTTACACCAGGTGTAGCCTTCCTCGACAGCACCGTATATTACTGGAGAGTGAGCCTGGTACCCGCTTCCGGTGGGGAATACCGCTGGAATGGCTCTTCCTTTATCTATATGAATGGCAGCAGTGAAGGCTATAACCAGTCGCACCAGTACCAACAGCGGAATTCACAGTACCAGCAGATCATCATGGATACCGTGAACCGCCAGATCAATTTCGGCCAGCACCTCAATAACCTGTTCTTCCGCAACGGTATCTATCCCTATAGCGGAACACAGGATATCGACTTCTCCATTACGGTGAATACAGAAACGATCATCCAGAGTGCCTGCGTCGGAAACTCGCTCATCTTTAACGTATTCGACCCGATCACTTTCAAGCCCTGGAAGAACGTGGATGCCAATGGCAATAACCTCTTCCGTTTCGGAAGCGGATCTGCCAACTGCCGTCCCACCCGGAATTATAATTTCGAGTTCTCGTATATGAACCCGATCATGCGGAAGCGCATGATGGACTTCATGGACAGTATTCCCAATGGCTATTATGTTACCATCAAGAGTGTATTCTATAATATCCCGAATTCCTATTCGGCTACCTGGCGGAATGATACCCTGCTCTGGGGATCCAATAATTCACTCTACCATAAGCTGCTCGCAGCCGGTTTCACGCAGATCGACTCGCTGAACCGTCCGCAGAGCTGGGTAGGTATCTACAAGAAAGGCGATAACAGTTTTGCACCCCAGTTCAAGTTCTCCAACAGTATCTATGATGCGATCCTGATGGGCGTGGATTGTCCCACTCCGGATTCCGTAGGATACATTACCTCCCCCAAATTCGGCCCGGCCAAAGCCTGGAAGAATGTGGTGTGGAACGGTACCTCCCTGGAAACACCCACTTATGATGATCCCAATGTGGATGTGATCGGTGTGGATGCCTCAGGTGCAGAAACCGTACTGTACACCCTGGATAAGGATACCCGCAATTTTGATATCTCTTCGGTAAGTGCCACACAGTTCCCTTACATGAAGCTGAAAATGCGGAATCTGGATTCCGTGAACCTCACACCCTTCCAGCTCAAATACTGGAGATTACTCTATGAGCCCGTTCCGGAAGGAGCCATTGCCCCGAACCTGTTCTTTACCTCAAAAGATACACTCGATATCGGCGAACCCCTGAGTTTTGGTATTGCCTTCAAGAATGTGAGTGTGGCCGCCTTCGACAGTATTGCCGTGAAGCTGATGGTACTCGACCAGAATAATGTGCAGCGCCCTGTTCCCTTGGGTAAACTCAAGCCCATTGTGTCCGGTGATTCTGTAGTGGTCCGCTTTACCATCGATACCAAGGATTATCCCGGACGGAATATCCTCTTCCTGGATTTCAACCCGGATAATGACCAGCCCGAGCAGTTCCACTTCAATAACTTCCTGTACCGGAATTTCTATGTGAAGCCCGATAAGACCAGTCCCGTACTCGATGTCACCTTCGATGGGGTACACATCCTGAACCGCGATATCGTATCGGCCAAGCCGCATATCCTGATCAAGCTGAAGGATGAAGCGAAATTCCTGCTGCTGAATGATACGGCCCTCACCACCGTGCAGATCCGCTATCCCAACGGCAGCCTGCGTACCTATCACTTCGACAATGATACCCTGCGCTTCAATCCGGCAACCAGCGGATCGGATAATACCGCATCGCTCGACTTCATGCCGGCCTTTACATCGCAGGTCAATCCGGAAGGAGATGAGTATGAACTGATCGTGAAGGGTAAGGACCGCAGCAGCAATAAGGCCGGTGAGATCGAATACCGCGTTACGTTCCGTGTGATCTCCAAGCCCATGATCTCGAACCTGCTGAACTATCCCAACCCCTTCAGTACCTCCACGGCCTTCGTGTTTACGATAACCGGCAGCGAGATACCACAGCAGTTCAAGATCCAGATACTCACCGTTACAGGTAAGATCGTCCGTGAGATCACCAAAGACGAACTGGGTCCGCTCCATATCGGCCGGAATATCACCGACTTCAAGTGGGATGGCACCGACCAGTTTGGCCAGAAACTCGCCAATGGCGTTTACCTCTACCGTGTGGTTACCACCCTGAATGGCAAGTCGATGGACAAATACAAGGCTGAAGGTGACAATACCGACCGCTACTTCAATAATGGCTACGGAAAAATGTACCTGATGCGATAATTTCTGATTTCGCAAATCATATCAAGGCTGCCCTGAACAGGCAGCCTTTTTTATTGTTATTTTTGCGCCCTGTTTGAATACTCCCTTATGGCAAAAATCGGCATCAATATAGCAACCGGAAGTCTGCAGCAGGAAGAGATCATTGTCGGCATCGACCTGGGTACCACCAACAGCCTGGTGGCCGTGATCCACCCCGATACCCGGAAACCCGTGGCCCTGAAAGAGCACGATGGGTTCAGCCTGGTTCCCTCTGTACTCCATTTCGGGGAGCAACAGCTCACGGTTGGACAGGACGCCAAATCCTTCTTACTAACCGATCCGGCCAATACCGTTTTCTCCGTAAAGCGACTGATGGGGAAATCCTATAATGACCTGAAAGAAAAAGCCGGATTCTTTTCCTACAAGATCATCGATAATGCAGATGAAGGACTGGTCCGTATCCAGGTGGGTGACAAGTTTTATTCTCCGGTAGAGCTTTCTTCCCTGATTTTGAAAGAACTCAAACACCGCGCAGAGCATATCCTGAAAACACCGGTAACCCGTGCCGTAATCACCGTGCCGGCCTATTTCAATGATGCCCAGCGCCAGGCCACCCGCGATGCCGGTAAACTGGCCGGCTTGGATGTGCTCCGTATCGTGAATGAACCCACTGCTGCCAGTCTCGCGTACGGCATCGGCATTGATCCCGCTGAAGAAAAGACCATTGCCGTATACGACCTCGGTGGCGGCACTTTCGATATTTCCATCCTCCGGATCACCGGCGGAGTATTTGAAGTACTCTCCACCAATGGCGATACTTATTTGGGCGGTGACGATTTTGACCAGGCCATCGTAAAAGAGTGGGCGGCCCAACAAGGACTGACTCCTGCTGAAATTGCCGAACACCCCACATTGAACCAGCTCCTGCGCGTAACAGCGGAAGAGGCTAAGAAAGCCTTGAGCACAGCCGACCTGTTTGAGAAGGAAGTGAATGGGATGAATTTATCCATCACCCGCGAACGCTTTGAAGCGATCGTACAACCACTGGTCGACCGAACGCTGGATTGCTCCCGCCAGGCATTGAAAGATGCCGGATTGGAAGCAGCTGCGATTCAGGAAGTCGTAATGGTTGGTGGATCCACCCGCGTACCCCTGATCAAAAATGCGGTGAGTGCTTTCTTTGGCAACCGGGTGCACGATGAAGTGAATCCCGATGAAGTGGTGGCCCTTGGTGCCGCCATACAGGCCGATATCCTTGCTGGAAACAACAAAGACATCCTATTGCTCGATATCACCCCGCTTTCCCTCGGTATTGAAACCATGGGTGGCCTGATGGATGTACTTATCCCCCGGAATTCAAAAGTGCCTGCCAAAGCCGGCAGACAATATACTACTCAGAAGGATGGTCAGAGCGGCATGCGCATTACCGTGTATCAGGGAGAACGCGATCTGGTAAAAGATAACCGCAAGCTCGGCGAGTTCAATCTCACGGGTATCCCCGCCATGCCTGCCGGACTGCCGAAAGTGGAAGTATCCTTCCTGATCAATGCCGACGGCATTCTCATGGTCAAGGCCAAAGAACTACGCAGCGGAGTGGAGCAGGCCATCGAGATCAAGCCCCAATACGGCCTCACCGATGCTGAAGTGGAGCAGATGCTGATGGATTCGATTACCCATGCCCGTGAAGATATTGCCACCCGTGCACTGGTGGAAGCCCGTACCGAAGCCCGTCAGCTCCTCGATGTGACCGAAGGCTTTATCCGCAAACACGGCAGCCTGCTCACGGAAGAAGAGATCGGGCTCACCCGCAAAGCCATGCAGGAACTGGAAGCCGTTATCGATACGGATAATAAGGACCTGATCCAGGGCAAACAGGAAAGCCTTAACGAGCAGACCCGGCCCTATGCAGAACGTGTGATGGACAATGCCATCAGCACAGCCATGAAAGGCCGCAAAATCTGATCCCTGCCCCGAAATGCCCTATCTTTAGTCCATGCACAACTGGCTGAATAAGAATAACGGAGCAGGCGCCCTGATGGTCTATCTCCTGACTGGTCTTGCACTCTATGCCGGTTTGCTCGACAAAACTTTTGCCGCAGATGATTATCAGGTGGTCTACCGGGTTACGCACGACGGACTGCTTTTCCCCCCGGGATTCTTTCGGCCGCTATCTGATCTCACCATCTGGCTCAATGGACTCTATGGCAGTTTTCACCCGATAGCCTACTTCAGTTTTAACCTCCTGATTCATATCGCTGCTGCCTTTGCCGTTTTTCAGTTCTGCCGGCTCTCTGCCCCGATCTGGCAGCTCACTTCCCCCTGGTTCCCTTTTCTGGGTGGTCTCCTCTTCCTGGTCTATCCCTTTCATAATGAACCGGTGCTTTGGGTAGTGGGCAGGGGAGCTTCGCTGGCCGCCCTGTTCGGGATCATTGCCCTCTGTGCCGTGCTCTCCGGCTGGCGGCAACAGACCAAACTGCTGGTGTTTACCCTTTGCTATTTTCTCAGTCTGGCTGCTTATGAAACGCTGATGCCCCTGCCAATCATTGCTGCACTACTCGTGTATTACCGGGAACCGGGGAATAACAGCTGGAATAGATGGCTCGGCGTCGGAACCCTTGTTTTTTTGGCACATATTCTCATCCGCTTTACCGTTTCCGGTGGATTGCTGGGCAATTATGCGGCGCATATCCGTACCCAATCCCTGAGTATCTGGGGCGGACACTGGCTCCGGCTGATGGCCCGCTTATTTGTTCCGCCGGCTTCCAGCTACAATCAGTTCCTTATGCAGACTGCAGGTGTATTCCTGGTCTTGCTTGGACTGATCCTGATATTTCTCCGGAAACATACGAACCGCGAAACCCGAAGCCTGCTCCTGCTGCTCTTTGTTCTGATACAGCTCTCCCTGATCGTACCTGTCAGTTTTCCCGTCAGCACCCGTACTTCTGAGACCGACCGGCTGCTGTATTTTCCTGCACTTTGGGTCTGCCTTTTCCTGCTGGTATTGGGGAAAGGCCTTTTTGAACGGACAAGTCTGAGGCTTATCGCATATAGTGGATTAGTTGTAGTTTGCGTGTTCTTTCTCTTGCAGAATAACAGCAACTGGAAATCGGCTTCGCAGCAATCAAAATCAATGCTGGCTGACTTGAAAAAAATAACCGCATCCGGCCCGGTAGTCTTGCTGAACCTCCCCGATGAATACTATGGGGCCTTTATGTTCCGCAATGGTTTCCGGGAAGCCCTGCTGATGGAGGGGATCGATACATCAAGGGTTTCGGTAGTCAACCAGTTACGTCCACAGGATTATCCGGATGTGATCAGCCTGAAAGTGACCGACAGCCTGCATGCATCCCTGCCTCCTCATCATGTGCTGCAAATAACAGCAAATGCCGTTTTATTGATCAACGGGAATAAAGACAAGTCCTGGGCTTTATCATCCAGAGAAACGGTAGTCGGATATTGGGACAAGGAAAATTTTCATTGGGTACATTTGCCATTCAAGAAAACTGATGACTAAACGGGCCTGGCTATACTGGATGATTCCGATTGCCCTGCTGCTGCTGCAGGTGGTAAAAGCGTTGCTGAAGGCAGGGAATATTCCCCATGCCTATTTCTGGGGCAACTGCTGTAATGCCCTTCAGTTCCTGGTTTTTCTGGCAGGCGCCGGTTATGTACTGGTGCGGTGGTTCCGACCGCAATATACCGACCGGAAGGCAGTAATTCGGGTAGTCATCACTGTAATTTTGATCATTTGCGGCGGCGAACTCCTGTTCAGCCATTGGCTGCAGGTGCCGGCCAAGATCCCGCGCTTCCTGCGCAGCGCGTTTATTTACTACAACGATCATAATAATACCCGTTTGTTGCAGTTTCAGCGCGACGGGTCGCAGTACGACAGCGGCTTGTTTTATACCCTGAAACCCCAGGCATCTTTTTCCTTTAATAACGCTGAATTCCGGACCAGCTATTCCACCAACAGTGCAGGTTTGCGCGACGACAGTGCATCACTGGAATATCCTGAAGTGATCTGCCTGGGCGACTCTTATACCATGGGCTGGGGAGTGGAGCAGGAAGAGAGTTTTCCGCAGCAACTCGAAAAACAGCTGGGGAAAAAAGTGCTGAATGCGGGTGTGTCTTCCTATGGCACGGCAAGGGAGCTGTTGCTTTTGCAGCGGTTGAAACTGGATTCCCTGAAATACCTGGTGATCCAGTACTGTGATAATGATTACGGCGAAAACAAGTCCTTCCTGGAACATCAGGGAATACTGCCCATCTCTTCCCGCGCAGTTTACGACAGTCTGGTTGCAGAACAGGAGTGGACCCTCCGCTATTTTCCCGGCAAGCATTTCCTGCTCACGGCTCCGCTGATCCTGAAAAAGATCACGAATCTTTTCTATCCCATATTCGACCTCAGTCAGCAGCGGGATGCCCTGCAGGTTCCTGCAAACCATACAACGGCATTCTACCAGGTACTCGCCCGGGCGCTGCCCCGCAACCACCAGTACCGGGTGATCGTACTGTATATGGGCAGTGCCGACCGGTTCCGCTCAGGCAGTCATGAGCTGGCCATGGATCGTAAAGCGGTAATGGCAGCTATGGATAGTACGGGACTGGAGATCCTCCCTTTTGAATACGGCAAGTTGGATCCGGCTACCGATTATTACCGGCTCGATTTGCACCTGACGCCTTCGGGTAACCGTAAAATGGGTGAATGGCTGAAGGATGTCATCACGAATTACCCGGCGCCGCGCCGCTGAGGGTGAAATGCCGCTGTACGTATTTACCGAGTAAGTCAAATTCAAGATTTACGGCCATGCCTTCCTGCAGCTGGCCCATGCTGGTATGTTCGAAAGTGTAGGGGATGATGGCCACGGTGAAGGTATCACGGGTAACATTGAATACGGTGAGACTGATCCCGTCGAGGCTGATCGAGCCTTTTTCGATCACCAGGGCCGCAAAAGCTTCCGGAAACCGGATCGTAAATTCCCAGCTGCCCTGGAGCTCGCGGCGGCCAATGCAGGAGCCTGTGGCATCTACATGGCCTTGAACCATATGGCCATCGAGCCGCCCGTTCCACTGCAGGCTCCGTTCCAGGTTTACTGTATCGCCGGTTTTCCACTGGCCCAGGGTGGTTTTCTGGAGGGTTTCCTGGATTGCAGTTACCTGATATTCATTGTTTTGTATTGATTCTACCGTGAGGCAGACGCCATTATGGGCCAGGCTCTGGTCCACTTTCAGTTCCCGGCCGAGGGGGGAGGAGAGGAGAAAACTCCGGTTGCTACCCGAGGTTTTTATGGCTGTGATAACCGCTTTAGCTTCAATGATTCCGGTAAACATGCTGTAAAATTCGGAATTTTCAGGCTTTCTTTTCATTTTTCCAAAATCCCCTTATCTTTGCAGCCCTTAAACGCATTAAAGGAGGTATCAAATTATGCTGATCATCGATTCAAAAGATTGCGAAAACATTGACAAGGCGCTCAAGAAGTACAAGAAGAAATTCGAGAAAGCCAAGATTCTGCTGCAACTGCGCGAGCGTCAGTCGTTCACCAAGCCTTCTGTTAAACGCCGGGGTCAGGTACTGAAAGCCGTCTATAAGCAACAGATCGCCAGCGGTAAGATCGAAGGATAATCCTGCATTACGCTTAAAATAGTGGATAGCTGCAAAGTTTCATAGCTTTGCAGCTATTGTTGTTTATGGACGATCTCCAATCCGCCATCAACGTCTTCGCAAATTTTCTCAAGTATGAGAAGCGCTATTCGCGCCATACCCTTATCGCCTATACGGAAGACCTCGCCCAGTTCACCGCCTTTCTGGACCAGCAGTTTGATACCCGCACGGTGAGTGCCATCAGTTCCGGTTTCGTGCGCAGCTGGTTGGCTTCCCTTAAAGATGCCGGCGTGAGTGCGCGTTCCATTAACCGCAAACTCTCCTCTCTCAAATCCTTTTTCAAGCATATGGTGCGGCAGGGGGTTATCAAACAGACCCCGCTCAGCACCGTGGTGGCCCCCAAGGCCGGAAAGCGCCTGCCGGGTTTTGCCCCGGAGCCCGAACTGCTCGACCTGCTTGATACCTTGAAATTTACGGAAGACTGGAAGGGCCTGAATGCCCGGATGCTCTTCAGCCTGTTCTATGCCACGGGCATGCGCCTGAGTGAACTGATCCAGCTGCGGCCGGCCCAGATCGACCGGTCTAAAAAGCAGTTGAAAATACTCGGAAAGGGCAATAAAGAGCGGCTGGTGCCGGTTTCGGCGGAATTGCTGGAACTGATCGCCTTTTATGAGACGGAAAAGAAGAAGACTTTTGCGGATGTACCCGACCTGCTGCTGGTCACCGAGAAAGGGAAGAAACTCTATCCAAAATATGCCTATCTGCTGGTGAACCAATACCTGCAGCAGATCAAGACCCTGGAACGGAAGAGTCCGCATATCCTGCGCCACAGCTTTGCCACCCATCTCACCAACCATGGCGCCAGCATCAATGCGGTTAAAGAGCTCCTGGGCCACGCCAGTCTGGCCTCCACCCAGGTATATACCCACAACAGTATAGAAAAGTTAAAAGAGGTGTACCGGAATGCCCATCCGCGGGAGCAGGGTTCCTGACCGGAATCAGGTGAGGATCAGTCTGGTTTCAGCCATTTTTTTTTGGAATGGAGTCGATCTTTTGGTAACTTCAGTACAACAAAAACACCCGCCTATGTAGATCCTGGAAAACCAACCCCGAACCCCCTAAAATCAACAGCTCTTTATTTATTGCTCACTGTAAAAAATGCGATTGTTATGAACGCTACCATTCATTGCGTGCGGTTTACTGCCGACGGAAAACTCTCAGAATATGTAGACCGCAAACTGCAAAAACTCAACACATTTCACGACCGCATCATTAAGGTGGATGTATACCTGAAGCTCGATAATGTGGTCCATGCTATTAAAGACAAAATCGCAGAAATCAGGGTCCAGGTGCCCCGGCACGAGTTCTTTGTAAAAGCCTCTTCCAAATCCTTCGAAGAAAGCTTTGACGATGCCCTGGACGCCATCATCAATCAGATCAAACGAAAAAAAGAAAAAGAAGCTGCATAAGCAGACAGCCTCCCCCTCCGGGAGGCTTTTTTATTGCCTTATGTGGAGGTTTCCCATCGATTTCTGGCGTAGCGCTGTATTTACTTTTACACGTCATCCCGTCAATTTTACGCGCGTCATTCCGGCGAATGCCGGAATCCCTTCTTATTGCTTTTATGCCGCTGTTAGAGATTCCGGCCTTCGCCGGAATGACGTACCGTTCGGGGCGATCCTTTCGGTCCATTGGCCCATCGGCTCATCGGCTTATCGGCTCATCGGTATATCGGCATATCGGCTCATCGGCACATCGGCTCATTGTAACTTATTCACAACTTGCTGAAAACAAATAAAAATTCCCCCATTAAAATTTTTGTAATTCCCAAATTCCGTTACCTTTGCCTTCCCAAAAAATGGGGGTAGTTCTTTATTGCCTGATCCGCCGTCCTCAATCGCTGATAATCAATACCGATACCGGCTTAAAGCGGAGTGGTCAGGAGCAAGTGCCACTTTAGCTCAGCTGGTAGAGCAACTGATTTGTAATCAGTAGGTCGTTGGTTCGATTCCGACAAGTGGCTCAGGTACAGGGGCAGATTCCAGAGCGGCCAAATGGGGCGGACTGTAAATCCGCTGTCTTTCGACTTCAGAGGTTCGAATCCTCTTCTGCCCACATTTCAGATGTGGAGATGTGAAAATGTGATGATGTGGAGATGAAAATCAGTTCTTTGTAATGTAAAATGCCGGTTTTGGGGAACGGTGGACATAATTTCCACATTTCCACATTTCCACATTTTCACATTAGCATTGCGGGAGTAGCTCATTTGGTAGAGCGATAGCCTTCCAAGCTATAGGTGGCGAGTTCGAGCCTCGTCTCCCGCTCTCAGAAGTTTGTCGTGTTCGGTAAGCGGTTTCCAGTATTTTTGCACCGGAATTGCTTACGGCCACATTTCAACGGTGAAGCCGTTGTAGCTCAGGGTAGAGCACATCCCAGTAGGGATGAGGTCGTGAGTTCGATTCTCACCAACGGCTCCATACCAGACCAGTGTTTCATGTGGAAGGCGCTGGCTGATAAAAAGAATAGAACCGGCTGGTCCGGATCTTTATATAAAATCATAATTGTAAATCCACAACTAAAAACAGATAACGATGTCAAAAGAGACCTTTAAGAGGGACAAACCCCACGTTAACGTTGGAACCATCGGTCACATTGACCACGGTAAAACCACTTTGACTGCTGCAATCACCACCATTCTGGCTCAGAAAGGTTTTGCACAGGCTAAGAAGTATGATGAAATCGATGCTGCTCCTGAAGAAAAAGAGCGCGGTATCACCATCAACACCGCTCACGTGGAGTATCAGACAAACAACCGTCACTACGCTCACGTAGACTGTCCGGGTCACGCTGACTATGTGAAGAACATGATCACTGGTGCTGCCCAGATGGACGGCGCTATCTTAGTTGTGGCTGCTACAGATGGTCCGATGCCCCAGACCAAGGAGCACATCCTCCTGGCCCGCCAGGTAGGTGTACCCCGTATGGTGGTATTCATGAATAAAGTGGATCTGGTAGACGATCCCGAGCTGCTGGAACTGGTGGAAATGGAGATCCGCGAGCTGCTGAGCTTCTATGGTTTCGATGGCGACAATACCCCCATCATCAAGGGTTCTGCCACTGGCGCCCTGGCTGGTGAAGACAAGTGGGTGAAAGCCGTTGAAGAGCTGATGGAAGCTGTTGACGCTTACATTCCCCTGCCTCCCCGTCCCGTTGATCAGCCCTTCCTCATGTCTGTGGAAGACGTATTCTCGATCACTGGTCGCGGTACCGTAGCTACCGGCCGTATCGAGCGTGGCCGTATCAAAGTGGGTGAAGGTGTTGAGATCGTAGGTCTGATCCCCACTCCGCTGACTTCTACCGTAACAGGTGTGGAAATGTTCCGCAAACTGCTGGACGAAGGTGAAGCTGGTGACAACGCAGGTCTGCTGCTCCGCGGTATCGAGAAAAAAGATATCCGTCGCGGTATGGTAATCTGTAAGCCCGGAAGAAGGTGGCCGTCACACGCCGTTCTTCAACAAATACCGTCCCCAGTTCTATTTCCGTACTACCGACGTAACCGGAGAAGTGGAACTGCCCGCTGGTACTGAAATGGTAATGCCTGGTGATAACACCAACCTGCAGGTGAAACTCATCCAGCCCATCGCCATGGAAAAAGGTCTGAAATTCGCGATCCGCGAAGGTGGCCGTACCGTTGGTGCCGGACAGGTAACTGAGATCCTGAAGTAATCCCCCTGCACGCTCCGCGCAAGCGGAAAACGGCAGCTGGAGGCTTGCAAGCGGTGCAATTCCCTTGCAGACATACTGCTAAAAGCTGTCTCGGTAACACGGGATAGCTTTTAGCTTTCTTACGGGCATAGTTCAATGGTAGAATAGAGGTCTCCAAAACCTTCGATCTGGGTTCGAATCCTAGTGCCCGTGCTGAGTAATGTGGAAATGTGAAGATGTGGAGATGTGAAAATTAATCATCAACTTGAACAGTGATTTATGAACAAAGTGTCTAATTACTTCAAAGAGAGCTATCACGAGCTGTTGGAGAAAGTATCCTGGCCTACCTGGAGCCAGTTGCAGCAGTCTACCGTGATCGTACTGGTAGCCACCCTGCTCATCACCGCCATGGTATGGGTCATGGACCTGCTGGCACAGGGCGGACTGAAATTCATCTACTCATTATTTGCATAATCTGTTTGCGCAATGGAAAATCAGGTAACACAACAGGAAACCAAATGGTATGTACTGCGCGTGGTGAGTGGCAAGGAGCGCAAGGTAAAAGAGTACCTGGATAAGGAAATATCCCGCGGCGGCTGGAGTGAAGTGGTGAAGCAGGTATTCCTTCCGGTAGAGAAAGTGTACAAAGTACAGAACGGAAAGAAAGTAATGCGCGAGCGGAACTACTATCCCGGTTATGTAATGATCGAAGTTACCGAGGGTAAACTCTCCGACGATCTCCGCGAAGCCATCAAGAATACCACCAATGTGATCCACTTCCTGGGCAAGGAAAACCCGATCGCCTTGCGCAAGGCCGAAGTGAACAAGATGCTCGGCAAAATGGACGAAATGGCCGAAGCCGGTGGCGTCAGCATGAGCGAACCTTTCATTGTAGGTGAAACCATCAAGATCATTGAAGGGCCGTTCAACGACTTCAACGGTATCATTGAAGAAGTGAACGACGAGAAGAAAAAACTGAAAGTGACCGTAAAGATCTTCGGTCGCTCCACTCCGGTGGAACTGAACTATATGCAGGTGGAAAAGATCTCCTGATCCCTCTTCCTGCCATTAAAAAAGCCATCCTGGTCTGCGGAACAGGATGGCTTTTTCCATTAATGCGTTTACCGGAATCAGTCGTTGCCCGGTCCTTCAGTACCCGGATCGGATGCTTCAGGAGCAGGAACGGAGAACAGGTCGGGTGCAGCCGCCGGGGGAGGAGGGGGCGGAGGCGGCGGCGGCGGCGGAGGAACAGCCACGGCTTTAACGACCGGTTTTTTCTTCGGTGCCGGTTTTTTGGCGGCTTTTTTCGGAGCTGGCTTTTTCGGCGCAGCTTTTTTCACCACCTTTTTGGCGGCCTTTTTCACCGCTTTTTTCACGGCTTTTTTGGCCGCTTTCTTTTTCGGCGCAGCCTTTTTTACCGCTTTTTTCACGGCCTTTTTAGCTGCTTTTTTCTTGGCCGCTTTTTTAGGAGCAGCTTTTTTAGCCTTTTTCACAGCCTTTTTGGCGGCCTTCTTTTTGGGCGCCACTTTCTTCTTGGCTGCTTTTTTCTTTGCTTTGGCCATACGGAGAACTGTTTTTAGGTGTTTTTGACAGTGAAATGTCGTTAAGGATGATTGTTTCCAAAAGCTACGTAAAAAAATTCATTGGCGAAGCAATGGAGGGGTAACTTTATTTTTACGAGAGGCGATGTCCGGTTTTTGTCATTCCCGCGAAGGCGGGAATCCCATGCCAGATAAAGGCTTCCGCCCCTCTAAAAAATAGCAAACCACTGCTTTCCGGAGGGGATTCCCGCCTTCGCGGGAATGACAGTAAGGGGCGGGAATGACAGTTAAGAACGGGAAAGACAGTTAGAAGGAAGAATTGCTTTTTAGAGACCGTGAACTGGTCTGGCGCCAGCCATCGGCTCATCGGCTCATCGGTTAATTGGCTCATCGTCCCATCGGCACATCGTTTTTTTCTTGTTTTTCTCCCCCCCATTCCCTACCTTTGCGCTCCCAATTAAGCTCTTTCATTTGATGTCAGTGGTAACACATTGACAGGGAACAGGTTCCGGTGGAACTGTTCCGGAAGAATTTGGGAGACCCAGTAGTCCCGGTAACGGGAAGAAAAGTCGCTTGAACCAATAAATCATTCAAAATGGCAAAAGAAATTACCGGTTACGTGAAACTACAGGTAAAAGGTGGCCAGGCCAATCCGGCTCCTCCTGTAGGTCCTGCATTAGGTTCCAAGGGTATTAATATCATGGAATTCTGCAAGCAGTTCAATGCCCGCACGCAGGACAAAATGGGAAAAGTACTCCCCGTCTTAATTACTGTTTACTCCGACAAGTCTTTCGAGTTTATCATCAAAACCCCTCCTGCCGCTGTACAGCTGCTGGAAGCTGCTAAACTGCAGAGCGGTTCCAAGGAACCCAACCGCAGCAAAGTGGGTAAAGTGACCTGGGCTCAGGTAGAGCTTATCGCAAAAGACAAAATGCCCGACCTGAACTGTTTCACGGTGGAAAGCGCCATGCGCATGGTAGCCGGAACAGCCCGCAGTATGGGTCTTACTGTTGACGGTAAAGCCCCCTGGGAAAACTAATTACTTAACTGTCCCGCAGCCCGGGGCTTTTAAAACCGAAAGAAAATGGCTATCGCTAAAAAAAGAAAAGCTGTAGAAGCTAAAATCGATAAAACAAAAGTGTATTCACTGAAGGAAGCTTCTTCCCTCGTGAAAGACGTGAATACCACCAAATTTGATTCTTCTGTTGACCTGCACATCCGTCTGGGTGTGGATCCCAAGAAAGCCGACCAGGCGATCCGCGGAACCGTAACCCTGCCCCACGGAACCGGTAAAACCAAGCGCGTACTGGTACTCTGTACCCCCGACAAGGAGGCTGATGCCAAATCTGCCGGTGCCGACTTCGTAGGTCTGGATGAGTTCGTTACCAAAATTGAAGGTGGCTGGGTAGACGTAGACGTGATCGTGGCTACTCCCGCTGTAATGCCGAAAATCGGTAAGCTGGGTAAGATCCTCGGTCCCCGTAACCTGATGCCCAACCCCAAAACCGGAACCGTAACCAATGATGTGGCTGCTGCCGTGAATGAAGTGAAAGGCGGTAAGATCGCCTTCAAGGTGGATAAAGCCGGTATCATCCATGCGTCCATCGGCCGTGTAAGCTTTACACCCGAGAAGATCGCCGAGAACAGCAACGAGCTGCTCAACGCCATCATCAAGGCTAAACCTTCTTCTGCAAAAGGTACTTACCTGAAGAGCGTGTTCATGGCCTCCAGCATGAGCCCCGGTATTGAAATCGATACCAAAACACTGGTACACTAATCCCGTACCACATTAACGGTAAACCCAAGTTTTGAACCACCCGCCGCCTCAACACCGGCAGTAAATAAAAAAGGTTATGACAAAAGATCAAAAAAATGAAGTGATTGAGATCCTGAAAGGGAAGTTCTCTCAATACAACAACTTCTATATCACCGATACCGAATCCCTGACGGTTGAACAGGTTGGCAAACTGCGCCGCGCCTGCTTTAACAAGAATGTGGAAATGAAAGTGGCCAAGAACACCCTCATCAAGAAAGCCCTCGAAAGCATCGATGCCGAGCGCTACAACGGTGTTTATGACGCCCTCAATAACGTAACCGCCCTGCTGTTCTCCGAGAACCCCAAGGAACCCGCGATGATCATCAGCTCTTTCCGCAAGGAGAGCAATGGCGACAAACCCGTGCTCAAAGCCGCATTCATCAACGGCGATGTATACATGGGCGACAATAACCTGAAAGCCCTCACCCAGATCAAGACGAAGAACGAACTGATCGGAGAGGTGATCGGCCTGCTCCAGAGCCCCGCCAAACGTGTACTGGCTGCCCTGCTGCACCACCACGAGAAGCAGAATGCTGCTCCCGCGGAAGGTTAATAGCTGAACGCCTGTGGCCTCAAGCCTCGTGCCTGATGCCTATGGCCTCAACATACTCCCAGGCCTGAGGGATAACAAAGGCAAATTTTTTTAAACCTGCCGTCGGACTGCTAAGCGGTATGAAGACGGTAAAAATTTCAAACAATGGCTGACGTAAAACAATTAGCTGAACAACTGGTAGCCCTGACTGTGAAAGAAGTACAGGAGCTCGCTGATTTCCTGAAATCTGAGTACGGTATCGAACCCGCTGCTGCTGCTGTAGTAGTTGCTGCCGGCGACGGTGGTGGCGCTGCTGCTGCTGAAGAGAAGACCTCCTTCAACGTGATCCTGAAGAACGGTGGTGCTTCCAAACTGAACGTGGTGAAGATCGTGAAAGACCTGACCGGTCTGGGCCTGAAAGAGGCAAAAGACCTGGTTGACGGCGCTCCCAAGCCTGTTAAAGAAGGTGTAAGCAAGGCTGAAGCTGAAGAGCTGGCTGCCAAGCTGAAAGATGCCGGTGCTGACGTGGAAATCCAGTAATTACCGCATTCCCATACAAAAGGCCCCCCGACGGTGTTGGGGGGCCTTTTTTGTTGATTACGAGGCTTTTAGGATATTTTATTTAAACGGAACGGCTCTTTTTTCTCCCCGGCCGGTCTGAAGGGGCCGGGAATATCCACAACTCATCAAAAAACCGGCCAGAATTTACGGTTGGAAGCGATCTATTCATTACCTTTGCCGTCCGTTTTCGAAAACATACTTTTCAGCAGTTAATCATCTGATGGCCAATTTACAATAACTGTATTGAAAGAATTGCATGAAAACTAACGGGTTTTCATGATGGATTTTTTGTCTATAGACGATATTCGCGAGTTCGAACAACTAAAAAACCGGTTTTAAACTATATGTCTTCAACAAAAATGAACCCCAGGGTAAATTTTGGCAAGATCAAAACCTTAGCTGAAGCCCCGGACCTGCTCGAAGTGCAGATTCAATCCTTCAAAGACTTCTTCCAGTTAGAAACCACTCCCGACAAACGTAACAATGAGGGCCTGTTCAAGGTGTTCAAGGAGAACTTCCCGATCACCGACACCCGGAACATCTTCGTTCTGGAATTCCTCGATTACTTTATCGATCCTCCCCGTTACACCATCGAAGAGTGTATGGAACGCGGTCTCACGTACGCAGTACCCCTGAAGGCAAAACTGCGCCTGAGCTGTAATGATGAAGAGCATGTGGACTTCCAGACCATTGTTCAGGACGTGTTCCTGGGCAATATCCCGTATATGACCCCCCGCGGCACATTCGTGATCAACGGTGCTGAACGCGTTGTGGTTTCCCAGTTACACCGCTCTCCCGGTGTATTCTTCGGACAGTCGGTCCACCCCAATGGTACCAAGATCTATTCCGCCCGCGTGATCCCCTTCAAGGGCGCCTGGATGGAATTTGCCACCGATATCAACAACGTGATGTATGCGTACATCGACCGCAAGAAGAAATTCCCGGTGACCACGCTGCTCCGTTCCATCGGTTACGAAACCGATAAAGACATCCTCGAACTCTTCGGCATGGCCGATGAAGTGAAAGGCGACAAGAAAGCCCTGAACAAATACAACGGCCGCCGCCTGGCAGCCCGCGTACTGCGCAGCTGGGTGGAAGATTTTGTGGATGAGGATACCGGTGAAGTGGTGAGCATCGAGCGGAATGAAGTAGTGCTCGAGCGCGATTCCATCCTCGACGACGAAGCGATCGACATGATCGTTGACATGAACGTGGAAAGCGTATTCGTTCAGAAGGAAGACGTAGGTGGCGATTTCGCGATCATCTACAATACCCTGAACAAGGATACCTCCAACAGCGAGCTCGAAGCCGTACAGCATATCTACCGCCAGCTGCGTGGCGCCGACGCTCCCGATAATGAAACCGCCCGCGGCATTATCGACAAGCTCTTCTTCTCCGACAAGCGCTATGACCTCGGTGAAGTAGGCCGCTACAAGATCAACCGCAAACTGAATCTCGAAGCTCCCCTCGATCAGAAAACCCTGACCAAGGAAGACATCATCGAGATCATCAAATACCTCGTACGCCTCACCAACGGCAAAGCAGAGATCGACGATATCGATCACCTGAGCAACCGCCGGGTACGCACTGTAGGAGAGCAGCTCTACGCCCAGTTCGGCGTGGGCCTGGCCCGTATGGCCCGTACCATCCGTGAGCGCATGAACGTTCGCGACAATGAAGTGTTCACACCGGTTGACCTGATCAACGCCCGGACCTTGAGCTCTGTGATCAACTCCTTCTTCGGAACCTCACAGCTCTCCCAGTTCCTGGACCAGACCAACCCGCTGTCTGAGATCACGCACAAGCGCCGTATCTCCGCACTCGGACCTGGTGGTCTGAGCCGCGAACGTGCCGGTTTCGAGGTGCGCGACGTACACTATTCCCACTACGGCCGTCTCTGTACCATTGAGACGCCGGAAGGTCCCAACATCGGTCTGATCTCCACACTCTGTGTGCATGCCAAGATCAATGAAATGGGCTTTATCGAAACGCCGTACCATAAAGCGGATAAAGGTAAAGTAGACCTGAAGAAACTCACTTTCCTCAGCGCTGAGGAAGAAGATACTGCGAAGATCGCCCAGGCCAGTGCCGCACTGAACGAGAAAGGCGAATTCGTGGACGATAAAATTGAATCCCGCCAGACCGGCGACTTCCCCATTCTCGAGAAGAATGAAGTGGAATTCATGGACGTAGCCCCCAACCAGATCGTTGGTCTGAGTGCTTCGCTGATCCCCTTCCTCGAGCATGATGACGCCAACCGCGCCCTGATGGGATCGAACATGCAACGTCAGGCTGTACCGCTGATCCGTCCGGAAGTACCCATCGTGGGAACCGGTCTGGAAGGTAAAGCCGCCCGTGATGCCCGCGTTCAGATCCTGTCTGAAGGCGATGGTATTGTGGAATATGTAGACGGCAGCGAGATCCATGTGCGTTACGACCGCACAGAAGCCGACCGCCTGGTCAGCTTCGAAGAAGACCTGCGCATCTACAAACTGACCAAATTCATCAAGACCAACCAGGAAACTTCGATCAACCAGAAGCCTGCCGTTAAGAAAGGCCAGCGGGTGTTGTTAGGAGACTTCCTGACTGAAGGTTATGCCGTACAAGGCGGTGAACTGGCGCTCGGCCGTAACCTGAAAGTGGCCTTCATGCCCTGGAAAGGTTACAACTTCGAGGATGCCATTGTGATCAATGAGCGCGTGGTTCGTGAAGACCTCTTTACATCCATCCATATTTCCGAATACGAACTGGAAGTACGCGATACCAAACTGGGTGAGGAAGAACTGACTCCCGATATCCCCAACGTGAGCGAAGAAGCCACCAAGGATCTCGACGAGAACGGTATCATCCGTCTGGGTGCCGCCATCAAGGAAGGCGATATCCTGATCGGTAAGATCACTCCGAAAGGCGAAAGCGACCCCACTCCGGAAGAGAAACTGCTGCGTGCCATCTTCGGCGACAAGGCCGGTGATGCCAAAGACGCTTCCCTGAAAGCACCAAATGGTGTGGAAGGTGTGGTGATCGGCAAGAAACTCTTCCAGCGTGCGAAGAAAGACAAGAATGCCAAGATCCGCGAGAAAGCTTCACTCGAGAAACTGGAAAAAGTTCACGAGAAGAACGAAGAAGACCTGAAAGAACTGCTGCTGAGCAAGCTGCAGGTACTGCTGCGCGACAAGACTTCTTCCGGTGTGAACAACAATTTCGGTGAAGTGCAGATCGGCAAGGGTGCCAAGTTCAATGCAAAGAACCTGGCTTCCATTGATTTCCTGAATGTGAATCCGCTGGGCTGGACCGGTGATGCCAAGGTTGACGAGCAGATCAATATCCTGCTGCACAACTACAGCATCAAGTACAACGAAGAACTGGGCCGCTACAAGCGCGAAAAATTCAATATTTCCATCGGTGACGAATTACCCGCAGGTGTGCTGAAACTGGCCAAGGTTTACCTGGCTGTGAAGCGGAAGCTGAAAGTAGGGGACAAGATGGCGGGCCGTCACGGTAACAAAGGTATCGTTGCCAAGATCGTGCGTGCTGAAGACATGCCCTTCCTGGCCGACGGCACTCCGGTGGACATTGTACTGAACCCGCTGGGTGTACCTTCCCGTATGAACCTGGGCCAGATCTATGAAACCGTTCTGGGCTGGGCCGGCCTGAAGCTGGGTGTGAAATTTGCCACTCCCATTTTCGACGGTGCTACTGTGGAAGAGATCGCCGGACATATCAACCAGGCCGGTCTGCCGACCTTTGGTCATACCCACCTGTTCGATGGTGAAACCGGTGAACGTTTCCACCAGAAAGCCACTGTTGGTGTGATCTACATGATCAAGCTGCACCACATGGTGGACGATAAGATGCACGCCCGTTCGATCGGACCGTACAGTCTCATTACCCAGCAGCCGCTCGGTGGTAAGGCGCAGTTCGGTGGACAGCGTTTTGGTGAGATGGAAGTTTGGGCACTTGAAGCATATGGTGCGTCGAACATCCTGCAGGAGCTGCTCACCCTTAAATCAGATGATATCATCGGTCGTGCCAAGACTTATGAGGCCATCGTTAAGGGCGACAATATCCCGCGCGCCGGCATCCCCGAATCCTTCAACGTGCTGGTGCACGAACTGAGGGGTCTGGGTCTGGACCTGAAATTTGAATAATGAAGGTTATTGTTGACCAATCACTATTCACAATTCACTATTGACTATTCACTTTCAAAGAAACGCAACATCATATTATGGCTATTAAAAAAGACAATCGTCCCCGGGCCACCTTCTCCAAGATCACCATTGGCCTGGCTTCTCCTGATTCGATCCTGGAACGTAGCTATGGCGAGGTGTTAAAGCCTGAAACGATCAACTACCGTACGTACAAGCCCGAGCGTGATGGCCTGTTCTGCGAGCGTATTTTCGGACCTGTAAAGGATTACGAGTGTGCCTGCGGCAAGTATAAGCGCATCCGTTATAAAGGCATCGTGTGCGACCGCTGCGGTGTGGAAGTAACTGAAAAGAAAGTGCGTCGCGAGCGCATGGGCCACATCAAGCTGGTGGTACCCGTTGTACATATCTGGTATTTTAAGAGCCTTCCCAATAAGATCGGATACCTGCTGGGTGTCAGCTCCAAGAAACTGGAGACCATCATTTACTACGAGCGTTTCGTGGTGATCCAGCCCGGTATAAAGGAAAACCTGAAAGCCGGCGACCTGCTGACCGAGGAAGAATACCTCGAGCTGCTGGAAACCCTGCCCAAGGATAACCAGTACCTGCCCGATGAAGATCCCCAGAAATTCATCGCCAAGATGGGTGCTGAAGCGGTGCATGATATGCTGCAGCGCATTGACCTCGATTCCCTTTCCTTCAGCCTGCGTAATGCCGCAGCCACTGAAACCTCACAGCAGCGTAAGGCAGATGCCCTGAAGCGCCTGAGTGTAGTGGAATCCTTCCGTGAAGCCAATTCCCGTATCACCAACCGCCCCGAGTGGATGGTGATGCAATATATTCCGGTGATACCGCCGGAACTGCGTCCGCTGGTTCCCCTGGATGGTGGCCGTTTCGCGTCTTCCGACCTGAACGACCTCTACCGCCGGGTGATCATCCGCAACAACCGTCTGAAGCGTCTGCTGGAGATCAAAGCGCCTGAGGTGATCCTTCGTAACGAGAAGCGGATGCTGCAGGAAGCCATCGACTCCCTGTTTGATAACAGCCGTAAGTCGAATGCCGTTAAAGCAGAAGGCGGACGGGCACTGAAATCACTCAGTGATGTACTGAAAGGCAAACAGGGCCGTTTCCGTCAGAACCTGCTTGGTAAGCGTGTGGACTACTCCGGCCGTTCGGTAATCGTGGTTGGTCCCGAGCTGAAACTGCACGAATGCGGTCTGCCCAAGGATATGGCGGCTGAGCTCTTCAAGCCGTTCATCATCCGTAAACTGATTGAAAGGGGTATCGTAAAAACGGTGAAATCGGCCCGTAAACTGGTCGACCGCAAGGAAGCCGTTGTTTGGGATATCCTCGAAAATATCCTGAAAGGACATCCGGTGATGCTCAACCGCGCCCCGACGCTGCACCGTTTGTCGATCCAGGCCTTCCAACCCAAACTGATCGAAGGTAAAGCGATCCAGCTGCATCCGCTCGTAACCTCGGCGTTCAACGCCGACTTCGACGGTGACCAGATGGCGGTACACGTGCCTTTGAGCAATGCTGCTGTACTGGAAGCACAGCTGCTGATGCTGTCTTCACACAACATCCTCAACCCCCAGAATGGTGCGCCGATCACCCTGCCTTCCCAGGACATGGTGTTGGGTCTGTACTATATCACCAAGGGCAAGAAGTCTACCGAAACCGAGAAGATCCGCGGTGAAGGCAAGGCCTTCTACAGCCAGGATGAAGTGCTGATCGCCTATAATGAAGGTAAAATTGACCTGCACGCACATATCAAGGTGAAAACCATTGTGCGTAACGATAAAGGTGAACTGAACAATAAGCTGATCGAAACTACAGTTGGCCGTGTGATCTTCAACCAGTTTGTTCCGAAGGAAGTGGGCTTTATCAATGCCCTGCTCACCAAGAAAAACCTGCGGGAGATCATCGGTGATATCATCAAGATCACGAACGTTCCCAAAACGGCGAAGTTCCTGGATGATATCAAGCAGCTTGGTTTCCGTACCGCCTTCCAGGGTGGACTCTCGTTCAGCATCAATGACCTGATCATCCCGTCCATCAAGGAAGATGTACTGGACCAGGCCAAAGGCGAAGTAGACGAAGTATGGGACAACTATAACATGGGTCTCATTACCAATAACGAACGCTATAACCAGATCGTGGATATCTGGAGCCGCGTGGATACCCGTATTACTGAAACACTGATCCGCGAACTGAGCAGCGACAAACAGGGCTTCAACTCTGTATACATGATGCTCGATTCCGGTGCCCGTGGCTCCAAGCAGCAGATCAAGCAGCTTTGCGGTATCCGTGGTCTGATGGCCAAGCCCCGTAAGAGTGGCTCTTCCGGAAGCGAGATCATCGAGAACCCGATCCTCTCTAACTTCAAAGGTGGCCTGAACGTATTGGATTACTTCATCTCCACACACGGTGCCCGTAAAGGTCTGGCCGATACCGCCCTTAAAACAGCGGATGCCGGTTACCTGACCCGCCGTCTGGTAGACGTGGCCCAGGATGTGGTGATCACCGAAGAAGATTGCGGCACCCTGCGTGGTATTGCCACTTCTGCCCTCAAAGACAATGAAGAGATCGTAGAACCGCTGTACGACCGTATCATCGGACGGACTTCCCTGCATGATGTATTCAACCTGCAGACCGAAGCCCTGATCGTAGAGGCCGGCGGACAGATCACTGAAGATATTGCCAAGGCCATTGAAGATGCCGGCATTGAAACCGTTGAGATCCGTTCTGTACTGACCTGCGAAAGCAAGCGCGGTGTGTGCGTGAAATGTTACGGTAAGAACCTCGCTACCGGTAACGTGGCTCAGAAAGGAGATGCCGTTGGTATCATCGCTGCCCAGTCGATCGGTGAGCCGGGTACACAGCTGACCCTGCGTACCTTCCACGTGGGTGGTGTTGCCGGTTCTGCTTCAGTAGAATCTTCACTCTTTGCCAAATTTGACGGAACCATCCAGTTCGACGGTCTGCGTACCGTAACGGCTGAGAATAATGAAGGCGATAAAGTTCAGATCGTTATCGGCCGTACCGGTGAGGTGCGGATCATGGACGTGAAGAACGACCGCCTCCTGATCACCAACAACGTGCCTTATGGCGCCACACTGTTCGTGAAAGACGGACAGCAGGTGAAGAAGGGCGATACCATCTGTACCTGGGATCCGTTCAACAACGTAATCGTTGCCGAGATCGCCGGCCAGATCAAGTTTGAAAGCGTGATCGACGGTATCACTTACCGTGAAGAAGCCGACGAACAGACCGGTCACCGCGAAAAAGTGGTTATTGAAACCAAAGACAAGACCAAGATCCCGACGCTGATCGTAGAAGGCGGAAAGGATGTGAAGCAATACAACCTGCCTGTAGGGTCCCATATCACTGTTGAAGAAACAGAAGATGTGCGTGCCGGCCAGGTACTTGTGAAGATCCCGAGAACCCTGCGTATGCAGCGCGACATCACCGGTGGTCTGCCCCGTGTAACGGAACTGTTCGAAGCCCGTAATCCGGGTAACCCCGCCATTGTTTGTGAGATCGACGGTGTGGTAACCTTCGGTGCCATCAAGCGCGGTAACCGCGAGATCGTGGTGGAAGCCAAGGATGGTGTGGTGAAAAAATACCTCGTGCCGCTGACCCGCCAGATCCTGGTACAGGACGGCGACTTTATCAAAGCCGGTGCACCGCTGTCCGACGGACAGATCTCTCCTGCAGATATCCTCTCCATCAAAGGACCCTTTGCTGTTCAGGAATATGTAGTGAACGAGATCCAGGAAGTATACCGCTTACAAGGTGTAAAGATCAACGACAAGCATATTGAAGTGATCGTGCGCCAGATGATGAAGAAAGTGGAGATTCAGGATCCGGGTGATACCCGCTTCCTGGAGGAGGACCTCGAAGACCGTTTTGACTTTAACGAAGAGAACGACTGGATCTTTGATAAGAAAGTGGTTACTGATGCAGGCGACAGCAGCAAGCTGAAAGCCGGCCAGATCGCCAGCCTCCGCGAGATCCGTGAAGAGAACTCGGTACTGCGCCGCAACGACAAGAAGCCTGTGGAATTCCGTGATGCCAATCCGGCCACATCGCATCCTGTACTGCTCGGTATCACCAAGGCTTCACTGGGTACACAGAGCTGGATCTCTGCAGCATCCTTCCAGGAAACCACGAAGGTGCTCAGCAGTGCCGCTATCCAGGGAAAGTCAGACGATATGCTCGGTCTGAAAGAGAACGTGATCACAGGTCATCCGATCCCTGCCGGTACCGGTCTCCGCGATTTCGAAAACATGATCGTGGGCAGCAAGGAAGAGTACGAACTCCTCCAGACCACCCGCGAAGCCATGAACTTCGACGAAGAAGAATAAGAAAACGCATCGCATACAAAAGCAGGAAACCACCGTTTCCTGCTTTTTCTTTTATTTGCAATGCATTTAACGGAACTGTTAAATTTTTTAACAATTCCTTTCAGCTATACATTTTATCTTGCGCAAAACGGTTCTGATGAATAAGATCTCTACGATTATTTCCTGGGTTTCCTTAGTGGCAGTAGGTGTGCTTTTCGTGTTGCATTTCACGCATACAGAAGCACTGAAAAAACAGATTGCTGTCAGCAACAGTCATAGAGATACTACTGATTTCCGGATCGCCTATTTTGATATTGATTCCCTTCAGGAGCATTTCAATGAATTCCAGGATGCCGAGAACAAGATCAAGGCCAAGGAAAACTCCAGCAAAGCACAACTGACTGAACTGAATATCCGCTACCAGAAGCGGCTGGCCGAACTCCAGGATAAAGCCCGGAACCAGTCGATGACCCAGGCCGAGGGCGAAGCTGCACAGCGGGAACTGGCCAAGCTGGAAAATGATTACCGCCAGAAAGAAGTGGAGCTCGACCAGGAGTTGAAGAAGATGCAGATGGACCTGATGGGTTCGCTGAATAAGCAGGTGGAAGATTACCTCAAAGTATATAATAAAGAGCGGGGCTTTGCCTATGTATTCTCCTTCCAGCCCGGTATGCTCATGTACTACAAAGACAGTCTCTACGACATTACCAAAGACATGATCGAAGGGCTCAATGCCCAATACAAAAAGAAGGACTGATTTCCTTTTTGCCGGGCTGTGGCTGTGGAGGATTTTACTTATCTTCCCCACCAATTAAACTGCTATGGCTGAACAGACTCCTTCATTCAAACCCAGCCTGGGTTTGCTGGATGCCACCATGATCGTGGCGGGTTCCATGATTGGTTCCGGTATTTTTATTGTAAGCGCCGATATCACCCGTAATGTGGGCAGTGGCGGCTGGCTCATCCTGGTATGGCTTGTAACGGGCTTTATGACGCTTACAGCGGCATTGAGCTATGGGGAGCTGAGTGCGATGTATCCCAAAGCCGGGGGACAGTATGTGTATCTAAAAGAGGCGTATAACCCGCTTGCGGGATTTCTCTATGGCTGGAGCTTTTTTGCCGTGATCCAGACAGCCACCATTGCTGCCGTAGGAGTGGCTTTCTCCAAATTTGCCGGGTATTTTGTGCCGGCACTGGAACTCAAGGACGAGAATATCCTGGTACAGCTCGGGTCACTCAAGATCTACTATGCCCAGCTGGTGTCCATCATCCTGATCGTTTTCCTGACCTATATCAATACCCGCGGGATCCAGGGGGGTAAGCTCATACAGACTACTTTTACCGTCACCAAACTGCTATCCCTGTTCGGATTGATCGGTTTTGGTTTCCTGCTGGCATTCAAATCAGAGATCTGGCAGGCCAACTGGACCAATGCCTGGACTTCCCAACACTGGAATGCCGACACGCAGAGCTGGGTGCCGATTTCCGGCACGGCATTGCTGGGTGCATTTGCCGCGGCCATGGTCGGGTCCATATTCAGCAGTGATTCCTGGAACAATGTCACTTTCATTGCAGGAGAGATCAAGAACCCGCAGAAAAATATCGGCCTCAGCCTGTTTCTGGGCACCCTGATCGTAACCGTGATCTATGTATCGGCCAACCTCATGTATATGGGGGTATTGCCGCTCCATGAAATTGCTTTTGCCAACCAGGACCGTGTCCTTTGGCTGTAATAACGGACTGATCCTGGCCGGTGCAAGGGTGTACTATACCATGGCACAGGATGGCCTGTTCTTCCGTAAGGCAGGTACCCTCAACAAGAATGCCGTTCCCGAATGGGCCCTCTGGGCACAATGTATCCTGGCTTCCATCCTTTGTTTGAGCGGGCGATATGGCGATCTGCTCGATATGGTATCTTTTGTAGTGGTGGTCTTTTATGTACTCACGATCATTGGTATCTTTGTACTGCGCAGGAAAAAACCGGATGCGGAACGGCCTTATCGGGCCTTTGGTTATCCTGTTCTGCCGCTGATCTATATCATCATGGGCATCAGTTTCTGTGTGGCACTGATCCTGCAGAAACCGGACTATGCTGGTATCGGTCTGGGTATCACCCTGCTTGGCATACCCATTTATTTCATAGCCGTCAGGCAAAAAAAGTAAAGCCGTCATGGGCAGTCAGGGCAAATTTGACGCATTATTTTCCGGATTTTCCCGGTTGAAAGTGGGAGTGATCGGGGATGTGATGCTGGATACTTACTGGTGGGGTCATGTAGACCGTATATCTCCTGAAGCGCCGGTACCTGTTGTACTGCTGGACCGGAAAGAATACCGTATTGGCGGAGCCGGCAATGTGGCCCTTAACCTGGCTTCGCTGGGGGCACAGGCAACTATGCTGACTGTTACCGGTGCCGATGCCGATGCACAGATCCTGCGCGGTTTATTCACCGATAAATCCATTGATACCCGTTACCTGCTTCAGGCAGCTGACAGGATCACCACTAACAAATCCAGGATCATTTCGCGCAACCAGCAGATGATGCGGCTGGATGCAGAAACCACCCTCGATCTTTCAGCAGCCGACGAGGCCCGTCTGCTCGAAGCTATTGCAACATATATCAGCAAGGAGCAGCCCGCCATCATCATCTTCGAAGATTACAATAAAGGGGTATTGACCGATACAGTTATCCGTGAAACCATACGGATCTGCAAAACACATAACGTGCTCACTGCAGTGGATCCCAAACGGAAATCCTTTTTTTCCTATAAAGGGGTAGACCTGTTCAAGCCCAATCTGAAAGAAATCCGGGAAGCCCTTAACCTGTTGCCGGGAGTTGTTTCTGAAGAAACCATGCGTAATATGCATGAAGCCCTGCATCAGCGGCTGCAGCACCGCATCTCACTGATCACGCTGTCTGAAAAAGGGATTTTTTACCAGGAAGACGGTCAGTCCGGTGTGCTGCCCACGCATCAGCGGAATATTGCCGATGTATCTGGTGCCGGTGATACCGTGATTGCAGTGGCGAGTCTGGTTTATGCTGCCACCAAAGACCTGAAACTGGCTGCCGGTATGGCCAATATTGCCGGTGGACTGGTTTGTGAGGAAGTCGGAACTGCGGCTATAGATGCCCGAAAGCTGCAGCAGGAAGCCACCCTCTTACTGGGATGACCGTTTTTGTTCTGCCCTCCTGGCCATCAACCGGATGATGCGGTTATAATTCACAAATACATCCATGAATATTTTCACCGCCGCAAAAATGGTGATGAATATTTTTCCTGCATTCATGGCGATAAAAATACCGCCTGCGATCACCGTAAACTGCTGCACAAAGATCCGTCCATAGGGCTCAAACATCACGGCACCCATGGAAGCTGTGCGGTATGCACCACTCAGTACATAGTCTTTCAGTACGATCAGTCCATAGCTCACTACAAATGCAATCAACAATAATTTACTGTTGCTGCTGAGGTAGAGCGGCAAATGGGTCAGCAGGCTCCAGGCATTACTGATGCCGTAGCGGTTTCCGATTCCGGAAGTGGACAGGAAGATGCTCAGCTGAATGGCTATAAAAAAGCCATAATGTACCAGGAAGAAAACCGGAAAAAACCAGCCACTCACCTGAGATGCTTCAGGGTTTTCATCATTCCAGGTATCTTTTTTCCTTACGGTGGCTGTCAGGCAAAGCCGGAAAATATTATACAGGCCGATGATCACGCTTTCGAGGCAGTATACAATGAAAACCTCAACTGCCTGCCAGCCGAATCCCCATACACCCACAACCGGGATGAGGTTCAGCAGTATCAGCCAGATATCGGTGCTGGTAAACTTATGTTTGATCACATTTTTCATACAGGAGGCCATACAAAATATGTAATTTCGGGCATCCGGAACTACCCGGCAGCGGGTATATTTCCCGGGCTTGCTTGTTAACAGAAAATCTAGAACCATGTCCATTACAAATGTTGCCGTGATCGGCGCCGGTACCATGGGAAACGGTATCGCCCACAGTTTTGCCCAGTACGGTTTTTCCGTAAACCTCATTGATATTTCAAAAGAACAGCTGGAAAAGGCTGTTGCCACTATTGGAAAGAACCTCGACCGGCTCATAGCAAAAGAGATCATCAAGGCCGATCTCAAGGAAGCCACCCTGAAGAATATCCAGTTGCATACCGAGCTGGCCACCGGAGTGAAAGATGCAGAACTGGTGGTGGAAGCCGCTACAGAGAATATTGACCTTAAACTGAAGATCTTCCGGGAACTGGACCAGCTGGCTCCTGCCGGATGCATCCTCGCGACCAATACTTCCTCCATTTCCATAACCCGGATCGCTGCAGTGACTTCCCGGCCCGGGAAAGTGATCGGCATGCATTTCATGAATCCGGTACCGGTCATGAAACTGGTGGAGATCATCAATGGCTATTCCACCGAAAAGGAAGTGACGGCAACGGTGAGCGAATTGTCGCGCCAACTGAAAAAAGTGCCCTGCGTGGTGAACGATTATCCCGGCTTTATTGCGAACCGGATTTTACTGCCCATGCTCAATGAAGCATTCTACAGCCTTTTTGAGGGTATTGCCGGTGTGGAAGAGATCGATACCGTAATGAAACTCGGCATGGCGCATCCCATGGGTCCATTGCAACTGGCCGATTTTATCGGACTCGATGTTTGCCTGGCCATTCTTACCGTATTGCATGAAGGCTTTGCCCAGCCGAAGTATGCACCTTGTCCGCTGCTGGTGAATATGGTTCAGGCAGGTAAACTGGGCGTGAAAAGCGGAGAAGGATTCTACAAGTATACGCCGGGTTCAAAAGACCTGGTGGTGAGCGACCGATTCAGATCAGCTTAGTCCGGTTTTGGTACTGCATCGATACTCAGGCCCTGCAGGTCGCTGAAGCGCTGCAGGGCTTCCTGTTTGCGGTTACGGGGAATACCTGCTGTGATCCGGCAATAGAGGCCGATCTCTTTTTCGATGATCCGCATATTGCTCTGGCGGATGATCAGCATCACATCATTCATCTGTGTATAGTTGAACTGTATGGTATAGTCATCTTCCACGGCCAGTTGCTGCGCGGGAGTGGATTGCAATACCAGTGCTGCTGCGGTTTTATAAGCATGGATCAGTCCGGGTACGCCGAGCAGGGTACCACCAAAATAGCGCACCACTACGATAAGGGTATTGGTCAGCCCCTTGCTGTCGATCTGTCCCAGTATAGGGCGGCCTGCCGTGCCGGAGGGTTCACCGGCATCACTCACGCGGTAATTGTGCTGGTCGAGTCCCAGGCGGTAGGCAAAGCAATGGTGGGTGGCTTTGGGGTGTTCCTTCTTGATCTCCTCCAGGGCTTTTTTAAAGGCTGCTGTGTCGGATACCGGAAATGCATATGCGATAAAACGGGAACCGCGGTCTTTGAACTCGGCAGTGCCGTTACGCGCCAGGGTGGTATAGAATTCGGGTACACTCATTATCCAAAAGCGATCAGTGCGATTGCTGCAATAGCCAGCAGGATCCCCGCAATATTGATCTTTGATAGTTTTTCATGAAAAATAAGGGCAGCAGCCACCGTGCTGGCCAGTACGATGCCCATATTGTTGATCGGGATGATGGCCGTGCTGTTGGAACTGTACTGCTTCAGCACTTTCATCAGGAACCAGATCGAGAAATAATTCGGTACGCCGATCGCAATACCCATCAGTACCGCTTTCAGCGAAAACGCCTGTTTGCGGGTGATGAACTGGTACGTTAAAAGGGCCAGTCCCAGACAGCCCGCCACCGCAAATGCATTGATCAGAAAACGGTTATTGTTGCTGCCATCGAGGTGTCCCTGTTCCACATATTTGATCAATGTATCAAAGAGGCCGCTGCCCAGAAAAAGGATCACGGGAATATAAAACCACTGCTTTCCTGCAGCACTGGTTGTCATTTTACCGGATTGCGGCCAGCAGGTACAGACCACGGCAGACAGTGCTACACCTATACCGGCGATCTTCAGCAGGGTTACCGGCTCCTGGTACAACCCAATCGAAAACAGGAAGGGTACTACCAGCGAGAGTTTGCTGGCTACTGCAGCTATGGATACGCCCAGTTTCTGTGCGGTATAGCCGATCAGGTTAAAAAGGGTGATAAAACTGAAACCCAGCAGGAGGGCCCAGGGGAACCAGGATGCCTGTCGGCTTTCCGTTCCGAAAGGCTGATCGCCACTTAAGACGATTCCGGTTGCCACACAGGCAAAATAATTGAATACAATGACCTGAAAGGTATTCAGCCGCAGGCGTTCCACCGCTTTGAAGGAAAGGGTGAGGTAAGAAGAGGCCAGTATGCTGCCGATCAGGTAAAACATGGGCTTATGAATGCGGGTGGCGAAAATACTGGATTTGATCGGAAGCGAGTTGTTCCGTCTGAAAGGGGTTCAGTTGGGGTATTTGAGGAGCTGCAATGCCCTGATGCAGTTTCAGGTCCCTATTCGTGATACACCGGATCTCATCCCATAATCCGGCATTGATGAATGACTGTAATATTTTACGGCCACCTTCCACCAGTATACTTTGAATCCCGTTTTGCCGGGCATATCCGAGAACCTGTTGGATGCTGTCTTTTCCTTTTTCCAGTTGTACCAGGGTGGTGTCTCCTTTTTGGGCCGCTGCGTTTTCATTGAACCAGATCGTTTTTCCGGATTGGAAGAGCCGCAGGTGTTCCGGCAGTTCCTGATGCCGGTCGATCACCAGGCGCAGGGGCGAAGGGCCTTCCCAATAACGGTTGGTGAGCAGGGGATCGTCGGTCAGTGCCGTGTTTTTCCCGATCAGGATGGCAGCTTCTTCCATCCGCCAGCGGTGTACCAGCCGGTTGGTGAAGGAGTTGGAAATGGCTGTCGGCTTTCCTTCTGCTCCCGCAATGTATCCGTCGGCAGATGCTGCCCATTTCAGGATGATATAAGGACGCTGTAAAGTATGAAAACAGAAAAAGCGGGCATTCTGTATTGTGGCTTGCTTTTCCAGTATACCGGTACTGACCTGCACGCCGGCAGCAATCAGCTTCTCTATGCCTTTGCCGTTAACGGCAGGGAAGGGATCCCGGCAGGCAATCACCACGCGGGAAATACCTTCCCGGATGATCCGGTCGGCACAGGGTGGGGTTTTACCAAAATGGGCGCAGGGTTCCAGGGAAACATAGAGGGTGGAGTGGGGGATCAGCTGTCGATCTGCTGCTGCAACACTGTTGATACAGTTCACTTCTGCATGAGCGGCACCGTATTGTTCATGCAGTCCTTCGCCAATGATGCGGTCCTGATACACCAGTACTGCCCCCACAAGGGGATTAGGTGCCACAAATCCGGCACCTTGCCGGGCCAGATCCAGGCAACGCTGCATATACTGTTCATCCAACTGCTGCATCGGGCAAAGATAACGCATTCCCTGCTGGGCGATAGCCCGTTCCGGTTGTATGTTTGCAGTATGAACTGGCAGGAGCAATTACAGCAACTTTGTATTTTACTGGAACCGATCTATGGTGAATCCGAAGCGGCCGCTATGAGCTTACTGGTTGTTGAACATGTATCTGGTATTGACCGGAAAGACCGGCAGCGGTATGGGCAATTAAAGCCGGATCAGGCGCAGTACCAGCAACTGGAAGCTATTACTGCTGCCCTGCTGCGGCAGGAACCGCTTCAGTACGTGTTGGGTGAAGCCTGGTTTTATGGCATGCGGATGCAGGTGAATAAAAATGTGTTGATCCCGAGGCCGGAGACGGAAGAGCTGGTAGACTGGACAGTCAGGGAAGAAAGAGAAAGAGAAGGAGAAAGAGAAATCAGGGTACTGGATATCGGGACGGGAAGCGGCTGTATTGCACTTGGGATCAAGAAGGGACTACCAGGTGCGGAAGTAATGGGAATGGATATCAGTGAAGGGGCATTGGAACTGGCGCGTGAAAATGCCCGGCTGAACGGAATGGAGGTGGCCTTTATCCAGGCAGATGCACTTACTGTAGATCTGCGGCTTCCGAAAGGGCTTTTTCAGGTGTTGGTCAGCAATCCACCTTATATTCCTCTTAAAGACCTGCATACGCTCCCATACAATGTAGCCCAATTTGAGCCGCATCTGGCGCTTTTTGTGGACAGCAACGATCCATTGCTCTTTTACCGGAAAATCGCCCGTATGGGGCGCAGATTGCTGCAGAAAGGGGGTGCCCTTTATTTCGAGATCCACGAATTGGCAGGAAAAGAGATACTGGCCTTGCTGGAAGCGGAAGGATACCGGGATATTGAACTGCGGAAAGACCTGCAGGGAAAGGACCGGATGGTCAGGGCCCGTAATCCGGAATAATTACTGCGCTTTATTATCGACCAGCAAGGTGGTGCGGGCACCAAGGTCGCGGGCCACGCGCATTACCGCTACAACATTATCGAGGGGAACGGTTTTATCGGCATTGATGGCAATGGTAGCCTGCAGGCTGTCTTTGGCGATATAGGGCTGTATGAACGCTTTCATATCCTGGAGGGTCACATTTTTGCCGTTGATGATGAATTCTCCGGTGGCTTTGATGTTCACTATCACAGACTGCTTGGCCTTGGTATCACTTTTGGCTTTCGGGGTGGCCAGCTTGATCACATTGGGGTTGGCCAGTGTGGATACGATCAGAAAGAAGAAGAGCAGGATGAAGAGGATATCATTCAGGGCTCCTGCATGCATTTCGGTTCCGCCTTTCAGTCTTTTTCTGAGGTTCATGTTGTACTGCTTTTACTGTTTTTAGCGGGTGGGTTCCTGGAGGATATCAATGAATTCAGCACTGGCTGCTTCCATCTTGTTTACGGTTTTATCGATCTGGGCATTCAGGAAATTATGGCCCACATATGCCAGCAGGCCGATGATCAGACCGGATGCGGAGGTGATCATTTTTGTATAGATACCACCAGCGATCTGTGCAGGGGTGAATTCTCCGGAGGAGTTGATGTTGTAGAACAGCTGCAGCATACCGATGATGGTACCCAGGAATCCGAACATCGGGGCGATACCATACACCAGAGACAGTACAGAGAGATTCCGTTCCATCTTGTAGATCTCCAGCTTGCCTACATTTTCCATGCTTTTTTCAATAGCGTCGATCGGTTTGCCGATCCGTTGCAGGCCTTTGTCGATCATCCGGGCTACCGGATTGGGCGTGTTCTTGGCCAGGGAACGGGCAGCACTCACATTACCGGTAAAAATATTGTCGCGGATAATATTCATGAAGTTGGGATCGATCTGGCTGGCTTTGCGTATGGCGATCCAGCGCTCGAAAAAGAAGAATACCGCAATGACCAGCAGCAGGGCCAATGGGATCATGATCGGCCCGCCATTCACCAGCATTTCCATCAGGTTCATGGAAGGGGTTGTGGCGTTGGTGCTGTTGAGCACCTGTTTGAGCGAGTCGGCTACTGAAGTAACAGGAGGGGTGACCTGCAGGAAGAACCAATTCATCCGGTATGTTTTAGTATTGTAAATGTACTCAAATGTGTGCCTAAAACGGGTTTGGCCTCTTAAAATTTCTTAAAACTTTGTTAGTTATAACCGCTTTCACTACAGCACAAACAAAAACAGCAGCCACAGGCTGCTGAATGTTCATAAAAACTATCGGGATCAGGGAACAATGAAGGCAAGGGGTAATTCGCTTCCACTCTGCAAGTGACGGCCATTCAACGCCGCCCGCAGGGTGATCTCATGTCCTTTCAATGATGCATTTACAGGCAGGGTTACAAAACTGAAGCGATGTCCCTGCAGTTCCTCGGGCACATTTATATTCACCAATGAAACATCAGCGTCCGTTTGCATGGGGACCCGGTAGAGCAGGGTCCCGGTCTTTGAATCCGTAAACAGCAATTCGGCATTCCGGATCTCATCGGCCACTACCCGGTAAGGCACAAAAAAAGTAGCGGTGGTGCCACTCTCGAGCACTGTACCCTTCTTACCCAGACTGATAAGTCCGCCCGCAGCAACCTGCGGATACACGGAAACATCCAATGCGGGAGCCGTGATATAAGCGTTGTCAGATCTGGAACAGGAAAGGAGGTTAAGCAGGCCAGCAGCCAGCAGGATTACGATCGGTTGCTTTTTCATCAAGGGGTATTAGGATCAGTGAATACGGTTTAACCCGCACAAAATACAAAAGCAGCCGGGTAAGTGCAAGCCCTTACGGCATCTAAAATTGAATTTATAAAACTCTTTAAATCAGCCTTTTGTACTGGCAGATTGGATCCGTTCCCGAGCCCATTCCAAGGCGGTCTGTAATTGCTCCTTATGGGTGAGGTGGGTATTGTCGAGGATCAGGGCATCTTCGGCTTTGCGCAGTGGACTCACTTCCCGGGTGGAGTCGATATGGTCGCGGTGTTCAAGGTTCGTGCGGACTTCCTCAATGGTGATATTCGGGTTCTTTTCGTAAAGCTCCTTGAAGCGGCGCTGGACCCGCACTTCATTATCGGCGGTCATGAATATTTTCAGAGCGGCATCGGGAAAAACCACGGTGCCGATATCACGGCCGTCCATAACGATCCCTTTTTTCTGTCCCATTTTCTGTTGCTGGGCAACGGCAAAACTGCGGACTTCGCGGATAGCAGCCACTTCACTGACTTTTTCGGCCACTACCAGGTCGCGGATCACATATTCCACGTTCTCGTTATTGAGGTAGATCTCGCTTTGACCGGTTTTGTGGTTGGAGATAAATTCAAGATGGATCTGTTCCAGGGCTGCATTGACTTCCCGGGTATCGGTCCAGTCGATATGATTCCGCAGGAAATAGAGGGTGACCGCCCGGTACATGGCGCCGCTGTCGATATACACATAGCCCAGTTCGCGGGCCATCTGTTTGGCCAGGGTACTTTTGCCGCAGCTGCTCCAGCCGTCGATCGTGATGATTATGCGGGGGTCCATGGTGCTGCGAAAATAATGAAAAGTTATACGCAATACATGAAACGTATATCGCAGAAAAAACCCCCAACACTGTTGGGGGTTTTTCTTTATGCTTTCGATTTTTCTTTCGGGGCTGACTTGATGGTGAAGGTGAGCTTGCTGTTTTCCTTGTCGAGGTCGGCCAGCAGCACATCACCGGGCTTGATATGCATGTTCAGGATCTCTTCCGCCAGCGGGTCTTCCAGGTATTTCTGGATCGAACGGTGGAGCGGACGGGCGCCGAACTGTACATCATATCCATTGTCGGCAATGAAGTTCTTCGCTTCTTCAGTCAGTTCGAGACCGAAGCCGAGGTTGGAAATCCGTTTCAGGACACCCTTCATCAGGATATCGATGATGCGGAAGATATGATCTTTCGTAAGCGAGTTGAAGATGATCACGTCATCGATCCTGTTCAGGAACTCGGGCGAGAAGGTCTTCTTCAGGGCTTTTTCGATCACGGCCTTGTTGTTTTCATCGGCATGCTGGGTGCGGGCTGCGGTGGCAAAACCCACGCCATCGCCGAAGTCTTTCAGCTGACGCACACCGATATTCGAGGTCATGATGATCGTGGTGTTCTTGAAGTCCACTTTGCGGCCCAGTCCATCGGTGAGTTGTCCGTCGTCAAGCACCTGCAGCAGGATATTGTAGATATCCGGGTGCGCTTTCTCGATCTCGTCGAGCAGGATCACACTGTAAGGTTTGCGGCGTACTTTCTCGGTCAGCTGGCCACCTTCTTCGTAACCTACATAACCGGGAGGGGCGCCCACCAGGCGGCTTACGGTGAATTTCTCCATGTATTCACTCATGTCGATGCGGATAAGTGCATCTTCAGAGTCGAACATATAACGGGCCAGGGAACGGGCCAGCTCGGTTTTACCAACACCGGTGGGACCGAGGAAGATAAAGGTACCGATCGGCTTTTTGGGGTCTTTCAGGCCCACGCGGTTCCGCTGGATGGCTTTCACCACTTTCAGGATGGCGTCATCCTGTCCGATCACCATTTCCTTCATGTCTTCCGACATGCGGCGGAGTTTCTCGGTTTCGGCCTGTACCATCCGTTTTACGGGGATACCGGTCATCATGCTCACCACTTCAGCAATGGCTTCTTCGTCTATCGGGTAGCGTTTGTGCTTGCTTTCCTCTTCCCATTTCGATTTGGCAGCTTCGAGTTCTTCCTGCAGGCGTTTCTCTGTATCGCGCAGGGAAGCCGCTTCCTCGAATTTCTGGCTCTTCACCACTTTGTTCTTTTCCCCTTTCACTTCTTCGATCTTCTTCTCGAGGTCGAGGATCTCCTTGGGCACATTGATATTCTTCAGGTGAACGCGGGCACCCACTTCATCCATCACGTCGATGGCTTTATCGGGCAGCAGGCGGTCGGTGATGTACCGGTCGCTCAGTTTCACACAGGCATCAATGGCTTCAGGCGTATAAGTAACGTTGTGGTATTCTTCGTACTTGCTCTGGATATTGGTCAGGATCTGGATGGTTTCATCCACACTGGGGGGATCCACCATCACTTTCTGGAAACGGCGGTCGAGGGCACCGTCTTTTTCGATGTACATCCGGTACTCATCCAGCGTAGATGCACCAATGCACTGGAGTTCCCCACGGGCCAGTGCGGGTTTGAAAATATTGGAGGCGTCGAGAGAGCCGCTGGCTCCACCTGCACCCACAATGGTATGGATCTCGTCGATGAACAGGATCACGTCGCGGTTCTTCTCCAGTTCGTTCATGATCGCTTTCATGCGCTCTTCAAACTGGCCCCGGTATTTGGTACCGGCCACGAGGGCGGCGAGGTCCAGGGAAATCACGCGTTTATCGAACAGTACACGGGATACTTTGCGTTGCACGATGCGGAGGGCCAGGCCTTCCACGATGGCCGTTTTACCCACGCCGGGTTCTCCGATCAGGATCGGGTTGTTCTTTTTGCGGCGGGAGAGGATCTGCGATACGCGCTCGATCTCCTCTTCACGGCCTACGATCGGGTCGAGGGATCCGCTTTCAGCCAAACGGGTGATATCGCGGCCGAAATTATCGAGTACAGGTGTCTTGCTTTTGGCGGCACCTGTGGTCCGTGATTTCTGTTGCGCATATTTCTTCTCCTCGTCAAAATCATCGTCATTCTCGTCGGTAAATTCGCTGCGGACGTCGTTGCTTTTCACGACGCCTAATTCGTTCCGGAAAAGGTCGTAATCCACGTCAAACTGGTTTAAGATCTGCGTAGCTACATTTTCTTTATTCTTGAGGATAGAAAGCATCAGGTGTTCTGTTTCCACCGTTGGACTTTTCAGTGCCTTGGCTTCCAGAACGGTTACCCGGATCACTTTCTCCGCCTGTTTGGTCAGCGGTAAACTGTTGATGTTGGCAATGTTCTTACCGGTTTTGTCCTTTACCGCCAGTTCCACTTCCTTGCGCAGTTCGTAAAGGTCAACATTGAAGCTTTTCAGGATACGCACCGCCGTATTCTCCCCCTCGCGGATGAGCCCCAGCAGTAAGTGCTCCGTTCCGATAAAATCATTTCCCAGCCGCAACGCCTCTTCCCTGCTGAAAGAGATGATCTCCTTAACCTGGGCTGAAAAATTGTTATCCATTTTTTTTCTAATTAATTGTGTTTGATACAATAATAACGAATATTTTTGACTTGCCGGACGCTCTTGTTATTAACGGCTGTTAACAACTAAAAGTGTTTCATGGAGGTCAAAATTGATACCAGAGAGAAATTTCATGTCATATCCATCAAAGACGCCGTTCTTTCTGCTAATATGACAGAAGAGCTGGGAAATTGTTTATTCCCCTTTCTGGAAAAGGATGTTAAAAACGTGGTGCTCAACCTGGAAGCCGTGAAGGAGCTGGACGCCCCTATGGGCGAGTTCCTGGCGCAGGCCCAGCAGCAGTTTTATGAGCGGCAATGCAGCTTTGTGATCTGCTGTCTTTCCGGAGGAGTGGAAGCCACGCTCGACCGGCTGGAAATCCTTGAACTGATGAATGTTACTCCAACAGAAAGTGAGGCCTGGGATATTGTGCAGATGGAGGAGATCGAACGGGAGTTTCTGGGGGATGAAGGACCGGAAGACTAATTGTCAGCCCACTGATACAGTAGATTAAAGCGGGAGAAGCCATTTTCATGAAAAAGTATGCTGTCATTGTTGCCGGAGGATCCGGCCTTCGTATGGGTACTGCGGTTCCGAAGCAGTTCCTGGAGCTCAGCGGCCATCCGGTGCTCTGGTACACCCTCAATGCTTTCCTGCAGGCCTTCGCCGACCTGGAAGTGATCCTGGTACTGCCGGAGGCCCATGTGGAAACCGGCCTGAGCATCATCCAGACCACCATTGATCCTTCCCGGGTATGGATCGCCACAGGCGGTGAAACCCGATTCCATTCTGTCAAAAACGGATTGGATCATATTCATCAGCACTCCGTTGTTTTTGTGCACGACGGCGTCCGCTGCATGGTAAGCCCGGATCTGATCCGGCATTGTTACGAACAGACCCTCGAATTCGGTAACGCCATTCCGGCCATCGCTGCCGTGGATTCCATCCGCATCACTACTGCACTGGGCAACGAGCAGGTTGACCGTAGCCGGGTGCGCATCATACAAACGCCACAGACTTTCTTCAGCGATATGCTCAAGGCTGCATTTGAGCAGGACTATGATACCAGTTTCACCGACGAAGCATCTGTAGTGGAACGGCTGGGGGTAAAGATCCATCTGGTAGATGGCGAAACCACCAACCTGAAGATCACACGCCCGATTGATATCGTGATTGCGGAGAAGATTCTGGAGGAGCGGGAGATGGGAATGTGAAGTTAATTTGATGATGTGAAGTTAATGTGAAAATGTGAAGATGTGGAGATATGAAGATGTGAAAATGGAATACCGTTTTTTGGATTATTCCTGCATTTCCACATTTTCACATCTCCACATTAACACATCTTTATATCTCCACATTATTTCCTAATTTGGCGTAATAAATCAACTGCACTGCCATGTCGAAAAACAAACAGCATTCCCGACGGAATTTCATCCGGCAAAGTTCATTAGCGGCTGCCGGATTTTTTATTGTGCCCCGCCATGTATTGGGCAGGGGTTTTACCGCTCCAAGTGATAAACTCAATATTGCTGCCATTGGGGCGGGTGGAAAAGGTGGCTCTGATATCTTCAATGCATTTAACAAAGGCGCTAATAATGTGGTGGCTCTGGCCGATGTAGACTGGAACCAGGCCAAGGGCTCGGTACAGCGCTTTCCGAATGCCAAAAAGTATAATGATTTCCGGGTGATGCTCGATGAAATGGGCAGCAGCATTGATGCGGTGACTATTTCCACCCCTGATCATTTCCATGCCTATGCCGCGATGGCTTGTATGCAACTCGGCAAGCATGTTTATGTACAGAAACCGCTCACTCATAATATTGCTGAAGCGCGGATGCTGACGGAAGCCGCCCGCAAATACAAAGTAGTAACCCAGATGGGAAACCAGGGGTCTTCCAATCCGGCACAGAAAGTGGCGATGGACTGGTTCGACAAGGGACTGATCGGCACCGTCCATACGGTGAATATCTGGACCAACCGTCCGGTATGGCCCCAGGGAATTCCAGTGCCCACGGATAAGCCGGCGCTTCCGGCCACCATGACTGCAAAAGACTGGGATACCTGGATCGGACCGGCCCAGTTCGTGGATTACCATCCGCTCTATCATCCCTTCAAGTGGAGGGGCTGGTGGAATTTCGGTACGGGTGCGTTGGGCGATATCGGTTGTCATACCATAGATTCTCCGTTCCGGATACTGGGACTGGGTTACCCGACTGAAGTGGAGTGCAGTGTAGGTGCTGTATTCATCAAAGACTGGCAGCCGGAATATATTCCGGAAGGTTGTCCGCCTTCTTCGCATGTGGAAATTAAATTCCCGGCTACGAAGAAAAACAAATCGCCACTCAAGATGATCTGGATGGATGGCGGGATCCGCCCCATGCATCCCGACCTGATCCCGGCCAATGAAGCCATCAGCGATGACGGGGGAGAGAATGGCATCATCCTGCATGGTACCAAAGGCCTGATGACCATCGGCATGTATGGCAATAACCCCAAGGTATACCTGAAAAACGGGGATAAGCTTACGATGCCCAAACCTGCAGAAGGAACACCTGCTGTGCAGCCTTTACCGGAATACGGGCACCAGGTTGCCTGGGCGGATGCCTGCAAAGCCGGCTTTAACAGCGCCCAGCACAAAGCCCTGAGTTCCTCCTTTGACTATTCCGGTCCGCTTACTGAAACGGTATTGATGGGTAATCTCGCAATCCGCAGTTATATGCTGCGTCGCAAGCGCCAATCAGGCGGCGGTAACGAATTTTATGGCCGACTGAAACTGCTCTGGGATGGCATCAATATGAAGATCACCAATTTCGATGATGCGAACCAGTTTGTATCCCGTCAAAACCGGGAGGGCTGGAGCTTCCGGGGTATCTGAACCAGACAATAATGTGTTCATGATAAAGCCTGCATCCGTGCAGGCTTTTATTTTTTCAGCCATTTCACCCACCAGGGAAGACGGTTGATCCGCAGGGAAGGATAGGTTTCGGCGGTTGCACCGAAGCTGCTGTAGAAGAAAGCCAGATTACGGTGATCAGAGCCTTCAAAATCAAGGAGGCGTTTTGTTGCGGCGTGGCTTTCAATGAACCGGTCGATCAGCAGGTGGGAGGCCCCGTAGGTCTTGCTGTCGGGATGGTTGCCGGCCAGGATATAGGTATACCGCTTTTCGTCTTCAATGAAAACTGCTGATGCCAGCAGATCGCCTTTGGGATTGTAAACACCGCAAGCGGTACAGGCATTTGTTGCTTTCAGTGCTTCAAAAAGTTTATGGAAGCGGCTGATCCCATCGGGGTCAGCTTCTTTACGGGCGATCAGTTGCTGTTCGGCCAGTTGCAGGATGGCGTCAATGGCAACACCTGTCTTATATACACAGCCCAGTTCCACAGCTTTCCGGCAATTGCGTTTTACATTTTCACGGAAGTTCTTGCGCAGCATCTCATAGGAAGAACTGAGATCCAGCGTATAGTTGACCCGTTGGTTGATGCCTGTTGCCGGTGATGGTAAGGTATTGCCGGGATTCAGTTCAATTTCAATGAGCCTGAATTTTTCCGGAATCTGTTTAATGAAAGCGGAGACTGTTTCTGTACTGAGCTGATTGCCGAATATCCCCAGCATAGCGGTGAAAGGGGGTTGGTACAGGTAGTCGAATCCCCATTTTCGGTTCCAGGTCAAAGGCATGACTGCTTCATAGTCGCCCATCACCAGCGCATCCCATTGACGGGCCATAATATCCAGGTAGCTGCTTTTCGCATAAATTAATCCGTTAGTGGACTGGCTGATGCAGGCGTCCCATTTTCCGGTATCCAGTTCCGCTCGGGTCAGGTATTTGATCGTGGTGTGCTGCATGGCTAGAACGGAAACTTGTTGCCACTGATGCGTCGCAGGTCAACCTTGCTGAGATCAATTGTAAAGGAAATTTTCCGCAGGAATTTATTCTCTTCAGGAACCGTTTTCAGGTTATCCCTGATATTCTTACTATAAAGTAATGGGGCGTATATATTCACGATATCGTTGAATAGGGAAAGCTGCAGGCCGCCTACATAGAGAAAACGTGGGTTGCTGTTACCTTGTTTCCAGGCATCGGCATAAGTGCCTACATCAAGGAAAAGCCGCAGTGGAATGAGCTTGGGCAGCACCGATTCCGGGATGGTGGTACTGAAATTGGCAGCAGCGATCCAGTTGTCGCTGCGGCCCTGCAGGTCCTGGAAGAGGTCGGTCCGGATCTTGAGTCCGCCATCCCGCAGCATGATCTGCTGCGAAGCACCGCCTGTTTGTTCGGCTCTTCCCGAAAAATAGTCACTGTAGGTATAATCCTCTTCACCACGAACGGCAGTGAGTTTGGGCTGGTATACGAGGGTATTGAATGATTTGGTACTCGTCTTCCCGCCTATGTATCCGAATTTGGATGCGAATACCCGCAGGCTCAATCCGCCGGAGCGGGGGTAGTTAAAGAAATAGTTGCCGGTAACATTCAGGCGGTAAAATTCCTGGCCTTGCTGCAATTGTAGCCGCAGGCTATAGGGATACAATATCCTGTAGCTGGTCAGCCCATAGGTCAGCTGGTTGATATAGCGTTGTTGTGCCTTTCCTGTTGCGGGGTAGTAAACGGAATCCGTGCTTTTCATTACATAGTTGAAGCCGGTCTCGCGGATCAGGTAGGTTTTCCATTCAATAAAGCGTTCCCTGTTGGAGCGTAAGTTGGGTTCTCGGAAGGTCATCCGGATTCCAGGGACAAATTTTGCGAAATTTCCGAACAGCCTGACCTGATTGGAATCGATCCCGGTGCGCAGGGAATAGCGGTCGGCATTGAGGAAGACATCGATTTTCCGGAATCGGCCCTCCGGGAAGAGGCTGTATTGGAGTCTGCCGATCCCATTCAGCGCTTTGCTGCGGAACCCGAATTGGGGTGCAATAAAGAAGCGGAACGGAGTGGGTGGAATATTGAAATTGTGCAGGCCAATTCCCAGCATGATGCCATCATACTTGTTGTAGCCGGGAATGGGCAGCACACTTATGGCACGGGTTTTTGGATCTGCTTTCCAGTCTGCCAGAAAAGAAAGTTTTGTTTTTTTGGGTCCGGCATAAGCGGGCATCTGATAGCGCGTATCCCTTAATGCATACCTGAATTCAGTGAGATTTTGTTTGCCGCTTTTTTCCAGCAGGCTGAGCAGGTCTTCCGGCTGTGGATGGCGGAACTGCCATTCGCGGAAATACTGCTGCATGCAACTGTCCAGCAAAGTTGTACCATAATACTGCTCCAGCATTTCCATCCATTCAGCTGTTTTTTCATATGCCACGAGCATGTAGTTCCAGGTGGTAAAGGAATCGGCTGTAGTGGTGATGGCTTGCGCCTGACGGGTAGCTACGAGGGTATTATTCAGTTTGCGGAGCAGGGATACTGTATTGTCTTTTGGCTGAAGCACAGGCAGGGCTTGTTTGCGTTGATAAAGCCTTTCATAGCGCTTATCATAATAGGAATTGATCCCTTCATCCATCCAGGGCGATTGCCGTTCATTGCTGGCGAGGATACCGTAGAACCAGTTATGGCCAATTTCATGTTCCAGCACCTGGTCCAGTGCCGATTCATTGCGCATGGGAGAAATAGAGGTGATTCCCGGATATTCCATGCCGCCATCGAAACCCATGGGGCCTTCCACGGCAGAGAGCGTGGGGTAAGGGTATTCGCCGATCAGTTCTGAACGGAAATGGAGGGCCCTTTTCATGAGAGCCGTACTATTGGCCCAAATCGCTTTGTTTTTTGGCGAATAGAAGCTATAGAGTTCAACCACTTTGCCGGAGGGCAACACTGCAGTGTCTTTGTTCACCACAAAATTTTTGTCGGCAAACCAGGCAAAATCATGCACGTTATTGCTGAGGTATTGCAACGTCTTGGTTGCAGTGGCTGAAGCGATCCGCGTTTCAGGGATTTTTTTAACCGGTTCGCCCCATTTCTTTTTTGGTGCCGGGGGTGGGACAGGAAGGCTGAAACTGCTTCGTTTGGCCAGCCATTCTTTTTCTTCCGGGTTTTGCAGGATACCCGGTGCCGCTACCACATAATTGGCAGGCACTGTGATCCGGACGTCGAAATTGCCGAATTCACTGTAAAATTCACCCTGATCCAAATAGGGCATGGGATGCCATCCGGATTTGTCGTATACGGCCGGTTTGGGATACCATTGGGTGATCAGGTAAAACTGGTCTTTATGTCCGCCCCGGGAAAACACTTCCGGCAATTGAACATGAAAAGGTGTAGTAATCGTAGTGGAAGCGCCAGGTGCCAACGGTTGAGGCAACACCACTTTCACCACATCAATGAATTGCGGATGATCTTCAGTTTTGCAGGGACTGTTCTCCACCCGGAAATCGAGGCGGTTGATATAGCCCCGCTGTTCCTTACGGGAGAAATAGAAGTCGGTGCGGCCATTTTCCAGCAATTGTTCACTGAATGCTGTTTTATCGTTCTTGTAGGCATTGGGCCAGAGATGGAACCAGATGAAGCGGAGGGTGTCTGGTGAATGATTGGTATAGGCCAGCTTCAGAAAGCCGTCCAGGGTATGGTCTTTGTCGTTCAGGCTGACATCAATGCGGTATTGGAGGGCCTGCTGCCAATAGGCTGGCTGGCCCATGCTGAAGCCTGTCAGGAGGATCCCGAATAAGGAGAGTACGATCGCTTTTTTCAACCCGTCGTTTTTTCAAAAGTAAAGAGAAAGCGCTTACCGGAAGTTACCGGACTGGTTGAGCAGGTCGAAAACAGCATTGAGCTGCATGCCACTGCTTTTTTCCAGAACAGCTTTCAGGTCTTCCGGAGCGGGGTGCCTGAATTTCCATTCCCGGAAATAAGCCTGCATCCCCTTGTCCAGTTCGGCCCTGCCGATCGCGTTTTCCAGAATAAAGAACCAGATAGCGGTCTTGAGATATACAACGGTACTGTACTCCTCTTTATTGGGAAAGGCAGCAGAAGAAGTATTGACAGGTTGCTTTGCCGGCAGGTTATTGAGCCCTTTGTAGATGATTTCGAGGAAAGGGCCTTCATCCAGTTTCCGGAGCCCTTCGGGCAGGGATCTGCCGAAAACGCTGTTGGCCCGGTATTTTTCAGCCTCATAGCGGAACTGGTAAAAGGTATTCAGGCCTTCATCCATCCAGGGCTGGTCGCGCTCATTGGTACCCAGAATGCCGTAAAACCAGTTATGGCCTACTTCATGGGTAATGACGGCATCCAGATAAGTGGCATCGGCGCCCGGACTGGTGATCAGGGTGATCATGGGGTATTCCATGCCCCCGCTTGATTCGTTGGAAGGGCCTTCCACGGCCTGTACTACAGGATAAGGGTATTCACCGATCCAGCTGCTGTAATGCAGTACGGCATCTTTGATGAAGCGGGTGCTGTTCCGCCATTCTTCATTGCCATCGGGTTGGGCATAGCTGTACACCTCCACGATGCGGCCGGAAGGCAGGGCCAGGGTATCGTAGCGGATAATGAAATCGGGACTGGCAAAAAAGGCAAAATCATGGACCTGTTGTGCTTTGTAGACCAGGGTTTTTACCCGCTCTTTCCAGGGTGACCCGTAGCGTTCCTTTTTTTCTGCGAGGGAACCCTCCAGATTCTTTTTCCCGGCACGCTGGTATTCGGCTTTCTCATATCCATTCTGAAGGAGTCCGGTGGCCGCCACTACCATGTTATAGGGTACTGCTATACTGACTTCATAATCCGCAAATTCACTGTAGAATTCACCCTGGTCCAGATAGGGAAAGGTATGCCAGCCCTTGCGGTCGTAAACTGCAGGTTTGGGGTACCATTGGCAGATCATGTATTGATTACCGTTATATCCGGAGCGGGAAATATATGGCGGTAACTGCACAAAAAAAGGTGTCTGGATCCGGCAGCTTTGTCCGGGCGGCAGGGGAGCGGGCAACAGTAGTTTGCCGATATCCGGATTCGCTTTATCGTATTCAAAAGTGGCATCCTGTCCGTTGACTGTAAAATGCAGACTGTCGATCCACCCGCGGGCAGCTTTCCTGATCTTCTTTTTCAGGTCTTTATCGGCATTCATTTGCCGGAAGAGTGCGGTTTGTTCGTTTTTATAGGCGTTGGGCCAGAGGTGGAACCAGATCAGGTGCAGGGTATCGGGAGAGTTATTGGTATAGCTGAGGTCGAGCTGGGCATTCAGGGTGCGGTTTTCAAACAGCTGCACCCGGATCTTGTAATCCAGTTGCTGCTGCCAGTAAGGGGACTGGCTTCGGGATCCGGTACTTATGGAAAGGGCGATAAGCAGCAGCAGGTATCTCATACAAAAGAATATCCGGAAAAATAAGGAAGAATGCGGCAGGATACCAGCGGGGTAAAAAAATTAACAAATAGTGTGGACCTATTTGCCTTTTCCTGTAAATATGATACGGAGTGTGTAGATCATGATCTTCAGGTCGAGTGCGAGGGAAATGTTTTCAATGTAGATCAGGTCGTATTTCATGCGCTCGATCATCTGCCCGGCATTCTCTGCATAGCCATACTGTACCATGCCCCAGGAAGTAATGCCGGGTTTTACTTTCAGCAGGTAGCGGTAATAGGGAGAGAGGGATTCGATCTGCCGGATGTAAAATTCCCGTTCGGGGCGGGGGCCTACCAGGCTCATTTCCCCTTTCAGGATATTCCAGAGCTGCGGGAGCTCATCCAGCCGCCATTTGCGCATGGTCTTTCCCCAGCGGGTTATGCGCGGGTCGTTTTCGGAGGACAGCCGCGGACCATCGGGCTCTGCATTTTCGATCATCGAACGGAACTTAAAGATGAGGAATTTCCGCCCTTTATATCCGATCCGTTCCTGTGAATAGATGATAGGTCCGGTTGAAGAGAAGCGTACGCGCAGGGCCGTATAGAACAGGAGGGGAGACAGGATGATGAGTCCAAGTAAGGCCACCACAATATCAATTACCTGCTTGATATTCTGCTGCCATTCGGGCATCAGGCCTGTCTTGATATCGGTCAGCACAGCACCAAGGATACTGCTGGTTTTAACAGATCCGGAAAGGATATCCAGTGCATCGGGTACGATCTTGACTTCCACATCCAGGTCACTCAGCCGGTTGATCAGGGATTCCAGTTCTTTCTTTTCAGTTTTATCGAGTGCAAGAACCACCAGTTTTACTCCAGCTGTTTCGATGCACTGTTCCAGATCATCAAAACTGCCGAGGCGGGGTATTGGTATAGCGGCAGACTGTTCGGGCCTGGACAGGTATCCGATATAGTGAAATCCTGAGACCTGTAAACCGGTGCGGGTTTCCTGATAGATCCGCACAGCCTGTCCATTCCCGCCGGCCAGCAGGGTGTTGAATTTTACAGCACCGCTGTCGATCTGTTTTTTTACCCTTCGCAGGGTGATCCAACGGAAGAACCAGCTGAACAGGATCTGTGCACCGAGGTAAGCGAAGAATGCCTTATAGTAATAAGTATACTGGTGTTGTGGGTCGTTGATGACGATCAGGAAGAATACCAGTGTGCAGCCGATCAGTGCAAGTACCAGGGTTTTACTCAGCTCACTTAACCTGGATTTCGCATAAAGGTTACGGTAAGTACCTGTCAGCGTATACAGGATCAGCCATCCAATGGGGATCAGGCTGATGCCCCACCAGAAGCGGTCGTTCAGGTAAATTTTCCGTTCAACGGTAATGGCTTCTTCAAGCAGGTAGCGCCGGGTAAAATACAATACGATCCAGGCCAGGATGGCAGCGAGGTAGTCGCCCACCACATACCAGTTCTGATGTATCCTTCTGGTTCCGGGCATAGGCTCAGGAGAGGCTGTTGTTTTTGATTTTCTGCAGGATCTGGTGGGCTACATCCATGGCGCGGAATCCATCCACTTCAGAGACCTTCACAGGGGTGTTCTGCAGGATGGCGTCCCTGAATTTTTCCAGTTCCATTTTAATGGCATTGACTTCCGGGATCAGGGGATTGGCCACAGCGATCGTGCGTTTTCCGGAAGGGGTATCAAGGTCGAATGTAAATGCTTCTTCGTCACCATCACCCTTGAGCTTGATGATCTCGGTCTTCTTGTTCAGGAAGTCGATACCGATATAGGCATCTTTCTGGAAGAGGCGCATTTTGCGCATCTTCTTCATAGAGATCCGGCTGGAAGTTAGATTGGCCACACAACCATTATTGAATTCGATCCGGACGTTGGCAATGTCGGGTGTTTCGGTCATTACGGCCACACCGCTCGCGGAAATCGCCTTCACTTCACTCTTCACAATATTCAGGATGATATCAATGTCGTGGATCATCAGGTCGAGGATCACGCTGACTTCCGTGCCCCGGGGATTGAACTGCGCCAGGCGGTGCACTTCAATGAACATGGGCTTCAGTTGCTGGTTTTCGAGGGCGAGGTAGGCGGGATTGAACCGTTCCACATGGCCGACCTGCAACTTCATATTACTTTCCTTTACCAGTTTCACGATCTCGCGGGCTTCGTCCATGCTATTGGCCAGCGGCTTTTCCACAAAAACATGTTTGCCTTTGCGGATAGCCATTTTGCAGAGATCGAAATGATAAGGGGTGGGTGTAACAATATCAACTGCATCTACGGAATCCATCAGGGCTTCTGCATCGGAGAAGCGGGTCAGTCCGTATTTGGCGATCACCTCCTGTGCAGTGGGTTCATGCGGGTCATAGAAACCCACCAGGGTCACCTGGTTCATTTCCTTCCAGTTGTTCAAATGAAATTTTCCGAGGTGCCCGACACCGAAAACGCCCACCTTAAGCATAGGTAATAATTGATGGACAAAGATAGGTCCTGCATAACTTCCTGTAATACAGAGTTATTACCAAGCCGCTGGATTATGTTAATAATTCAGCGGAGCAGGGAAGAACGGTGGATATAAGACGCGGTGGGGTGGTAGATGAATAAACAGCTGCCTTCCTTGATCGTTTCTATGAGTGAATCGTTGATTTCCGGAGCAACAGCCGGACAGCCCTGACTGCGACCCAGGTAACCCTGGCTGCTGATCTGGTTTTCACTTACATAGTTGGCGCCGTGGATCACAATACCCCTTGCGGCAGCGAGACTATTGACGCCGGGTTCCACTCCCAGCAATTTGAGCGAATATCCATTACTGCCGATATAGGGACTTCCGGTTACATAGAAACCGAGACTGCTTTTTTTGGAGCGGGGCTTGTTGGAAAAATTCTGCGCATAGATCTGACCGGAATTGCGGCCATGTGCCACCCAGGTATTGAAGAGTAATTGACCCAGATCGAGATCGATCACAAAAAGCCGTTTGGTGGTACTGGGTTTACTGAAATCTACAATGGTGAGGATATTGTGCTGTACTTTATCGAGCAGACGCAGCTTGGTCATGCCTTTCAGCGCCAATTCATATACATGTCGGGATAAGCCGAACTGGTCAAGCTCCAATGAATCGAACAATGATTTTTTTTCGTCGAAGAAGGAGATCGTTCCGGTGGGAACCGGGCTGATCAGTGCTGCAGCACTATGGGCAGCCCATGCGGCATTAATAGCCTGTTGGCTGTAATAATTCAGGCGTTTGCCTTCGGAAAATGAATACAGGGTGCTGAGGGCAGTAAGGAGTACCATTCCTGCTGCCAGCATCCGGAGCCTTTTGGTGATTGGGTACTGCATGGGTAAGCTTGTTTAAATAACGAACAAGTGCACATCAGTATTTTGGTCAGTTTTCTGACGGGTAAGGATTAACACGGGTGGCTATGTGTCACCAGTGGTTTTCAGGGAGGGGGGGCAAAGGTAGGGGAAAAGTCAGTAGCTGGTAGCCGGTAGCCAGAAGTAAGTAGTGTTAAAACTGGCAAATGGAAAAGCAAGTGCATGTATTTCAATGCATTAGAAAAAAATAAGCAGATCCTGGAAACAGATTTTTAACGTTCCTCCACTATCTTGACTTTCTGCTACTGACTACCTGCTACTGGCTACCGGCCACCGGCTACTTCTTCATATACTTCCGGACTTTTTCGTGCAGCCCTTCGCTCAGCGGCACCATAGGCATGCGTAAATGATTGCCCAGCAAGCCCATTTCGGCCATAAAGGCCTTAACACCGGCGGGGTTATTTTCAGCGAACATGAGGTCATAGCTTTCGATCAGGGGGTCGTTGAGTTTGCGTGCGGAAGCAAAGTCGCCTTTGAGGGCGGTGCGCACCATATCGGAGAACGCTTTGGGGTAGGCATTACCGGCTACGCTGATCACGCCTTCCATGCCACAGGCCAGTTGGGGGAGGGCCAGGGCGTCGTCGCCGCTCACTACGAGAAAACCTTCCGGGCGGTCGCGCAGGATCTGCATGCATTGGCCCATGTCGCCACTGGCTTCCTTGATGCCGGCAATATTGGGTACTTCGGCCAGGCGCAGGGTCGTGGCTGCGCTCATATTGCGGCCGGTACGTCCGGGTACATTATACAGCAGTATGGGTTTGGGGGAGGCAGCGGCCAGCATTTTGTAATGCTGGTAGATGCCTTCCTGGCTGGGTTTATTATAATAGGGACTGGCACTGAGTACTGCCACGGCTTTGTTGAGGGGAAAGGATTCCAGGTCCTTGATCAGGGCATGGGTATCGTTACCGCCAACACCTACCACAACGGGTACTTTGCCGGCTACTTTTTCGTAAGTAAACTGGATGATCGCAATTTTTTCTTCCTTGCTCAGGGTGGGGGTTTCACCGGTGGTGCCCAGGGTGACCACATACTCCACACCTCCGGCGATCACATGTTCAATCACTTTTCCCAGTGATTCGAGATCCACATCACCATTAGCTTTAAAGGGCGTAACCAGGGCTACGCCTGTACCGCGCAGTAATTTTAAAAGGGCCATTGAAAACAGGTTATACGATTTACGATGTACGGTTTAGTGTCGGGGATCAGGCTTCTTCCCAGAATCCCATTTTGCTGAACTTCACGATGCGGTCTTCCACTCGTTGCTGAACGGGTACCTGTTTCAGTTCGGCGATGGTATTGATGAGATAGGGTTTCAGCAGTTCGGCCGCTTCGTTGTAATCCCAGTGAGCCCCGCCGGCGGGTTCCGGAATGATGGCATCAATGAGGCCGAAGCTGTGCATGTCCTTGGCCGTGAGTTTGAGTTGTTCCGCCGCCTTTTCTTTCTGCTCCCAGGAGCGCCAAAGGATTGAAGAACAGTTTTCGGGGGAGATCACGGTATACCATGCATTTTCGAGCATAAAAACGCGGTCACCTACTCCGATACCGAGCGCGCCGCCTGATGCTCCTTCACCGATGATCACGCAGATCACAGGCACTTTGAGGCGCATCATTTCATAGATATTCCGGGCGATGGCTTCACCTTGACCGCGTTCTTCGGCTTCCATACCGGGGTAGGCGCCAGGGGTATCGATAAAGGTAATAACGGGCTTGTTGAATTTCTCCGCCATCTTCATCAGACGGAGGGCTTTGCGGTAACCTTCAGGGTTGGCCATGCCGAAATTGCGGTACTGGCGCATTTTGGTATTGATACCTTTCTGGTGGCCGATCACCATAACAGTTTCGCCATTCAGGGAGGCCATACCGCCGACCATGGCTTTGTCGTCGCGCACGTTCCGGTCGCCGAAGAGCTCCACGAAGTCGGTGAAGATCTTCTCGATGTACTTCATGGTATAGGGGCGGTCGGGGTGGCGGCTGAGCTGTACTTTTTGCCAGGGCGTCAGGTTTTTGGTGATTTCCCGGCGTTTTTCCAACACGGAAGCTTCCAGCTGCTGTATGGTAGTGCTGTAATCAATTTTAGGGTTCTTTTCGGCGAGTTGTTTCTGTTTTTCAATATCCTCAAAAAGCTCTTTGATGGGCTTTTCAAACTCCAGGAACTGCCGGTTTTGGTCTTTAGGCATAGTCGCGTAAAATGTGGGTGTAAAAATAAGGGAAGCCTGTTTTAGGCAGGCATATTTTTTTGCCTAAAAATTCTTGTTTGAAATTTGAATTCCCCTATCTTTGCCGTCCCAAAAACAACCGAAAGGGAGTTTGCGGTAAGGATCGGTAGTTCAGTTGGTTAGAATGCCGCCCTGTCATCCCCAACGAGGTTGGGGACGGGTTCGAGTCTCGCCGGTTCGCAGTTATTAAAGGAAGATAGTTCTTATAAAATATTGGATCGGTAGTTCAGTTGGTTAGAATGCGGCCCTGTCATCCCCAACGGAGTTGGGGACGGGTTCGAGTCTCACCGGTCCGCAGTTAGTGAAAGAGAATAGTTCTTATAAAATATTGGATCGGTAGTTCAGTTGGTTAGAATGCCGCCCTGTCATC
>JBGAQC010000006.1:0-262038 GCA_044220945.1 Chitinophagaceae bacterium | reverse complement strand
TATAGCAGCCTTGCCAGTCCCGATTCCTTCGGTGAAATCGCTGGAACTGCTGGTGCTGCCCGAAAAGCAACGTATTATTCAGGAAATCGCCAACGCATTTAATTAATGGCCATTTTACAGGAAATAAAAGTACCGCTGCTTGCGGTGAACGACAGCAGCCTTACCGTGGTGGAGCTTACCCTCCAGCAGGCACAAGCCGTTAAAACCGGCGAACAGCTCATGGTTTTCGAAACCTCGAAAACCACCTATGAGGTGATTGCCGAGGCAGATGGATATATTGAATACCGTGCTATTGCCGGTAACGATTATGAAGTGAATACAGTTGTAGCCTGTATTCATGACAGTGTTGATGCTATACCTGCTGTAATTTCAACTCCAGCCTCCAGCCTCCAGCCTGTAGCCTCTGGCCTCTCGCCTCTTTCTACCCACACTCCAACTCCATCCCGAAACTTCTCTGCCCTTCCAGCTTCCTGGTCCGGCGACACCCTCTTTTCCGGTGCCGCAGCAGCCCTCATGCAGCAGCATGGTTTGGGGACGGAGCAATTTGCCGGTGCAGATTTTGTGGGTGTAGCTGATGTAGAAGCAAAGCTAGGCATCAACAAACCGGCACCTGCAGGTTCAGGCCCGCAGAAAATGGCAAAGCCTGCTGCGAAATCTATTCCCATAGACCATAGTAAAGTGATCGTGGAACGGCTGAGCTCCAATAAGAAACGGGAGATCGAGTTCCTGTCGAGCGTACAGGAAAGCGGGCTCACCAGTACCATCAATGCAATCGTGGAAACCGACGGTATTTTTGTACTCTTGAATCAATCGCTCCAATATCTCAAGAACAGCCTGCTGCCCCTGATCGTATATGAAACCGGGCGGCTCCTTAAAAAATACCCGCTGCTGAATGCCTATTACACGGGGGACGGTATTGCGGTTTATAATGATGTGAATGTAGGTTTTGCGATCGATATTGAAAAGGGACTGAAAGTGCTGAAGATCGCACAGACCAATACGCAGTCACTGCGGGACATCGAAGCTCAGATCATGGACCTCTCGGGCCGTTACCTCGATGATACCCTGCAGCTGGATCAGCTCATTGACATCACGTTTACGATCACCGACCTTTCCGGTGAAGGCGTGGCTTTTTTCCGGCCTCTGGTGAATATGCAGAACAGTGCCATTCTTGGTGTTTCTGCCATTGATGAAAAGCTGCAGCGCTGTACCCTCAGCCTCACTTTCGACCACCATGTAACCGAAGGTAAATATGTGGCGCGTTTCCTGAATGAATTAAAGGAACGCCTGGAATCCTACCGTTCAGCTGCAAGGCAGCCGGTACAGGAGATCAGCTGTTCCCGTTGCTATAAAAAATTAAGTGAAGACCTTTCCGGTACCGGATTTGTAAAAGCTGTACTGACCGATGGTACAGAAGGTTACCTCTGCCAGTCCTGTATCAAGGGATTCTGAAAACAGTATATGGATAGTAAAGATATCGCTTCAATAATAGCACCCTTTCTGGGCAAAGATGCTGCAACTCTGGATCCTGCAACAGCAGTAGACCGTTCTGCCGTGAAGAGCTCTATCATGCTGCACCGCATGTACGGGCAACTGGCGGAAGCCGGTTATCCGGTGTCCGATTACATGGAAATACGGACTTTCGGTCAACTGTTGGAGCGGCTCAATGGGAACAAGGGTACAGCACCAACACCTGCAGCAGTATATGAACCACCAGCTGCAGCAACAGTACAAGGTGCTGCCGGTATCGACATTGAAGCAATAAATGCATTACCCCGGACCGATGATTTCAGGGAACATGCTTTTTATCAACAGAACTTCGCAGCATCTGAAATTGCCTGGTGTATCCTGAAGCCGGATCCTTATGCATCTTTCGCCGGACTTTTTGCCGCAAAAGAAGCGCTGGTGAAGGCCTCGGCACAATTCAGCAATCGCCCTTTTAATACTATTCTAATAACACACGATGCATCGGGCAAGCCGGTTTATCCGGGCTTCTCCCTGTCGATCGCCCATACCGACACAACGGCTGTTGCTGTGGCCATAGCCGACCAGCCTGCACTGGAAAAAGCAGTTGCTGCACCTGCAGCTCCACAAACTGCCGGCATACTCGCGTTGCTCTTAGCCCTGGCAGCTTTAGGCATCGCCATTCTCGGTTTTATTTTCAGGTAAGAACCCTCATGCGCATCTCCATCATCACCGCCACTTATAACAGCGCCGCTACTGTTGGCGATACCCTCAGCAGTATCGCCAGCCAGGACTATCCGGATATTGAACACCTGATCGTAGATGGGCTTTCGCGCGATAACACGCTCGACATCGTAAAACAGTTCCCGCATGTGAGCAGCGTGGTGACAGAAAAAGATAAAGGCATCTATGATGCCATGAATAAAGGGATCGCCCGGGCTGGTGGTGAAGTGATCGGCATATTGAATTCCGACGACCTCTATACACATAATGGTGTGATCAGTAAAGTGATGAAGGCCTTTGAAGATCCCGGCGTGGATGCCGTATATGGCGACCTGCAATATGTGGACCAGCACCGGATCACCAAAGTGGTCCGTACCTGGCGATCCGGAACGTTTACAACCAATAGCTTTTACCAGGGATGGATGCCCCCGCATCCCGCTTTTTTTGTGCGCCGCCGCCTCTATGAAAATTTTGGCAACTTCCGCCTCGACCTGAAGACCGCAGCTGATTATGAGATCATGCTGCGCTTCCTGTTACGCGAAAAAGCCAAAGCCGCCTATATTCCCGAAATACTGGTGCTCATGCGCACCGGTGGTGCCAGCAATGCCAGCCTGAAACAACGCTTGCGCGCCAACCGGGAAGACGCCCGCGCCTGGGAGGTGAACGGCTTGAAACCCAGGCCCTGGACCTTGATTGTTAAGCCTTTACGTAAAATCGGACAGTTTATCTTCAGGTAATACACAAAACATAAAGGTTTAAGTACTATTACATTTAAGTATCCCGTTTTATCTTGCGCCTCTTAAACCTTATCAAATAACCCTGGACGTAAAAAAACAATACGTTCGACGTATAACTCCACTATGGCAAAAGTTGCATTAATCACCGGTGTAACCGGACAGGACGGTGCCTATCTCAGCGATTTCCTCCTGAAAAAAGGCTATATCGTCCATGGCATCAAACGCCGCAGCTCCCTGTTCAATACCGACCGGATCGATAATATATACCAGGATCCGCACGACAAGGACCTGAAGTTCAAACTCCATTACGGAGACCTCACCGACAGCACCAACCTGATCCGTATTATCCAGGAAGTGCAACCCGATGAGATCTATAACCTCGCGGCCATGAGCCATGTGCACGTGAGTTTCGAAACGCCGGAATATACCGCAAACGCGGATGGTATCGGTACCCTCCGTATCCTGGAAGCGGTGCGTTTACTCGGACTAACCGCTAAAACCAAAGTGTACCAGGCCTCCACTTCGGAACTTTATGGACTGGTGCAGGCCGTTCCGCAATCTGAAACCACTCCGTTCTATCCCCGCAGCCCCTATGCAGTGGCTAAATTATATGGATACTGGATCACCGTGAACTACCGCGAAGCCTATGGCATGTTCGCAGCGAACGGCATCCTTTTTAACCACGAATCACCCCTGCGTGGGGAAACATTTGTAACCCGTAAGATCACACGCGGTGTTGCCAAGATCGCCCTGGGTATGCAGGATAAGATCTTTCTCGGAAACCTGGATGCACAGCGCGACTGGGGTCATGCAAAGGATTATGTGGAAGCCATGTGGCTGATCATGCAGCAACCTATTGCGGAAGACTATGTGATCGCCACCGGTATCACCACACCGGTACGCGAGTTTGTCCGGATGGCTTTTGCCGAAGTGGGCGTGGAACTGGAATTCAAAGGAAAAGCAGAAAAGGAAGTGGCCGTGGTTACACATTGCCATAACAAGGAATACCAGCTTCCGGTGGGTAAGGAAGTGGTGGCGGTTGACCCCCGCTATTACCGCCCTACGGAAGTAGACCTCCTGATCGGTGACCCCACCAAGGCACAGACACAGCTGGGCTGGAAACCCAAATATGACCTGCCGATGCTGGTGAAAGACATGGTGGCCTCTGATGTGGAACTCTTCAAGCGCGAGAAACTGCTGAAAGATGCAGGATATGTGATCAAGAATCAGTTTGAGTAATAAGGCGAGAATCGAGAATCGACAATCGACAATCGTGAATCGATGCCCGTTTCCGGGTCGTCATTCCGGCGAAAGCCGGAATCCCTTGCTAAGTAACGGGCCGTCATTCTGGCGAAGGCCAGAATCACTTGCTAAGTAACGGGCCGTCATTCTGGCGAAGGCCAGAATCCCTTGCTAAGTAACGGGCCGTCATTCTGGCGAAGGCCAGAATCCCTTGCTAAGTAACGCGCCGTCATTCTGGCGAAGGCCAGAATCCCTTGCTTGTTGTTCCTTTTTCGGTTTATGAGATTCCGGCCTTCGCCGGAATGACGTATAAGGGGGGAATGACGTATAAGGGGGGAATGACGTATAAGGGGGGAATGACGTAAAAAAGGTGAATGACATAAAAGAACAGAATTATTATTCGTCAACACTTTCTAGATTGTCGATTGTCGATTGTCGATTCTCGATTCTCGGCAAATAAATCAGCAACATGGATCTCCAAAGCAAAATATACATCGCCGGCCACCGCGGCATGGTGGGTTCATCAATTCACCGTAACCTGCAGCAGAAAGGATTTACCAATTTCGTATTGCGTACGTCGAAGGAACTGGACCTGCGCAGCCAGCAGGCCGTTCAGGATTTTTTTGCCGCAGAAAAACCGGATTATGTGTTCCTGGCAGCAGCTAAAGTTGGAGGTATTGTAGCCAATAATACCTACCGTGCCGAATTCCTGTACGATAACCTGATGATCCAGTCGAATATCATCGATACCGCTTACCGCAACGGGGTAAAAAAATTGCTTTTTCTGGGGTCTTCCTGTATCTATCCCAAAATGGCGCCCCAACCCCTGAAAGAAGACTACCTGCTCACCGGTTTGCTGGAGCCCACGAATGAACCCTATGCCATTGCCAAGATCGCCGGCATTAAAATGTGCGATGCCTACCGGGCGCAATATGGCTGCAACTTCATTTCAGCCATGCCTACGAACCTGTATGGTCCCAATGATAACTACGACCTGCAGAACTCCCATGTATTGCCGGCCATGATCCGGAAATTCCATGAAGCCAAGACCAATGGCGTGGATACCGTTACCCTTTGGGGCAGCGGAAGCCCCATGCGGGAGTTTCTCCATACCGACGACCTCGCCGAAGCCTGTGTTTACCTGATGGAAAACTATAATGAATCCGGACTGGTGAATATCGGGGTAGGTGAAGATATTACGATCAAAGACCTGGCCCATCTCATTAAGGATATCGTCGGTTTTACGGGTTCCATTGTATGGGACAGTTCCAGACCCGATGGTACACCCCGGAAACTGATGGATGTTTCAAAGATCAACAGCTTCGGCTGGAAAGCAACAATCGGGTTGCGGGAAGGGATCAGCGCGGTATATGCGGAGTACGTTAGGCGTGAATCGTGAATCGACAATCGAGAATCGTGAATCGGTTCCAGTTGCGGGTCGTCATTCTGGCGAATTAATGGCTCGTCATTCTGGCCCCCAACCCTGTTGGGGGGAATCCCTTGCTAAGTAACGCGCCGTCATTCTGGCGAAGGCCAGAATCCCTTGCTAAGTAACGCGCCGTCATTCTGGCGAAGGCCAGAATCCCTTGCTTGTTGTCCCTTTTTCGGTTAATGAGATTCCCCCCAACAGGGTTGGGGGCCGGAATGACGTAAAGAAAGGGAATGACGTATAGAGAGGGAATGACGTAAAGAAAGGGTATGACGTAACACAGAGTCAACTTCTTTTGGAACTGGTCCGAAAAACCTGCGAACAAAACCGGCGCCAGCCCATTGGCATATTGTCACATCGCCACATTGGCACATTGATTTATCATGTTTTCGATCTTCAAAAAGAAATACCCCGTTAGCCCCGATTTCAGCGGGATCCAGGCCGATATGCATTCGCACCTGCTGCCGGGTATCGATGACGGGTCGCCGGATACGGAAATTTCACTGGAGCTGATTGCCGGTCTTACCGACCTGGGATACAGCAGCTTTATCACCACACCGCATATCATCAGTGATATGTACCCGAATACACCCGAAACCATTCTGGACGCCAAACTCGATCTGGATAAGGCCGCAAGGAGTGAGAATAAAACACTCAATATCACAGCTGCTGCCGAATATTATCTCGATGATTATTTCGCAGAATTACTGAAAAGCGGCAAACCCCTGCTGACCCTGCGTTACAATCTGGTGCTGGTGGAATTTTCTTTTGTAAGCCTTCCTTTCAATTATAAGCAACTGATCTTTGACCTGCAACTGGCCGGTTATCAGCCTGTACTCGCGCACCCCGAGCGCTATGGTTACCTGATGAACCAGAAAGAAGTATACGATGACCTCCGCAGTGCCGGTTGCATATTCCAGATGAACCTCCTCTCTCTTACCGGCTATTATGGCAAACAGCCACAGCAGCAGGCCGAATACCTTGTCAAGAACAAGTTTATCACCTTGCTGGGCACTGATCTCCACCACCACCGCCATCTCGATGCCCTTCGTTCTGCCGGACAATTACAACCTGTTATCAATGACCTGCTCGACAGCGGCAAGCTGATGAACCCAGTGCTGAATGTGAAACGCGAGGCGTGAATTGAAAATCGAGAATCGACAATCGACAATCGAGAATCGGTTTCAGTTACGCGCCGTCATTCTGGCGAAGGCCAGAATCCCTTGCTAGGTAATGCGCCGTCATTCTGGCGAAGGCCAGAATCCCTTGCTTGTTGTTCCTTTTTCTGTTAATGAGATTCCGGCCTTCGCCGGAATGACTTAAAGAAAGGGAATGACGTAAAAGTGAGTGATTATCAAATTATTTATGTAACCAAATACCACGAACTGGTCTGGCGCCAGCCATCGGCCCATCGGCCCATCGGCTCATCGGCTCATCGGCTCATCGGCTCATCGACCCATCTCCACATTTTCACATCTCCACATCACTCCATTGTTCACCCTTCTCCCTCACAATCAATCCATTAATTAAACACAATTTCCCTGTTTAAAAAATCTTCTAAACCTTTCCACAACTGGTTTGTTTATTAAGCCAAGATGAACGCATTTACCATAAAAGATCTGGAAAGCCTCTCCGGCATCAAAGCCCATACGATCCGTATCTGGGAACAGCGTTATTCTTTCCTAAAGCCCCAGCGTACCGAGACCAATATCCGGTATTACAGCAACAACGAATTAAAGACCATCCTCAATATCGCCCTGCTCAACAAGTACGGGTTCAAGATCTCCAATATCGATAAAATGAATCCGGAAGAGATCAGCCAGAAACTGATCTCGCTGACCGACAACCAGGCCCAGCAGGAACGGCAGGTGAACCAGCTGATCGGGCAAATGGTAGATCTGGATATGCTGGCTTTCGAGCAAACACTCGACAACCATATCCGCAATAAAGGCATTGAGCGTACCATCAATACCCTGATATTCCCCTTTCTGGAACGGATCGGAATCCTCTGGCTGACCGATCATATCAATCCCGCCCAGGAACACCTCGTTACCAATATCATCCGGCAGAAACTGATCGTTGGAATTGAAAGTGCCCGTGCTGTGATCAGTTCTCCCAGATCTGTACTGCTCTTCCTGCCGGAAGGGGAGTATCATGAACTGGGACTGCTCTATATGTATTATATCATGAAGTCACGCGGCGTACAGGTGATCTACCTCGGCGCCAATGTACCGATCAAAGACGTGGCCTTCATCGTTTCCGTCAAGAAGCCCGACTATCTCTACTCCCATATCACTTTCATGATGGGTAATGCCCGCATGGAAAAATACCTCAATCAGCTCCGCGATATGGTGCAACAAACGCCCATCGTGATTTCCGGACAACTGGCCCAGAGCCAGCAAAAGCGGGCTAATTCCGGAATCCTGTACAAACAGTCTATGGCCGAAGCCATGGAATTCGTCGCTTCCCTCCATAATTACTGATCTAACAGACAGTAAATCAATTCGTTCCATTTTGTTAAAGATTTTAACGAATATTTTAAACAGAAATTAGTGTTGCTATCCTTATTTTGTTTAAGTTTACATCCTCATTCTTAAACACTCTTTGCCATGTCTACTGTAGAGTTCAACCAGCTGCTGGTTAATAATGCCGAGTTTCTGAAGCCTTTTGCGATCACGCTCACCCGTGATTCGGAGGCGGCGAAGGACCTGTTTCAGGAAACCCTGTACAGGGCAATTTCCAATAAGGATAAGTATAATGTAGGGACCAATATCAAAGCATGGTTGTACACGATCATGCGCAATATTTTCATCAATAATTACCGCCGCAAAGCCAAGCAGCAGACCATTTTTGATTCCACGCCCAACGAATTCCTGCTGAACAGCAGTGCTGCTGCCATCGTGCCCAACCAGGCAGAGAGCAACCTGCGGATCAAGGATATCCAGCAGGCCATCCATAACCTGCCGGAAATTTTCCGTAACCCCTTCCTGCTCTATTTCGATGGGTATAAGTACCATGAAATAGCTGATATGCTTGATGAGCCCCTGGGTACCATCAAGAGCCGGATCCACTTTGCGCGCAAACTGCTGAAAGAGCAACTGTCATTAAACTAATACGGGAGAACTGTTTTTGAAAAAGAAAGTCATTGTAATCGGAGCCGGTTTCGCCGGATTGTCTGCCGCCAGTTTCATGGCCAAGGCAGGCTGGGAAGTAACCGTGCTGGAAAAGAACAGTGGTCCCGGTGGCCGTGCCCGCCAGCTGCAGGCCGACGGGTTTACTTTTGATATGGGCCCCAGCTGGTACTGGATGCCTGATGTGTTTGAACGGTATTTTTCCAGCTTCGGCAGGAAAGCCTCCGATTATTATTCACTCGAAAGACTGAGTCCTTCTTACCGTATTTACTGGGAAGACCAGTTTACCGATGTTCCCTCAGATTATACCGAATTCCGTGCCTTGCTCGAAAGCTGGGAACCCGGAGCAGCTGCAAAGCTCGACCGCTTCCTGGATGAAGCAGCCTATAAATACCGGGTGGGGATCAACAAACTGGTATTCAAACCCGGATTATCCATTACTGAATTTTTTGACTGGGATGTAGTGAAAGGCGCGGTGCGTCTTGACCTGCTGACCTCCATCAAGAAACATATTTATAAATATTTCCAGCATCCGCGGATCCGCCAGATGCTGGAGTTCCCTGTGTTGTTTTTAGGGGCATTACCCGAAAACACACCCGCGCTGTACAGCCTGATGAATTATGCCGACATAGTAGGGGGCACATGGTACCCGAAAGGCGGCATGTACAGTGTTGTTAAAGGTATGTACGACCTGGCTGTTGAGCTGGGTGTGCAGTTCCATTTCAACCAGGAAGTTAACCGGATCACCCTCGACTCCGGTAAAGTCCGTACCCTATATACTGAAAACAGTGTATTCAGCTGCGATGCGGTGATCGGCGGTGCCGATTATCAGTTCATCGAAAGCCGGCTGCTGCCGGAAGCCTACCGCAGTTACAGTGACGCGTACTGGGATAAAAGGCTGATGGCCCCGAGCTGCCTGCTTTATTATGTTGGACTCAACAAGCGGCTGGACAATATCCTTCATCATATGCTTTTCTTTGACGTGCCTTTCGGTAAGCATGCTACCGAGATCTACACCACCAAAGAATGGCCTTCGGAACCGCTTTTCTACGTCAGTGCATCTTCGGTTACAGATGCCAGTGTGGCCCCGGCCGGCGGCGAGAACCTGGTATTCCTGATCCCGGTTTCTGCCGGACTCAGCAACGACAGCGAAGACCTGCGGGAAAAGTATTTCCAGCTGATCCTCGACCGTTTTGAAAAACACATTGGACAGTCCGTCCGCGATGCAGTGGTGTTCAAACGTTCGTATGCCTACAGTGATTTTGTAAAAGACTATCACTCCTTTAAAGGCAATGCATACGGACTGGCGAATACCCTGCTGCAAACGGCCATCTTCCGCCCTTCCTGCCGGAGCAAAAAAGTCAGCAACCTGTTTTATACGGGTCAGCTTACCGTTCCCGGTCCGGGTGTACCCCCCAGCCTTATCAGCGGTGAAGTGGTGGCCCAGGAATTGATCCGTTCCCTGTAAAAGCTGTAACAAAACACGCAATTGTTCAAGGAAAGCCTTAAATTCAACTGTTATGATGCCGATTTTTCATAAAGTAAGCCAGCTCTGCAGCCGGATCACCACAGAGGAATACAGCACCTCATTTGCATCTTCGATCCGCCTGCTGCACCAGGACCTGCGCGATCCCATTTACAATATCTATGGGTTTGTCCGGTTTGCCGATGAGATCGTGGATACCTTTCACGACCATGACAAAGCATCATTACTTGCCCGTTTTAAAGCCGATACCTATCAGGCCATTGAGGAAGGCATCAGCCTGAATCCCATCCTGCACAGTTTCCAGCTGACGGTCAACCGCTACAATATTGAGCTCGGACTGATTGAGGCCTTCTTCCACAGTATGGAAATGGACCTGAACAAACAGCAATACGATCAGGGCCGCTACCAGGAATATATCTATGGCAGTGCGGAAGTGGTGGGACTGATGTGCCTCTTTATTTTCTGCGAAGGCAACAAGGAAGAATACGCTAAGCTCAAGCCCTATGCACAGAGCCTGGGTGCCGCATTCCAGAAAGTGAACTTCCTGCGCGATGTGAAAGCCGATAATGAGCAACTCGACCGCACCTATTTCCCGGGAGTGGATTTCCGGAATTTCACCTACCGCTGCAAGGAAAAAATTGAGCAGGATATAGCAGCTGATTTCCAGCACGCTTATGAAGGGATCATGCAATTACCCTGGAAAGCCCGTTTCGGGGTATATGTGGCGTATAAATACTACCTTTCCCTCTTCAAAAAGATCCGCAAAACGGAACCCGCAAGGATACTGGAGCAGCGGATCCGCATACCAAACTATTACAAGGCGCTCATCCTGGTTCGTGCCGGGGTGAAGAACCAGTTGAAATTAATCTGAGTACAACATGCCGGACAATGAAGCAGCAGTGATTCTCGTGAATGAACGGGATGAACCCGTTGGGCTGATGGGAAAGATGGAAGCCCACCGGAAGGGACTCCTGCACCGGGCTTTCAGTGTTTTCATTTTTAACCGTAAAGGCGAAATGCTCCTGCAACAGCGGGCGCTGAAAAAATACCACAGTGGCGGCTTATGGACCAATGCCTGCTGCAGTCACCCCCTGCCCGGTGAAGAGAACCACCAGGCCGCCCTGCGCCGCCTGCAGGAAGAGATGGGATTTACCACTCCGGTGGAAGAGATCTTTGCCTTTACTTATAAAAGTGCTTTTGGTAACGGACTGACCGAACACGAGTTTGATCATGTGTTTGCCGGAGTGTACGAGGGCCCGATCGTTCCTGATCCGGAAGAAGTCCAGGATTACTGTTATATGCCGCTTGATGCCATTGCAGCATCGCTGGCTTCACATCCCGATAAATATACCGCCTGGTTCCATATTGCTTTCGGCCGCATCAGTGATTGGGCCGTTCAGCAGTTCCCGGGCATAACTGAAAAAGCGATTTCCTGATTTATAATTCATGATCATGCAGGTGCTGTTATATATAGTGGTGTTATTCGGAACATTTTTCATTATGGAAGGGATCACCTGGCTCACCCATAAATATGTGATGCATGGTTTTCTCTGGTATCTTCATGAAGACCATCACCGGGTACGCCCCGGTTTCTTTGAAAAGAACGATGCTTTCTTTGTCATCTTTGCCGTACCCAGCTTTCTCTGCATACTCTATGGCACACTCGACCAGATGTACTGGCTGCAGGCGATCGGATTTGGTATTATGCTCTACGGCTTTGCCTACTTTATGGTGCACGATGTGATCATCCACCAGCGCTTCAAATGGTTCAGCCGCTCCAAAAGCACGTATGTGCGGGCCATCCGCTGGGCCCATAAAATGCACCACAAGCACCTCGACAAACACGAAGGCGAGAGCTTTGGTATGCTCTATGTCCATAAAAAATACTGGGAGAAAGTCCGCAAAGACCGCGCCCTGATGGCTGCCCAGCAGGTGGAATATGCTCCCGCAGAACAGGACGCATGAGTTCAACTTCATACGATTATATTTTTGCCGGTTGCGGCGCCGCGGCGCTGAGTCTCTTGCTGCGCATGCAGCGGGAAGGGCTGCTTCGTGATAAAAAAGTGCTGGTAGCCGACCGTGCCCCTAAAAGCGGCAATGACCGCACCTGGTGCTTCTGGGAAAAAGAAGCAGGGTATTTTGAAGAACTGGTGTATCACCGGTGGACAGCCCTCGATTTTTTTGATTCATCGGAGCCCTTACCCCTCGACATTGCCCCTTACCAGTACAAAATGATCCGCAGTGCGGATTTTTATGCATATTGTTTCAATCAACTGCAACAGGAGCAGGGGATTGCGTTTTTGTATGGGGAGATCCGCCTGGTACGCGAAGGCAAAAAACTGGTGCAGATACAGGTCGGGGAACAGGTCATTCAGCCGGGTGATGCTACTGTATTCAGTTCCCTCTATAATCCCTCGCAGATCCGGCCAGGAGAGATATCCCTCCTCCAGCATTTCAAGGGCTGGGTGATTGAAACGGCCGTGGATTGTTTTGAGCCGCATCGGGGCACCCTGATGGATTTCCGGGTTGCGCAGGACCGCGGCGCCACTTTCGTATATGTATTGCCGTTCAGCGCCCGTAAAGCCCTCGTGGAGTACACGCTTTTTAACCATGCTTTATTGGAGGATGCCTTATATGAACAGGCACTGAGCGAGTATATGGTCCGTTACATTACTGCAGGTGATTATACGATACTGGAGAAGGAAACGGGGGTGATCCCCATGACGGATCATGTCTTCCCGTTCTATGACCGCGGGGTGTATACTATCGGCACCAATGGCGGACAAACCAAGGGCTCCAGCGGTTATACATTCTATTTTATCCAGCGCCACAGTGAGCAGATCGTTTCAGCCCTCAAGGCAGGGAAACCGTTGCATGCACTCCCCGGTATACCGGGCCGTTTCCGGTTTTACGATAATGTGCTGCTCGAACTGCTCGATAAGGGCCATCCCACCGGCAAAGCCATTTTCAGCCGCCTGTTCCGGACCAGCAGGGCTTCGGATGTGTTCGCCTTCCTCAATAACGAGTCCCGCTTTGCCCAGGAACTGGGCATCATGCGCCGGCTGCCCATTTTGCCTTTCCTGGGTGCAGCTACCAGGCGGTGGTTTTGATAGTTCATTTTGTTACTATTTTTTGAAGAGTAAACCTCATCAATTAACCACTGTATACAAGCAGCCTTTTTACAAATATTCTTCCCTTTACTTCATCCCGGTAATGCTTAGTGATTATGGTGATGCTCCGTCATTCCGGCGAAGGCCGGAATCTCTACGCAATCTTTAATTCCAGATATACCCATTAATTCCGGTCTAAGCTCTGTAATTCCGATAATGCTTAGCGATTACGGTGATGCTCCGTCATTCCGGCGAAGGCCGGAATCTCTACGCAATCTTTAATTCCAGATATACCCATTAATTCCGGTCTAAGCTCCGTAATTCCGATAATGCTTAGCGATTACGGTGATGCTCCGTCATTCCGGCGAAGGCCGGAATCTCTACGCAATCTTTAATTGCAGATATACTCTATAATTCCAGTCTAAGCTCAGTCATTCCGGCCCCGAACCCTGTTGGGAGTAATCCCAAACGAGGATCTATTTAAAACAACTCATCATACAAATCCTTCCATTCCGGATTACGGCTATTAATCAAATTTACTTTCCAATCACGCTTCCAGTTTTTAATCCTGGTCTCCATTTGAATAGCCTCTTCAATATTCAAGAAGTTTTCGTAGTAAACCAATTTGGAGCAATTGTATTTCGCTGTGAATGAGTCGGGAAAATCATTATTCTTATGCTGATGGACTCTGATCCGTAAATCACTTGTAACTCCAGTGTATAAAACTGTATTCAGTTTATTTGACATTATATATACAGATCCTCCTGTTTTCATATCACAATATGAACAGAAATGATTTTTTGAAAAAGTTGTATTTAACAAAAGAGATTGCCTTAAAGCAGAGTTTGGGGCGGCAAGGAAGGTGTTTAGCCCGGATTAAGGCGTTTTGGTGTATTTAAAGAAACCGTAGAGATTCCCCCCAACAGGGTTGGGGGCCGGAATAACGGAGCATAGTCTTAAGGGCGGAGGTTAGCAAGAATGAAAGAATATAGCTGGAATTAAAGAATGCGTAGAGATTCCCCCCAACAGGGTTGGGGGCCGGAATGACGATACGTTTCGGGATTGACGATCTGTAACCGGTAAGGCGATCCGTTATGGAATTAGCAATCCGTTATGGGATCCTCCCCCCACAACAGGGTTGGGGGCTGGAATGACAAACCATAAAGGGATTCCCCCCAACAGAGTTGGGGGCCGGAATGACGATACGTTACGGGAATGACAAGCACCTTACTGTCTCTACTGCAGGGGGCCTTGCGGATAGAAAATCAATAACTTATCATAACTCCTCCGGTATTATTGGCAGGATTCCACCATTCCCTTATATTACAGGAGCAATGGCATTAACGGAATTTTTGCAATCCGGCAGGGAAAATTGTGGCTGGTGGGTATATAAATGACCGGTAGTCCGTTTAAGTTTACTGAAACAAACCCAACAGGGAATTCTTTTAGTTTTTATCCTTAAACCAAATACAATGAATAGTATGAAACAATGGATCGTTGCAGGAGCCTTAGTCCTTTCCCTCCCTGCCCTGGCGCAAAAAAAGCCCGCCGCCGGATCCAAAAGCATCGGACAGAAATACGGCTGTACGTCCATAATGGCATCGCCTGTGCAGGGTATGCCTAAATTCGACACCACCAGCTCCCGGGGCCTGGCCGACCAGTACTACCTCTGGGATAATGGAGCCAACCTCCGTGTCCGTTTCCTCAGCGGCAGTCCGCAGATGAAAGCCCGCGTAAAAAGCTATGCCAAGGAATGGGAGCAGTACGCCAACCTGACCTTCACCTTTGTGGAATCCGGTGATGCCGAACTCCGCGTGAACCTGGATAATAAAGGTGGTCACAATTCCATCATCGGACAGCAGGCGCTGGGTGTTCCTCAGGATGTAAAGACCATCAACTTCGATACCACCGACTTCCAGACCTACGATGCCATGCACCGTACCGTATTGCACGAGTTCGGCCACGCCATCGGACTGCTGCATGAACATTACAGTCCCCTGGCCGGCATTCCCTGGAACAAGCAGGCGGTTTATGATGATCTTGCCCGCACACAAGGCTGGGATAAAATGACGGTGGATGTGAACCTTTTCCAGCAGTATGCCACCAGCTATACACAGGGTACTTCATATGACCGTACGTCGATCATGCACTATCCGGTACTGGCGAAGTGGACCACCAACGGCTATTCCGTTCCCTGGAACAACCAGCTTTCTGCCGGTGATAAAGCCATGATTGCCGCACTGTATCCCAAGAACGGAGGGCGTTCTACAGAAGCACCCCGTTTCACCATCACCAATTTCACCCGGATGAATGTGGTGAACAGTACTGCGAAAGGCGGATTATTACTCTATCCTTCCTTTAATATCAAGACTGCCGGTGCTGAAGGCCAGGTATACTTTACCGCTTTCTTCTTCGACGAACAGGGGAATGCCATCATGGACAACGACGATAAGTATAATATCAGCAATGTGGTGGCTACCTACAAAGGATTCAAGTTCGGTCCGGGTAAAACCCTTTCGGCCAACAAGAATTCCCCGAATGATTTCGAGCTTTTCATCCCTTACTCTGAATTGCCTGTTAGTCCGGGTACCAAGCTCCAGGTCGTATTCCGCGCCCTGCTGATCGACGGGGAAGAAGTGAAATGGCTCTACTCTTCCAATCCTGTGAATTTCAGCGTGATTAAAAACTGATACCGGTAATACTCTATAAGGAAGGCTATTGTCCCAAAGGCAATGGCCTTCTTCCTTTAAACGATATTGGCATGAAACAGATGCAATGTTTGTTATGGATGCTGGCGTTCTCTATAACTGCTGCTTTTGCCGGTAGTAAACCTGAATCGCGATATGGTATTGTTAAGGATACCCTGAAGGGTGACCTATGGATCATTTCCATTGGCATATCAGATTATGGCACCAGCAAACTACCTGTTAGTTTCAGGAATTGTGAAAGTGATGCCACACGTTTTGTTGATTTTTTTTCCAAGCAGTACAAAAAAGGAGTATCAGGAGACAGTAATTCAGTATTACGCCGTATACATGCCAGGCTTTTTCTGGGTAAACAAGCTACCCGTGACAACATTCTGAATAGCCTGAAGTTGATTGTTGACAGCAGTAAACCTGATGATTATTTTATTTTCAATTTCGCCGGTTTTTGCTATCCAATTGAAATGTCAGGGCAGAAGCAGACATGGTTCGCGCCATGGGGCATTGCTATTGATAATCATTTGGATTTAACAGGGAATGGAATTGCACTGAAGGAATTCAGCCATTTATTTGCACTGATACCGGCTTCCAACCAGCTATTCTTTACCGAATCTGGTCCCACAAGTGAATTCCGGAAAGAATTCATAGAGGCTGTTGTAGAGAAAAATCCGGAAGCTGCCGCTTTAAGCAGCAAAAACCGGGTCTTGATGATCCCCAACAGTTTTGGAAAGGACTTTCTGAATTGTAATAGAACTTTTATTGATCAGGGTCCTATGAGTTACTACCTTATGCAGTTGCCTTCAGCTTATAATATATTTGACTTGTTTCAAAGCCGTGCCAAGGCTGACAAAATTGTATATAATATCAGACGCAATGAATTCCTTTGTAACGAAAGTTCGGATGCTTATTTCGACATCTATTTCGAAAGAGACTTCCTGGAAGTGTTGAAATTCATGAACGCGACAGGCGAGGAAAAGTTGCGGGGCGGTCAGATGGGGAGCAAGAAAGCAGCAGTCTCAAAGCCGGCTGTTGGCCGAAAACTGGCTTTAATCATTGCGTCAAATAAATTTGCCGCTGCCCAGGAATGGGAAACCCTGAATACACCCTTGAATGATGCACAAGCTGTTGCAGATACCCTGGCCCATCAGTACGGGTACGAAATCATTTCACTGTTCAATCAGCCCAAAGCAGCCATCAATCAGAAACTGGTGGAATTGTCGAAAGAACTGAAAACAGACGACCAGTTTGTGGTCTACTTTGCCGGACATGGGGATTATGATGAGAATCTGCTGGGTGATGGGTTTATCGTATGCGCAGATTCCAAGGCAACTGCCGTAGATCCCACCCGCGACAGCTACCTTAGTTTCAACAGCCTGTCGCGCATGCTGAATAAATTCCCCTGCCGGCAGAATCTGGTCTTGCTGGATGTCTGTTTTGGAGGCACTTTCTCCGAGAAGGTGGTTACCTCGGTGATTCCGGATCAGCCCGGTTCCTATAACCCCAATGAATCTTTTGTGAACCGGAAGCTGAACCTGCGTACCCGCCGCTTTATTTCCTCCGGAGGCAAGAATCCGGTACCCGACCGCGCCAAAGAACTGCAGTTCCGGAACCATTCCCCCTTCGCTGTATTATTGCTGGAAGCCTTACGCAGCAAGGGCAGGAATGGAGTGCTTACTGCTACACAGATCTATGCCAATATGCAGGATAAGCTGCCTTCAGGTCCTTCCCTGGGCAATTTCGGGGAGATCCAGCGCGACAGCGATTTTCTCCTGCTGGCCAAACAGGATTAAACCGGAAAATACCCAATACTACGGAGGAGCTTGAAGGAAGAGGAGTGTATATTTAATCAGTTAAATCGTTTCGTATGCGGTACTTGTTTTCGCTGATTTTCCTGAGTGTGTTCCTGCTCTCGGCCACACAGGAAGATCCCAAACCCCGAAAGCTGGCCCTTGTAGTGGCCATCGGCCAGTATGCCTCCAATACCGGCTGGAATCCAATTTCTTCCATCAATGATATCCGCTATATACGCACTGCCCTGAATAATCAGGGCTTTGCCGATGCCGATATCGATACCCTCAAGAACGAACAAGCTACTTATAAAAATATTGTTGCAGCTATCGACCGGCTGATCGAAAAAGCTAAACCAGGGGATATTGTAGTGTTCCATTATTCGGGCCATGGACAACAGATCTTTGATGATGCCAATAAAGACGAGAAGGACGGCTATGACGAAGCGCTGGTGCCTTACGATGCGCCTGCCCGGTACGGCTCCACTTATCATGGTGAAAATCACCTGCGCGATGATGAACTGGGTGCAAAGCTGAAAAAGCTGCGCCAAAAGATCAGCAGCTCTGATAAAAGCCGTAACGGAAGCCTGCTGGTATTGCTGGATGCCTGTCATTCCGGCACCGGCACCCGCGGACAGCAGATCGCGGTCACCCGGGGTACTGCAGAAAAACTCGAACCGGAAGGATACGAAAAAACCATCACCCGCTCCCGCGGTGCAGAACCCGAAGGCGGTGTGTTTGATGATAAGGAACTGCTCAGCAATATGGTGGTGATCAGTGCCGCCAGTGCCGAACAACTAAACTACGAAACCAAGGATGCGGAAAAGGCTGGTGTTGGCGCGTTGAGTTATGCATTCAGCCGGGCCCTCTCGCAAACCAGCGGGCTCATGAATTACAAGATCCTTTTCGAGAAGATCCGCACCGATATCCAGTCCTGGACCCCCGCCCAGAATCCGCAGATCGAAGGCAATACGGACCAGCAGGTATTGGGAGGCAGTTTTATCAAGACCCCCGATATCATCCGGATCAGCAAATGGAATGCGGACGGAAGTTTTGAGATCCCCCGTGGTACGCTGCATGCCGTAATGCCTGGTGCGGAATTCAGTGTTTATGCAGTGGATGTAACTGACTTCAAAAAAGCCAAACCCCTTGCTGCCGGTAAAGTGTTGAATTGCCTGTTGTCTAAAGCTACATGTAAACCGGAAAGTGCACTTGTGCCTGGTAAAGCTTATAATGTAGTGATGGAAAGCCGCAGCTTTGGTGAAATGGGAGTGGCAGTGAAGATCGGCCTCAGTAATGCCGATCAGGCGGCACTGGTAAAACAATCCCTTGCTGAATTCCAATATGTCAGCTTCGACAAGTCCGCAGCTGACCTTTCCCTGCAATCGTATAAAGACCCTGCGTCACAATCAGAAAAACTGCAACTGGTTTCCGTCAGTGACAGTATCCTCTGGGAAAAGGACTGGTCTGCCAGCAGCCAGTCGCTGAACAGCGAGGATCTGGAGAAACTGAAAGAACGGGTGAAGCTGTATTCACGCGCGCAATACCTCCGTTCGGTACAAACCCCGCCTGATGCTAAAGTGATGGAGTATGTTCAGGTGGATATCATTCCCGGCAAAGTGATCACCAGCGGTGACGAGCAGCAACTCGTTGACCCGGTAACCCTGAAAGATATCACTGATACAAAGGGGAATATTATTTTTAAAGAATATGATGCCGGCCTCGATAAGAACGATGGCTTTGTGCTGAAAGTCCGCAACCTCTACGATTATCCGGTTTATATCAGCATTGTGGATATCATGCCTGATAACAGTATAGCAGTACTCTTCCCGGATCCTTCCATTGAAGGGAAAGGGGCTGAAGAATTTAAAGTGGCTGCCAAAGACAGCAAAGGGTTTCTTACACCACCTATTACCCTGGCGCCACCCTATGGCAGGGATCATATGAAGATCATCATTTCCCGTACTGCCATGGACCTGAAAGGCATTGAACAGCAGAGTACCTCCCGGGGTAACAAAACCAGTTTTGAAGCTTTTTTCAATGAATCGGTCAAAGGCGAGAATGCGGTCAAATCCCGCGGTCCTCAAATGCCTCCGGTTAAAGTGGATGAGATCAAGATCGTGCCGTTTACTTATGTGATTGAGAAGCGAGAAGGAAGAGGCTAGAAGCGAGAGGGAAGAAGCGCGAAGGAAGAAGCGAGAAGGTAGATTAATATTAATTTTCGGTTGTATTTCCTTCTACCTTCTCGCTTCTTCCTTCTATCTTCTTTCTAAAAGCTCAGCGTAAACACCGTCCCTTCCCCTTCCACACTCTGCACCTGTATACTACCCTTATGCAGCAGCATGATCTGCTTGCACAGGCTCAGGCCGATGCCGCTGCCGCTTTTCTTGGTACTGAAGAAAGGAATGAAGATCTTATCAAGCAGTTCGGGGGCAATGCCGCCACCGTTATCGGCAACTTTAATGATGGTCTTGTTATTGTCCCGCGCAGCAGAGAGGATGATCCGCGCCTGTTCTTTTTCCTTCACGGCATCCATGGCATTCACTACTAAATTGATGAGCACCTGTTCGAGCAGGTTCACGTCGGCTTCAAATTCCATGCGCGGGTCTTTCAGCACAATTTCCATTTCGATATTACGGCGCTCCAGCGTAGGCAGCATCAGCTGGTGAATGTTTTCGAAAAGGTCGCCGGCACCGGTCTTTTTCAGGTTGGGTTGCGTGATCTTGTTAAGGTTGCGGTAGGTTTCCGCGAATTTCAGCAGCCCCTCACTGCGGCGCTTGATGGTGGAGATACCCACTTCGAGGTCTTCCAGGGCACTGTTGCCGTCTTTTTCCTTGAGGGATACGTTTTCCAGCCGGTGCTTGAGGGTATCGGCCAATGAAGAGATCGGGGCTACGGAGTTCATGATCTCATGCGTCATGACGCTCAGGAGTTTCTGCCAGGCTTTGGCTTCCGTTTCATCCAGTGCTTCATTGACATTCTGGAATGCGAGCAGTTTATTGATGCGGCCATCGGTCTGGAAGGCCGTGGCGCTCAGTACAAATTTCAATACCGTTTTATCTTTCTGCACCGGAATGATCCGGCTTTCACCGGAACGCAGGCTGAGGATCTCCTGATAGAGTTGCGGATCGCGTTTCTCCAGGGAATGCAGGGTTTTAAGATAGGGAATACCCAGCATTTTTTTCAGGGACTCATTCATCCAGTGTACATCGCCCGACTGGTAATCGTATGACAGGATACCTGTATCCACCAGTTCCAGGATCTTCTGGAGGTAAACATACTGGGTTTCCTTTTCCCGGCTGATATCCTTGAAGGTATCGTTGATCTCATTGAATCCCTTGCGCAGGGGCTGGATCTCCAGCGGAGCATGGTTCACATCAAAGTAGCGGCTGAAATCCCGGTAGTGCACACTCTCCACAAACTGCTCCACTTCCCGCTGGGCTTTTACATGGAAGCGGAAGAAGTCGTAAACCTGGTAAATGATTACAGGAACAGTTATCAACAGATAAGCCAGATGCTGTTGCACCAGCAGGTAAGCGGTGGCAGAGAGGGTCACCAGTAAAAGGGCCACCCGCACCAGTATTCTCCATTGGTATTGCTTCAGCATTTAAATTTCATATTTGTTCAACCGGCGGTAAAGGGCTGTACGGGTTATACCCAGTTCCTTGGCTGCCTTGGAAATATTGCCGTGGTGTTTTTCGATCACCCGCAGGATGGTATTCTTTTCCATCGTACTCAGCTTCATGTCTTCAGCGGCGGTGGCATCACCCGCGATCTGTTCGAGGCTGGAAAACAGGAGGTCATCGGGTTCCAGTCGTTCCTGTTCACTCATGATCACCGCCCGTTCAATCGTGTATTGCAGTTCGCGCACATTGCCGGGGAAAGTATAATGCAGCAGTTTTTCTTCTGCGGCAGGCGTGAGGATCAGGGAGGGTTTCAGGTATTTGCTGCCATAGAGTTTCACAAAATGGCGGGCGATCTCCAGTACATCGTTGCCGCGTTTGCGTAAGGAAGGGATGAGCAGCTCTACGGTATTGATCCGGTAGATCAGGTCTTTCCGGAACCGGTTTTCGTTGGCAAGCTCACTGATCGGCATATTGGTGGCACAGATCAGGCGTATATCGATGGGGATAGCCTGATTAGAGCCCACCCGCATGATCTGCCTGTTCTGCAGTGCCGATAAGAGTTTGGATTGCTGCTGCAGGGTGATATTGCCGATCTCATCGAGGAATAAGGTACCGCCCTGAGCGGCTTCAAAGCGCCCGATACGGTCTTCTTTGGCGTCCGTGAAGGCGCCTTTTTTATGTCCGAACAGTTCACTCTCGAACAAGGATTCGGTGAGGGCGCCCATATCCACTTTGATAAAGGGCTGTTTTGCGCGGAGGGAGCGTTCATGCAGGGCTTTTGCGATCAGGTCCTTACCCGTTCCGTTTTCACCCAGGATCAGCACATTGGCATCGGTGGGCGCCACTTTATTGATCTTGATGAGCAGTTCCTGCATTGTGGTACTGCTGCCCAGTAATTCTTTTTCCGGTTCTGTTGCGGCAGGAGTGGCATTGCCCTGCTGCTTTTTCTTTTCCAGGATCTCGCGGATGGTGCTGATCAGCTTTTCATTATGCCAGGGCTTCACGATAAAATCGGTGGCTCCTTCTTTCAGAGAACGCACAGCCAGGTCAATATCACCATATGCCGTGATCATGATAACAGAAGTGGCAGGTGCCCATTCCCTGATCTTCTTGAGCCAGAATATGCCTTCATTGCCGGTATTGATGATACTGGTGAAGTTCATATCGAGCAGGATCAGGTCGTACGATTTGCCGCTGAGCAGGGAACGGATGTTTTCAGGATTCTTTTCCGTCACCACTTCCCGGGCTTCTGTTTTCAACAGCAGTTTCACGGCCGTGAGTACATCCACGTCGTCGTCAATAACAAGTATGTTCGCATTTTTTAAACCCATGGTACTGTCTCCGCTACAATGATACCATATTTGCGGGCATCTGACACTCAAACACTTATAAAAATTCCTGCACCCCTACTGTATCAAAACCGTACACCTGCTGTAACAAAAGCGGACAGTTTTCGTCTTAAGCAAAATGGAATCAGTTGTTTTTCAATTATTTATGAATTGGCACGGGCTTTAGAGCTATTTCCGTGATTTTCTTATGCCTGTTAGGGCAACCCCGGAGTTACAGCTGCGGGGTTGCTTTTCCGAAAAATGAGACCCATGGACAGAGTTATTGAAAAAAAGAAGTGGAGCACCAAAAGACTGTTGACAATTGGCGGGATCGTAGCCCTGGTGGCATTGATCGCCGGTAGCATTTATTTCACTTCGGGCAAATCGCGCCTGAATGTGGATACCGAACGCATTACCATTTTTGAAGTGAAGAAAGGCCCGTTCAAGGAATACATCCCCGTGAATGGTGTGGTACTGCCGATCACCACGATCTATCTGGATGCCCAGGAAGGCGGCCGTGTGGAAGAAAAGTACGTGGAAGATGGGGCGATGATGAAAAAAGACCAGCCCATCATGCGGCTAAGCAATACCGATCTGGAACTGAGCCTGGCCAACCAGGAAACACAGGTATTCAATGTGCTCACCCAGATGAATATCAATAAGAACAATGCTTCCCAGAATACGATCCGCCAGCTCAACCAGATGGCCGATGTGGATAATGCCCTGGCAGAAGCAGAGCGCCTTTATAAGCTGAACAAGAAACTGTATGAGCAGAAAGTGATCGGCGGACAGGAGTTCAAGAAGACCGAAAATGATTACCTCTATCAGGTACGCCGCAAAAAGCTGACCGAAGACATCCTGCGCCAGGATTCCATTTCAGTTAAGCAGCAGCTGGGCCAGGAAAATGAAAGTTACCAGCAGATGAAAGCCACCCTGGCGCTGATGCGGAAAAAAGTAGGTGACCTGATCGTGCGTGCACCGGTGGACGGGCAGCTGACCTCGCTGGACGCGGAGATCGGGCAAACCAAGGGAAAAGGCCAGCGACTGGGTCAGATCGATGTGACCACCGGCTTCAAAGTACGGGCAGATATTGATGAACATTATATCTCCCGCATTTTTACCGGACTCACCGGCGATTTCACCCTCTCCGGAAAATCCTATACCCTGAAGATCAAAAAAGTATTTTCCCAGGTAACCAATGGACGGTTCCAGGTGGATATGGAGTTTGTGGGGAAAGTACCCGATGGCATCCGTCGCGGACAAACCCTGCAGATCGGCTTATCGCTGGGTGATGAAACCGAAGCCATCCTGTTGGCACGTGGCGGCTTTTACCAGGAAACCGGTGGGAACTGGATCTTCAAGCTCAATGAAAGCGGCAGCATTGCTTACAAGACCGATATCCAGCTCGGGCTGCAGAATCCCGAACATTTTCAGGTACTGCAGGGACTCAAGCCTGGTGATAAAGTGATCGTAAGCAGCTACGAAAATTACAAGAACATGCAGGAACTGATCCTGAAGAAAGAATAACATTGACCATTAAACCTTTTGCATGAAACGCGTATTCCTTATTTCAGTGTTACTGGCCAGCGCCAGCCTGATGTCTTGCCGCAACCTGACCAGCATCAGCACAACATCGGCTGATGCAAACAGCATCACCTGTGTTGATGCACCGGGTACGGTGTGCGAAGAGCAACCGGCAGCTGCACCCGTTGTGGACATTACTTCACCCCTCAGCATTTTTCTCCTGAACTGATAAATACCTTCACCAATGAATAATATGATCAAGATCTCCGACCTCGAAAAGTTCTACCGTACCGAAGAAGTGGAAACCGTAGCACTCAACAAACTGTCTATCGAAGTAAAGGAAGGAGAGTTTGTGGCGGTGATGGGCCCTTCAGGTTGCGGCAAATCCACCCTGCTGAATATCCTTGGCCTGCTCGATGACCTCGATAAAGGCAGTTACCTGTTCAACGGACAGGAAGTGGCGGGCTTCAACGAGCGCAAGCGGGCTGATATCCGTAAGAACAATATCGGTTTCGTGTTCCAGAGTTTCAACCTGATCGATGAGCTCACAGTGTTTGAGAATGTGGAACTGCCCCTGATCTATTGTAATGTAAAAGCTTCTGAACGTAAACAGCGGGTCGAGGAAGTACTCGACAAGATGCAGATCATGCACCGCCGTAATCACTATCCCCAGCAGCTGAGTGGTGGTCAGCAGCAGCGTGTGGCTGTAGCCCGCGCCGTGGTAAACCGCCCCAAGCTGATCCTTGCCGACGAACCTACCGGAAACCTGGACAGCTCCAACGGTAATGAAGTGATGGAACTGCTCACCGACCTGAACGAACAGGGTACCACGATCATCATGGTGACCCACAGTGAGCACGATGCCAAATTCAGTCACCGGATCATCCGCATGCTGGATGGCCAGACGGTTACCGAGAATATCCTGGTATAACCAGCTCCCTTTCCAACCCCGTATCCTGCCAGAGAAATTTTTTGTGATAACGGCCTTTCCGGCCGCAAAAGGAGGACACCATGCTTAAAAACTACTGGAAGATCGCCTGGCGGAACCTGCAGAAAAGCAAAGCTTTTTCGCTGATCAATATTACCGGACTGGCAGCAGGACTGGCCTGTTTTCTGTTGATCGCCCTTTGGGTATCGGATGAACTCAGTTACGACCGCTTTCATGAAAAAGCCACCCGGATCTACAGGGTTCAGGCTGATATCCGTTTCGGGGGCAGCGACCTGCACCTGGCTGTTGCTTCAGATCCGATGGGTAAGACCCTGAAGGCTGATTATCCCGAAGTGGAAGAATATACCCGTGTTTATAATTCCGAGGGCAGCAAGCTGATCCGAAAAGGCAATCAGTTCATCAATGAATCAAGGCTCTTCCATGCTGACAGCACTTTTTTCCGGGTCTTTACATTTCCCGCCCTGCAGGGCGATCCGGCCAATGGCCTCAATGAACCCAATACGGTGGTGATCTCTGAATCGGGTGCCAGAAAATACTTCGGCACAACAGACGCGGTTGGAAAATTCATCGAGACCAATGACGACGAAAAGACCTTGTATAAAGTGACGGCTGTGATCAAAGACATGCCGTCGAATTCACATATGCAGGCCGACCTCATCTTCAGCATGAAGAATGTACATTACCAGGAAGGCAATTTTCTCAGTAATAACCATTTCTGCTATATCGTTCTGCGTCCCGGCACCGACCCGAAGGCATTTGAAAAGCATTTTGCCGAAGTGGAAACCAAGTATATCCTGCCGCAGGCCAAACTGTATACCAATATCAAGAGCATGGAAGAGTTCCGCCAGCAAGGGAATATGCTGGAATACTCCCTGATGCCGCTTACTGATATTCACCTGAAAAGCGACCGTTTTCCCGAACTGAGTGTGAACGGCAGCATGCAATACGTATACATATTCTCTATTGTGGCTTTCTTTGTATTGCTGATCGCCTGTATCAATTTCATGAATCTCGCTACGGCCCGTTCAGCCGGAAGGGCACGTGAAGTAGGTATCCGCAAAGTACTCGGTACCGATAAAAAAGCCCTGATCGCGCAGTTCCTGACGGAATCCACCCTGATGGTAGTCCTTTCTATGGTTGTTTCCATCTGCATTGCCTGGCTGGTATTGCCCTGGTTTAATGGTATTGCTGGTAAGCAGTATCATCTTACTGATCTGCTCAATCCACGCACCCTGCCTTTCCTGCTGGTGCTGCCCGTAGTGATCGGCTTCCTGTCGGGTCTCTATCCCGCCTTCTTCCTCTCATCGTTCCAGCCCATCAAGGTATTAAAAGGCAAGATCAATGCCGGATTCCGAAAGAGTAACCTGCGCAGTGGTTTAGTGGTCTTGCAATTTGGTATATCCGTATTCCTGATCGTAGCTACTATAGTAGTATACCGCCAGTTAAACTTTATCCAGCATACCCGTTTGGGATTCTCGAAAGAACAGTTGCTGATCATTGATGGTACCGGCGCATTGGGGGAACAGTATAAAGCTTTTAAGAATGACCTCCTTTCAGTGGCGGGGGTAAAGGGGGCTACTTACAGTGGTTTCCTTCCAGTGCAGCCCTCCTTCCGCAGTGATAATACTTTTTCTAAATCAGCGGTACTCAGTGCCGCTACAGGCCTGAATATGCAGGATTGGGAGGTGGACGAAGACTACATACCAGTGATGGGAATGGAGATCATAAAAGGCCGGAATTTCTCGCGTCAATATGGTACTGACTCTTCAGCGCTGATCATAAACGAAACGGTGGCAAGGAAACTGGGACCGGGTGACCCGATCGGGAAAAAAGTGTATCAGGGCATCAGCCCCCAATCAGATTCCGTTCGGGAGTATACTGTTATCGGAGTAGTGCGTGATTTTCATTTTGAATCACTCAAGAAAGAAGTAGGGCCACTGTGTATGGAACTTCAGAGTAGTCCCTACACGCTTACTGTGAAAACAGATGCGGCTAATATGAAAGAAGTACTGGCTGTGGCAGAGAAAAACTGGAAAAAAATGGTGAACGATAAACCATTCCAGTACCGGTTCATGGATGAATCTTTTTCGTCCATGTATGACAAGGAAAAACAAGTAGGCCAGCTGGGTCTCAGTTTTGCGATCATAGCTATCCTGATCGCCTGTCTGGGCCTTCTGGGTCTGGCTGCATATATGGCGGAACAGCGTACCAAGGAAATCGGCGTGCGCAAAGTGCTGGGTGCTACCGTTGCAGATATTGTTTCCCTGCTGTCCAAAGATTTCCTGAAACTGATCCTGATTGCCTTGCTGCTGGCCTTGCCGCTGGCCGGCTGGGTGATGCACCAGTGGCTGCAGGATTTTTCCCTGCGGGCAGGAATTGCCTGGTGGGTATACCTGCTGGGAGCTGGTGTGGCTCTGGTGGTAACGTTCCTGACCATCAGTTCTCAGGCGGTCCGGGCCGCCCTGAATAATCCCGTAAAATCATTGCGCAGCGAATAATTATAAACCTTTCCTAATAACGAATTATGTTCCAGAGCATTTTCAAGACCGCTTTCCGCAGCCTGTACCGCAACCGTCGTCATGCGCTGCTGAATATCCTCGGGCTCAGCGTGGCGATGGCTGCCTGTATTATTATCTTTCTGGTGCTCCAGTATGAATTCAGTTTCAACAATTATATAAAAAAAGGCGACCAGCTCTATGAAGTGGTCACTAAAGATGTGGATGCGGCAGGTGAGCATTTTACCACAGGCATGCCTTTTCCGGCCTGTGATTTCATGCGGAAGGATTTTCCCCAGTTTACTATGGGACAGTTCATCCAGAACTATGGCGTGCAGGTTACGGCTAAGGGTAAGGATGGTGCGCTGACTGGAAAGAAATTCATTGAGCGCAATGGTGTGTTCTATGCGGAACCGGAGATCCTCGACCTGTTTGAGGTCAAAGTGCTGCAGGGTACCGTAGCAACACTGAAGGACCCGAATGCCGTTATGCTCAGCGAGCGGCTGGCTGAAAAATATTTTGGCTCTGCCACAGAAGCCATGGGCAAGCGCCTGAATTTCGACAATGAGAAAGAAGACTATCAGGTTACCGGCATTTTTCAGGAACCGCCCTCCAATACGGATTTCCCTTTCGTGATGCTTAAATCATATGAGGGGTTCAAGCGGGTGGAAGGCGATAACTGGGGCATTACCGATTGGGGAGCCAATACCAGCAGTCACCAGATCTTTGTACGGCTTCCGGATGCTGGCAAAGTGGAACTGTTTGCCAAATATGCAGGAGAGATCCAGAAAAGACATAACAAAGAGCAGAAGGACAATACACGCACCCATTTCCTGAATCCACTCGGTGCAATCCACTTCGATGAGCGCTTCACTTCGATGGGTGATCACAACAGCAGCAAGAAGTCGTTATACAGCCTGGCATTTATCGGACTGCTCATCATCCTGATGGCCTGTATCAATTATGTGAATCTGTCTACAGCCCTCGCCGTAAAACGCAGCAAAGAAGTCGGTATCCGAAAAGTAATGGGCGGTAGTGCCGGACAGTTACGCGGGCAGATCTTTGCAGAAACGCTGCTGGTGGTGATAGCGGCTGCTGTAGTTGCCGTTGGCCTGGCCTGGCTGGCCCTGCCTTATGTGAAGAATTTCATGGTGGTGCAGGATAAGCTGAACCTCTTTAATACCGGCGTTGCCCTTTTCCTTATTCTCGCTGTGGTGGTAACCGCCTTCCTCTCCGGAATGTATCCCGCTTTTATCATGGGCCGTTTCAAACCGGTTGAAGCGATCAAGAACCGGATCAGCACTACCAAGCTGGGCAGTGTATCACTGCGCCGGGTGCTGGTGGTATTGCAGTTCGCGTTCTCTCAGATCCTGATCATTGCCACGATCCTGGCGGTAAGCCAGATGAGCTATATCCAGAAAGCCGACCTGGGCTTTAATAAAGAGTCCATACTCCTCCTTTCAGGAAATGCCGACAGTGTGTTTCACTCCCGCAGGGAGGCGCTCAAGGCAGAGCTGGTACGGAGATCTGATGTGAAATCACTGAGTTTTTCCTTTGATGCGCCCAGCAGTGATAATTCCTGGCAGAGCAATTTTGCTTTCGATGTGATGGAGGACCGCCCCTTTACCACGAATATCAAAATGGCCGATGAACAGTATATGCCCACTTATGATATCAAAATGGCTGCTGGACGGATGTTTGAGAAGACGGATACCCTTAAGGAATATGTGATCAATGAAACCATGGTCCGTAAAGTAGGACTGAAATCACCCCAGGAAGCCATCGGCAAGATGCTGCGTCTGGGTAGCGGAAAACCTTTTCCTGTTGTTGGTGTGGTAAAGGATTTCAAACTGCAATCGCTCCGGGAGGAAGTGCCGCCGATCGTATTATATCCCAATAAGCGCTGGTATGTTACGACCGGTATCAAAGTGCAAAGTGGAAACCTGCTCCGTACACGTGACGAGATCGAACAGATCTGGAACCGTATTTATCCGGAGTATGTATATAACGCTTCCTTCCTCGACGAGAACATCAATAATTTCTATGTACAGGAAAAGCGGATCAGTACCATGTACAAGATCTACGCCCTGCTGGCGATATTTATCAGCTGCCTGGGGTTATACGGACTGGTCTCTTTCATGGTTGTACAAAAGACCAAGGAAGTGGGGATCCGCAAAGTACTGGGAGCCGGTGTGGGAAATATCGTTTACCTCTTTTCCAAAGAGTTTTCATTACTGATCGCGGTGGCGTTTATCCTGGCGGCACCAGCTGCAGCCTACCTGATGCACCAGTGGCTGAAGGATTTTGCCTACCGGATCGAAATGGGGCCGCTGGTCTTTATCATAGCTCTGCTCGCTTCCTTGCTGATCGCATGGATCACAGTAGGGTATAAAGCCATAAAAGCTGCATTGGCTAATCCCGTGAAAAGTTTGCGTTCCGAATAAAAAACAACCGGTCATGTTTACGAACTATTTTAAAACTGCCCTGCGCAACCTGTGGAAACGGAAATCATTCAGTCTGCTGAATATTGTAGGACTTTCAGTTGGGGTAACCATTGCTGCATTGATCTTTCTGTGGGTGGAAGATGAAATGACCTATAATGATTCCATCAAGGACCTGGACCAGGTGGCCATGGTAATGACCAATCAGACCTACAGTGGCGAAACCTATACGTTTGCTTCCACACCCGGGCCGCTGGCCAGTACACTGAAAGCAGAAATACCCGGTGTGCAACTGTCATCCCGTTCCACCTGGGGCGACCGTTCCCTGTTTACAAAAGGGGAAAAATCGGTGTATGGTTTCGGATTTTATGTAGATACGCCCTTTACCTCCATTATGGGAATGGAATTCAGTTCCGGCGACCCGAAGCGGCCCTTCAGCCAATTGCATTCCCTGGTGGTCAGTGAAAAATTTGCCCGTAAAATGTTTGATGCGGTACAAGTGACCGGACAAACCTTGAAAATGGACAATGACCAGGAGTATGTCATTACCGGAGTATTCAGGGATTTTCCCCCTAATTCCCGGTACGCCAGCATGGAATGGCTGGTACCATTTGAAGTGTTTTACAAACGGAATGACTGGTTACAATACTGGGGAAATAATGGCGTGCAGACCTATGTGAAACTGGAGAAAGGGGCTGATATAGCCGCCTTGAATAAAAAGCTGGTGAACTTCATCACCAAAAGGGGAGAAGGGCTGATTGCCCAGCCCGTTATGCTCAAGGGAACCGACTGGCGGTTGCGAAGTGAATTCAAAGACGGCAAGCAAAGCGGGGGACGGATCCGCTTTGTCAAACTTTTTTCGCTGATCGCCTGGATCATTATCGTACTGGCCTGTATCAATTTCATGAACCTCAGCACCGCAAGGTCTGAACAACGGGCCCGTGAAGTGGGCGTTCGAAAAGTGATGGGCTCCGGGAAAGGGATGCTGATCGCGCAGTTCCTTACCGAAGCTTTGCTGCTCGCTTTTATTGCGGTGCTCGTGGCTGTAGGACTGATCGCTCTTGTACTGCCGGCTTTCAACCAGATGGTGGAAAAGCATATTGCCCTGAACCTCTTTACATCGCTGCATATGGGGGCACTTGTGGCTATCGCATTGATCTGTGGATTGGTGGCAGGCAGCTATCCGGCCTTCTATCTGTCTTCTTTCCAGCCGGTGACTGTACTGAAGGGGTTGAAACTGCCATCTTCCTGGGGTACGGGTTTCATGCGCCGGGTACTGGTGGTAGCGCAATTTGGTATTTCGATCGGTCTGATCATCTGCACCCTGATCATCTACCAGCAGGTGATGCATACCCGCAACCGGGATCTGGGGTTCAATAAAAATAATCTGATGGAAGTCAGCCAGCAGCTGATCTCCACAACACAGGATACCGATATGGGCCTCCGCTTTGCCTCGGTAAAACAGGAACTACTGGGTACCGGAGTGGTGGAAAATGCAGCACTGAGTAACAGTAACAGCTTCCAGATCGGCAGTAATTCCAGCAATTTCAACTGGGCAGGTAAGGAAGAAGGCAAAGAGATCCTGATCTCCATGGACTGGTGTACTGTAGGTTATCTGGGTACCAGGGGCATGAAACTGATTGCAGGCAGGGATTTTTACGCAGAAGGAATGGCCGACAGTAATAATGTGGTCATTAACGAAACCATGGCCCGGCTGATCAACAAAACCAACCCCGAAAAAGCCCTGAACCAGATCATCGATCGTGACGGGGCAAAACTGGAAGTGATCGGCATTGTGAAAGACTACCTCTATAATAATGTATATGGCAGTGCGGCTCCTGCCATCCTGTTCAACGACAGCAAGGCGCAGATCACACAAACCATAAATATCCGCCTCAAAGCAGGTGCTGATTATACAGCGTCCCTCCAAAAGCTGGAGGCTGTATTCAAGAAGTATAATCCGACCTATCCTTTTGAATACCGCTTTACCGATGAGATTTTTGACAACCTTTTTAAAGGTGAAAACCTGATCGGTAAACTGGCGGGTGTATTTGCCGGACTGGCCATCTTCATCTCTTGTCTGGGACTGTTCGGCCTGGCTGCCTTTACTGCAGAACGACGTACTCGGGAGATCGGCATCCGTAAAGTATTGGGCGCGTCGGTACTCCGGCTCACTTCTCTTTTATCAGGGAATTTCCTCAAGCTGGTTTTTATCTCCACCCTGATCGCCATTCCGGTGGCAGCCTGGCTCATGAATGGCTGGCTTAGCGATTATGAGTACCGGATCCATATGCAATGGTGGATGTTTGCCCTGCCCGCTGTTCTCGCATTGGCCGTAGCCTTGTTAACTGTGAGTTTCCAGGCCATCCGTGCTGCATTAATGAATCCTGTTAAAAGTTTACGATCAGAATAAAACCTTATCCATGTTCAGGAACTATTTTAAAACAGCATTGCGCAGCATCAGGAAGAATGCTTCCACTGCTGCTATTAATCTCACCGGACTGACGGCCGGTATCACATGTTGCCTCCTGATGGTGTTATATGTGGGGCATGAGCTCCGGTACGACCGTTTTCACGCCAACAGCGACCGGATCGTCCGCGTGATCATGCAGTATGGATTTTCCGGAGCCGAAATGAATGCCGGAAACTTCACCAGTACCAAGGTGTTGCCTGCATTTAAGAAAAACTTTCCTGAAGTGGAATCAGGGGTACGGATGGAGGCCGGAGACCGGCTCGTGAAATATGGAGAAAAGATCTTTAATGAAAGCCGCTTTTATTTCGCAGATTCCACCTTTTTTGATGTATTCTCCTTTCCCCTGCTAAACGGGGTGAAGGCACAAGCCCTGAATAAGCCCAATACGCTGGTGATTTCCAGGACAGCAGCAACGAAATATTTCGGGACTGAAGATCCTGTAGGGAAAGTGCTGCTGATCGGCAGCCGCCAAACACCCTTTACTGTTACCGGAGTTGCTGCAGATTGCCCCTCCTGGTCACAGATCCGCTTTGATTTTGTGGCTTCATTTATCAGCAATGGTCAGCTGCAGGAAGAAACCTATTTCAATGCCAATTATACCACATACCTCTTATTAAAGAATGAAGCAGCGATTGGTACACTCCAGGCCAAGATTCCGGCTTTCATGAAGAACGAAGTGAAATCGGGTTATGATCCAGGCACCTTTATCAATTTCCTGCTCGAGCCCTTTACGAAAATTCACCTGTATTCTCCCTACGACAGTTTTGAGCCTAACAGTAATATCAAATACATCTATATTATCTGTGCCATAGCCCTGCTGATCCTGATGATCGCCTGTTTCACCTATATCAACCTCAGCACCGCCCGGTCTATGGAACGTGCTAAAGAAGTAGGTGTACGTAAAGTATCCGGTGCCATGAAGGGCCAGGTATTCTGGCAGTTTATCTGCGAATCTTTATTGCTTGTAGGGGTGGCTGTCGTACTGAGTCTGGCACTGACTGCACTGCTGTTACCTGCTTTTAATAATTTTTCGGGCAAGGTGCTATCTGTAACTGATCTGTTGAATCCTTTTGTAATCGGATGTACAGTAGGCATTGCAGCTGTACTTGCTTTACTGGCGGGTAGTTATCCTGCCCTGATGCTCAGCCGCTTCCAGCCAGTTAAAGTATTAAAAGGCGCCTTTCGCAATACCCGTTCCGGATCCAGTGTCCGTAAATCGCTGACTGTTTTCCAGTTCTCCATTTCCGTATTCCTCATCGTATGCACGCTGGTGATCAACCAGCAACTGAAATTTATCCAGAATAAGAAACTGGGCTATGTACGGGAGCAGGTGATCGACCTGCCCATGGATGCTAAAATGAACGAGCAAACAGCATTGTTGAAAACCGAACTGGGCCGGTTACCGGGTGTTACCGGAGTTTCGAAAGCAGTAGGCACACCCGTGCGGATCATAGGAGGATACAGTATGCGCAAAGATGAAGCTGGCGCCAAAGAAATGACAGTAATGGCCACCCAGGTGGATGAGAATTTCGTTGCCGTATCCGGACTGGAACTCATAGCCGGCACATCACTGACCGCACAGGATGTAAAAGATGCCTCAAAAGACAGCCTGAACTATTTCCATTATATACTGAATGAGTCTGCAGTAAAAGCCCTGGGTTGGACTACAACTGATGTAATTGGCAAGAAAATGTATTTAGGGGAGGATCGTCCTGGTGAAGTACGTGGAGTGGTAAAGGATTTCCATTTTGAATCCATGCACTCAAAGATACAGCCTCTTGTACTCTTTGCACAGGACTGGGGCAGCAACCTGCTGATCAAAATGGACGGAAAAAATGTACAGGGTACCCTGGCAGCGATTGATAAAGCCTGGAAAGGATTAGTGCCCCACCGGCCTTTCGAATTCCAGTTCCTCGATGATAAGTTCAACCGGATGTATGAAACGGAAATGCGTACGGGGAAAGTACTGACCCTGTTTTCAGGGCTGGCTATCCTGCTGGCTTGCCTGGGACTCTTCGGCCTTTCTGTATACAGTGCCCAGCAACGGATCAAAGAAATTGGTGTACGGAAGGTGTTAGGGGCCAGTGTGCAGAGCCTGATCCTGCTGTTATCGGGCGACTTCCTGGTGCTGGTAGTGATCGCCATTATAATTGCCGTTCCTGCAGCGGCACTGGTGATCGGGAAATGGATGGAAGACTTTGCATACCGGACCGAGGTCGGCTGGTGGATGTACCTCCTGCCCGGACTGGCTGCAATCGGTATTGCTTTTCTTACAGTGGGAATACAGGCACTCAAAGCTGCACTGACCAATCCCGTAAAAAACCTGCGAACAGAATAAACCAACGCTTATGCTGAAATGGAACCTGAAAGCCGCCTGGAACAATGTGTTGCGCCACCGCAGCAGCAGCCTGATCAATATATCGGGCCTTGCCATTGGCATGACGGCTGCGGTATTCATTTTTGTATGGGTACAGAATGAGCTGAACTTTGATACGCATCACAAAGATGCCGACAGGATCTTCCGTTTAAAGCATTATCTGGCTATTGACAAGAATGCCACCTGGATCTGGGAGAACAGCCCTTATGTACTGGGCCGGAAAGCAAAGGAGCAGATCCCTGAAGTGGAAGCGGTTACCCGCTACCGGCCCATGGAATTTGATGCTCCTACCATTTTCATCGGTATGGAAGCCATCAAAGACCTGAATGCCGCCACAGTAGATACCAACTGGTTTGACGTATTTACCTATAAAGTGCTGAATGGCTCGGTCAGCGGCTTTAAGCAGCACCCCCAAAGTGTGGTGATCTCCGAATCCAAAGCCCTGAAGTATTTCAATACCATCATGGCGTCCGGACAAACCCTGCGTATCGATACAGTTGACTTTAAAGTGCAGGCGGTGGTGGCAGATAATCCTCCGAATTCCAGTTTCCGTTCAGAGATCTTCCTGCCCATGACCTACCGGCATCAGGTCCCTTCGGCATTGAAGAATGATGAACAATGGGGCAATTTCAATTACCTGACCTTCCTGCGGCTTAGCAAGGGCGCAAACCCAGTTACCATTGCCGGAAAGATCAGCGCGATCTATGCAAAAGAACGCGATCGGACGGATCATAAGGCCGGACTGATCAATATAAAAGACATCCGTTTTGAGAATGATTTGCAGCAATCCATCATGGAACATGGTAACCGGAAGGCTGTTGCTATTTTCGGGTTTCTGGGTTTTTTGCTGCTCGGGATTGCCTGTATAAACTATATTAATCTTACTACAGCCAGAGCTACTCTCCGGGCCCGTGAAGTCAGTATTAAAAAGATCGTTGGTGCGGAGCGGAAGCAACTGATCGCGCAGTTCCTGCTGGAGTCGGTCCTGATCAGTGCACTCGCCCTGTTGCTGTCCATCGTATTGGTTCGCATCGGCTTGCCGGTCTTTAATGCCGTAGCAGGTCGGGAGTACCCCCTTTTCGGAAGTAGTTCCCTGCTCTGGACTACCGCTGCAGGGGTATTAGTACTCACTGTTTTACTCAGCAGTATCTATCCTGCCCTGCTGTTGTCTTCTTTTAAACCACTGGCGGCTTTCAGGGGCTACAATGCCCTTCGGATAAAAGACACCGTACTGCGCAAAGGACTCGTGGTGACCCAATTTACCATTTCCATCGTACTGATCGTGGGCACGATCGTAGTATACCGCCAGTTGAATTTTATCAATACACAACAGACCGCCTATAACAAATCGCAGCTCTTTACTTTTTTTGTACCCTACCGACAGCTGATGAAGGTCGGACCGGAGGAAGCGCAATCGAGTCTGCTGAAAACGATCTATAATGAATTAACTACTGAAACTGCAATCCAACAGGTCAGCCGGTTCAATCAGGATTCTCCTATTGACATGCAGGGAACCTCTTCGGGGGAAAGCAATGATTGGGACGGCCGCGACAAGGAATTCCGTCCGGCCATTTCCTTTATCAGCACCGACAGCGCATTTCCAAAACTCCTGAATATGCAATTGGTGGCAGGCCGCTGGTTCAATTTTGATAATCCCGCTGATGCCCATAATTCCATTTTGAATGAAACGGCAGTAAAGGAATTCGGCATCCGCAAGCCGGTGATCGGCCAGCGTTTCACAGCCCAGGGAGATACCGGGGTTGTGATCGGTGTGGTGAAAGACTTCTACTATAAAAGTTTCCATGAAAAGATCGGCCCGGTTGTGATGCGGGGTGATGATAACTTCCGCCTTACGTTCCTGGTGCAGTCCAGTCCCGGTCGCCACGCTGAAGCTGTAAAAGCCAGTGAACGGGTTTGGAAGAAATTTTTTCCCGCCGCAGCCTTTGAACCCAAATTTGTGGATGAAGAGTTTGCCCGAATGTATGAAAGCGACCGGCGCATGGCGAAACTCATCTGGGGCTTTTCCGGAATTGCCATTTTCCTGTCTTGCCTCGGCCTCTTTGGCTTAGCCGCTTTTACTGCAGAGCGCCGTACCAAAGAGATCGGCATCCGCAAAGTGGTGGGCGCTTCAGTTACGGATATTGTAACCCTTTTGTCAAAAGAATTTATATATCTGGTGCTGATCGCCCTGTTGATCGCTTCGCCGATAGCCTGGTGGGCCATGAACAAATGGCTGGAAGACTTCGTCTACCGGATCAATATGCATTACCTGTTTTTTGTAGTGGCAGGCATCCTGTCGCTGGCTGTTGCCCTGCTCACGGTGAGTGTACATGCCTTCCGTGCGGCTGTCACGAATCCTGTTGATACTTTACGGACCGAATAAAACCGAGGACTATGCTGAAAAACTTTTTCCTGACTGCGCTCCGGCAATTCCGCCGGAATAAATGGTTCACCCTGATCAATGTGCTGGGTCTGGCCATAGGCATCTGTGCCAGTCTCGTGATCTTCCTGATCGTCCAGCACGATAACAGTTTTGATAAGCATCATAAGGATGGAGACCGGATTTACCGGGTAGTCAGTGACTTTACCTTTTCAGGTCAGCCTTATAATAATTCAGGGGTAACCACCGGATTGAGTAAAGTAGCGGATAAGGAGATCAGCGGCATGGAAACGGCAGCACCCTTCTACCTGTTCGATTGGGATGTGAAAGTGACCATACCCAATGGATCAGATAGTGCATTCGGTGTATTCAAGAAACAGGGCGGAATCGTTTTTGCAGACGACCGCTTCTTCAAATTGTTCCATAGTAACTGGCTGGCCGGTTCACCCATGGATGCATTCAGTGCCCCTAATAAAGTTGTGCTTACGGAAAGCCGGGCAAAGGTTTATTTCCCGGATATCCCTGCGGACCGGGTGGTGGGAAGATCAATTGTGTTCAGCGATACCCTGCATATGACCGTAGCCGGGATTGTAGCGGATGTTCCGGAAAAAACTGATCTCGGTTTCCAGGGCTTTATCTCCCTGAAAACAATCGAAATTACCGGACTGTCTGACCTCATGCAATGGGGAAAGTGGGAATCCACTAACGGATCTTCCCAGCTCTTTGTCAAATTAGCAGCAGGTTCCAATGAAGCAGGTGTAAAACAGCAGTTAAATGCTTTGCTGGCAAAAAATACCAGGAAAGACCCCAATGGCTCCCGGAGCTTTCAACTGCAGCCACTGAAGGATATCCATTTTGCGAGCAACTACTCCACTGATTTTGCCGGACATGTTGCCAGCCGCAAAACCCTGAACGGACTGATGATCGTGGCCTTGTTCCTGCTGTTGCTGGCGGCCATTAATTTTATCAACCTCTCTACCGCACAGTCTACACAAAGAGCCCGCGAGATCGGCGTGCGGAAAACCATGGGCAGCAGCCGCAGGCAGCTGATCCTGCAGTTTCTCAGTGAGACTTTTCTCCTTGCTCTTATCACCACCGTATTAGCACTGGTTCTCCTGCCCTACATCACTAAACTGTTTTCAGGTTTTACGCCTCCCGGACTGGATACCTTTATCTGGAATAAGCCTGTATTCCTGGGCTTTGCCTTCCTCTTGATAATAGTAGTCAGCACCTTGTCGGGCATTTATCCGGCCCTCGTTCTCTCGCGCTTCCGTCCGGTGGCCGTATTGAAAGCCCAACGTACCCGTGATGCCGGTTCCGGTCATACCTGGCTTCGCAAAGGACTGATCGTCTCCCAGTTTGTGATCGCCCAGTTCTTCATCATAGCCACAGTACTGGTGGGCAAGCAGATCCATTATTCACTGAATAAAGACATGGGCTTCAAGAAAGACGCGATTTTTACCGTTGATCTCCTCTTCTTTGATAAAAACTCAGAACGCAGCAAACAGTTTTTTGAACGGATGCACAGTATTCCCGAGATCCGGATGCTGAGCATGGGTTCCCGTCCACCCGCATCCAATAACACCTGGAGCGGTGAAGTGCACTATAATGATGGGAAGAATGATATTTCCAAGGATGTCAATTTTAAGATGGGTGACTCCAATTACCTGAAACTCTACCAGATCAAATTAGTGGCCGGAAGGATGCCTTTGCAATCGGATACGGTACGTGAATTCGCCATTAATGAAACCTATGCACGGGAACTGGGATTCAAGAATCCGGCAGCAGCAGTGGGGATCAACCTCAGCTGGTCGGATAAGTTGTATCCTGTTGTGGCTGTAATGGCGGACTTCCATTTCTCTTCCATTCACAACAAGATCACGCCACTCGCTTTCCTGAACACCAGAATGAACAGCAATACGGTCCATGCTTCACTGGCACCCGATCCGGCATTGAAGGGTACCTGGTCTGCCGCGATAGCGAAAACGGAAAAACTCTGGAAAGAACTCTATCCGGAAGAAGATTTCAATTATGAATTTTATGATAAGTCCATTGCTAAATTTTATGAATCGGAACAGAACCTCTCTGTGCTCCTGAAATGGGCGACCGGCCTTTGTATCCTGATCAGTGTGCTCGGACTGCTGGGACTGGTTGTTTATACGACTAACCTGCGCCGGAGGGAGATCGGTGTCCGTAAAGTTCTTGGCGCATCCTTAACCCAGCTGGTCAGTCTCTTGTCGAAAGACCTGATGGTGCTGATCGGAGTAGCGTTCCTGATCACTGTGCCGCTGGCCTGGTGGAGCGCTTCCAACTGGCTGAACGATTTTGCTTATCGTACCGAGATCAGCTGGTGGATCTTCGCGGTCAGTGGTGCGGGCATGATGCTCGTGGCCTTTTTTGTACTGAGCCTGCGCATCATTAAAGCTGCACTGGCAAACCCTGTTGAAAGCCTGAGAACTGAGTAAGTAATTGAATAAATTGAATCTATGTTGTTGTCATTAAAGAAAATCTACAAATGGTATACCCTCCAGGGGAACCGGAATTTCATTTTAAAAGATGTAAACCTGCAGGTGCAGGAAGGCGAATTCATTTCCATCATGGGACCTTCGGGTTCGGGAAAGTCCACCCTGCTGAATGTGATCGGTATGCTCGACCAGTTTGATGAAGGCGAGTACCAATTCCTGCATGAGAACGTGCACCAGCTGAAGGAAAAGCAACGTACCGCCCTCTACAAGCAATATATCGGTTTCGTGTTCCAGGCCTATCACCTGATCGACGAGCTGACCGTTTATGAGAATATCGAAACACCCCTCCTGTATCAGGATATCAAAAGCAGTGAACGCAAAGCCATGGTGGCCGATATGCTCGACCGCTTTAATATCGTGGGGAAGAAAGACCTGTTTCCCACCCAGCTCAGTGGCGGGCAACAGCAACTGGTAGGTATTGCCCGGGCCCTGATCGCCCGGCCCCGGCTGATCCTGGCGGATGAACCCACCGGCAACCTGAATTCAAAACAGGGAGAAGAGATCATGGAACTCTTCAAAACACTGAATAAAGAAGGGGTGACCATCATCCAGGTTACCCATTCTGAAAAGAACGCTGCCTATGGCAGCCGTATCATCCACCTGCTCGACGGACGAGTAGAGCGGGAAGAAAACAATTGATCTCATTTCATAACGACAATCATGAAGCAACTTATTTTAATCGGTACACTCGCGCTGATATTATGTACAGCCCATGCGCAAAGCAGCTATACCCTGAAACAATGTATTGAAACGGCATTGGCCAATAACCTGCAGGTAAAGCAGCAGGACCTGGCACGGCAAGCCGCTTCCAATAATTTTGACCAGTCGCGCTATAACCGTCTGCCCCAGCTCAGTGCGGGAATGGGCTATGGTATCAATAACGGCCGTAGTATTGATCCTTTTACCAATGGTTATATCACTCAGCAACTCAATTCCTCAAATGCCAATGCCCAGTTGCAGGTCCCTGTTTTCAATGGGTTGAAGATCCTGCACAACATCCGGCAGAATGAAAATGCCTTCAAGGCTGCCGAACTCGACCTGCAGCAGGAGAAGGATAACCTCACCCTGAACATCATCCTGAATTACCTCCAGGTGCTGAATAATGAAGACCTGCTGGTATTGGCAGAAAAGCAGGCAACTGTAACCAAAGCACAGGTGGAGCGTATGGAAGTGCTCAATAAGGAAGGCGCTGTGGCCCCTTCCGAGCTGACGGATCTCAAAGGACAGTATGCCTCCGAACAGATCAATGTGATGAATGCCCGGGTGAGCCTGGAAACCGCACGACTCACACTTGTACAGCTGATGAATGTGCCCTATGTTAAAGGAATGAACTTGTCGCGGGAAGGCAGTTCCATGGAAGCACTGGCAACAGATCTTACAGCAGAAAGCATTTACCAAAAGGCCTTGCAACAACTCGCTATCGTGAAAGCCAACCAGTACCGCCAGCAAAGTGCTGGCAATGCGGTAAAAGTGGCTGAGGCAGACCGGTATCCCACCATTTCACTGTTCGGACAGTTGTCTACCAATTATTCAAGTGCCGCTTTGCGGAATACCTTCCTGAATACAACGGATCAGCCCAATGGCGATTATGTTACCGTGAATAATACTAAAATACCAGTAATCAGCACGGTCAACAATTTCAGCTCCCATAAAATTTCCTTTGGCAACCAGTTTTCCAATAACGTGGGCACTTATGCCGGGGTTTCGCTGAATGTACCTTTGTTTACTGCATTCCAGACCCGCACCCGGATCCGGCAGGCGAAACTGCAGCAACAGAATACAGTGGTACAAGGGGATATTCTCAAGAACCAGCTCCGCCAGAATATTGAAACCGCCTGGCTGAGTTGTACCAATGCCTGGGACCGTTTCAATACGCTGAAAGAGCAGGTGTCAGCATTGGAAGAATCCTATCGTGCCGCAGAGGCCCGGTTCAATGAAGGGGCCTGGAACTCGGTACAATACCTTATTGTAAAAAATAATCTGGACCGCGCCCGGGCCAATCTGGTGACTGCGGGTTATGAATTCCAGCTGCGCAGCCACATCCTGGATTTTTATCAGGGTTTACAACGTTGGTAATAAATGAGTGATCAGTTTATGATCCCACCCATCAGTGGATCGGTTTTCGACACGGAACCTGTCTCTACATGTCCGGCAAATTGCTGACGGTAAGCAGAATATCCTTTTACGGTAACTTCTATGTCGTACCAACCAAAAGATTTTGACAGATCCAGCAACAGGTCTTTGCTGCTGTTTTTTGCCAGCTCCAGTTCCTGCTTTCCGCTGTTGTAACTGATATCCCGTATGGTGATGAGCAGTTTAGTTGTGCCTGTGTTTTTGAATTGCAGCAGCAATTTGCCTTGTGTGTTATTTACAGCCAGATAGTCGCAAAAGATATCCAGCATTGGATCGGCAGCACTGCCCTGGAAAGCCCGGAAAAACCCGTTGGGGCCATAAGCCTGTAATTCATAGGCGCCATTTGTAAAATCACCCAGGTTCCATTGGTCCTGTAATGCATCACCCAATTTGACAGCGTAATCGCGGTGAACCGCTCCATCTGCTGCTTTCAGGTTATTCATGTATACATAAAACGGAGCACCTCCATAAGGTGTATTCCCAACAGCACCTGCAGCGAATTGCATTTCGAATGCGGTACGGGCCGTATTCAGTTTTCCATGCGTCAGCAGTTGATAGGGCAGGGCACAGGCATTGCGGATGCCTTTTTCCTGACGGGGCAATAAAGGATGATTATGGCTGGCTGTTATAAGCTGGCCGGTTTCTGCTGCAGTAAGGGGCGGTACTTTACCGGGATTGGATTTGAACCGGGCGTTATAAATATCCTGGATCAGCTGTTCGCGTTGCAGGAATTCGGGTTGCTGCACTGGTTCACCCTTATAAGGACGGAACACCGAACGCAGGTCGCCACAAACAGTACGCCGCCATTCAGTGATATTCTCTTCACGTATTTTCTTGCCGGTTTTCTTCTCGAGGAAATGCTCCAGGAACTGTAGCGATGAAGTATGGTCAAATACTTCCGAGTTGACAAATCCACCGCGGCTCCAGGGTGAAGCGATGATCATGGGTACCCGATATCCGAGACCGATATTACTTTCCCGCATCGAATCACTGTCGGGCTCCGATTGTTCGGGCTTGCGGACAAATTCCAACGCAGGATCTATACCTGCAGAAACCTTGCCGCTGCCACGCTTGTAAGGATTGGGAGCGCCATAGGGCGGCAGGTGGTCGAAATAGCCATCGTTCTCATCGTAGGTCAGGATCAGGATCGTTTTCTTCCAGACCTCCGGATTACGGGTGAGGATATCCATCACTTCACTCACATACCAGGCTCCAAACCAGGCCGAACTCGGATGATCGGAAAAATGTTCGGGTGCCGCCAGCCAGCTCACCATGGGCAGTTTCCCGCTGTTTACATCATCGCGGAAATTTTTAAGGATATCTCCTTTGGGAATATCAATGATACGCTCCGTACCATTATCCGTATACTTTAGTTGGGTTAGTGCTTGGTAATCGGGATCGTCCCGGTTGGTGGCAAAAGCCTTCTGGTGGATGGCTTTGTGGAAGGCAGACAGCTGTTCCCATTTTTCAGGAGTAAAGTCCTGTTGCTCCTGCTTCAGCTCGTTCAGGCGCTTTTCTTTGGATCGGATCTCGCTGTTCAGTTTTTCTTTTGCTTCAGTGGTAAGTGTAGCCTGCGTGAGCCGTTTTTTGAGATTTTCAATATCGGTTTCCAGCCGCCTGATCTTTTCCGGCAACCACTTCAGGTATTCGGGATGCATGCGGGTATTATATTGGGAAAAATATTCGAGGGGATTGTCGCCGAAATTATCCAGCCAGGACTGCTTGCTGCCCAATCCCACATCGAGATAAATTTCATTCTGGTATACTTTCCAGCTCACCCCGTTTTCTTCCAGCCGTTCCGGATAGGTTTTCCAGTGAACGATGCCGGCCCCATGATCAGCATTATGGTTCCAGACATTGGCCTGTGCAGAAGGATTGAGCTTTTCACGGATGGTACCGCTCCAGAAATAGAGGCGGTTGGGGGTTGTGCCGGTGAGGGAGGAACAGAAATTATGATCGCAAACCGTGAAGCAATCGGCCATTGCATAATAGAAGGGGATGTCTTTCCGGGAGAAATAACCTAACGTAAAGGGCTGTCCGTGATGTTCGCCTCCGGGATCCTTGGCGTGGAGCCAACGATCGTAACGCCCCATATTCCGGGCATCCACCTGATCACTCCAGCTATGGGCCAGTCCACCCTGCCAGGTGATATTACTGCCCTGCATGTCGAAAGGAAAGGGGGCAAAGGTCTCACCCTTATCATTGGTTTGAAACCAGACCGGATGGCCATTCGGCTGGCGGATGGCCCGGGGATCATTGAAGCCGCGTACCCCCTGCAGCATGCCGAGGGCATGATCAAAGCTGCGGTTCTCCTGCATCAGGAAAACAATATGTTCCGCATCGTAGAATGTAGTGCCAGGGTCGGGATTTATGGCCAATGCCCGTTGCAGGGTGGGCGGAAGGGTCGTCCAAAGGGCTGTTCCGCCAGACAACAATCCGGCTTTCTTCAAAAAACTTCTGCGGGTGTCCATACAATAGCGCTTTACTTCGCTAAAGATAATGAACACCTGTTAACAGAACATGAAATACATAATGCGTTTTACACAATAACACATTACATATTTCATGTTATTTTAAACGTATTAATTATTCGCTGCTCCCTGATCGATCCAGCACAGCAAAGCTGTTTTCTGAGATGCACTGAGCGAGCTGCCTTGAGGCATAGAGCCACTATTAACGGCAGAGCGGATATTGCTGCGGCTGTTATAAACGGCAGTATATGTGGTCAGGGAACCCGGACCGTTGGTGCTTCCGGCAGCATGGCAACCGGCCGTTGCACAGGAGGAGGAAATAATAGAACTGACTTCAGCAGACCAGGAACGGGTAGTAGTACCACAGTCCAGTCCACCGCCACCGGTAGTGCCCCCACCGGCCGGACTTGACTTTTTACAGGAGACCAATACAATCAATACAATAGCTGTGAGCAGGCTGAGTTTCTTCATATACAGGGTTGTTTTCGTGGGGAGATACGGAGAAACGTTCCGAAAGGTTTCCTTGCGGTAGTCAGTAGCCAGTAGCCAGAAGAGAAGTGAGAAGGAAGAAGCCAGAAGCAAGAAGGGCGAAGCAATTCCTGAAACTATTTGCAGACTATTTGTTCTAAAACTCAATTTCCTGCTGAATACTGACTACCGGCTACTGGCTACCGGCTACTGTCTCCTGTCTACTGTCTACTGTCTCCTGCCTACTGCACCCTCGGGCAATCCATCGCCCCCTTCCTCCCGAATTTCCGGATCACCCCGATCTCCACACTATAATACCGGTCGCGGAGTTTGGGGTTGGCCACTCTGCTGAAGCCATCTATATAGTCGGTAAAGCTCAGGCGATAATTGGTCTCGGCGAAGAGGTCCCAGTTTTCATTTAAGGCATACCGTGCACCCGCCGTTAAGGGGATCACGGGGATCAGGAGTGGCGTCCGATGGGCGATATCGGCATTCAATCCGGCCACGGTCTGTGTTTCGGATCCGAAATAACTGTAGTTGAAATTGCTGTAATCCCGCTGCACCCGCAGGCGGCTGATGCCGATACCCGCGCCGATATAAGGGGCAAAGCGGGCCACATTACCGCCATAATTGGTTTGGGCAATATTCCAGATAAAGGAGGCGGAGAGTTCCCAGACCGGAGAGCGGAAGGCCAGGTTCCGTTCCCTCCGGTATTCCGGTGTGGCATACAGGGAATCGGCCCCGCGTAGTCCGCCGATAGCGAGATGGAGCCGCACACCATAAGAAGGCGACAGGATTTTAGTACCGAAAAGGCTGACACCCGGCCGCATGGTGCGGGTGGATCCAAGGAGTTGCGGGGTGAGGTCACCCTGATAAATGTAGGTACCGATCCCTGCTCCCAGTTCAAAACGGTTTTGCTGCTGTGCAGTAGCTGATTTCATGCCGAGGCAGATGCCTGCGCACAAAACCATGCTCCACAGGAAGCCGTGGCTCCGTTGATGCATCATGAAGTTGCGTTTTAGTGGTAATGAATGCTCAGGCAGCTGTTGGTAGCAGTGCTTTCAAAGGATGGATCGGAGGATCAGGGAGAGGGGATGCTGCAAATAACGAAGAAAGGGGGGAAGTGCTGCTTACCGAAATGTTAAAATAGTAGTCAGTAGACAGTAGTCAGTAGTCAGTAGCCAGTAGCCAGTAGTCAGTAGCCAGTAGTCAGTAGTCGGAGGTCGGTTGGGAGATTTGAGTACCAATGATATATCATTTAATCAGGTATTGTACTGCCCTTCTTGCTTCTAGCTTCTTACTTCTTGCTTCTCTTCTGTCTACCGGCTACTGGCTACTGTCTACTGATGTGAATAACTCATCCCATCCACATCCCCCCGCCCCCTTACCTTCGTGCCCGCTCAGGTTCTCAACCCGTTTATAACGGGAGCGGATGAAAAGGGAAGTCCGGTGCAATCCCGGCGCTATCCCCGTAGCTGTAAACCTCCAGATGATTCCGGCACTCCATGCCACTGTTCCTCCGGGAACGGGAAGGCCGCCGGAAGAGGAAGCCAGAAGACCTGCCTGTGCCAAACATCCATTTCAGCTTTCGGGTGAAAGGCTTGAAGATTTTGGAATGCATCCCATTCCCGAGTTTTCTGACCGATACCGCGTGCACCGGTATCACTTTTCCTGAGAGCCATCACACCAAAACGTTTTTTTATGAAAAGAACCTTTGGAGTGCTGGCTGCAGTCATTATCGGCAGTCCACTCCTGGCGCAAGACAGCGCCTTCCGCCAACCGCTCGAAGAAGTAGTGGTAACGGCAAACAAGTATCCCAGTAAAACTTCCACCACCGGCAAAGTGATCTCGGTGATCACCCGCCAGCAGCTCGAACGCAGCGGGGGGAAAGACCTCGCGCAGCTGCTGAACGAGCAGGCCGGCCTCTCCATTAATGGCGCCAACAGCAATCCGGGAAAAGACAAGAGCGTGTACCTGCGCGGTGCCCGCGTGGATCATACCCTGCTCACCATTGACGGCATACCGGTGTATGATCCTTCCAGTATCGGCGGAATTTTTGATATCCGTAACCTGGCGCTCGAAAACATTGAGCGCATCGAGATCCTCCGTGGCAGCCAGTCCACTTTATATGGCAGCGATGCCATTGCCGGTGTGATCAATATCATTACCAGAAAAGCGGCAGCAAAAAAACTGCAGGGCAGCGGCCTGTTCAGTTACGGAAGTAATAATACCGTAAGAGGGAATCTTCGTGTTGATGGCAGCACCGGCAAGTTCAGTTATTCGGCAGGCTTCACCGAATTCAGAAGCCGTGGGATCAACGAAACCACCAGTACGGGCATCACCGACCGCGATGGCTATCACCAGCAGAGCCAGTATGCCAATTTCGGGTACAGAAGCGGCACAGTTTCCCTGCAGACCTTTTTCCGGAATACAAAACTGACCGGGGATATCGACCAGGGTGCCTTTACTGATGAGTTGGATTATACCTACAAGCAACGCAGCACGCAGGCGGGGCTCAAAGCCCAGTGGAATACGGGTAAGGTACAATGGAACCTCCTCTACCAGTATAACCGCATCAGTCGTACCTATACCGATGATTCCACGAAGAGCCGGAATGGATTTGATATTTATTCACAAGGTAAATACAGCGGTGGGGAACATTTTGCAGAGTTATTTACTGTTGTACCACTGCATACCAATTTGAAGTGGATCATTGGTACCGATCTGCGGCAATCGCAATCTGATCAGTCCTATGTTTCAGTCAGCAGTTTCGGCCCCTACAGCACCAACTATGCAAAAGACAGCCTGCAACAGCAACAATATGGCCTCTATTCGGCAATGCAGCTCAGTCTGCCCAGTGGATTTTCAGCAGAAGCCGGTGGCCGTATCAATCATCATTCCGTATATGGCAACAATGCGGTATTCAATCTGAATCCATCATTGTTCATTCGCCGGCAGGTCAAACTCTTCGCCAATATCAGTTCAGGATTCCGGACACCATCCTTGTACCAGCTGTTTTCCGAATACGGCAACAGGGATTTAAAACCAGAAACAGCGCTTAATACGGAAGCGGGGGTACAGTTCTTCAGCAAGGGGCAGCGTTACAGTGCCCGCATGACTGTTTTCAACCGGGAAGTGCGGAACCTGCTTTTCTTCTCTTATAATCCGGTTACCTTCCAGAGTCAGTATATCAACCAGGACAAACAAAAAGATCATGGCCTGGAACTGGAACTGGCTGCAGCGCCAAACGAAAAACTCAGGTTAAAAGCTTTTTATACCTATGTGACCGGAAAGATCACGACAAAGAACGGCGGGAAAGACACCACCTATAATAACCTGCTGCGCCGTCCGGCTCACAGTATTACCCTGAATGCCGGTTACCAGGTGAGCAAACCTTTCTTTGTATCGCTTAATCTCAATTATGCAGGTGAGCGGAAAGATGCGTATTTCGATGCCAACAGTTTCCAGACCGTGCAGGCTACACTGAAAGCTTATGCGTTGCTGGACCTCTATATGGAATACCAGTTTAATGCGGGTAAAGCCCAAAAGTCGTTTCCGGTAACGGGTTTTGTTGAGTTGCGGAACCTGACCAACAGCCGGTTCACGGAAGTGAGCGGATTCCGTACCCTCGGCTTCAATGCGTATGCCGGACTAAGGCTCCGTTTTTAATCCATTCATCAGGGAAACGGGGCGGAAACGCCCTGTTTTTCTTTCTGTACCTTTGCTCAAATTCACACCATGAGCTGGAACTGGGACCAAATCATTACTGCTACCTTCACCCTTTTTGCCGTGATCGATATCGTCGGCTCCATTCCCTTGCTGGTGAGCCTGAAAAACAAGATGGGGGAGATCCGGGAGCTGCGGGCCACCCTGATCTCGGGGGCATTGATGATCCTTTTCCTGTTTGCGGGAGAACCCTTCCTGAAAGTGCTGGGACTCGACAAGCGTTCCTTTGCCGTGGGCGGTTCCATTGTGATCTTCATCCTGGGGCTGGAGATGGTACTGGGCCATGAATTTTTCAAGAGCGACAAGGATGCCAAATCGGGTACGGTAGTGCCGATTGCCTTTCCGCTGATCGCCGGATCGGGCACCCTCACCACCATCATGTCGCTCAAGGCCATTTACGACGACCGCTATGTACTGGTGGCCATCCTGGTGAACCTGGTCTTTGTTTACCTGGTACTCCATTCCCTGTCGTACATACAAAAATTGCTGGGAGAAGCCGGAATGATTGCTGTACGTAAATTTTTTGGCGTAGTTTTGCTGGCCATTGCCGTAAAGATCTTTGCAACAAATGTGTCTGGGTTAATTAAGTGATTGAAAAACAAATTATTATTTGTTTTAATCAGTCACATCTTCCCACCTCCACATTTCCACATCAACTGGCCTCGTAGTACAATGGATAGTATAAGAGTTTCCGAAGCTCCAGATACAGGTTCGATTCCTGTCGAGGCTACCCTGAGGGACTTCAGCGTTACCTGCCTGAAGTCCCTTTTTCTTTTCCGGAACCAGCAGCTCACTTTTAATCAGGATAATAGTATAGTCGCGGAATACCCATAGGGCGGTACTTCAATAACCTGAATTGCAGTTATTTTTAGGTGATGAAACGAATACTACTGGCATCCAGTTTCTTTCTCTCTTTTTTTGCTTTTGGGCAAAACAAGGCGGGCATTTTTGAATACGGTAATCCAAGTATATTAATTGCAGGGCCCGGGGAAGCCGGAAAAACGGATATTGTTCAGTACCTGCTGAATGCAAATCAGGTCGTATTCAATGAAGAAGAAGATCATCTCTATATCAGAACCAATGATGACTACTACTACTTCAGGCAGAATCCGGGTAAGCGGATATTTACTGGCTGGAACCTGATGAGCCAGAAGAAAGAGAACCTTGATCCCGAAAAATTACCCCTGAGCCGGGAAGGCAGAAGTATATTGGCGCTATTTACCCCCAATCAGCCATTTCCGGTTTACAGAAGCAAAAAAAATGAAAGAAGCGGCTTGAAACAAGAGCTTTGGATCAGTGCAGACCTGAAACTGAAAATCGGTGAGAATTTCCAGATCTCCATATTGGATACGAACAATACGGTTGTATCAGTATTGATGTTTCCCAATCCTGCAATTGCCTATCTTGAAAAATATCCTTATAAAAAAGAAAAACCCAAAGATTACAACGTTGACCTCCGGTTCTGTTATTATGCGAAAGGAAATATGATGTATATAGCTGCTGGCTGGGGGCTGAATTATACCAATGAGAATGAAGGAGTCTGGCAATACAATATCAGCACCAAAACCCTCTCTGTAATACCACTGTACAGCATCCCTGTCCGGGACTTTGACTTTTATGATATTGGGACCATATTCTGCAACGACTACATGATACGGTTCAAAAAGGTGAATCATGATTATTATGAAGTGGTATCCTTAAGTGAAGGTAAACCGGTTGCTGGTAATAAAGACCAGATGGATTTCAGGAATCCCCTTCCCATAACCCCACTGGCGTACCTGTCCAAACAAGGGCAACTCCTGAGCTTTGACAAAGACAAGCTGAATTATTTCGATAAGGACCTGCACTACCTGCGGTCATTTACATTGGATATGGGGAAAGGCGTGACATTTGATGAGCCTGCTATTATAAGCCGGACAGGGAAGTATATTGCTTTTATTAAAATTTTCAACCACCCCGAGATCGGCTATTATTATTCGGTAAACTATGATTTTCTTGATGACCTGAAATATGGGCAGCTGATCAGCCTTAACGACGATTCTATCCACGAACCCCTGATCAAAAGTAGTTATGCGGATCAGGAATCTGAAAGAAAGAAAAAACTACTGGATGCCAGGAAAGCGGAACTGGAACGGGTGCGTGCAGATCGGGAGCTAACTATTTCCTTACTGAAAAAGCAAAACGATGCGTTGTTGGCTTTATATAATGCCGGCAAGTATGACATGATGCTGGAGCAGGGGGATATCTGGACAACTGAAAATGCGGATTATTCCTGGGAGATCGGCAAGACCAATATGCTGAATACCGCTACGAAATTTAATTTTACAGTGAGTTACGATATCCGTTTTCAGTCTGCAACGGAGAAAAGCGGCAATTATGTGAACATGACAGTGCAGGAGCATGCCGAAGCACATGAAGGGTTCAAGCTCATTACACAGGAAGATGTCAGCTATGGCGAGAGTTATTATAAGCCTGCCACCGGAAGCCATACACTGGTCAGGAACCCCAATTACAGGTTTGGCAGGGCATACGTCAATTTTGACAAACCTGAAGCGCAGCAATTTTTGCCCTACCTGGAAAAATACACAGACCTATTTACTGGCAATTCAGTTGAGATCGCCCAACAGCAACAGGTTGGCATCCCAGTGGTGGTACTGAAATACCCTTCAAAGGCTTCCGGAAAGCCAATTTATGTTTACCCCCAGGGTATATTGGGACTGCTCAGGAATCATATTAACCTCACGAAGGAAATGGAAAAAATCCAAAGGGAAATTGATGCAATCAAGTAACACAGTTGCTGTTGCAAGGGGGCAACTTATTTCCCCATCCGCCTCCATTTCTCCTGAAAGCTGACATTGGGATCGAAGGAAGGATCATTGCTCAGTAAATAACTGCCGTCATCCCGTTGCCAGGCATTGGAATAGCCCGACATCAGTTCCACTTTGGCCCCGCTTTCATCGGTCCAGCTGTCTACGCCACGGATATACTGGCTGAACCATTCTGATGATTTATCCGGATTTTCATTGCGCTTCTCCCAGCCACGTACAATGTTGTCACTGATCTCCTGCTGCGCCTGCTGGCTGATCTGGATGCGCTTCCAGTTCTCATCCTGCACCATCCGGCGGATATTGTTGAACATCGTCTGTATGGCATTCAGCCATTGTGTGTTGACCCGCACACTGCTTTGCAGCATGCTGAGGATCTTGCGCGCCTGCGCTTCCTCCCCGGAAGGATAGCGCAATACCAGACGGGTGACAATTGCCGTCTGGTAATGGGAAATGGCACTGCCATCATAGCCCTGGATGCTTTGGATGATCTGTGATAAACTGCATAAGGCAATACCTTCACTACCATCCGGAAACTGCAGTTTTCCTTCTGCTACACTGGGTCGTATTGAATAACCAGGCGCATCCAGCTGCGCAGCCTGTGCCTGGAGTTTTTGTTCAATATCCTGGATCGGGACAGCTGTGGCTGCTGTAGCTTTTACGAGGCCCGGCATGACTTTGCGGATATAGGTCGCCGCATCCATGGGCTCCGCAATGGCACAACCGCTGCCATAGCCGCCCCTGCGCAGGGCGTCCATCATTTGTGCATTGTTCACCCAGTCGAACTGTGTAGTGGGCAGTACCAGCAATTCATAATTGTTATCTGGCGAGACCGCCCGAAAGGACAATTGGACCATATCAGACAGGCAGCGGGTGGTATTCCAGCTTACGCCGCCTTCGGACGTCCACCCATCTGGCAGCAGAAATGAAGCGGCTTCCACCGGTTGGGAGAAGCCGCCCGGATCGATGACGCGGTAGCGTTTCAGCAACAGGTAATTACCGGCTGCCCGATCCTTGCTGCCTGTTGTTTTCGGACCGCTGCCTTTTTCGGATGGGTTGTCGCCACCTCCCGAACATGACGTTACAGCATTAAGCATAAAAAAGGAAGGATAAGGGTTAACGGTTTATAGTAATTAGATGGAACTTTCATATCGGTTTTTTTGATCGGTTTACGACGTCCTTCATAAACCGTAATGCTAGAAAAATGTATGATTAAGGCTTACCCCAATCAAGGATTGTACAGTACCTTGTTTTAGCGTGGTCACCTCTTTCTTGCTTATCTGGCTGAAATACAGATTGAATTCGCCGCGGATCACTGTATTATTATTCAGGAAATAGGTAGCCAGCACGGAAGTCTTGAATACTCCACCGGTTGATGTGGCTTGTGATGGGCTATTATCTCCAGTAAACCGGGAATAAAATATATTGAGCCCTGCGGACCCTTCAATACTGGTGCGACCGTTCGGGTAATAACGCTTTGCATAGTAAGTGTCGAGATAGAAGGAAGTTAGTTTCGCCTGGACTTCAGTGGTGGTTGCATTGTAAATCCTATCTTGAAAAAAACGCAATTGGGGCTGATTACTGTTCCGGGCGGTATAAAAATTGAGGTTGCAACTCAGTACATCCTGCCATTGCAGGCTGAGTGGCCGGTGTTTTTCAATGCCCGCCTGGGCCACAACGCCTCTGCTGGCAATACTGGCCGACCCTTGCAATAATGGATTATTGGAGTCATAGTTCAAATAGGATCCCCGGCCCCTTACATACAGACGCTGGCCACTGAGTCGCATCGTTTGTTCATTCTGGGGTTGCAACGTATGAACATTGAATTCAGAAATATAGTCCGGGAAAATGATCAAGTCACCACCACTATTAAAAAGATAAGCGGGTAGTAAGGAAATATACTCATTGTTATAATAGGCAGGTACAGTACCGGGATTAATCCCTCCCTCCCATCCCCTGTGCAGGGAGTTCGGCAACGGAGACAGGTCGTTATTGAAGGAAAAATACATGTTGTCATTAATGATCCCGATTTCATCGGCATCCGTTTCACTGATCAAGTTATTTTCCCTTAAAAACTGGTCTATTTGCTTGATCTGGAACCGGGTCCGTTTACGCAGGTCAAATACACGGCCATTCCGCAATTCGGTAATGAAGCGACCGAATTTATCAGCAGTTGAAGGATCAAAGGATTTCAGTTTTCCTTCTTTCTTCAACTCCTGCAGGATGAACAGGGCGGTTTGCATGTCGGAAATATGTTCCAACCTTCCTTTACCGGCACCTACCGTAAGGTCGGCCCTGAACGAAAGCGTACGGGCCCGGGTAGTCTGGCCATTGTTCTTGTCTGATGTAAACAATCCGGATACACCTGCTGCTGTTCCGTACTCCAGGAAGTATGCTTCGCGGAATATCCGGTTGAAATCGTTCCAGTCGAATGAAAAATTGGAGGCATTACTGGAATTGCGTGAGCCCGCATTCCAGTTCTTGGTAAGCGCCAAGGGGTTGGCACTGCCATAGAGTAAGGTGAGCCGCTGCCGTTTATCGGTAGACAGCGACCGCATGTACCGGGCTTCACCCGAAAGGCCCGCACCCAGAATGCCGGATTTCGCCGTATCTGCTTCCCTGGTATCCCTTACGAGATTGCGGAAGTCGCCAAAAAAAGTCAGCGCCTTGTACCCATTGGTGCGGTATTTAAAGTTGGTAAGTAATGGTTCGTTCACCGTTTTCTGTGCTAAAACCGGCACGATGGAAATAGTACAAAGCAAAAGTGTAGCCAATAGCCATTTTGATGAATGAATCATAGTGGATTACATTTTCAAGAGTTCAGCTTTTTTTTATTTTTTTATATGTTACGCTTACTGTTTCAGGTATGTCCAATCTGCGGGTGTTACGCCCATGGCCGGTGCCAGCTGCACCAATAACTGTGTATTGCCCGCCAGCAGCGTGAGCTTGCCGGTGGTAGTGGCGGTTTGGGTATTCCCTGCGCCATACTTGAAAATGGCTGTACAGGTAAATACTGCAGGATCAGCGGTTGAAGTAATATTGGAAAAAAGTGTTTCACCTACTGCATAGCCGAAAGGGTTACTGCCAACAGTTTGTACGGCGCCCGTCTTTGTTTCCTGGTTGATCCGGAATACAAATAAATTGCCCGCTACGCCACCCCAGGTATTGACATACCAGTTGCCATTCAGGGAAGCCAGCGGATTGGCAGGGGTTGTACTTCCCGATTTTTTGCTGCACGAAACAAACACAACCAGTACTGCTGTCAGAACAGTTATCGGAATCAATCTTTTCATTGCTGTGTGATTATTGTTTGCTAATAGTGTGATGGATCAGAATTGGTCAATAGCCTGCCAGGCATAGCTGCTGTTCTTGGTCAGGTCCAGCACCAGGTCCTGCATGGCATATACAAATGGGTTTTCGTTGGTCGTGGGATCAACCCTGGAGTTCAGCAACAAGGTCACGCACATGCCATTGCTGTTGCGCATGAATGCTGTACGGGTTCCCGGCAGACTGCCATAATTGAACCATACATTCTCTGCACTCCAGATACCAATACCGCAGGCATAGCCACTGAATACGGAAGAGGGTGTGGTAAGTGCCGTCAGGTTTGTTGTATTCAGGATGTCCGGACGGGTACCGGAACCATCAATGGCATTCACCAGCCGGATCAGGTCGGTAGCTGTTGTCATCAGGCCACCATCGGCATCACGACGCGGGAAGGCGATCGTATAGACGAACGGCTGGTCATTCCCCTGGCCATAATAGCTGACTTCCTTGGTTTTCTTCTCCGCTTCAGTTTTGCCGCTCATTTCTGTTTGCGTGCCGCCAATAGGCAGCATGATATCTTCCTTGATATAATTGATATAGCTTTTGCCGGATATTTTTTCAATGATCCGGCCGGCCAGTACAAAGTTCACATTCGAGTAGTCGTAGATGGTGCCGGGCGCATTGGGGTTCGGCCGGGTGGTCAATAACCAGTCGAAAAACTGTTTATAGGTATAAGAAGGATTCTGGTCAATCACATCTCCACCCGTAGCCGCGCCCCAGGACCCACTTACATTCTGCAGCAGGTGCCGCACGGTTATTTTCAGGAGATTGGCATTATATGGAGGCGTACCATAGTCGTTCCCCAGTATGCCACCCGTGCCAAACACCGTGGCATCCAGGTTCAGCTTTCCGTCCTGTACCAGTTTCAGGATCGCCACACCGGTAAAGGTCTTGGATACACTGGCCAGTCGGAAGCGGTGGGCAGGAGTAACCGCTTCACCGGTTGCTTTGTTGGCAACACCATATCCTTTGATATACACCAGTTTCCCGTTTTTGGTCACAGCCAGCGAGGCTCCGGGTATATTATACGCTGTCATAAAAGCCTGTACTTTGCTGTCTACTGCGGCAATATCATTTTGTTTTGCAGGTAAGGGATCAGGCGCCGGTATGCTATTGCTCTTTTTGCAACTCTGGAAGATCAGCAGGAAGGCTATCAGGTAAATCGGGATCCGCATAGTATAAAGTTTAGAAGTCAAACCTCACCGATTTGCCGCTGGTGGCCTATGCTCCATATGGATAGTTTTTTAATCCGGAGCCCCGGGGTATATTTACAAGGTTGCAACCATGAAATGCGCCGGAATCGTATACCTCATCCTGTTAACTGCTGTCACCCAGACCGCAAAAGCGCAATTTCCTCCCATTGATGCGATCCGGAATAAGGTCCGGATAGCGGAATCACCCAAAGCAGCACTGGCCGCAATTCTGGAACTGGGCCGGTTCCGTAACTCCCTCAATGCCGATACTGCCAACCAGTATTTCTCCAGGGCCCGGGAACTGGCCCTGCAAACCAATGACCGGAGCCGGCTTCGCTGGGCCGAATACCTGCTGCTTTCTGGTGAACTGACCAGGGGAAAAACAGACAGTGTACTGCTGAAACTGGAGGCCAATCCTGTACTACGGTTCCCCAAACCGGAAGACCCGGAACTCTATTATAAGCTGATCCTGCTGAAAGCAAACGTGCTGAACCGTACCAATGAACGGGCAAAAGCACTGGAGCTGCAACTGGCAGCACTCCACGAAGCGGAACAGGATAATAACCTGCTGGCCCAATGCTTTTTGTTGAACTACGTGGGCGCCAGTTATATTAACAGCGGCAAATTTGCAGAAGCCCGCAGCGCCTGGTTGGATGCCCTGCAGTTACTGGAAGGGCAGACAGACCCGAAACTCAAGGAGATTGAAGCCACCGTGTGCTCCAACCTGGCCTTGTATTATTTTCAGCAGATCGACAGTACTAAAAACAACCGGATGGTCGACAGCTTTATTTATTACAACGACCAGGTGATCCGCGACAGCCGGTTACATGAAATTTACTGGCTGTTGCCCACTGCCCTGAGTTACCGGGGTGAATATTATGGTTTAACAGGAAGGAGGAAAGAAGGAGAAGCGGATTTCCGGGAAGCATTGGCTATTCGGAACAGGATCGGTGATCCCCTCTATATCATCAACGACATGTTCCGGCTGGCCGGATTTTATAGTACACAAAAGCAATACGACAGTGCCATTCATATACTGCAGCAGTCGGTACAGATCATCAAGCAAGCACACCTGAATGAAGCCGTGCTACGGGTATCCTCGCTCTTGTCGTATATGTATAAGCAAAAAGGAGACTATAAAGCCTACAGCGCTGCCCTGGAACAGCTTATGCTGGATGCCGACACAGCCCTTCGCCTCAACACAAACGACAAGATCAATGAACTCACCTCACGCTACGACCTGCAGAAAAAAGAAACCCTGATCGCCAAACAGAAGCTGGAACTGGCCCACCGCACTTTATATATCGCAGGGGTATTGCTCCTGCTGGCCATCTCCCTTACCATTTTCTATTTCTATTTCCGGGAATACAAGCGCAAACAGACCCAGCGGAATGCAGCAGCCGTATCGGAAGCAGAAAACCGCGAGCGGAAACGGATTGCTGCGGAACTGCACGATAATATGGGCGTACATGCCAATGCCATTCTGCATAATACCTCCCTGCTTTCGGCGGAGGATGCTGTTAATGTGCCACTGATCCATAACCTGCAAGCCACGGCCCGCGAAATGCTCGGCAGCTTGCGGGAAACGGTTTGGGCACTCAAAAGCAGTGATGTGACCTGTGCAGAAACCTGGCTCCGGCTGGTGAATTTTATACAACAATCGAAACGGAATTTTCCCGGGATCCATTTTGAAATCAGCGGAACTGCTCCCGATAACAACACCATTACTTCGGTCAAAGCCCTTCATATCATCCTGGTCATTAAAGAAGCAGTGACGAATGCCATCAAGCATGCAGCCGCTGGAACGATCGCCATTACCTGCACATATTCCGGCAGCTGGCAGATTACAGTGCTGGACAATGGGGCTGGCTTTGATGCGGAACGGCTGCAGGTGGGTGTCGAGAGCAATGGCCTGAAGAATATGCAGGACCGTGCATTGGCGGGCGGTTTTGCTGTACAGGTAAACAGTACCACCGGAAAGGGGACAGCAGTGGTATTGCAAATCCCCGTTTAACGAACCAATCATGATCAGAATCGGCATAACAGACGACAAGGCGAATAACCGTTCGGTGATCCGGAATAAACTGGAACGCAACAGCGATCTGGAGCTGGTGCTGGAAGCGGTGAACGGAGAGGATTTCCTGAATAAGATGAAAGCGCTGGAGGCCCTGCGCCGTCCGCATATCGTTCTGATGGATCTGGAAATGCCCCAGGTGGATGGGGTTACTGCCATAGCAACGGCATCCGTACTGTATCCGGAAACCAAGTTTGTAGTCCTCACTATTTTTGATGATGACGATAAGGTATTCCAGGCCATACGGGCAGGGGCCTGTGGGTATATCCTCAAGGAAGAAAGCAGTGAGCGCCTGCTGGAGATGATCCTGAACCTCTGGGAAACCGGAGCGGGTCCGGTATCGCCTTCCATTGCCTATAAGATCCTCCAGCTCTTACAACGTCCCGCCACCAGCCGGCCTGTTGAAGAAGCCAATCCCTTTCAGCTGAGTGACCGGGAAATGGAGATCCTGAAACTGCAAAGCGAAGGATTTGATTACAAGGAGATCGCCGGAAAGCTATTTATCAGCCCGAATACAGTGAAAAAACACACCATCAGTATCTACCAGAAACTCCATGTCAACAGCAAGGCGCAGGCGTTGAAGATTGCTTATACGAAGGGGCTGCTGTGAGGACTTTAGGGAATCCCCAATTTCTTAGGGACTTTTCATTCAACTCAAACTGGAGCAAAATCCGCTTGGTTTTTCGAGGAAGGAATCTGGGCAAGAACACAGATCAGCCACTTGGGCAAAACCTGATGAGCTTTCGCCTCGGCTGAGGAATGGGAAAGATGGTCCCAGACGCTTTCCCACTTGCAATCTCATTTTTATTAAGGATCTGGTATTATTTATAAAGCACACTAAATCAAATATTTATATTACATAATAACATATTTATGCACACTATCATATTTTTTGTTATTATGCATTTATGTGTTATTATTGTATTGTGAAAGTTTTGCAGGACTATTTATATGATACTTTTGGAGTCACCACTGCCTTAAAGCAGGAAAGGGAAAAGGTTAAGTGGCTTCCCCTTTACCTGCGTGGTAATTATGATTTCTATTCAGGATCGCTGAGCGGACAGAAATTGATTTGGGCTATAGTTAAGAATCCGGACTCGGTGACACCTGAGCAACTCAAGATGCAAAGTCTGGCATTGCAGAAAGTGCTGGATCATGTTCCGGTGGTGTATGTATTCGAAAGATTAGAACCGTGGCAGCGCAAACGACTGATTGAAAAAAAAGTAGGTTTTGCTGAACCCTTCCGGCAGCTTTATATACCCCAACTATTTACGCAGATCAGGGAAGGTAATAGTAAAGCGAATACAATGTCCATTGCGGGAAAAGAAATTAAAGCACCCGCCCAGCTTTTTTTATTGTATCACCTGCAAGTTCAACGGCTGGAAGGGCTGTTGCTTCAGGAAATCGCCGGTATACTGAATTACTCAGCGATGACCATCACGAGGGCTGTCAAAGAATTGGCAGCAAATGAGTTACTGCGTGTTGAAGGCAGAAAAGAGAAAACCATTCTTTTCGAATACCAAGGGAAAGGCCTCTGGGAGAAAGCGATGCCCTTGATGGCCAGCCCGGTCAGGGAGACCTGGTATACCGATAACCAGCCGCCCAATGAATATCTCCGAATAGGTGGTGAGACTGCACTGGCCCACTATAGTATGCTAGCCGAACCTGGACAGTCTACTTATGTTATTGGTAAAGAAGCCTTCCGGATCAGCAAACCTCAAGTAGGAAAGCTCCATAGTAAGTATGGTTTCCATAAAATCGAAATATGGAATTATGAACCGACAATACTTTCAAAAGCAAGCGAAATTGATAAGCTCTCTCTGTACCTATCACTCAAGAATCATGAAGATGAAAGGGTGCAAGGAGCATTGCATAATATGATAAATGAAATGGTATGGTTGTAGGTATGGATTTATTTATTGATCATTTCCAATTATACACCAATCAATATGTATTAATCGGAGGTGGAGCCTGCGACCGTCACTTTGAAAAAGCAGGCTTACCCTTTCGTGCTACCAAAGACCTCGATATAATTTTGATTGTAGAAGCTTTGACACCAGAATTTGTCAATCATTTCTGGGATTTCATTACAGCGGGAGAATACGCTATAGCGCAAAAAGGCGAAAAGAAACAATTTTACCGTTTTGAAAACCCTCAAGCCAATGGCTATCCAAAAATGATAGAGCTCTTTAGTCGAAAACCCGACGCAATTGAAATGCCGGATGGGTTTCATCTGACAGATATTCCAACTGGTGAAGAAGCATCAAGCCTATCTGCCATTTTACTGGATGATGATTATTACAGTTTTACGCTTTCCAATACAACAGTTTCTGAGGGATTACATCATGCCAACGACATTGCCCTGATCGTTTTAAAGTCTAAGGCTTTCCTAAATAACCTTGCCCGAAGAAATGAAGGTCAAAAGGTACAGAATGATGATATCGACAAACACCGAAAAGATGTCATCCGGTTAACTGTTACGATCGATCCGCAAAAAAAGATCGTTGTCCCTGATAGCATCAAGGAAGATCTGAAAAACTATATTAAAACGGTACGGGAGGAAAACCCGGATGTGAAACAGTTATTAAAAAACCTGGGTGCCGGGGGCAGTTCGCTCGAAGACATTTTTGTACAATTAGAATCAAGTTTCCAGCTCAGCTAAATGTATTGCTTAATAGAACTGAATTCATATTTCTGGTGCTTCTGAAACCAAGGACACGGCTACTGTTTCTTTCCCCCCTTTTTCTCCTTCACAAACAACCCCGAAGTATATTTATCGTATAACTCAAATAGAAACTCAATACGTTTGGTCTCATTCGGAAAGGGCTGACTGCGGTAACACAGATCAACGGCTTTATCTAAGGTTTGGTGCGCCTTTACCAATGCCGGTGGCATGGTATTCGGGTCATATAAATCGGCCAGGCTGCTGTTAGGAAATTGTGCCCTTGTGTCCAATACAGCCTGGGCCGCTTTTTCTACCGCTTCTTTTTGTTTTTCGGAGGGGTTTTCCGGCCAGGGGAAATTATTGTAAACAATTGAGTTAGAATAACTAAAATCACTTTTCATACGTCCACATACACTTTTTGTCCAACTCATGTGCATTATAGAGGTTAAAACTCCAAAATGCCACATTTTAGCTTCTGGAATCATTTGAAGTTTATTGGAAGCTATTGAGGACTTATCCAAAAATCCGATTGGAATATATTTTCTTCTTTCAGAAGATACTTCAGGTATAGCGATAAAGCTATCCGGGTTTAGTATGTCTCTAAATTGAGAAGGTCTTTCAGCCAATTTCCTAGCACCTATATCTGTACTTCTAAGTCTTAGCTCTCTCACTGACTCTATGCGGTCTAGTACATGCTTCATCCTTTTTAAAACCGAAGGCTCTATATCAACTAACCATAAACACCATCTTTCCTTTCCCTGAATAAACTCTTGCCCCCCTAAGAAACGTTTAAAATATTTACTGGAAAGCGGTTCTTTTTGAATAAAGTCCTCTTTCTCATCAGGTGAGAAGATTAAATATCCTCCATCAACTGGTTTATTACCCCAAATCATTTGAGGCACATTACAAATAGGCTTACTTCGCCTGCTAATAAGTACATCACTTGAATCAACTAAATATGGATTTATATTTTTGCATTTTATTTCTTGAGGCTCTGAATTAACATTGTCATAATCATAAATCAACTTTTCTTGAATATCAAAATTGCTGTATCCTATAATAACACAATGTACAGCGGCTTTTCCCTTCGCCTCATTTGTCCATCTGAAAGTTCGATGTGCAAAATGAATTTTTACATTATACTTTGTTAGAAGTTCATTCCACAAAATTGCAACTTGCTCCCCTTGTGAAATAGAGTTAGTACTTACAAAGGCCACGGTTGTTCTTGGCAAATCTTTTTCTACGATTGAGTTAGCATTAGTTAAATACTTTGCAGCTTTTAAATACCAGCAAGTAACATAGTCTAAAACTCCACTCCCATTTACACCTATAAAGATTGTATCAATATCTTTTCGTTGTTCATCATTTTGCCATGTTTTTCCAATAAAAGGAGGGTTTCCTAATATATAGTGATATCGGATCTGCTCTTTTTCCCAGGGCATTGGGTCAATTAAGCCTTGCCAGTCTATACGTAGGGCATTGCCATGTTTAATAGTAGCACTCTTTCTTAGGGGGAGACGAACATAATACTCGCCAAACGTATTGCTCACCAGTTGGTTCATCTGGTGGTCGATCAGCCACATGGCCACCTGGGCAATTTGGGCCGGGAATTCCTCATATTCAATACCGTAAAACCGGTCTACATCGCATTTGATGAGCTGGCCCACATCTATACCTGCTTCGGCAGCTACTTCTGCTCTTAATTTCTCGTGCCGGAACAGAAGGGTCTTTATAACTTCGATTTCCAACAATCGGATCTCCCGATAGGCAATGATCAGGAAGTTGCCACAGCCACAGGCCGGGTCTAAAAAACGGAGCTTGCTTAACTTATCATGAAATTTCTGAAGTTTAGCTTTGCTATCTTTAACCGCCTCAAATTCTTTCCACAGGTCATCGAGGAAAAGGGGTTTGATTAGTTTCAGGATATTCTTTTCACTGGTGTAGTGAGCACCAAGGTTCCTGCGGGCTTTGGAATCCATTACACTTTGAAACAAACTCCCGAAAATGGCCGGTGATATTTTACCCCAGTCAAGCAAACAGCAATCCAGTAAAATGCGCCGCATTTCACTGTCGAAGCTGGCTAATGGCAAATGTTCCTCAAACAGCTTACCATTCACATAAGGAAAGGCTGCCAGGTTCTCATCGATGTTTTTTAGTCGTTTATCTTTTGGTGTATTAAGAATTTCAAACAACTGCGAGAGGTGAGCAGCCAGATCACTGCCATCTTCATTTGTTTTCAGGTCCAGGTAATCATTGAAAATACCCCGCTCAAAAATATTGGTATCATCGGCAAACAAGAGGAAAAGCAGGCGAACCAGGTATAGTTCCAGATTATGCCCATCGTAGCCGATGGCTTTTAGTTTATCGTGCAATTTCCCCATTAGCTCGGCTGCCTCAATATTCACTGGATCCTGCTCTTTGTAACTACGTTTCTGGTAACCCGCTATGAAGCCGAAAAGATGAACATGCTGGGTGAAATCGGCCAGTTTGAATTCCGTATGCTGGTTTTCTTCCAGATCGTACAACCGGAAACGTGCAAAATCGCTGACGAGGATGTAACGGGGGAGTTCCTTTTCCTTCAAGCCAGGAAAATAGTCCTTCGCTTGTTGAAAAGCCCGGTCAAGATCTTTACCGCGGCTTTTATGTTCAATAAGGATAACCCCTTTCCACAGCAGGTCGATAAAACCGGTTTTGGAATCAATTTTCTTTACCTGCTGTTCAAAGCTGGCCACCCGCCGGCGGCTTATCCCGAACACATTAAAAAAGCTATCCCAGAAGGATTTTGCTTCAGCATCTTCACTGGTTTCCAGTTCCCATTCTTTGGAAAAGGCGGTGGCCCGGCTTTTGATTTCATTCCAACTAAGCGGCATAGTTATACTGTGAAAACTAAAGTTACAGGAATTGGCTGATCAAAAGAATACTAGTAGCTGTAGTGTTTTGCCATCTAAGGGGGATAAACGGGAGAATTTTAATAGAAATAAAACCCTGGGTTTGCCAGGAAGTGGCCTGATGGGTTTTAAAGCCTTATTACAGGAGAACGAAAAGGCGCATCCAAGCTCCTTAGACTAGAAGAATAGAAGTCAAAATTGCCCATTTTCGACTTATATCGGCCGTATACAAGTCAAAAATGGCGTTTTCTGACTTGTATTTTGCAGTATTATTACCGAATTAATTCGCATTCCTGTACTCCAGCGGTGATACCCCAGTTTTCTGCTTGAATAAACGGGTAAAATGCTGCGGATACTTGAAACCCAATGCCGCAGCGATTTGGCTGAGCGACTTTTCCGAATCTGACATGTGTTCCTTGGCGCGGTCTATGATAAGGGTTTGAATATACTCTTGTGCTGTTTTTCCGGTTTCTTTTTTGATGAGATCTCCGAAATAGCCCGCAGAAAGATGCAGTTCAGCAGCGAAATGCGCTACGGAAGGTAATCCGAAGGTCTGCGGTTTGTCCGATTCGAAATAGTCATTCAGCAGGGTTTCAAAACGTTCCAGAATGCCTTTATGGGCTTTATCCCGGGTGATGAACTGCCGGTCATAGAACCGTAGGGAATAATCGAGGAACAATTCAATATTGGAAACAATCAGTTTTTTACTGTGCTGGTCAATGGATTGTTCCAGTTCGTGCCGGATCTTGGAAAAGCAGTCCAGTACAATAGCCTGCTCTTTTTTGGATAGGTGAAGGGCTTCATGGGATTGATAACCGAAAAAGCCGAATTCCCGGATCCGTTTTCCCAGAGGTGTGCCATGCAGCAGATCGGGATGGAATACCAGGGCATGGCCTTTGGGCTGATACATGTCCCCGCTGCTTTTGATTCCGGCGATTTGTCCCGGTGCAATAAATACCAGCGTACCTTCCTGGTAATCATAAACATGCTTTCCATAAATCATATCCCCGCATTTCACTTCTTTCAGGAACACGGCATAAAACCCGAATCGCATGGGGCTGCCGGTACGCTGACTGGCCTTCGACAGGTCCACAATATTCACCAGCGGATGCAGGGTGTCATTATTATTAAAGACATTGTAGTCGTGAATGGTATCGAACTTGCGGAGATGGTCCATATCTGGCTGTTTTCAGTACTAAAGTACAAATTCCATAAACCTCGCCCGGGATTTTAGGGTAAATCCGCAAAACTGGTAAGATAATCCTCAATTGGTATACAGGCTATCACCAAAAACAGGCTGAACTTCGCATCAGCAATATAAAAAACTGTTGCCCGCCATCATGAGAGCACTTATTCTTCTCGCTTCCCTGCTTACAGCAGGATTTAGTACTACAAGGCCTGATACTGTAAAGCAGGCATTACCAGCAATCCAGATGCAGGCTGCCGATTCGCCTGTCGTGCGTACGGCTGCAGGCTTGCTTCGGGGAAGTAGCCAGGATGGTATCACTTCCTTTAAGGGGATACCCTTTGCAGCGTCTCCGGTTGGTGCATTTCGGTGGAGACCGCCACAACCTGTTACTCCCTGGACCGGCGTCCGCGATGCTGTAAAATACGGACCCGACTGCGCACAGGGAGGATGGGGTGCCGCTCCGGGAAAGATCGCTGAGGGTTCCTCGGAAGACTGCCTCTACCTGAATGTTTGGACGCCCGCTGCAGCTCAACCAGGGGCAAAACTGCCAGTGATGGTGTGGATTCATGGAGGCGGGTTTACCGGAGGCAGCGGTTCCAGTCCACAAAATGCAGGTGTTGCACTGAGCAAAAAAGGAGTACTGCTTGTTACGATCAATTACCGTTTAGGACGACTCGGTTTCTTTGCATTTCCCGCCCTTTCCCAGGAGCATCCCGATGAATGGAAAGGGAATTATGGGTATATGGACCAGATCGCTGCCCTGAAATGGGTGCAACAAAATATAGCTGCATTCGGCGGCGACCCGGGTAATGTCACCATATTCGGTTTTTCTGCCGGCGGAGTATCCGTTCATTCCCTGATGACGATTCCTGCAGCAAAAGGATTGTTTCATAAAGCTATCAGTGAATCCGGTGGTGGCCGGGACGGTGTGCTTACCGGAAGGCCGATCAGCCAGGATGGAGCAGATGCCTTTTATCCGGTTTCTGCAGAACAGATCGGAGTGAATTTTGCCAGAAAACACAATATTACGGGAACAGATGCAGCCGCATTGGCGGCTTTACGGGCATTACCGGTTGAACAGATCGTGGATGGTGGACAGGAATCTAATGGTCCGGGGGGTGAACGGATCTATTCCGGTCCGATCCTCGATGGTAAATTGGTTGTAGAAACAGCAGAAACAGCCTATAAAGCCGGGCGCCAGGCCAGGATTCCCTTGATGATCGGCAGTTGCAGTGCGGAAATCGGCGGACCTTTTGTTAGTGCCAGCAAAAACAAGGATGAATTGTTTGGTTTATTCGGGGAACTGCAGGCAGCAGCAAAAGCAGCCTATGATCCGGAAGGCAGTAAGGAGTTTAATGAAGTGCAAACAAAGTTTAATACGGACTGGGTCTGGGGTGAACCTGCACGCATGACGGCCAATGCATTTGTGGCATTGAAACAGCCGGTCTATTTCTATCAGTTCGGGTATGTTCCTGAAGCAGGCAGACAACGTTCCCCTTATGGTGCCGGACATGGCTCAGAAGTATCCTTTGTTTTCAATACCCTTACTGCACGTTGGGGACCTCCCGCCGATCCAACTCCGGAAGAAAAGAAATTGGCCGATATCATGAGCACCTATTGGACAAATTTTGCCCGCACCGGTAACCCCAATGGTAAATCAATACCGGAATGGCCATTATATCTGCCGAAATCCAATATGATTCTCGATGTGGAACTGAATGGCACTCCGGTTGCCAAACCTGATCCGCGGAAGGAACGATTCGATGTGGTGGAGAAAGCAGTCAAATACAGGCACAAACTCCAGTACAGGGGGATCTGATCCTGGTATTTTATTTGGATTCATTTGAGCAACGTAAAAAAATGCAAAACGTACTTTTAAATAATGGGGTGGAGATGCCTTTGCTGGGCTTTGGTGTATTCCAGGTCACTGACCTGGCCGAATGCGAAAGAGCGGTAACGGATGCATTGGCCACCGGCTACCGGCTGATCGACACTGCTCAGTCTTACGGTAATGAAACCGCAGTAGGGAATGCCATCCGGAACAGCGGTATCCCGAGGGAAGCGCTTTTTATTACGACCAAACTATGGATACAGTCAAATGGGTATGAAGGCGCATTAAAATCATTTGAAGCTTCGTTGAAGAAGCTGCAATTGGATTATCTCGATCTCTACCTTATCCATCAGCCCTATGGTGACGTCTATGGCGAATGGCGGGCATTGGAGAAACTATATAAAGAGGGGCGGGTGCGGGCAATCGGAGTCAGTAATTTTCACCCCGACCGGCTGATGGACCTTATGGTACATCATAACATCGTTCCTGCTGTGAACCAGATCGAAGTACATCCCTTTCATCAGCAGGCAGCAGCGCAGGACTTTCTCGTTCAGCATAAGGTGCAAATGCAGTCCTGGGGGCCATTTGCAGAAGGAAAGAATGGAATTTTTCAACAGGAACTGCTGGTATCCGTTGCGCAGAAACATGGAAAAACTATAGCGCAGGTTATATTGCGCTGGCTCTTGCAACGTAATATTGTTTCAATTCCCAAGTATGTCCGGAAAGAACGGATGGCGGAGAATTTTGACATTTTTGATTTTGAATTAACGGCATCAGATATGGAGGCCATACAAACCCTGGATACAAAGACCAGCGCATTTTTCGATCACCGGGATCCGGTAATGGTAAAATGGCTTGGAGAGCGGAAACTGAAAGAGGATGTCAATTGATTTTTCAGATTTTTTATATAAAAAACTCTTGACTATATAAACTGCATTTATGCGCATTCAAAACCGGAACCTTACCCATACTTTTTTAGCGGTACTGTTTATTACGGCGTCGTGCAGCACACAAAAAGGCGGCACCATTCATATAGCTGAACAAGGCAGCTTTGCTGCCGGCGGAACAGTGATCACCCAGCCGGGTAGTTTTGACCCCTACAAACCTGCACCCGAAGGACAGACCTTTCATGGAGACCATGCCTATGTATTCTACCAGATACCGGCGAAAGCCAGAAAGTATCCATTGATCCTGTGGCATGGCTTTGGCCAGTTTTCCAAGACCTGGGAAACTACTCCCGACGGACGTGAAGGGTACCAGAATATTTTCCTGCGCAGGAACTTTGCAGTGTATCTTATCGACCAGCCCCGCCGGGGTGATGCCGGCAGAAGTACTGTAGCCGCTACAGTGAACCCTACTCCGGATGAACAACAGTGGTTTGGTACATTCCGACTGGGTATCTGGCCGGAGTTTTATGAAGGCGTTCAATTTGCGCGCGACAGCAACACGCTCAACCAGTATTTCCGGTCCATGACACCCAGTATCGGTCCGATCGATATCAAAGTAACCACCGATGCCGCTTCCGCATTACTCAATAAAACCGGGCCCGCAGTGCTCGTCACCCATTCGCATTCCGGAGGAATGGGCTGGATCACAGCCATAAAGAATTCCAATGTAAAAGGGATCGTGGCTTATGAACCGGGTAGCGGGTTTGTATTTCCGGAAGGTGAAGTACCACCCCCCATGGAGAGTGCAGGTGGCACACTAGCCGCTTCAGGGATTTCAATGACGGACTTCCTGAAACTGACTAAGATTCCTATCATCATTTATTATGGGGATAATATTCCGGATAAGCCTACGCCCCATCCGGGTGCTGATGGCTGGCGGGTCCGGCTGGCCATGGCCCGCAAATGGCGGGATGTGGTGAACAAATACGGAGGCGATGTAACAGTAGTACATCTTCCGGAAGCAGGTATAAAAGGGAATACGCATTTTCCATTTTCCGACCTGAATAACCTGCAGATCGCAGACCTGATGTCGGCCTGGTTGAAAGCAAAAAAACTGGATTAAAGCGGGAATTAATCTAAATAATATGATCATGAAAAAGAGAGTTCAGATTTTATCAGTTTCCATCTTGTATTTATTCATCATGCTGAACGCTGCAGCACAAAACAAAACCGAAAACCCCTTTGGTCTGGTATATGGCGGGGCGCTTACAGAAAATCTGCCCGGTAAAGTAAATATTCATCCGGTAACCTATAAGCTGAATGGAATTACCATTGCGGCAAATGTGTATACGCCGCCAGGATATGACTCATCCCGGAAATATCCCGTTGTTGTTGTGGCACACCCGAATGGCGGTGTAAAAGAACAAGTGGCCGGATTATATGCACAACGCCTGGCAGAACAGGGGTATATTACTATTGCTGCTGATGCGGCCTATCAGGGGGCCAGTGGCGGTGAACCCAGAAATACAGACAAACCAGCCTACCGGATCGAAGATATCCGGGGTATGGCTGATTATATTTCCCAGTATAAAGGAGCAGATCCCGGCAAGCTGGAACTGCTGGGTATCTGTGGCGGCGGTGGGTATTCGCTGGCTGCAGCACAGACGGATAAGCGGTTTAAGGCGGTTGCTACCGTAAGCATGTTCAATTCTGGTGTGGTGCGCCGCGACGGCTATATGGGTTCTCAGATCGCCACCTTGCCGGAACGCTTGAAACAGGCTGCAGCGGCCCGTGCGCAGGAAAAAGCCGGTGGCGAAGTATTGTATATTGGTGGCGCTAAAATGACTGATGAACAGGCTGCAAAACTTCCTTTCGATTTGTACCGGCAGGGCTATGAGTATTATTCGAAAACACATGCCCATAAAAATTCCACCGGCCGCTACACGATGAGCAGCCTGATCGACCTGGTGGCGTTTGATGCCACAACCAATATGAATATGATCGACCAGCCCCTGCTGATGATCGCTGGCAGCAAGGCCGATTCTTATTATATGACCGATGCCGCCTTCAAGGCTGCTACAGGCACTACTGAAAAGGAACTATTTTTAATACCTGGCGCTACACATATTGAAACCTATTATGTGCCGGATTATGTAGATCAGGCAATAAAGAAACTCTTGCTTTTTTTCGGAAAGAACCGCTGAAAAATTATTTATGCGTAAAGGGATTTTTCAATGCTGCATCCTGCTTTTTTTAAGTGGAGCAATGGTTGCGCAACAGTTAACAGAACCTGCTATGCCAATCAGTAAAAAGGATAAAGCGATTATAGCTATTGCAGCATTTACTGCGCAAGGGGATATGCCGCGGTTGAAAACTGCATTACACGAAGGACTGGATGCCAGGCTCTCCATAAATGAGATCAAGGAAATGCTGGTACAATTATATGCCTATACCGGTTTTCCCAGGAGCCTGAATGGATTGCACAATCTTATGGCTGTACTGGAGGAAAGGCGAACAAAGGGTATACATGACAGCCTGGGAAAAGAGCCCACACCTTTGGATCTGAAGGGTACTTTGCTGGAGAAGGGTACTGCAAACCAAACCGCACTCGTCGGCTCAACTATTGCCGGGGGCGTGTATGATTTTGCTCCGGTGATCGATCGTTTTCTGAAAGAACATTTGTTTGGTGCCATATTCAGCAGGGATAACCTGGACTGGAAAACAAGGGAATGGGTTACGATATCTGCATTGGCAGTGCTGGATGGTGCAGAAGCCCAGTTGCGATCCCATTTTGGAGTAGGGATGCATAATGGCCTTACAACAGTCCAATTACAAGGCCTTGTTGACTATATCGGAAAAGAAGTGGACAGGCAGAGAGGTGCAGTAGCAGCTGAAGTGTTATACGCCGTGCTGGCGAAAGAGGCATTTGCCTTCAATCAGTTTTCAAGAAACACCCTATTCCCCTCTGGTGATCAGATCCGGAATGAAAACTTTACCGGTACCGCCTGGCTGAATCAATTGATCCTGGCGGACAGCAGTTCTACCATTCAGGTAGGGAATGTTACATTTGAACCCGGAGCCAGAACCAAGTGGCATTATCATCCGGCCGGCCAGATCCTGATCATCCTGGAAGGACTGGGCTATTACCAGGAGCTGGGTGAAGAAAAACGGCTGCTCCGTAAAGGGGATGTAGTAAAATGCCCGCCCAACCGTCCCCATTGGCATGGGGCAGCTCCCGATGTGAAACTGGTGCAATTGGCGATAACGGATACCAAAAACGGAGTAACAGTCTGGCAGCAGGCAGTCACAGACAGGGAGTATACTGCTACACTGGAAAAATAGCCTGCAGCCTTTCTTCCCGTCTTTCCGCCTTCCCGGCCAGCACAGTAAATCAACCCCTTACACCCCCATTTCTGGCAAGCTCCTTGCATCACATAGGTATAACTATCCACCTATGAATCCCTTACAGGAAAAAGTACAAGCCCTCTTCGAGATCGACCGCCAGCTCAATGCGCTGGAGAAAGCACTGAAAACCAAGAATGCCCATTACCAGCACCTGCTGCTGAAAAACACCGACCGGATCTTTTCCGATGCTGAAGTACTGCAGATCCATGATGTGTATCAGGAACTCCAGCAATTGAAATCGGAAAAGAATAACCTGCAGGCCGCCAACCAGAAAATACGGGCCGAATTACTCGTCTGGCTGGAACCGCTCAGCGGCGGACGCTGGGTCCATGAAACCAATGATCCCCTGCACCCGCACTGGGAATTCTGGGTGGAGGAAGAAGAACTGAAATTCGCCCGTATGAATGGCGTGAGTTATGCCTGAGGTTTGGAACTGGAATAAAAAACCCATTTTGGCAATAACAGTGTTTTAACTTTTTTTACCGGCGGATTGCCCAACGGTTTGCCTTCTCCCTGTAATCAATAGGGAAAAGCAACCGCATGAAGAAAACGCTCCTGATCATCGCTCTCTTTACAGTAGCCGGTATGGCAGCCTGTAAAAAGTCCACCACCAACTTTTCGCCCGATTGTACGAACAGTTATTCGTATGCCACTGATGTGGCACCGCTGATTACGACCTATTGCGCCACGAACTCCCGTTGTCACGCCAGCGGCAGCAGCGAGGGTCCGGGCGCTCTTACTACCTATACCGCTATTTATAATAACCGGGGCAGCATCGGTAATTCTGTATCCAGTGGCAGCATGCCGCAGGGCAGCACGCTTACCGATGCGCAGAAAACCATCATCCTTTGCTGGATCAGTGGTGGCGCTCCCGAGAACTAAACTTTCCTTACTTCACCAACTCAACTTTTTCTATGGAACGCAAAACTTTCATCCGCAATGGCATCGCAGCGATCGGTGCCGGATTCATCCTGCCGCTTGCAGCTGCCTGTAAAAAGAACACGGTCAGTTCAACCACATCCGATTCCGGCAGTGGCTCCTGTACCGTATCACCCACCGAAACAGAAGGTCCTTTTCCCACGAAGAGTCCGTCCTCCCTGGTGATCACCGATATCACCAGCGATCGTACCGGAGTTCCCTTTACAATTAAGATAAAGATCGGAAACACCAATGCCTCCTGCGCTGCCCTCAGCGGAGCTATTGTGGATATCTGGCATTGCGATAAAGACGGCTATTATTCTGAATATGGCGGAACCGGGATGCAACAGGTTGACCTGACCGGGGTGCATTTTCTGCGGGGCAGGCAGACAACCGATGCGAATGGACTGGTCACCTTTGCTTCGGTTTTCCCTGGCTGGTATTCCGGAAGGGCACCGCATATCCATGTCCATATTTACAACGCATCCGGCTATTCGCTGAAGATCACCCAGATCGCTTTCCCGACCGATGTTTGCGATACGGTGTATACCACCGCCACACAGTATTATACCAAGGGGAAACAGGATACCTCCAATGCCAGCGATAACGTATTCTCCGATTCCCTGTCCAGCGAACTGGCCATGATCACCGGCTCGGTAGCCAGTGGCTATACCCTGAACCATACCATTTACGTAGCAGCATAATTTTTTTATGGAGATACTGACCACAACCGCACGCATCTATCCGAGGGAATGCTGGATCACGGAAGAAGATTCGGACACCCGTTTCCGTACAATCCCGCACAGCTGCGAAACCGGCAATTTGCAGGAAGCCGGTGAATTGACACTCGACTCTGGTGCTTCCCGGGTCTTCCGTTTCAAGCACCGGCAATTTCTTTTCGTTTTGCCTGTTGTAGGAAGACATGCGGTTTTCTGTGGCGGCACCTACCTGGGAGGTTACGAGCCCGGACAATTACTCTGTCTTCCTGTTAGTGATGCCGATACGGTACGTATCGGAAATCTTTCCGGTACAGTACTCAGCCTTTGCTGGTGTTTTTGCTTTGACGCATCTGATTTTGGAGCGGCCTTTCCAGCAACGGCACAATTTGATCCCTTACTGCCCTTAAACCGGCTGACATCCATGTCTTTTATCCCGGGTACAGCACAGGAGCAGCCTGAATTTGGTATCGGCCGTTATGCAGGCCGCTATGAAGACCAGAATATCCGGGAAACACCGGCAGCGTTTTTCTTTGTAGTGATTCAAGGTGCGGCAGAAGTGGAAGGCCGTTTATTGCATGCAGGAGAAGCGCTGTTGCTGCAGGATTGCAGCCATGCTGCCTGGGAAGCACTCACGAATGATACGATACTGATACTACTCCAGTATTGAAGCAGTAAAGTCATCTCCTTTTAGAACTTTAGGTCTTCGCTTTTTTAAAAAAAATTGAATCAGCTTCCTGGGAGGAAGATTGCTTCAGGACCAATTAGGTAGTTAAATCGCTTTGTGTCTTCGTGTCTTTGCTCCTACGCTGAAGCTTCGACTCAAGCGTAGTGGTTTAGCCCCTGGTAAGCAGTAACCCGAAACTGAAATTACGTCCGGGTGCTGTATTATAATACCTTCCCCCCGCTGCATTCAGGTCGAAGCCGAGACTGTAGCGTGTATCCGTCAGGTTCTCGGCATTCAGGAACAGATCGGTGCTCCAGCCCTTCTTCCAGTTTTTCTTCCAGCCCGCACGGGTGTTCAACAGATGAATGGCCGCACTCCGGTCGGTATTGGCATCATTCAGGGGAATGGGATCTGTATAGGTATAGGTGATATTGGCATAGATCCCCTGCTTCAGATAAATGTCGGTGCCGAATACCAGATTATGTTTCGGAACACTGGGTAATGACTTTCCGGAATAATCCACCGTGCCTTTTTTGAAATCTTTATACATAAATGCATACCAGGTATGGCTGAGCCAGAAGCGCAGCGAAGAATTGTTGGCTTGCCCTTGAATAGGCAAACGGTAGTTCAATTGCGTCTCGATGCCTTTCTGTTCTGTGCCGCCGGCATTGACGAAATAATCACGGCCCAGGTTATCCCGGCGGATCACAATGGCATTTTTCAGCGCGAAATAAAACGCATTGATGTCATAACTGAATCTTCCCTGCAGGAAATTCCCTCTCGACCCCACTTCATAATTCCAGCCCTGCTCCGGATCCAGATCGGTGGCAATGATGCCGCTCGACGGCAACACTTCAGAAGTTGTAGGAGGGGAGAAGCCCCGCGCCACACTGGCGAATACCGATACATGCCCGTTCAGCTTTTTCAGGACCGCAATGCGTGGAGCCCACTCATTATTGTACTTACGGGTTTTTTCCGTAACCGGGAAACTGTTCAGCCGCGTGATGGCTGTCCGCAGCTGGTTCAGACTCACACCACCCGTTACAGAAAAGCCCTGGCCCAGCTCCACATTACCCTGCGCAAATACGATGAAGGAACGGTTATTCACATCATCATCGGTACGTAAGCTGTCGGGATTGCCATTTACATTTTTAAAGGTACGGGCACTGGTCCAGCCCTGCTGGAATTCAGCACCGAACTGCAGACTGCTTTTTGTCCCTTTATATTGATATTGCGTGCGGCCACCGGTATGCGCTTCCTGGGTCCAGCTGTAATTGAAAAGCCCCGGATTCCGTAACCGGGTGAATGCACCATATAAAGAAGTGGATTCACTCCAGCGTTCCGAAAAATGGTAGGTATAATGAATGCCTGCCAGATAGGTCTGCTGGTTGATCTTTGCTTTGGCCTCCACGGCACCGGGGGTAGCCCCTACACGTGGCCGGGCTGCATCCGGTATACTGTCGAATTCCCGTTTATTCAGTCCGCCAGGTGTTTCATACTGCAGGTCGCTGTACAGGAAATGCGCATCCAGCGTAGACTTGCTGCCGGTTACCGCATTCAGGTCCCAGTTCATCACCCGGCGCTTCAGGGCCGATTGAGTGCGGTAGCCGTTGTTTTTTTGGTCCTGGTAGTTGAAGGTGTTTTGAAATCCTTCTTTGCCACCCCGCAGGTTGAGCTGGTAGTTCTGCAGTCCATAACTCCCTGCTGTATATCCTCCGCTGAACCCTTCACGGAACTCCCGCGGCTCCGACTGGAGCAGGATCACACCTCCGGTACCCGCACCATATAAACTACTGCCTGGGCCTTTGATGATCTCCAATGATTGTATCGTAGAAAAACCCAGCTGGTTAAAATAGCTGTCGCCCCCGGGAGTGGTATAGGGGATATCATTATAATACACTTTTACATTGCGTACGCCAAAAGGTGCGCGCAACGAACTGCCCCGGATATTCATGCGGTAACTGCCCGGTGAACGCTCTTCCATCCGGATGCCCGGCTGGCTGTTGAGTGCCGGTAATAAACTGGTATTGGAAAACCGGTTCAGCATAGCCGGACCGATCACGGCCACTGCCGCCGGCAGATCGATCAGCCTGCGTTGCTGCGCAAAGGCTTTCACTTCGGCTGTTTCTAATACTTGTACTGAATCGGATTGGGCAGCTGCCGTAATGGAGCTCAGGAGGAGAAGGAACAGGATTTGATTTTTCACCCCCTAAAGATAACAACCAATTACCAATGACCAATTACCGATGGCCAATTGCCAATGAATGAAAGTTTTTAGACTTTATTCAGCATTCTCTTTTTTTGAATTCCCGCGTCTTCAGGTCATTCCGCTTTTTTACGTCATTCTGCTTTTTTACGTCATTCTGCTTTTTTACGTCATTCTGCTTTTTCACGTCATTCCGGCGAAGGCCGGAATCTCATTATATTATTTCCTTAATTTAACTAGGGATTCTGGCCTTCGCCAGAATGACGACCCGCTATTTCGCCGGAATGACGACCCGGTACTATGATTCCGGCTTTCACCGGAATGACGCCCCGTTACGGTTTTGCTGCTCCCGATTGTCGATTGTCGATTCACGATTGTCGATTCACGATTCACGATTCCCGATTGTCGATTCTCGATTTCTCCCTATCTTCCGCCAATGAAGAGTACCAAACTCAACCTGTTCGATTTTACCATGATCGTGGTGGGTCTCGTGATCGGCATGGGCATATTCCGTACAGCCGCCACCAGTGCAAAAGACGCCGTTGAACCCTCCGTGTATTTTACCGCCTGGATCGTGGGTGGGGTTGTAGCCCTCTGTGGCGCGTTGACCTATGCTGAGATCGGCAGCCGCTATCCCATTACCGGCGGGTATTATAAGGTATTCGCGCAAGCTTACCATCCCAGCATCGCTTTTGCGATCAACTGTCTCATCCTCGTCAGTAATGCCGCCAGTCTCAGTGCCGTAGCCCTGATCGGTAGTGGCTATGTGACCAAGCTTATACCGGGTTATCAGTGGACCGATATCCATAAAGCCCTCATCAGCTGTGTAGCCATCCTGATTTTTTACCTGATCAACCTGAGAGGACTGAAGATGAGTTCGCGGGCACAGAATATCCTTATGGTGATCAAGATCGGGATGATCGTGGTATTGATCACGGCGCTCTTCTTTCCGGAACAGTATGCTGAACAAACCGTATCAGCAGCAACTGAAGTCAGCTCCGGTTCCTGGATCAAAAGCCTGGGCGTAAGCCTGATCGCCGTATCCTTTACCTATGGCGGTTATCAGCAAACCATCAATTTCGGCAGCGAAGTCAACAAACCCTCCAGCACCATTCCCAAAGGGATCTTTATCGGCATCCTCATCATCATCAGCCTCTACCTGCTCGTGAACCTGAGCTATTATAATATCGTTGGATTCAATAATATGAAGGGGGAACGGGAGATCGCCTATGTGGTGATGAATAAAGTATTCGGCACCCGCGGCGCCAATATCTTTTCAGCATTCCTGTTCCTGGGGGTACTCGCCTATGTGAATGCCCTGCTGCTCTCAAACCCCCGGGTGATGTTTGCCATGGGGAAAGACGGATCCCTGCCCAGGGTTTTTGCCCGGCAGCACGATAAGACCAAAGTGCTCACTTTTTCACTGACAGTATTTGCGGCGATCTGTATCGTGATCCTCTTCTTCAGCCAGCAATTTGAACAGATCCTCAGCTTTACCATCTTTCTGGATTGCTTTGGGATGGTACTCAGCAGCGCTACGATCTTCTGGTTCCGCAAAAAAACCAAACACCTCGACGGTACCGGGATCTATAAAATGAAAGGTTTTCCCATTCAGACCCTCATCTTCATGGCTTCCTATACCTTTGTAGCCATTTCGATTGCGCTCGACTATAAGAACAATAATTATGCGGCGCTGATCGGAATGGGGGTTTTGCTCGCCTTCATCCTCATCTATTTCCTCTTCAAGGGCAGCCTGCAGCAGGCACCTGCCGATGGAAATACAGAAGACCAAGAGCTGCTTTCCTGATCAATCCGTTTTGTATGCAACAACAACCAGACCTCTCGTATATCCTCAATGAACTGGGGGAAGACCGTGAACACTACTTCAATGCCATTGCACCGCCCATTATCCAGACCAGCAATTTCGCTTTCCGGAAGGTGGACGACCTGCGCAAGGCCTTTGAAGATGAGATGGCCGGTTACCTCTACAGCCGGGGTGTCAATCCAACAGTAGACATCCTCCGCAAGAAACTGGCCGCTCTCGATGGGGCCGAAGACTGTCTCGTATTCAATAATGGTGCGGCGGCCATTTTTGCCGGCATCCTGGCTAATATCAAGAGCGGCGACCATATCGTATCGGTCAACAAACCCTACAGCTGGGTGCAACGCATGTTCGATGTGGTACTGCCCCGCTTCGGAGTGGCCACCACTTATATCGACGGTACGAGGATCGAAAACTGGGAAGCCGCCACACAACCCAATACCACGTTCTATTATCTCGAGTCGCCCAATAGCTGGGAATTCCAGCTGCAGGACCTGAAAGCCGTGGCGCAGCTGGCCAAAAGCAGGCAAATCACTACACTTATTGATAACAGTTACTGTTCGCCGCTCTATCAGCGGCCTATTGAACTGGGTATCGATATGGCCATGCAAACCGCTACCAAATACATCAGCGGCCACAGCGATACCCTCGGCGGTGTACTCTGTGGTACCCATGCCATGATGAAAAAGATCTTCGACAGCGAATACCTCAATATCGGCAGCGGGGTGCAGCCCTTCAATGCCTGGCTGATGATCCGCGGCCTGCGGACCCTCAAAACCCGCTTCGACCGGATAACGGCCAGTACCCAACAGGTACTGGACTATATCCGCCAACAACCCCTGGTGGAGGAATTCATTTTTCCCTTAGACCCCACATTCCCACAATACGAACTCGCCCGGCAACAGATGAGCGGTGCCTGCGGCCTCATTACGATCGTGATGAAAGCCAACCGTATGGAACAGATCGTAACCTTTTGCGAAAGCCTGCGTCATATACTCATGGCCGTCAGCTGGGGTGGTCACGAAAGTCTGGCCATCCCCAAATGCGCTTCGTTGTTGCCCCATCAATTTGACCCGGCCAACCGCGAGCACCGCATGATCCGCCTCTATGTTGGACTGGAAGACCCTGCCTACCTGATCGCCGACCTGGACCAGGCTTTTGCAGCAGTCAAATGAGGGGTTGGCGGATTTCACCGGCCCGGGCCTGAACTTCATGACAAATAAATGACCGTTTATCATAATTAGCCTGCCTGCACGGGCTTTAGAACTATTTTTGTTTTATGAAAAGACCCGTTTTTTGTGTTTTCCTTCACCTGATCCTGCTGGGTTCCTTCACTGCAAGTGCCCAGGGCAAGTGGGACCTGCGCCGTTGTGTGGAATATGCGGTGGCCAATAATATCTCTGTAAAACAGGCCGATATCGACGCCCGCCGTGCTGAACTGTCGCTCAAACAAGCCCAGCTCAATCAATACCCCAGCCTCAGTTTCTCTACAAATGCCGGGATCAATGCCGGTCGTTCGATCGACCCCACTACGAACCAGTTTACCCAGCAGCAACTGTTCTTCTCCGGCTTCAACCTGCAGACCGGAATGACCCTGTTCAACTGGTTTGCGATCAAAAACAATATTGCAGGTAACCAGTTTGATACCGAAGCAGCCCGGGCATCGGTACAGAAACTGAAAAACGATATTTCGCTCAATGTGGCGACCGGTTACCTGCTGGTACTGGTATCTCAGGAGCAAGCGAACATTTCCGCAGTTGCCGTTCAGCAAACCCTGCAAAACCTGGAAAATACCCGCAAGCGGGTGGAAGCCGGCTCCCTGCCCGAACTGAACCTGGCCGAACTGGAAGCCCAGCTGGCCCGCGACAGCTCTTCCCTGATCACCAGCCAGGCTACCGTGCAGCAGAACCTGCTCAACCTGAAAGCCTTGCTGAATCTTGATGCAGCTACCGCTTTTGAAGTGGAGATGCCGCCGATCGACAAGATCCCCGTGGAGTCGCTGGCCGACCTGCAACCCGATATCGTATATGCACTGGCACTGGCCAACCTGCCCCAGCAGAAGATCAATGAACTGAAGATCAAGGCTGCCCATAAGTATGTGGACATGAGTAAAGCCATGATGTACCCCACGGTAAGCCTCTTTGGAGGCATGGCTACCAACTATGCCAACAACAAGCGGGTGAATTTCCTGACCACACCTACAGGTTCCTTCAAGCCTTCCGGAGCCATTGTAAATGTGAATGGCACCAATTACGATGTACAAGCGCCTGTATTTAATACATCGCTTACCCAGTATGTTACACCCTTTGGTACCCAGATCAGCGATAACTTCCGCCAGAACTTTGGTATTGCCCTGAATGTGCCCATTTTCAATAATGGCCAGGCCAAAACCAATTACCTGCGCAACAAGCTGGCCGTACAAGGCATGGAACTCCAGAAAGAACAGGGCGAGCGTACCTTGAAACAGGATATCTATAAGGCCTATACAGATGCATCCACCTCGATACAGAAGTATAATGCCAGCAAGAAGAGTGTAGAAACAGCTGAGAAAGCCTATTCGTACGCACAGCGCCGTTATGACCTTGGCCTGCTGCCCACGATCGACTACCTCACTAACCAGAATAACCTCACCCGCGCCAAAGTGGAACGCGCCCTGGCCCAGGTGGATTATGTATTCCGCCTCAAGCTCCTGGAATTTTATAAAGGACAAGGCATCAAATTATAAGCACACACTAACACTAAGAATACTGAACAGTTATGAGTAAGAAATTGATTTGGATCATCGTGATCGTTATCGTTTTGATCGGTGCGCTGATCGGTCTGAAATCTGCCGGAGTACTCGGCAAGGCCGATGCCACCAAGGTAGCCGTAGAAGCTGCTGCCACCCGCACCATCATCGAAACGGTGAATGCCAGCGGTAAAGTATATCCTGAAATCGAAGTAAAAGTAAGCCCTGATATTTCCGGTGAGATCATTGAATTGGGCGTGGAAGAAGGCGACAGCGTACGCAAAGGTGCGATACTCGCCAAGATCTATGCCGATATCTACACCACCCAGCGCGACCAGGCTTCAGCCGTGGTCAACCAGCAACAGGCCCAGGTGGATAACAGTAAGGCCCAGCTGGCTTCACTGAAATCTGCCCTCGACCTGGCCCAACGGACCTACGACCGCCAGAAGCAGCTGCTCGATGAAAAAGTGATCTCCAAAGCCGAGTTTGAGCAGGCAGAAAATGGCCTCAATTCTGCCAAAGCCGCCTATAATGCCGCCCTGCAGGGGATCCGCAGCGGACAGGCCGGTGTGCAAAGCGCAGAAGCCAGTCTGCAGCGCGCCAATAAAGACCTCAGCCGTACTGCAGTTCTCGCACCCATGAACGGTGTGGTTTCCCTGCTGAATGTAAAGAAAGGCGAACGCGTGGTGGGTAACTCCATGATGGCCGGTACCGAAATGATGCGTATTGCCGATATGAGCATTATTGAAGTGCGGGTGGACGTAGGCGAGAATGATATCCCCAAAGTAAAACTGGGTGATTCCGCCCTGGTGGAAGTGGATGCCTACAACAGCCGCAAGTTCAAAGGAATTGTTACCAAGATCGCCAGCAGCAGCAGCTCTGCCGCACAGGCAGTGGCTACTGCCAATGATGTCACCAATTTCAAAGTGCATATCCGCCTGCTGCCCGAATCGTATAAAGACCTGATCGATCCAGCCCGCCCGAAAAGTTTCCCCTTCCGTCCGGGTATGAACGCCAGTGCCGATATCCAGACCAAGACAAAAGCCAATGTGCTTTCTGTGCCCATCAACGCAGTGACCACCCGCGAAAAGAATTCGGATAACCTGGTTAAAAGTAAGAGCGATAAGACAGAAGATGAAGGCATGCAGCCCGAAACCAAAGCGGCCCTTGCAGCAGACCTCGACGAAGTGGTATTCGTACTCCAGGCCGATAACAGCGTGAAAAAAGTGAAAGTGCGTACCGATATCCAGGACATCAACTATATCGAGATACTCTCCGGACTTAAAGCCGGTGATAAAGTGATCACAGCCCCTTACAACGTCGTCAGCAAAACCCTGAAAGACGGGATGAAAGTGACCGTGGTGGAGAAGGATAAGTTGTTTGAGGTGAAGAAGAAGTAGACAGTAGCCGGTAGCCGGTAGCCTGAAGCCAGTAGTCTGAAGTTGTAACTTACTTCTGCTACTGGTTTTTTGCGTTTTGTATCAGTGTTATGTTAGTGATGCTCCTTTCTTCTACTGACTACTGGCTACTGACTACTGGCTACTTTCTTCTATATTTGCGTTATGGTAGTAAGCATCATCGGCAGCGGCTCCTGGGCCACCGCACTGGCCAAACTGGTAACCGATAACGGTACTCCCCTGCATTGGTGGGTACGCAGTGAAACCATTGCGAAGCAGCTGAAAACCCGCCGGCACAATCCTTCCTACCTGAGCACGGTCTATTTCAATCCGGAACAACTTCACCTCGATACGGAGCTCCGCAACGTTGTAGCTGCAGGTGATGTGATCCTGATCGCAGTTCCTTCTGCCTATGTGATCGATACCATTAGCAGTTTGCCGCAGGATGCATTTGCCGGAAAAAAAGTGGTGAGTGCCGTGAAAGGGATCCTCCCCCAGGATAATCTGCTTCTGAACGACTACCTTAAACTGAACTTTAATCTGCCGTTATCCGATTATTTTACCATCATGGGGCCCTGCCATGCAGAAGAAGTGGCTGCAGAAAAACTGAGTTACCTGACCTTCTCCGGATTGGATGAAACGGCTACAGCATCCATTGCTTCCTGTTTCTCCACACCCTACCTTAACACGGTGGTGAACCATGACGTGTATGGGGTGCAGTATGCGGCTGTACTGAAGAATATCTATGCGTTGGGAGCTGGTATGGCCCATGGACTGGATTACGGCGATAATTTCCTGAGTGTGCTGATCGCGAATTGTGCTGATGAAATGGCTGGCTTCCTGCGTGCCGTGGGTATCCAGCATGTGGAAGTAGGGGTGCATGATGCGGCCGGCGCCATAGCGGGCAGGAAAAGTCCTAATTATGCCGCATCAGTATACCTGGGCGACCTGCTGGTGACCTGTTATTCGCCCTACAGCCGGAACCGGACTTTCGGCAATATGATCGGGAAGGGCTATTCTGTGAAGACCGCCCAACTGGAATTGAATATGGTGGCCGAAGGCTATAATGCCAGCCGCTGTATCTACCAGGTAAATCAACAGATTGGTTTTCAAATGCCTATTGCTGAAACCCTGTACAAAATCCTTTGGGAAAATGTTAAACCTGCAGAAGGCTTTAACCTGATCGAGCAAATTCTCGTCTAACTGGGTAGAAGACCTTAACTTTAGTATATGCCTTTCAGCTTCTCCCTTTTTGGCCCCTTTACGATCCTCGCGATCATCCTCCTGCTCTCCATAGCTGAAGGTGTGAAATACCTTCGTCACCGTCCAAAGTAGACAAAGCCTGGTATTTCCGTCAATTTGACTTCCGGTCTTACCGACTTTCCGACTTCCCGGCATTCGGACTTTGATCCTTATCTTTAGCCAAAGCCCGTTTCATGCAACCGACCGTTTTCAACGATTCCAAGCCCCATTACCAGATCCTCGACGGACTCCGCGGCGTAGCTGCTATCATGGTGATCCTCATGCACGTATTTGAGATCTTTGCCGCCGGAGATTTCACCGTGATGTATGTCAACCACGGTTACCTGGCGGTCGACTTCTTCTTTCTGCTTTCCGGTTTTGTAATTGCCCATGCCTACGACGACCGTTGGGGGAAAATGACCCTTACCGGCTTCTTTAAACGCCGCCTGATCCGCCTGCATCCCATGATCCTGGTGGGGATGACTATTGGCGCCCTTTTATTTTATAAAAGTAGTTCCGTGATCCTGTTTCCCGGCATTGCATCCGTGCCGGTCTGGAAAATGCTGCTGGTCATGCTGATCGGTTATACCCTTATTCCGGTACCCCTTTCCCTGGATATCCGCGGCTGGGGCGAAATGCATCCGCTGGATGGACCGGCCTGGACCCTGTTCTATGAATATTGCGCCAACATATTATATGCTTTGGTGTTGCGCCGTGCATCTAAGATGGTCATGATCATACTTGCAATCGGTGCCGGCAGTGCATTGCTGTATTATGGACTTACTGGTGAACGGGGCGACCTGATCGGGGGCTGGTCACTTACTCCCGAACAATTGCAACTGGGCTTTACCCGCTTGTTATATCCGTTTTTTGCCGGTATCCTGCTGGCCCGTCTCACCAAGCCGGGTAAGCTCGGCAATACTTTTCTCTGGTGCAGCCTGCTGCTGATCGGGGTATTATCGCTGCCCCGTTTTGGCGGCAAGGAAGATCCCTGGATGAACGGGTTGTATGAAGCCCTGATCGTAATTGTAGTATTTCCGCTCATTGTATACCTGGGCTCCAGTGGCAATATTAAAGGCAAAACAGTGGAGAAGGTCTCCCGCTTTCTGGGCGATATCTCCTATCCTGTATACATTATTCATTATCCCACCATTTATATTTTCAGCTCATGGGTAGTGGATAACAAGATCACCATACCACAGGGGCTGCCCGTTGGTATCGGCTTGCTGGTGGGTAATGTGTTATTGGCCTATTTATTGTTCCGGATTTATGATATTCCCGTACGGAAATGGCTGACCAAAAAATGGTTGCCCAGGGCAGCCGGCAATTAAATCACTATGGCAAAAGCAACACCACGCACGACACCAGTGGTCGGGGATACAACAGCACTGCTTTCCCTGCTGGAATCCCGCTTCCTGCAACACCCGCACTGGCATGAAGGCTTGTCCTGGGATAAAGTGATCCAACGCCTGAACAGCCATCAGGAGCAACTGGCTGTTTTGTTGAGGATGGAACAAACCGGCGGCGAACCCGATCTGGTCAGCACCGATAAGCGAACCGGCAAATTGGTTTTTTTTGATTGTGCGGCAGAAAGCCCATTGGGCCGGCGCAGCCTTTGTTATGATGCGGCAGCACTGGCTGCCCGTAAGGAAAACAAGCCTGCCGGCACAGTGCTGGATGCTGCAGCGAAAATCGGCATAAAGCTATTGTCTGAAGCAGATTACCGGTTTCTGCAGACCCTTGGTAAATTTGACCTGAAAACCTCCAGTTGGATTGAAACGCCTCCGGCGATCCGGAAGCTGGGGGGTGCCTTGTTCTGCGACCGGCGGTATGACCAGGTTTTTACCTATCACAATGGTGCCGACTCCTATTATGCAGCCCGGGGTTTCCGTGGTTCCGTAAGCATCTGAAAACTTTTTTTATGGATAAACAAAATATCAGAAAAGAATATTCCAACGGCGAAGTCACTATTGTCTGGCAATCGGGCAAATGCGCCCATTCCGGCAATTGTGTACGTAACCTGTCTGCTGTATTCAAGCCCAAAGAGCAACCCTGGATACAGCCGGGTAATGCCACGACAGCTGAGATCATTGCGGCTGTCCGGAAATGTCCTTCCGGGGTGTTAACGATCAAGGAGGATTGATTCTTCCTGATAAACTTCGTGAATACGGTATGAGTTCATACAGGTTTTTGTACATTCCATGATAAATTAAGCCTGCATGAAACATACTGCTGTCTTGTTCCTGTTCTTCGTTTTCGGAACTGCTGCATACGCCCAGCGCAGTCCCTTTGAGAAAAACCTTCCCCAGGTCGATGCCTATGTTGACAGTCTCATGAAGACCTGGAATATTCCCGGCCTTGCCCTCGCTATCGTATACAAAGACCAGCTGATCTATGAGAAAGGCTATGGGTACCGCGACCGGGAAGCACAGTTGCCTGTTACTGCCGCCACCATTTTTCCGATCGCTTCCAATACAAAGCTTTTCACGGCAACCACAGCCTGTATCCTGCAAGAAGAAGGCTTGCTCAGCCTGGATAAACCGGCCCGCAGTTTCCTGCCCACCCTGCAATTCAGTAATGAAGAACTGAATGCCCGGGTAACGTTGCGGGATATGCTCAGTCACCGTACAGGCCTGCCGCGCTACGACGGTATCTGGGCAGGGTCCTCCTTTACCCGAAAGGAAATGGTAGCCCGGATCGCATACATGCAACCCCAATTGGGTTTCAGGGAAGGCTATATCTATAACAATATGATGTATGTGGGTGCCGGTGCGGTAATGGAACAGGTTACGGGTAGTAGTTGGGAAGCACTGATCCGTTCCCGCCTGCTCCAGCCCCTGCAAATGAATGCCACCGGATTTGCGCAGGAAGAGATGACCCGCTCCGGAAATTATGCGGTGGCCTATTACGAAGACAGTACGCATCAGCTCCGCCGCCTTGCCTATGCCGCCCAATGTGATGCATTGGGTCCGGCAGGTACCATGAAATCCAACCTGGAAGATATGAGCCATTGGATGATCGTGCAGTTGAATGGAGGAAAATACAAAGGGGTACAGGCTGTTTCCGCCAATGCGATCAGCCAGACCCTCATACCCAATACGATAGCAGATAAGACAGCACGCTGGGAAGAACTCACCAATCCCTTGTACGCGCTGGGACGTAATATTCAGGCCTATAAGGGATATAAAATTGCCACCCACACCGGCTCCATTGACGGTTTCTACTCCAACCTCACTTTTGTGCCGGCTGCAGGGATCGGCATTTTCATGGTACATAACAGTGCGCCTGCTGGCAGCCTCCGCTCCATTATGGCCTTTCCGGTGATCGACCGTTTATTGGGATTATCGCTCACCAACTGGAGTGGCCGTTTCCGGCAGGATTACCTCACCTCGCAGGCACTCGAGAAAAGGCAAAAAGACTCTGTACTAGCCACCCGGGTAAAGAACAGTTCCCCTTCCCATCCCCTGGAGGCGTATGCCGGCACCTATAGCAGCCCCGTATACGGCACGGTTCAGATCAGTCTGGAAAAGCAGCAACTGGTCTTCCGTTACCGGAACCAGACCGCTGCCCTGCTGCATTTCCATTATGACCAGTTCTATACGGACGAGGAAGAAAAAGGCATGCCCGATTTCCGGTTATCCTTTGCCACCGGTAATAACGGGACGGTTAACCGCTTCACGATGAGCCCCTTCGGTGATGCGCCGGCCGATTTTGTACGGGTGAACTGATTCTTCACTACTACGGTTATGCCAGAGCTTCAGTACAGGAGTAATAACACTAAGTCAGAAAGATTTTTTTCCGATCGCTATTATCAGTATCTTACTGATACCTAAATGCACCAGCATGGATAACCGAAACCAGTTGTCTGATCTTCCGGGAACAAGAATCGAAGCCAGCCTCCTTCGCCGCAACCTTTCAGGCCTGGTGGATGCCGCTTTCATTGTAGTACTGGCGGCCCTTATATTCAGTAATGTACAGCTGGATATCATTCAGAATCCCCGCTTCCGGCTACAGAATGAATTATTGGTATTGCTGATGCTGGCGCTTTACCGTTTCCTGATGCTGGCGCTTACTTCATCAACTTTGGGCATGGCCTTTTCCGGAATACAATTGCTGACTGCCGATGAAGAAAAGCTCTCGCTTTCCCAGAAACTCATGGCAGCGTTCTTCATCTTATTCCGGGGTGTGGATTATTACAGAAGGGAACTGCCCTGGCGTTGAGGAACAGGCTTCCCGCCTTCCCGGCAAAAAAATCAACGGAACAAAGACGCCGCTATCCCATCCGCCAGTAATTTTCCTTCTTTGGTAAGCCGATAGCCTTTTTCGGTTTGTATGGCGTTCCCTGCGGTAACAGTCAGGGATAACTGCTTTTCCAGCTCCTGGATCACTGCAGCTCCGAACCGGGAACCTGCCCGCTCCAGGTCAATTCCCTCCATTGTCCGCAGCGCCGTCATTACATATTCATTGAACTGATCCGTTTCGCTCAGCACTTCGCTTTCATATGGCACAGTACCTGCTTCCAGGCTTTTGATGTAGAGCGCATTATTGGCAATATTCCATTGCCGGCCGGCACCGTTATAGGAATGTGCCGAAGGGCCCAGTCCCAGGTAATGCGCCCCGCTCCAGTACGCACTGTTGTGCCGGCTCCGGTAGCCCGGTTTTGCAAAATTGGAGATCTCGTAATGTTCATAGCCCGCAACCTCCAGCCGTTCCATCAGCAGGATGAATTGCCGCGCCTGGTCCTCCGATTGCACATCCGGTTTCTCTTTCTTGCGGATCAAGGCATCCAGCGGGGTTTTCGGTTCTACGGTCAGTGCATAGCAACTGAGATGGGGAATGCCATAGTCCAGCGCTGTTTCAATATTGCTGAGCCAGTTCGCATCGGAAAGGGTAGGGGTGCCGTAAATGAGGTCGATCGTAAGATTGGGGATCAGGGGCAAGGCGGTTTCAATGGCCGATCGGGCCTGCGCCGCTGCATGGGCCCTGTTCATCCAGCGCAGGTCTTCTTCAAAAAAACTCTGGATGCCGATACTCAGCCGGTTGATGCCCATGTTTTTCCAGTCCCGGACCCGTCCGGCCTGCATATCATCCGGATTGGCTTCCAGCGTCAGCTCTGCATCAGTGGTTACCGGATACAGCTGCCGGATGCGGCCCAGCAATTGCTCCAGCACGGCAGGTTCCAGCATGGATGGCGTTCCACCGCCAAAATAGATCGTTTCAACAGCCTGACCGCCCAGATAGTCCCGCTGTAACTCCATCTCTTTCAATAAAGCAGCGGGAAAATCGTTTATCAGGCGTTGCGAGGTGGAGAAATGGAAATTGCAGTAATGGCAGGCCTTGCGGCAGAAAGGAATATGCAGATAGAGTCCGGCCATTCTTGTTTTTTTATGGAAATTACAGCGTTGTTGACACCATGACAAAGGTAGCCCTATTGCGGATGGGAAAGCGGGTCCTCCTGCTTTTTGCCCTCAGCGTCACGCTGCTGCCGCTCCATGCCCAATACGGTTTGGTGGTGGAACCCGTCGATAAAGACTCCGCTGCCCTTTCAAAGATCTTCAGTATTCCCGGTTCCTTCAAGTCGCGCCTGCAATGCACCGACTACCTGCGCAAACTGCCTGGACTGCTCCAGTCCAAAGGCTATGCCTCAGCATCCATTGATTCGCTTCGGTATGATTCCACCGCAGCTTTTATACGGCTATTCCTGGGAGATGCCTACCAATGGGCCACCCTGAAAACCGATAGTGTGGAACGCCGTTTACTGGATGCGGCAGGCTTTCATGCAGGCGATTACAGCGGGGCGCCACTGAACCTGCCGCGCATGCAGCTACTGCAGACAAAGCTGCTCGATTACCTCGACGATAACGGATACCCTTTTGCAAAAGTGGAACTCGACAGTATACAGCTGTCGGGCGACCGGCTTTCGGCCCGCTTGAAAGTGGAGAAAGGTCCTTTGTATAAGATCGACAGTATCATCAACCTGGGTCCGGCCAGCTTATCGAATACCTACCTCCAGCGCTACCTCAACCTGGTCAACGGTAGCATCTACCGCCGGTCTGTGTTGCAGGATGTCAGCCGCCGGCTCAGTGAACTGCCCTTTGTCAAAGAAGCCCAGCCCTGGTCGCTCACCCGGCTGGGTACCGGATCCATACTCAATCTCTATCTCGAGCCCCGCAAGAGCAGCCAGATCAATGTGCTCGTGGGCTTCCTGCCGGCCACACAGGTATCGGCGAATACTTACGATCCGCCACGGACTTCCCTGCAGTTTACCGGCGAGGCCACGATCAACCTGCGCAATGCCTTGGGGAATGGGGAAACCCTGGGACTCAACTGGCAACAGTTGCAATTGCGCTCACCCCGGCTCAACCTGCTCTTTGACCAGCCCTACCTGTTCGGTTCTCCTTTCGGGGCCAATTTCACCTTCGACCTGTTCAAGAAAGACAGCAGCTTCGTAACGATCAATACCCGGATCGGTACCCGCTATGCAGTGACCAATACCCAGAGTGCCACTCTTTTTGTACTCAACCAGATCTCCAACCTGAACTATGTAGACACCAATGTGGTGATCGCCACCAGGCGCCTGCCGCAGGAAGCGGATGTGCGTTCGCTGAGTGTGGGACTGGCCTGGGACGGCTACAATACCGATTACAAATTCAATCCCGTGCGGGGTAATGAATGGGATGTTTCCATCGCGGCTGGCACCAAGACCATCCGCAAGAACAATGTGATCGCCCAGCTCAAAGACAAGAATGATCCGGCTTTCGATTTCAACCGGCTTTATGATACCTTCAAGCTGAAAAGCTACCAGTTCCGCATCAAAGCCTATGGGGCGCATTTCTTCAAACTCACGCGGGTGTCCACCATCAAGGCCGGACTCAACCTGGCCTGGTTCCAGAGTCCATCCATATTCCGGAATGAACTCTACCAGATCGGTGGTTATAAACTGCTGCGGGGTTTCGATGAAGAAAGCATCTATGCCAGCGAATTTGCCGTCAGCACCATTGAGTACCGTTACCTGATCGGGCGGAATTCCAATTTTTTTGCCTTCACCGATATCGGCTGGGCCCGCAACAATGCATCGGGCCGTAACCAGCGCAACAGTTTTATCGGTGCCGGTTTCGGCATGCTGCTCGAAACCAAGGCAGGACTTTTTAATATTTCATTGGCGGCCGGCAAGCGGAACGACCTCGACTTCAGCCTCCGGCAGTCGAAGATCCATTTCGGTTATGTGAATTTCTTCTGATCCTAAATTGATTTCACGGGCTGATGGCCCTGCTATACTTTTGTGCCTCATGAATTGCTTTTACCGGATTGTGATACTGTATGTACTATGCACCGTGGGCCTGGCTGCCGCGGCGCAACAATCCGCTTCCGACACCCTCAAGCCTCAAGCCACCGGCCTCCCGCCTGATTCCTCCCGTCTCCCGCTTCCCGATACCCTCAAACTGGTCCGCATTCCCGACTGGACTCCGGCCAAGCGGCACGAACAGTTCCAGCAGTTGATGCGCAAACATCCCTTGTTTGCCTTTGCCAAAAAGCCCGTACAGTTGTTGATGCAGAAACGTGAGTCCACAGGAAACGAGTTGCTGTTTTATCTGCTGATCGCATTGGTGATGTACTATGCGCTGGTCCGCGCCTTTTTCTACCGTTATCATGGCAATCTCTTCACCCTGTTTTTCAGGGCCACCCTGCGCCAGCAGCAACTCCGCGAACAGCTCCTGCAAACACCCCTGCCTTCCCTGTTGCTGAATCTGCTCTTCCTGGTTTCCGGGGCACTCTATATCAGCTTTCTGGCGGATTACTACCAGGTGGCTTCCCGCTGGACGTCCGCCCAATTCTTTCTCTATGGAGTGGCCGCACTCAGCATCATCTATCTGGGTAAATTCCTGATCCTGAAAACCGTGGGCTGGATCATCCGGATGCACAAAGCCACCGATGCCTACATTTTTGTGGTTTTCATGGTGAATAAGGTGGCAGGTATTTTTCTCCTGCCTGTACTGTTCCTGCTGGCCTTTCCGGTCGGCAACAGTAATAATATCGTGGTGCCGGGTTCGGTATTCGCCGTTTTGCTGCTGCTGGCCTACCGTTTTCTGATCTCCTACCGGCAGGTACGCAGCGAAATAAAAGTAAACCCATTCCATTTTTTTCTCTACCTTTGCGCCTTCGAAATAGCACCGCTTTTGTTGATCTATAAGGGGCTAATGCTATTTGTGGAAAGATCAAATTAATTTCGAAAATCCATTCGAAGGCGTATGGTTAAAAACGGGGCAAAACAGGGAACTGGCGAAGTGGCGGGAACGAAAAAGATCCTTATCACACAGCCCAGACCGGAGTCCGACAAATCACCCTATTTCGAACTGGCCCGCAAGTACCAGGTGGAACTCCACTTTCATCCCTTTATCCGCCTGGATGGCATTCCCGCCAAAGAATTCCGTAAACAAAAGATCGAGATCGCCGCTTATACAGCTGTCATTTTCACCAGCCGGAATGCCATCGACCATTTCTTCCGCATCTGCGAAGAAATGAAAGTGGCTGTATCCCAGGATACCAAATACTTCTGCATCACCGAAGCCGTGGCCCTCTATCTCCAGAAATTCATCCTCTACCGCAAACGTAAAGTGTTCTATGGCGCCGATGGCACCAACAAGAGCATGTTCGACGTGATCAATAAGCACAAGGAAAACGAGAAGTTCCTCTATCCCTGTTCCGAAAACCAGCAGGACAATGAGATCGTGGGCTGGCTGAAGAACAACAAGTGTGAATTTGTCACCCCCTTCATGTACCGTACCATCAGTGCCGATGTGAAAGATGTACTGGCCCAGGTGGAATATGATATCATCTGCTTTTTCACGCCCAGCGGCGTGAAAAGCCTGTTCGACAATATGCCGAAATTCAAGCAGAACGGCACCATTATCGGAGCATTTGGCAGCAATACTTCCAGGGCTGTGGAAGAAGCCGGTCTCAAGCTCGAGATCAAGGCTCCCGCTCCAACCAGTCCTTCGATGGTGGCCGCCCTCGACCAGTACCTCGTCCAGTTCCGTAAGAAATAAGTTTCAGAAAATATTCACAGGGGAAAAGACAACAATCGGGTTGTCTTTTTTCTTTTAGTACTGTAAGCACTCCATATGCCGTCATTTTCCAACAGACTGATCCACGAAACCAGCCCTTACCTGCTGCAGCATGCCCATAATCCGGTCGATTGGTACCCCTGGGGGCCGGAGGCCCTGGAACGGGCAAGGGCGGAAGACAAGCCTATCCTGGTCAGCATCGGCTATGCCGCCTGCCATTGGTGTCATGTGATGGAAAAAGAGAGTTTTGAAGATCCCGCCACTGCGGAACTGATGAACCGCCACTTCATCAATATCAAGATCGACCGGGAAGAACGTCCCGATCTCGACCATATTTACATGGATGCCGTACAGGCCATGACCGGCAGCGGGGGCTGGCCACTGAATGTATTCCTCACCCCCGGGGCCCTGCCTTTTTTCGGCGGTACTTATTTTCCGCCTCAACCGGCCTATAACCGCAATTCCTGGAAAGAAGTGCTGGAAGGGGTGGCCAATGCCTTCCATACCCGAAGGGAGGAGATGGAAACCCAGGCCCGTAACCTGACTGCACACCTGGAGCAGAGCAACCGTTTCGGGATCAAAAAGCCGGAAGGGGTGGTGCAGGAAAGCAGTTTTCCAGCGGATAGTCCTTACCTCATGTTTGCCGCCCTACTAAAAACTGCTGATACCGAAAAGGGCGGTTTTGGCCGGGCACCCAAGTTCCCTCAGACCTTTTCCATCCGCTATCTGTTGCACTACTACTATCATTCCCAGGATGACAAAGCCCTGCAACAGGCCCTGCTGAGCCTCGACCGCATGATCTATGGAGGTATTAACGACCAGCTGGGTGGCGGCTTTGCCCGCTATGCCACGGATAATTACTGGCTGATCCCGCATTTTGAAAAAATGCTGTACGATAATGCTTTGCTGGTGATGGCCCTGAGCGAAGCGTTTCAGCTGACCGGTAAACCGCATTATGAAAAAACCATCCATGCCACCCTCGGCTTTGCGGAGCGCGACTGGTTATCGCCTGAAGGGGGTTATTATGCTTCCTATGATGCAGACAGCGAAGGGGTGGAAGGGAAATATTATACCTGGCAGCAAGCTGAAGTGGAAACCATTCTGGGAGCTGATGCCGACCGGTTCTGCCGCTATTATGATATCACGGAGTACGGCAACTGGGAAGAACAGAATATCCTTCAGGTAAAGATCCCTCCGGCAGCATTTGCAGCAGGAGAGGGGATCTCCGAAGGGGAATTGAATCGTTTTCTGGAACAGGCCAAGGGCCGTCTGCTGGAAGTCCGCAGCAAACGCATCCCGCCCCAGCTCGACGACAAACAGCTCTTGGGCTGGAATGCCCTGATGGTGGAGGCCCTTTGCTGTGCTTATGCAGCTACCAGTGAAGACCAGTACCGGGAACGGGCCGAGCGCACCATGGCCTTTCTCGAACGCTGTTTATCGGATGGCACACAATGGTTCCATACGTATAAGAATGGCGAGGCCCGTTATCCCGCCTTTCTGGACGACCTGGCCTGGCTGATCGCGGCCTGCCTGCGCCTCCAGGAAGTCACCGGCAATGCCGCATACCTTGAAAAGGCAAGTGTACTGACCGCACAGGTGATCGAGGCCTTTTCGGAGCCCGAAACGCCCTATTTCTTTTACACGGCAAACAACCAGACCGATGTGATCGTTCGTAAAAAGGAAGTGTACGACGGGGCCACCCCTTCGGGTAATGCCGTGATGGCCCATAATCTGTATACCCTGGGCATGTTATACGACAGGCGGGAGTGGACACAAAGAAGTGTGGAGATGGTTGCGGGACTGCGGGATGCGGTGGAGAAATATCCGGGTTCTTTCGGGGTCTGGGCCCAGTTGTTGCAGGGTTTGGTGCAGGGGATACCGGAAATAGCCCTTACCGGAGAAAAAATTAACCAATCCCTAACGGCCTTTCTTCGTAATTTCATACCCCTCAAAGTATTCCAATCCGCGACCCTGAACCCTAGTAGTTACCCCTTATTGGCCGGAAAGCCCGTTTTACCCGAACCGCAATTCTACCTGTGCAAACATTATGCATGCCAAAAGCCTGTAAATGAGATAGATAAGCTTTTACGTCAGTTACAGAATGTGTAAAACTTAAATATTTTTCAGGTACAATAAATTGATTACAAGCACCGTTTAATCTAAAGCGTCATCCAGTATTGCAACTTTAAAATAAAATTCTAAACTTGTGATGAAGTCGGTAAAACATTATTTTTGCCCAATACCCTTTAAAATTATGAAAATGAAGAACCTATCCGCATTATTGGTACTGTTTGCAGTACTCATTTCAAGTTGCGGGAAAATCGGGAAGAAAGCTTCCAAAGGTCTGCCCAATGACGGCCAGCTCCATGGTGTGGCTCCCGCCAGCAAGTATGTCCAGACCAGGCCCCCCGGCATGGTTTATATCCCCCCTGGCACATTCCATATGGGTCCCAGCGACGAGGATGTGAATTACGCCTATACGGCCCGTAATAAGCAGATCTCGATTCAAGGGTTCTGGATGGATGCTACCGAAATTACCAACAACGAATACCGCCAGTTTGTAAACTGGGTACGTGACTCCATCGCAGCTGAGAAAATGCAGCTGGGTAAAGATGTGGATGGCGATTTCCAGATCGACTGGAAACGTGCCCAGACCATCAAATGGGGTGATAAAGCCACCATCGAGAAAATCGATGCCATGATCCTGACTCCTGAAAACCGTGTATTCGGCAAGAAGGACCTGGATCCCTCCAAACTGATCTTCCACTCCGAAACCTTCGACCTGAAAGAAGCCGCCAAGCGTGAGAACGCTTCCAAGCCCCGCTCTCAGTTCATCGTTAAAAAAGATATTGCGATCTATCCTGATACGCTGATCTGGATCCGTGACTTCACCTACAGTTACAATGAGCCCATGACCAAGCGTTATTTCTCTCACCCCGCTTTCGGCAACTATCCGGTTGTGGGTGTGAACTGGAAACAGGCTACCGCTTTCTGCGAATGGAGAACACAATACCTGAATTCCTTCCTGGAGTCCAAGAAAAGAGCCACCGAGTCTGATTTCCGTCTGCCTACAGAAGCAGAATGGGAATATGCAGCAAGGGGCGGCCGTTCTCAGTCGATGTTCCCCTGGGGTAACTATTACCTGAGAAACCGCAAAGGCTGTCTGCTCGCCAACTTCAAGCCCGGTCGTGGTAACTATCCCGAAGACGGCGGTTTCTATACCGTACGTGCCGACGGATACTGGCCCAACGATTTCGGTCTCTATTGTATGGCCGGTAACGTAGCCGAGTGGACTTCTTCCCTGTTCTACGAAGGTGCTTACAATTTCCAGCATGACATGAACCCCGACATCCGTTTCAACGCCAAGGATTCCGATCCTCCCCGCATGAAGCGTAAGGTGATTCGTGGTGGCAGCTGGAAAGACGTAGGCTACTACCTGCAGACCAGCACCCGTAACTACGAGTACATGGATACTGCCAAGTCTTACATCGGTTTCCGTTGTGTGGTTGACCTTCCCCCCATGCAGCAAAAGCGATAATTATCCGCCTATAGCAAAATTTTAGTTAACCATTTACCGTTATTGACTGGATCCTTCGCCGGATCAGAATAGCACGTTATTTCCTTAACTTTTATAAAATCCGTTTTCCTTAAACCTTTTAAAAATTTAATTTATGGCTGGAGTTTCAAAATCAACTGAAAGAATGGTGAACGTAGTGGTGTGCGTCGGCGCCGCAGTAGTAATCTTTGGTGCCTGGCAAAAAATTACTCACCAGGCTTTAGCCGACTTCTTCCTGACAGCAGGTCTGATCACAGAAGCCGTGATCTTCTTAGTATATGCAGTACTTCCCCCTCCCGGTTCTGAAATGCACGCAATTGCCGAGGCATTACCCAAACTGGCCGGTGGATCATCTGGCAACCCCGCTCTCGACAAAATGGACAAAATGCTCCAGGAAGCCGATATCACTCCGGCTAACCTGAACCGCCTGAGCGAGGGATTCAAGAAATTAGGTACATCTGTTAGTAATATCGCTGACGTATCTGATGTGGTGAAATCCACTTCTGAGTACAGCAGCAAGACCAAAGAGGCCGCTGCCGCTCTCGATACCATGAAATCTGCGTATCAGAACGCCGCTACCACTATGGGTCACTTCAATGCAGCTGCCGACAGCACCAAGCACTTCCACGAACAAGTGCAGGTACTGACCAAGAATTTAGGTTCACTGAATGCAATCTATGAACTGGAACTGCAGGATACCAACAACCACCTGAAAGCCATGAACAGCTTCTACAGCAATCTGGTTACGGCTTCAGAAACCATGCAGGGTAGTGTTACCGACGCCAAGAAAGCCCATGAGCAAATCGGCAAACTGGCTGGTAACCTCACTAACCTGAATACCATTTATGGTAACATGCTCAGTGCCATGCAGGGTCGTTAATCTGCCGTAAAAGTTCCGATATCCGGTACCCCTTGTAAACAGTACTTGAAAACTAGATTGTTTAAAACGAAAAACCTAAATCATGGCTTTACCTAAAGAGCCCCGGCAGAAGATGATCAACATGATGTACCTGGTGCTTACCGCACTGTTGGCACTGAACGTTTCATCTGAGATCCTGAACGCCTTTAAAGTCGTTAACCACAGCATCAGTACTTCCAATGATGTGATCTCCAGCAAGAACCAGGCTACTTATAATCAATTCAAAAAAGACCTCGAGGATCCCCAGACCAAGGCCAAGGCCGAACTCTGGGCCCCCAAGGCAGAGCAGGTACAGAAGCTCTCTTCTGAACTGTTCTCTTATATCGAAACACTGAAAACCGATCTGAAAAAGGAATCCGGCCTGAAGCAGGTGGATGGCAAAGAGGAATTCCGCGAGGATAACCTTGATGCACCTACCCGTCTGATGGACAAAAACGGCAAGGGTAAAGAACTCTACGACCGTCTGGGTGCCTACAGAAAGCAAGTGCTCGATGTACTCAACCCCGAAAGCTTCCCCGACGAATTCAAGAACAACAAGGTAATTGTTGATCAGCTGAAAATGCAGATCGAAGCTTTCCAGAAGTCACTGCCCATCGACCTGAATGTTCCCAAAGGACAGGAAGGCAAAGAGTACAGCAATGACGCCAAGGGTTGGACCACCAACTATTTCCACATGACCCCCACTATTGCGGCCCTCACCATCCTGAGTAAATTCCAGAATGACGTGAAGAACTCCGAATCACAACTGGTTGACTATTGCCACCAGCAGATCGGTGCCGTTAAAGTGGTTTACGATGAGTTCGAAGCCATCGCTCAGGCCAACACTACCTATGCCATGCCTGGCGACGCTATCGAGATCAACGCCGGTGTAGGTGCCTTCAGCGCCGCTGCCAAACCCAAGATCACCATCAATGGTGCCGTGGTTCCCCTTACAGGTGGTAAAGCCATCTATAAGACCACTGCTGCCGGCGCAGGCGATCATGCAGTAGCCGTTAAAATTGAATACACCAAACCCGATGGTACCATCGCTGTGAAGAACGAAACTGTAAAATATACAGTAGGTGTTCCTTCCGGTGCGTCGATCTTCCTCGAGAAGATGAACGTAATGTACCTGGGTGTGGACAACCCCGTAACCATCTCCGGTGGTTCTGTAGGCCGCGAAAAAGTAAAAGTGAGCTTCCCCGCTGGTACGATTGCCAGTGCTGGCGGCGACCGTTACAATGCCAAGCCCACAGGAAACCCCGGTATGAGCAAGATCGTGGTAAATGCCGATGGCAAGAACTTCGAGTTCCCCATCCGCGTGAAGCGTCTGCCCGACCCCGCTGGTTTCATCGGCGCCAAGAAAGGTGGAAACATCTCTTCTGCTGAATTCAAAGCCATCGGCGCGGTGATCGCCAAACTGGAAGACTCTGAGTTTGAAGCACCGTTCAAAGTGCTCAGCTACAAACTGAGTGCTGTAGGTGGACCCATCCAGCTCTATACAGAAGCTGCCAACGAGGGTAACCGTTGGGGTGGCCAGGCTGCCAACTTAGTTGGCCGTGCCGGTCCCGGAACCACTATCTTTATCGATCAGCTCCGCGTTGTAGGACCTGATGGTAAAGAAAGAGAGATTTCACCCATGAAGTTCAACCTGAAATAAAATTTTATAAATAGGGAACAATGAAGAACCGAATCATCAAATTTTGCTTATTCCTGGCCATCTTTGGCATGTTTACGGCCGTAGCCGATGCGCAGACTAAAAAGCCTGTGCGGAAGTCGACCAAGAAGACCACTACCAAAACCACCAGCCGGAATAACAATAACAATAATGCCGCTGTGGCTTCCCCGCCTGTAGCAGATACGACCAAGAAACCTGCTGCTGTGCTGGAGGCAACCCTCAACATCCCCGCTCCCAAGCCTTCGCTGCGTAACGACTATGCGTTTGAGCGCAACCTGGTGAAAGAGCGCCTGCCACTGGCTTATGAACACATCCGTGAAGACGATGCCGCTTACGTACAACGCGTATGGCGCGAGATCGACGTGCATGAAAAGGTAAACCTGCCCTTCGTGTACAAGGCTGATGGTGAAGCTGGCAACCAGCGTTTCATCATGATCCTGCTCGGCGCTATCAAAAAAGAGGAGATCGTAGCCTTCGACGGTACTGTGGATGACCGGTTCACCACTCCCCTCAGCTTCAAACAGATCGCTGAGAACCTGGTGGGTAAACCCCAGTTGATCTCTATCCCCGACCTCGCCAATGACCCCGATGGTTCAAAGGGTATGACAAAAGATACCATGATCCAGCAGGAATTCAACCCTGATATGGTAGAACGCTACTGGGTTAAGGAAGACTGGATCTTCGACAAGGAAAGTTCCCGTATGACGGTTCGTATCCTCGGCATCGCGCCGCTGAAAACGATCCTGAATGCCGATGGTTCCTTCCGCGCCGTGACCCCGGTATTCTGGGTATACTATCCCGAACTGCGCCCCATGCTGGCCAAGCACGAAGTATACAATGGTAAAAACTTCGGTGCCCGCATGAGCTGGGAAGAGCTGTTCGAGAGCCGCATGTTCTCCGGCCGTATCATCAAGAGCACCATCAATAACCCCAATGACCTCTTCATCCAGAGCTATGTGAAGGACCCGATCCTGGCATTGCTGGAAGGCGAGAATATCAAGGAAAAGATCTTCAACTACGAGCAGGACCTCTGGTCTTACTAAGCTGAAGCAACGCATAAAAAAAGAGGCATCGTAATTCTACGATGCCTCTTTTTTTATTCCTTTGATCTAAATCATTTAAAGACAAATATTTATAAAGCAGTACACAATAAAAGAAATCTGAAAATACCCGTTAAATGGTATTGCTAATTGGTGGGTATTTACTATTTTTACCACGGTTTTTCATAGGATATTGGATTTTAAAAACGGGGCTGGATTTCTATCCGGGCCCCTTGTTATTTATAGCCCTTCCTGTGTTCCCGGGCTGTCAAAATAGACGCGGATCAATTTTGCCTTTGCCGCCCCCACTACTTTCGCGAGTTCCTCCTCCGGTGTTTCTTTTACCCGTTTTACAGACCGGAACGTTTTCAGTAATTCATCTGCCGTGGCTTTTCCGATACCCTTGATCCCTTCCAATTCATTTTTGAAGGTGCCGGCACTGCGTTGCTTGCGATGAAAGGTGATCCCGAACCGATGCACTTCATCACGGATCCGGCGGATCAGCTTCAGGCTTTCACCATTGTATTCCAGTTTGAGCGACTCGCTGTCGCCCGGAAAAAACAATTCTTCCTCGTTCTTGGCCAGACCTACCAGGGTCATACTGCCCACGAGCCCCAGCTCCTCAATACTTTCCATAGCTGCTCCCAGCTGTCCTTTTCCTCCGTCAATGATCACGAGTTGGGGCAGGTCCCGCTTTTCCTCCAGCAACCGTTTATACCGGCGGTACACCACTTCTTTCATCGTTGCAAAATCGTTGATGCCGGTCACTGTCTTTACATTGAAATGGCGGTAATCCGCTTTGCTCGGTACGCCGTCCTTAAAGCAGACCATAGCAGAGACGGGATAACTGCCCTGGAAATTGGAGTTATCGAAGCATTCAATATGCAGGGGAGCCACGGGCAATTGCAGGTCTTCCTGCAAGCGGTACAACACCTGCTTGCGGGCCGCATCATCTTTCCCTTCGAGTTGCAGCATCTTCTTGCGGCGCATCTCGTCGTGGAAATAGTTTACATTCTTCTCCGCCAGTTCCAGCAGCTTTTTCCGGTCGCCGGCCTTGGGTACCGTTACAGTGATGCCTTCTTCCGGATAAATGAGTTCAAACGGCACGACGATCTCCCGGGCCCGGCTGCCGAAATTGTCGCGGATGCGGGCAATGGCAAAGCAGAGCAGCTCTTCATCGGTTTCCTCTAAGCGGGTCTGCAGGGGAACCGTATGGGTTTGTATGATCGTGCCGTTCTGCACCATGAGGGCACTTACATAGGCACGGTCGCCATCGCGCAACAAGGCAAAAACATCGGTGGTGATATCGCGGCTGTTCACGATCACCGAGCGGGCGCTATAGGCCTCGAGGTATTCCAGTTTTTTGCGGACCTGTTCGGCTTTTTCAAAAGCGAGTACTTCGGCATGGGCCTTCATCTGTTCGCGGAACTGCTGGATCACCGGCCCCAGATTACCCTTGAGGATATTGCGCACCTGGAGCAGGCCTGCTTCATAGTCTGACGCATCCTGCAGGCCTTCACAGGGCCCTTTGCAGTTGCCCAGGTGGTATTCGAGACAGACCTTGAACTTACCCTTGCGGATATTCGCATCGCTGAGGTTGAGCTTGCAGGTGCGCAGGGGAATGGTCTGCCGGATAAAGTCGATCAGCTCACGAAGGTTGGCCACCGAAGTGAAAGGGCCCAGGTATTCGGAGCCGTCCGGAATTTTGGTGCGTGTGAGGAAGATCCGTGGAAAGGGTTCTTTCTTGATGACGATATAGGGATAGGTCTTATCGTCTTTCAGGTCAATATTGAAGCGGGGTTGGTGTTCCTTGATCAGGGCATTCTCCAGGAAGAAGGCATCCTGTTCGGAGTCCACGATCGTGAATTCGATCCGGTCGATGCGGCTCACCAGTTCCTTGGTTTTCCAGGAGCTCTGGTTCTTGTTGAAATAGGAACTGATCCGTTTGCGCAGGCTCTTGGCCTTGCCTACATAGAGGAGTTCATTCTTCTGGTCGTAATACTTATAGATCCCTGGTTCCAGGGGAAGGGTATGCGAGAGTTGTTGAAAGGCTTCCTGCGTCATGGTTTACTCTTCGGCAAAAAGGGTGGGGTCCCAGATCAGTTTGCGGACCGTGGTCTGGTCGTAGCCACCGGGGGTCAGTTTGTTTTCTGCAACGATCAGGTACTTGCGGAGCTTCCAGGTCAGCTTGCGGGAAATGGCAGTATCGCCGCTGAGCTGGAAGGTTTCCATATATACACGGTTCACCTGGTCGATCGTTAAGCTGGGAGATACATAAAGCACCAGTTTTTTCAGTCCCATGCTGTCTTTCTTCGGCGTATAGATGAAGTTGAGCATCTCGGTTGACTCATCCATCAGCGAAGTCTCGGTATAGTTGGCATTGAAATAGGCAGAGTCGAGTTCGGGCCGCAGGAAGAGCTGACTCAGGGTATGGAACTGTTCGGGTTTCACGAACTGGGAATCTTTCCGTGTTTCCAGGGTTGTCTTCAGCAAGAGGCCGCCGGCAAAGGAATCCACTTTCCGGATATCTTCTTTCAGGAAATCGGCTACCGGCATATGGGAATGATCGGTGCTGTCGGTAATGGCAGCTCCGATATCGCCGGCTTTCTTTTGTTTGCAGGCAGACAGGACCAGGAGGATAGCGAAGCTGAGGGCTGCGGTGAACTTCATGGGGCGAAGATACGAAATCGTGAATCGACAATCGAGAATCGATAATCGAGAATCGACAATCGTTTCCCAGGATGTCATTCCCGCGAAGGCGGGAATCCCCTCCGGGAATAATCGAATTAAAATTACTTACGACTAATTTTGGCAAACAGGGGAGGCAGATGATAATTTTCATTAATAGCATCACCTAAAGTTGAGGGGGATTCCTCCCCAACTGCGTTGGGGACGGGAATGACACCAAAAGAAGAGGAAAATTAACTCAGCGCACTCTGCGCACTCTGCTCCTACGCTGAAGCTTCGGCGCAAGCGTAGCGCGATATCTTAGTGAATCGCCTTACTCACCGCCAGTTTCACCCCGTATTCTTTCAGGAATTCCTTGACGGGATATTTGTCGGCATAGGTGCTCAGCAGCTGGTAACGGAACTGGGGTCCCACCTGGAATTTAAGCCCACCGGCTTTGTAGCTGATAAAGGCTTCCACGCTGGTATTGGCATTCCAGCGGCGTACCAGGGATGGTTCGCGTGTATAGTTTTTATAATCGGTCGTGATGAGGTAATTGTTGCGGTTCAGCAGATAGGTCGGCTGGATGGTACCGGCCACGGCCAGTTGCAGGCGGCCCTTGCCCAGCAGCACATATTCCAGTCCGATAGGCGTAGACAGCTGGAAGAATTCATTTTTCAGGGAAGCACTGGAGCTGCCGCCGAAATTACGCAGCCGGGTAAATGTGGTGATCGACTGCGAGCCATAGAAATTCGACAGCGCGATGGTGGCACGCTCTGTGGAAGCCGTACGGTAGGCCTGGATATTATACCGGGAGTAGCTGAACTGGGCACCGGTTTTAAAGGTGAGTTTCTTATTCAGCTGGTAGAGGAATGCTGAACCCACTTCAAAGCCTACAGCGGGTTTATGATTCAACAGGTTGTCGATATTGCCCTGGAAATTCAAGGCAATGGGAATGTTTTTTACATCGGATGCCAGCTTCACATTCTCATTGCCTACCAGATTGCGGTAGTTCATGGTGGGCGTGAGGCTCACCTGCCAGCTGACCCGTTTCAGTTTAGGGCGGGTGAGTTCATACACGGCATTTTCCTGCAGCCAGTTGATGCGTTGTTCGTCTTCGGCTTTAGCGGCATCGGTCAGCACAGCCTGTACGGGAACTGCTTCAGGAAGCAATGCCGGTTCATCGATATTGATGGCTGCCTGATCGGTGATCTCGGTATGAATGGTGTTTTCCTGATCCGCTAACTGGTGCAACGATTCAGTACCCTGCTGATTTTGGGCCATGCGGCTCGCTGCATTCAGGAATAGTACAGGTGCGGCGGGGTTGGTAAAGGTTGCTGCCGGACTGTTATCCGCAATAAGGGAAACCGGTTCCTGTTGGGCCGTACTGCTTTGCAGGGGACCGTTCGTATTAGCTGTGCTTTCGAGTACAGGTTTGAAAGGAATAATGATTGCACCCGGGGCAGCTTTATGTTGTGCAAGGTTTTTCGGATCCTGCTGCGCTGATTCAGGCGATTGGGCAGTCTGTTTTTTAGGAGTGGCGATCAGCTGGTCGGCGGCATAGTAGCTCACACCGGTGAGGAAAAGAACGAGGCTGAGCCAGTACCAGCGGCGGGTACTGTGGAGGTTGGCATGTATGCCTTTCCAGACTTTGTCGGAAGGATACATTTTAAGCTGGTCCGACTTCTGCTTCAGCAGGTCTTCCAGATCAAAATCCTCATTGTAAAAACCACGTTCCATTGTTAGTCAGTTTGTCAGGCGTTTTCAATAGGGTTGCGATTTACCTTCCGGAAGCCACACGGAGCCAGTTGCGTTCCTGGGGCTTTTGAAGGATTCTTTTACGGATCAGCACATCTTCAAGCATCTGCTTGGCACGCGTGTATTGCGAGCGGCTGGTGCTCTCTTCGATATCGAGCATATCGGCTATTTCCTTGTGGGAATACCCTTCGATCGCGTACAGGTTCAGTACGGTCCGGTAACCCAGGGGCAATAAACGAATACACTCAACGATCTGCTTGGCCTGAACAATTGAGGGTACAGCATCTTCTCTGACCTGAATGGTAGTGGCGTGTATCAAATCCACGCTTTCATTGAAGCGCTTGTTCTTCTTGAGGTGGTTAATACAGGTATGCACCATAATGCGTCTGATCCACCCCTCGAAGGCACCCTGGCTGCGGAACGTGTGTATCTGTGAGAACACTTTGATAAACCCTTCCTGCAGCATGTCTTCGGCGTCTTCCCGGTTATGGGCAAACCTGTAACATACGGCCAGCATTTTGGGACTGAATCGGGTGTACAGCTCCCTTTGGCTGGCGGCGTCATTTTGTAAACAGCCTTGTAAAATGGCTTCTTCGGTCATAGTAACCGTTTGGTTGCCCTGTAATTTAGACAAATTCCAGTATTTCCATGCTGCTTGTACAGGAATTTTAAACCCAAAAAAAATCGCTCCCCGCAAGGGGAGCGATCGGTGGAATTTTAATGCTTATCGACTGATAATCAAAAGTTAGCGCGTAGGGCAAGGATAAAATTCCTTCCCGGAGCTGAAAATCCGGATGCGAAATACCGGTAATTGCGGTCGAAAATGTTTTCCACCGCCAGTTGCAGCTGCAGGCTTTTGGCCAGCTGCAGATTGCCCCTCCAGTTGATGGTTGTCCAACCGGGCATGCCATCGGCCGTGGCATATTGGGCATTATCTTCCCCGTCTGCATTGTACTGGTCCAGTTTTTTCCAGCCATTATACAAAGCAAACAGTTCCGTGTTCCATTTCCGGCTTTCATACCGCAGGCTGGTTTTCCCGAATACCGGAGGAATATGATCCAGGGGCTTGCGCTTTACTTTAGCCTGGACCAGCGCATAACTGCCATTGGCCTGTTTCTGGTACACGGCTGAATTTTTGGTGTCATCCGTTTCAAAGCGTCCCCGGGTATAGTTGAGTGTGCTGTACAGCCTCAGCTGGGGCGTAAACTGGATGGTAATGGCGGCATTCAGTCCATATACATACGCTTTGTTCTTATTCTGATTCGCGAGTACCTGGCTCATGACCCCGTTGTATACAACAGAATCCTGACCGTTCAGCCGGAACGGGGCTTTCACCAGGGCATTCCGGAACAGGGTATAATATCCGGTCAGCTCCAGTTTCACCTTTTCACTGAACTGCTGGCTGATGGAAAGGTCGGTGTTGTAGGTATATTCCGGTTTGATATCCGGATTGGGAAATACCACTTGTTTTGAAGCGGTGCTTGATTCGAAGATCTTGGCGAGGTCATCAATATTCGGGGCGCGGAAGCCCGTGGCAAACGACAGGGCGATGCGGGTGCGTTCCTGAGGCAGGTACACCAATCCGAGATTGCCCGTTAGAGCGAAATTGTTCTGTTCAATGGAGGTAAAAGGCAGATTAAAGAAAGAATTGTCCGAAATGGCAGAACGCAGGCTTACGGATTGTAACCGGAGTCCGTCATTCAATACCAGCTTTCCTTCCGCAAATTTGTAGATATGCTGGGCATAAGCGGCGATATAATTCATTCGGTTCTTGCCATCGGGATATCGGGTATCCAACTTGCTGACTGCACCCGTGGTAAGATTGGTACGGTCGGCAACGGATCGGAGTTGATTGAATTGCCCATCGATACCTATGGTCAGTTCATTCGACTTCCATTTTTTACGTCCATCGAGGGTGAAGCCTGCCACTTTCACGTGCTCACGGCGGCTGTCGAAGCGGTCGTAGCGGCGGTAGTCGCGGGTCTGGCGGCTTTCTTCAATATCCTGGTAGTTCAGGTTGAGGCGGATTTCATCGAGGAAGCTGTTCAGTTTTGCATTCAGTTCATAAGCGCCAAGTACACGCTTCTGCGGACCGTAGAACCATTCTGCAAAACGGAGGGTGCCATTGCGGACATCCTGCAACCGGTCGTAACGGGGAACATCATTCGTATTCGAGAGCTGCAGGTTCAGGGTATGGCTGATTTTTTCATTGGGGGCAAACAGGAATTTCTGGGTGAGATCCCATTGTTTATACCCGGAAAATTTCTGGACACGGTCATCCGGATTGTTTACTACGGAGTCAATCCCGTTGATGCGGGTCATATACTGGCTGCGACGGCCGAAGTCGGGGTATTTGTCCGGATAGCGGTCACCCATTTTCATATCCCCGAAATCACTGAAATTATAGGCCTGGAACCAGGCAAAGCGGCGCCCGCCAATTGAGGCATCCGCATGAATGGATTTCTCGCTGTTGGCAGAACTATAGCGGGCAAAACCGGATCCGGTCACCAGGGTCTTGCCATCAGTGGACAGTTTTGGCCCTTTGGTGCGCAGGTGGATCACCCCACCTAGGGCATCACTGCCATAAAGCGTGGAGGCAGGACCAAACTGTACTTCTACCCGCTCGAGGGTGTTCTGGTCGATGGTAATGACATTCTGCAAGTGGCCGGAACGATAGATCAGGTTATTCATCCGGATCCCGTCGATCACCAGCAATACCCGGCTCGCTTCAAAGCCACGGAGTACGGGACTGCTGCCGCCCTGCTGGCTTTTCTGTACAAATACATTTCCGGTATTGATGAGCAGGTCGCCGGTATTCTGGGCATTGGTATTGGCAATGGTGCGGGCACTGACCACTTCAATTTTCTGTGCGATATTTTTTCTGCGTTCTGCAAACTTGTTGGCAGAAACCACTACTTCTTCGAGTTCCTTGGTTTTGATGGAATCGACCGTGCTTTTGTCCTGTGCTGCCAATGGAGCAGCAACAAAAAGCATCGCCGCAGCGATAAAAGCTTTTTTCATTTGGTGAGTTTTGGAATGCGTAAATCAGATTTGTACGGGGAGCACTTCATTGATCTTCTCGGGAGGCGGGGTAAAACAGGCGAGTTGGGGATTGTCATGAACAGGAAGGATATGGCCATGTTTTTCAGGAACGGCTGCTGTTGGATGCAGGAGCATAGTGACTCCTGCGTCTGAAAAAAGGTCGGTGCTGATTATTTTGGTCCAGAATTGGGATTGTCCGGGCTGGTCTTTTTGTTTTTTGCGGATGAGCGCTTCGAGTTCTTCTTCTATTTCGGTTTCATCCAGGTCGTACAAGCCGATCAGGATCACCAGTCCGTTAGCGTGGTCCTGTTTCTGCTTCACATCAAACAATCCCTTTGGCAGGCGGACTTCTTCCGCATTGATCCATTGAAGTGTGCTGGCTGCTGTCAATACTGTATCCAGTCTGGCAGACTCCAACATTACTTTCATCTCCGATTTAACCAGTTGTTGTTGCAGCCGCAAGCCTGTCCATACCAATGCCGGGAGGCAGAGCATGAGCAACAGTAAATACGTTAACATATGTTGTCGGACAGGCTTCACCTGGCGAAACTACGCTTTTCCCGTTCTAAATCAAACGGTTTTCAAGCGCTGTTCCCTTATCCGCGGCACATTAAATCACCTGTATACTGTTTTGTCTCACTGTAATCTGTTATTTTTGAAAACCAACTGAACTGCATGCTGCTGAAACGGAGATTAACCTGGGCCCCTTTGTTTGTGCTGATCCTGATCAGCCAGATGGGGTATATCTGGGTATATCGCAGCAATGACCGGAAGATCCGCAAAGAGGCCAAAGCGCAGCTGTTCCGTTCCCTGCGCAACAGCAAACTGGAGCTGATCGAGCTGGATGTAAATGCGGTGAACTGGGTGGAAGAAGGAAAGGAGTTCCAGTACAATGGTGAAATGTACGATGTGGTGAAGCAGGAGCGGAAAGGAAGCCGCCTGGTTTTTCATTGCATCAATGACCACGAAGAGAATGCCCTGCTGCGCGACCTCTCCAAAAAAATCTGGGAGCAGAATGACCCCTCTTCCCGAAACTCCTCCACAACATTTTTTAAAGTACTACCGGTATCCTGGTTCTATGCTGAACCAGTTGCTATAACATTTCCTCAATTCGCTACACCGTCTTTGCCCCAGTATGGGCCCGAGGCATTAGTGCAAGCAGACCTGCTCCAACACTTTCCACCTCCCAAAGCCTGAGTCCAAGTCTGAAGACCTGATCCTGTTGCCTGTACCACAGCCTTTCCGGCCTGTGTGTACTGGTATATTTATTTTTCCATCTATTACTATTATTATGAACCGTATATATATTACCCTTCTGGGGTTATTACTCTTTACTTCTGTAGCCTATGCCCAACAAAAACTGACGGGATCCATTACCGATGCCCGCAGCGGACAACCCATAGCCGGCGCTTCTGTAACGACCGGTGGTAAAACCGGCACCCTCACTGCTGCGGATGGCAGTTTTTCACTGGAGTGCAATGGACCTGTTACCCTGGTGATCTCCCATGTGGGTTTTGAAACCAAACGTTATCCCGTTAAAACCTGTCCTGCTGCCGTGGCGATCAGTCTCAATCCCACCGCAGCCACACTGGATGAAGTGGAAGTGACCGCTACATCGAATCAGAATAAGAAACTGCTTTACCAGCCTGTATCCCTGACCAAACTGAATCCGGTTGAGTTGAAACGCAATACAGGCCTTTTCCTTGACGATGCGATCAATACCAATGTGCCCGGTGTAACGATGAGCCGCCGGTCGGTTTCCGGTGGACAAAGCCTGAATATCCGCGGTTATGGAAACGGTACCCGCGGCACCCGCGGGGTAAGCAGCAATTTCGATGGACAGGGGTACAAAGTTTACCTCAATGGTATTGCCATTACCGATGCTGAAGGCATCACTACTTTTGATGACCTCGATTTTGCCTCTGTTGGAAACGTGGAAGTGACCAAAGGTCCTTCCGGTACTTTATATGGACTGGCAATTGCGGGTGCGGTCAACCTTTCTTCTGTAAAGCCGGAGAAAGGCAGCACCAGCATTAGCCAGGAAGTACTGACCGGCAGCTATGGCCTGCAGCGTTATACCACCAGTGTGCAGACGGCTACGGATAAGGCATCACTGCTGCTTAACTACGGCAAGCAAAAATCCGACGGTTATTCCATTCACAACAGTTCCAGAAAGGACTTCGTGAATGCGATCGGCAGCTTCCAGCTCAGTGATAAGGAATCCATCAATACCTATATCGGGTACAGTAACAGTTACGATGAACGCCTGGGTGAACTCACGCTCGACCAGTGGAAGAACAATGATTATTCCGGCAATCCTGAATACCTGAAACGGAATGCCCACAGCAATGTGGTGACTGTGCGTGCCGGTGTGAGCCATGTGATTGCCATCAGCAAGAATGTCTCTAATACCACTTCTGTATTCGGAACAGGATTTACCAGCAATGCCAGTTCTGCGGCAGGATGGACCGATAAATGGGCGGTCAACGGCGGCCTTCGTTCCACATTAGATATCCGCATCCCGCTAAACAGCAAGTTCAGCCTGAACGGGATCACCGGTATTGAGACCCAGCGCCAGGACGCGCAGACCATTGGTTACCGGATGAAGAAGTCACCCAATGATATTTATGCAACATGGGTTTATGGAACCAGCCCTTATTTCATTATCGACTCGGCCACATCCAATGTGTATAATATCAGCCGCACCACTTCCTTGTTTACGGAATGGACCCTGGCCCTGCCCGGCGATCTTTCTGTGACTGCGGGTGTAGGTTCCAGCAGCCTGAACCTGTTCCTGAACGACAAATACAATCCCCAATTGGCAACCCGTCCCAATTCTTATGAGAAGAAGTATAAGAATATGGTGTTGCCGCATTTCGCCATCAATAAAGTATTCAGCAAGCAGCTGAGTGTGTATGCTGCCTATAGCAAAGGTTATAAGGCGCCGCTCAGTTCCTATTTCTTTATTGCAGTTCCTCAGGTAAACACTGTTCCGGTAACACCGGCTACGGGACGGGTGAATGCCAACCTGAAGCCGGAAGTAGGCACACAGATCGAGATCGGTACCAAAGGACAACTTTTTGGCAACAAGCTGACTTATGAGCTGGCCTATTTCAATGCTGTTTTCGACAATAAGATGACAGCCGTTGCTGTAGCTTCACCGCTGAACCCGAATACCACCCTTTATTCTGTTGTAGTAAATGGTTCCAAACAGAAACACAAGGGTGCTGAAGCGCTGGTAAAATTCACCGCTTATGAGTCTTCCAATGGCTTTGTGGTAAACCTGCGTCCCTTCGTGAATGCTACCTTCAGCGATTTCACTTATGGTGATAATTTCACGATCCAGAAGTCCACAACGGTTACTGAAAACTACAGCGGCAAGAAAGTGGCCGGTGTTAGTCCCTGGGTGGTGAATGCGGGTTTTGACCTTAACCTGAAACATGGCCTCTACGCCACTGCCAGCTACAATTACCGCGACAAGCAGCCGATCACCGGACTGAACGATTTCTATGCACCGGGCTTTAACCTGCTGAATGGTAAGCTGGGCTTCCGGCACAGTATCGGTTCGCATGTGGATGTAGACCTGTATGCAGGCGGCCAGAACCTGACCAATACCCGTTATTTTATTATGGTTTTTGCCAATCAGCTCCCGGATGCCTATATCCCGGCTCCGCGTCATTCGCAGCTGTTCGGCGGCATCAACCTGAAATATTCATTCTGATAAAAAGAGAAGGGCAGTCAAATGCTGCCCTTCTTTCTTAATTACTGCAATATGAAAAAGATCATCTTCCTGCTTGCATTCGCTGCCCTGGTTTCCTGCGGCCGGTTCCGAAACAAGGAAATTGATGGTAAAAAAGACCTTCGGATCGTCTGCCTCTCCAAGCACCTGACTGAAATGGTCTTTGCTCTGGGAAAAGGGCATGATCTGGTAGGCATCGACCTCAGCAGTACCTATCCCGATAGTGCGAAACTGATCAAGACCGTTGGATACCACCGTGCATTGAATCCGGAAGGTATTATTTCGCTGGCACCCGACCTGGTGATCCATAGTAATGATATCGGCCCGGAGAATGTGTTACCCCAGATCACCAAGGCCGGTTTAAACATCAAGGCCTTTGGTGGCGCCAATACGATCGATAGCGCCAAACTGCTGTTGAAAGAGCTGGGCGGTTTTTTCGGTGAAGAGCAGAAAGCTGATTCGATCATCCGGAAAATGGACCAGGATATAGCTGCGGCTGCCGATTCACTGAAAGCCCTCCATCTTACTGATACCCCTAAAGTCATGATCATCCATTTTGGCCGGGCCAATAACGTATACTTCGTCATGAGCGGCCGTAAGGGCGTGGGCGATAAAATGATTGAACTGGCCGGAGCCAAAACAGCTACCTATGATGCAAAAGGCGCGCGCCAGATCAGTGCAGAGGCCGTTGCGGCAGCCAACCCTGATATCATCATTGCCACCGATTTCGGGTTCGACCAGATGGGCGGTATGGACGGATTCATTTCCGGTGTGCCAGGTGTCTCTCTTACCAATGCAGCCAAAAACAAGCGCATTGTGCGTTTTGAAGAACATGACCTCGTCTATTTCGGGCCGCGTTCCGGTGAAAATATTATCAAACTCATGAAACTCCTCCATACTCAAGTTGTACCGGCAAAATAATTATTTCTTTCCCGTGCTTACGGTACTCCTTGCAGTTACGCTGCTGGGAGCGATCGCTTTCGGAGCTGTGGATATATTGCCAGGCGAGATGTTCTCAGCCCTGAAGCACTATTTCAGCGGAAAGCCCGGTGCCACCATCTATGAGAATGTATTCCTGCAATTGCGCCTGCCACGTGTACTGCTCTGTGCACTCAGCGGGGCTGCATTAAGTGTGAGCGGGGTACTGATGCAGGGCCTGTTCCGCAATCCGATCGTGGAACCCGGACTGGCAGGTACCAGTGCGGGTGCGGCATTCGGCGCCTCCCTGGTATTTGTACTGGCCGTGAACCTGCCTCCGGATTTCAAGGCCTATACGGGACCCTTACTGGTACCCTTATTCGCATTTGCCGGAGCCTTGCTGGCCACCTGGCTGGTGTATACGCTCTCCAAAAGTTATGACCGGATCGCGGTAGTGAGCCTCTTGCTGGTGGGGATTGCGGTGAATGCATTGGGACTCAGTGGCACAGGTTTCATGAGCTATATCGCCCGTGATCCGCAGGCACGCAGCATCACTTTCTGGAATCTCGGTACGTTTTCCGGTGCTTCCTGGCTGCAGGTCTGGATCGTGGCAGGGGTCAGTGTGGTGATATTTCTGCTGATCCGCCGCGATGCCCGTGCATTGAATGCCTTGTTACTTGGTGAAGAAGAAGCCGGATACCTGGGTGTGGATACCATAAAACTGAAACGGCGGATCATGATCCTCAATACGGCACTGGTAGCAGTGGTCACGGCTTTCGCCGGTGTGATCAGTTTCATGGGACTGATCGTACCGCATGTACTGCGCTTGCTGATCGGCAGCGACAACCGGCGGCTATTGCCCGCAGCTGTGCTGGCCGGAGCGCTGTTACTAACCATAGCCGATATGGGAGCCCGCTTATTACTCGCACCTGCTGAAATCCCAATTGGTATCATCACTTCATTGGTGGGGGCGCCTGTATTTATCATCCTGCTGAAGAAATTCAATATCCTCCAGCAAAAAGACAGCGGACATGCTTGAGGCAAGGGAACTATACTATCAGGTGGGGGCACAGCAGATCCTTCGGAAGATCAGCCTGGTTTTTCAACCGGGACAATTTACCGTGATCCTGGGACCCAATGGTTCGGGCAAGTCATCCCTGCTGAAGATCTGCAGCGGGGAATTGCGTCACTTTACAGGTGCTGTATATTATGACCAGCAGCCGCTGACAGCATTAAAAAGGGAAGATATGGCCCGTTACCGTGCCGTGATGAGCCAGCAGCAGGAACTCAGCTTTCCCCTCAGTGTGGAAGAAGTGGTGATGATGGGCCGGTATCCGCATTTTGATACAAGGCACTCGGCCCACGATACTGCAGTTGTGGAAGCCGTGATCGACCGCTGGCAGTTACAGCAACTGCGTAACCGCAATTACCAGACCCTGAGTGGCGGTGAAAAACAGCGGGTACAGTTTGCCCGGGTGATGGCACAATTATATGCACATCCGGAAAGGGGCTGCCGATATCTCTTTCTCGACGAGCCGTTGAATAACCTCGATATCAATTTCCAGCAGGAGTTTTTGCAGGCGACTGCTGCATTAAAAGACGAACGTACCGTGATTGTGGCGGTATTGCATGATATCAACCTGGCCCTGCGTTATGCCGACCAACTGGTGTTCCTGAAAGAAGGGCGTGTGGCAGCTATGGGCAAGCCCCTGGATATTATTTCCACCTCATTAATACAGGATGTATTTGGAGTACACAGTACCATACTCCGGCATCCGGAGCATCCCTTGCCTTTAGTCGTGATCTGATCAGGCGATCAATACCTGTCCGGTCATTTCTGCCGGTACGGGCAATCCCATCATGGTAAGAATAGTCGGTGCGATATCGCCCAGTTTACCGGGCTTGAGTGCGCCTTTCCACTCTTTATCAATTACGAACAACGGTACCAGGTTGAGGGTATGTGCGGTATTGGGACTGCCATCTTCATTGATCATGAAGTCGGCATTTCCATGGTCGGCGGTAAGGAAAACGGTGTAGCCGTGTTCCAGTGCTGCTGTTACCACCCGTTTTACGCAGGCATCAACGGTTTCCACGGCCTTGATGGCGGCAGAGAACACCCCGGTATGGCCCACCATATCGGCATTGGCGAAATTGAGGCAGATGAAATCAGCGCTTTCTTTCTCGATCTCCGGCACAATAGCATCGGTAACGGCATAGGCGCTCATTTCCGGCTGCAGGTCGTAAGTCGCTACTTTGGGAGAGGGGATCATGATGCGGTTCTCTCCTTCAAACGGTACTTCGCGGCCGCCACTGAAAAAGAAAGACACGTGGGGGTATTTTTCTGTTTCAGCGATCCGGATCTGTTTGCGCTTGTTTTGTTCGAGGATCTGTCCGATCGTATTATTCAGGTTATCATTTTCAAATACGACATGAACTCCTTTAAAAGTCTTATCGTATTCCGTCATGGTGGTATAATGCAGTTGCAAGGGTTGCATACCTTGTTCGGGGAAAGCCTGTTGTGTGAGCACCTGGGTGATCTCGCGGCAGCGGTCGGTCCGGAAATTGAAGCAGAGCACCACATCGCCCGACTGGATTGTTGCGAGCGGTGCACCGGTTGCATCAGTTATAATGATGGGCTTGATGAATTCATCGGTAACGCCGGCAGCATAACTGCTTTCTACAGCGGCGAGGGCATTGGTGGCAGCTGTGCCGATGCCATTCACGAGGGCATCGTAAGCCAGTTTCACCCGTTCCCAGCGTTTATCGCGGTCCATGGCAAAATAGCGTCCGGTTACGGAAGCGATCTTACCTGTGCTTTTATCAAGATGCTGCTGCAATTCGCGCAGGAAACCCAGTCCGCTTTTCGGATCCGTATCCCGGCCGTCTGTAAATGCGTGGATGAAGACATCCTGCTGGCCTTCCTGTTTGCAGACATCCACCAGGGCCTTGAGGTGATTGATATGGGAATGCACACCGCCATCACTAACCAAGCCGAGCAGGTGCAGTTTCTTGCCTTCTTTTTTGGCAAAGCGGATGGCCTGGAGCAATACCTCATTTTTGGCGAATTCGCCTTCACGGATCGCTACATTGATGCGCTGCAGTTCCTGGTAAACGATACGGCCAGCCCCGAGATTGAGGTGTCCCACTTCCGAGTTACCCATTTGTCCATCGGGCAATCCAACGGCTTCCCCGCAGGTTACCAGGGTGGTATGGGGGTATTGGTTATATAAGGAAGAAACGAAAGGTACTTTGGCCTGCTGGATGGCATCGGCTGTGGAAACCTTGCCCAGTCCCCAGCCATCCATGATCACCAGAATTGCTTTTTTAGCGCTCATAATTGAAATAAATAAGGGTCAAAACTGGCACAAAGGTAATTGAATAATAGCAGGTTAGTATTTTTCCCCCGGAACTTTACTTTGGCATGTTTTTGGCAACTTATCCCGTGAAAAATAGGGTTTTATGAAAAAGATAATGGGGGGATTGGTGGTGCTGTTCAGCCTTTTCCTTCTTTCCTTCCGGCCGGCTTTCTCCATCGAGGAAGTTGCCGGTGCGATGCGCAGCGGAAACGCAGGCCAGCTGGCCCGTTTCTTTGACGAGCGCATCGACCTCTCGCTGCCCGGCAAGAGCGATAATTACAGCCGCACCCAGGCGGAGATGATCCTGAAAGATTTCTTCACATCCAATCCGGTCAAGGATTTCCAGATCAAGCATAAGGGTGAAAATAATGGCTCCGAATTCTGCTTCGGCGTACTCCAGACCCGTAACGGCAATTTCCGGGTGAAGCTCTACATGAAACAGAAGGGGGATCATCAGGTGTTGCAGGAGATGGGGTTTCTCAAGGTAGACTAAGCTAGAAGCTAGAAGCAAGAAGGAAGAAGGGAATACATGCAATATTTTCTCAAAAGGATTTATTTTACTATTACAATCCTTTAGGAAGTTTAGATGTCTACATTTTTGACTTTACCCTCTACCTTCTAGCTTCTTGCCTCTACCTTCTAGCTTCTAGCTTCTCGCTTCTCGCTACTTTCTTCTTACTTTTGCCCCATGCATTCCTTCTCCGAACAATTACTCCAACTCATCCACGCAGGTTTACAGGAAGATATCGGCGATGGCGATCATTCCACGCTCAGCAGTATACCGGCTGATGCGAAAGGGAAGGCTGTGCTGAAGATCAAGCAGGACTGTGTACTGGCGGGTGTTGAAGTGGCGCAGGCCATATTTGCAGCACTGGAACCTGCTGCTGCAATAAACCTGTTCAAAAAAGACGGTGACCGGGTACAGAAAGGGGAAGACGCTTTTACGGTAACGGCCCGGGTGCACACTATACTGCAATGCGAGCGGCTGGTGCTGAACAGCATGCAGCGCATGAGCGGGATCGCTACACTGACAGCGCAATATGCAGCCCTGCTGGAAGGCTATCATACCCGTATACTGGATACCCGTAAGACCACTCCTAATTTCCGGCTGCTGGAAAAAGAAGCCGTACGTATCGGGGGTGGTGTCAATCACCGGATGGGTTTGTATGATATGATCATGCTGAAGGATAATCATATCGATTATGCCGGTGGAATCGGCAAGGCGGTGGACCGGGCCTGGGATTATGTACAGCGGGTGAAACCCGGATTAAAGATAGAAGTGGAAACCCGGAACCTGGATGAAGTGAAGCAGGTGCTGGAGAACGGGAAAGCCCACCGCATTATGCTCGATAACTTCACACCGGCATTACTGAAAGAAGCGATCAGCCTGATCAATAGAAGGACGGAAACCGAGGCCAGTGGGGGAATCAATCTGTTGAATATAAAAGACTATGCCGCAACGGGAGTGGATTATGTGAGTGTAGGGGCACTGATCCATCAGGCGCAGAGCGTGGACCTGAGCCTGAAGGCGGTGTTAACCACATAGGCACATAGATTTCCATGCAGTTAAATAACATTATTAATAGCAGTTATAACTTTTAAAAAGGCTTTTGGGAATTTCACTAATACCTAAATGCCTATATGGTTAAAATATGAGTAAGAAGAACAAGCCCGATAACCGGGGTTATGTTTACAGTACGGATCCATCCTTTTCGTTTGAACAGGATAATGAGATACAGGAAACCCTGCCGCCAGCCAAACAGAAACTACGCATCCTGCTCGATACCAAACAACGGGCAGGCAAAGCCGTGACCCTCATAACTGGCTTTATCGGGAAACCCGAAGACCTGGAAACTTTGGGCAAACAACTGAAGACTTTTTGCGGAACGGGCGGTTCGGCCAAGGGTGGCGAGATCATTGTACAAGGGGATCAGCGGGAGAAAGTAAAACAGTACCTGGTGAAACAGGGATATACAGTGAAGTAGCACATATTTGTTCCGTCAATTCATCTTGAACGGCACGATCATCTCAAAAACCGGGATATTCACTTTGAACAGCTCTTTGGTGTCCAGATTCTCCATCTGGTAAGTGCCATACATTTTTCCCATTTCGGTGTGAAGGTTACAACCGCTGACATACTGGTAGCGGTCGCCGGCCTGAAGAATGGGCTGCACCCCCACTACGCCTTCGCCTTCCACTTCCCGGTGGCTGCCGCTGGCTTCCACGATAAACCAATGGCGGCGGTGGAGCTTGACCGGAAACGCGTTATGATTCTCGATATGAATCCTGTAGGCGAACATGAACTCCCCCGACACCGGATTGGAATAATCCGGCTGGTAGAACGTTTCGACGCTCACTTCAATTCCTTCGGAAATTTTGGAAACCATTCAGCGCTTCGTTGGTTATCTTAAAGATACTCAAAAAACAGCCGATTCCCGGATTTGTTTGATGCCGGAAGCGGAAATCTGTCGAGCCGGAATTACCTTTGCAAAAATTTGACTAACTAACATTTATAAAACGATCATATGAAAATAGCTGTAGCAAAAGGAGATGGCATCGGGCCGGAGATCATGGACGCCGTATTGGGCATTTTCAAGGCCAATAAAGTACCCCTGGAGTACGAGTTCGTGGATATGGGTAAGTGGGTATTCGATAAGGGCTACAGCAACGGAATGACCCCGGAAGCCCAGCAAACCATTGAAACACTGGGTATTCTGTATAAGGGCCCCATGGAAACCCCAAAGGGTAAGGGCGTAAAAAGCGTGAACGTGACTGCCCGCAAAACCTGGAATACCTATGCCAACAAACGTGTATTCCAGACCCTACACGGCGTGGATACGGTATTCAGCAAGGCCGGTATTCCGATCGATGTCACCATCGTCCGCGAGAATATTGAAGATACCTACGGTGGCATTGAACACATGCTCACCCACGACGTAGCCCTGAGCCGCCGCTTCATTACCCGACCCGGTAGCCTGCAAGTGATCCGGTATGCCTTCGAAATGGCCAAAAAGAAAAATGCCAAACGCATTACCTGTGGACACAAAGCCAATATCATGAAGATCACTGACGGACTTTTCCTCGAGTGTTTTTATGAAGTGGCTAAGGAATACCCCGAATTGAAAGCTGATGATGTAATCGTGGATGATCTCTGTATGAAGCTGGTGACCCGCCCCGACCTATTTGATGTGGTGGTGCTGACCAACCTGCAGGGGGATATTGTGAGTGATCTTTGCGCCGGATTGGTTGGTGGTCTTGGTTTTGCCCCTTCTGCCAATATCGGCGACCATATCTGCATCTTTGAAGCTGTACACGGTACCGCACCGGATATCGCCGGTAAGAATATTGCCAATCCAACCGCCCTGCTCTTAAGCGGTATCACCATGCTGCGCCACCTCGGTCTCATGGAGAATGCAGCGGTAATCGAGAATGCCCTGCTCTATACCCTGGAATCGGGGATCCGTACCGGTGACTTCGGCGATAAAACGAAAGCACCTGTCAATACCACCCAGTTTGCCGAAGCCATCATCGCGAACTTCGGCAAAACCCCGGAGCATGGAGCCAAACCCCTCCTGCCCAATAAGCCCATCACCCCTACACATTTCAAGCTGGAGAAGAACCCGCTGATCATGACCAAGGAGATGGAAGAAGAAAAGATCGTCGGCGCCGATTTCTTTGTGGAAAGTGCGGAACAGCCCCAGGTGGTGGCTGATAAATGCCTCCGGCAGACCGGCGACCTCTTCAAACTCGTTACCATCAGCAACCGCGGTACCCAGGTATGGCCCAAGGGTTCCATCTTTACCAATGTGGTGAACCAATACCGCTGCCGTTTTGAAAGTGTAGGTGATGAAGAACGCACCCAGGTGGATATCCAGGAGCTTTACAAAAGACTCTGTCTCGAGTTTAAAGTCTGTTCACTGGAGCTGCTGAATATGTGGGGGGAGAAGAAGGCCTATTCGCTGGCGCAGGGGCAGTAGGAGTGGTGAGTAGTCAATAGTGAATGTATGATAAAAAGAAAAGTCCTCAACTTGAGGACTTTTCTTTTTATAGCTATTTCAACATATAACTTTTACGTAAATCGTATTACTTCTTATTCGCATTCCGGTACAGGATCCAGCCCATAAGCGCAAAGAACAATACGCCCAGCAGGAAATAGCCTCCCGTGCCTAAAGCGCCACTCAGGTGCTCTTCCTGGTTCACGCTATTGAGGAATTTTTCACCGCCTGCGGTTCCGGAAACAAAAGCGATGAGTACGCCGGCAACAGCACCGCCGGCTACCAGTCCTGTGGCAAAGAGGCTGCCCTTGCTGAGTTCCTCTTCTTCAGGTTTAACCTCAACGTTTGCTTTCTTCTGTTTCCATTCAATGATACCGCGGATGGCACCACCGATGAAAATAGGCAAGGTGGTGGACAGCGGCAGGTAGGCGCCCACGGCAAAGCTCAGGGCCTTGATGCCGCAGAGTTCCATCACAAAGGCGATGAATACACCAACGAATACGTATTGCCAGTCGAGGTTCTGCGACAGGATACCTTTGATCAGGGTAGCCATCAGGGTAGCCTGCGGCGCAGGATATTTTTCGGAACCGATGGCATGCTGTACCCCCTGGCTCACCATTTCGCTGGTGGGTTTATCCAGGAATTTAACGGTAAGGCCGATCACAATGGATGATACAATAGCGCCGACAAAAAGCGCGATCTGCTGGTTGCGGGGTGTAGCACCCACAATATAACCACTCTTCAGGTCCTGTGAAGTGGCTCCGGCATTGGCCGCGGCAATACAGATCATACCACCTACCACCAGTACCAGGGGTTCAAAAGCTTTACCGGTCCAGCCCACACTCAAAAAGATCAGGCTGGTACCCATTACCGTTGCAATGGTCATACCGCTGATGGGGTTATTCGAAGAACCGATGAGACCTACGATTCGGGATGAAACCGTTACGAATAAGGCACCAAACACTACTACGAGAATTCCGATCAGCAGTTTCTGTACAATGCCATCACCGGGGATCTGCGGCAGGATACTGATCAGCACCACCAGGCCGAGACTGCCCAGTCCAACTACTTTCATGCTCAGGTCCTTCTCGGTGCGCAGTACAGCAGGCGCATCCTCTCCGGCATTCTTGCGGATCGAGCTGACACTGGAGCGGATGGATTTAACGATGGTGGGAATGGTCTTGATCAGTGTAATGATACCTCCGGCTGCCACAGCTCCCGCACCGATCTGCCGGATGAACGCATAATAAATGGCACTCGAATAATCGGCAAACTGGTGGGTCACCGGATCCCAGCCGCCCTTACCACCGGGCTTGGTGAGATCCGCGAGATACCCCAGTTTCACCAGCTGTGTGGCAATGGTATCGGCAGGTACAATAGAAGAGAGCAGGGGGATCAATACCAGCCAGCTGAGTACACCGCCAGCTACGAGCACACCGGCAATACGCGGACCGATAATATATCCAACGCCGAGGTATTCGGGCGTGATCTCTCCACTCACTTTGGCAGATGGAAAGAATTTATTAGCCTGTTTGGTGGCCCAGAAAGGCACTTCGGCGATCACATGCAGGATCTTCTGCAGGATGGCATAAACTAATGATACACCTAGACCGATAAAGGCTGTGCGTGCAAAATCGCCGCCTTTCTCACCGGCTTTCAGTACATCACCGCAGGCTGTGCCTTCGGGATAGGGGAGATTGCCGTGTTCATTCACGATCAGGGCCCGGCGCAGGGGCACCATTAATAAGGTACCGAGCAGTCCGCCTACAATGGCCAGGATCAGTATGGTGAGGTATTCAAAATATTTCGCACTGTCGGGCGAGCTCAGGAAGAGAAAACCCGGCAGGGTGAAGGCGACACCGGCCGCGATACTCTCACCGGCACTGCCCGTGGTCTGTATAATATTGTTCTCCAGGATGGTGGTCTTGAAAAAGCGGCGGCCCAGGGTAATGGCGATCACGGCAATGGGAATGGACGCACTTACCGTTAAACCCGCTTTGAGGGCGAGGTACACTGTTGCGGCGCCGAAGATCACGCCGAATAAACTACCTAAGAGAATGGACTTAACCGTCAGCTCCTTTACATTGGCCTCGGGGGCAATGAAGGGCTGGAATGACTTGGATGACATGCAAGGCGTTTTGGTTCAGCCGAAAGGTAGGAAAAGAAGAGAGAAGAAAAAAGAGAGAAGAAAGAAGGGAGAAGGGAGAAGGGAGAAGGTAGAAGGGAGAAGAAAGAAGAAAGAAGAAATGGGGAGGTAAGGTTTATTTCTTACCTCCCTTGTATGATTACAGGTCAGTTCATCATTTTTTGCAGCTTCCTGGAGAGCAGGAAGAGCAGGAATGCGGCTACACCCGACATAAAGACGAAGAGCATGAAGAAGTCGTAGGTGTTGGCCATTTTATATCCGAGGAAACTGGTCACCTGTCCATTTTCGGGATATAATGCGCTCAAGGATCCGGCCAGTTTATTGCCGAATGCATTTGCAGTAAACCAGATGGCCATCAGCAAGGATGCAAACTTCAGGGGAGCCAGTTTGTTGACCAGCGAGAGACCAATTGGCGAGAGACAGAGTTCTCCGAATGTATGGATGGCATATAATACGGTAAGCCAGATCATGCTCACTTTTTGTCCGGGAGCGATATTGTTGACTCCTTGCGCGATCCATAAATAACCCAGTCCTACCAATAAAAGCCCTAAAGCCATTTTCGTAGGGGAAGAAGGTTCGTTCTTGCCCATTTTCAGCCACATCCAGGCAAAGAGAGGGGCAAACAGTACAATGTAAACGGAGTTCATCGACTGGAACCAGGCCGTCGGGATCTCCTCTTTACTCACATAGGATTTTCCGGATAAGATCAGGGAAATGACGCCATACAAGACAGCTGCTACCAGTAAACCCAGCAGCGACTGAACGGTTACCCGGAGCTTGGTATGTTCGGCACCGGACAGGTTGGCCGCTATTTTTTTAAAGAGGGTATAGCTATAGTATAAAAAGGCTGCTGCCAGGGTATAGATCAGCCATACCGGTATTTTAAACCAGCCAAAGCTGCGGTCGGTCTGTTCATCCGCAAAAAAAGTGAGGGAGGCACCGGTTTGCTCATAGGCACTCCAGAAGAAGATCACGAAGAAACATACCGCAATGATCACCGCCACTTTATTTTTTTCATCCTTGGTCAGTGATTTATCGGAGTAAATGAGGAAAGGGATCAGGAAGAAACAGGCGATGAGCAAGTAAAACAGGTAAGGGAATACTTTAACATCAGCATAGATCAATCCAATGGAAAGGGCCGAGAACAGCAGCAGTCCACCTACGGTAAACAAGGCTTTCCGGGAAAAAGCGGGACTTTTTTCCGGTATCATACCCAGCGTTTTTTGTTCCGGGTCCTTTACATATTGTTTATGGAAGATGGACTGGATCACTATGGAGATCACCATGCCAATGGCGGCTACCAGAAAAGCCCATTTGAAATCTTCGGGGTTGCCGGTATTGCCGACCAGTCCGCATACAAAGGGACCGATGGCGCCACCCAGGTTGATCCCCATATAGAAGATGGTGTACGCTGCATCTTTCCGGTTGTCGTGTGCAGGATAGAGCTGACCCACCATATTGGAGATATTGGGTTTAAAGAAGCCGTTACCGGCGATCATCATGCCCAATCCGGAATAGAATAACAGGGTCGACAGTTCCGGCGCTTCTTTGTACAGGGAGGCGCAGAAATAGAGGATGATCTGTGCAATGGTCATCACTATACCCCCTGCAATGATCGAGCGTTGGTTGCCCCATAAGCGGTCGGCCACATAGCCCCCCACGAGGCCGGAGAGGTAGATCAGGCTGATATAACTACCATACAGGTTGGAGGCAAAGTCGTTCTTGAAGGTTAATGCCTGGGTCATGAAGAGGATCAGGATGGCACGCATCCCATAAAAGGTGAAGCGTTCCCACATTTCCGTGGCAAAAAGAATGTAAAGGCCTATGGGGTGTCCTTTTTTGGGGAGTTGGCTCATACGTTGTTTTTAGATGAAAGCGGTCTGCTAATCAGTGTTCCTAACTGCCAAAATACCGATTCTTATGAAATAAAGACAGGGCTGTAAATATTTATTCGTTAAAGCGGGAGGGAATACCGAAATTTGAGCCCGTTTAAAGCGCTTTTCTGCAATGAAAATTCTCCTCTTAGGATCTGGCGGCCGTGAGCACGCATTAGCCTGGAAAATCAACCAGAGTGTATGGTCGAATCCCCTGTTCATCGCACCGGGTAATGCCGGTACGGCGCAATGTGGTACCAATGTTGACCTGAACCTGAACGATTTTGATGCGATTGGTGCCTTCTGTATCAAAGAAGGCATTGAGATGGTGGTGGTGGGGCCCGAAGAACCGTTGGTTAAGGGGCTGTATGATTATTTCCAGAAGCAGGAAGCGCTCCGTTCCATCTACTTTATCGGACCTTCTGCTCTTGGCGCCCAACTGGAAGGCAGTAAGGCATTCGCCAAAGCCTTCATGGACCGTCAGGGTATTCCCACAGCGAAATACCGCGAATTCGATATCACGAATTTTGAAGAAGGCGTGAAGTATGTGAATGAACATCCCTTGCCGGTGGTGCTGAAGGCCGATGGACTGGCTGCAGGAAAAGGCGTGCTGATCTGCCAATCCCATATCGAAGCAGTAGCTGAATTTGAGCTCATGCTGCAGCAGGCCAAATTCGGTGAAGCCAGCCGCAAAGTAGTAGTGGAAGAATTCCTCGATGGCATTGAGTTGAGTGTATTTGTGCTCACTGACGGAAAAAACTATGTTTTGCTGCCTGAAGCAAAAGACTATAAGCGCATTGGTGAAGGCGACCGCGGCCTGAATACCGGCGGCATGGGAGCGGTGAGCCCGGTTCCCTTTGCCACACCCGGTTTTATGTTCAAAGTGGAAGAGAAAGTGATCAAACCCACTATTGCCGGATTACAGAAAGAAAACATTGACTATAAGGGATTCATCTTCTTCGGCCTGATCAAGGTAAAAGACGAGCCTTATGTGATCGAATACAATTGCCGGATGGGTGATCCTGAAACTGAAGTGGTGATCCCCCGCCTGGAGAACGACCTGGTCGGCCTCTTTGTAGCAGCTGCCAAGCAGGAGCTGGATACCATAACGATCAATATTGACAAGCGTCCGGCAGCTACAGTAATGGCAGTGAGTGGCGGTTATCCAGGCAACTATGAAAAAGGATTCCCCATCAGCGGACTGGATAAAGACCTGGGTAAAGACAGCCTCCTCTTTCATGCCGGTACCAAAACTGAAAACGGTGAAGTGGTGACCAGTGGCGGACGGGTGCTCTGCATTACTTCCTATGATGTATCTGTATTTGATGCCGCCCAAAAATCACTCAAAGCGATGAAGGGCGTCCGATATGAAGGCATCTATTACCGGAAAGATATTGGCTACGAGTTTGCCCCCAAATTCTAAGGATAAATACATAACCACCAAGACACCAAGGCACTAAGCGTTTTGAAATAGCTTTAGTTTGTACGGGGATTAATATTTCTTTGTGTCTTTGTGCCTTTGTGGTTCAAAACTCCCATCTATGGCTGCCCCAGTACACTACAGCGATTACTTGCAATTAGACCGTATTCTGGATGCACAGCAACCGGAGAGTGATAAAGCCGGCCGGCCGGCGCATGATGAAATGCTCTTCATCATCATCCATCAGGCTTATGAACTCTGGTTCAAGCAGCTGCTGCATGAAGTGGAATCGGTATCTGCCATTCTTTCGCGCCCCACACTGAATGATAACAGTCCCGACCTGCAGGTGATCGTGCACCGGCTGTCGCGCTGCGTCACCATATTGAAACTGCTGGTGCAACAGATCGATGTGATGGAGACCATGACGCCCATGGACTTCCTCGAATTCCGCGACCTCCTGCGCCCGGCATCCGGATTCCAGAGCTGGCAATTCAAAGTGCTGGAAGCAAGGCTGGGCCTGACCTATGCCGACCGTTTTGGCCAGGAATACTATATCTCCCAGCTGCGTCCGGAACAGGTGGAACTGATCCGCAAAGCAGAAGCCAGTCCTTCCATCCTTAACCTGCTGAACAGTTGGCTGGAACGCATGCCTTTCTTCGCCGATGCTTCCTTGTGGGAACAATTTTCCATGCATCCGGATACTCCGGCAACTACATTGTTCGGGGCTGAACCCGGTGCAGCGCGTTTCTGGAATGAGTACTACCGGATTTATACCAAAGGCCTGGCTGAAGCCGAGAACCGGAACAGGGAATTCTTCGAGCAGCAGTTTGCAGAATCAACTACACAACGAAGTGGCCTGAGTGCCCGCGCTTCACGCGCTGCTCTTTTTATCATGCTTTACAGGGGTTATCCCATGCTGCAATTGCCTTTTCAGGTATTGAACGTATTACTGGAGATCGACGAACAACTGAGTACCTGGCGCTACCGTCACATGAGCATGGTGCACCGTACCATCGGCTCCCGGATCGGAACCGGTGGCAGTACCGGACGCGAATACCTGAAGGGCGCACTCGACAAGCATATTATTTTCGGTGATATCGCAAGGCTGACCAGTTTCCTGGTGGAGCGGAGCAGTTTGCCGGGGTTGAGTGGGGAGATGGAGGGGAAGTTGGGGTATGGAGGAGGTAGCCGGTAGTCAGTAGCCAGTAGCCGGTAGCCAGTAATCAGTAGTCATTAGTCAGAAGCGTTATTCTTTTTTTATACGTTGGAGGAGCAGGAGGGAGAGCGCGGCTAACAAGGCGGAGTAGCCGAAGGTAACAGTGGAGCCGAACTGGTCCCAGAGGATACCAGCCAATAAAGAACTGGTGAACAGGGCGATACTTTGTGCCGAGGTGAAGAGTCCAACCGCACGGCCGGTGGCTTCCTTGGGCACAAGTGTGGTGATCCAGGCCTTGGAGATCCCTTCAGTGAACGCAGCATAAATGCCATAAGCCACCATCAGTTGCGCGCAGGATGCCGCATCGGGCTGCAAGGCAAAGCCTGTATACACCAGCACAAACAGCGCAAGGCCAAATCCCAGCATCCGTTTCATACCCCAGCGGTCGGCCAGAAATCCCGCAGGATATGACATGGCCGCATAAACGATATTATACCCCACATAGTACAGGATCATGGTGAGGTCGCTGCCGGTCAATGCCTTGATCTGCAGCAAGAGGAACACATCCGAACTGTTGGCCAGTGCGAAGAGCAGTAAAGCAGTCAACAGTTTTTTATAAGTGCCAGGCGCTTCACGGTAGTAACTGAAGTAGCTGAAGAATCCTTTTTTCAATCCGGGAACAGCTTGCTGTTTTTTCTCCCGTAACAGAAAGAGCAAAAAGACGGCAATGATACCGGGCAGGGCCGCGTACAAAAACAAATCGGTATACTTTCCCGGATGCACTTTCAGGAAAATCAATGCAGCAAGTGGTCCCAGTGCTGCACCCACCGTATCCCAGCTGCGGTGAAAACTGAACACACGTGCTTTGGTGCCGGGCGCTGCTTCAGCAGACAGGATAGCATCCCTCGAAGCTGTTCTTACGCCTTTGCCTATGCGATCGAGTGTGCGCATACCAAAGATCCAGCCTGCTGTGCTGAACAGAATGGTCAGTGGTTTTGCCAGGGCGCTCAGGAAATAACCAGTCCGCACAAAAGGCAGCCGCCTGCCGATGCGGTCGCTCCACTGTCCGAAATACCCTTTGCTGAGGCCGGCTGTAAATTCGGCTATACCTTCCAGTAAGCCTATAGCACTGAAGGAAAAACCGATCGACTGCAGGTACAGCGGCATGACCGGATAGAGTAATTCACTGGCCAGGTCGGTGAACAGGCTCACCAGCGAGAGGATCCAGACGGTGCGGGGAATCAGCTTCATGGCCTGCCAAGTTAAGGGGGTTTTAACAGTTTGGGGGGCCGGGGCCACAATAAGCCCGCGGGACCTGCGTTTTCCCCGGGAAGTACAGGGCAAAAAAAACATTGAGAAGCAAGGGTTTGGCTTTGTTATTTCGGATTATTTCCTCCAATTTTGCACACGTGGTCAATCCTATCAAAAAACTGATCTTACAACATGGGACTTTTTAATTTTTTCACCCAGGAAATTGCGATCGACCTGGGCACCGCAAATACCCTGATCATCCATAATGACGAGGTAGTGGTGAACGAGCCCAGTATTGTGGCGCTCGACCGCAACAACCCCAAGAATGTGCTGGCCGTGGGCAAAAAAGCCCTCATGATGCACGAAAAGACCCATGAAAGCATCCGGACCGTCCGCCCCCTGAAAGACGGTGTGATCGCCGACTTCAACGCGGCCGAGCTCATGATCCGGGAGCTGATCAAGCTGGTTTACCCCAAAAAACCCCTGTTTCCCCCCAGTTGGCGCATGATGATCTGTATCCCCTCCAGTATCACGGAGGTGGAGAAACGTGCTGTTCGCGACAGCGCTGAACAGGCCGGTGCCAAGGAAGTATACCTGATCCATGAACCCATGGCTGCGGCCCTGGGTATTGGCATAGACGTGGAAGAGCCCGTGGGCAATATGATCATCGATATCGGGGGTGGTACCACTGGTATTACCGTGATCGCCCTGGCCGGTATCGTGTGCGACCAGAGTATCCGGATCGCCGGTGACGAGTTCACTGCCGACATCATGGAAGCCCTCCGCCGCTACCACAGCCTCCTGATCGGGGAGCGCACCGCCGAGCAGATCAAGATCAATATCGGCGCTGCCATGAAAGACCTGGATTCCCCTCCCGATGATATTCCGGTGAATGGCCGTGACCTGGTAACCGGTATCCCCAAGCAGATCATGGTGAGCTACCAGGAAATTGCCGAAGCCCTCGACAAGAGCATTTTCAAGATCGAAGAGGCCATCCTCAAGGCCCTGGAACAGACCCCGCCCGAGCTGGCTGCCGATATCTATCGCCGCGGCTTATACCTGACCGGTGGCGGCGCCCTGCTCCGCGGACTCGATAAACGCCTGAGCCAGAAGATCAAACTGCCGGTACATGTGGCCGATGATCCCCTGAAGAGTGTGGTGCGCGGAACCGGTATCGCCCTGAAAAATTACGACCGCTTCCCCTTTGTGATGCGTTAACCGAACCCGCCGGAACTCCGGCTATTGATCGTATAAAAAAGAGCAGTGCGTAATATCTTCCTTTTCATAAGGCGTTATTTCAACTTCATATTCTTCGTGCTGGTTCAGAGTCTGGCGCTCTTTTTCCTTTTCCGCTATAACCGTTTCCATGAAGCCGCTTTCATGCGCGTAGCCAATGAAAGTACCGGATGGGTGAATACCCGCTACGACCGGGTAGAAGGCTATTTCCACCTCAAGGAAACCAATGAGGCCCTCATGCGGCAGAACGAAACCCTGCTCAATCAGCTGAAAAAGGACTATAGTATCCCCGATACTTCAGCCACTACAATAAAGGACACGATCGCTTACGATACCCTGGGCCATTTCCGCCAGTATGTATGGCGGGGCGCCAAAGTGGTAGGGAATACCGTCGGACTCCAGAACAACTATATCACCTTGCAAAGGGGTGAAAAACAAGGGGTCCGCAAAGACATGGGCGTGATCAGCGCCAACGGAATTGTAGGAACAGTAGTGAATGTGAGTGATAACTATGCCGTGGTGATGAGCCTGCTCAACCGCCAGAGCCGGGTGAGTGCCAGGATCAAGAAAACCGGGGAAACCGGTACCGTAAGTTGGGACGGGGAAAGCCCGCTTTGGGTACTGATGACCAATATCCCCCGCAGTGTGCCCATTGCCAAAGGCGATACAGTGGTGACCAGCCAGTATTCTTCCCTCTTTCCCCAGGGCGTGATGGTGGGTACAGTACTGGATATCGTGAACGACAAGTCGAGTAATTTCTATACCCTGCGGCTTAAGCCCGCGGCGAATTTCTTCACCCTCGAATATGCCTTCGTGGTGGATAACCTTTTCAAGGACGAACAGAAAAAGCTGGAGGAGGCCACCAAGACCAACCAATGAGTGAGCTGTTAAAAAATATCATCCGCTTTGTCCTCTTTATCGGGGTGCAGGTCTTTCTGCTGGCTGCTATCAAGCCCCTGCACCAGTTTATAGTGCCCTATATCTACTTTCTTTACATCCTCTGGCTGCCCTTCAATACACCGAAGATCACCCTGACCTTCATCGGATTTATTTTCGGACTGTCGCTGGATTATTTTGTGAAATCACCCGGCCTTCATGCCGCCGCCTGCGCCCTGATCGCTTACCTGCGTCCTTTCCTGATCAGTATACTGATCTCGCAGGAAGGGGCCGACCAGAACTATAAATCCCCTTCAGTTACCAGTATGGGACTTGCTCCCTATGCCACTTATGTGGTGATCCTGACCCTGGTGCATCATACCTGGCTGGTTTTCCTGGAATGGATGCAGTTCGGCAGCTTTCTCTACTTTATCGGTAAGGTACTCGGCACCACAGGTATCAGCCTGTTACTGATCCTGGTCACGGAGATCTTGTTTTACCGGAAGCAGCGGTTTAAGACGAATACGGCGTGAGGGAGTGAGTAGTGAATAGTCAATAGTGAATGGCAAGGTTAACAAAACGTATTACTTCATAAATGGCTCTTTTTAACCAGTCACGTTCCTTTATCATCCGCCTCATTTTTGCGGCGGTGTTCGTGATCATCGTGGCGCAGTTGTTCAACCTGCAGATCCTTTCCGGCAAGTACAAGCAGCTGGCCATGAACAATGCGGTCTTCCCCAAGGTGAAATATCCCGACCGGGGGATCATCTACGACCGCAAGGGGAAAGCCATCCTCAACAATACCATCATGTACGACCTGGTGGTAACGCCTAATGAAGCCAAAAAGACGGATACCCTTGGGCTTTGCACCCTGCTCGAGATCGATACGGCAGAATTCCGGAAACGCATGCTGGATGCCCGCCTGAAAAACGGTCCCTTCCGTCCTTCCATTTTTGAAGACCTCCTGCCGCCCGCGCTCCATGCCCGGCTGGACGAGAATATATGGAAGTTTCCGGGATTTGCCCTGGTGGAACGACCGGTACGCATCTATCCTTTTAATGCCGCTGCCCATATCATGGGCTATATCGGCGAAGCCGATTCGGGGATCATCAAGCGCTCGAAAGGCTTTTATCGTTTAGGTGACTATGTGGGACGCAGCGGACTGGAAGCCTATTATGAGAATATCCTGATGGGACAGCGCGGTGTGCAGTACATGATCAAAGACAACAAGAACCGGCTGGTAGGCAGTTATGAGAAAGGGGCATATGATACCGCAGCGGTTGCAGGAAAGAACCTCCAGACCTATATTGATATTGATATCCAGCAGCTGGCCGAACGCCTGCTGAAAAATAAAGTGGGAGCTGTCGTGGCCATAGAGCCTAAAACAGGTGGCATTATTGCCATGGCCTCCGGTCCCAATTATAACCCCAACGACCTGACCGGTCCGGAGAAGCAGAAGAATTACGGCAGGATGGCATTGGATGTGGCGGCACCTTTATTCAACCGCGCCATCAAAGGCCAGTATCCGGCCGGCTCCACTTATAAACCGATCGGGGCACTCGTTGCACTGGATGAAGGCGTGATCACGCCTGCTTTCGGTATTGGCTGCGCCGGAGCCTATCATGGCTGTAACCGCCCCGTGCGTTGTACGGAAAAATTTGCGGGTCATGCCGCCAACCTGCGTACAGCCATCGCCTGGTCGTGCAACTCTTTTTTCTGTGATGTGCTGCGCCGGACGATCGACAATCCCGAGTACCGGAATCCGCGTACCGGTCTCACTAAGTGGAAAGACTATATGAACAAATTCGGGATGGGGCACCGGTTGGGTGTAGACCTGCCCAGTGAGGATGGTGGCAATATGCCCGATACGACCCAGTATGATAAGGAATACCGCGGTTCCTGGAATTCCTGTACCATGGTCACCCTGGGTATTGGCCAGGATAAAATGACCGTAACGCCGCTACAGATGGCGAACTCCATGTGCATCATTGCCAACAAAGGCTTTTATTATGTACCCCATTTTGTAAAGGCCATTGAAGGGGAGACCAAAGACGACACCACATTGAACCGGTTCCGTCAGAAGCATGAAGTACTCACTCATATTCCGGATGATGTGTATGAAGTGGTGATCAGCGGCATGCAGGATGTAGTGGAGATCGGTACAGCGAAAGCAGCCAAAATTCCGGGAATTAATATTTGTGCCAAAACCGGTACGGCAGAAAACAAGATGGTACTGGATGGCCGGGTGATCCAGCTGAAAGATAACTCCATGTTTGTGGCTTTTGCCCCGCGTGAGAATCCGAAGATCGCCATTGCGGTAGTGGTGCAGAATGGTGGATTTGGTGCGGCATCGGCCTTGCCTATCGCCTCGCTGCTCATGGAAAAATACCTGACCGACAGTCTACGTGCGGTGAGTGTGGCCAAAGCCACCGAGATCGAGAATACGAATCTCATGCCTTCGTACCTGCCCCGTATGCAGTATAAGGCAGACTCCACCCGTGCACGCGAATGGTTCAAGATCACCGGTGATAGCAGCTATATCCGCAAATACCTGCGTAAAGGAGCTTCCCCGGTAATGCCGCCCCAACCGGCACCCAAACCGAAAACAGCCATCACCTTGCGTGAAGCTATACTTAAGAGTGATGAACCCATTGTTTCAGTAAACCGGAGGACAGGCCCATGAGCCAGCGAAATCCTGCTATATCAAAAGGCGTAGATTCTGTAGTGATCTGGACCTGGTTCCTGCTCACTGCAATCGGCATCCTGAGCATTTTTATGGCTACCTACCGGGAGAATGATCCGGTGCTGCAGACCTTCCTGAATTTCAAGACCGATTACAGCAAGCAGTTCTACTTTTTTGTGATCTCCCTGGTGCTCGGCCTCTTCATCCTGCTCACCGACAGCAAGTTCTTTACCGCCACCGCCAATATCTGGTATGTGGTGGGCATACTCATGTTATTGCTGGTATTCCCTTTCCATACCGATATCAAGGGTACCAAGTCGATCATCCGCTTCAGCGGGGGCTTGCAGGTACAGCCGGCCGATATCTGCAAACTCTTCGTTAACCTGGCGCTCGCTAAATACCTCTCCAGGGTTGAAACGAATTTTTCCCAGCCCCGTTCGCAGCTCATTGCTGCTGCACTTACGCTGATCCCTGCAGTATTGAGTATTGCCCAAAGTGAAACCGGTCTGGCCCTGGTGTATTTTTCCTTTTTCCTGGTGATGTTCCGCGAAGGCCTGAATCCGGCCTACCTGATCATCGGGTTTTCCATGGCCGTACTGGTGGTGCTGACCTTATTGCTGCCTTCCACAATATTATTTATCGTACTGACTTCGATAGCCCTCATCTCTTTTTACCTGGCCTACCAGCAGAAGCGACGGCCCCGTGGCGTACTCACCCTGATCTTCTTCATCTGGCTGGGAGCTGTAGGCACTTCAGTTTTTGTGGTGCCGTTCATATTCCAGAAAGTACTCAAGCCCTATCAGACAGAACGGATATTCTCCCTGATCGGCCGCGAGAATCCCTATGCCGTGGCAGGTGCTGTAACAGAAGAAGCCGGACCGGTCAAGAAAAAAGATACCGATTATAACGTGCGGCAGAGCAAGATCGCCATCGGCAGTGGTGGCGTTACGGGTGTGGGCTTCCTGAAAGGTACCCAGACCCGGTTTGACTTTGTGCCCGAACAACGTACCGATTTTATTTTCTGTACCATTGGCGAAGGCTTCGGCTTTATCGGGAGTATTACCTTCCTGGGCATCTACTTTTTCCTGCTGATGCGGATCGTCATGATCGCAGAGCGGCAACGAAGTGTATTCAGCCGTTGCTATGCTTATGGTGTAGCTTCTGTACTGTTTTTCCATATTGCCATTAATGTGTGCATGACCATTGGCCTGGCGCCGGTGATCGGGATCACGTTACCATTCATCAGTTATGGCGGCACTTCGTTGCTTACGTTTACGGTGATGTTGTTCATCATGATACGGCTGGATGCGGACCGCCAAATGGTTCTACGGTAGTTTTAACCACAAAGGCACTAAGACACAAAGCCGGGTACTTTTTACAGGTTTATTCTTCACTTATCTTTGTGCCTTTGTGTCTTTGCGCCTACGCTGAAGCTTCGGCGCAAGCGTAGTGGTAAAAAATTAGAATGAAAGTCATCCCCCTTTCCGAAGGCAGTTTTACGATCGATAAGTCGAAATTGTTTGTGCCGTTTGATCCGGCGAAGGATGAACTGCAGGAGCGGGCCCGCGGCAGCCTGCTGGTGGAAGTGCAGCCCTTTGTGGTGATCACTTCAGAGGATGTGTTGCTGATCGATACCGGACTGGGCTTTGAACAGGATGGCGTATTACAACTGCACCGCAACCTCATGCAGGCAGGTATCAATCCCGGAGAGGTCACCAAGGTACTCATGAGCCACCTGCATAAAGACCATTCCGGCGGTATGGCCCAGACGTCAGCCGATGGCCGGCGCAGTCTTGCCTTTCCGAATGCTACCTATTATATACAGCAAAAGGAACTGGACTTTGCCTTTGAGAAAGGCAGGCCTTCTTATCTCACCGATGAACTGGAATGCATCAAAGCTGCACCCAATATTGTTTTCCTGGATGGCGATGGGGTGATCGACAGTTATATTGGTTATGAGGTGACCGGTGCGCATAGTCCTTTTCACCAGGTCTTCCGGATCGTGGATGGGGGTGAAACGGTTTTCTTTGGCGGTGACGATGCCCCGCAGCTGCAGCAGATGAAGAGCCGCTTTGTGGCCAAGTATGATTATGACGGCAAGAAGTGCATGGAACTGCGGCAGCAGTGGTGGCTGGAGGGGCAACAGAAAAACTGGACTTTCCTGTTTTACCACGATATCAAACATCCGGTGTGGCCGGAATAAGAATGGCCGGTCCTTGAGGATGACCGGCCTGCTAACCTAGAAAAACACCTGGTAGAATATTATTGCTGGCGGAAGCGGTTTCTGTTCTCCTGCCGGTTCTGCCGGCGCTCCATCATTTCCTTCGCTACCATGCCATTGAATTCTTTTTCCACGCGGAAGAAGGTACTCACTTTCTCTGCATTCAGTGCCTTGGTGAATTCACCATTAAAGCGCTTGCGGATGTTCAGGATCTTTTCTTCGCGGTCGAGTTCACTGCCGGGCCGCTGGCGGAATTCCTGATTGGCGAGGCGGATCTCTTCCTCATATTTATTATATACGGGCCAGAAGCGCTGGGCCTCTTCAGGGCTCAGGTTGAGCTTCTTGGTGAGGTAGGCGATCTTGAGTGCCTGCACGCGGCTGGCCGCATCTTTGGGATCGTCCTGCTGGGCCATAGCAGGTGCTATCAGGCTCAGTGCAAAAGTCATTATGAGTAAAATACGTTTCATAGTACTGCCTTTTTTAGTTGGTTGCTTCTGTATTCGTGTTGCCGGTCTGTTCCAGGAACTTCTGGAGTTCTTCGTCAGACACATCGGCTAACATGTCTTTCATGTTCTCGGGTTTCAATTCAACAGTTTCCACGGCTGCAGTGGCATCAGCTGCATTACCACCTTGCTGGTCGAGGTACTGCTGGATCTCTTCATCAGTGATATTGGAAGTCAACGATTGAGTGCTGGTATCAGTTGTTACCGCGAGGTTGCCGGTATTGCTCACCGGAGCATTGCGGTAGAACCATCCGGCCATTACGATCAGTCCGGTAACCACAGCGGCAGCGGCGATGCGCATCACTTTGCGGGTAAAACGCATGGACACCATGCGGGCTGAAGTTGTTGTGCTGACCTGTGTCAGCAGGGTTCCGGGCAGCGCCTCAAAATAGCCCTGGGGTACGGTATACGGATTTTTGTGACGCAGGTTGTTCATGAGCGGCGACAGATTCTCCAGTTCCTCATTCACCAGTTCGATGGCTTTGACACCATCGACGCTGTTTTCGGGCAGCTGCTCAAAATACCCTTCCGGTAATTGGTAGGGGGTTTGTTTCGACAGGCTGCTGAGCAGGGGAGAAAGGGCTTCCAGCTCTTCGGAGGCTGATCCGGCTTCCAGGGCTTTTACCCGGTTCAGAACGGAATCGGCCAGTTGGTCAAAATAACCGGCAGGCACAGTAAATGGTTGCGAAAGTCCCTGCGGCAGCGTGCTGCTGCTCAGACGGCTGAGCACCTGACCGGCCAGCCCTTCAAAGTATCCCTGGGGTACCCCGTAGGGATTTCCGGAGGGATCTTTGGCGGCGAGCAGGGGGCTCGATTCGCGCAACTCATTCAATATCTGTGTTCTGTTCGTCATTTTCACTATATGAGACCCAAAAACGGCCTTCAGGTTTAATGGTTTAGGATATAATCCTCTATTTTTTTTGCCGCATGGTGGTAGCTCGCTTTCAGGGCACCTTCCGAGGTTTCCAGCACCTGGCTCATCTGTTCATAGGGCATTTCGTCGTAGTACCGGAGTGTAAACACAATGCGTTGTTTTTCAGGAAGTTGCTGGATTGCCAACTGCAGTTTCCATTCTAACTTATTGGCATCGAAGTCCTTATCGGCCTTGATCTTGTTTTCGAGGGTGGTTTCGACGTCTGACAGGGATACCACGGCTTTGCGTTTTTGCTGTTCCAGGAAACTGAGGCATTCGTTGGTGGCAATGCGGTAGAGCCAGGTATAGAGTTGGGAATCTTCCCGGAAGTTTTCCAGGGCATTCCAGACCCGGATGAATACATTCTGGAGTACGTCATTGGCGTCTTCATGCTCCACCACCATCCGGCGGACATGCCAATACAGGCGCTCCTGATACTTGCGGATCAGGGCCGTATAGGCTTTTTCTTTGGTGGCCGGATCGCGGAACTGCACCAGCAGTTCGCTGTCTTGGAGGGTAACCGCCATAGGTAAGCAGTTTAAGTCAGTTAACAATAGTGTATTGGACAGGAAAATCCCTGCCGGGTTTAAAACGGCAGGAATTTAAAGTTATGATAAGCGGGCGGTTTAGCGGATCAGTTTTTTTACTTCCGTTAGCATAGAAGCGACCAGGCCAGGCAAATCGGCCTTGCTGCCTTTCACCGAAAAGGTTTTTTCCTGCTCATTCCGGAACAGCAGACAGTCGGCTGTTATGGAGTCGCCTTCAATTTTGTACGTGCCTGATAATTCCCAGCTGTTAGGGTAATCTTTGGCTTCAATAAAGAGCAGTTCCGCAGTTTTTCCCTTGGCGGTGATCTCCTGCAACTGGCCATTGATCAGGTCACTCAGTTTGAGATCGTCTCGTTTACGGGCCTCATTAATGAAGGATGAAGCGACAAAAACGGGTTTGGGGTCACTGAGTACGATCTGGTTTTTGATGGTGTTGTCGACCATGCCGATATCAAAACTCTTCTGGTCGCCCGGACTCCGGTAGAGGGGTTGCTGGATGCCACCAATGCCTTTGGCCAGCACGGGTACGTCGTCTACCGTGAACTGCAGCATTTTCTGGATGTCTACATATTCTTCCATGCCGTCTTTGCGTAAAGCAGCACCACGGATGGCCTTCAATAAGGAGTAAGTAAGCAAGCCCTGTCCGTATACACTGGTTTCATAACTCACGGCATCGGCAGCAGAGCCCGACAGTACATAAAAGCCGGTACGGTCGGCCATGCGGTCGAGGGCGCGGACCTGGCTGGCGGGTACATCCCGCATGGCGAATGCCATGTTTTCAGCAGCCTTACCACTGGCGCAGGCATCGAGGATCAGGATCTTCTTGCCGGCTTTTTTCTCGTTGAAGAGTTTGGTGAGTTCGTTACTCGACATCGTGAGTTCGGTACGTACCTGCGGGTCATTCAGGTAAGCGGCATCCGAACCGGCTGCTTGTGCAAAGAGATAATAGAAGTCGCCATCCTGACCGCCATAGTTCACCCCATGCCCAGATAAATACACCAGGAACACATCATCCTTATTGCTGCTGTCTGCCATTTTAAAGGCATTGAGAAAATTCTTCTTCACTGGTTTCTTTGCGGCATCCGTGCTTTCTGAATTCAGTAACGTAATATGCACATTTTTGGGTCCGAATAATTTGATGGCAGCCAGCTCAATGGCATGGGCAAAGTCCTGCGCATCTTTGGCGGCGTATTTCAGGTCAATGGATGTTCCTGAATAATCAGATGTGCCACAGATCAGGGCATAGAAATGCGGTTTTGCAGCCGCTGTAGTTTTTTTGACGGCACCCACTTGTCCGCCTTTTGCAGCGGCCGGTGCCTTAAAACTCAACTCCATAGGGCGGCTGCTGAGCCAGTTGTCTTTATTATAGGCGAGGATCTTTATTTTATTGACTTCACCATCATTGATAAGGCGGTTGAACTGGTTCAGGTCGATCTCCATACCGATCTCCTGCTCCGATCCTTTTGCTTTGGTATAGGCTATGGCATCTTCAATGATCTCTGCATTATTTAGAAAGACGGATACTTTTCCAAAGCCGCCACCTTTATTGGTCAGGTTGATCCAGAGTCGTTTCTTTTCAAGAGAATAGAGTACTTCCGGGGCCATTTCCAGCCGGTCGAGCTTGGGTACTTCGCGTAGGCTTTCATTGGAAAAGCCGGTAATAATTGGCAGTAAGCCTGGTTGATAATAGCGGTGCTTTAGCTGGTTGAAATCGATCACCACCCAGGGATAATCGGTATTGGTGGAATCGGAGACCACATAATACATCTGGTTCATGATATCGGGTGAGGCATCAAAGAGGCCATCATCACTTGCCGCCAGCCAGTTATTCTGCTCGAAAGGAACGAGGCGGGTTTTCAGCTGCCAGGTATTTACATCCCAGAGGGCAATGCTGTTATCAATCGATCCGCTCACCAGAAACCGGCCATTGTGTGTAAAGGAAACGGTTGAAACGAAGGAGCTGTGCCCTTCAATGATTTTTTCCAGTTTGCCAGTAGCAAAATCCCATATATAGATCTGTCCGCCGGCATCCGAAGCGCCAATCAGTTTCTTTTCGTCGGGGGAGAGGATGACTTTGCGCATGCAGGTACCTCCTGTGGAAATACGGCGGACTTCCTTTCCGGTAGTCAGGTCCCAGACAATGAAATCCTGGTCGCTGCGGCAATGCATCCAGGAGCTGGCCGAACCGCTGATCAGGTAGCGGTTGTCTTTGGTGAAAACGAGATTCTCTGCAACATAGGTAAGTCCTTTCAGCGTATAGCGGATCGTGGCAGTGGCTTCATCCCATATAATAATATCGCCGTTCTTGGCAGCGGTGACCAGCCATTTGCCGTCAGGACTGATCGCCAAAGCGCCGAAATCACTTTCGCCAGTTTTATATTCCTGGAGGAGCTTTCCTGTTTTCAGGTCGTGCTTGAACGCCTGGTTGCTGAAATAGCAGCTGTAACCAAAATTGCCATCCGGAGAAAACTTCAGCACATCAATGCCTTCCGTTCCCATGGGTATTTTGCGGAGCAGTTCATGGCTGTTGAAATCATAGAATGCGATGCGGCCGGAATCGCTTTCTGCCATCAGGGTCTTGCCATCAGGAGAAAGGTCCTTGATATCGAGGTAATCAAAAATGGTTTTTACACTATTATTCTTGAGGTCCCATTTCTTCACCTGGTTATCATTAAAGGAATAGAACATGAAGTAGCGGTCGTCGCCCGAGATAAAAAGCTCATTGATGCTGGTGGAGTTGCCGCCGAAATTGGTGATTATTTTTCCGGTGGTATCTGTGATGAACAGGTCGCGGTTCGTATTCACCCCAGTGAAACTGTAAGCGCTATCGGTGAAGTTGAACGGATTCTGGAAAGAGAAATTATCGTCATTGCGCTGGATATTCAGGTCGGGCAGAAAGGAGGTTTCATAGGCGCCAACAGTATGTCCGTTTTCCAGGTTGTAGAGCCGGAGGGAATCATTGAAATTGAACTTGGCAAGCAGGTATTGTCCGTCCGGGGATATCCGGATAAAGCAGTCACCACCCGGGTTGGCGCCGGGTGCATTGAGTGGATTATAGATCTCATTATCGCGGAGTTTCCATATGCGGATCATGCCTGTTTCGTGAACCGTCAGCCAGGTAGTGGAATTGGCATCGATCCAGAGATGGTTGACTTTGCAGGTGTCGAGTTTCAGGGACCCCACAATGCTGTCGCCCACCGGATCTATCAGCAACAGGGAGGAATCACCTGCCGCAAGAATACGTTCATTGCCGGTAATATAGGCTGATACGGCATTGTCCTTGAAAAAATGATAGGTCCGGGCCTTGCCTTCAGGTGCCGTGTCCCAGAGGTCGATCTGGTTGCTGGCAGTTACTGCTATTTTATCGTCGAGCGGTGAGAAATCAATGGAACGGACCAGGGTAGGATAGGCCGGATATTGGCGGATGATTTTTGCAGAGTTGATGTCTACTGTTACAAAGCTGCCATTCTGTAAAGCTACAGCAGCCGTATGCGTGTACTTGCCCATGGCCATATGGGTCACCTGATCCGGCAGTACTACAGTAGCGATTTTGCGGCCACTGCTTTTTTCCCAGATGATCAGTTTGGAATCCCAGCCTGCAGAAACGAGGTATTTGCCGTCGGCCGTGATGCCTGTGGCGGTAACAGTGCTGGTATGTGCAACAGGCGTAACCAGTTGAGGTTTCTGGGCGTTGGCACTAATGCCGGTACAGATCAAAAGAAGGGCAATAAAAAAACGCATAGAAAGGGTTTGGTACAAATTCCCGCTTTCCACGCGTTTTGCAATACCCTTGGGCGGGTATTTAGCAGAAAATCTTATTTCCGGGCCATTACTTTTCCGGCAGCAGCCACGATGGCGGCGGCGTCGAGGCCATATTTGGTCAGGAGCTGGGCGGGAGTACCGCTTTCGCCGAAAGTATCCTGGGTGCCGACCATTTCAATGGGAATAGGGCAGTGTTTGGCAGCTACCTGGGCAATGGAATCTCCCAGTCCGCCGATCACATTGTGTTCTTCGGCAGTTACAGCACAACGGGTTTTTGAAATGGATTTGATCACTGCGGCTTCATCCAGGGGTTTGATGGTGTGGATATTGATCACTTCCACACTGATCCCTTTTTCCTGCAGTTGTACACCGGCTTCGATGGCTTTCCAAACAAGGTGGCCACAGGCGAAGATGGTAACATCGGTACCTTCTGAAAACACCTGGGCTTTACCGATCTCAAAAGGCAGGTTGGAGGTGAATATAGGCCATACCGGACGACCAAAGCGCAGGTAAACCGGTCCTTCGTAATCGGCGATCGCCATGGTAGCCGCTTTCGTCTGCGCATAATCGCAGGGAACGATCACGGTCATTCCGGGCAGCATTTTCATCAGGCCGATATCTTCCAGGATCTGGTGGGTGGCACCGTCTTCACCGAGCGTTACACCGGCATGAGAGGCGCAGATCTTTACATTCTTGCCCGAATAGGCTACCGACTGGCGGATCTGGTCGTACACCCTACCAGTGGAGAAATTGGCAAAAGTTGTGGTATAGGGAATTTTGCCTCCGATGGTTAATCCGGCCGCAATGCCGATCATATTGGCTTCGGCAATACCGCACTGGATAAAACGGTCGGGATTTTCCTTGATAAACTGGTTGAGCTTCAGTGAGCCGGCCAGGTCAGCGGTGAGGGCTACTACATTGGGGTTGGTTTTTGCCACTTCTGCAATTCCGTCTCCGAATCCGCTGCGGGTATCTTTCTGTCCGGTCGGTTGAATATCTTTCAGCATGCCAGTTGATTTGGCTGCGAAGGTAAGGAAAAGCGGGGATGCCGGAAAGGCGGTAAGGCGGGAAGTTTTTTGTAAGGTCTTACCGGCTTCCCGTCTTCCCGGCAGAATCTCAATTGAGGCCGCTGGATTTACTCTGGAAGAATTTTTCGTCGGTCTTGAGTTTCTGCTCCCATTTCCAGGCGGTTGCCATCATGTCTTCCAGATTGTATTTGAGGTCCCAGCCCAGCGATTTGCGGGCGAAATCATTATTGGCATAGATCGCGATCACATCACCCGGGCGGCGTGGACCGATCACATAATTCAGCTGTTCTCCACTCACTTTTTCAAAAGCCTTGATGGCTTCCAGTACCGTAACACCGTTGCCGCTGCCGAGATTGAACACTTCGCAGCGTTTATCGGTTTTCCCGTTCATCATGAACTGCAGGGAAAGCGTGTGTGCATGGGCGATATCGCAAACATGGATATAATCGCGTACACAGGAACCGTCGCGGGTATCGTAATCATTTCCATAAACAGTCATCACCGGCAGTTTGCCGATGGCAGTCTGCGTAATGGCGGGTACCAGGTTGGCCGGACGGCCAATGGGCAGTTCTCCGATCAGGGTGGAGGGGTGGGCACCTACCGGGTTGAAATAACGCAGCAGGATACATTGTGTATTTGAAGACTTTGCGAATTCGTTGATGATCTGTTCGCCCATCTGCTTGGTATAGCCATAGGGACTCTCCGCAGGTTTGGGCGGTGTGGCTTCTGTAACCGGGATGCGGTCGGGGTTGCCATATACGGTACAGGAAGAAGAAAAAACAAAGTAAGGAATATTGAACTCCTGAACGCATTTCAGCAGGTTGATCAGCGATACCAGGTTATTCTCAAAGTAAAGGAGGGGATTTTCTACTGATTCGCCTACAGCCTTAAATGCGGCAAAATGGATAATGCCTTCGATATCCTCGTTTTCCTGGAAGATGGCAAACGTATCATCGAAATTGCAGAGGTCCACCTTATAGTTCTTGATCTTTTTACCGGTGATCTTCTCAATGCCTTCCATCATACGGGCATTGGAGCGGGAGTTATTGTCTACGGAAATCACATCATAGCCACTTTCCACCAGATCCACAATGGTGTGCGATCCGATAAAGCCACATCCTCCGGTTACCAGGATTTTCTTCATACAAGCTGTTATTGGTATTAGTAGTTTTTCAACACATCGATCAGGTACTGGCCATATCCGCTTTTCAGCAGGGGCTGTGCCATGGCTTCCAGCTGGGCTGCAGATATATAGCCCTTACGGTAAGCGATCTCTTCGATACAGGCGATCTTGATACCCTGCCGCTGTTCTATTACCTGGACGAACTGTGATGCCTGCATCAGCGAATCGAAAGTGCCGGTATCGAGCCAGGCAGTACCGCGGTCGAGTATGGAAACTTTCAATTTGCCGTTGCGAAGATATTCTTTATTTACATCGGTGATCTCATATTCCCCGCGCGGACTGGGCTTCAGTTCCCTGGCGATCTTCACCACATCATTATCATAAAAATATAATCCCGGTACCGCATAATTGCTTTTCGGGGCTACAGGTTTTTCCTCAATGGAGATTACATTTTTCTGCTTATCGAATTCCACTACGCCATACCGTTCCGGATCACTTACATGATAGGCATAAACAATGCCGCCGTCGGGATCTGTATTCAGGGCAAGTTGCTCACCCAGTCCGGCGCCATAAAAAATATTGTCGCCCAGTACAAGTGCTGCGGAATCCTTTCCGATAAAATCTGCGCCGATCACAAAAGCCTGAGCCAGTCCATTGGGCAGGGGTTGTTCGGCATAGGAAAAGTTCAGTCCCAGTTTTTCACCCGAGCCCAGCAGCCTTTGGAACTGGGGCAGGTCGTGGGGGGTGGAGATCACCAGGATGTCCCGGATTCCTGCCAGCATGAGGGTGGACAGGGGATAGTAGATCATGGGCTTATCATAGATCGGCATGATCTGCTTGCTGATCGCGTAAGTGATGGGGTGGAGGCGGGTGCCGGATCCACCGGCGAGGATGATACCTTTCATGGTTAGCACTTTTTCGGACGGTTTATTTCCAGTTTAGTTCGTTGTCTATCAACAGGAAAACCTCCGATTTATTGTAAAAATACGTGGAAAGCGGGCAAATAAAAAAGAGCACCGGTCAGGGGTGCTCTTTTTCTATACTATCCTTTGGCAGATCAGGCCAGGGGATTAATGAGTTTCAGGATATAATAAACCAGGGCGGCCAGCAGTCCGCTCACCGGAATAGTGAGTACCCAGGCCCAAAGCAGGTTAATGGATACCCCCCAACGTACGGCTGAAAGGCGTTTGGTCATTCCTACACCCATGATGGAACCGGCAATAGTGTGGGTGGTGCTCACCGGAACGCCGAGTCCCTGCGATACACCATATAAGGTGATGGCACCGGCTGTTTCAGCGGCTACCCCTTCCAGCGGGGTAACTTTGGTGATCTTGGTACCCATGGTTTTCACGATCCGCCAGCCACCCATCATGGTACCGAGGCCGATAGCGATATAACAGGTAACCGGAATCCAGTTGGGCACATGGCTGATCTTGGTTTTGCCGGCGGCATCAACTGTTTGTTTGATAATGGCCCAGTCGGGGATCGCCAGACCCTGTTGCTGCATCCAGGCACCAAATACGATAAGGGCGGCTGTAATGATACCAATTACTTTCTGTGAATCGGAACCACCGTGACCAATGCTGAATGCTGCAGAGGAAAGCAGCTGCAGGCGACGGAACCATTTTTCAGCCTTGTAAGGGTTGGCTCTGCGGCAAAGGTTTATGATGATAATAGTTATGATAAAGGCGATGACCATGCCAATGATCGGTGCCAGGAAGATAAAGCCAATGGTCTTGAAGATCACTTCCTGATTGATCACAGAGAATGAATGCGCGTGGGCTACGGCTGCTCCTGCAAATCCTCCGATAAGGGTATGCGAAGAACTCGAAGGGATCCCGAACCACCAGGTGAGCAGGTTCCAGGCAATGGCAGCGATCAGTCCGGCAAAGATCACATAGAGGTTGATCGTATCGCTGTGAACTGATTTGGCAACAGTATTGGCCACTTTCAGGTCAAAGATCCAGAAGGCGAGAATATTAAATAATGCAGCCCAGATCACAGCCTGAAACGGGGTCAGTACCTTGGTGGATACCACAGTGGCAATGGAGTTGGCCGCATCATGAAATCCGTTGATCAGGTCGAAAGCCAGGGCGAGTACAATAATAATGACAAGTAGTGTAAACATATCCTTTCCTTGTATAGGGATTAGGCGTATTTGATGATGATGGACTCGATCACGTTGGCGGCATCTTCACATTTGTCGGTCACCAGTTCCATGACCTGGTAGATCTCCCGCTTCTTGATCACTTCCTTGGCATCGGGTTCTGTTTCGAAAAGGCGGTCGATGCTGAGGTCGAAGATGTCGTCGGCCTGGTTTTCAATACTGTTCACTTTTACCAGGGCTTCGGTGATATTGCGCATATTGCGCATGTTGCGGAGCTCTTTTACGGCTACTTTGATCAGGTCGCAACCCTGTTCAATGAGGTCGGCCATTTTCTGGATGCCGGGATCGTTGGGGTTGATCTTATAGAAGTTGATCTTTTTGGCAGTAGAGAAGGTGTAGTCGCAGATATCGTCCAGGGCGGTAGCCAGATAGTGAATATCCTCCCGGTCGAAGGGGGTAATGAAGTTACGGCCCAGTTCAGTGAAAATGCGGTGGGTCAGTTCGTCGTTCATGTGTTCCAGGTCTTCCACTTTGGAGATTACCGCAGCCCTCTTGTCGAAATCGGGTTCATTAACCACTGCTTTCAGTGTTCTGCCCATTTCGGATACGTTGTCGGCTACTTCTTCAAATAAGGAATAGAATACCCTGTCTTTGGGCATGAAAATCTTCATAACGGAATTGAGACCCATAGTGTGAATTTTGCGCAAAGATGTAAGTATTCCTGAACAGCAGGGATGACCCCGGGATTGGTAACAATTTCTTAATACAAAGCGGGTATTGGTAACAATTCCTTAATACGCCGGTTTTTCCACCCCTTTACCTTTGCCCATTGTTAAGAAATCATGACTTTTATGTTAAGTTTTCGCCGGATTACGATATTCTTTGTATTTATTTTGGTGCTGCAATCTGTTAAGGCTCAGTTCTTAATGGACATGATCGACACCACAACCGATATGGGCAAGGGTATGCTCAACCTGTACAGCCGCTTCGACCGGCTCCGGCTCAGCGGGTATATCCAGCCCCAGTTCCAGATGGCCCAGTCCAAAGGGGCTAAGAGTTTTAATGGAGGCGATTTTGCCCCCAATGCCAATAACCGCTTTATGCTGCGCCGCAGCCGGGTACGCATTGATTATGTACGTTCCAACAAGGAGCACCTGCCTTCTATGCAGTTTGTCTTCCAGTTCGATGCAACCGAAAGGGGAGTGAATGTTAGGGATGTTTGGGCCCGCCTCTTTGACAATAAATACCAGCTCTTTGCCTTTACAACAGGGGTCTTTGCCCGGCCCTTCGGCTATGAACTGAACCTCTCTTCCTCCGACCGGGAGTCGCCCGAACGGGGCCGCATGTCGCAGATCCTGATGAAAACAGAACGCGACCTGGGTGCCATGATTACTCTGGAAGCCCGGAAAAAGGACAGTAAGCTCCGCTTTCTTAAGTTGGATATGGGTCTGTTCAATGGCCAGGGACTAAATGGCCCGGGTGAATTTGACGGGTTTAAGGATTTTATTGCCCGTGCTGGTCTCAAACCGGTACACCTCAGTAAAAAACTCAGTTTCTCTGCCGGGCTCTCTTTCCTTCAAGGCGGTATCCTGCAGAGTAATAAATACCGCTATGAAATGGGTGAAACCGGTGCTGGTAAGCTGTTCCTGGTGGACTCCAATTCGGCCAATATTGGACGAAAAGACCCCCGCCGCTACCGGGGCGCAGACGCCCAGCTGAAACTGAAACATAAGTGGGGGTATACGGAATTGCGTGGCGAATACTGGTGGGGTACCCAAACGGCTTCTTCCAGTACTACTGAAACGCCAGGTACCTTACTGGCCAGTGCCGACCCCTATTATATAAGGACATTTAACGGGGCCTTCTTTTATTTGCTACAGAATATCGGTAACACCCACCACCAGGTTGGCCTGAAACTCGACTGGTACGACCCCAATACAAAGGTGAATGGTACGGAGATCGGCAAACCCGGTACCAACCTGAATGCAGCTAATATTAAGTACACCACTTTTTCAGCCGGCTATAATTATTATATCAACGAGAACGTAAAGCTGATGTTCTGGTACGACCGTGTCAAAAATGAAAACACACAGCTCGCTGGTTACACTTCCGACCTGAAAGATAATGTGTTCACCTGCAGGCTCCAATACCGGTTCTGATCCCCTTGTTAATATTCCGGTAACATTGTGGGAACATTTCCTTAATATGAGCGTAACAGGCCGGTAATACAGCCGCGATACTTTTGCCACGAATTAAAACGTATCGTTGTGGCATTAAGGTCTGTACTGCTTATTATCGTATTATTCAGCTTCGCTGCCGTTCAGGCGCAAACCGGTAAAATTTCCGGTAAAGTTCTCAATAACAAGAATGAACCACTCTCCGGGGTTTCCGTAAAGATCTCCGGCGCTCCCGGCGGCACCACTACGAATGTGGAAGGCCGGTTCACCCTGAACCTGACTGCAGGCCGTAAATATGAACTGACGCTTTCTGCCGTAGGCGGTTATGCCCCCAAAACCATCAGTGAGGTGGAAGTGGAAGCCGGAAAAGTCACCGAGCTGAACATCGTTCTCGAACTGGAAGATAAAAAACTGACTACAGTTACCGTAACAGCCAACCGCTCCAATGCCCGCCGCGAATCTGCAGCTTCCATCATTTCTTTCCAGAAGAATACCAACACCGTTGCTTCGGTGATCTCTGCTGAAACCATCCGCCGCTCCCCCGACCGTAATACCAGCGATGTGCTGAAGCGTACACCGGGTGCCAGTGTGCAGGAGGGCAAATTTATCGTGGTACGTGGATTGGCCGACCGCTACAACCAGGCGATGCTGAACGGCATTCTCCTGACCAGTACGGAACCCGACCGCAAAACATTCTCCTTCGACCTGATCCCTGCCTCCATGATCGATAATATTGTGATCAACAAGGCATTTGTTCCCGAGTACCCCGGTGAATGGGCCGGTGGATTGATCCAGGTAAATACAAAAGATATTCCTTCCAAAGGATTCCTGACACTTCAGGCCGGCACCGGTTTCAATACGCAGACCATCGGTAAAGATTTTCATCAGGACAAAGGCGGAAAACTCGACTGGTTGGGAATAGATGATGGCACCCGTGCATTACCCTCTTCCTATACCCGTAAAGCCGAGTTTGATATCCTCAGTCCTGAAGCCAAAACGGCTATCGGTAAACAGCTCCGCAACGCCTGGGCGCCGGAAACTGTAACCGCCCCGCTCAATGCTGCGTTCCAGTTAAGCGGCGGGTTTGCTACAAAGCTGTTCGGAAAATCCATTGGTGGCACGATCGGTATCAATTATAACCGGAGTAACCGCAACCTCCAGCTGCTGAACCGTTCCAATTCCCTCTCGAACGGGATATTCAGCATCAACTATAATTATGATGACGAGCGCTCTGCCAAGGATATCGCCGCCGGTGCACTGGGAAGCCTGGCACTTCAACTGAACAGCCTGAATAAAATTTCACTCAAGGCGATCGTGAATGTGAACAGTACCAATTTTGTTACTACCCGTACCGGATTCGATTTTAACCGGGATGAGCAGATCAAAGGAAGTGAACTGCAGTTCAAGCAGAATACTTTCTTTACCGTTCAGCTGGCAGGTGATCATGGTTTCAACAAGAACCTGAAACTGAAATGGTATGGGGCCTTCAATATCCTGGATGGTTATATCCCCGACCAGCGCCGGATCCTCTATTCCCGAGATGCCGCAGGCACCTTGCCTTATAGCCTGGTAGTCAGTAATACACTTTCGCAGCAAAGCGGCAGCCGCATCTACCAGCAGCTGAGTGACTATATCTATACCGGGGGCGGCGACCTGAGCCAGACCTTTAATCTTTTCGGACAGAAGCAGACGATCAAGGCGGGATATATGATCCAGGTGAAAGACCGACTCTTTGATGCCAAACTTTTCGCCAATTACCTGCCCCTCGATAATCCCTCGCTGCGCCAGTTGCCCGCCGATCAGATTTTTGATACCCTGAATTTCGGGAATGGTACAGGCAATAAATTTGCCTTTGATGCCATCAAGGGGAATGCATTCCGCTATATGGCGAATACGATCCTGAATGCCGGATTCCTGCAGTTCGACAACCAGCTTTCTGAAGCCATCCGTGTGGTATGGGGCGTTCGGGTTGAGCATTATGACCAACTGGTGGGCAGCGTAAAAAAATGGGATCCCCGTCATACCCATTCGGTGGTTACCGATTTCCTTCCCGGCCTGAATGCCACCTGGAAGGTCAATAACCAGACCAACCTCCGTTTATCGGGTTCACAGACTGTGATCCGCCCCGAGCTGCGTGAATTAAGTTACCTCAACATTTTTGATTTCGAGCTGAATGCTTCTGTGCAGGGCAATCCTAATCTGAAGCGTACCAAGGTGACGAATCTCGACCTGCGCTATGAATTGTATCCCCGCAGTGCCGAAGTGTTTTCTGCCGGCGTATTCTACAAATATTTCGATAAGCCCATCGAACAGATCTTCAACGAGGGTAGTGGTGGTGCGAGCACCTTCAGCTACCAGAACCCCGAGAAAGCCCGCTCTTTCGGTGCCGAAGTGGAGATCCGCAAAAAACTGGATGTGCTGGGCAAGACCTTTAAGAATTTCACGGTACAGGGTAATGCAGCCTATATCTACAGCCGGATCACGGATGCCGGATTCAATATCAACCGTTCACTGCAGGGGCAGTCGCCTTACCTCCTGAACCTGGGCCTGCTCTATGATATCGAGAAGTATGGCCTGAATGCCACATTGCTGTTCAACCGGATCGGACCCCGTATTTACCTGGTGGGCGACCTTTCATCCGGTGCCGGTTCTCCTGATATCTATGAAGCGCCCCGTTCCATCCTTGATTTCCAGGTAGCCAAGAAGATCCTGAACAAGAAAGGGGAGATCCGCCTGAATATTTCCGATCTGCTCAACCAGAAGCAGTATTTCTACCAGAATGCGGACAGTAAGGAAACCTTCCAGAAAGGAAAGGATGCCTACCGCTTTACGCGCCGGTTCGGCACCACATTCGGTATCACGTTCAATTATTCATTCATCAACTGATTCAATAACTAATTGCGCAACATTAAACAAACGCTCATGAAAAAGAACCTGCTTCTGGCAGCCGTACTGATCCTCACCGCAACCATTGGATGTCGTAAAATTGAAATGGACGGAGAAAAGGAGATCGTGATCATCAATGGTGGCGGATCATCCACCACCGGACAGACCATTACTGTAAGCGGACGTATCAATGCAGATACTGTTTTCCGCAAAACCAATACATATATCCTCAAGGGACTGGTATATATAGTAGGCAATCATACGCTCACCGTTGAGCCCGGCACCGTGATCAAAGGTTCATTCAGTGGCGCAGACGTTGCCGCCCTGATCATTACCCGCGGTTCCAAGATCAATGCCGTTGGAACACCTACCGATCCGATCATCTTCACATCTGCTGCACCTAATCCGGCTTCCGGTGACTGGGGCGGGATCGTGATCTGTGGCAAGGCCCCGATCAACACCTCATTCAACGGTACCAATGGACTTTATCAGGTAGAGGGCGGAATCGATAATGCCAATGGCGATGGTCTCGCTGGCTCCGGAGATGCCGTTGCGCCCACTCCTGTTGCGAATGATAATTCAGGAGTAATGAGCTATGTGCGTATTGAATATGCCGGTTATGCCTTCCAGCCCGATAAGGAGATCAACAGCCTTACCCTGGCTGCAGTGGGCAGTGGTACACAGCTCGACCATATCCAGGTGATCCTCGCCAAGGATGATGCCTATGAGTGGTTTGGCGGCACCGTAAATGCCAAATACCTGATCGCCTACAAAACCCAGGACGATGACTTTGATACCGATAACGGATTCAGCGGTAAAGTGCAGTTTGGTCTCGTGATCCGCGACTCACTCATTGCCGATATCTCTACCTCTGAGGCCTTTGAAAGTGATAATAATGCCAGTGGTACTACAGCCACGCCAAAAACCAGCGGCATTTTCTGCAATATCACGGCAATCGGGCCCCGCGCAACCTTGAATAATGTGGGTAACAGCCTGTTCCGTGCCGGTGCACAGATCCGCCGGAACTCTGCATTGAGCATTTACAACTCCATCATCATGGGTTGGCCCCAGGGACTGCTGATCGATGCCAGCACCGGTACGCCGACCGATCTGAACATCCAGGACAGTACCCTGCGTGTGCGTAATACAACACTTGCTGGTAACACCATCAATGTAAAATATACAGTAAGTGCCAGTGCAGCCACAGGTGCCAATGATGCCAGCATGCTGGCCTGGTTCAGTTCTGCCTATTACAACAATGATATCCTGACCAATGCCAGTGATGCCAAGCTGATCCAGCCCTTCAATTATGTATCTCCTGATCCCACTCCCTTTGCCGGAAGCAATGGCAACCAGAAGATCCTGAACGGTGCAGCTTTCACTGATCCCAAGCTCAACGATCCCTTCTTCACTGTGGTAACCTTCCGGGGTGCTATCGCTCCTGCCGGTGCAGAAGCGACCTGGTGGAAAGGATGGACAAAGTTTGGTGTGAATTGATATTCCTGCCTTTTCCTATACATTCAAGCCACTGTAAAGTGGCTTTTTTTTTATGCAGCTGCCGGGCATTTGCTTATATTGAGACTGCACCTTTTGAAATAACAAAAGATACGACTTGAAGGAATGCCGCAATTACAGACACCTGTACAGAACAACAATACCAGAACTGCTTTATTCGCAGCAGTGGTGAGCTTCTGTGCTTATACCTGTATATTCTCCTATCGTAAAGCTTTTAATGTTGCCCCCTATTCAGGAAAAGTGTTTGGGGAACTGGAACTGAAAGTGGTGCTGATCATTACACAGGTGGCCGGCTATATGCTCAGCAAGTTTGTGGGTATCCGGTTTATAGCAGCCCTCAACCGTCAGAAAAGGGCAGTACTCATACTCTGGCTCACCGGCATGGCATGGCTCTCGTGGTTGCTTTTCGCACTGATCCCTCCACCTTATAATTTCTGGTGCCTCTTTCTCAATGGATTTCCATTGGGTATGCTTTGGGGTATTGTATTTTCTTATGTAGAAGGAAGACGAGCCACTGATTTCATTGGCGCTTCCCTTGCCGTAAGTTTCATTTTTGGTTCCGGTATCGCCAAGTCCGTGGCCGAGCTGGTCATGCGGAACTGGGGAGTGAGCGAATATTGGATGCCATTCACTGTGGGGGCGATCTTTCTCCTGCCTCTTGTATTCTTTGTTTACCTGCTGGAAAAAATACCTCCACCCGATGCAGCGGATATAGCCGCCCGTACGATACGTGTCCCGATGAACCGTGAAAGCAGGATCCGATTGTTGCGGCAGTTCGGGCCCGGACTTATCCTGCTGGTTCTCGTGTATATCCTGGTTACCATATTGCGTGAGATCCGCGACAGCTTCATGGCTGATATGTGGCGCGAAAGCGGTGCCAGTTTTCAGGCATCCAGCTTTACCAAGACGGAAACGATCATAGCGCTGGTGATCCTGGTGCTGATAGCGCTGATGGTCTTACTGAAGAACAGCTTCAAAGCCCTGCAGGTATCTCAGGGTATTATGTTGTCGGGCTTTCTTCTTGCGGGATTGGTCACCTGGTTGTTCCGGGAAGGGGCGGCCAGCATGTTCACCTGGATCACGGCTGTGGGCCTTGGACTATATATGGTTTATATACCATTTAACAGCAACCTGTTCGACCGTTTTATTGCTGCATTCCGCTTATCAGGCAATGTGGGATTCCTCATTTATATTGCCGATTCTTTCGGCTATCTGGGAAGTGCAGGTGTATTACTCACCAAAACCCTGTTCCGGGTGCAACTCAACTGGCTGCAGTTTTATTCGGGCCTGGTCCTTTTCAGCGCTGTTACCGGAAGTCTCCTTACAATCGCTTCACTGATCTATTTCCATAAAAAGAAAAAACCGGCTTGAGGAGCCGGTTCAGGGTAAAGGGTACGGATCTACTGCAGCAATAAATGCTGCTGCATTTGTTCGTTCGTTTGCCGGTTAGTGACTTTAACAAGGTATTGTCCACGGGGCAGTTTGTCGAGCCCGTCGAGCAGGATTACCCGGGTACGGTCGGCCTGCTTGCGATAGAGCAATTGCCCCTGCAACGAATAAAGGTCCACCTGCCAGTTGGCCGTAATGGCTCCGGTAAAAAGTTGGGTAAATCCGGAAGCCGGATTGGGATACATACGGATGCCAGATGGGCTGGTTTGCTGCAGGTTCACCGCCTGTAACGGAGACAGTTTTATAGTGCCGTCTTTTTCGATCTGCCGGATCCGGAAGATCACCACCCGGTTATTGCGGTAGGGGTTCAGGTTTACCGACAGGTTGTAGTTTCCTCTTTGTAAGGCATCGGGCCGGGCAGCCAGGTTCTCCACGGTCTGGTAATTCCTTCCATCAGTACTGGCTTGTATCTCGTACTTGCGGCCATTCTCTTCATTGGCGGTTTCCCATTTCAGGCTCGCACGTTCAGCCGTTTCCGGCACAGCTTTAAAGTACAGGAGATCGGCAGCCAGAAACCAGCTCGGACAAAAGATATAGGTGATCCGGAAATAGACCGAATCGGTAGCCGTTGCATTATAGGTATAGTTTACACTGCCCAGCACGGCGGAATAGGTGGTGCTGTAATGATCAAAAGTAACATTGCCGATACCCATGAAATCGGCTGTATTGAATACCGAAGTAGTGGTGGAATAGTTGCTCAGTACATCAAACGGTGAGCGGTACAGGTAATCGGTTCCGGAGCCCGGTACACCATCTGTTGCAGTGAGTGTATAGGGTCCGTAATTCCGGGTCTGGCTGGTAAAAATGGAACTCAGCAGTGAGGGGCTCATGGTTTCATCGTCGCGGGTAACCCGTACCCGGTAATTGGAAATTGTCACCAGTTCCCGGTTCTCCAGCTGGAAACTGTAGTGGAGGGTAACAGCTGTGGTGAGCTGCACTTCCATCAGGGTACCATGGCTGATATCAAAACGGGGAAAAGTGAGTGTATTGACCGCATTACCGGAACCGGTAAATATAGTGTCGTAGGATTCCGTTTTAAGGGAATTCACGCAGGTTTGTGCCCTTCCGCTTACTGCATAGAACAGCAGGATGAGGAGCAGGACGTTTGGTTTGAAGGTTTTCATAGCTCGGACATTCTTACCTTATAACCCGCGATTGTTCCATGGATTATTTCCTCAGCAGGTATTCTGCAGAAAATAAGGGGTAATCTGTATTGATACTTTGAAAAATTAGCTTAATCCCGATGCAGACTTGTTTTAGGACAAGTCCCCGCTTCAGGATCAGTCGCGGCGTGATTCGAGGGTGAATCCGATCGTGGTTCCGATACCGGCACGGCTCCGGACATGGATGGTTTGGCCATGGGCTTCGATGATATGTTTGCAGATGGCCAGTCCCAGCCCCGTACCGCCTTTATCCCGGCTGCGGGCTGCATCGGTACGGTAAAACCGTTCAAATACCCGGGGGAGGTGCTCTTCTTCAATGCCGATGCCATCGTCGCTGATCTCCACCAGTACATGCTGGTCGTCGGTCCGGTACACACTTGCTACAATAGTACCATTGTCTTTTCCGTATTTCGTTCCATTGGAAACCAGGTTGATCAATACCTGTTTGATCTTCTCTTTGTCGGCAAAAACGGAAATGGGGGTTTCACAACCTTTCTTGATAGAAGCGTCTGTGTTTTTCTTCTGCAGTTTGATGGAGAGTGCATCAAATACTTCATTGATCAGGTCCTGGATCACGAAATTCTGTTTGTAAAGCAACTGCTCCCCGCTTTCCAGCCGGGAGATCTCGTCGAGGTCGCTCACCAGGTTCACCAGGCGGCCTGTGTTTTTGGAGGCTTTCTCCAGGAATTTACGGCTCACGGTTTCATCTTCCAGTGCGCCGGATAATAAGGTATCTATATAACCTTGAATGGCAAAAATGGGCGTTTTGAATTCATGAGCCAGGTTCTGCAGGAATTCTTTCCGGAATGATTCGTTGCGCTGCAGCACTTCAATTTCCTGCTGCTGCTTTTCGCCCCAGGCTTCCACATCTTCCCGCACCTCGTCGATACTTTTTTTCGGCAGGATATACTTGTTGTAAAACTCTTCCCGTTTGCTGGCCTTGGTCTGGTGGATGAGTTTATAGATCAGCTTGATTTTCCGGTAAATGAACCGTTCCAGTGTAAAGAGCACCAGCCCGTAACTGCCTGCAAAAACAAGCAGTAATGAACCCAGGCTGTCTCTCCAGTTACGGGTCAGCCAATAAATACCCAGCGCCACCGGAATGGAGATGATCGCTGCAGTGAATGCAGACAGCTGGCGGGGAGAAAGGTTTTTGGTGGAAAACATGCGGAACAAAGCTACAGATCAAACTTGTAACCCACGCCTTTTACTGTGGTGATACAGTCGATCCCGAGTTTCTGCCTCACTTTACGGATATGGACATCAATGGTGCGGTCACCAACAATAACATCATTGCCCCAGATCTGGCTGAGGATCTCGTTGCGGAGAAATACCCGCCCCGGACGGGAGGCCAGCAGGTGCAGGAGTTCAAATTCCTTCTTGGCCAGAATTACTGCATTGCCATCCACTTTAACTTCATATTTGACCGGGTCGATTTCAATATTGTCGATCCGGATCACCGCATCGGCAGGTGCTTTATGCATGCGGCGGAACAAGGCGTTGACCCGGCTGATCAATACTTTCGGACTCACCGGCTTGCTCACATAATCGTCGGCACCGCTTTCCAGGCCTCTTATCTGGGTGTCTTCGTTATTCAGTGCAGTCAGGAAAATGATCAGGGTATCTTTGAAAGCCGGCTGGGTCCGAAGTATCTCGCAGACTTCAACGCCATTGCGTTTCGGCATCATGATATCGAGGATGATCAGGTCGGGGCGGGTGAGTTTGGCCTTGGTCAGGGCTTCATCGCCGTCTTTGGCCGTGATTATTTCATAGCCTTCACGCTGCAGGTTATACTGTATGATCTCAAGGATATCCGGTTCGTCGTCTGCAATCAGTACTTTCAGGCCTTTAGGCTCCATTGTTAAGGCTAAATTTCCACAAACCTACGCATTGACCCCAAGCCCGAAAAATTTGTCCGGTCAACTTTACAATTTGTTAATATGGAAAACGGTTAATGAAACATGCTGCAAAGGGATATGAAGCGGTATTAAGGCAGAATTAAGGAATTCTTAAGCCGCTTTTTGCCCTTTCCGGCAATCTTAAGCGGAATACCCGTATTTGGTAGTATTTTTGCGCTGTTGATCAGCACCCGGTTATCTATGCATAAAATCAGGCTACTCATTGCTTTAGCGCTTATCCTCTCCGGCCTGGGCCCCTTGAAAGCCCAGGACCCTGTGCTTTATAAGATAGCAACCGACCGGCAACTCTGGCATGAAAATGTCGACAAACAACAGCACAAACTCCTCAACGATTCTGGTAAAGTCAGCCTGTCTTCCGACCCCTCCATCAATCTGCATATCACCAATGCCCTGATCCGGCGGGTCGACCAGCTCCAGGAGCAGATCGAAACCGACAGTCTCCAGAACGGCAACAACAAGAAACGCATGCTCCGCAACCTGGAACTGATGGTGAAGGGATATGTGGATCATTATGGCAAGGAAGATTATTCCCCCGCTATGGCACCTGCCCTGCTCCGGGCTTTTGAAGAATCGCTGGCGCTGGATGGAAAAGGGGAGAGTATCCGGCCCGTCATTGACCGGAATGAATATGGGATCGGGAAAATTTTAGTGGAATGTTTCCTGTTCCCTACTGAAAATACAGGCGTGGCCGGATCCCGGCTGGAGCTGATCCGCAAATACTGTGGCCTCCACCCCGATGAGATCCTTCCCACCTTGCGCAATTATCCCAATGTCTGGTTCGCCGACAGCCTGATCAAAGTGGCCGCTTACAGGGATATCTCCAAATTGTATGATTACGCCCAGGCCCGTAATGAACTGGGTACCCGTATCCGTAAACATCCCGATACCCTGGTGAAACTCATCTCCTCCATGGCCATGAGCAAGAGCGGACGACTCTATTTTCCCTTTCTGGAAAACCTGATCCGCGGGAAGATCACCCTCGAAGAAATTGACCGGGTGAAAGAGGATGATGTTGCCTATTTCCGGCTGATGGTGAAAACCCGGATCGAGTATGCCGGCCGTATCCTGCCTCCCTTGCGCGATACCGCCCGCGAAATGAAAGCCCTAACGGCCATGATGGCCCGTAAAGCCAAAGAGTATTTTATCAATGAGATCAATGCGCTGCACTCGGTCGATAATGAAGCCATCCGGTTCAAACGACTGGAAGGACTCACTGCGCAGGAGCTGTATTATCTGGCTGTACTCAGCGAAGATCAGATCTATACTTCCAGTTTCGTGAAAGGGGTATATCCCCGCATTTTCCAGCGGATGGCCAATCCGCGGGGCGACAGTCTGCTGCTGAGTGTGAATGCCGACTATTTCCGCAAATTCATCAAGATGTGTGCGGGGTATAATACCCTTAACGATTTTCTGGGAAGGCTGGAAAAGGAAAATGCGAATGTGCTGATGAAAGCTTTTGTGATCGGACTGGAAAAAACCGCTGGCACAGAAGAAGCGGTGGATGTGGCCGACTCCTACAGCAGCATCATGGACAAAAATCCCAAACTGGCAGAATTCATCCGTGATGAAGTGCGCTGGAATTATGATAAGAATGAAAAAGTGGTGAATAAGCGGGGTACTGTTATCTATAATATCCTGAAAGTGCTCTTTGAATCGGCCGATACCACGCTCAAAACCGATCTCTCAGCCAGCCTGGGTATTCCACCGGTTTATTCAGTGGATTATGCCTCGCTGAAAGACGACAGCGGCCGGATCGTGATGCAGGTGTTTTTTTATGGTGATGAAGACAAAGACGGCCAGAATTCCTTTGCCAGCTTCATGGGTATGTTCCGCAATAACCCCAACTGGAAGATCACCGAAAACAGCGAATGGGTGTCGATCGTGAGTGCCAAAGGGAAAACCATACAGATCTATGCCAACCGGCCCTTGTTTGGTGAGAACGATCCCGAGGAAACGGCTATCAATCACCTGAACGATTATTTGTTCGACCGTAAACTGAAACCCACCATTTATGTGCACCGGGGCCATAGCTATCATGTGCAGAGTACCATGAAGCGCATCATGCCCAGCGCCCGTATCGTGATCCTGGGTTCCTGCGGCGGCTATAACAATATCAATGAAGTGTTGTCGATCAGCGGCGATGCCCATATCATTTCATCCAAGCAGACCGGTACCATGCATGTGAATGAACCGATACTCCAGGCGATCAACAGTTACCTGCAGGCCGGCAAGAGCATTGATTGGGTGAACATGTGGCGGGATCTCGGCAGCCGCTTCAACACTGGGGATGCCAAGGAGAAATTTGATGATTATATCCCACCTTTCAAGAACCTGGGTGCGATCTTCATCAAAGCCTATAATCACTCCATGAGTGAATAGCCTGCCGCTCGCCATTTTTACCAGCCGCAATTCCTTTCGGGGAGGCTATCTTTACAGTCCTGAATTATGGCAGAAAAGAAATCCGGAAAAGTACTGATGGACCTGGGCTTGCTCAAACGCGTGTTCCGGTATACCGTTCCTTATAAAAGACGGTTTTATACTTCCCTGCTGCTTTCTGTAGTGCTCGCCGCGATGGCTCCGGTACGGCCCCTGCTGATCCAGAAAACCGTAAATGAATTCATTACTTCGGGCGCACTGAACTGGATCGTATGGATCACCCTCATCCAGATCGGGCTGCTGCTGGTGGAAACCGTACTCCGCTTTTATTTTTCCTTTATCACCTCCTGGCTGGGGCAGCACGTGGTGAACGACTTGCGCCGGGAAGTGTACCAGAAGATCCTCGGACTGAACCTGTCGCAGTTCGACAAAACACCGATCGGTACGCTGACCACGCGCACCATCAATGATATCGAATCCATCAATGATATTTTTGCAGATGGACTCATTCCGATCGTAGCCGACCTGTTGTCGATCATTTCCGTACTGGCCACCATGTTCTGGATCGACTGGAAACTGACCCTGATCTGCCTGGCACCCTTTCCCTTACTGATCCTGGCGACCTATTATTTCAAGGAAAGTGTGAACCGCTCCTTTATAATAGTGCGCAATGCAGTGGCAGCCCTCAATGCCTTTGTGCAGGAACACCTTACCGGTATTGCCGTGGTGCAGGCATTTGCAGCGGAGGATAAAGAGGCCCGACGCTTCCGGGCCATTAACCGGGAGCACCGCGATGCCAATATCAAGGCCATTTTTGCCTATTCTGTTTTCTTCCCGGTGGTGGAGATCATCTTGGCGTTTTCCATCGGACTGCTGGTCTGGTGGGGTGCCTCCTCCGCCATGCAGCTGCCTCCGGCAGAAGCGGCGCAGATGGCCGGCAAGATCATTGCCTTCCAGTTATTCCTCAACCAGCTCTTCCGCCCCTTGCGGATCATTGCCGATAAATTCAATGTGCTGCAGATGGGTATGATTGCCAGTGAACGGGTATTCAAAGTGCTGGATAATCAAGACCAGCTGACCCCTTCAGCCAGTGAAAAAGCCCTGCCCTTACCCTTCAAAGGCAGTATCGAATTTGATCAGGTCTGGTTTGCGTATACAGAAGGAACCGATGTGCTGAAAAACCTGAGCTTTTCAGTGAAGCCCGGGGAAAAACTGGCCATTGTAGGGCATACCGGCAGTGGCAAGACCTCCATTATCAGCCTGATCAACCGGCTGTACCAGATCCGGGCAGGCCAGATCCGGATCGACGGACAAGCCATAGAAACCATTCCGGCAGACCAGCTCCGGAGCCAGATCGGGGTGGTGTTGCAGGATGTATTCCTGTTTTCCGGGTCGGTGATCGACAATATCACCTTGCGCAATCCGGCCATCCCGCGTGAAAAAGTGATCGAAGCCGCCCGCCTGATCGGGGTGCATGAATTCATCGAACAATTGCCCGGTGGCTATGATTATAATGTAATGGAGCGGGGAGGGACCCTCTCCCTGGGGCAACGCCAGCTGCTGTCCTTTATCCGGGCCCTTTTGTACGACCCTGCCATACTGATCCTGGATGAAGCCACTTCTTCAGTGGATACAGAAAGCGAATTGATGATACAACATGCTATTGATCAGTTAATTACAAACAGAACTTCTATCATCATCGCACACCGGTTGTCGACCATCCGCAAGGCCGACAAGATCATTGTGCTCGATAAAGGTGAGCTGAAAGAGGCAGGTACGCATGAAGAGCTCTTGAAGCTGGGCGGTTTCTACGCCCATCTCTACAAAATGCAGTTTGAAAAGCATCCGGCCGTGGCCGGCTGATTAACAGCTACTTATAAATTCGCTGCTCTAACAGGTTCCTGTTGTTTTCGCATAGGCCAAGGGTAAACACCTAACACCCCTTTTTAACCGGTTTTTCTGTTCCTTCCGGATACCGGACAAGGTAAAAAAGGCCTTGTATTACAGCAGTGGAATGCAGGTTATACACACCCGTTTTCTCTTTTCTTTTTTTCGTTGTTTTTACCCCCTCGCTCCTTATCTTTGCGGCAAATTTTAAATAAGGTATGTCGGTTCGCAGTATCAAATTTTTACGGGCAGTGGCGGTTTGTATCAGTCTGGTCCTGTTTTCCCAACTGGCCCTGGCCAACGATGAACCCGGTGGAGCAAAGGAAGAAAAAAAGAAAGAAGGATTCAACGCTGCCGAGGTGATCTTCGACCACATCCTTGATAATCACGATTTTCACTTCTTTGATATTCCCGGCGAGAACGGCGAGAAACACCCGGTTTCCCTGCCCCTGCCGGTGATCCTCTACTCGCCCCAGAAAGGATTTGATGCGTTTATGTCTTCCCGCTTTGAACATGGCCATGCCATTTACCATGGCTACCAGCTGCATGAAAACAAGATCCATGCAGTGAAGGAAGATGGAACAGCTGATGAGGAAGTAAAGGTTTACGATTTCTCCCTGACCCGCAACGTGGTACAGATGCTGCTGGCCCTGATCATCCTGGTGGTGGTACTGCTGAAAATTGCCGCCAAGTACAAAAAAGGAGAGGGGGTAAAGACAGCACCCAAAGGCAGCCAGGGACTGATGGAGCCCATCATTACGTTTGTGCGTGACGAAGTGGCCAAACCCAATCTCGGTCACAAGTATGAAAAATACCTGCCTTACCTGCTTACCGTATTCTTCTTCATTCTGATCAATAATATTTTCGGCCTGATCCCCGGATCGGCCAATGTAACCGGTAATATCGCATTCACTATTGTACTGGGTGTGATCTCCTTTGTGGTGATCCTGTTCAGCAGCAATGGCCACTACTGGGGTCATATTTTTAATCCGCCGGGTGTGCCCATGGGCATCAAGTTCATCCTGGTTCCGGTGGAGTTTCTCAGTGTATTCATCAAGCCGGTAGCCCTGATCATCCGTTTGTTTGCCAACATGGTGGCCGGTCACATCATCATTATCTGTCTGATCTCGCTGATCTTCATCTTCGGCCAGATCCATCCTGCAGCAGGATACGGCAGTTCACTGATCTCTGTGGCCTTTACGATTTTCATTTATTTCATTGAAGTACTGGTGGCCTTCCTCCAGGCCTTCATTTTCACCATGCTCACAGCGGTATTTGTGGGCCAGGCATTTGAAGGGGAGCATCATGAAGGAGAGCATGCCGCACATTAATCAAGGATTTTTTAACCAATAATAAAAAGAACATGAGTTTACTGAATGTAATGCTGGAAGGCGTAGCAAATGCCGGTGGCGCTGTAGGTGCCGGTCTGGCAGCTATCGGAGCCGGTATCGGTATCGGACAGATCGGTCGTGGTGCAGTGGAATCCATTGCCCGTCAGCCGGAAGCTGTGAATGATATCCGCGCTAACATGATCCTGACTGCGGCCCTGATCGAAGGTGCTGCCCTGTTCGCGATCATCGTAGGCTTCCTCGCCATGGTATTGTAATACCCGGCAAAACGATGTACTGCATCCGGCGCAAAGGGCAATGGATGCAGTATTTTCAAATTTTCAACCACACACTTTTAGTTATAGTATATGAAATTACTGACGCCTGATTACGGTTTACTCTTCTGGACGCTCCTGGCTTTCCTGGTGGTGTTCTTTATCCTGGCCAAGTATGCCTGGCCCTCCATTGTAAAGGGACTGAAAGAGCGCGAGCAATCCATTGCCGATTCACTGGCTACTGCCGAGAAAGTAAAGGCTGAAATGGCCCAGATGAAGAGCGAGAACGAAGCCCTGCTGGCCAAGGCCCGTGAGGAAAGAGCCCAGCTGCTGAAAGAAGCCCGGGAAACCAAAGACCGGATCATCAACGAAGCCAAGGAACAGGCTAAGGCGGAAGCCAACAAGATCGTGATCGATGCACAGGCTGCCATCCAGGCGCAGAAAATGGCTGCCATCACCGAAGTGAAGAACCAGGTGGGCACGCTGGTGATCGAAGTGGCCGAAAAAGTACTCCGCCGTGAACTGGCTAACAAGTCCGAACAGGAGTCTTATATCAAACAATTATCCGGAGAAGTAAAACTGAACTGATCAACAGCTTCGGTTACTCCATTAAGTATATAACACATGCAGAATCCCCGTTTAGCCGCCCGTTACGCCAAGAGTCTGATTGGACTGGCCAATGAGCGGAATCAGCTGGAAGAAGTGTTCAAAGATGCGCAGTACCTGCAGCAACTTTGTTCGCTGAGCAGCGAATTTGTGAGCCTGCTGAAAAGCCCGATCATCAAGGCCGACAAGAAATCGGCTATCCTGAATGCTGTTACAGAAGGCCGCATCGGCTCACTGATGATTGCATTCAATAAACTGCTGGTGAACAAGAGCCGGGAATATTTCCTGCCCGAGATCATCGACGCATTCATCGCCCAGTACAAGGAGCAGAAAGGCATCTTCACTGCAAAACTGACTACTGCGGTACCGGTGAGTGAGGATGTGAAAACAGCCATTACTGCCAAAGTGAAGGATCATGTTCCGGGCAAACAAGTGGAATTGGCGACTACTGTAGATGAATCGCTGATCGGCGGTTTCCAGCTGGAACTGGGCAATACCCTCGTTGATGCGAGCATTTCCTACGACCTGGCCAAGATCCGCAGCCAGTTCCTGAATAATGATTTTGTATACAAGATCCGGTAATCCCTTTTCCTCCGGGAAAAGTCAAACATTCAACTAACGTTATAAACATAAGACCATGGTAGAAATTAAACCCGATGAGATATCGGCGATATTACGCCAGCAGCTCAGCAACTTCAACGCAGCTGCCGACCTCGAAGAAGTAGGTACGGTACTGCAGGTGGGTGACGGTATCGCCCGCGTATACGGACTGAATAATGTACGAAGCGGGGAACTCGTAGAGTTTGAAAATGGTGTAAAAGCCATCGCCCTTAACCTGGAAGAAGACAACGTGGGTGTGGTACTCATGGGTGAAAGCGGAGATATCAAGGAAGGCGCCAAAGTACGCCGTACCGGAAAGATCGCCTCTATCAATGTTGGTGAAGGTATGCTCGGCCGCGTGGTAAACACTCTCGGTGAACCCATTGACGGTAAAGGTCCCCTGGCCGGCGAAAAATACGAGATGCCCCTGGAGCGCAAAGCCCCCGGTGTAATCTTCCGTGAGCCGGTAAAAGAACCCCTCCAAACTGGTATCAAGGCCATTGACGCCATGATCCCCATTGGTCGTGGACAGCGTGAGTTGATCATCGGCGACCGCCAGACCGGTAAAACGGCGATTGCGGTGGATACCATCATCAACCAGAAAGAATTCTTCAAAGCAGGCAAGCCTGTATATTGTATCTATGTAGCGATCGGACAGAAATCATCCACCATCGCCGGTGTGATGAAAACTCTTGAAGATGCTGGCGCCATGGCGTATACCACCATCGTAGCCGCTTCTGCTTCCGACCCCGCCCCGCTGCAGTTCTACGCTCCCTTCGCCGGTGCTGCTATCGGTGAGTTCTTCCGGGATACCGGACGTCCTGCCCTGATCATCTATGATGACCTCTCCAAGCAGGCCGTAGCCTACCGTGAAGTATCCCTGCTGCTGCGTCGTCCGCCCGGCCGCGAAGCCTATCCCGGTGACGTATTCTACCTGCACAGCCGTTTGCTGGAGCGTGCCGCCAAGGTAATTGGTGACGACAGCGTGGCCAAGAACATGAACGATCTTCCCGATTCGATCAAGCACCTGGTGAAAGGTGGTGGCTCGCTTACCGCGCTGCCCATCATTGAAACTCAGGCAGGTGACGTATCGGCCTATATCCCTACCAACGTGATCTCGATCACCGACGGACAGATCTTCCTCGAGGGTAACCTGTTCAACGCAGGTATCCGCCCGGCGATCAACGTAGGTATCTCCGTAAGCCGTGTAGGTGGTAACGCCCAGATCAAATCCATGAAGAAGGTGGCCGGTACCCTGAAACTCGACCAGGCCCTCTACCGTGAAATGGAAGCGTTCTCTAAATTCGGTGGTGACCTCGATGCAGCTACCAAACTGGTACTGGATAAAGGTTCCCGTAACGTGGAGATCCTGAAACAGGCCCAGTTCGCTCCTTTTGCTGTAGAAAAGCAAGTTGCGATCATCTACCTGGGTACACAGGGCCTGCTGCGTGATGTAGCCGTGAAGCGTGTGAAGGAATTTGAAGAGCATTTCCTGATGGAAATGGAACAGAAGCTTCCGGATGTCATGAATGAATTCAAGAAAGGTAACCTGCCCGAAGACGGCATCAAGAAAATGGTGGAACTGGCCAACGGCCTGATCCCCCAGTACAAAGCCTGATAAGCGGATTACAGTAAAATGTATACTATCCCCCCTCCCCAACATAGTTGGAGAGGGGGGATTTTCGCTTATAGGTGTTTCGTGTAAACTGATAAGTACGTCTACAGGTATCTATTTAAAACCTAAAAAAAGAGGCTTCCAACTGATCTATATCAACAGAACTCACTGGACTTTATATACGAAGCGGAGTAGATTTAACGTCTATTATTCGAGTTAAGCTCCGGAAAAGATCCAAACCTGTAGAAAACGGAAGTTAAAATCCTGTTCTGTGAAATGAACATGTACACTCCCTTCTCTGCACATCATCTTTCCCGAACTTTTCTGGTTTTTTCAGGCTGATCAATGGTCAGGCTGCTATTATAGTACACCCTTAAACCCGTTACACATGAAACTGTTTACAAAATTCCTTTTCCTCCTCACGGTACTGTTTCTCGGCAGGACACTGAGCGTTTCGGCGCAGTGTAATGTCAATGAGAAATACGACAAGATCGTGAGTGGCTATCACGAATCCATTGCCATGAAAAGCGATGGCTCTTTCGCTGTTTGGGGCCAGGATATTGGTAATGACGGCACAGCTGATGTGCTTACACCACTTAGTATAAATGTGACGAATTTCCCTGCGTTGTCCGGTACACCACTGAAGGCGACCATTGGCGGAAAGGGTGGAGGCAGTAAAGAGCAGTTTTTCCTGCTGACCTCAGCGGGCATTTTCGCCTGGGGCGCCAGAGGTTATGTGATCCCCACATCACTGACTACTTCTACAACTTTCCAGAAAATCGGAGCGGTGACCGGAGGCGATGCTACGACGCGTCTTCCTTCAGGTGTAGCTCCGGCAGATGTTACAGCTTTTGTAGCTACATACCAGACTCTTGCTATTCTGACTAATACCGGTACTGTTTGGGTGCTTACCCAGTCAAGTGCGGCGCTTCAGGGTGATAACAGTGCGTTGAGTTCCACTACCTGGCATAAAGTAAAGAAAGATGCTTCTACGGACCTAACGGGAGTGACACAGCTGCGTGTTCAGGCCAGTGGGGCCAGTTACAGTGCATTTATGGCACTGACTTCTGCAGGTGAAGTATATACCTGGGGAGCCAGTACCTATCTCGGAAACAGTACAGCTTCTGCAAGCAGGTCGTATGCCGCAAGAATGACATTGCCTGCTGAATTCACTGCATCGAATCTTCCTTCCATGATCGGCGTTACCGGTGGTGTGAATGGATCCGCTTCCACAAAAAACACCTATTACCTGCTCAGCCGTTCAGGCACTTTGTATGCTATGGGTGATAATACCCGTAAGCAGTGTGGTGATTTCACCACAACAGAGCGTCAGGGCTGGGTAAATGTAAAACGGAGCAGTGCGGCGAACGACAATTTCACCAATATCAATTATATCTCTGTGCAGGAGCATGACGGGTCTTTTCCCGGTGTTGCAGCAATCACCACAACCGGTGACCTGTATACCTGGGGGGAGAACGGTGGACTTATGTTGGGGCGTGTAACCGACGGAACCACCTATGATCCTGGTTTTCCTGGTGGATTCACCTCCGGTACAGATAAAGCGGTATCCACTGAATTGGGTGGGCATACCCTTGTGTATATCAAAGAAGGCAGTTCCAGGTTCTGTTATGTAGGCCATAAAAAGGCCGGCAGTATGGGCGATAATGATGCAACAGACACCAATATCAGTTCATTCAACTGCTCCGGTACACCCTTGATTGATATCTGCGGCTATGTTCCCATTGTGGCGAATGTTACGCAGTCTACTATTACAGCTGCACAGACAACAATTACCGCAAACGGTAGCAGCACTACCACAATTACGATCCGCCTCAAAGACGGATCCGGAAACAACCTTACATCCAGTGGAGGTGTAGTACTGGTGTATACATCAAATGGTACAGTCGGGACTGTTACAGATAATAATGACGGAACCTATACTGTGGTGCTGACCAGTTCCAATACGGCCGGTACTGCAAACATTACATTCTCGGTTAACGGTACTACCAGTCCCAATTCTGCCGCTGTAACTTTTGCAGCGTCGCTGCCGGTACTTTGGGGGAATGTATCTGCTGTACGTAACGGCAAGACCGTTAAAGTGGAATGGAGCACCGAGCAGGAAAACAATGTGAAATATTTTGAAGTGGAACGCAGTATCAACGGAACCAACTGGGCCACACTGCCTTATCGTATCCCTGCCACCAACCGTTCTACAGCAACACGTTATGAGGCTACGGACCGTGATTATATTGTGCTGCAGGTATTCTACCGCGTAAAAGAAGTGGATGAAGACGGCCGCTTTGTGTACTCACAGGTGAAGACCGTGTATGCCGATAAAGGCGCCACAAAGATCAGTGTGTACCCGGTACCGACTTCCAACCGTTTCTACCTGAATAATGTGAATGTGAGCCAGGTGAAAGATGTGAAACTGATGAATGAAAGCGGTAATGTATTGCGCAACTGGAAAAAAGGCGAGCCCTTCTATGATATCATTGACATGCCTAAAGGTGTCTATTTTATCCGGGTTGAGCTGGCCGATGGCACCACTGAACAACTCCGCATCAGTAAAATTTAATAGTGATTAAGGAAACCCCGCGAAAGCGGTCAGCCCCCCGGATCCCCGGGGGGCTTTTTGTTGCAGGGTGATTCTGCAACTTTATTGAGGAACAGCCATTTAGGGAACTAAGTAAAAAAAAATAAGGGTCGGGGACTTGCAAATTCAAAAAACAGAAGCAATCTTTACGTCATCAATCAAAGCGGGTTATCCGCAAACGTTCCGGGCGTTTATACCCGGTATCCAATCTTCCTCCCCCCAATCCTCCAATACCTTCGAAACACTGTAGTTTCCGTTCTCCATTCCTATGGGCCGCCAAGTACCGTATCTGTCCCTTTAAAAATGATCGCAATGAACACGTACCTGTGCCCCCAAGCTATAACTATACCCCATACTTACAATGGGAAAACCCGTCAGCTGTTACTGCTGCTGGTTCTTTTACTCACTTATTTTTTCTCTGACGCCCAGGAACTGGTTTTCAAAAACCCTGCTATTGAAGCTGGTGCCCCCGGAACCAATGGTGCAGTGTACCGTTTCAGTGGTGTGAAAGCAGGAACAAACCCTGTGGATGCACTGGTAACCATTTCCGCCCGTTCTTCCGATAAAGTCACCCTTACGGATATCGATATGGTGACTACCGGTCATAATAAAGCCTTCCAGCCCCAGGTGAACTTTAATGGTGGTGCTACTCCCGACGGCACTTCCGACTGGTGGATGGAATTCAGCTTTGTCTTTGTTGCCGGTGGTACCAATACCCGGATCAGTGTAGACTCTTTCACCCTTACCGCATTGGATATTGATGGCAACGGTGACAAGCTCAACGAATGGGTTTCCTTTTATGGACAGAAATCTTTTTCACTTGAAAGTAATTCTGTGCTGAATGTATCTGTGCTGAATGAAGTATTGAATGGCCTCCCCGTTTCTGTAGGCCGCAAGTTCGATGGCCCCGTGACGAATTATGCGAATATTGATACCAATGCCACATCGGTCATGGTTACCAATAATTATAAATCTGCCGGCACGTTCAAAATGCGTATCGGTGGGCATAGCACCGGAGCAAACAGTGGTGCCAACAGGATGTACTCATTCTGGTTCAAATCATTCTCTTATAATTCAAGTGTACAGTTCCAGTTGCCGTTGGTACTGTTCAGCTTCGACGCCACATTGAATAACAAGAGCGTGAACCTGAACTGGGTTACCGGAATGGAAAAGGAACTGAGTCACTTTATTGTGGAACGCAGTACCAATGGTACCGATTACGACCAGATTGCCATGGTGGTGGCTGAAGGAAATACCAGCGTTAAAAAACAATATACGTTCTCTGATCCCAAAGCAACCGGTGTGAAAGGAGTGATCTATTACCGCCTTAAAATGGTGGATATGGCCGGACGCTTCCAGAACTCCCAGGTACGCCTGATCCGTATGGGTGCCGAGGAAACCACTGGTACTGGCATCTCCACTTACCCCAATCCGGTAAGCAGTGAACTGCGGATCACCCTGCCGATGAAATGGCAGAACCAGCCGGTCAGCTTTACCCTGTACAATGCAAACGGACAGGTAGTAAAGCAGGTGAGTGCCATCCAGGCCAGCCAGACGGAAACTGTAAATGTGAATGAACTCCATGCAGGACTCTATATCGTAAAAGCTGTAAGCGGAAATGAATCTGCCGTGCAGCGTATCGTAAAGGGCAAATAACCTGCAGGTCAACTGAATAGAACAGGGTACGAACCATAGGTCCTCCGGGTAATACCGGAGGGACCTTTCCTCCCGAAACCTTAGCCTTCCGATCCAAATTCCTCCGAATCCCGCCTTAACCTCCTCCTTTGATTAATCGGAAGCGATTATAAGGCACAGCCTTTATAATATGTACCAGACAGGTACAAAGAGATTTCACAAAGGGTACTAAACAGCCGTTGCGTTTCTACGTGATGGGTTTTTTGAAACTCCCTGACACCGATCCAAATTCCTGGCCGAATCACCGGTTCCAGCCTCCCGTGAAGCACTATTCAACCAATAGTTCTTAATGGCACTGCCATAACAATATTTTCCCTCGGGAAAGCCCGAGGGACCCAAGAGTTTATTTTAAAGGGTACGATCAACAACTCCCGGTCTGTTTCTACAGACTGGGACCTTTTTAAACCTGTTGATTGTATCAATGATCCATCTTCCTGCCGGAATCCGCGATTCCAATCACCCATGAAGGGCTATACAACCAATAGTTCTTAATGGCACTGCCATAAACATAATTGACCGTTTTATTTTAAAGGGTACGATCAACAACTCCCGGTCTGTTTCTACAGACTGGGACCTTTTTAAACCTGTTGAACGGACCACAGATCCATCTTCCTGCCGGAATCCGCGATTCCAATCACCCATGAAGGGCTATACAACCAATAGTTCTTAATGGCACTGCCATAACCATATTTTCCCTCGGGAAAGCCCGAGGGACCCAAGAGTTTATTTTAAAGGGTACGATCAACAACCCCCCGTCTGTTTCTACAGACGGGGCCTTTTTAAAACTCTTGAATAACTGTGTTTGAAATTTTCACTGAACCACGATCCAATGTTCCCGGGTTAAACCGTGCTTATTTATTCTGAAACCTAAATGTTTTTTTATGAAATGGAAATCTTACCCTGGAACGGCGAAAACACTTAAAGCCGTCATGCTGGGCTTCGCCCTGCTCGCCCTGATTCCCCGTTCGCACGGGCAGGGACTCTCGTTCGCAAATGTATCGGTGGAAAGCGGTAACCCCGGTGCAGACAATACCGTTTACCGTTTCCCGCTCGTAACCAATGGAGTGGATGCCCTGGTTAAAATCAATGGGCGCTCCAGTGCGCAAGTGCGCCTCTTGTCAATTGACCTCACCAGTGCTGGTTTCAGCAAGGCCTTTCAGCCTCAGGTTACTTATGGCCAGAACAATCAGGCGCCTTCCGGTAACAGCGACTGGTGGATGGAATTCCAGGTCACTTTTGTAATGACTGGTACGAATACCACCGTTACAGTGCCTACCTTTTCACTGACCGCACTGGATATTGATGGTAATGGCGACAAGATCAGGGAATATGTAGGCATGTACGGACTCAGTACCTATTCTCTGGAAGCCAATACCCAACTGGGCTACAGCAGCATTATGGAAAATATCAACACTGTTCCTACAGCTGTGGGTACACTTTTTCTCGGACCTGTTACCAATTATAACAATATCGATACCGGGGCAACTAAGGTTATGGCTACAGCCAATTACCTGGCGACCAACAGTTTCAGGATCCGTACCGGTGCCCGCAGCACTGGTGTAAGCGGAGCTGCCGACCGCATGTACTCCCTCTGGTTTAAATCATTTGTTTACCAGACTCCCAGTGAACTGGGTCTGCCGGTAACCCTCAAAGGATTTAATGCCACCCTGGAACAGAAGAAGCCGAAACTGAGCTGGACTTCATTGCTGGAAGATAACCTCAGCCATTATATCGTGGAGCGCAGTACCAATGGCCAGGAATTTAAAGACCTGATCTATGTATTCGCAACCGGAACTGCCAAGGGTGAAGCCAAATACAATTATACGGATGCAGCGGTTCCTGTAAGCAAGGGTGTTCTGTATTACCGCCTGAAAATGGTGGATGCCGATGGCAAGTATAAGTATTCAGAAACCCGGATCATCCGCCTGGGGGATGCCAACCTGAATATCGCCCTCCAGCTCTATCCCAACCCTGCCATAAATGAACTTCGGGTTACCATACCTGAAAACTGGCAAGGCAAACCTGTACAATATACCTTGTTCAGCACTACCGGTCAGGTAATGAAGAGCTTTAACAGGGCAACTGCCAGCCAGACCGAGACCGTTGACCTGTCCAATCTTCCCGTGGGCGCCTACCTGATTAAGGCCGCGACCTCAGAAGAATCTGCTATTCAACGTTTTGTAAAAGCAAAGTAAAAACCAGCCCCGATAATCGACAGGCCTTCCCGAAAGGGAAGGCCTATTTTTTTAAATAAATAATTTGGTTTATAAAATAAACTGGTTTATGTTTGAGATAAATTTACAACAATGCGCTTCGGTTTAACCTTATCCGCTTTCTTCTTGTCTATTGCCTTTGTACAGGCACAAACGGTAGTAACCGGTACCGTAAAAGACAGCAGAAATAAGCCCATGGCAGGCGCCAGTGTGGCAATTAAAAACAGTTATGACGGGGCCACTACAGATTCGGCAGGGAATTTCCGCTTCCGTACTACGGAGAAAGGAGAGCAGGTTTTGCTGGTCACATCGATCGGATATAAACTGCAGGAATTGAAGATCCAGCTGAATGGTGGTACCCTGACCCAGCAGGTCGTGATGCGGGAAGAACCCAACGAGCTGGCTGCGGTGGAGATCTCGGTGGGAAGTTTTGAAGCCAGTGACCGCAAGCGGTCGGCAGCCATCCTCACCCCACTGGATGTGGTGACCACTGCCAGTGCCAATGGGGATGTGACCGGGGCATTGAAAACGCTTCCGGGCGCCCAACAGGTAGGGGAAAGTGAAGGCCTCTTTGTCCGTGGAGGTACAGCGGGAGAAACCAAGACCTTTATTGACGGTACCCTGGTCAATAATTTCTTCTTCAGCAGTGTACCCAATATTGCTTCCTTCAGCCGCTTTTCACCTTTTATATTTAAAGGTACTGTATTCAGCACCGGGGGATACTCTGCCTTGTACGGACAGGGCATGAGTTCGGCATTGATACTGGAATCGATAGACCTGCCCGAACAGAGTACAGCCAGTGCCGGCGTGTCGGTAATTGGGCTGAATGCCGGATTTCAGCAACTGGCAAAGGATAAGAACAGTTCCTGGGGCATCAATGCCGGATATACCAATCTGGCCCCGGCATTTGCCATCTTCAAACAGCAGCAGGACTATTCCCATGCCCCCGAGTATTATACAGGCGATGCCAATTTCCGGATCCGCACTTCCAAAAAAGGGTTCCTGAAATATTACGGGTATCTCAATAAAAGCCGGCTCTCTTTTACGGCACCCAGCCTGGATGCGCCCGGCTATCTCGACCGCTTCGGCCTTTCCAATGAGAACACCTACCATAATTTTTCCTGGAAAGACAACCTGGGGAAGAAATGGAAGATCCAGAGTGGGTTCTCCTTCTCCTTCAATAAAGACCGGATCAGCAGCACGCTGGAGAACAGCCAGCACCAGGAAGAACTGGTCAGTGGACTGGAGTTCAAGAAATTCGGGTTATTGAACAAGTCGGCCTTTGTAAACGGCAAACTGGTACTCGAACGCAAGCTCAAAGGGCTTTCTGCCATCCGTTTCGGCAGCGAATACAATTACAGCAAGGAAGCGAGTACTTATACCGCATACAATAACCAGCAATATCCGTTTGATGTGAACGAACGACTGCTCTCCGGTTTTGCAGAAGCGGATGTGTATATCACCAATGCGGTGGCATTCAAAGCAGGTGGCCGCATCGAACATTCTGCATTGCTGGATAAAACGAATTTTGCACCCCGCTTATCGCTGGCCTATAAGTTCAATAAGCAGGAACAGGCATCTGTTGCCTATGGTGTGTTTTACCAGACTCCCGAACGCCGTTACCTGCCTTCGGGTGCAGACCTGCTCTTCTCCAATGCTACCCATTATATAGCCCAGTACATGAAAACAACGGGTAAAGTCACTTTCAGGACTGAAGTCTTTTATAAGAAATACAGGGATCTGGTCAAAACAACTATTGTGAACGGCCGGGAGACTGCAGTCAGCAACAGTGGTTATGGCGATGCCAGGGGAATTGAATTTTTCTGGAGGGATAAGCAGCATATCAGGAACGTGGATTACTGGATATCCTATTCGTATCTGGATACCAAACGGGATTTCCTGAATTTCCCTTACGCCATCAGCCCGTCTTTTGCAGCGAAGCATACGGCTTCACTCATTGTGAAAAAATTTGTCAGTGCCTGGAAGATGAATCTCAACGGATCGTATAATTATGCCAGCGGACGGCCGTATTACAATATCTATTTTGACGGTACCGAGAATAAATTCCGCGACCGGGGGAAAACTCCCGACTACCACAATGTCAGTTTTTCCATTAACTACCTGCCGTTCCTGGGCCGCAAGAACCGCAAAGTGTATGATGTATATGTGCTCCAGGTGAATAATATATTAAACCTGAAACAGGTCTACAATTACCAGTACAGCTATGACGGCCTGCGCAAACAGGTTGTCGGGCCCACATCCCGGATGTTTGTTTTCCTGGGTGTATTCCTGAGCTTCGGGGTTGACCGGAGTGACGAAGTGATCAATAACGGACTTTAATAATTTAAATAACAAACCATAACACCATTAAACAGTTTTTTTATGAAAAAGACCTTCCTTTCCGTATTGGTTCTGGTGCTCGCCACCGGAGTATTTGCCCAAAGTGAACGTTACCAGAAAGCCATGCAGGCTAATATTGCTGCCATGGATACCACAAGAACCGATGCAGGTTGGCTTGACCTGTCCAGTGCCTTCCAGCGTATTGCAGATGCGGAGCAATCACAGTGGCTGCCGTATTACTATGCAGCCTATGGCAATGTGATGCAGGGATTAATGCTGAGTGGCGGTCAGCAGGGTGGTTTTGCGGACAAGACTGATCCGCTGGCCGATAAAGCAGAAACACTGTTGAACAAAGCCGAAACACTGGCAGGCGGACCCAATGCCGATATCTATTGTGTGCGGAAAATGATCGCCAATCTGCGGATGCTGGCTGATCCCATGACGCGCTGGCAATCGCAGGGCCCCCTCGGTGCTGAAGCACTGGCCAAAGCCAAAGCCCTGGAAGCCGGTAATCCACGCATCACGATTCTGGAAGCACAGGATAAGTTTTATACACCAGAACAGTTCGGAGGAAGTAAAACAGAAGCCAAAGCCCTGTTTGAAGAAGCCCTGAAGCAGTTTGAAACCTATAAGCCTGCTTCGGCATTACATCCCAACTGGGGTAAGAATCAGGTATACTATTTCCTTTCACAGTTGAAATAATGTGGATTAGTCGGCGGCCGCGGGGCTGCCGGCCCTTTTATATTTGCAAGTATAACCTTTCCATTCATGAACAACGAACCCATCACCGGTGCCGAAAGCCTGCAGATCATCCAGGAGATGATCCAGAAAGCCCGTAACCAGTTCAGCGAAAACGGTCATTTATACCTGCTCTGGGGATATGTGATCCTGGTTTGCTGCCTGCTGCAGTTTATACTGAAGGAATGGCTGAAGGTGGAACAGTATTATGCGGTATGGGGACTGACCTGGCTGGCTTTTTTCTACCAGATGTATTATATATTCAAGAAGCGTAAACAAGCCAAGGTGAAAACCTATACCGACACTGTGCTCAAGTATGTCTGGACAGCATTCGTGGCTACTATGTTTGTACTGTCGTTTGTGATTTCCGGTTTTTCTGCTCAGTTTAAGTTTGATGCCCAGTTCATGTACCTTCCGGTTTTGCTGGCGCTTTATGGAGTGCCTACTTTCCTGAGTGGCGCCATTCTCAATTTCAAGCCGCTTCGTACAGGTGGAGTGATCTGCTGGATACTGGCGTTAGTGAGCATGTATATGCCGGAAAAGTATGTGGTATTACTGGTGGCTGCCGCAGTGGTGATCGCCTGGATCGTTCCGGGTTACCTTCTCCGGCGGCATTATAAAAAGCAGCAGGCCTGATACATTTGATTATGTTCAAGGATCTCGACCCGATATTGCATTCGCAGCTCCGGCTGGCAGTGGTTTCCCTCCTCATCGGAGTGAAAGAGGCCGAGTTTACCTATATAAAGGAGAAGACTAACGCGACGGCTGGCAATCTCAGTGTCCAGATCAATAAGCTGAAAGAAGCAGGCTATATTGATGTGCTGAAACAGTTCAAAGACAATTACCCACAGACCATCTGTAAAATCACCCCCGTTGGCGTGAATGCTTTTGAGCAATATGTAAAGGACCTGCAATCCTATCTGGGTACAAAATAGCAGTCCGTTTACATAAAAAATCCCCGGCAGCCTCTTACAGCTGCCAGGGAACTTACCTCTGAAACACTATCGTTATTCCTTGATCAGCTTGACCAGGAGTCGTTCATTATTGTTTACAATCACTTCGAGCATATACATTCCGGGAGTCAGGCGGGAAGTGCCATCCATCAGGATGCTGTTGGTACCGGAGCCCAGTTTTACAGTTTTGCGCATTACCTCACTGCCGCTGCTGGTGATCACCTTTACAACCACTACCGCCTGTTCATTCAGCTGCAGGGTGGTGAGGATATCATTCTTGGCAGGATTCGGTGCCACACTGATCATTTTAGTGGTCTGCGTATTGTAAACCCGCACCACCAGGATCCGGCTCAATGCAGTACGGTTATCATTATCGGCCAGTTTCAACCGGTAGAAAAGGTCCTTGCGGTTGGCGGTATTCTTGCCTACATCGTCTATGAAATTATAGTCATGCTTTACGCCACTGGTGCCTTGTGCCTTGACCGTACCAACAGTTTCCCATTTCGAACCATCAAAGCTCCGTTCAATATCAAAGTGGTGGCTGCCCTGTTCAAAATTGGTTGTCCAGTTGAGCTGAACATTTCCCTTGCCATTATAAATTCCGGTGAAATCAACCAGGCTCACCGGCAGGCTGGAAGTGGAAGGGAATACCACAGTAACAGTGGCAGGCTCTGAACAAAGCGGAGAGGGGCTTTTGTCGCAGATCTGGTAGGTAAAGGATATGCTGTTACCACTGAATCCTGGATTGGGAACAAAACTGAAACTGTGATCGGCATTCAGGGTTACTTTTCCGTCGGGCGAACCTGTGATCAGGTAACTGTTGAATTCCTCACCATCAGGCTCTGTATCGTTCCTGCTGAGCAAACCTGTGGCAGTGCGGTTCGGATTGCCGTTAAACTGGTCGTTATTGGCTACCGGAGCATGATTGCAGCCTCCGGAATAATAGAGAGACGCGCTGGTGCTGAATTCGTCCAGGGCACAGCGTATAGTACTGTTACTACCTTGTACAGTTATAAATAGCCGGGCCGACCAGTTGCCGGTCATCGTATAGTCTTTAGTGAAACTGGCGGTACTGGCAGATCCATTCCGTAATTCGAGGCTGTCGAGCTGCATTACCGGCTCATTATTGGCATTGACCAGCATTATTTTGAGCCAGCGGCGTTCTGTTGAAGCCTGGGCCTGGCTGAATTTGTATTTAAAACTGATACTGATGGATCCATCTATTCGGAGTACAGGGGTATAGAATCCGGTACCGGTCTTGGTCAGCGCTCCGGTTGTGGTTACTAAGGCACCATCACCTTCTATGGATGGTGTCCAGCCCGAATTGATATCCAGATTCGGAAAACCCCAGCACTGGTCTTGTAAGGTTGCTTTGATCTGATTGAGGGCGATTCCCGGGCTACTGTTGAATTTTTGTACCAGTTGCGCCTTGACGCCGGTAAACGCTGCAACGGTAAGGAGCACAATAAGCAATGCCTGCTTTCTCATTTTGTAGGTTTCAGAAGTGACGAATAAGCATCTGGCGGGAGGTATCCACCAGCATTTCAGAGGATGAGGAAACCAATACGATTTGAAAAGGTTACGATAAGGCAGGCTGCACCTAGGAATTGGATCGGCAGGAAAGGGTATCAACTACGATTTGAGGAAATTGGGAGCCCGGAAGCCGGGTTATGTGGCAGGCGCCACGGGGGTAAAAGTAATACCCGCTTTCCTGAAATGCAATACGTGCGCTGATTTTCCGTAAAATTTGTGAACAGGCACTTAAAAAGCGGATTTTTAAGGCTTTCTGCAACAGAACTCAGGAATTTGCTGTTGTTTTGCCGTATGAACCCTGTTTTACAGGTCGAAAACCTGTCTAAATCTTACCCCGGACTCAAAGCCGTCGACAACCTCTCTTTTACCGTTAACCCCGGAGAAGTATATGGTTTTTTAGGGCAGAATGGCGCGGGAAAATCCACAACCATCCGGATGCTGCTGACCCTGGTTCAGCCTTCGGGGGGAAGCATCCGTATTTTCGGAAAAGAATTGCATCAGCACCGTCAGGAGATCCTCCGGCAGGTGGGAGCCGTGATTGAACGCCCCGACCTCTATAAATACCTGTCGGCCATCGAATGCCTTTCCCTGTTTGCCCGGATGAGCGGACTGCGCTTTAACCGGGAAACACTGCTCCGCCATCTCGATATGGTGGGATTGAAAGAACGGGCCGACAGTAAAGTGAAGACCTTTTCGCAGGGTATGAAACAACGGCTGGGCATTGCTGTGGCATTGGTGCATGATCCCGGGTTTATCATCCTGGATGAGCCCACAAACGGACTCGATCCGCAGGGTATTGCCGACGTACGCAACCTGATCCTCCACCTGAGCCGGCACAGCGGCAAAACGATCCTGGTATCCTCGCATCTGCTCAGTGAAATTGAACTGATAGCCGATCGTATGCTGATCATTGATAAAGGCCGCAAAGTAGTGGAAGGCTCTGTTAAAGAACTTTTTGACCCCACCAAAATGCTGGTGGAAGTGGAACTGGCCAATTTCAGTGAATTGCAAGAGGCCGTACGGGCTTCTTCCTGGGCCGCCTTCCTGAAAGAATCCCGGGAGTCCTCCTTTATCTTTCAGCTGGATAAAAATGCTGTTCCATCGCTGACTGAAGATTTGCTGCGCTGGAATGCCCGCATCATGGCGGTAAAGCCCCGCCACTCGCTTGAAGACTATTTCCTCACCCTAACCAGCGCCAATCAGCATGTGGACCATTTTACAAATTGAACTGTTCAAGATATTCAAGAAGCCACGCACCTATATTTCATTTGGGGCCATCACTGTAATTGTCGCATTGATCCAGCTTGCGTTATATCTGGATGGCAATACGTACCTGCAGTTCATGCTGCAGAGTATTGATGACAGTTTCCAGGTGGATGGCAAAGTGCTGCACGGGTACTTTATCTGTTACCTGATACTGACTACATTGCTGATCCATGTGCCTTTACTGATTGCCCTGGTAGGTGGCGATATGGTGGCCGGAGAAGCCAATATGGGTACGTTGCGGCTGCTGATCAGCAAGCCCGTAAGCCGTACCAAATTGTTGCTGGGTAAATTCATGGCGGCGACCGCTTATACACTCCTGCTGCTCCTCTGGATGGCTTTTCTCTCATTGGGCATTTCAATGCTGGTATTTGGCACCGGAGACCTGATTGTGTTTAAAAGCGATGAGATCTTTATCTTCCGGAGTTCGGATGTGCTCTGGCGCTATGTTGCTGCATTTGGTTTTGCGGCTGTGGCCATGATTACGGTTTCCGCCCTTTCTTTTTTCCTGTCCATTTTTGCAGAAAATTCGATTGGCCCCATCATGAGCACCATGAGCATAGTAATTGTATGTACCATACTGACCACCATGGACCTGCCGTTGTTCACGGCGATCAAACCCTTCCTGTTCACTTCGCATATGCTGGGATGGAAAGGGTTTTTTTATAATCCCGTGGATTATGCCGGGATCCTGCGCTCAGTGGCCTATCTGCTCTTTCATATTTTTACATTTGTGGGGTTGAGTATCTTCATATTTAACAGGAAGGATGTACTGTCCTGAACACATAAAAAAACCTTCCGGAATTACGAAAGGTTTTTTTATGTGTTGAAACCAGTTAAATTTTGTAGCGGGTGACTCCAGGTACCGGAATCTTGTAAAGGCCATCGGCATCGGGAAGTACAGGCATTTCCGCATTCCAGTCGTAGGTTTTCGGATGGATATCAATGCCACTGTTGATGGCTTTATCCCATTCAATAACCTGTCCGCTGTATGTAGCCATGCGTCCGAGTATTGAAGTCATGGTGCTCTTAGCCCCATTCTCTGCGTCGGCAAACTTGTATTCCCCTTTTGCAATAGCGGCAAAGAGTTCGTCGTGCTCGGTCTGGTACGGATTGTTCTCCTTGTTGCGGTCGTACTGATACAGCACTTTGCCTTTGTGGTCAACGATATTGGCAGCGCCGCACTGTATTTTTCCCTTCGTGCCCACCAGCAATTCGTCCACTTTACTCATGGTGCCGGGAATATGGCGGCATTGGCTGTTGAGGATGAAGCCATCGGCATAGTGGAATTCCACATAATGGTGGTCAAAGATCTCGCCATAATCTTTTCCCTTACGAACTTCACGGCCGCCCATGCCCTGTGCTTTCACCGGGTAGCTTCCTTTGAACCAGTTGATTACATCAATATTGTGGATGTGCTGTTCAGTGATATGGTCGCCGCAGAGCCATACAAAATAATACCAATTGCGCATCTGGTATTCCATTTCAGTTTGTCCGGGCTTGCGCTTGTTCACCCACACACCATCGTTGTTCCACCAGGCCTGGGCGGAGATCAGTTCGCCGATCTGGTCTTTTCGCTTATACAGTTCACGGTAACTGTTCTGGTAATGGCGCTGCAAGCCCACCACCACATTCAGCTTTTTCTGCTTGGCCACTTCGGCAGCAGCCAGTACCCGCTGGATGCCGGCAGGATCTGTGGCTACTGGTTTCTCCATGAATATATGCTTGTTCTGCTTCACGGCTTCTTCGAAATGGATGGGACGGAAACCCGGAGGCGTGGTAAGGATCACTACATCAGCAAGGGCTATGGCCTTTTGATAGGCGTCAAATCCCACAAACTTGCGGTCTTCCGGAACATCAATACGGCTTTTCAGTGTGCCTTTCTGTCCATTGGCTTCTGTTATTTCTTCCTCAAGCAGGTTTTTCAGGCAACTGTCGATCCGGTCGCGGAACGCATCGGCCATGGCGATCAGCTTCACATTCTGCTTGCTCAGCAGGGCCTGCATGGCAGCTCCGGTGCCGCGTCCGCCGCAGCCGATCAGGGCCACTTTGATGACATTATCGGACCCGGAAAAATAGTTGGTGGCACCGGAGAGCAGCGGGGCGGCAGCGATGGAGCCGGCCAGCAATGTGCCTTGTTTTACGAATTCCCTGCGGGAGTTTTGATGATTATTCATATGGCTGTTTGTTTAAGTGAGTAGTGAGTAGTGAGTAGTGAGTAGTGAATAGTGAGTAATCAATTTCCTAAATATTTCTGATAAAAGGCTTCTATTTCTTCAGCGGAGGGCTGCTGCAGCGGACGTACGATCCGGAAGCCCACACTCATGGCATCCGTCAGCCACCACTTGCTTTTCGGGATCTGGGGATCCCGCCTGTTCCAGGATGCTTCGGAATGGGCACGGGCGGCAGCACGCAGGCCTGCTGCCGGATCTGCAAAGCCACCACCTTTTACACTACGGGGAAATTTGTTTTCCGGGAAATTGGTGGGATTGGTCGCATCGGCAGTAAGCGTTTCATAATAGGCCGGGGCATACTGGTCGAGAGTCCATTCGGCAACATTGCCCAGCATATCATACAGTCCCCAGGCATTGGGTTTTTTCTGCATCACTTTCTGGTATTTCTTTTTGCTGTTATCAGCATACCAGGCATAATCTTTCAGCTGCTTAGGATCATCGCCGAAATAATAGGCGGTGGTGCTGCCTGCCCGGCAGGCATATTCCCATTCAGCTTCTGTGGGCAGGCGGTAAAACACACCGGTATTTTTATAGAGCCAGCGGCAATACATCAGTGCCGTATAGGGGCTCATGCTGTTCATTGGGAATCCACCCTGCTTACCCATTCCCCAACTGAGATCAATGTATTGTGGAGTAGGCCGGGTTACGGCATCGGCATCACTATTGCGGGCCAGGTTTTCATCATTAAAGAAAACAAGGAATTCGTCGTAAGTCACTTCATGCACACCCATCCAGAAAGGGGAGAGGGTCACTGTTTTTTGCGGGCCTTCATCCTGCATGCGGCCGGCTTCTGAATCAGGGCTGCCCCATTTAAAGCTGCCTCCGGGTATGGGGGTCATTTTGAAGGTTACTGTACTGCCGGGCACTTTTGTTTCGTAGGGCTGAAACGTTGTGTCTGTCTGCGCTGCACCAAACAGCGGAAACAGTAGGGTGATGAAGAGAAATTTCCGGTATACCACGGTGCTGTTTTTGAGGGCAGTAAATTAGGAAATAAACCGGAGTTGACCGCCGATTCCGGTCAGCCCGGAAAAATAGCTAAAACGGTTGCGTAAAAAGAGCAGATTGGGAAGAATGTTGTTATCTTGGCAGGAATAACGAATGCATATGAAACGCAGATCCTTTATGCAGCAAAGCCTGCTCACCGCAGGAGCACTGGTCTCCGGCACGGCCTGGGCAAGATCCGGCAGTTTTGATGGTGCAACTGCCAATAATGCGGAAAAGCCCTTTAACCTGAGCTATGCCACACACGATGGCATGTTCCGGAATTCAGCTGGTGCCAGTTTCCTTGACCAGATCCGGTTTGCTTACGATATGGGCTTCCGCGCCATAGAAGATAATGGCATGATGGAGCGCAGCGCTGCAGAACAGCAGCAGATCGGCGACCTCCTGGCCAAACTGGGCATGCGTATGGGCGTGTTTGTGATCACTTCCGACAGCTGGCACTGGAAAACCTCCCTGACTACCGGCAAACAGGAATTTATCGACCGCATGGAAAAAGACTGCCGTACTGCCGTGGAAGTAGCGAAACGCTGTAATGCAAAATGGATGACCGTTGTGCCCGGTAATTACGAACGATCCCTGAGTTATGATATGCAGCTGGCCAATGTGATCACTGCACTGAAAAAGGCGGCAGCCATTCTGGAACCCAATGGACTGACCATGGTGCTGGAACCCCTGAGCGACAATCCGGACCTCTTCCTCCGGCATTCCCACCAAACCTATATGATCTGCAAAGCTGTAGGCAGTTCAGCCTGCAAGATCCTTTACGATATTTACCATATGCAGCGGAATGAAGGGGACATTAATAAGAATATCGACCGGTGCTATGATGAGATCGGGTATATACAGATTGGAGATAACCCCGGCCGTAATGAGCCCACAACCGGAGAGATCAACTATAAGAATATTTTCAAACACCTGTACAACAAGGGATACAAAGGCATTCTGGGGATGGAACACGGGATTTCCCGTCCAGGGAAAGACGGCGAACTGGCCCTGATCAAGGCCTACCGTGAATCCGACAACTTCCTCTGAACTGTAAAACGTTAAAATAGGAGCACATGCCGGCTACAAATCCTAGCTTTGCGTGACCGGAATCAGATATGAAAAAAGTTTTTGCCTTCCTGCCCTTGCTTATTGCCGCATTTCAGCTTTCTGCCCAGGACGCCATGACCCTGGCCCAGCAGGTAAAAGCCAAACTCGGCAAAGTGAACGATTACCAGGCCAATGGTACCATGAAAACCGATGTGAGTTTCATGAAGGTGCCCGAATCAGGTGTGGTGATCTATTACCGGAAACCCGACCAGTTCCGGATCCGCAAGCAGGATGGCATTACCATTACCCCAAAAGGGGGCATGAGTGTAAATCTGAATGGTTTGTTTATCGGTAATAATTTTACTGCCGTGGCTGCCGGCACAACAATATTCAAAAATACCGCTGTTACCATTATCAAATTATTGCCTCTGGATGAACAGACGGATGTAGTGGTTTCCACCTTGTATATTGACCCCAAACAGCTCCTGATACGGAAAGCCACCACTACCACCCGGCAGAATGGCACTTATGAAATGGAGCTGGACTATGGCAAATTTGCCGATTGGGGCCTGCCCGATAAAGTCGTCTTCATTTTCGATACCAAAGAATACAAATTGCCCAAGGGTCTGGCCTTTGATTATGAATCGGGCAGTTCAAAACCTGCTTCGAAAACTGTTCCCCAGAACAGCCAGGGCCGGATCGAGTTGAGTTATTCATCCTATCTCATCAACAAAGGTATTCCTGCATCCATTTTCCGCTAATTCCTGCGCTTCGTAGTTTTCCGCAGCCCTTTTCGTGTTTTTACGGATAAGGGTATGTGTTTATTTCTATTGTTTTAACCCATTAGATTTCCGGCTGTAAACTGTTTATCGAATAAAAGCATCGCTTTATCGAAAAAAGGGAAAATATTTAGTATCCCTAAGCGTTAACCTATATATTTGACCCGACCCTATTTAATCTGACAAATCCAAATTTATGAAAACAGGAATCTTTACCCCTTGTTTATCATCCTTTTACCGTTTTCCCAGAACCTTAATGGCAGCCTTTACAGCTACTATACTGTTCTTTAGTGCCCAGGAGGCGCAAGCACAGTGCGGAGCCGGCTGGAACTATGCCAAGGTGAACTGGGATAACCTGGATTACCTGACCCAATTGGGTAACTATGCCGGCTTTGTAAGTGCTTCCATGCGGGATAACCAGTATTTCGCCATCGGCCGGAACCGGGTCGGGATCAACGCTGCAGCAACAATTACCAAGAATGGAGAGAACGCGACTCATACCGGAGAAGCAGGCTCCTTTGGCGTGGGTCAGGATGTCGCTTATTCCGGCAATGGTGCTATTACACTCACATTCGATACTGCGGTAATGAATGTAAAGTTCAGCCTCTATGATATTGATGGTGCTCAAATTGCTACTGTAAAGGCTAAAGATCCATTAGGGGCAAACCTTAATGTAACTATGGTGCCGGTATCGGGACTGAATCCGACGGTTGTTGGCAGCGGTGGAATAGCTCCTGTAGGCACAGGAGTTGCCGGTGCAGTAAACCCCAACCTGAATACAGCCAGTCTGAATATCACCGTTCCCGGTAATGCTAACGGGGTTAAATCAGTTACCATTACCATGAGCGGTACTGCCGGCGACTTCTGGCTCAGCGATATCACTGCCTGTGTATTCGGCAGTTTCCCCAACAGTTATTATGATGTGGCAAAACCCTTTACCGGTCAGCCATCCTATACCTTGGCAACGCCCGACTCCAATACGGTTTCAATGGTCAACCTCGGAAACGGCAGGGCGAAGCATGTGTTCCGCGACGCAGTTTCCATTCCATTTGTGAATGGATTGGGCTATGATGTACACAACCATAACCTCTATTTTGTAAAGGACGCAACAGGGACACCTTCTTCGAACAAGACCCTGAAGAAGTATGACTTTAATACTGAAACGATCAGTACAGTAATTGCTGACATCACTACCCTGGGTATCCCTACTTTCGACCGGGGTGTGGAATCAGCAGGATCCTGTTTTTATGACAGCTGCCTCTACTTTGGAATTGAGGGTACAAATAATGCCCGTAACTCGAATCGGGAAACCATCACCTGGCGGATCAGTTTTACCGCTGGCGTACCAACCGGTATTGCACAGGTTTTCGCACTGCCTGCGGATAATGGTGGCGGTACCATCCTGAAGGACTGGGGTGATTTCAATATCTATAATGGTATCCTGTACGACTTTAACAGTGGTAATGGCGGTTCCAATTCCGGCTTTTTCCACTATGATCTGCAGACCGACAGTATCCTGAATACATATGTAACCGGTGGCTCTGGTCTTATCGGACGCCAGAGTGCCCTGCGCTGGGATGGACAGTTATACTGGTTATACGACTCCATTGCTACCTATAATGCCGGTACTCTGGGCCCCCGTACCAAAATCACCGGTGCGGCACGTGTAGACTGGGTGGGTTTCAGCGGGGATGCTTCGGATCCCTTCAAGCCTAAATCCGATTTCGGGGATGCACCTGCTTCGTATGACCCGAATCCCTTAGCTCCGGCTACACATGAATATGATTCCACTCTTGTCCTCGGCCCTACATTCGACCGCGAATGGAGTAAATCCTTCAATGCCGGTGCAACAGCCGATGGTTCGGATGAAGATGGTATTCTCGGACCGTTACCGATTTTCACTCACTCGCAGTCATTCTTTAATATTATCGTACAGGTGTTGAATAAAAGCGGTGCCAATGCCACCCTGGGAGGCTGGCTCGATTTCGATAATAATGGATTATTTGATCCGGGCGAAGGTGTAACCGTTACAGTACCCAATAATCCTTCCCTTCAGAATGTAACATTAACCTGGGCACATGCGCCGATCAGTACCTCAATGGCCAATATATATGCCCGCATCCGCCTGACCGCTGCTGCCAACGGCATGACTGCAGCCAATTCCACAGGCTGGTACAGCAATGGTGAGGTGGAAGACTACCTGCTGCTGGTGGATGATGTTCTTCCTGTTCGCCTGGTTGATTTTACTGCGAAATCAGTTTCTGCTTCCACTGTTCAGCTGAACTGGACAGTTACGGATGAAGTAAACCTGCAGGATTACCAGATACAGCGCAGTGTGAACGGAATCAGCTGGGAATCTATTGCAACTGTAAATCCGAAGAATACAGCCGGACTGAAACTGGATTATGCGCAATTGGATAAACAGCCCTATGCCGGTACTTCTTACTATCGCCTGCAAATGGCCGATACAAAAGGAAAGATCACTTATTCAACCATACGGAAAGTAGACCTGGTGTCAGCAATGAATACCCGTCTCATTCACCCGAACCCGTTTGTGAACTCGTTTAATGTGGATGTTCAACTGGCCAAGGGAGGTGATGTGGAATTGCGGATCCTCGACTATTCCGGAAAACTGCTGCAATCCAGGTTCTATAAAGCAAAGGCGGGAGCCAACAGTTTCCTCATGGAGGGTCTGGGTAACCTGCCGAAAGGATACTATCTGGCCGAACTGGTTCAGGACGGGCAGAAAGTGTTCCAGGAAAAAGTGAGCCGGCAGTAATGACCATGGCTATTTGTTTGATGTCCCTAATATCCTTTATCTATGTTAACCTATCTGAGAAAAACTATTTTTCTGACCGGCTTTCTGTGCACGCTGGTCCTGGCCCTGACCCTGCTGTCGAAGGAAAAACAGGAGTTGTTTGAGAATGAGGAAATGGAAGAGCAGGAAGAACGGGAGCGGGAAACCGGTGCCGACCGGCAAATGGAAATGATGTGGCAGGCGAGAGCCTACCCTGAACATGAATTCCTTAACGACCGGTTTATGGCGGCCTGGCAACATGCCGAAGCCATGCGTAACCCGGAACAGGTATCCGGCGCAGCCGGAACCAGTGGAGGCGCTGACCTCAACTACGGTTCCTGGTCGCAAGTTGGAACTAACCTGAATATCGGCCGCGTACTTACCGTGGCCATCAGCCCATCGAACGGCAATAACCTCTTTCTCGGCTCCGCAAGTGGCGGGATCTGGAAATCCACTAACGGTGGTACTTCCTGGTCTGCCGTACGGACCGGTCTTCCCATCCTGGGTGTTCCCACTATCGTGTTTCATCCTTCCAATGCCAACATCCTGCTGGCCGGAACAGGTGAAGTTTACCGTGTGGATACCTCCAATATCGGTTTCAATGTATGGAAGGCCCGTGGCACTTATGGGGTAGGCCTGATCCGCAGTACCGATGGCGGTGTTACCTGGACACAGGTGCTCTCCAAGAGTTACAGCAACCTTTTCGGGATATTGATGATCAAGTTTGATCCGAATAATGCCAATATCGTATATGCCTGTACCACGAATGGCCTTTTCAAGTCAACAGACGCAGGAGCTACCTGGAACCTGACCCCGGTTCTGAACAAGACCTACGTATCGGATGTGGTGATCAACAGCACCAACTCCAATATCATGATGGCAGCAGTTGGTAATCTGGTGAATGCCGACAAAGGCATTTACCGGACAACAGATGGAGGAGCGACCTGGACCAAAGTGGTCCATGCCAGTATTCCCACCAGCTTCAGCGGCTTCAGCCGGTTTGCTTATCTCAGTGGGAATACCGTATATGTTACCATGGGCCGGGATGATGCCGGTGAGAACGAATTGTTCCGGTCAACAGATTTCGGCGCATCCAACTGGTCAGCACTTACTTCCTCGCACCATTGCCAGTACCAGTTCTGGTTTGCCAATACAGCGGCTATCCTGCCTTCTAACTCGAATATCATTTACATGGGCGGTGTCAGCTTTTACAAGTATACCGTTTCCTCACAAACAAGAGCCGCAGTAGGATCAATGCACTCCGACTTCCATGATATCAAGTTTGACCCCAGTAACAGTGCCATTGCCTATATCTGTTCAGATGGCGGAATTTATAAGTCCACCAATATGGGTAATGCAACACCTACCTTCTCAGCCATCAACAGCGGGTTGAATATTGCCCAGTTTTATGGTTCTGTTGGGGTGTCTGCACTTACTGCCAACCGCTTTATCGGTGGTTTGCAGGATAACGGCATGTGGGCTTATAACGGTTCAACCTGGTCCAACCCGTTTGGTGGTGATGGCGGCCCGGCTATGATCGATCCGACCAACGACAATATCGTATATGCTTCCAATGATGCCCGCACCTTACGGAAATCGACTACCGGAATTACAGGTGCATTTTCCACTGTGCTGTCCAGCTGGGCTTTTGTAGGCGATGACCGTACGGGCTTTATGGCCCCCATCGGTATTAGCAAGACCACGCCTGCCACACTTTATGTAGCCAGCGATAACCTGCACAAATCCACAAACAGTGGCGGTGCATGGACCAATAATAACGGGACAATTGCCAATAACATAGCCTATATCGAGGCGAAATTCAAGACCGGCATCAACCTGGCTGTTTCACCGCTTACAGCGAATAAGCTCTATGTATCCCTTTCGCCGTTTTCCCAGCGTGTCGATAATGCACTCAATATTGTGGGTAATCCCACTCTTTTCCGGTCATCGGATGGCGGAGCGACTTTTACAAACATCACAACAGGTTTACCGAACCGATTTGTGATGGACATGGCGATCAGCCCTACGAATGATGACAGTATGATGGTGGTGCTGGGTGGTTATGGAACCTCACACGTATATCTCACGGGAAATGGCGGACTCACCTGGGTTGACCGCGGTACCGGCCTTCCGGATGTACCTTATAATGCCATCGTTTTTGATAAGACGAACTGGAATAACGTATATGTGGCCAGTGACCTGGGCATCTACGTGAGCAATAACCAGGGACAACGCTGGTTCGACTTTAATGGCGGCCTCGCCGATGCCACCATGGTGTTTGACCTGCAGATCACGGCCGATAACCGCCTGCTGGCAGCCACGCATGGTAAAGGCATGTTCATCTCGAACCTGGCGACCTATGGTACCCTGCCGGCTAATATTCTTGAATTCAACGGGGTAAACAAAAAGTCGGTTAACGAACTGAAGTGGACCGCTACCGCTGAAAAGAATATCGCCTATTATGAACTGGAGCGCAAGATCGACGGAGGCAGCTATACTGCTGTTACCCGTTTGCAACCAAAGTATATTGATAATGCAGCCTATGCGTTCAACGACCAGATCGCGGATAATCTCAGCCAGGGTATTTTCTATTACCGCCTGAAAATGGTGAATACCGATGGCACCTATACCTATTCTGCTGTAGTGGTGATCCGATTCTACCGCAGCGGCAAGATGGAAGTGCTGGGTAATCCCGTACGTTCCGGCTCTCAGCTCCTGCTTACGGTATCTGCAGCACAGCAGGTGACCCTGCGCCTCTTTGATATGCAGGGTAAACTCCTTCGCTCGCAGCAAGTGGGGGTAAACACTGGTGTGAACCGCCTGTCCCTCGATCATTTCATCAGCCTTCCGGCCGGTATCTATACCCTGGAAGCACAAACGATCACTGAAAAATTACGGAAGCAGGTCCGCTTCTGAATCAACTGAATAAAAAAGCCCTCCCTGATCAATCAGGGAGGGCTTTTTCTATTGGAAAAAAATCAATTCTCGTCGATCCGTTCGTCTACCGCATTCGCCAGCAGCTTATTGGTCATTTTCTTCATCGGATTGCTGCGCATCTCGCGGTGTCCGGCCCGGGCATTAATGATATCAATACAGGTATAAATGGACTGCAGGAAAGAGCCGGCATCGGCCTTGTTTTTGCCGGCAATATCAAAAGCCGTTCCATGGTCGGGAGAGGTACGGACCACAGGTAATCCCGCTGTATAATTCACCCCTTCTCCTTTGGCCAGTGATTTGAACGGGATCAGTCCCTGATCATGATACATAGCCAGTATGCCATCGAATTTCTCATGCTGCCCGCGGGCAAAAAATGCATCTGCAGAATAAGGACCGAAAACGAGCATCTGGTTTTTGGCGTCTTTGATGGCCGGACGGATGATCTGTTCTTCTTCCTTGCCGATCAGTCCCTCATCCCCGGCATGCGGGTTCAGTCCCAATACGGCAATACGGGGCTTGTCGATACCGAAATCCCGGATCAGCGATTGCTGGAGCAATTGCAATTTCGATACGATCCGCTCACGGGTGAGTACCTGGGCAATATCTTTTACCGGAACATGTTCGCTGAGTAAAGCGACCCGCATATTATCGGCTACCATCAGCATCAGCACGTCATTGGCTTTGAATACGTCTTTGAAATATGGCGTATGGCCGGTATAAGGGAACTGCTCCGACTGGGTATTTTTCTTGTGGATCGGTGCGGTAACCAGTCCCTGGATCTTGCCTTCTTTAAGCGCTTCCGTAGCCATGGTGAGCGAAAGGATGGCATGGGACCCTGCTATGTCAGAAAGCTGCCCTGGCAGTACGGCTACCTCATCTTCCCAGCAATTGAAAACATTGATCTGCTTGTAGTTGATCCGGGTGAAATCCTTGATATTCTGGAAATTGAAATTGGTCTCCGGAATGGATTTCCGGTAGAAATTGATCAGTTTCCCCGAAGAGAATATGATAGGGGTACAGAGCTCGAGGAGCCGCTGGTCTGAAAAAGTTTTAATGATCAGTTCTGTACCGATCCCATTCAGGTCGCCACAGGTAATGCCGATCACGGGTTTGTTGGCAGGTGCGTGCATAAATCACTGTTATCCGGCTAAATTACGATATTAAAGCCAATCCCTCCTTTTAGAGCCGGATCTGCCATTCAGGCACCCCGCTGACACAAGGTTTAAACATCAAACAGCTAGAAGAAAAGCTTTAGCTGTAAAACTTAAAGTACTTAACCGGCTGAGGCTTTCAGGGATATCATTGTTAAGGGGGGAGGGCTGTTGTACTTTACCATACCCTAATCCTGTCTTATGAAAACAAAGCTGCTGTTTTCTCCCCCCCTTGCGCCGGATCACCTGCTATTCCGGTTACTCTTCCTGAGTTGTTTACTGTGTAATGGTGTATTCGCTCAGTCTGTTCTTCCTCAAGGAAAGACTCACGCTGTTACAGCAGCCTATTCAGCCAGTACCGGTTACAGTGGTACCGGCGCCAATATTGATATCAAGTACCACCGTCTCGAATGGCGTTTTCACCCCGATTCACCCTCAGCTGCCAGTCCGGTTAAGTATATTAAAGGGGCTGTTACGACCTATTTTGTGACCACAACAGCGGCCGTATCCACCATCAGTTTTGATCTCAATAAGACATCTTTCAATAATGCCGGGCTTTCCGTTTATTATCACGGCAGCCCGCTTTCCTTCAGTTTTCCTTCCTCCGGCGCTGTCAATATCATTACCCTGACGCTGCCGGCAGCATTGGGCATCGGGGTGCTCGATTCCGTGACGATCAATTATGCCGGTGCGCCCCCTGCTGTAAGCGGACAGGCAGAAGGATTCCAGAAAGGCCCTGCTTCTGCAACAAATAATTACTACTATACCCTTTCCGAAAGTTATGAAGACCGTGACTGGTGGCCCTGCAAAGCAGATATGCAGGATAAGATTGATTCCGTGGATTTTGTGATTTCAGTGCCATCCGCATTCTGGGCCGCAGCTCCGGGTGTGTTGGTAGACTCTTCGGTTAACGGATCGAACCGTACACTCATATTTAAACACCGCTATCCCATTGCCTCTTATCTGGTAGCTGTTGGTGTGGCCAAATATGTAAAATACTATCGGGGCACCATTGATGTAAACGGAAAAGCTGTGCCGGTGGCGTATTATCTTTTTCCCGGTAAATCTGCCGGTACTTATACCAATATCCTGAATGCACTGGATGTTTCGAAGCTTGAAGTTGCCGCGTTCAGTACCAAATTTGGAGCGTACCCTTATGCTGATGAAAAGCATGGCTACTACGAATTTGGATGGGGTGGAGGTATGGAACACCAGTCTTTCTCTGCAATGGGTTCGGGCGTTCTGACCAGCTGGTCGGTCATTGCCCATGAACTGGCCCACCAATGGTTTGGCGATAAAGTCACTTTTGCCACCTGGAACCACCTCTGGCTGGCGGAGGGCTTTGCAAAGTATATGGAGTCTTTGGCAGCTGAATTGGTGCCTTCGCTGGGACAAAATCCCGTTTCCCTGCGTAATTCGGTGAAAACTACTGCACTGGCAACAAGTACCACACCGGTATACCTGTCCAACGCCAGTATTGCCAATTCCAATACGATCTGGACCTCAAATAATGATAATGCGGTTTACCAGCGGGGTGCAATGGTGGTTTCCTCATTGCGAGCCTTGGTGGGTGATGCAAAATTCTTCCAGGCCTGTCAGGAATACCTCGACGATCCGGCATTGTCTTACCGGTCTGCTACAACAGACGACCTGCGGGCTCATTTTGAACAGGTACTCTCGGGATTTGACCTCAGTCCCTTTTTTAACGATTGGGTGAATGGCACTGGAAATCCGGATTATACGATTTACTGGGGTACGAATTCCACCAGCAAACGGATCAATATCCAGGTGTTCAGCCAGACCCGTTCTGCCGGGTCTACCGTGACTTATTTCAATACACCTATTGTGCTACGGGTCCAAGGCAGTGTGCCAGCTACCATGGATACTACTATTGTGGTGTACGACAATAATGGCACCCTCCATTTTGCCGGTAACGGTATTGGCAGCGGGGTAAGCGGAAATATTATTACTACCCGATTATCCTTTACACCAGTAACCGTGAGTTTTGATCCCTTCAACCAGACCATGGCTACCGGAACCACCCAGCAGCAATCCTATCTGAATATAGCCCTGATGCAGTTTGAGGCAAATGTGCAACGCCGCACTGCCCATCTGGAACTGGTACTGAATGCCGACCAACAGGAGCCCGTTACTGTGTATTGGGAAAGGAGTGAAGACGGACTGGCTTTCCGGACACTGGCATCAGAACAGCGGATCCTGCAAACAGCGTCAACTGAAAAATTCAGTTGGACTGATCCCTTGCTGCCCGGAACAACCTGTTATTACCGGGCCCGCGTGGAACAGGCAGGGGTGGTGCGCTATACCAGTCAGCGTATGATCAGGGATCAGGTCATGGGATCGATGCTGGTTTATCCGAATCCTGCGAGCAACCGCCTGAGCATAAGGCTTGCGGCAACAGCTCCTGAAACCGTATATACCGCATTGCTGTTCAACAATGCTGGTAGTGTTGTACGGCAGATCAGTTTTAAAGGGCCCGCAGCTGAACTGCCCGTGGATGGATTGCAATGCGGTATCTACCAGTTGAAATTATATGAAGCCAATCAATACCGGACTGCACAGACCATTGCAGTCTGTAACCAATAACCGGATCCTAAATTCTGGCCTATGAAACGAACTATACTTATTCTGAATATACTGATGGTACTGCTGTATGCGTCTGGCTTTGCCCAGCCGGCAACCGTCAGTCTGCCCTTTTCCATCGGAAGGACTTCCTGTGGAAGCGGCACCCATGAAGTGCATTATTATAATTATTATGCCACTACAAATGCGCTGAGTTCAGCCGCATCACCGGCTGCCTGCCGGCCTTTGTTAAAATACGGGGGCACCAACTTCACCTTTACTTCCAGCGTCTCAAGTGTTTCTTATAATCCCAAAGACCAGAACATCTATTATTTCTGGACATCGTATTCTCCTGTAACAAAGACCTATGCCTGGCGCTGGCCCATCGGCAGCTGCCCTACCAGCTCTTCCCCAAGACTGGATACGATCCGCTCTTTTGCCTATGATATACTCGGGGTGGCTTTCGATAAAAACGGCAATGGCTGGATGCTGGAATTCGGGCTTACCGGACCGCCCTATACTGCCTTCCTGCGATCCATAGATTTTGTTACCGGTGCAATCGGGCAGGCTGATACCCTGAATCTTACTGCAGGTAAAACTATATATACAACCGGTACCGGCGATATCGCCATTTCCCCCTCGGGGCAGATGTATTTTGTTGTCGATAACAAACTTTTTACTCCCGATTATGCCAGCTATGGCGGAGCCGGAAAAAAGATCACCTGCACTTATATTGACACGGTGAAAGCCCCGGGAGCCAGCATGAGCCTGGTGGGTTTGACCTATGCAGAAGGAAAGTTGATCGCCTCTTACAGCGGCAGCGGTTCCTGTCCCTACCGTGAACTGAACCCGCTCACCGGGGATACTTCACTGATCACCCAGACGGGCACCTTATCAACAACCGACTTTGCATCAGTAATTTCCGGTATTGGCGCATCAAAAAGACTGGTGGCGGTGAATGCTACCGGCACGCCCAATCAATATGATGTGATCTATGATGTATATGTACAGAATTACGGCAGTTATCCGTTGACCAGTGTGCAGGTAACCGACAACCTGGCCAATATCAACGGAGCCGGCAATGTGTCGAATGTCAGTATCAGCCTGACCAGCAACCCGGCCGGTGTAACCCTGAACGGGGCTTACGACGGTGTTTCGAATACAAACCTGTTGGCAGCCGGGCAGACCCTGACCCATTATCCGGTAGCCCAGAATAATTTTACGGTACGCATCAGTTGCCGGCTGAGTAATATCCAGTCGGGTATCATTTATAATAACAGTGCAGTTGCCACTGCCACAGGATTCAACAGTGTGGCGTTGCGCGACTCGTCCACTAATGGAAGTTACCCGGACCTGAACAGCAATGATAAGCCTGATGATATGGGTGAAGCAGTGCCTACACCATTATTGGTGGCCATTACACCGCAGACACCGCCCTGCGCTTCCCTGAGCCAGACCTTATATCTGCAGGATTTTGGTACAGGAGCGAATGCGGCAGCTTTCCCCGCCGGACTTACTGCCTATACAGAATATACCGGTACAACAAGCTATGTACTGGGAACCGATTTTTTTACCCTGGTGCAGAATGCGCAAACGGCCAATACCACTGAATTTATCAGCCTTACCGACCATGCCGGCAGCGGCCGGATGATGGTGGTGAATGCAGATGCGGCCAATAGCGTTTTTTACAGGGATACGGTGAACATCCTTTGTTCCGGCCAGCAGTATTCCCTGATCTTTTATGCTGCTTTTATCGGAAACAGTACTTACCAGACCATTTGTAATGGTTTTGGCGGTTTTAAATATCCCAAAGTGAAGATGCGGATCCGCGATGCGGTTACCGGTCTTGTAGTAACGGAGATCTCCACCAGTGATATCACGGCTACCAGCTGGAACCAGTATGGCATGAAATGGGTGATGCCTGCCGGTATCAGTTCCGTGGTGTTTGAACTGATCAATGACGGACTCGGGGGTTGTGGTAATGATATTGCCATCGATGATATACAACTCGGCACCTGTGATGCGCTGCCTGTAGTAAGCCTTAATGCAGTAACAAGCGGTTGCCTGGGTGGCTCCAGTTCCTTCACGGCCTCTCTTAGTGATCCTGGTGCCATCCCTGGTACTATCGTATACCAGTGGCAGATCAGTACCGATGGCAGCACCTGGTCTGATATCAGTGGAGCTACATCGGCTACTTATACTATTGCTTCTACTGCGGCAGGCGATATTGGCAAATACTACCGCGTTATGGTGGCTGCCAGCGGAAACCTGTCGGTTCCATCCTGTCGCTACATTTCCCCTGCATACCTGCTTACAGCAAAAACACCTTCTGTTGCGGCAGTTGCAGCAAATAAGAACAAGGGCAGTGTTTGTCCGGGTACAGCCGTTACGTTAACCGTAACTGGCGGAACCCTGGGCACCAATGCGGCATGGGTATGGTACAGTGGTTCCTGCGGGGGAACTCTTGTGGGTTCCGGCGCTTCTGTCAGTGTAAATCCGGTAGCCACCACCACCTACTATGTTCGTGCAGAAGGTGATTGTAATACGACTGCCTGTGTGTCTGTAACAGTCACCATTGCCTGCGATATTGACGATGATGACGACGGTATCACCGACCTCGCCGAATCGGGAGGCGTGGATCCGCTCGACGATGACGATGCAGATGGTGTACCGAATTACCTGGATACCCATTATCCCGGCTTTATAGATGCCAACAGCGATGGTGTAAATGATAATTTTGATAATGACAAGGATGGCATCATAAATGAACTCGATCTCGACAGCGATAATGATGGCACACCCGATGTAGTGGAAGCCGACGGCGTGGATGCGAATGGTGATGGAAAAATTGATAACTATTCCGATACCGATGGCGATGGACTTTCACAGAATGTGGATGCCAACAATACAGGAGCTGCCGGTTCCGGTAACGGACTCGGTGCTACCGATACCGATGGCGATGGTATTGCCAATGAATTTGACCTCGACAGCGACAATGACGGGATCCCTGATGTAGCTGAAGCCCTGGGGACTGATTCCAATAATGACGGGAAGGCGGACAGTTATACGGATACAGATGGCGATGGGTTCAATGATGCCGTGGATGGCGATATCGGCAACGACGGCATTGCTGAACATGCCGCCGCCACACTGCTCAGAACCGGTGCAGATGGAAACGGGGATGGCCGGGCAGACAGCTATCCCTATAAAAACTTTGACAGCGATGGCCGTGCCAACGCATACGATCTCGACAGTGATAATGATGGTATTTCCGACGCGCGCGAAGCCGGATTTGGCGACAACGATAGTAATGGATTCAGCGATGGAACAAGAGGAACTGACGGATGGGATGATGCCGTGGATGCAAGGGTAAGTCTGGCGCTGGCCAATACAGATGTTACCGGAAACCCCGATTACCTGGATATTGATGCGGATGACGATGGTATCCCGGATAATGTGGAAGCCCTGCCTACTTTAGGTTACCAGTTTCCCACCGGGCTCGACAGCGACAACGATGGCCTGGATAATGCCTATGATGCCGTAAATGGATTTGGAGGTAACGGTATTACACCCAACGACCAGGATGCCGATTCTGTACCCGACTACCGCGACAGCGATACGGATAGTGATGGCATCATTGACCGTATTGAAGGGAATGACTATAACCTCAATACACTGGCCGACGACCTGGTATCATTAACGGGTGTTGACACGGATGGGGATGGCCTCGACGACCGTTTCGATACAGATAACAGCAGTATCAAGGGAACCAGCCGCTATATGGGTGCCATGGGCAGCCTCACTGGCGATCCCAGCCCTGGGTCCAATACAATGGTTCAACGCAGTACGGTTTCATTTGAACGCGACTGGCGCCTGATCAGTTACCTGCTGGAACTGCGCTTTATTAGCCTTACCGGCCACCGGAATGAAGGGGCTGCTCAATTACAATGGACGGTCAGTTCATCTGAAGTGATCACTGGTTTTATTGTTGAAAAAAGCTATGACGGAATGGGCTTTGTCATTGCTGCTGAGCTGAGAGGTCCCGGCACTGCCTGCGAACAACAGGTATTCAGCTGGATTGAAAACACGGCCCTGCATGCCAGTGCTGTGTATTACCGGATTACGGCAATAGGTGCCAATGGGAAGCGCAAAACAAGTACCATTCTCCGGTTGGGTAGCGGCACACAGGAGTTGTTCCGCATTTCACCAAATCCGGCATCCACCGAGTTGAGTATTGTACTGTATGCTACAAGAAGCAGTCTGGCGGAAATACAGGTGCTGGATGCACAGGGACGGCTGATGCTGGCCAATACAGAAACAGTGGAAGCAGGACAGAATGCGTTTCTGGTCAAGCGCTTTGATGTGCTGGCCGCAGGAACCTATACCGTGAAGATCCGGCTTGAAGGAATAGTGCATACCCAGCAGGTGGTGATCCAGAAGTAGGCAAATGCTTATTTTTGCCCTTCATGCAGTACACACTTAAAAAATCACTGGGGCAGCACTTCCTGAAGGATGAAACCGTGTGCCACCGAATTGTGGACGCCCTGAACCAGGATCCGCACCGCCGCTTGCTCGAAGTGGGTCCGGGAGGGGGAGCCCTCACCAAATACCTGCTGGAGTTGCCGGATACGGACTTGCTTTGTGTGGAACTGGATGAGGAAAAAGTAGCCTGGTTGCAGCATCATTATCCCGCTTTGCAGAGCAAGATCATACACCGGAGTTTTCTCGATATCGATCCCCCTTTTACTGATGCTTTTACCGTAGTAGGCAATTTCCCTTATAATATTTCCACACAGATATTATTCAAAGTCCTGGAATGGCGCGACCAGGTGCCTGTGGTGATCGGCATGTTCCAGAAAGAAGTGGCCCAGCGGGTCGTGGCAAAAGAAGGAAGCAAGGTTTATGGAGTGATCAGCGTACTGATGCAGGCCTGGTACGATATGGAATACCTGTTTGAAGTAGGGGAGAACAGTTTTAATCCTCCTCCTAAAGTAAAAAGCGCGGTGATCCGCCTGCGGCGCAAAGCGGTACCGGTTCCGGTAAGCAGTGAAAAAGCATTTTTCAATCTGGTTAAAACAGCTTTCAATCAACGCCGCAAACAGCTGCGTAATGGCGTACGCGGACTTTTTACTCCGGAAGTATTGGCCGATCCGCTGTTCAACCGCCGTGCAGAACAACTTTCAGTAGAAGAATTTGCCGCACTAACCTTCCGTTTACGAAATACGTCCGCTCCCCAATGAAAAAAGTGATCATAACAGCAAAAGCCCATCCTGTACTGGCGGAAACTCTCGTCCGGCATGGGTATGAAGTTGTGTATAAGCCGGGTATCAGCCCGGAGGAACTGGAACAACTGATCCCGGAAATGGAAGGCCTGGTGGTGACCACCCGGAAAATCGACCGCGACCTGATCGCCAAAGGAAAGCAACTGAAATGGATCGGCCGGCTGGGGAGTGGAATGGAACTGATCGATACAGCCTTTGCAGAACAGCAGGGTATCCGTTGCTTCAGCAGCCCGGAAGGCAACCGCAATGCCGTGGCCGAACATGCGTTGGGCATGTTATTGGCCCTGTTGAACAGGATACCTTCCAGCATGCAGGAAGTGAAAGCCGGACAATGGATCCGGGAAGCCAACCGCGGTACCGAGCTTGCCGGGAAAACCATTGGTATAATCGGTTTCGGCAATACCGGCAGCCAGTTTGCAAAGTTGCTCAGCGTGTTCAACGGTACCGTTCTGGCCTACGATAAATATAAATTCGGGTTTGGTGGCGGCTATATAAAAGAAGCCAGCCTGGAGCAGGTGTTGCGTTATGCCGATGTGGTGAGCCTGCACCTGCCGCTTACAGAAGAGACCTTCCATTTTGCCAATACTGCCTTTTTTGATGCTATGCAACGCCAACCGGTTTTCATCAATACCTCACGGGGAAAGACACAGGATACAGCAGCCATCCTGCAGGCACTGAAAGAAGGGAAGATCAGCGGCGCCGCACTGGATGTACTCGAAAATGAAAAGCTGGATACCCAGACCGATATCCAAAAAGCACAGCTGCAGGAGCTGACCTCGGATCCAAAGGTGATCCTGACCCCGCATATTGCCGGATATACGCATGAAGCCTTTGAAGGTATGGCACTCACCCTCCTGAAAAAGCTTGGATATTAATTTGCAAGTAATTGATTGACATTGTTTTATTTCGGTCTTGGTGCTTTCCTGCAACCGGATATCGGAAATCCAAAAATGTACTACCTTTGCCTCTTTAATGGCAACGCTTCAGCAAGTTCTGAGGCGTTGTTATTTTTTTCTGTTTAAACCCATCCTTGCTGAACCTGTAAAGTTGTTGTTATGAGTGGAATCTTATATGTGTCGAAAGAAACGCTGGAGCAAATGAAGGCTGAACTGACCCGCATGAAATCGGTGGACCGTCCTGCTGCATCCCGTGCTATTGCGGAAGCCCGTGAGAAAGGTGACCTGAAAGAGAATGCCGAATATGATGCGGCCAAGGAAGCACAAGGGATCCTCGAAGCCAAGATCAAGAAACTCGAAAGTGATATTGCCAGTGCCCGTATCCTGGATGAAAGCAATGTGGATACCAGCAAAGTTTCCATCCTTACCCGCGTAACCGTAACCAATCTCGCTACCAGGAAGCAGATCACTTACCAGATCGTTTCTGAAAAGGAAGCAGACCTGAAAGCAGGTAAAATTTCCGTGACTTCTCCGATCGGAAAAGGCCTGCTGGGTAAAGTGGTAGGCGATGTAGCCGAAGTACAGGTGCCTGCGGGAGTGGTGAAGTTCCAGATAGAAAATATTACTGTTTAAGCAGCAAAACTTCTATCTGCGCTCTTTTATCTTTTATCTTTTTTCTTCTGTCTTCCATATGACTATTTTTTCAAAGATCATCAACGGTTCCATTCCCTGTTACAAGATCGCAGAGAATGAGCAGTACTTTGCCTTCCTGGATATTTTTCCGCTGGTGGAAGGACATGTGCTGGTGGTACCCAAGCGGGAAGAAGATAAATTCTTTGATCTTTCGGAATCAGAACTCGCCGGACTGATGGCTTTCGCCCGCCCCATTGCCAGGGCTATTGAACAAGCATTCGACTGCAACCGCTGCGGCATCAGTGTGGTGGGCCTCGAAGTACCCCATGCCCATATGCACCTGCTCCCCATCAACGACGCCGACGACCTCAATTTCACCCGTCCCAAACTGAAATTATCCCCTGATGAACTCAAAGCCATTCAGGAAAAAATCTTAGCCGCCCTCTAAAGCAAAAAGCCTTACAAAAAACGTAAGGCTTCTGTATTTATATATTTTCTTCTGTCTACTGACTACTGGCTACTGACTACTGGCTACTGTCTACTGACTACCGGCTACTGCATTCCCATCAACGCCGCCATCATCTCCACGCCCTCCCACAGATATCGTATCAGCATATTCTCATTCTCCGCATGCTGGTTATTGTCATAATTCACCACCGGCACAGAGATCACTTTGGCACCCAGCTTCTCTTCAAAGATGATCAGGGGTAAACTGCCTCCGGCAGAGGGAAGCGCGATCACCGGCTCTTTGCTGGTACTTTGAACAGCAGCAAGGATATCTGCAGCAATGGGCAGGCTCATAGGTGTTCGTTGGGCATTATAACCATCTCCTTTCGTGATCTTGATGAGCCGGGGGTAGGTCCTCCGGTCCACATCCGTTGGTTCACGGTCGAGCACATGATAGCCTTTGGATTCGATATAGCGGACAACTTTATCCATTTGGCGGTGCATGTCATTGCCCAGTACGAGACGCAGGTCAAGTACAGCTTCTGCTTTCACCGGAATGATATTGGCAGCCATCGGGCCTACATTGGCGCTGCTGATGCCATTGATATTGAGGGTGGGCTGGTGCAGCAGTTCCAGGAAGCCCATGCCCTTGCCTTCGGGTTCCAGCACGCCGAGTTCCTGTTTCAGGGTGGTTTCAATATCGGGGATGGCTGCAATAGCTTTCTTTTCCGTTTCTGTAAGTGGTACTACATCATCATAAAACCCCGGAATCGTTACGCGGTTATTGGCATCTTTCATGCCCGCCAGCAGTTCCACCAGCATGCGGGCCGGATTGGGGGCCCAGTTGCCGTAGTTGCCGCTGTGCAAAGGACGCTTAGCAGCATAAACGGTGAGCGACATATTTACATCACCTCGTACGCCAAATTCCACCATTCTGCGGCCCGATACATGGCGCGGTCCATCGGCGATCAGCCATACATCTGATTGCAGCAAGGATTTGTGTTTCTCGAAAATTTCACCAATATGGATGGAACCGACTTCTTCTTCCCCTTCAAAGAGGAAAATGATATTATTCGTCAGTTTGGTCCCCGATTTCACCAGGGCTTCATAGGCATGCAGGATTGTCATTACACCAGCCTTGTCGTCGGCTGCACCACGCCCACTAAGGCGGTAATTATCCTGCAGTACATCTTTACCCGGCTGGAAGGGGATGATCTTGCCGCCTTGTTCGATAGGTGCGGTCAGGAATACCGGTTGAAAGGGTTCCAGTCCGGCAGCCCACTGTTTGGGATTCACGGGCTGTCCGTCGTAATGCGCATAAAAGGCCAGCGTGCGTTTGGCTCCGGGAACGGTCACTTTTCCGAATACAGCGGGCGTAACGCCGGGTGTCTGGCCATCAAGCAGGCGGGTTTCAATACCCAGTTCTTTCATCCACTGCTCGATAAAAGCCGTATTGCGGCGGATATTGGGCGTGTCTCTGCTGACATTCGGAATGGACACAAAATCCATATAATGGGTCAGCCATTCCGTCTGGTGGGTTTTGGTATAGGCCTTGACTTTATCGAGAGTGTTTTGCGAAAAAACCTGTACACTCACACAGAGCAGGAAAATAACAATGGTGATTTTTCTCATAATCAGTTTTTGATAGCCACATTTAGTGATGACCGTATCTTATTACTTAAAACGTAAAACTTATAACTTAAAACGAATTACTTCTTCACCCGCTCCGGTTTCGCCTTCACAAAGGCCTCCCAGCCTTTTGTTTTTTTGCCAACCGATTTCAAAGCAGGCAGTTTGTCCTGGAAATGATGGCATACCGCAACAGCCAATGCATCGGAAGCATCATAATACCCCACGGCAGGATCCTTGAGTGCGAGCAGGGTCTGCAGCATTTTCCAGACCTGTTCCTTGTCGGCATTGCCGTTTCCGGTGATGGCCTGTTTTACTTTCCGGGGTGCATATTCGGCCACCGTTAAACCACCCTGCATAGCAGCAGCAATGGCAACCCCCTGTGCGCGACCCAGCTTCAGCATACTCTGGACATTCTTTCCGAAGAACGGTGCTTCAATGGCAAAGCAGTCGGGCTTGTATTCGATGATCAGTGCCGTGATCTTTTCGTGGATCTGTTGCAGGCGTTCGAAATTGTCTTGTTTTGCATTGAGCTTGAGTACGCTCATTTCGGTGAGCTGGATCCGGCTGCCCTGGATCCGGATGATGGCATAACCCATGATGAGGGTGCCAGGGTCAATGCCGAGAATTATTTTGCCGGAGTTTTGCAAGGAGCGGTTGAATTCGATTAATTTGTATTCCAGTTTGCTGCGACTTAACAAAAATATCAAAATAATCCTCAATTATATTGTAGGCCCCCTTGTCTTCTGTCTGCTCCTCTTTTCCATCTACCGGCAGATCCAGCAGCAACCCGGCTGGCATCAATCCATACAGGAACTGCTGCATTCGCTCGATAACCAGGCGGCCTGGACTCTTGGCGGGGTCGTTGCACTCATGTTGCTGAACTGGGGGCTCGAAGCCCGCAAATGGCAGCTGATTATACGCCGCATCCAGCCCCTGAGCTGGTATAAGAGTTTCAAAGCCACACTCACCGGAACCACACTCGCTTTTTTCACCCCCAACCGTATGGGCGAATATGTAGGCCGGGTATTGTATATTGAAGAAGGACGCCGCCTGCAGGCTGTGTCGCTGACCATTGTGGGCAGCATGGCCCAGCTGATCGTAACTCTGGTTTTCGGTGCTGCCGGACTGTTTTTATTGAAAAACCAGCTGACCGACCGGATGCAGGGAACCGCTTTTGGCATGCTCTTCCTGGATGCAGTTTTGTACATTACTCTGCTGGGGGCACTGCTTTTAACAATTTTTTATTTCCGCCTGAGCTGGTTGGTCCGCTGGATCGAAAAAATTCCCCGTATTGAGAAGGTAACGGAGTCTATTAAAGTGCTGGATGATTTCCAACCGGCCTTGCTGTTTCAGGTACTGGGACTGTCAGTTTTGCGGTACGGGGTTTTTATCCTGCAATATTATCTGTTATTTCGTGTTTTCCGGGTCGGCTTAAACGAGTGGCAGGTTTTTTGGTCAGTGAGTGTGGTGTTCCTGGTGATGGCCATCGTACCCACTATTGCCCTGTTTACCGAACTGGGGGTGAGATGGAAAACCAGCCTGGAGATCGTGCAGTTGTTCAGCACCAATTATGTGGGCATACTGGCTACTTCACTGGCTGTATGGCTGATCAACCTGGTGATCCCGGCCCTGCTGGGCAGCCTGCTGATCCTGAACATCCGCCTGTTCCGCTACCGGCAGGAACTCCGGAAACGAAATGCTGAATCAGAACCCGACTGAACCGTAATGAAGCGACTGAGGCTATACCTTTTGACTGGCATCATTTTATTCAGCCTGCCCCTGCGGGCAGGCGATGGCTTTTGTGGACTCCGGAATACCGCCTACCAGGCCAGTGAGACAATTACCTTTAAAGTCATGTATGCCGTGGTGGGCGCGCATATCGGTGCCGGTGAAGTCACATTTTCCACCAACCTTGAGCAACTGAATAACCGGCCTGTTTATCATATAGTGGGCGACGGGAAGACCTATCCCTTCTACGATAATGTGTTCAAAGTGCGCGACCGCTACGAAACTTTTATCGATACAGCCACCCTGCAGCCCCTGCGCTTTATCCGGAATGTGTATGAAGGGGGCTATAAGAAATACCAGAACGTCACCTTTAACAAGGTCACCAATACGGCTATTACCAACGATGGCGTGTTCAAGACACCTGAATGCATCCAGGATGTGCTGAGTGCGATCTATTATGCCCGGAATATTGATTTCAACAAGTATAAACCGGAAGACAAAATTCCTTTCCAGGTTTTTCTGGATAATGAGGTCTATAACATGTATATCCGTTATCTCGGCAAGGAAACCATCAAAACGAGGTACGGGAAATTCCGTGCCATTAAATTCAAGCCCCTGCTCATCAAGGGAACCCTGTTTGAAGGCGGAGAGAAAATGACGGTATGGGTGAGTGATGATGGCAACCACATCCCTGTTCGGGTGGAAAGTCCCATCTCTGTGGGCTCAGTAAAAGTGGATATGCTGAGCTACCGCAACCTGCGCTATCCCCTCAGTTCACTGATCAGCCTGCGCTGATCAGTATTCCGAAATTTTAAAGAAGTCTTTTGGACGGATACCTTTTTCCGTTTGCTGTAATGTGCAGCACTCATTCACCGGATCGTGCTGGAAAAACAGGATATAGTCGTTGGCCACGGCTTCCTGCAGGAAACTGGTTTTTTCATGCAGGGTGGTGAGCGGGAACATATCGTATGCCATAACATATGGAATGGGGATATGTCCGGCAGAAGGCAGGAGGTCGGCCATAAAAACGATCGTCTTCCCTTTGTATTGGATCTGGGGCAGCATCATGGCTTCAGTATGGCCGTCGGCAAAACGGATGCTGATGGAATCGCTGAATGCCGCAGCAGCCAATGGCCCGGCTGCATCCCGGCTGCTCTGCTCGTGTGCAATCATGCTGAGTTGTCCGCTGGCCTCAATGGGTAATATATTTTCTTTCAGGAAAGAAGCTTTTTCACGTGCGTTGGGTTCCACGGCCCATTTCCAGTGGAGGGGATTGCTCCAGAACCGGGCCCTGGCAAAAGCCGGTACCAGTTTCTCGCCTTCCCGCATGATGCTGCCACCACAATGGTCGAAATGCAGGTGGGTCAGGATCACATCCGTAATATCGTTGCGGGTGAAGCCGTATTTTTTCAGGGAACTGTCAAGCGTATCGTCGCCATGCATGTAATAATGGCCGAAGAATTTCGCATCCTGTTTATCGCCCATGCCATTATCCACCAGGATCAGCCGGTTGCCATCTTCGATCAGCAGGCTGCGCAGGGCCCAGGAGCACATATTATTATCATCTGCCGGATTGATCTTGTTCCAGATGCTTTTGGGTACTACACCGAACATGGCGCCTCCATCCAGTTTGAAATAACCGGTATTGACAGAATAGAGTTTCATGGACTAAGCGGTTTTTAAACGTTTTTGTTGCTGATAGGTGAGGAAGAGCCAGAGCAGGCCGATCACAAAGAACAGCATCAGGCTGATGATCGACTGGCGGATCCCGAAACGCCCATCTATGAACCCAAAGGTAAAGAGTCCGATTACTATCGCCAGTTTTTCCGTTACATCATAAAAACTGAAGAAAGATGTAGTGTCTTTCGTTTCCGGCATCAGCTTCGAATAAGTACTCCGGCTCAGGCTCTGGATACCACCCATTACCAGTCCAACAATACAGGCCAGTACATAAAACTGGCTTTCCGACTCCACATAATAGCCGATCACACAAACAGAAACCCAGAGCAGCACGGTAAACATCAGCACTTTGAGGTTGCCGATACGGGCAGAGAGCTTTGACATGCCAATCGCTCCTATAATAGCCACTAACTGGATGAGCACCGCTACAATAATGAGCCGGTCGTTGGGTAGCTTCAATTCCTTCAGGCCAAAATCAATAGCTACCAGCATCACGGTTTGCACCCCCATGGAATAGAAGAAGAAGGCAAACAGGAAGCGTTTCAGGATGGGCATTTGGAGCATTTGCTGCCATACCAGTTTCAGTTCATGGAATCCGTTCACCAATACATGCTTGCGGGCTTTGCGGTCGGAGGGACTGCTGATGGGCAATCGGGCAAAGGGGATCTGCGCAAAACCGACCCACCATAGACCCACGAGCAGGAATGTGATCTTCAGGGCAAACTGTGTTTTAGCGGGATCGCTGCCGGCATTCATCACGAGGCCGAAACCCACCATCTGCATGATCACACTGCCTATATAGCCATAGGTATACCCTTTGGCACTGACCCGGTCGCGGTCGGCTTCTGCTGTTATATCGGGCAGGTAACTGTTATAGAACACCTGGGAGCCGTAAAAGCCGATGCCGGCAAACATGAAACAAAGCAGGCCAAGGGTCACATGGTCGCCATCAAAAAAATACATCAGCGAACAGCTGGCGGCGCCCATATAGCAGAAAAAGCGCATGAAATTCTTCTTGTTGCCCTTGTAATCGGCAATGGAGGAAAGTATGGGGGAGATGATCGCAATAAAGAGGAAGCCTGTAGCCAGCGCATAGTCCTTTATTTCGGTATTGACGAACTTGCGTCCGAACAGGGAAATGCCATCCTTGAATTTTTCATTTTCCGGACCGGTCACCGCGGCATAATATGCCGGGAAAAACGTGGTGGTGATCACCAGATTATAGACGGAGTTGGCCCAATCGTACATGGCCCAGCCATTGATCACCTTTTTGGAAGCAGTCTGCATGGTTAGGGGTTATGGCCGGAAGATAGGAAAATTAGCCGATTGGGCGATGAGCCGATGAGCCGATGATCGATATCAGATCAGGCCTTTCCAGATCAGGAACAGGAGAATGATACCGGCGATGATGCGGTACCAGCCGAAGAGGCGGAAGCCGTGTTTTTGCAGGAATCCGATGAAGAATTTGATGGCGGCGATGGCCACTACAAAGGCCACGATATTGCCAATTGCCAGCAACTGGATATGTTCGGAACTGAAGGTTTTATAGCCTTTCAGGAGTTTGTAACCTGTTGCAGCGCACATGGTGGGCACAGCCAGGAAAAAGGAAAACTCAGCCGCCAGCTTGCGCGTGAGGCCCTGCTGCATACCACCGATGATGGAGGCGGCACTGCGGCTCACGCCGGGGATCATGGCCAGGCATTGCCATACCCCGATCAGGAAAGCGTTTTTATTCGTGACGTTTGCTTCCTCCGTAACAGGGTGGTGGTTGAATAACTTGTCGATGAAGAGTAGGATCACACCACCCACCAGCATGGTGATGGCAACAGTGGTCGGACTTTCCAGCAGTTCGTCGATCTTATCGGAAAACAGTGCACCCAGGGCTATGGCGGGTAATACGGCAATGATCAGTTTCACATAAAACTGCCAGCGGCTGAAATCGAAAAATTTCTTCCAGTACAACACTACCACTGCGAGGATCGCTCCCAGCTGAATGGTAACCGTAAACAATTTGGTGAAATCGGTGGAAGTCACACCCAGCAGGTGCTCGGTAATGATCATGTGTCCGGTAGAGGAGATCGGGAGGTATTCCGTCAGCCCTTCAACGATAGCAACAATAATAGCCTGGAAAATACTCATGAATGAAATGTGCTAAATTATGCCGGCACCTGATACGTTTAAGGTATTACGTAAAACTTATTGCTGTTTGCGGAAGATGGCAAATACTTCTACACCGAATCCCAGCAAAATCAGGATCGGGGCAACAGTGATCCGCATGGTGCTGTACACTTCTTCTTTCTTGAACACATTGGCGTCCTCACTCTTGCCACCCGACATCAGGAAGAACCCGAGGGCAATAATCGCCAGGCCAATCAGCATCCATTTGTAGTTCTCTTTGCCAAACAGCGCAGACGCTTCTGTTATAGTCTTTTTCTCTGCCATGTATAATTCAATTAGGGTTGCAATATAAGGCTAATTTCCTCATTCTCCTGTCTCCTGTCTACCGTCTCCAGTCTACGCTCAATACAGGTCGTCCAGCTTCATTTTCAAATACTTGATCACCGACCGGTGGGTACTGATCAGGGTGATCGAAATACCGATGGCCAGGATCATCAGGCAGAGCAGGGTCAGGGTCTTGCCGTCGCGCAGGCCGCGGAGCTCAGGTACCCATTTTTCCACGGAGAAAACGATGATCACAATAAAAATAATGGCTATGATGGCGGATAGGGCTCCATTAATTACAGCCCTGATATTCAATGGTTTAGCAATAAACCAGCGGGTGGCACCCACCATCTGCATGGTCTTGATCAGGAAGCGGTTGCTGAACATGGCCAGGCGGATCGTATTATCGATCAGCACAACGGTAAGGGCCAGCAGCACCAGGGCAATAATGCCCAGTCCATAGCTTACTTTACGCAGCAGGCTGAATTTGGCCACCACTTCGCGGGGGAATTTCACCTCATTGACGTAAGGGAATTTCTTCAACTCCTCGGTAAACGACACCATATGGGCTGAATCAGCAAACTCACTCTTGAAATTCACGTCGATACTGCGGGGCAGCATCATATTGTCGATGAATTCGTTGAAATCCTCGTTACCCTGACTCAGCCACTGTTTCTTGGCCTCGTCTTTATCAATATACTTGTAACTCTTTACGTAGGGGTGTTTCTGTACAAAGATCACCAGCGAATCCTTGTCCTTGTCGGTCGTGGTCTGGTTAATGAACACATTCAGCGTGGCACTTTCCCGCAGTACCTGTTCCAGCTTGCGGGAATTCAGGACTACCCAGCCCAATACACCTACAATGAACAGCACCAGGGTGACTCCCAGAATGGCCATAAAATAGGAAGGCTTGGATCTTTTGGCGGAAGATTTTCCGGATTGGGTCATGAACTGTCGTTTTTAATGGGTGATCGCGAAGGGTACGGCGGTGCAAAAATAGCCAATTTCAGGCGCTAAAACCGTATTTTTGCACCCCTTAAACGGGAGGATTTTTCAAGGATTGTGCATAGCGGGGAGGGGAGGGGGAATTTAGGAAGACCTTAACGGAGAGAAGCAAGAAGGGAGAAGGGAGAAGGAAGAAGGGAGAGGGAAGAAAACCTGAAACCCGCAAAATTTTCAAGATTTACTATGGAGTATCAATTCCGATCGATCGAGCAGAAATGGCAACAGCACTGGAAGGCGAACAACAGCTACCGGGTAGCCAATGATTTTTCCAAGCCCAAGTATTATGTGCTGGATATGTTTCCTTATCCCAGCGGGGCCGGACTTCATGTGGGGCACCCCCTCGGGTATATCGCTTCGGATATCTTCAGCCGCTTCAAGCGCCTGAAAGGATTCAATGTGCTCCACCCCATGGGCTACGATGCCTTTGGTCTGCCTGCCGAGCAGTATGCCATCGAACACGGCGTACATCCTGCCGTATCCACTGCACAGAATATTGAGAATTTCCGTAAGCAGCTCGATAATATCGGTTTCTGTTACGACTGGGAACGGGAAGTACGCACCTGCGAACCCGGCTATTACAAATGGACCCAATGGATCTTCCTCCAGCTATTCAACAGTTATTACAACCGCGATTCCAAAAAGGCCGAGCCCATTTCCGGACTGATCGCCCTTTTTGAACAGCAGGGTTCTGCCGCTTCAGGTATCCGGCCGCAGTCGCGCACCTTTACTGCTGCTGAATGGAAGTCTTTTTCTGAAAAAGAACAACAGGATATCCTCATGGATAACCGCCTGGCCTTTTGCGGCTATGGTGAAGTGAATTGGTGCGAAGCCCTTGGTACCGTACTGGCCAACGATGAAGTGGTGAATGGCGTGAGTGAACGGGGCGGCCATCCGGTTGTCAAGAAAAAACTCCGCCAGTGGTACCTCCGTATCACGGAATATGCCGACCGCCTGCTCGAAGGCCTCGACCGCATCGAGTTCAGTGATGCCATGAAGGAAATGCAGACCAACTGGATCGGCAAATCCTATGGCGCTGAAATTGACTTTGCGGTCAAAAGCGAAAAGAATGCTGTCGACAAACTCCGCGTTTACACCACCCGTCCCGATACCATTTTCGGCGTCGACTTCATGGTGATCGCCCCGGAACTTGAGATGATCGACAACCTGAAATCGGCCGCACAGGCAAAGGCAGTCGATGACTATCTCGCTTATGTGAAGAGCCGCAGCGAGCGGGAACGCATGGCCGAGAAAAAGATCACCGGTGTGTTCTCCGGCGCCTATGCCCTGAATCCCTTCGATGGCCGCGAAATTCCGATCTGGATCTCCGAATATGTACTGGCCGGTTATGGCACCGGTGCCATCATGGCCGTACCCTGTGGCGATGAACGCGACCACCGCTTTGCCAAACATTTCAATATACCTGTCACCAATATCATTGGCGAACACTATAACGGCGAAGATGCCAATCCCACCAAAGAGGCAAAGCTCGAGAATTCCGGCTTCCTCAACGGACTGGTGATGCGCGATGCCATTGAAGTTGCGATCAAAAAGATCGAGGAATTGGGCATCGGCACCCGCAAAGTGAATTTCAAGATGCGTGATGCAGCCTTCAGCCGACAGCGCTATTGGGGCGAACCCTTCCCGATCCAGTGGAAGAACGGGATTGCATATCCGCTTTCCGAAAACGAACTCCCGCTCGAACTGCCGCATGTAGACAGTTACAAACCCGGTCCCGAAGGCGAAGGCCCACTGGCCAATATCCCTGAGTGGGTGAGCCGCGAACTGGAAACGAATACCATGCCTGGTTATGCCGGCTCTTCCTGGTATTTCCTGCGGTACATGGATCCTCATAATACTGAAGCTTTCTGCGACCGGAAAGTGAGTGATTACTGGGGACAGGTAGACCTCTATATCGGCGGTACAGAACACGCCGTAGGACACCTGCTCTACAGCCGGATGTGGACCAAAGTACTTTATGATCTCGGACATATCGGTCACGATGAACCCTATAAGAAACTGGTGAACCAGGGCATGATCCAGGGCAGCAGCCGTTTTGTATACCGGATCACCGGAACCAACCAGTTCGTTTCAAAAGGACTGAAAGACCAGTATACAACCGACCCGATCCATGTGGATGTGAATTTTGTGGATGGCTATGAACTCGATCTTGAAGCCTTTAAGAAATGGAGGAACGGAGAGTATGCCAATGCCGAATTCATACTGGAAGAGGGTAAATATATCTGCGGCTCTGAAGTCGAGAAGATGTCGAAGTCGAAGTTCAACACTGTGAATCCCGATATTCTCGTCGAGAAATACGGTGCAGATACCTTCCGCATGTATGAAATGTTCCTGGGCCCCGTAGAGATCAGCAAGCCTTGGGATACCAAGGGTATCGAAGGGGTGCACCGTTTCCTCAAGAAATTCTGGCGCCTGTTTTATGATGAACTGAAAGGTCAGGTGTGGACCGATGCGGCGCCCACAGCCGATGAACTGAAAGTATTGCATAAGACCATCCGCAAAATTGAAGATGACACCGAGCGCTTCAGTTTCAATACAGCAGTCAGTGCCTTCATGATCGCGGTGAATGAACTGAGCGACCTGAAATGCAACAAGAAAGCGATCCTGCAGCCGCTGGTGATCCTGCTGACGCCCTATGCCCCGCATATTGCTGAAGAACTCTGGCAGTTACTGGGTAATGCCGGCTCTGTACTGGATGCGGCCTATCCTGTATTCGAAGAGAAACATGTGGTGGAATCGGCTAAAGAATATCCGGTATCCGTAAATGGTAAACTCCGAACCACGATGATGCTGGCACTCGATATCCAGGCCCCTGAAGTGGAAAAGCTGGTACTGGCCAACGAAGTGGTGCAGAAATGGATGGAAGGCAAGCCGCACAAGAAAATCGTGTTTGTGCCCGGCCGGATGATCAATGTAGTGGTCTGAGTTATTCCTGCTGTTTCACCAACCGGATCAGCGCACTGCTGTTCTCATTGGCATATAAGCGCGCCTCATAGCGTTTCTTACCAACAATAGCTACCATGAACGACGTATTGGGCGGAATGGATCCCAGGTTCTCGGCAACCATCACCAGTTCGTTATCATCCTGCAATTCGCTGGCATTGATCTTAATGGTATAGGCCTTGTCGGTCAGCCGGATATGTTCGAAGATCATGCGGCCATTCAGGTATAAGGCAATGGAGTCGCCATCCACCTGGGCATTATCATAAAAAAGCAGTTCCACAAATTCAGCAGTAACCGGTATCACGGTCTGCAATACTTTCTTCCGCTGGCTGAATTTTTCATTATTGGAGCTTGATGCAGGTACAGGAGGAGGGGCTATACTCACTTCCGGCTTTTCCTGCGGACCAGGTTGCACCGTTACAGAAGGCTTCCGGGCCAGGATCTCTTTCTCTTCCGGAAACTCGGGTTGTCCCTGCAGACGGCTGATGCTATCGATGATCCGCGGATCATTGGTCCCTACAAAAAAGTTTTCGATCACCCAGTCCCACTCGTCATTGAATACATGCTCATCCGATTTTTCCAGATGGATATCACGACGGGTACTGTTGCGGTTGTCTTTATCGTTGCTGCTGCCATCCAGTTCCATCAACTCATTACCCGGACAATTGAAATCGGCTACAGCCAGCTGGGGCGTGATGCCGCCGCCACGGCTGAAATGATCTTCCAGCAGTAATTCATCCCACCAGATCACATCGTTGGTTTCCGGATCAAAATAGCCTTTAACCGAATAGCGCTGGTATTGCGATTTGGAGGTATAGTAATAGACGGTACCTGCCAGGCTATCGCCGCTTTTCAGCAGTTTCAGTTCCACATAATACCGGTTGATCTTTCCCTTCCAGGCACCGGAAATGGTCTGTGCGTTACTGGCGGAAAAACAAAGGGTTACAGATAAGGCAAACAGCAGGATAGACTTCACGGGAAAACATTTGAGCTAAAACGGAAATCTGATGGGCCTATTTTGCATTAGGAATCTTTTAACGGCTGGAAAAATTCTTCAACAAATGCCTGTATTCAAGTGTTTTAGCTGGAAATTAGCAGTATGGCTTACGCAAATTTAACACTCATTAACGCCCTTCGCGAAACCGCTGTACGCCTGCGGAACGGGGCCTATTATGCCTGGGGACATCACGGCGGTTGTAATTGCGGCAATCTGGTACAGGTGCTGGCCGATCTCAGCAAGGAGGAAGTGCTCGCCATAGCCCATACTGCTCCGGGCGAGTGGACCGAAATTGCTGCCGAAAGTTGTTCGATCACCCACCTGCCCCTGATGGACCTGATGCGGCGACTGGAAGGAGCCGGACTTACCCCAACCGATATCCATCATATCGAATACCTGACCGACCGGAAAGTACTCGCCGCACTGCCCGGTGGATTCCGCTGGCTCAAACGCAACCAGCGTGAAGATGTGATCGTTTATTTTGAAACCTTCGCCCGGTTGCTGGAAGAAGAATTGCTGAAGACCGTAAAGATCGGATCATTGCTTCCGGAACTGGAACTGCAATAGAATCAGATACTAAAAAGAGAAGGCCTGCACTGCAGGCCCTTCTCTTTTTATACGGAAAGGATCAGAACCCTTTCTTCTTGGCTTTCTCTTTTTCAATGGTCTCCAGCATTTCCTTCACTGCCGCTTCGATCTGCGTGTCTTTGCCATTCAGGAAATCTTCATAGCTCAGAGGTACCCGGATATCGGGTTCCAGTTGCAGGTTTTCGGTGGGGCGGTTTTCCTTGCCAATGGTAGCCACCATCGGGATACCAAATACGATCGTGGGATCGATCTGGGTTTCCCACCATACAGCCGTACCGGTTCCCGGTACAGGCATGCCCACCAGTTTGCCGATGCCATTCTGTTTGTAGACGTAGGGGAAGATGAACGCATCACTGTAATTGCTTTCGCTCATCAGCACCACACTGGGTTTACTCCAGCGGCCCATGGGCTCACCGTCTTTCAGCTTATTTCCCTGAGGAGCGAAATCCAGATAGCGCTTGCCACTCAGGAAGGTGGCCAGGTCATCGTGCAGCCAGCCGCCGCCATTGAAGCGGGTATCCACGATCAGGGCTTCTTTGTCGAAATTTTTGCCCAGCACCGCATCGAATGTGTTTCGATAACTGCCATCATTCATGCCCTGTACATGCACATAACCCACTTTACCGCCACTGAGCTTGGTCACCATTTCATCCATCTTCTTCACCCAGCGTTTGTACATCAGTCCGGATTCTTCACCAAAACTGATGGGCTTGATGGTTTCATCAAAGCGGGTGTTCGTAGCCGGATCAAATACACTCACCAGTGTATTCTTGCCGGTTTTGCGGTTCAGGAGTTTGGCCCAGTCGATATCATCGGTGATGGCTTCGCCGTCAATGCTTTCGATCACCATGCCCGCTTTCAGCTTCAGGCTGGCTTTATCGAAGGGACCGCCTTCCAGCACTTCGGTAACCTTGATACCTTTGCCGGTGAATTTTTCATCGTACAGTAAACCTAAAGTAGCAGTAGCATCCGGGTTCTGCATCTGGGGGGAATAGCGGCCTCCGGTATGGGAGGCATTCAGTTCACCGAGCAGTTCACTCAGCAGTTCCTGGAAATCGTAGTTATTGCTGATATGGGGCAGGAAACGGGCATAGTCTTTTTTCAGTTTTTCCCAATCCAGTCCATGCAGCTTGGGGTCGTAGAATTTTTTCTGGACCTGACGCCAGGCATGATCAAAAATATACGTGCGTTCCTGTGCGGCATTCAGTACCATTTCGCCATTGATAGCGATTGGGCTTACCTTTCCGCTTTCATCTACTTTCACCAATGAACCATTATTGGTCACAAACAGGCTCTTGCCGTCCTTGCTCATTTCAATACCACTGGGACTGCCGCCCAGTTTGGCCAGGATCTTGGTTTCGCGGGTACGCGGCTCCGTTACCCAAAGGTCGAACCCTTTTTCAAAGGAAGCCAGGTAATAGATCTTGCTGCCGTCATTATTGACGACAAAATCGGAGATCGAAGAACTGTTGATCGTAAGGCGGGCTACCCGGCTTTCAAAATCCTCCAGGTCGGGTTTCCATTCCGGTTTGGCAGGCTCAGCTTTTTTGTCGGCAGGCTTTGCTGCTGCGGCATCAGCGGCAGGCTTTTCCTTTTCTGCTTTCTTGTCATTCTCTTCTTTTTCCTTCAGCAGGGCGTAATCATCTTTATTCAGCTTGTAGCGGTCGTACAGCGACTGGTCAAAAAATCCGGCATAGATATCCACTTCACGGCTGCCCTGCCAGGCCATTGATTTGCGGCCTTCGCGGGCACTGGTCCAGATCAGGGCCTTGCCATCCAGTCCCCACTTGGGATTGTTCTGTCCAAATCCACTCGGCAACGGATGCTGGATCTCGCCCGTTCCATCTGCCTTGATCAGGGCAGCATTGCCACTGAACCAGGCACCTTCACTGTCGTCGCAGACCACCCATTTTCCATCGGGACTCCAGTTGAAATCCCAGTCACCATCCGAATAGGAATGGTTACGCCCTTCGGGCAGTAAAGTGCGGCTCTGTTTGGTAGCGAGGTTATAGACTTTCAGGATATTCCGGTCGGCGATATAGGCCACTTCTTTTCCATCGGGGGAGAATTTGGGCTGGAATTCTTCTGCAGCCGTGGCGATGAGGGGCTCTTCGTTGATCACGGTAGAGGCATAGAAATAGGGTTCTTCCTTGCGTGAAATCGTAGCGCGGAAAATATCCCAGCTGTTATTGCGCTCTCCGGCATAGATCAGGCTTCGGCCATCGGGACTCCACTGCACCATGCGCTCCTGCTGGGGAGTGTTGGTGATCCGTTTGGTTTGACCACCTTCCACACTGGTTACAAAAATTTCACCCCGGTTCACAAAAGCGATCTCCTTGCCATTAGGAGAAAGCGCAAACTGGGTTACATTGCCGTTAATGGAAACATTCTTCTCCACGCCGGCACGGCCATCGTTAAAGATCTGGATTTTCAGTTTTTCAGGCTGGCCGCCATCTTTCTGTGTATATACTTCTCCATCGTAGGTATAGCAGAGTGTATTGCTGTTGCTTATACTCAGGTGGCGGACCGGATGTGTGGCGAAAGAGGTGATGGTCTGTTCAGCCATCTTGTTCAGTACAGGAGCTTTATAAATATTCTGTGAACCGTTTTTCTCACTCAGGTAATACACATACTGGTCATCGCCACTGAAAACGGGCTCGCGGTCTTCTCCTTCAAAGCCGCTGATCTTGCGATAGGTATTGGCTTTGACGTCCATGATCCAGATATCGCGGGTTACCGAAGACGTATGGTGTTTGCGTAACGCATCTTCAAACCCTTTGCGGTCCTGGAATACCACCTGCGTACCCTTGCTGTTGTAATGCGCATTTTCAAAGCCAGCGGATGAAATGAGTACAGGGCGGCCACCCTTGGCATCAACCGTGTAAAGGTTCATGAATAAGCGCGGACTGTAGAAGCGGATATTCTTGTCGGGAATATTCCGCGCACTGGTAAACAGCACCTTGGTATTGTCGGGTGTAAAATCAGTGGGGTAGTCGGGTGCACTGTGATAAGTGAGCCGTACCGGAGTACCACCGGTTGCCGGCATCAGGAATACATCAAAGTTGCCGTAGCGGTCGCTGGCAAAGGCGATCGATTTGCCATCATGGCTCCATACCGGCATCATATCATGCGCCTCATGGATGGTGAGGGGTGTGGCAACACCACCAGCGGCATCCACCCGGTAGATATCACCTTTATAGCCAAAGGCGATTGTTTTGCCATCCGGACTGATGGCCGGATAACGGATCCACAAGGGATTTTCCTGGGCTGCTGCTGCGGCAGTAAAAAGCAGGGCAGTCAAAAACAAGCAGAGCTTTCTCATATGATTTATTTTAAAGCGTAGAAAATTGGGACTACTAATTTAAATGAAGTGGGCCGAACCGCCCCGACCTTTGTACAGGTGGTGCAAAAGATACAGGAAAGGAGTACATTGCCACAGAAATCAGTACCATGTCATCCGCCCGTCATTTACCCGAATTGTTGCGCAATAACCGGGATAATTTCTCCCCGGTCATGGCCTTCCACCCCGGCTCAGATCGCCTTTTGCCCATGGATTTTACTGCAGCCAATACTGCATTAAGCCCTGACTTGCTTGCAGATACAGCTGCTTTTTCAGCTTATGTGGAAGAACGGCTGGCCAATGCCGGTGCCACACATGGGGTAGGGGGCTATGATGAACTGCGTACCGTATATGGCCGCAGCGAGCTGTTTGGGTCTTCTCCTGCAGAAGAGCCCCGGCGCCTGCACCTGGGGATTGATATCTGGACGAAAGCCGGCACACCTGTTTTTGCATTTATGGAGGGCCTCGTGCATAGTTTCGCCTTTAATGACCATTTCGGCGATTATGGAGCAACCCTGATCCTGGAACACGAACTGAAGGGCAGTAGTTTTTATTCTTTGTATGGGCATATCAGTCTGGCCGATATAGCCGGTATCCGCGAAGGACAGCCAGTTAAAAAAGGTGCTGTTATTGCGCATCTGGGTGAGATCCGGGAAAACGGCCACTGGCCACCCCACCTGCATGTTCAGCTGATTGCTGATATGGAAAACCGGAAGGGGGACTATCCGGGTGTATGCAAAGCCAGTGAGCGGGACTATTATCTGGCGAATTGTCCCGATCCGGAAGCTGTGCTGAACTGGAACCGGTATTTGTAGTTCATATGTATAAAAAAAGCGGTCCCCAACAAAGTTGGGGACCGCTTTTTTATGTTGTTCAGGAATTATCCTTTCATCCGGTAGCGAACCGACAGGTTCAGTACAGTGGATTTCATTTCACGCACTTCATCGCTGAATTTGGTAGTGCCCAGGTAGAAGCGGGCGCCAGCGGCCCAATGGCTGCTAAAATTATAACCAGCGCCTACACCGAGGGCGAAATTGATGCCTTTGAATTTATCTTTCTTGTCTACAGTAACATCCGGACCGGCAAGAATACCCTTGGTGGTCACTTTTGCACCGAGCAGGAAACCGAGCTGGGGACCGAATTCGGCATAGAAACCTGTATTGGATCCTTTCAGCTGGAGCATCACGGGAATATTCAGGTAATTCAGTTTGTACACATTGATCAGTACAAATTTGCCATCCGTAAGTGTGCCGATCTTGCCATCCTGGTTGGCGCCTTCCTGGGAGAATTCCACACCACTTTCAATATCGAGGTTGGAGGAAACAGGCGACTGGAAGAAGAATCCACCGGCAAAACCCAGTTTCATTTTGGGGTCTTTGAATTCACCGGGAGCTACAGTGGTATATCCTTTGGTCAGGTCAGAACCGTTCAGGCCGAGTTTGAATCCCCAGGTAATTCCGGGCTTGTCTTTCGATTGTGCTTCAGCTTTAAAGCTCAGGAGCACCAGGCTCAGCAGGGCACAGGAGAGAATCCGTTTCATGGTTTGATAAATTTTCGGCAAAGATGGGGCAAGATTTCCAGAATCAAAATGATCCGGAAATTAATTTTAAGCAGTTGACGGTAGTCAAAAAATCAATCTTATGCCTGTTTTCATTCAGTCGCTAAGGGTTTTCACCAGAAGTTCCCATTCTTCTGCCAGACTGCAATCGGGCCGCTTTTTACCGGCTTTCCGGTACCAGTAATCGGCATTCCAGACGTCTCCTTCTTTCCGGTGCAGGTAGGCATGTACCCACGCGCCGTTTCCGGATTCGAAATCCTGGATCCGTTCATGGGCTGCATCCCAGTTGCCTTTGTGGTCTTCCCATAAGGCTGCCAGCCAGGGACTGATACCGGCAGGGGCAGTATCCGATTGTAGTGAGGCTATAAAGCTGTTGTATTCCATCTTCTGAAAGCAATTCTTGCAGGCTCCTGCAAAAATGGGCTAAAACAGCGGAAAACGTACATTTGTAATATGTCCAATCCCAATCTCCAGCCGGATAAAGCCCAACTCAGCGCAGCGGAAAAGGAATTTGAGAATAATATCCGTCCGGCGGTGATGTCCGAATTCTCCGGACAGCAACAGATCATTGAAAACCTCACCATATTTATCAAGGCCGCCAAGATCCGGGGCGAGGCGCTGGACCATGTACTGTTTCATGGCCCTCCTGGTCTGGGTAAAACCACCCTCTCCCGCATCATTGCCAATGAACTGGGGGTGAATATCAAAGAGACGTCCGGGCCTGTCATCGAAAAACCCGGCGACCTGGCAGGTCTGCTCACGAGCCTGGAGCCCAATGATGTCCTCTTTATAGATGAGATACACCGGTTGAGTACGGTTGTGGAGGAATATCTCTATTCGGCCATGGAAGATTACCGTATCGATATCATGATCGACAGCGGCCCCAATGCCCGCAGTATCCAGATCAACCTGAATCCCTTTACGCTGATCGGAGCCACTACCCGCAGCGGATTACTAACTGCACCCTTATTATCCCGCTTTGCCATTAAGTCCAGGCTGGAATATTATACCGGCACCACCCTGAAGAAGATCGTGGAACGTGCTGCTGCCATCCTGAATACACAGATCTCCAGTGAAGCTGCCGGTGAGATCTCCCGCAGGAGCCGGGGCACCCCGCGTATCGCCAATGGATTACTGCGCAGGGTACGTGATTTTGCACAGGTGCTGAACGATGGTGCCATAGACCTCGGCATCACCCAGCATGCACTCAAGGCATTGAATGTGGATGAACATGGCCTGGATGAAATGGATAACCGCATCCTTTCTACCATTATAGAGAAATTCAAAGGCGGGCCCGTTGGTATCACCACTATCGCCACTGCGGTTGGGGAAGAAGCCGGAACACTGGAAGAAGTATATGAACCCTTCCTGATCCAGGAAGGGTTTATCAAACGCACACCCCGTGGGCGGGAAGCTACTGATAAGGCATATACCCATCTGGGTAAGAAGCCTGCATCCGGTGGATCATCGCTCCAGCTGGATTTGTAGCCTTCCCTAATATTAGGTAGCCATACCGGAAAATCCGCAACAAGAACTGTTGCGGATTTTTTATTGTGTTGATTTCGAGCGCATTTCTCCCCTTTTTTTTGAATGAACAGCACTTTACTACCACTTAGTGGTAGTAAAGAAAAATCCCTCTTTTAAGGGATATGCCACACCTGGTATTGCCAATACATTTGAGCTGTCCTTCTCCAGCATCCCTTGAATACTGCATTTTTTCCACCTGTGAGTCATTCATCAAATCAAAACTTATTATGAAAAAGATTTTTTACGCATTTGTAATGCTGGCCACTGCCTTATCTGTTAATGCTACTGTAAGAACAGTATCAAATGTTCCTTCAACACTTGCCCAGTTCAATACCATACAGGCGGCTATTGATGCCTCTGCAAACGGGGATACTGTTTACGTGCATGGAAGCCCGAACCAGTATGCATATTTTCAGGTTACAGACAAGAAAGTGACTATTATTGGACCAGGTTGGTCGCCAGATAAAAACCTTCCCTTACAGGCTGTTGTTCAAGGCTGTGCATTCTATAACAATGTTGCAGCCGGCGATGTGGCTGGTTCGGAAGTTCAGGGGCTGGTTTTTGTGTCAGATGCAAACTTCGCATACTCAAATAACGGATTGGGTACATCGAATATCCGGGTGATCCGTTGTCAGTTCAGTTCTTCCGTTTCGCTTACTTATGCTGCAAGTGGTTTCCTTTTCGAAGGAAATATCTTTTACCATGTGATAAGTTTTAATGGAGGTGTCAATTATACGAACATCCTTTTTCAAAATAACCTGTTTTATGCCAACACCTGTTGTACTGGTTCTGGCATCAACGGTTTGACGAATTCTGTGAATGTCCGCTTCGATCACAACCTGTTTTATGGCAATGGCCCTGTTGTTTTTGGAAGTAACTGCCGGTTTCTGACCCTCACCAATAATATTTTCAATAAACGCAGCCCTGCAGAAAACCTTTCCTTCAGCACGTTCAATAACAATATCACGAATCAGTGCGGAACACTGGGTGATACAGCCTGGATCCGGAACAATAATGTTGATGGCGGAGGTAATATTGCCAGTCAGAATCCCCAGATGGCGGATCAGACTGCTGTAGACCTTCCAAATACTAACCCGCTGCTGAATTTCACAATCGCTGCAGGCCCTGCCAATAATGCAGGAAGTGATGGTAAAGATATCGGTTTGCTGTATGATGCTGCCGGTACGCTGAACTGGGTGAACAGCCGCAACAGCCGCCTGCCCCGCATCTTCAGCATGAATATTATTAATCCCACCATCGCGCCGGGTGGTACGCTGAATGTAGCCATAGATGCACGGAAAAGCAATTGATTGTTCAGCCTAACCAAAACGGCATTACATGAAAAAAATCATTCTCCTGCTGGGCGGGTTGTTGCTCCTGTATGGTACGCAGGCGCAGACCTTCCTCAAAGCAGAATACTATTTCGATACGGATCCCGGTGTGGGGAACGGTACAGCAGTGCCGGTGCCTGCCAGTGGTGACGTGTTGAGCATGAACTTCACGGCCTCAACAGCAGCATTGCCGGCAGGATTCCACCTGCTGAATGTGCGGATGCAGCAGGCAGATGGCTCATGGGGATTTTATGAAACCCGTGGCTTCTACCTCTCTGCCGGTACCGCAGCAGCAGCCGATATTGTTGCGGCTGAATATTATTTTGATACCGACCCCGGACCCGGCAGTGGTACAGCACTTACTGTAACTACGGGAGCAACAGTCAGTTTTAATGCCGCCATACCCTTGGGCAGCCTGGCTTCCGGCTTCCATATACTTTCCATCCGTACCAAAGGTTCAGATGGAATATGGGGTTTATACGAATCCCGCGGACTGTATATCAGTGATGTTACCTCGAATTCAGCGGACATAACAGCAGCGGAATTTTTTATGGATACAGATCCCGGACCGGGGAATGGAACGGCCATTCCGGTTCCTACGGGTCCCTCAGTAACCCTTACAGCGGTAATACCCTCTGCAGGATTGGGCGCCGGTTTTCACTTGCTGGCGATCCGCACAAAAGGTTCCGATGGAAAATGGGGCCTCTTTGAATCCCGGGGACTCTACGTGAGCGGTGGTACTGCTAATGCTGCGGATATCACTGCTGCGGAATATTATCTTGATACAGATCCCGGTCCCGGTAATGGTACCCCATTCACCGTGTCAACTGGCGCAACGGTCAACCTCACCGTGCCGCTCACTATGGGAGCCCTTACTCCCGGATTCCATATCCTGGCTATTCGTACCAAGGGAACAGACGGGAAATGGGGCCTCTTTGAGCATAGAGGTTTCTATATTACTGACGCACCCGCCATTACCGGAAATATCGTTGCTGCAGAATTCTTCTTTGATAATGACCCTGGCGTCGGAAACGGAACACCGCTTACGGTTACTACATCAGGCGCTACCGTTTCGCAGACCTTCGATATCCCCCTGCCACCCGGTATTGCGATCGGACAGCATTTCCTGGCGATCCGTGTGAAAGATTCCGATGGCAAATGGAGCCTGTTTGATCGTGGCGATACAGTAAGGCTTTCGCCCAATCAGGTACCCATTGCGAATGCCGGAGCCGATATCACGATTACCCTGCCGGTGAATACGGCGAACCTGAATGGATCGGCTTCATCTGATCCCGACGGTACCATTGCCAGTTATGCATGGGCCAAGATCAGCGGTCCCGCCGGAGGCACGATTGCCACACCAGCTCAGGCGACTTCGGCTATCAATGGATTGACTGTGGGCGTCTATCAGTATGAACTTACGGTTACGGATAATATCGGTGCGGTTTCGAAAGACACGGTCAAAGTCACGGTAAACCCAGCGATTAATATACCACCGGTAGCCAATGCAGGTGCGGACCAGACGATCACCCTGCCCGTCAATACCGTAAACCTGAGTGGTGCTGCTTCATCTGATCCGGACGGGACGATCACAACCTATGCATGGGTGAAGATCAGTGGTCCCGCAGCGGGTACGATCGCCACTCCGTCACAAGTGAATACGGCTGTGAATAGTCTCGCTCAAGGCATATATGAATTCCAGCTGACCGTAACCGATAACAGTGGCGCAACGGCGAAAGATACGGTACGTGTAACCGTGAACCCGGCACCGAATGTGCCGCCGGTCTCCAATGCAGGACCCGATCAGACGATCACCCTGCCCACCAATACCGTAAACCTGACCGGAGCCGCCTCATCTGATGCGGATGGTACGATCACTGCTTATGCATGGACGAAGATCAGTGGCCCGGCTGCAGGTACGATCGCAAGTCCTGCTCAGGTGACCACAGCAGTGAACAGCCTGGTGCAAGGTGTGTACGAGTTCCAGTTGACTGTAACCGATAACAGCGGCGCTACTGCAAAGGATACGGTACGTGTAACAGTGAACCCGGCACCGAATGTGCCTCCGGTCGCCAATGCAGGTCCCGATCAGACGATCACCCTGCCCACGAATACCGTAAACCTCACCGGAGCGGCCTCATCTGATGCGGATGGCACGATCACTGCTTATGCATGGACGAAGATCAGTGGCCCGGCAGCGGGTACGATCGCAAGTCCTGCTCAGGTGACCACAGCAGTGAACAGCCTGGTGCAAGGGGTGTACGAGTTCCAGTTGACTGTAACCGATAACAGCGGTGCTACTGCAAAGGATACGGTACGTGTAACCGTGAACCCGGCACCCAATGTGCCGCCGGTTGCCAATGCGGGTGCTGATCAGACGATCACCCTGCCCACGAATACCGTAAACCTGACCGGAGCGGCCTCATCTGATGCGGATGGCACGATCACTGCTTACGCATGGACGAAGATCAGTGGCCCGGCAGCGGGTACTATAGCAAGCCCTGCTCAGGTGACCACAGCAGTGAACAGCCTGGTACAAGGTGTGTACGAGTTCCAGTTGACTGTTACAGACAATAATGGAGCGACTGCAAAAGATACCGTTCGTGTAACCGTGAACCCGGCACCGAATATTCCTCCGGTGGCCAATGCTGGTGCCGACCAGACCATTACCCTCCCGGTGAATTCGGTTAACCTGAGCGGAGCGGCTTCAACAGATGCAGATGGAACAATTACTGCCTATGCCTGGGCGAAGATCAGTGGCCCGGCTGCAGGAACCATCGCCAGTCCGGCACAGGTGAACACCGCGGTAAACAGCCTGGCACAAGGTGTATATGAGTTCCAGCTGACGGTTACGGACAATAGTGGAGCAACTGCAAAAGATACCGTACGTGTCACCGTGAACCCTGCTCCCAATGTGGCACCCGTTGCCAATGCAGGAGCCGACCAGGTGATCACACTGCCCACAAATAGTGTAACACTGAACGGTAACGGATCAGTTGACCCCGATGGCACCATCAGCAGTTTCAGCTGGACCAAGATCAGCGGTCCCGCCGGTGGCATACTCTCCAACCCCAATCAGGCTACTACAATCGTAAGTAACCTGGTTGAAGGCACATACGAGTATGAACTCCGGGTGGTGGATAACCTCGGATTGGTATCTACCGACCGGGTACGGATCCAGGTGAATCCCAATCCCAACCCCGCCTTGGTGTATACCTGCTTTTTCCCCAATCCGGCATCCGGACTCACCCGGGTACTGGTGCAGAACGAGGAGATCGTGCGAATAGTGGTATACAACAGCATCGGACAGCGGGTATTGGTTGCCGAGAATCCGCAGAATGGTGTAATAGATGTATCGAAACTGGCTGCCGGTACCTATTTCGCCCGGATCACGCTGAAAGCGCTGAATTACAATTGCAGCTTTATGATCAGAAGATAAAAGCGTTGTGTTAAGAGGAAAAAAAAGATCCCGGATCATTCCGGGATCTTTTTTTATTTAAAGTGGATTAAAATCAGGCATTGACCGGGGCCACCAGGCGGAAACCGTTACCGTGGATATTCACGATCTCGATGCTGGAATCCTCTTTCAGGTATTTGCGCAATTTGGCAATGTACACATCCATGCTGCGGCCATTGAAATAGGTATCACTGCCCCAGATCTTTTTCAGCGCCTGCTCGCGGGGCAGCAGGTCGTTAAGGTGCTCGGCCAGCATTTTCAGCAGCTCATTCTCCTTGGGAGAAAGGGTCTGCATCTTGCCGTTATGGCTCAGCTCGCGGAGCTTGGGGTTGAAATGATACATGCCCAGATCGAATTCGCGGTTCTCCTGCTCTTTTGAAGTTTCTTCATTCCGTTTCAGGATCGCTTTAATTTTCAGCAGTAATACCTCGCTGTCGAAGGGCTTGGTGATATAATCATCCGCACCCAGTTTATAGCCCTGGATGATGTCTTCCTTCATGGTTTTTGCACTCAGGAAGAAGAGGGGAATATCCGGATCCACATCCCGGATCTCTTCAGCCAGCTTGAAACCATCCATATTCGGCATCATGATGTCCAACAGGCAGAGTTCAAATTTTTCCCGCTGGAAGGCAGCCAGTCCCAGACGGCCGTCCCGCTCCAGCGTAACATCAAAATCATTCAGTTCGAGGTAATTCTTCAGTACCATGCCCAGATTCTGGTCATCTTCACACAGTAATATTTTGCTTTTCTTGCTTTCCATACGTTTAGTAGTTTAGTGAGCTTACGTAAATAAAAGTAAATCATTTGCCAAACTTGAGTTCCGGCGAATAATGTTTTGTTAAAAGCAAAGATAGTGTGAAGATGTGGAGATGTGAAAATGTGGAGATTATGAACGCCGGACTATGGAAATGAACGGTTTAAATCAAGCCCGGTTTTCCTCCGTTTTTGTATTTTTGTATTGGCATTTTCACATTTCCACATCTTCACATTTGCACATCATTTTATGCGTTTGACAGGCGAAAACAAATTCAAGAAACTGATCGTGATCGGCGACCGGGTATTGATCCGCCCGGCCAAACCCAATGAGCGTACCGAAAGTGGCCTCTACCTGCCCCCCGGTGTACAGGAAAAGGAAAAAGTGCAGCAGGGTTATGTGATCAAAACCGGCCCCGGCTATGCCATCCCCACTCCTGTGGAGGATGAAAGCTGGAAAGGGGAGGAGGATCAGGTGAAATACTTCCCTCTTCAGGTAAAGGAAGGTGACCTGGCTATCTTCCTGGTCAGCGGGTCAACCGAAGTGGTGTACGAGAACGACAAGTACTTTATCGTGCCCCAATCGGCCATCCTCATGCTCGAACGGGAAGAAGACCTCTGATTTCCGGATTAATCCCTTGTTAATGCCTTTTTTGTTGGCCAAGCCTTTTTATCTTTAGGCAAATTACTCCTATGGCTAATACGGATGCTTTTCTGCAACAGGTGAACGAAGGCTATACGTTCAAGGGTGAAGCTGCGGTGATCGGCACAGCCTGTCTCGATGGACAAGCCGTTCCAGGGGCAATTGTCAAACTGCCGCTCAAAACCATGAACCGGCATGGACTGATCGCCGGCGCCACCGGTACGGGTAAAACCAAGACCCTGCAGGTATTGTCGGAAGTGCTCAGCGATGCCAGTGTTCCGGTGATGCTGATGGATATCAAGGGAGACCTCAGCGGTATTGCCGCCGCCGGTACCGTTAACGACAAGATCACCGACCGCTATCAGAAAGCCGGGGTGGAGTTCAAACCCACAGGCTACCCGGTGGAGCTGATGAGCCTGAGTACGGAAAAAGGGGTGCGCATGCGCGCAACTGTCAGCGAGTTCGGACCTATCTTACTCTCCAAGATCCTCGGCCTCAACGATACCCAGGAAGGTGTGGTATCCATGATCTTCAAATACTGCGACGACAATAAAATGGCCCTGCTCGACCTGAAGGATTTCACGAAAACCCTCCAGTATGTCAGCAACGAAGGGAAAGCTGCCATCGAAAAGGAATATGGTAAGATCTCCACAACATCAACCGGTACCATTCTCCGCAAAGTGATCGAGTTGCAACAGCAGGGTGCAGATGTGTTTTTCGGTGAACCAAGTTTTGAAGTAGATGACCTGATGCGCATCAGCGAAGATGGCCGGGGTATCATCAGCATTCTCCGGGTGACCGATATGCAGAACCGTCCCAAGCTTTTTTCGACGTTCATGCTTAGCCTGCTGGCCGAACTCTATGCCACACTTCCCGAGGAAGGGGATATGGAGAAACCCAAGCTGGTATTGTTTATTGATGAAGCCCACCTGGTATTCCAGGAAGCCACAGCAGCTTTGTTACAGCAGATCGAAACCGTGATCAAGCTCATCCGCTCCAAAGGTGTCGGTATCTTCTTCTGCACCCAGAACCCCCAGGATATTCCGGCCAGCGTACTGGCACAGCTGGGCCTGAAAGTGCAGCATGCCCTTCGGGCCTTTACCGCGGCCGACCGCAAAACCATCAAACAGGCGGCAGAAAACTACCCCGAAACCACTTACTATAAAACAGAAGACCTGCTCACCCAACTGGGTATCGGGGAAGCTTTCATTACCCTGCTCAATGAAAAGGGCATTCCCACACCACTGGTGCATACCCTTTTGCTGTCTCCCAAAAGCAGGATGGATATCTTAAGTGATACAGAGATCAGTTCCATAATCGGGAGCTCCAAACTGGTGAAGAAATATGCGGAGACCGTGGATTCGGAAAGCGCCTACGAGATCCTGAATGCCAAAATGGAAGAGGCGGCAAAGAAAACAGAAGAAGAACAACAGGCTAAAGAGGAAGCCAAAACCACCAGGGGCAAGCAGGAAAAATCAACGATCGAAAAAGTGCTGGATAATTCGGTGACCCGCCAGATCGGCCGTACGGCTGCCAATGTGATCACCCGTTCATTGCTGGGCGCATTGGGATTGGGTGGCCGAAGTTCCAGCCGGAAAAAAAGCGGCTGGTTCTGAGCTCAGCGGAAGTATAATTTACCGGATGGGTCAGTCAATAAGATCTCTTCAGCCTGGAGGTATTCAATCACTTGCCAGGCTTTTTTTTCGGGTAAGCTGTTCAGCTTCGGGACTACTTCTTCGATTCCCAGTTTTTCCTTGTTCAATACAGTGCGTAACTGCAGGAGTATTGTCTCGAAGGTCTTTTCATCCAGCGGTTTCTTTTTGCGTTCCAGGCAATTGTCACAACAGCCGCAGTCGTCCAGGCTGTTATCTCCAAAATAACTGCCGATCTGTTTGCTGCGGCAAGTCCGTGTTTCGTGGATAAAGCGGATAAAAGCCTCCACTCTTGCCGTGAAATCCTTTTTGCGTTCCTGGTAGGCTTGCTGGTCGATCCGCAGTTGTTCTGCAGGTACCCGGTTCATCAGGAAATACAACTGGGGTTTCTCCTTTTTGGGATACCAGGCAATGATCCGGTAAGCCACCAGCTCCTGCAATTGCCTGTTCAATTCGGCGGAATCACATTTCAACAGATAGGTCAGGTTCTTTTCCTGTATAGCTACGGGCTGGTCAATGATCCCCTCATAGTTGCGCAACAGTGTCTTGATGAGTGGTTCAAGTTCAGGCCGCTCTTCTTCAAAGCGGTAGAGCGTCCCTTTATCACAGATGAACTGCAATCTTGATGGCGTAAAGATCAGTTCATTGAAACTGAAATGGCCCTCCTGCTCCAGGGTTTTGATCACTGCCATCGTAGGCGCAGCCTCCAGAGAGAACCGTTGGAGGAATTCGGGGAAATCAAAATCAAGCGACTGTCCTTCCCCGCTGCCCGAAGGGAGTTGCAGGAAGTTCATGAGTGACTGGTATATAGTGCGGATCTGCTTGAAATCCGGAAACCGCATTTCAATAGCCTCACGCAATTCAGTCAGGTCTTTTTCCTGATACAGTAAAACCGCAAAGGCCCGCTGGCCATCACGCCCCGCACGTCCGGCTTCCTGGTAATAATTTTCCAGGCATTCCGGTACATCCGCATGGATCACCAGCTTTACATCGGGTTTATCAATGCCCATGCCAAAGGCATTGGTGCAGGCCATGGTGCGTACTTTATTCGAGATCCAGTTTTCCTGTTTGGTATTCCGCTCTTCCTGGCTCAGGCCGGCATGGTAAAAATCGGCTGCTATACCGTGGAGCTGCAGCAGGTCGCTGATCTCCTTGGTGCGCCGCCGGCTGCGGCAATAGATCAGGCTGCTGCCGGGTACCTTATTCAAAATATCCAGAATGCGGTTGATCTTGGAATCGGTCAGAAAAGCACTGTAACTCAGGTTCGGGCGGGCAAAGGATTGGCGGAATACAGCTGCCTGGGTAAACTGCAGCCGTTTTTGGATGTCTTCCTGCACTTTAGGCGTAGCCGAAGCCGTAAGTGCCAGTACCGGCACATGGGGCAGTTCTTCCCGCAGTGCAGCAATGCGCAGATACGGTGGGCGAAAATCATATCCCCATTGTGAAATACAATGAGCTTCATCTACCGCGATCAGTTTGATGCCTAATGAAGGCAGGTATTCTTTAAAGAGTTGCGTCTCCAGCCGTTCCGGAGATACATATAAAAAGCGGCAGTTACTGCTGCCAGCCACCTGAAGGATATTGATGACCTCTTTGCGGCTCATGCCTGAAACGATCGCATAGGCTGTAATGTTTTTTTTCCGCAATTGCTCCACCTGGTCTTTCATCAGCGCGATCAACGGGGAAATCACCAAACATAAGCCTTCCTGGCAAAGCGCCGGCACCTGGTAACAAATGGATTTGCCACCACCGGTTGGCAACAATGCCAGTGTATCCCTGCCTTCGAGTACCGATACGATGATCTCTTCCTGTAAAGGCCGGAATGCCTCATAACCCCAAAATCGGGTTAATACTGCACGGGCCCTTAAAGCATGGTTAGTACCAGGAAGCATGAAGCGAAGTTAATAGAAACAGGGAAGTAATGTAACGATAGGCCTTTGGTTCAATTTGCCAGGACGTTGTTTCTTTCTTCAACACTTTGTGTCTTCGTGTCTTTGTGGTTAAAAGCTAAACAACCTTCTTCACAAACAACCTTACCGAATTCACCGCCAGCACCACATCGCTCAGGCCCATGATCAGTGCACCATAGGTGGGTCCGTATTTGCCGAGTAAACCGAAGGCGGCCACCGGGATGGCTACAATATTATACGCAAAGGCCCAGAAGAGATTCTGCTTGATGGTGATATAGGTATGATGGCCCAGCCCCAGTGCGTGGGGAAGGTTCTTCAAGCCTTTATTCATCAGCACCACATCGGCAGTTTGAACAGCTACCTGTGAAGCTTCACTCAGTGAAACACCTACCGTAGCTCGGGCCAGCGCCGGTGCATCATTAATGCCATCGCCAACCATGGCAGAAGGCATGATCGTATTCAACCGGCTCACTTGCTCCAGTTTCTGCTCCGGGGTCTGCTCAGCAATAACTTCATCCATGCCCAGTGAGGCACCGATCTTTTCTGTTTTGGCTTTTTGGTCGCCACTCAACAGGATCGTGCGGATCCCTTTGTTTTTTAAATACTGGATGACCTCTTTCGCTTCAGCACGCAATTCATCCTGCACATCGATCCAGCCCAGTAAGGTACCATTCTTGAGCACATAAATACTGTGTGTCTTGTCGCCTGTTGCGTTCTTCAATAATTTGAACGAACCGGCCTGGTATTGGTTGCCTTCCTTGTCAGTGCCCGTCATGCCCAGCCCTTTCACCTCCTCGATCTTTTCCCATCGCAGTTCATCCTTGCGGCGGAAACTCTCGGTGATACATTGGGCGATCGGGTGATTGGAATATTTCTCCAGTGAATAAGCGATCTGCATGAACTGGTCTTCTGTGATGCCGCTGTCTTCCAGTTCAAAACGGTCCAGCACAAATTTTCCGGTAGTCAGTGTACCGGTCTTGTCGAAGATCACCTGCCGGATATCCTTAAAGCTTTCCAGGCTTTTGGCATTACGGAAAAGCACACCCGATCGGGCGGCACGGCCCAGTCCAACGGCAATGGCCGCGGGAGTGGCCAGTCCCATGGCACAGGGACAGGCGATTACCAACACGGCAACACTGCGCATCAGTGCTTCGGTGAAGTCCTGCAGGAAAATATAATTGAGGATAAAGGTCAGGGCAGTGATGCCTAACACCACCGGTACAAAAATGGCGCTGATCCGGTCGGCCATCTGCTGCACCGGAGGTTTTTCTCCCTGTGCCCGTTTCACCAGGTCAATGATATTGGCGAGTACCGAATCACTGGCGGCCCGGGTAACCTGGGCTTTGACTGTACCATCAATGATCAGGCTACCACCAACCAGGTTGTCTTTTTTCAGTTTGGTCACCGGCAGGCTTTCACCCGTAATGATCGCTTCGTTGACTGTGGCTTCCCCCCAAAGGATTTTGCAGTCGGCCGGCACTTGTTCGCCATTCTTGATCAGGATCAGGTCCCCATTGCGGAGTGTGGTGTTTTCAACGGGGAAGATGACTTCTTTATGGTTTTCATCGAAGGCGATCATATTGGCCATCACTTTTTGTGATTTGGCCAGTTTATTCAAAGCGCGTTGGGTAGACTCGATCGAACTGTCTTCGAGATAATTGCCCAGGAACACTAGTGTAATGATCGTAGCCGTGGTTTCATAATACTGGAATTCCGGTCCCCAGCCCATGACGGTTCCGGTAACACTGTATACGAATGAAGCTGTTGCCCCCACTGCAACCAGCACGTTCATGTTGGGCATCCGGTTCTGGATACTTTTTAAGGCACTGCGCCCGAAAAAGCGCATGCCTACAATATAAACAGGAACGCATAGGGCCAGCTGTACCCAGGGGGTCATCAAAAAATGCAGGCTTTGATGCAGAGCCGGGATCATGTGCAGCATCAGCACCAGGGTAAAGGGGGCGCAGATCAGCACATAACGCAGAAAGCGGTTCATGGGGCGTTTGCCGGCTGCTGCAGCCGCCGCTTCAGCTTCTCCGGCTACTTTATAACCGAGTTGCTCCAGTCCTTTGATCAGTTCGGTTGTTTTGTCTTTTTCAATGATATCAAAATGCACTTCCCCGCCGATCAGGTTCACTTTTACATTCTGCATTCCTTCTTTTTCCAGGTATTTGCCGATGGTGAGTGCACAGTTGGCACAGGTCATTCCCTCCACATTCCAGTTCACTTGTTCAGGTGTTGCATGCATAAGATCGAATTTCTACAGCAAATTTACTGCAGGCAGCCGGTGAGGACTTACCCGAAAGGGAATTATAAACGCTGCACCGTTGCAAAAGCACCTGATTTTGCTTATATGGTAGTGTATATTTGCAGCATGGATACCGTTTTTTCCCTGACTGAAATCAATACCGTGGCCCGCCAGCTCTGGGCTGCCACCGGCGCAGGCAAAGTACTGGCTTTCCATGGCAGTATGGGAGCGGGGAAAACCACCCTGATCCATGCACTTTGCGAAGGGGTAGGGGTAACAGATCCGGTGAGCAGCCCCACGTTTTCGCTCATTAACGAATACGATTCCCCGGCAGGCACTATATATCATATGGACCTTTACCGGGTCAACTCAGAAACCGATGCCATCCGGGCCGGTATTGAGGATGCCTTGTACAGCGGCGCCACCTGTCTGGTGGAATGGCCCGAGAAGATCCCCGGACTCCTGCCTGAGCATACGATCCACATCCAGCTATCCCTCACCCCGGAAGGCAAACGCCGATTGCAGATCCGCCCAAATTGATTAGTTTTGAAAGGCTGGTGCCCCCGTTGGGCACATTGGCACATTGTCACATTGGCACATTAGTTTTCTATGGCTGCTACAAAACCCATCATCAGCACTTCCTTCAGTTACGAAACACTCGAAGAAACCCTGGACATCAAGCCCAAGGGCCAACCCCTGATGATCGGCATTCCAAAGGAAACCGCTTTTCAGGAGAACCGCGTAGCGCTTACTCCCGAAGCCGTAGGAGTACTGGTCAGCAACGGCCATCAGGTGATGCTGGAACACAATGCAGGGGAAGCCGCCCATTTTAAGGATAAGGACTACAGTGAAGCCGGTGCCCGGATCGTATATGATAAATCGGAAGTATTCAAAGCCCCGATCCTGGTGAAAAGCGCACCTGTTGTGGAAGAAGACCTGCCGCACCTGCAGATGAACCAGGTGATCATTTCACCCATCCACCTCAGCGTACTGAAAGCAGAATGGCTGCAGAAGATGATGGAAAAAAAGATCACCGCTATTTCTTTCGAAAACCTCAAAGACGACAGCGACAGCTATCCGATCGTGCGCAGCATGAGTGAAATTGCCGGAAGTGCCGTAATGCTCATCGCAGCCCAATACCTGAGCTCCGCCAATCATGGAAAAGGCGTACTGCTCGGAGGTATCTCCGGTATCCCTCCCACCAAAGTCATAATTCTCGGTGCCGGAATAGTCGGGGAATATGCAGCAAGAGCTGCGCTTGCGCTGGGCGCCTCCGTCAAAGTATTCGACAGCAGTATCTACCGGCTTAAACGCCTGCAGAATAATATCGGTCACCGTTTGTGGACTTCCGTGATCGAACCCCGTATTCTGGCCAAACAACTCAAAACCTGTGAAGTGGCCGTCGGGGCACTGTATACCCCGGGTGCCCGCACCCCGGTTGTTGTTACCGAAGAAATGGTCAGCAATATGCGCACCGGCAGTGTGATCATCGATGTCAGTATCGACCGCGGCGGTTGCTTCGAAACGTCTGAGATCACCTCACACGAAAATCCCATCTTTCTCAAATACGGCGTTATTCATTATTGCGTCCCGAATATCCCCTCCGGATTCGCCCGTACCGCCTCCCAGGCCATCAGTAACGTGCTCATGCCCCTCCTGCTGGAAGCCGGCGACGAAGGCGGCTTCGAAAACCTGGCCTGGCATAAAGTGCACCTCCGCTCCGGCATCTATCTTTTTAAGGGTGCCCTCACCAATTTCCACCTCAGTCAGCGCTTTGACCTCAAGTACACGGATCTTAACTTGCTGATTGCCAGCAGAAGATGAACCTTTCCCGGTCCCAGAACCCGGGTTTTGTTATTTGCCGGTTAATTTAATTAAACGTTTGTTTGAAATTAAACAATCGTTTAATTTTGCCTTTTTAATTCTGGCATATGGCTTACAACGACAAACAGCTGGCCATCATCGAAGCAGCAGAAGCCCTCTTCGCAGAGAATGGGTTTAATGGCACTTCCGTGCGGGATATTGCCGAGAAGGCCGGTGTGAACCTGGCCATGATCTCCTATTATTTCGGGTCCAAGGAAAAACTGCTGGAGGCCCTCTTTAACCATAAAGGGGAACTCAGCAAGATGAAACTGGAGCAGATCCTCAGCCAGTCCCTTACTTCCTGGGAGAAAGTCAACTTGCTGATCGACCTCTATATCGATAAGGTGATGCAGCAACAACCGTTTCACCGGGTGATGGCCCGCGAACAGGTTTTGCAGCATAATCCGGAAGTGAATGCCGCAATTCTCAACATGAAAAAACAAAATCAGGAACTCATTGCCCGGCTGATCCAGGAAGGGCAGCAGAACGGTGCGTTCCGGAAACAAATTGATATCCCGATGCTGATGACCACCATGGTCGGCACCGCCAATCAGCTGGTGACCACCAAGCACCATTACCGGGAACTCAGTCACCTAAACCAGTTATCCGATCCCGAATTTGAACAGGAGATCCGGAAAAAACTGAGCCAGCATTTAAAGAACCTGTTTAAACACCTGCTTACAAATGAAGCGTAAATCACTCTGGATCTTCTTCCTCCTGTTTGCCGCCTTACCAGCTCTTCAGGCACAGGAGCGGAAAGCCCTCAGGCTGGAAGAAGCCGTGCAGCTTGGCCTGCAAAACAGTAAAACCCTGAAAGCCCAGCAAGCCCGGATCGACCAGGCACTGGCCGCCCAGCAGGAAGCAAAAGAAAAGCAATTACCCGATGTGGGGGTCAGCAGCGCCTACCTGCGTCTCACCAATCCTTCGATCGATATGAAATCATCGAACAACAACGGCGGTAGCGGTGGCAGTTCGGGTGGAAGTTCCCCTAAAGTGAACCAGGCCATGTATGGCATGCTCAATGTGGGCCTCCCCATTTATCAGGGCGGCAAATTACAGTATGGTATTCAGTCGGCCACCCTGCTGGCCAAAGCTGTACAGCTCGATGCCATTTCGCAGCAGGATGAAGTGATCCAGACTACCATCGAAGCCTATGCGAACCTGTTCAAGGCCCGTACAGCGGTACGGCTGATGAAGGAAAACCTGGAACAGGCCCGCGAACGGGTGCGCGAGTTCAGTAATCTCGAGAAGAACGGACTGCTGGCTCGCAATGACCTGCTGAAGGCTGAACTCCAGGCTTCCAATATTGAAGCCTCCCTGCTCGATGCAGAGAATAATGCCCAGATCGCCAACCTCAATATGAACCTGATGCTGGGGATAAATACCGCCACTGAACTGCAGCTGGATACTTCCGGTCTTGAACGGCAGCCCGATACCCGGCCGCTCGAGGATTTTCTTGGTATGGCCCGCAAGAACCGCGAAGACGCCATGGCTACCGGACTGCGTAAACAAGCCGCAGAAACAGCAGTTAAGACCGTGAAAACGGAATACCTGCCTTCGGTGCGACTCACTGGCGGGTATGCGGCCATCCATGTACCGGGATTCATTACGGTGACCAATGCTATTAACCTGGGACTAGGCGTGAACTACTCCGTCAGTTCCCTCTGGAAAACAAAAACCAAAGTGCAGTCGGCGGAAGCCAAAGTACGCGAATGGCAGGCCGTGGAAGAACAGCAGAATGACAACATCACCCTGCAGGTGAGCCGGAGTTATATGACGGTACTCAGCTACCGGAAAAAATCGGAAGTCTATGCCAAGGCTGTGGAACAGGCAAAGGAGAATTACCGCATCACTAAAAACAAGTATACCAATAACCTGGTGACCACGGCCGACCTCCTGGAAGCCGACCTGGCCCAATTACAGGCCAACCTCAGTTATACCCTGAGCCGGGCCGATGCCTTTGTAGCTTATCACAAACTGTTGCAGGCCACAGGTTCCCTGCACCAGCAATACGCCAAACAATAAACAGAACGTCATAAAACAGTATATGGAAACAACCACTCCAAACAAGAAAAGAAATCCGGTCTTCATCATCATTCTCGCCCTTCTCGTGATCGGCGGCGGTTGGTATGGCATCAGCCAGTACCTGCACGGACAAAAGCATGAAGAAACCGATGATGCACAGGTCAGTGCCGATATTGTACCAGTTATCCCGCGAGTTGCCGGTTATGTGGCTGAAGTGCGGGTAAAAGACAACCAGCAGGTAAAAAAGGGGGATACTCTCGTGATCCTCGATAACCGCGATCATCTGGTGAAGCTGCATCAGGCGGAAGCCGCGCTACAGGCCGCTGCATCCAACCTGAAATCAGCACAGGCCACCACCGCTGCTGCCCGGCAGGGGGTACAGTCTACCGCCGCTGCCGTTCAGACCATCGATGCACAGATCGATGCTGCCAAAGTAACGCTCTGGAGAACCAGCAGCGATTATGAACGCTTTGCCAATCTCATCAAGGATCATTCAGTTACACAACAACAATACGAACAGGCCCTGGCTGCCAAGCAGGCGGCTGAGAAGCAAGTGGCCATCCTGGAACAGCAGAAACACCAGGCTTCGAGCCAGACCACTACTGTTGCAGCACAGAGCACTGCTACTTCAACCCAGATCCAGCTGGCTGAAGCTACCATCAAGCAACGTCAGGTGGATGTGGAAGCAGCGGAACTGACGCTCAGCTATACCGTATTGGTCGCTCAGGAAGACGGACTCGTGAGCAAGGTGAATGTGAAGCCGGGGCAGTTTGTACAAGCCGGCCAATCCCTGTTCAGCCTGGTGCACAGTAACGCGCTCTGGGTGACAGCCAATTTCAAGGAAACCCAGTTGAATAAAATGACGACCGGACAGAAAGTGACCGTGCACGCCGATGTATTTCCCGGCCATGATTTTGAAGCACGGGTAGCTTCATTTTCACCAGCAACCGGATCCACTTTTGCCCTCCTGCCGCCCGATAATGCCAGCGGCAACTTCGTGAAAGTGGTGCAGCGCCTGCCGGTACGCATTGAATTTTCCAATGCAGCCGACAGTCTGGTGGATAAACTGCGGCCGGGTATGAATGTAGTGGTGGATGTACACCTCCAATAAGTAAAAGTCGTTTCAACGCTTTCTATGATAAAAGCTGATGACCTGATCGAATACGGATCGCGGCGCGTGATCATCACCGTAACGGCGATCATCTGTGCCCTGCTCGAGATCGTGGATACCACGATCGTGAATGTGGCACTCAACGACATGAAAGGCAACCTCGGTGCCACCACCAGTGAAGTGGGCTGGGTGGTGACCGCTTATGCCATCGGCAACGTGATCATTGTACCGATGACCAGCTGGCTGACCCAGCAGTTCGGCCGCAGGAACTATTTCGCTGCTTCTATTGTGCTGTTTACAATCGCTTCCTTTTTGTGTGGCAATTCATCGACCATCACCCAGCTGGTGATCTTCCGCCTCGTTCAGGGCATTGGCGGAGGCGCCCTGCTCGTGACCTCGCAGACACTGATCACCGAAAGTTATCCGCCCCATAAGCGCGGTATGGCCCAGGCCATCTATGGCATGGGTGTGATCATCGGCCCTACACTTGGTCCGCCGCTGGGAGGTTATATCATCGACAATTTCAAATGGCCGGTGATCTTCTATATCAATATCCCCCTCGGTGTGATCGCCACACTGATGACCCTCCAGTATGTTCGCAGTCCGAAATACGGCAACAAGAGTGAAATGAAAGACATCGACTGGCTGGGTATCGGCCTGCTGGCCACTTTCGTGGGTTCACTCCAATACATACTTGAAAAAGGGCACGACGATGACTGGTTCGCCAGCAAAACCATTATCATCCTTACCGTAATGGCTGTACTGGGTGCATTCTTTTTTATATGGCGCGAGATGACCTTCCGCAACCCTGTGGTGAACCTGCGGGTGTTGAAGAACGGTAACCTCCGGGTGGGTACCATCATGTCATTTATTCTTGGTTTCGGTTTATACGGATCTACGTTTATTATTCCCTTGTATACACAGGCCAGTCTGGGGTGGACAGCCACCCAGTCGGGTCTGCTCATGGTACCTGCAGCGCTCACCACAGCTTTCATGATGCCCATGATCGGCCGCTTGCTGCAAACGAATGTAAAAAAGCAGGTACTGGCGGCGCTCGGTATGCTGATGTTCTTCTTCTTCTGTTTCTGGGGGTATAAAGTATTGACACCCGATACCAGCAAGGAAGCCTTTTTCTGGATGCTGATCCTGCGGGGTATCGCCATGGGACTGCTCTTTATCCCGATCACGACACTATCACTAAGTACGCTGAAAGGCCGGGAGATCGGGGAAGGTGCTGCCTTTACCGGCATGATGCGGCAGCTCGGCGGTTCATTTGGTATCGCGATCATTACCACCTTCATGTCGCAGCAGGTGATGGAGCACCGCAGTGTGCTGGTGGCCAAGCTCGATACCAACAGTGCCATGGTACAGCAACGGGTGGCCGGACTGCAGCAAAATTTTATTGCCAAGGGAGCGACTGCGGAAGAAGGGTTGAAAAAGGCTTATGGCGTTCTGGAGTATTCGGTGACCAAACAGGCCATGGTCATGAGCTATATGGATGTATTTCTCTACATCGGACTGATGTTCCTGATCTGTGTGCCCTTTGTGCTGATGGTAAAAGACAAGAAAGCTAAAGTGGATCTTTCAGCAGCGCATTAATTGATAAACTACTACACTTGCTTTGAAGCTGCAGCGTTCGGGCAAAGACATCAAGGCACTAAGATTTCATAGCTTTGTGTCTTCGTGTCTTTGCTCCTACGCTGAAGCTTCGGCGCAAGCGTAGTGGTTTAATTTCCTATTTATATTCCATAATATTCAGGAACCCCGTACAGAACCCATACTCAACGGGATCATTGCTGCTCACAATAACCAATCGTCCGGGACAGAATTCGCTGATCAGCGACTGGTATAAGGCAATGCCTTCTTTGTCGAGGTTTGTGCAGGGCTCATCAAGCAGCACCAGGGGTACATCGCTGAAAATGGCCTGCGCCAGTTTCACCCGCTGTTTCATGCCGCTGGAATAATAGCGGATCTGTTTGTTGGCTGCCTTGTCGAGTCCTACTCTTTGGATAATATCAGTAACGGAGAAGCCCGGAAGGAATTTCTTGAATTGTTCGTGAAAGCGGAGGAATTCGGTTACAGAAAGTTCTTCGATCAGTTCCAGATAGGGAGCTGCAATGGCCAGGGTTTCGTGATGGTCCTCTTCAGGAATGGGTGCCGTTTCAGCATGAAAGGCCACGGTACCTTCTGTTAATGCTATGGCACCGCCAATCGCCTGTAATAAAGTGGATTTGCCCGAACCATTAGGACCGGTGATGGCATAAGCCGTACCAGAAACAAATTCAAAACTGACATTGCGGAAGATCCAGTCGCGGTTGTAGCGTTTACCGGCTTTAGTCAGCGATATCTTCATCCACATGGTTTTTTGAAGCGCGCTTGATGATACCGCGGCCGCTTTCCCGGATAAAGGTCACGATCTCGTCGCGCTCATCAGTAGCAGAAAACTCTTCTTCCAGTACTTCCAGGGCCTGAGAAGTATTCATGCCTTTATTGTAGATCACGCGGTAGATCTCGAGGATATGATTGATCTTGTCGATCAGGAAACCACGGCGTTTTAAACCGACAGAATTCACACCGGCATAGCTGAGGGGCTGGCGGCCGGCTTTGATATAGGGAGGAACGTCTTTGCTGACGAGTGAACCACCACTAACAAAGGAGTGCTGGCCGATCTTTACAAACTGGTGAACCGCACACATGCCGCCCAGAATGGCCCAATCGCCCATTTCAACGTGACCTGCGATCTGGGTATTGTTACTCATGATGCAGTAACTGCCGATCTGGCAATCGTGCGCCAGGTGGCTGTAAGCCATGATGAGGCAGTTATTGCCCACCTTGGTCTTGCCTTTATCCTTCGTGCCCCGGTTGATCGTAACAAACTCACGAATGGTAGTATTGTCGCCGATCTCTACAGTGGAATCCTCTCCCTCAAATTTCAGGTCCTGCGGAATGGCAGAGATCACCGCTCCGGGGAAGATCCGGCAGTTTTTACCGATACGGGCCCCGTCCATGATGGTCACATTGCTGCCGATCCATGTTCCCTCACCAATTTCCACATTCGGGTGGATCACGGTATAGGGATCGATCTTCACATTCGTGGCCAGTTTGGCATTGGGATGAATATAGGTATGGGGGTGAATCATGTTGTTGACATTCTTAAGCACAGGTTCTGAGTCCGTTACCGGTTTCAGTCTGGCATGATTGGATTGTCGGTCTGCTTTCAAGATATGGTTTATAGCAAAACGTCAGGAAAATTCCTGACGTGCAAAAATAGGCTTAATTTATTGTAAAAAGGGAATTTTGACCGGAATCACCCTCTTTTAACTAATTGTGCCACAAGTTCCGCTTCCGTAGCGATCTTGTTTCCAACGTATACCGTTCCCCTCATTTCACAGATACCCCTGCGGATAGGTGCCATGAGCTCCATTTTGAGCATCAGGGTATCGCCGGGCACTACTTTCTGCTTGAATTTGCAGTTGTCGATCTTCAGGAAATAGGTATCGTACTCACCGGGGGGCATGGCGTTAATCGCCAGAATACCACCGGTTTGCGCAAGGGCTTCCACCTGTAAAACGCCCGGCATCACTGGATTTCCCGGGAAATGGCCGGTGAAAAAGGGTTCGTTAAAAGTCACATTCTTTACGCCCACAATATGGGTATCGGTCAGCTCTATGATCTTGTCTACCAGCAGGAAAGGATAGCGGTGCGGGAGCTTTTTCTCGATCTGCTGCGTATTGTACAAGGGCGCCTGGGTGGGGTCGTAAACCGGCGCATTTTTCGTATGCTTGTTTTTCTTAATGTATTGCTTGATCACCCGGGCAAAGTCCACATTGGAGCTATGGCCAGGGCGGTGGGCAATAATATGTGCTTTGATAGGGTACCCGATCAGGGCCAGGTCGCCTACCACATCCAGTAATTTATGACGGGCGGGCTCGTTCGGGAAACGCAGTTCCAAGTTGTTCAGGTAGCCCTCACTTTTTACTTCCACTTTTTCCCGTCCAAAAGCCTTGGCGAGGCGCTCCATTTCGGCATCTGTAACCTTCCGGTCTACCACCACGATGGCATTATTGATATCACCGCCTTTAACCAGATTATTATCCAGCAGCATTTCCAGTTCATGGAGGAAACAGAAGGTACGGCAGGGAGAGATCTCCGCCTTGAAATCACGCATGGTTTTCAGGCCGGCATGCTGGGTACCCAGTACCGGGCTGTTAAAGTCGATCAGGGTGGTGATCTTGTAATCTGTAGCGGGAAGGGCGGTCATTTCCACCCGTTTTTTCTCGTCGTAATGGGTGATATTGGTATCAATGCTGTACCAGGCCTTGGCGGCATCCTGCTCAATCACGCCGGCTTCTTCAATGATCTCCACAAAGGGTTCGCTGGAGCCGTCAATGATCGGCATTTCAGGGCCGTTCACCTCAATCAGGCAGTTGTCGATACCCATGCCCACCAGGGCCGCCAGTACATGCTCCACTGTGCTTACTTTGGCACCATTTTCTTCCAGGGTAGTGCCCCGGCTGGTATCGGTTACCAGGTCGCAGTCGGCCTTGATCACCGGTTTTCCGGGCAGGTCAACACGCTGGAACTGAAAGCCGAAGCCGGGATTGGCCGGACGCAGGTTCATGTCCACCTTGATGCCGGTATGCAGGCCGGTTCCGGATATGCCTACCGAAGCACCGAGCGTATGTTGCTTGTCTGGGTTGAAAGATGCGTTCATAAGTGTGCAAAGATAAGATAATTAGCCAATTAGCCGATAGGCCGATAGGCCGATAGGCCGATAAGCCGATTCTCGATTGTCGATTCCCGATTCCCGATTCACGCTTTCGTAAGCTCCGCCAGTTTCCGCTCCAGTTCCTTCACCCGCTTTTCGAGATCGGGCAGGTTGCGTGCAGCTGCCTGAGCGCGTAAGGATGCAGTATAGTCTGCGGCCGGTGTTCCCGTAACCGCTTTTTTGGGTTCAATGGATTTGCTCACGCCACTCTGCGCATTGATGCGGGCGCCATCACCAATATGGATATGGCCTACAATGCCGGCCTGTCCGCCGATCATGACGCCATTGCCGATCTTGGTACTGCCGCTCACGCCGCTTTGTGCAGCGATCACGGTGGAATGACCCACTTCCACATTATGGGCGATCTGGATCAGGTTATCCAGTTTGGCACCAGCTTTAATGAGCGTGGAGCCCATGGTGGCGCGGTCGATGGTAGCATTGGCACCGATCTCCACATTATCTTCCACCACCACATTGCCGATCTGCGGGATCTTCTGGAAACTGCCGTCAGCATTCGGTGCAAAGCCAAAACCATCGCTGCCGATCACGGTGCCGGCATGCACGATTACATTGTTGCCGATCACGCAATGGTGATAGATCACCACCCCGGGATGCAATACGGTGTTATCGCCTATAGAAACATTATCGCCAAGAAATACATTCGGATAGAGCTGCACATTGTTGCCCACTTTCACGTTGTTGCCGATGTAGCAGAAGGCGCCGAGGTATACATTCTCGCCGATAGTTGCAGAAGCAGACACATGCACCGGCTCTTCCCGTCCACTTTTCGCTTTGGACATCATGTTCTGGTAAACGGTCAGCAGGGTGGCAAACGCTTTATATGGATCCTGAACCCGTACCAGGGTAGCCTGTACCGGCTGTTTCAGTTGCAGCTGGTCGCTCACCAGTACCAATGATGCCTTGGTGGTATAGAGATAATCTTCGTATTTGGGATTGGCCAGAAAGGCCAGCTGTCCGGCCTGGGCTTCTTCAATTTTTCCGAAAGAAGATACCGATACCCCGGCATCGCCTTCCGTTTTGCCCTGTACCAGCTGGGCGATCTGAGCGGCTGAGAATGTCATTAATTCGATATTATGATCAATAGTTTACTCGAGAATCGGGAATCGACAATGAATGCAGGTATTCACTACTCACCATTCACTACTCACCCCTCAAATAACAAATGTAATGTTTTTTCACTGTGCTGGCCAACGACTGCTGGATCAAGGCATTATCCACCTGTGAGATGTCTTTCACCGTACCATCTTTGAAAAGGATCTGTATCCTTTCTTCGCGGGGATTATAGGTTGTATTGACGGCCTCGCCCTGGAACAATAAATAGCGGCTTTCAGCAGCACTGATGCCGGTGTCCTGGCAGATTTTTTCCTGTAGTGTTGCCACCCAGGCCGGATCGAAGGGATCGGCCTGCAGTTTTACTTTGAGCAGTTTCCGTTCCACCAGTCCGGTACACAACCGGCGCAGGATGGGGTCGGAGTGGTCCATCCAGATCTTGATGGCCGACAATACATCGTAATCATCCAGCCGGCAAAAAGTTTCCAGATGGGCTTCGATCGGGAAACTCCCCTTTTGGCCCATGAAGAAATCGAGCAGCGGTGAGCCTGAAGGAACAGGAGTGCCGTTTTCCGCCAGTTCCCTGACCCGTTCAATGATCCGCACCAGCATCTTTTCGGCACAGACCACAGTTTTATGCAGGTAGACCTGCCAATACATGAGACGGCGGCTCACCAGGAATTTTTCAGTCGAATACACAGCTTTTTCTTCGACCATCAGGTCGCCTTCATGCACCGTCAGCATCTTGATGATCCGATCGTAGCCGATCACACCTTCTGAAACCCCGGTAAAAAAGCTGTCGCGGCTCAGGTAGTCCATACGGTCCACATCCAGTTGCCCCGACACCAGCTGGTGCAGGAAGGGTTTCGGGTAGGTATTGGTGAATATGGCAATCGCCATTTGCAGCTGTCCATCAAATTGGGCATCCAGTACCCGCATGATCAAGATGGATATGGCTTCATGTTCCACATCACGCACCAGCACTTTTTCGAGGGCATGAGAAAAGGGGCCATGGCCGATATCATGGAGGAGGATGGCAATTTTTGCAGCAGTTTCTTCCTCCGCAGTAATGACCACACCTTTGCTACGCAGTTCCTGTAGCGCCAGTCCCATCAGGTGGTAGGCACCCAATGCATGATGCAGGCGGGTATGCACGGCTCCGGGATAAACCAGGTGTGCAAAAGCCATCTGGTGGATCCGGCGCAAGCGCTGGAACCAGGGGTGCTGGATCACCCGGAAGACCAGCGGGTCGTCGATCGTGATGAATCCATGTACCGGGTCATTGATGATTTTGCGGACGCGTTCCGGCATGTGCTGCTTGGGGTTTTGTTAAAACTGGTGGTCAAAGGTACAAAGAGGAGGGGGTATGGGGGGATTTTATTAGTTTAGACCGGAAAACAACGAATAACTTATTACTGCTTTATGTCATTAGCGAAAATCCTCTGGGTCGACGACGAAATAGAAAGCCTCCAGTCGCAGAAACTATTCCTGGAACACAAAGGGTATGAAGTGCAGACTTTTACCAACGGCTTTGATGCCATTGATTTCGTGAAGGAAAACCCGGTGGATGTGGTGCTGCTCGATGAAACCATGCCGGGCATCACCGGACTGGAAACACTGGCCAAGATGAAGGAAGTGAACCAGTCCCTCCCCATTGTGCTGATCACCAAGAATGAAACCGAGAACCTGATGGATGAAGCCATCGGCTCGCAGATCAGCGATTACCTGATCAAGCCGGTCAACCCCAATCAGGTATTGCTCAGCCTCAAGAAGATCATCGATAACAAGCGGCTGGTGGCCGAGAAAACCACCAGCGCCTACCAGCAACAGTTCCGCAACCTTTTTATGGCGCTGAACTCCAGTCCCGATTATAACGAGTGGATGGATATCTATAAAAAACTGGTGTATTGGGAGCTGGAAATGGAAAAAAGCGATAGTCCTGAAATGCGGGAAGTGCTCCAGTCACAGAAAAGCGAAGCCAATACGGAGTTCTTCAAATTCGTCAGCCGCAACTATGCCAAATGGGTGAATCCCAAGAGCGACGAAGCGCCGGTAATGAGTCATAATCTTTTCCAGTTTAAAGTACTGCCACATGTGGAGAAAGGAACGCCAACTTTTTTTGTGCTGATCGACAACCTCCGGTTTGACCAGTGGAAAGCCATCCAGCCCATATTTGCTGAAAGTTTCCGGATCCTGGAAGAAGAGACGTTTTACAGTATTCTGCCTACTGCCACACAATATGCCCGGAATGCGATCTTTTCCGGACTCCTGCCACTCGATATCGAAAAGCAGTTTCCCAACCTGTGGAAAAACGATGAAGAAGAAGGGGGCAAGAACCTGCATGAAGAGGAGTTTTTCCGCCTGCAGCTGAAACGACTGAAAAAAGACAACCTTCGGTATTCCTACACCAAGATCCTGAATAACCAGGCCGGACAGGAACTGGTCAACAATATCCACAACTTGCTGAACAATGATATCAATGTGATCGTCTACAATTTCGTGGATATGCTCAGCCATGCCCGCACGGAAATGGAAGTACTGAAAGAACTGGCCGGAGATGAAATGAGTTACCGTTCGGTGACCCGCAGCTGGTTCGAACATTCGCCCCTGCACCAGGCGCTGAAACGGATCGCCGACAAAAAATTCAACCTGATCCTCGCCACCGACCATGGCAGTGTACGGGTGAAAACACCGGTGAAAGTGATCGGCGACAAGCAGACCACTACCAATCTCCGTTATAAACACGGGCGGAACCTGAATTACGAAGCCAGGGATGTACTCGCGTTCCGGGATCCCAAAGAAGCCGGATTGCCGGTTCCGGGTGTGAATTCTTCCTACATTTTTGCACGGGAAGATAATTTCCTCTGTTACCCCAATAACTACAATTACTATGTGAATTACTACCGGAATACGTTCCAGCACGGCGGACTGAGCCTGGAAGAGATGATCGTACCGGTGATCAAAATGACGACAAAGCAGCTGTAAACTATAGTACAGAATAGTGCTCTATGTGGATAATATCTTGACAGTTAATTCTCCTGTGGCCCCCCTGTTTTTTACCTTTGTTGCAGAATGCCAACCGCACTATGAAGTACACACAGAACACGATTGATAAGCTGGAACGGATCCTTGATGAAACCGGATATATTGTCCGCTACGAAAGAGGTACCTTTCAGAGTGGCTATTGTATCCTTGAGCAGAAGAAAGTAGTGGTGCTGAATAAATTCCTGCAGATGGAAGGCCGGATCAATACCCTGTTCGACCTGATCCCCCAGCTCACCATTGATCCGGAAACCCTTCAGCCGGAAACCCGCAAAACCTGGGAAGAAGTGATTTCCCGAGTAGCTGAAGAGTCCTGATGCTATAACGCCCGATTGTTTATTTTTGTGGCGTGAATTGTCCCCCCCTTACTGTTACTTTTCTGGGAACCGGTACCAGCAGTGGTGTGCCGATGATTGCCTGCACCTGTGCGGTCTGTACCAGCAGCGATCCCCGCAACACCAGGCTGCGCTCCAGTATACTGGTCCAAAGTGCTTCAACCACAATTGTAGTAGACAGCGGCCCCGACTTTCGCTACCAGATGTTAAGGGGCAAAGTGAACCGGCTAGATGCCGTACTCTTCACCCACCCGCATAAAGACCATGTGGCCGGACTCGATGATATCCGTGCATATAACTATTTCAGTGGAAAAGATATGCCGGTCTACGCCAATGAAATGACACAGGCGGTCCTGATCCGAGAATTTCCCTATGCATTTGCAGATACCCGTTATCCCGGAGTTCCGGAAATTGCCTTGCAAACGATCAATGGGGAGCCCTTTTTTATCGGTGATATCCCGGTGCAGCCGGTGGAGGTATGGCATATGAAAATGCCGGTACTGGGTTTCCGTTTCGGGAACTTCACCTATATAACAGATGCCAACCGGATCGAGGAAGCTGAAAAGGAAAAAATCAAAGGTTCATCAGTCCTCGTGCTGAATGCCCTGCGGAAAGAAAAACACATTTCCCATTTTACCCTGGATGAGGCGATTGCTGAATCACGCAGTCTGGAGATCCCGCAAACCTATTTCACCCATATCAGCCATCAACTGGGACTGCATCAGGAAGTGGAAGCCCAATTACCTGCGGGGATGCATCTCGCTTATGATGGATTGCAATTAAGCCTTCCGTGAAGCCTGTACATGTACTGAAATGGTATCATACAGGTCCTGTGGCTTGAAGGGTTTGGATACATATGCATTCATGCCGGCAGCTGCGGTTTTTTCCAATACATCAGTGGAAGCAGATGCAGTCAGTGCAATGATGGGAGTTTGTGTATTGAATTCCCGGATATGTTTTGAAGCATTGTAGCCATCCAGTACGGGCATCTGCAAGTCCATGAGTACAATATCGTAATTCCGTTGTTTTACCTTCTCTATGGCTTTAAGGCCGTTTTCCGCAACTTCGATCTGTGCATTCCAGCGGGTCAGCATTTTCTGGGCTACAATGACATTGAATTCCACATCTTCCACCAGCAGGATCTGAATGCCACCCAGGTCAAAGTGATTAGGTGTGGCATTGGTATCATTGGATGGCAAACCACTGGGCGTGCTTTTCTGGGCCCTCAGCCTGAAATAGAAACGGGAGCCCCGTCCCGGCTCGCTGTCTACATATATTTCACTGTCCATCAGGTGCAGCAGGTTCCTTACAATGGATAGTCCCAGTCCCGAACCACCAAACTGCCGGGTGATTTCGGAATTGGCCTGGGAGAAATGTTCGAATATGATCGACTGCTTTTCAGGTGCAATGCCTATTCCGGTGTCTTTTACCGAGAAATCAATATCCACGAATTCGCCTTCGTCTTTGTGAAGCATCACTTCCACTGAAACAAAACCATTGCTGGTGAACTTCACGGCGTTCGAGATGAGGTTATTGAGGATCTGGCCCAGCCGCACATCATCCACCTTTACTTTTTCCGGGATGTCTTCATCAAAAATGATCTTGATGGTATTGCAGGATTCTTCTGCCCTTACCCGGTTGGCGAGTTTGATATTGTTGATCAGCTGCCGCAGGTTGGTGGGTTTGAAGGAGAGCAGGATCTTGCCTTCCTCGATCTTGCTGAAATCGAGGATATCGTTGATGAGGTTCAGCAGGTTTTCACCCGAGATCTGCAGGGTCCGCAGGTTTTCCCGCTGGGGCTCCGGCAGGAATTCTTCCATCATGATATAGGAAATGCCGATGATGGCATTCAGCGGGGTCCGGATCTCATGGCTCATTACGGAAAGGAATTCGCCCTTGGCTTTGGAAGCTGATTCGGCTTGTTCCTTTGCATAGATCAGCTGTTTCTCCAGTTCCTTGGTCAGTTTCACCTGTTCTTCCAGGTAATTGATGATCCCCAGCAGGTCGTCTGAATTGTCGTTGAAAGGCGAGTGTTTTTCCGGCGCCAGTGAACTGATGGTTTCCTTCAGCCGTGCAATGGACTGGTCGCGCAATTGATATTGCTCCTTGATATTCTCCAGTACTTCCTGGTATTCTCTTTCACTGATGGTAAAAGCATGTTCCGAAAGCATCTTATCGCGCTCGAATGTCTGGTAGGTACGGCTGACGACTTGCAGAAACTCCTTCATCATATCCGGAATCTCTTCCTTTGATCCCAGGTAGCGGGATACTTGTTTCTCCAGGAGTTTATGGTAGTTCATAAAAAAGCTTGTCAGGGTAATTCCTTGAATGTGGTTATCGTCATGGTCTGGTTATGCAGGTCACACCGGCTGCTGCGCTGCAGGGGCGATATTTCTCCGTAAGAGTAAAAGCCGGTAATGAAGGTGTCATTGCCGAATATGGCCTTGGCAGCCTGCACTTCCTCTTCTGTTCGTTCCATCAGGATGAGCTTCCGGCCTACACAGCTGATCAGGATCGCCAGGTCGGGTTCTTCCTGCAAGGGACTGAATGTATGCTTTGCCGCAATTGAAGAGGCGTCGATCAGCTTGTCGAAATTCGCTTTCATCATACGGACTTCACTACCCTCGGGCATGTTGCCGGCAAAGGTCATGGACTGTTTCTCTTCGCTGACGCCGAGTATCGTCCGGACAACCGAACCCTCTTCGCCAGTTTCTTTCAACGTTAGTGGAAAGAGCAGGGCTGAACCCGGCAACTCATCTTTATAGGGCCCGAGGTATTCTTTATATAAATCAAGGGCATTCTTGCCATCAATTTCATACAATACATTCTTGTCTGAACGGGTGATCTTCCGGGTATGGCCGAAAGCATCCCAACCGCCAAAGGAGCCATGCCCTACTTGCAGGTGTTTGCCATAAAAGCCGATAGCAATCACATTTCCCTGTCCGGGTACCTTGTTGAGGCCCGTAAAAGTTTTCTGGAAGCGGGCTGCATCCCCAGCCAGGCCGCCGGTAACCGGGATCTGCTTTGGATTGACTGCATTGAATCCCTCCACCAGCTCACTGCCGTTGATGGATGTTCCGTCAGAAATGATGAATACCGATTGCAGTTCCGGATCACAAAGTTCATTCATCAGAAACTGGGCAGCCGCTGCGCTGCCCACATGTGCACTGATATTGGTTTCAACGGAACGGATCCTTGTTTTTTCAAATTGAATACAGGTGACAGCAATCGTATTGTCGGATACAAACTCATCCAGGATCTCTCCTGATGTGGAACTATACACCAGATCGGCAACAGGGTATTCCTTGCGCAGAAAGGTATGCACGGAGGCATCCTGGAGCAATCCCGGTTCTCCAAAGACCAGCAGCAGCTGACAGTGTTGCGGATCAAAGCCGCGGGAAGATTGGGTGGTACGCCACGCTCCGGAGGAAAACTGGAGTTGTTGAATTTTCATAAATATTCAGGAGACCTGTAATTTGGACAAGGTAAGCTACAGGCTCTGTGAAAAACGCTCAAGGCCTGCATTCCAATACAAAAGCTGCTGAAATTAATGGTTACCACTTAAGTTTTTTACTACCCTTTTTTAGCTGAATGCGTAAATGATTTCCGATGTCGTGGACCGATTATTTCCGATATAGCCGCAGGGAACGTACGGGTATATACGCCTTGCTGGTTTTGATTGCCGTGATATTTATAATTCCGGATATCTGGATCCGGTTGAATGCCCGTTCACCTGATGCTGCACAACTAAAAAACCGGCAATTGGTGTGGCAGGAAATGCTGGCTGCAGATACAATTAGTCAAACTGCCACAGCGGTAACAGCAGACCGGGAATCGCCAGCACCCCAGCACTTATTTCTTTTTGATCCGAACAGCCTCGATTCTGCTGGATTCCGGCAACTGGGACTCCACCCAAGGACCATCACTACTTTACTCCGTTACCGTAATAAGGGCGGCCGCTTCCGGAAACCGGAAGACCTTTACAGGCTCTATGGACTGCGGAAAGAAGAAGCCGACCGGTTGATCCCTTATGTTCAAGTGCAGGTGGCAGGGCCCAAATCCGACACAGGGCAATACCAACAAGTCCGGCCAGCAATGAAAAAACCAGAGCGGACAGCTCCCCTATTGGTATCGGTCAATCTGGCCGACAGCCTGGCCTGGCTGGCACTGCCTGGTATCGGCCCTGCACTCACGCACCGGATTCTGGTGTTCCGGGAGCGGCTGGGTGGCTTTTACCGGTTGGAACAACTGGCCGAAGTATATGGACTGGCCGACTCGGTCTATCTGCAGCTCCTGCCCAGACTCCGTTTTGACCCTATACCGCTCCGGAAGATTCCGGTCAATCAGGCATCTGCAGCAGCATTGGCCCTACACCCCTATATCCGCTATAACCTGGCCCGGGAAATCGAAGCATACCGTAAAGCGCATGGACCCTTTACCGGCCCGGAAGCACTGCTGAAGCTCCGGAGTATGGACCCGGCACTACTGAATAAAGTGGAACCTTACCTGTGGTTTGGCGAGCATCCCTGAACAAAAAAATCCTAACGTTTGTTAGTGTGATATTAAATTCACTTATATTGCGTTTCTAATCCGCACCAAACTTATCCTGAAAGCCTATGCTCAACGAAGAACAGGAACTGATTGCACAGGTGGCTGCCGCCGCCCGTCAGTTCGCACAGCAGCAGATCCGCCCCCATGTGATGGAATGGGATGAAGCCCAGCATTTTCCGGTACCCCTCTTTCAGGAGCTCGGTAAACTGGGTATGATGGGGGTTTTGGTTCCGGAACAATATGGCGGGGCCGGACTGGGTTACAGGGAATATGTAGCCGTGATCCAGGAAATCGCCAAAGTCTGTGGTTCAATAGGACTGAGTGTGGCCGCGCACAATTCACTCTGTACTTCGCATATCCTGACTTTCGGCAACGAAGCGCAGAAAAAGAGGTACCTGCCCAAACTGGCCAGCGGAGAATGGATCGGTGCCTGGGGATTGACTGAAGCCAATACTGGAAGTGATGCAGGAAATATGCGGACTACCGCGGTAAAAGACGGTGATCACTGGATCCTCAATGGAACCAAGAACTGGATCACCCATGGAATAAGTGGTCAGGTAGCTGTGGTGATCGCAAGAACTGGAGAACCCAGGACCAAAGACAATGCCACCGCTTTTATAGTTGAGCGCGGCACTCCGGGATTCAGCGGTGGGAAGAAAGAAAATAAACTGGGTATGCGGGCCAGCGAAACCGCAGAGATGATACTGGATCAGGTAAGAATCCCCGACAGCCAGCGGATCGGAGAAGTGGGGCATGGTTTCAAGCAATCGCTGAAAGTGCTGGATGGCGGCCGGATCTCGATTGCGGCCCTCTCACTGGGTATTGCAAAAGGGGCTTTTGAGGCAGCTGTGCAGTACTCCAAAGAACGGCACCAGTTCGATCAGCCCATTGCGAACTTCCAGGGCATATCCTTTAAACTGGCGGATATGGCTACGGAAATTGAAGCGGCAGAACTGCTGACCCTTCAGGCGGCTGAGCTGAAAAACCAGGGAAAGCCCATGACGAAAGAAGCCGCCATGGCCAAGTATTACGCCAGTGAAGTAGCAGTAAAAGTGGCCACAGATGCCGTACAGGTATTCGGTGGCTATGGATATACAAAAGATTTTCCGGTAGAGAAATACTACCGCGACAGTAAACTCTGTACCATCGGCGAAGGCACTTCTGAAATCCAGAAGCTGGTGATCTCGCGAGAGATCCTCCGGAGCTGATGTTCCTCGATTAAGGTTGCTTGTCTTGTGAGGCCTTCCCCGGTGGGGGAAGGCTTTTTTTTATCTAGCAACCATGGCCATCACTTCGTGGGCCTGTTGGGCATTGTATTCAAAAGTCAGCCGCTTGTGGTTCACCAGATCCATAATGGTACCGATCAGGCAAAGGCCACCCGTGAAAAGGTATAGGATACCCATGCCGATCTGTCCCAGTACAAAACGCTGTACTCCCGCAACCACTACAAAACCCAGGATCGTACAGATCAGGATGGTTTCAGTAGTCTTACGGCGGGTGGAATACATATTCACAAATAATTGCTGTTGTTCGTCACTCAGGTTTTTGGTCAGGTTGTCGAGCATGGCCAGTTCATCCGGCTGGAGGTTGGGCAGCATCATAACATAGCGTTGGTTCATATTGCTGAAGGTTTAATTGATTGACGGAGTAAGGTAATGATCCTTGCTGCGATCAGCAGCAGGGCAGGGGCTCCCATGAAATGCATCTTGAAGGAAGCCATCCATTCGCCATGGTAAAGCAGTGCCATGGAACGGCCGAGTCCGCAGCCCGGACACCAGTCTAATCCCAACTGGTGAAACAAACAAAGGCTCATATGCCCGTCGGCGGCGGGATCAATAAAAAAGGGAAGGATCAATGCAATGATCCATCCCCAGAATTCCATATTGGTCCATGCCGGTTTCATGGGATAATGTTACGAACTATTTGAGGAAGTTTACCGGAAAAAAAGCCCCTCCTGCCGCTTTTTTCACTCCCGTACTTTCGCCTTACGGGGCTGGCTACCCTGCAGGCCAATGGAAACCCCTAAATAGGCATTGACCCGGCTTTCTCCGGAAGTGAAATGGCTTTGCAGACCCAGGTGGAGGGCTGTAAGGCTGGTAAAGGCCCATTGTATATTTCCGTTGATAACAGCACCGGCCTGATTCCGGATACTGCTGCTATACGTATAGTTCGATGGTGTTGCGGAAATTCCAAACAGATCGAAAAAATCCCCCAACCAATTCTGTGTTCCAGCGGTATTCTCACTTGGAGAAAATTTCAGGACTTCTTTCCGTACGAAAGAAGGCCCTGCTTCAAAGGCTACCCAGGTATTCCGGGATATGTTTTTCCGGAAGCCTGCTGTAAAACTGTTATAATGCGTAGTGACTTGTGGTTTATCAAAAGAAATTGATCCAAGAAAGTTTGAGGAAGCCGGTGTATAATCTGCTGGCAGGTTATCCGGCTCATTCCGGAATTTTTCTTTACTGATACCAAACATCCAGCCTTTGCTCCAAACTGTTTGTATACCACTACCGCTGTATTTTGTACCCGGAAATCCTATCCGGAAAGGAAGTTCCAGATACAGGGCCTTGAGACTGGATTCTTTTTTTTGTGCAAATAAACCTGAAAGCGGTACACAGATGCTGATCGGGATTATCAGGACGAAGCAGTAGATTGCTTTTTTCATATCAGTAGTTTTAAATGACTGGTTACGAATGGTTGACCAGTCAAAACTACTTGGGCAGTCTGCAAATGAAAAACGGGTAATTGCTGAGGTTTGGAAAACTGTGGTAAAAAAAAGCACAGAAGGTCGTGGGGCCAGAACCGGGGGGCAGATTTTACTAATTCAGGCTGGTGTGGCTTCAGTCATTGCAGAAATTCCTGAAACGGAAAAGTACCGGAACGGGAAAACACAAAAATCAGGGCATAAAGTCTTCGTCCTGTTTGGGGCTGTATTTGTCGAAGAGTTTGTCGATGGCCCCGCCGAAAATGGGGAATTTCTCCTTGGCGAAATTCTTGATGATCTCCACCGCTTTATAAGCCTGTGCTTCCGTCAATCCTTCAGCCATCAGGCGGTTAATGAGGTCTTGCATCTGAAAAAATTTGGGGTTTTCAAATCCCTGAATGCTGTCTTCTGACTACTGACTACCGGCTACTTCTTACGCCACTTTCAGCAAATTCATCTTGCTCTTGTCAAACTGTTGCTTTGCATAATCCAGGTTGAGATGGAAGGTGGTTTCTTTGGAAGAAGGCAGGGTGAACATGGCATCGGTGAGGATGCTCTCGCAGATACTGCGCAGCCCCCTGGCGCCTAGTTTGAATTCCAGCGCTTTCTCGACCAGGAAATCCAGCACTTCATTGTCAATGGTCAGGTGAATGCCTTCCAGTTCAAAGAGTTTCTTGTACTGGCGGACCAGTGCATTCTTGGGCTCTGTGAGAATCAGGCGGAGGGTATCCTTATCCAGCGGGTTCAGGTGCGTAACCACGGGTAAGCGGCCCAGCAGTTCCGGGATCAGGCCAAAGCTTTTCAGGTCGGTGGCATTGATATACTGCAGCAGGTTCTTTTTCATGTGCTCCTGCAGTTCCTTGTTGACATTGAAACCAATGGCATTGGTGTTCACCCGTCGGGCGATCACTTTGTCGACACCATCGAATGCGCCGCCGCAGATAAAGAGGATATTCTGTGTATTGATCTTGATAAGCTTCTGTTCCGGATGTTTCCGGCCACCCTGCGGCGGAACCAGTACATCGGTGCCTTCCAGCAGCTTGAGTAAGCCCTGCTGTACGCCTTCACCGCTTACATCGCGGGTAATAGAAGGATTATCTCCCTTGCGGGCGATCTTGTCGATCTCGTCGATATAGACAATGCCTTTCTCCGCAGCAGCCACATCGTAATTGCAGACCTGCAGGAGGCGGGTGAGGATGCTTTCTACATCTTCGCCAACATAACCGGCTTCAGTGAATACCGTAGCATCAACAATGGCAAAAGGAACATTCAGCAGCTTGGCAATGGTCTTGGCCAGCAGGGTCTTGCCCGTTCCGGTTTCACCCACCATAACGATATTGCTCTTTTCGATCTCAATATCATTATCTGCAGGCTTCTGCTGCAGGCGCTTGTAGTGGTTGTATACCGCAACAGCAAGCACCTTTTTGGCATCATCCTGGCCAATCACATATTCATCGAGGAAGCGCTTTACTTCCATCGGCTTCTTGACCGTTAATTTAAAGCCGGAATTGCCACCACCATCCTGGCGGGTGGCCAGTTCCTGGTCAATGATCTCCTGGGCATGCTCCACACAGTTCTCGCAGATATGTCCTTCCTGGCCGGCAATGAGGATCTTGACCTCATCACGGCTGCGGCCGCAGAATGAACAATGTAAGGTTGTTTTTGCCATAACGTATTGACAGTGCGTACAAAGTTACCAATTCGGGGGGCTAATCCAATAAAAATCCCAGATTCAACACCTGTTTAACGCAGGAGGATTGAATATGGGATATAAAATCAGGGAAAAATACCCTTAGAGTTTCTCAACTAGCTGGTCTGCAATGCCATATTCAATGGCTTCGGTTGCGTCCATCCAGTAATCACGGTCAAAATCCTTCATGATCTGGGCTACTGTCTTGCCACAGTTCTCCGCCAGGATCTTCGCCCCGATTTCCTTTACCCGCTTGGTTTGCTTGGCCTGGATCTCCAGGTCGGTGCTTACTCCCTGGATATAGCCACCCAGACTGGGTTGGTGGATCATCACTTCGCCATGGGGATAGATATACCGCTTGCCCTTGGTGCCCCCGCTGAGCAGGATGGAACCCATAGAGGCTGCCAGTCCCATACAGATGGTGCTCACCGGGCTCTTGATCATTTTCATGGTATCGTACATGACCATGCCGCTGGTCACCACGCCGCCAGGACTGTTAATATAGAACTTGATCTCTTCTCCGGGTTTGTCGGCATCGAGCAACAGCAACTTGCTGACTACATCGCGCGCACTCTTGTCATCCACCACACCCCAGAGATATACGCTGCGCTTTTCGAAAAAATACTTTTCCAGCTTTTTGCTGAACATCATCAGGTCACTCTTCACTTCTTCTTCCTTTTCTTCGTCGTCGGAGCGCCAGGGATTGGTATAAAATTGATGGGGAACCATATTCGTCTGTTTAGTCTTTTGTGGATTATTGATCTTTTTTCTCTTTACGGGGATTGATGAGCAGTACTTCATCCACCAGTCCGTATTCACGGGCTTCTTCAGAAGTCAGCCAGTAATCACGCTCACAGTCCTTTTCCACCTGCTTCACGGTTTTGCCGCTGTGTGTGGCAATGATATCATACAGGTTCTTCTTGATCTTCTTGATCTCATTCACGGTGATCTCGATATCACTGGCCTGTCCGCCGATGGCACCGCTGGGCTGGTGCATCATGATGCGGCTGTGCTTTAATGCCGTACGCTTGCCTTCTGTGCCGGCACAGAGCAATACGGCTGCCATAGAGGCGGCCATACCGATACAGATGGTAGATACATCCGGTGTGATATACTGCATGGTATCGTAAACACCCAGTCCGGAGTATACGCTGCCGCCGGGGGAATTGATATACATCTGGATATCGCGGGTGCGGTCGGTGCTTTCGAGGAACAGCATCTGTGCCGTTACAATATTGGCCACTTCGTCGTTGATGGGATAACCGAGGAAGATGATCCGGTCCATCATCAGGCGGCTGTATACATCCATCACGGCAATATTCATCGGACGTTCTTCAATGATATTCGGGGTCAGGTTGGTCACCTGATGCTTCAGGTAGCCATCCAGGGTATTGCTGCTGATGCCCCGGTGTTTCACGGCATATTTCTCAAATTCTTTTCCAAAATTCATTGTGTAGGAATTATTTATTCGGCAATTTAATTCATTTCGTACCAACCCAAATACCGTGCAAGTAAAAAAAGCCGCCATTTTGACCGGTTCAACCGCCGGAAAAGGCAAAAAAATACCCTCCCTGATCGCTTGAAGGGAGGGTAGGTATCCTTGTTGTCAGGAAAATTAATGATGGTGGTGCTGGTGTTTTTCCAGTTCCTTGGTGAATTCTTCCACACTGACGGCCTTATCCGCTGCCTTGATCTGGGTTTCAGCCCAGTCAAATACTTTTTCGGTCTGGATGCGGTGGTAGGCATCTTCCACAAACTTGCGGTCCTGCATCATCCGGTTCACATATTCAGTGATCCAGCTCTGCTCCTCATCCAGTCCCTGCATGCCCATGCCGCCCATATAACCGAAGAGCTGCTGCTTGGCAAAGTTCTTCAGGTCGTCGGGACTCACTTCCACTTTATTCTCACGAACCACTTTATCCGTGATCAGGGTAAATTTCAACTGGTTGATGAAACCGGGAAACTCCTGCTCTACTTCTTTAGCAGATTTGGGCTGTTCACCGCCCTGCTGCAGCCAGCGCTTCAGGAATGTTTCAGGGAATTCAATTTTGGTATGGTCGATCAGCACATGATACAATTCGTGCTGCAGGTGGTTCTTAGCTTGCTTGTCCCAATAGGCCTGGATATCGTCCTTCACAGCAGCACGGAATTCCGCTTCGTCGTTGATGGTGCGGCTGGGGAAGGCAGCTTTGAAGAACTCTTCATTCATTTCGGCACGTTCCACCAGTCCCACTTTGGTGATCTCCATCTGGAAATAGCGGGCAGCGGCTTCGCTGTCGTGTTTGTCAAATCCGAGATCCTGCAGTACCCACTCTCTTTCTTTTTCATCGAAAGCCTGGCTGAGTTGCAGTACAAAACTGTCGCCTGCTTTTTTATTCAGGAGGTTGCTGCGATAGCTTTCCTTGAAATATTTAATGAGCAGGGAATTGTCTTTTTTCACCCCACCCTCTGTCAGGTTGCCATTGGCATCCGACTCGGTAAAGGTTACATTCAGCACGTTGTCTTCGCCGGTGGTTACCTCAGGGTCCGTCATTTTGCCGTGACGCAGCTGCAGGCGGTTCACTTCTTCGTTCACCATTTCCTCCGTTACAGTCACTTTATTGAAGGTCAGTTTGGCACTGGCCAGGTCGGCCAGCTGGAACTCGGGCTTCAAGCCCACTTCAAAAGCAAACGTATAATCGGCGGGATTATTCATATCGATCTGGCGGGCATCATTCTCCAGCATCGGCAGGGGCTGGGCGAAGATCTCGAGGTTTTCGGCCTGCATGTAGAGGTTCAGTTCTTTTTCCACGGTTTTCAGCACTTCGTCGGTGAACACAGCCGGTCCGTGCATTTTACGGATCACTCCGGTGGGTACCATGCCTTTGCGGAAACCGGGGAGGCTCACGTTCTTGCCGTAGTGTTTCAGGGCCTTTTCAAAAGAACCCAGATAATCGTCCTTGGCCACTTTAACGGTGATCTTTTCGTTCAGGCGGCCGATATTTTCTCTCGTAATGGTTGCCATATGCAATTTTTGAATGGGGGGCAAAGGTAAGGCAATTCAGGCTTCCTGCAGCCTGAAAAACAGGGTTTTTCGGGAACCCCGGATCAGCCTTTGTCCTGGAGCACCAGCAGGGGGATATGGGTCTCGTAAGCCATTGCTGCTGTGTGGTTTTTGGAGAAGATCCGCTCAAAAAAGCTATGCTTATGGGCCACCATCACCAGCATCTGGGCCGGATTTTTGGCGAGATAGTCGTTCACCCCCTGGGTAACGGAAACACTTTCCACATCCACATAATCGTGGGTGATGCCGTTGAACAGGTTCTCAATGTCTTTTTTGCCCATTTCGCGGTCGCCATGATCACCGGTATGATGCAGGTGAATGTGCAGGATATGGATGACAGACTGGAAATAACGGGCGATCCGCAGCAGGCTGTCGAACAGGTGGAAGCTTTTAGAATAGCTGAAATCGCTGGAATATACAATGGAGCGGGGCGCTGCAAAAGCGGCATCATGCGGAATGATCAGCACCGGCACTTTCAGTTTGCGGATCACATTGGTCGTGGTGCTCCCAATGATCTTTTCAAGACCGCCAGCTCCTTTCATCCCCATCACCACCAGATCGGCCTGGATTTCCTGCTGCAGTACTTTGGTTTCATCACTGGCAATCCCCAGCCGCACTACAGTCTGGCAATCCAGTCCGTAGGCCTCTTTCACAAAGGCGGCGTCTTTGGCAATCATCCCTTCGTTTTCCTTTTGCATCTCATCTGCCGTTACCATGATATATGGCACTTCACTGACGGGCGTAGGCAACATATAGGCATGAAACAAGACCAGTTTTGCTTCAAGGGCCCGGGCCAGTTCGGCAGCATAAGCCAGGGCATTACGGGATGCCGGCGAAAAATCGACAGGAACCAGGAGGGTTTGCATATGGCAGCTTTTGCTGTAAAGGTAGGTGAGTGGGGGGAGGGGAAAACTGAGAAAAATCAGGTGGAACGAGAAGTGAGAAGGTAGAAGGTAGAAGGTAGAAGCGAGAGGGTGGGGAGAAGGGAAAAGTAAGAGGTGAAGCATTTTCCATGAGTGCTTTAGGAGTAATACACCTATCGCTCTCTTTTTACTTATCCCCTCTTCTCACTTCTACCTTCTACCTTCTAGCTTCTTCTCGTGCGCATGGAGGGACTCGAACCCCCATGGATTACTCCACCAGATCCTAAGTCTGGCGCGGCTACCAATTACGCCACATGCGCGTTTTCCCTTTTGAGGCACAACGGGAAAAGGGCTGCAAACATAAGCAATTCATCCTATGGGAAAAAGCCGGTTTTTTCGTAAATTTGGTGTTCGCTCCTGATGGATACACCAGCTCCCATACACAAATACATACTGAACGAGGAACAGGAAAAGAAACTGATCCTCAGGGAATACCGTGCCCTGCTCCGGGGATTGAAGCCCAAGCTCAAGCCGGGCGACAAGGAACTGGTACGTACCGCTTTCGAAATGGCAGCCGACGCCCATAAAACCATGCGCCGCAAGAGCGGGGAGCCCTATATCCTGCATCCGCTGGCCGTATCGCGCATCTGTGTGGAAGAGATCGGCCTCGGGGTACGCTCTTCCATCTGTGCCCTCCTGCATGATACGGTGGAAGATACGGATATCACCCTCGAAGATGTGGAACGGGAATTCGGCGGGGAGATCGCCCGGATCGTGGACGGACTCACCAAGATCGCCAACGTCATTGACGTGAATGCCTCCCAGCAGGCCGAGAATTTCAAGAAGATCCTCCTGACCCTTACGGATGATCCACGGGTCATCCTCATCAAACTGAGCGACCGGCTGCATAACATGCGTACGCTCGACAGCATGAAACGGGAGAAACAGCTCAAGATCTCCTCGGAAACCGTATACGTTTATGGTCCGCTGGCCCACCGCATGGGACTGTACAATATCAAGACCGAGCTGGAAGACCTGGCCATGAAATACATGGAGCCCGATGCCTACCGTGAAATAGCCCGCAAACTGTCAGAAACCAAGCGTGAGCGTACCCGTTATATCAACGAATTCATCAAGCCGATCAAGGAAAAGCTGGATAAAGGCCAGTTCAATTTTGAAATTTACGGCCGCCCCAAAAGCATCCATTCCATCTGGAACAAGATGAAGAAGAAGGGGGTGAGCTTCGAAGAAGTATACGACCTCTTCGCTATCCGGGTGATCCTCGATTCACCGCCGGAAAAGGAAAAGGAGGAATGCTGGAAAGTGTATTCCTTCATCACCGATGAATATACGCCGGCGCCCGAACGGCTGCGCGACTGGCTCAGCAATCCCAAATCCAACGGATATGAAGCCCTCCACACAACTGTAATGGGCCCCCAGGGGAAATGGGTGGAAGTACAGATCCGCACCCGCCGCATGAACGAAATTGCAGAGAAAGGCCTGGCCGCCCACTGGAAGTATAAGGAAGGTGCTACGGATGAAAGCCGTTTCGATAAATGGTTCCAGCAGATCCGGGAAGTCTTGAATACACCCGACAGTGATTCAGTCGATTTCCTGCAGGATTTCAAGACCAGTTTCCTGGCAGAGGAGATCTATGTATATACCCCTCGTGGCGACGTGAAAATGCTGCCCGTCGGATCCACCGCACTGGATTTCGCTTTTTCGATCCACAGTGCCGTAGGTTCCCAGTGTATTGGTGCCAAAGTGAACCATAAGCTGGTCCCCATCAGCCACAAACTCCGCAGCGGCGACCAGGTGGAGATCATTACCTCTTCCAAGCAGAAACCTACGGAAGACTGGCTCAATCTTGTTATTACAGCCAAAGCCAAGACCAAGATCAAGGATGCGCTGAAAGAAGAAAAGCGGAAAGTAGCGGATGAAGGCAAATATGTACTGCAGCGCAAACTGGAAGGCATGGGTGCCGCCTACAGCCAGCACAATGTCGATATCCTTGTCGTGTTTTATAAGCTCCCCTCTGCCCTGGATCTCTATTACCAGATCGCTATTAAAACAATCGACCTGAAGGAACTGAAGGAGTTTCACATATTAGGCGATAAACTCGAACCACCGCGTCCGGCTAAACCGGTGCATGAACAGAAAAGTGAATCCCATCCCGCACCGCACGACAAAAAAGATACCGAGCTGATCATTTTCGGCGAAAGCAGCGACCGGATCGTATACCATCTGGCCAATTGTTGCAAACCGATTCCGGGTGATGACGTGTTTGGTTTTGTGACTACGGGTAAAGGACTTACCATTCACCGCACGAATTGCCCGAATGCAGCCAAACTGCTGGCCAATTACGGCCACCGGGTAGTGAAGACCAAATGGGCCAAGAATAAGGAAATTTCTTTCCTCACCGGCCTGAAACTGATCGGGCTCGATGATGTGGGCGTGATCCATAAGATCACAAACCTTATTTCAGGCGAGCTGAAGATCAATATCAATGCCATGACCATTGAAGCCCGCGAAGGACTGTTCCACGGCAATGTAAGGGTATATGTGCATGATAAAGAGGAGCTCGAAGAGCTGCTCGACCGCCTGCGCAAACTCCCCGGTATTGAAATGGTGGAACGCTATGATACCCCGCCCGAATGAGTTCCGCACATTTTTTCCTGCCTTTCGGTAATCCCTCCTGAATCTCCTATTTTTGCGGCTTCGGAATCACCGATACAAATGATTGTCAAATGGTAGACGTTTTATTAGGTCTTCAATGGGGAGACGAAGGAAAAGGTAAGATTGTAGATTATTTCGCACCGCGTTACGACCTCATCGCCCGCTTTCAGGGCGGTCCCAATGCCGGACATACCTTATATGTGAACGGCACCAAAGTGGTGCTGCACCAGATACCCTCCGGGATATTCCATGAATCCATCACCAACCTCATCGGTAACGGTGTGGTGCTGGATGCTGTAACCCTGCGCCGCGAATGTGATTCCGTTGCCAAATTCGGCGTGGATTACCGCAAGAACCTCTATATCTCCGAGCGTACCCACCTCATCCTGCCTACCCACCGTGCCCTTGATAAAGCCAGTGAGCTGGCCAAAGGCAATGAGAAGATCGGCTCCACCCTTAAGGGTATCGGACCGGCTTATATGGACAAGACCGGGCGTAATAGTTTACGTGTAGGCGATCTGCTCGACAAGAACTTCACCACCCAGTATATCAAGCTGCGCCTGAAACACCAGCGCCTGCTCGACAGCATGAATTTCCAGGAGGATATCACGGCCTGGGAAGAGGAATTCTTCGAAGCCATTGAATTCCTCCGTGGATTCAAGATCGTGAACGGCGAATATTTCATCAATGAGAAGATCCGTTCAGGCAAGAAAGTGCTGGCAGAAGGTGCACAGGGATCCATGCTCGATGTGGACTTTGGAACCTTCCCCTTTGTGACTTCTTCCAATACCATTTCTGCAGGCGTCTGTACCGGTTTAGGTGTGGCCCCCCAGAAGATCCGCGACGTGATCGGTGTAACAAAAGCCTACTGTACCCGTGTCGGTTCCGGACCTTTCCCCACTGAACTCAATGATGCCACTGGTGAAGAACTGCGCAGGATCGGGAATGAATTCGGTGCCACCACAGGCCGCCCCCGCCGCTGCGGATGGATCGACCTGGTAGCCCTCAATTTTGCCTGCATGATCAATGGCGTTACCAAACTGGTGATGACCAAGGCCGATGTGCTCGACAGTTTTACCGAATTACAGGTTTGTCCCTCTTATTCCGTGAATGGGAAATCGACCCGCGAAGTGCCCTTCCAGATGAACCGGGTAACCATTGCACCCGAATGGAAAGCCTTCAAAGGCTGGAATTCCGGTATTTCGGAACTGCGCGATGCTGCAGCACTGCCTGAAGCCATGACGCAGTATATCGCCTATATCAACGACTATCTCGGGGTAAACGTCAATTATATTTCCAACGGACCGGGCCGCGATCAACTGATTGAGATCTGAGGATTTAGCCATTCATTTTCAGGCATAAAAAAAAGTAAAGAAAATTTTGGCGGATTAAAAACTTCGCTGAAATTTTACAGCATAATCTTACCAGAACATGGCAGCAAAATCTGATAAGGGCAAAAGCACTGGCAGCAAGGCCGCACCCAAATCCGCGAAAGATGTTTCGAAGAAAGAATCAACCAAACCCAGTAAACAGCTGGAAGAGGATGATGATGATGAATTAGAGGAAGAGGAAGAGACCCCGAAAGGAAAGAAGGGCGCAAAAGCCACTGCATCGAAAGCATCTGATGAAGATGACGATGATGATGATGCAGAAGACGAACTGGATGATTGGGAAAAACCCGAAGAAGACGACAGTTGGGATCCCGACTTCGAGGAATTCGATCTGCCCAAATCCAAAGCCAAGAAAACCACCGGCGGCGGCACTGCCAAAAAAGGCAAAGGCGACGACGATGATGACCTGGGTCTGGATGATGAGTTCAAAGACATGGACCTGTTTAACGACAGCGGCTTTGATGACGATGACGATGATTTCTGATCAACGCATTCGGAACAAACCTGCACCCGTCCTGTGAACCGCAATACCTATATACTGGCCGGCACTGTAACACCGGCATTACGGATACAAATGCTGAACTGGATTTCCCGGTTCAGCATTTTCGCTTTTCTGGAACAGCCGCCCGGCACCACTGCTCCAGGGCAACCCCTGATCATTGCCGGAGCCGGTGCGCTTCACCAGATTCAGCAACAGTCGGGTGACGCCCTCGACGCATTGGAAACATTCCGCCGCGAAACAGGCGACTGGGCATTCGGCCATTTCAGTTTTGACCTCAAGGCTGAAACGGCGGCTGTTGGTTCCTCAAAGCCAGACCCAATTGGATTCGCCGATCTTGACTTTTTTGTGCCCCGGATCCTGATCCGCGCATTTGAATCGGGTATTGAAATAGCAGTAACTGAAGGTGACCCTAAGGTCATTGCCCATGATATATTGGCAATGGCGTCGTCAATTAACGTGCAACCGGTCCAGGTTGCCCTGCGCCCGGACCTTTCACGGGAAGAGTACCTGGCTAAAATCGAAGCCCTGCGAAGCCATATCCACAGGGGGGATTGTTATGAAATCAATTTCTGCCAGGCTTTTCGTGCCGATGTGCCGGAGCTGGATCCCCTTTCTGTTTATACTGCCCTCACCTGTATTTCTCCCAATCCCTTCTCCGCCCTATACCGGCAGGAGGATGCCTGGTTATGCTGCACCAGTCCGGAACGCTTTCTGCGAAAACAAGGGAACAAGCTGATCAGTGAACCCATGAAAGGTACCCGTCCCCGGATATTGCACAACCCGGCAGCGGA
>JBGAQC010000019.1:0-66430 GCA_044220945.1 Chitinophagaceae bacterium | reverse complement strand
AGCGTAGCGCGAAACAATTCGTAGCGCCGTTGCGTCGCAGCGAGAACCATCCGCGAACTGGTCGTGCGCAGCCATCGTCACATTGCCACATCGTCACATTCTCTTAGGTTCCTCCTCTTTCCCAACTTCGTTGGGAACTCGTCGGAATGACAGTTAATATTTTTTTGAATCGCGAAGGGAGGGATTTAAATAAGAGGGTATTTTTTCTGCTTCGCGAAGGAGGGATTTTTCTCTGTGGCCTCTGTGTCCTCTGCGTGAAAAAATAACGGCGAACTGGCCTGCGCAGCCATTGTCACATTGCCACATCGTCACATCGCCACATTCTACAGTTCCCAATCCCACCATCCATTCTCCTGCCGGCTTGTCGGGTTCTGCAGGCCGCGGGTGAGGGCGCTGACTTTTTCATAGATCAGCCGGCGCAATTCGCTGACGGGAAAGGGCTGGGCGCCTTTGAAACTGTCGCGGTAGCGGAGCTCCTGCAGGGCTTCGAGGAAGCTGCGGGAGAAAACACCATTCTTCCATTCCTTGCCTTCATAGGCAAATTCGGTACTGCCGGCTGCAGAGATCATGAAGGACCCGTTGCCCCGGCTGAGGTCGCTGAATAATTCTTTCATGAGCAGGAAGCTCTGTCGTTTGGGCGCGTTGCCGGACGAGCCAGTCTTGCCGATCTTGCCCCCGCGGGTGATGCTGACTCCAGGCGGAAGCCGGCGTTGCAGGGTGGTATCGTTCCATTCTTCTCCACTGTGACAGGCATCGAGCAATAAGAGGCGCCGCCGTGCGGGTATATCGTCGAGGAGGGATTCGAGATCATTCATGGATACGCCGGTAGCGGCGGGATCATTGAAATCCATTTCATGCGGGGCAAAGAAGAATCCTTTACCCGCCTGGATCAGTCCATGCCCCGAAAGGGACAGGATCACAATATCATCGGTGCCGGTCTGCTGCAGCCATTGGTGCAGTTGCAGGATATTGTTCCGGCTGGCGGCTTCGTTGGTAAGGGTGAACGTGATCACGCTGTCAAAATAGGGCCGGATCTTTTCCGCAATATCCTCTACATCCTTGGCGGCATAGCGCAGGGTATAGGTACTGTCTTTATAGGTTGAAACGCCCACACCGGCATAAAATACCCGGCGGACTTTTTTCCGCTCCGGCTGGTAATAGACTTCGAATTCCTGTTCCACACTTTCCTGTCCCTTTGCATTCAGGGCGCTGACGCTGATCCGGTTCTTTCCTTCGTTGAGCCGGAGTGGAAATTCCTGTAAAGCCGGGTTCGGTGAAGCCGGCACAGTAAAGCCCCGTTGGGAACCTGCCGGAACCCCGTTGATACGGATAAATAGTGTATTGTTTGACGTTAGTGCGTCTTTTACCCGCAGTTTCAGTTGAAAAATGCTGTCCCTCACCAGCGGCGGTACGGCGGAACGGTCCCAGTCCACAGCCGGATACACCGGAATTTCCGGTTTGGTTGCTGCCGTGATGCCAGCGCGCCGCAGCCGGGCCTCCCAGCTTTGCTGCAGGAGCTGGATAAGGGAGGGCTCGGACAAGCCAATGGAGGCATAGACTTTATCGGGGCGATTACCCTGATAATCGAAACTGGTCAGCGGGTAGATGGCGCCATTCTTTACAAAATGCAGAAGGGGTGCAATAGCCGGGTCTGCTTTATAGTATCCTTCGGGTGTATAGAGGGCGATGCTGATGCCCTGTTCCTGCTGCAGGGTGATCATGCGTACGAGGATCTTCCTGCCCGGAATATCAATGATGGTCAGTGAACCATCAGCACCAAGCGTGAAGAGGCGGTTGCCGCGCAGTTTCATGCTTACAACCGCCGCATGATGGGCGCTGAGTGTAGCTATAGGTGAGGAGGCACCATCCCGTTCCCAGATATGCACGGCGCCATTGCCAGCACCGGCAACAATCAGTCCGGAGGCTTCATGAACCGTTACATATTCCAGGTAATCGCGACTGAAGTAGCGGCGTTTCAATACCGTGCTGTCTTTCTCTGTCTGGTACCATTCCACATTGCGGGTATTGATCCGGAACTGGTCTTTGCTTTCCATCTGGATATTGTTCAGAGGCACTGTGCGTTGCCATTGCCGCAGCTTTTTCAAGGGCTGCACCGTGTATTCTTCGATCGTCTCTTTTTTCTGCATGCCGTCTGGAGTCAGTGTGTAGGAACTGACCCGAAGGGTTTTGCCATCTGCGGCAAACCAGGCTGTGCTGTTTTCTTTACCCGAACCAATGGATTGCGGATCGAGGGTCTGCAGGTTCCAGAGTACGGGCGGGGATTCTTTTCCTTTACCGGCTTCGGGGAGAGTAAGCAGCCATTTGTTATCGGGACTGCTGAAGATCCGTTCGTGATTAAAGCCAAAGGGATCCACATTCGTACCGCGGACCCATTGTTTGCTGCGCAGGGTATCTTTTCCATTGTTGGCGATGCGCTGCAGGGTGAACGCCGCTTTGCGGTTGGAATAATCGGTTTCTGAAAGCAGTTCCACCCATTGGAGGCCGCTGCTGTCGCTGAGCAACAGGGCGGGATTGTATTTGTTGAGTTCTGTCTGCGTGAGTTCCTTGAGGTCCATCGCATGATTGCCGATCAGCAGGAAGCGACCGGAAGCCGATACATCAAAATTGGTATTCGACAGTATACGGGTTGAGGGGCGGGTCCAGGTGATGGTGAGTGCACCATTGCTGACCACGGAATGGAGATTTCCGGCTTCCGCAAGAAAACTCTGGTTATCGAGCGGATAAAAACGGGCACTGATCCATGCGGTGCGCTGTGCCGGCAGACTGTCCTGCTGCCGGATGCGCTGCCAGTATTGTTCATTGCCTCTTTCGAGTTGCACAAAGAGGTCGCCGTTCTCCCATTGATCCAGGCGGATGATGCGACCGGACAGGGTCAGGCTTTTATGCAGGGCTCCGTTTTCCCAGTACTGCAGCGCGGAATCCTGTTTGCTGTTCCAGGTCCACAGGCCCTGTTGCAGCGCGAGGAAACGGTCGGCCTGGGTGTTTTGTACAAAGCTGGCTGTATGATGCTGCAGATTTCCTTTCCAGATACTGCGTTCTTCTTTTTCATTCATCCCTAACAACCAGAGCGCGCCGTCGGACAGCAATTGCCAGCCGGTTATCGCGAGGTCTTTAACGGAAAGTAATTTTTGCTGGCGGAGTTGCGGTCCGCCGATACTCCAGATGCTGCCGCTGCCATCGCTGCAGATCCAGGACTGGTCTGCCTGCGGGTCGGGTTTGCAATCACAGCGTCCTGAACTGCCGTTCAGGGAGGAATCCGTTTGTTGCAGGACTCCGCTGCTGAAAAGTGTATTTTCTTGCAGTGAGATGCGATGCATACGGTATTCGGAATAGGATTGCTGGCCATTGTCTTCCACAACGAGGAAGGAGTTACCCGAACGGTCGGGAAAGGCTTTAATAGCGCGGGTGAAATTCTGTTCCAGTACTTTTTTACGCTGGCGGGCATTCCAGACCTGCAGCTGGTTGTCGCGGGTAGCGGAAAAAATACTGCGGTTGCTGTTGAAGCGGATATCGGGACGGCTCAGGCTGCTGGCTTCACTGATCGCATTCAGCTGGAGGGTAAAGCTGTTGCTGTCGCTCAGCGACTGGGTGACGGGGTCATTGATAGTACTGAACAGTTTCAGGTCAACCGGACGGATGGCTTCCAATTGAAAATGTTTTTCTGAGGCGAAGGGAACACCGGCCCAGGCGGAACCGAAGAAGAAGAGCTGGTTGCCGGCGGCGCAGTAGTTGTCGAATGCAAAGAGGGTGGTGAGACTGGACCATATTTTTTGTGTGGGCTTCTGTTGTAGCAGATCCCATTGGTACCAATTGCCATCTTCACTCAGGAATTGCAGGTAAGCGCCATCGCTGCTGAATGCGGGTTGTGAGCCGCCAAAAGGAATTTCCTGTTGCAGGCGGAAGTTTTTTAAATCATAAATGCGGATCGCCGGTTTACCGGAATTTGAAAACGTACCACAGACTGCCAGCTGTCTGCCATCGGTAGAGAAGCTGTATTCACTGATCAATCCGGGCAGTGAATCGATCCGCAGCAGCAGTTCCTGTTGCGGGAAGCTGAAGAGGTCGAAGGAATAAGTCGACTGGTTATTGATAAACCCATTATACCAGCTGATGGCCATGACTTTTTCGGTGGGATCCAGCAGGAGGCGGCGGCAGGCTTTGGGGATGGGGTTGGTTTTGTTGTTGGTGCCGTCGTTGGTCACCAGTTCTGCAGACTTTGCACTATAAGCCGTTGCGCCCTGATAGGGATAACTGAAGACCTGGTTCATCACACCAGCGAAAGCGCCTTCTGTTTTGGTGAACTGGAAGAAGAAGCTGCCTGTGGCGGTGCGCAGCAGCGTTGCGGTTTTCGTATTCCATAGTGTGATACTGTCTTCCGGATTTTCCTGCCAGGTTTTCTGGAAGCCGCGGTAGTACAGGAGTTTTTCGTAGTCGGATGCTGCGGGAATGGCTTTTGCATTGAGGGTATTGCGTTGCAGCAGCAGGAGGTCGGGATTGGTGGGATGAAAACCGAGTACAACGGGGTAGGCTTGTCCATGTTTCCACTGGCGGATGATCCGGAAGCTGGCCGCATCGATAATATAGGCGGAATCTTTTGTAGTAGCTGCGATCCGTTGCTGATCAGTACTGGTGGCGGTGGAGAGGATGGCTGCGGGGAAGCGCAGTACCTGCTGGGCAAATCCGCAGCAGGGCAGGAGCAGCAGGAGGAGCAAGCGTAGAAGCATAGGGTGGTGGTGTGCTGCAATGTAAGGAATTGGGGGGAAATGCTTTTCCTTGCTGTCATCCCCGCGAAGGCGGGGATCCCATACTCGGGGTTAGGGGAATCCTCATGCTTTGAAACGAATTTCTATTGCTTACGCCTGTTTTCGGCCACCCCCCCCCAGCCCCCTAAAGGGGGTGCAGGGCATTTTGCAAACCACGTATTCCGGAAATTATTATTACTAAAACTGGTATTGCGTAGCTCATCGGCTAATCGTAATGAAACCTGCACTGAATGATCACACAGCGCTGTCCCTGTCCTTTCTTTCCTTCAATTTTATACACCAGTCGGTGTTCCGCGGTGATGCGGCGCGACCAATAACCTTTCAAGTCGAATTTCAGCGGTTCGGGTTTGCCGGTACCCTGGAAGGGCGTTTTGCGGATCTCTTTGAGCAGTTCCCGGATCTTATCAGCCAGCGGGGGATCGGTATCCAGCCAATACTCAAAATCTTCCCAGGCATGTTCGGTGAATTCAAAAACCATGGATCAGGGTTTGAATTTTCTTTTTTTGCCGGCGGCAGCCTGTTCCATGGATTCATGCAGGCGTTTGCGGTTGGCTTCGGTGCTGAGCAGATGGCCGGTTTCCGTAAGGGAATTGTATTCTTTCAGGGAAAGGATCACAACGGCTTCTTCTTCCACAGTACGGGAAACAATGATGGTATCTGAGGACTTTGATACATCGTCGAGGTATTTTTTCATATTGTTCCTGAGTTGGGAAATGGATACAGCCTGCATGGTTGTTGTTTTTTCAAATGTACAATATTTTGTACAAAAATATGTACATAAAATAAGCAGCCCGGCATAGGTGCTAAAGTAGTGGGTGTCAGTTGGTAGTGGATGGGGAAAATGCGGTGGTACAAGGGGGGATTGTGAAGTAGTAAAGAGTCTTGAGGCAAGTAGTATGCAACGGGTTACGTCATTCTGGCGAAGGCCAGAATCTCATACCTGACACAGTAAAGTTTTGCTTACGCCAGTTTTTGCCCCCCCCCAGCCCCCTAAAGGGGGTGCAGGGCATTTTGTAAACCACGTATTCCGGAAGTAATTTTAACTGAGAACTGGTCGTGCGCAGCCATTGTCACATTGCCACATCGCCACATTCTCAGCAGCTTTTATAGAAGGTCACCGCCTGCTCCTCCAGCATCGCCTCGATCCGCTTGGCGGCTTTGGTGATGGAGAGTCCACCGAGGTTGGTGCAGCGCAGGGTATGATGGATCTGGTCGCCTACGGCCTTCATGGTGTGGATGACTTCGTCGAGGGGGATGAGTTTTTCGTAGTGGGCCAGGGCCATATTGGCACAGCTGAGGGCATTGGATGCGGCCATGACGTTGCGGCCCAGACAAGGCGCTTCCACGCGGTTGCCGATGGGATCGCAGATCACGCCGAGGGAATTCTGCAGGGCCAGGGAGGCGGCGGACAAAGATTGGTCAAGCGTGCCGCCATAGAGTTCCACCAGTGCGGCAGCGGCCATACCGCCACCGGAGCCGGTCTCTGCCATACAGCCGCCTACTTCTGCGGCAAAGGTAGCATGGGCAGCTATGAATACGCCGATCAGTCCGGCGGAGAGCATGGCTTTCACTAACTGGTCTTCCGATAAATTCAGGGAATGCGCCGCTGCAAAGAGTACGCCAGGCAATGCCCCGCAACTTCCAGCGGTGGGAGCGGCCACGATCACGCCCATGGAGGATTTCACTTCCATGATGGCGCTTACGTATAAGATCATGCGATTATTGAGATCGCCGCCGGGGAGTTGTCCGGCGCTCATTTTTTCCTGGAAGCCGGGCGACTGGCTACCCAGGATCCTGTCGTGGTATTGGGTGCCTTTTAATCCGGTTTCAATGGCTTGTCCCATGATGCGGACGATCCTGCGCATTTTATCGAGCACTTCTTCTGCAGTAATATTACCGCGGGCCGATTCATAGGCCACGGCCAGTTCCCACAAAGCCAGCTTCCGCGAGGCATTCCATTCGAGCATGGCTTCTGCGGTGATAAAGGGCACTTCCAGTCCCTTGCGGGCCAGTACTGGCAATACCGGGTTCAGTTGCTTGATGCATTGTACGCCTGCAGTGGACAGCAGTTCTTTGGTAATCGTATCGGGCAGGAAGGCCTGTGCTTTTATTTCCACAAAGCCTTTGTGAAGGGTGATCTCATCATGTGTCACTGTTGCATTCAGGTAGGGCAGCAGTGCGGCGGGATCTTTACAGAAGATCAGCGTTTCATAATAATCCCCGGCCATCTGCACGGGCACTTCATCAATGGCGGTCACTTCGATCATGCCGCCGCCGGTGGAGATGGCGGTGAGGGAACGAGTTTCCTGCGCATTCGATAAGGTGATCTTATAGAGATTGGGATGGCTGTTGCCGATATCCGTTATATCAATGGTGAAGCTGATCCCGGCATCCATGAGGTATTGTTCTGATTCGGGTAGGCGTTCGTCGTGCGCTTCCCAGCCCAGGAATCCGCCGAAGAGGCCCATATCGGAGCCCTGGCTTTTGTGGGTGGTAGCGAGGGAGCCATTGGGGTCAAATTCAATTCGGATGCTTTGGATGTTTCCATCCATCAGGTCGCGGCAGAGCCGGGCGATGCGCAGGGAGGCCGCGCAGTGCGAACTGGAGGGGCCCCGCATCACCGGGCCGATCACGTCATTGAAGATGCTGGGGTATTGGCTCATGGTACAGAAAGTTACAAATTCTTTTTCCAAAAGTTCTCCATGGTCCGCCGCATTTGCAGGGTGGTATTTTCCCGCTGACTAATGCCGTGGTCGCGCATGGGGTAGCTCATCATACTGAAGACCTTATTGTACTTGATCAGTTCATTCACAAGCCTTTCGAAATTCTGGTAATGCACATTGTCATCCGCCGTGCCGTGCATGATCATCAGGTTGCCGGTCAGTTTTTTCGCATGGGTAATGGGCGAGCCTTCGCGGTAGCCATCAGGATTATCCTTGGGCAGTCCCATATAGCGTTCCTGGTAGATATTATCGTAGAGGGTCTGGTCGCTCACAAAGGAAACAGCGATCGCCGATTTGAACACATCCCCATGGCGGAAGATGCAGTGCAGCGACATCTGTCCGCCGCCGCTCCAGCCCCAGATGCCCGTATGTTCCGCATCGATAAAGGGATAGGTCGCGAAGATCTTTTGGGCAGCCGCAGCCTGGTCGTCGGCCGCCAGCAGGCCGATCTGCCGGTAGATGCATTTGCGGAATGCGCGGCCGCGGGGCACGCGGGTACCACGGTTATCGATACTGATCACTACGGCGCCCAGTTCATTGGCCAGGTATTGGTGCCAGAGGTTATCGCCCGTGCCCCAGTTATCCTGCACAGTACTGCCAGCGGGTTCGCCATATACATGAAAAATCACGGGGTATTTTTTCGAGGCATCGAAATTGCGGGGTTTGATCATCCAGGCGTCCAGTACAATAGCGCCGATATCCACTTTAAAGAATTCCTTGGGTCGCAGGTCGAGTTCCTTCATTTTCGTTTGCAGTTCGCTGTTATCTTCCAGGGTTCTGATGGATTGGTGGGTGCGCAGGTCGATCAGCGAAATGATGCGCGGTGTGTTGGCGTTTTCAAAACTGTGAATGGCGAAAGCCGCATCGGCCGAGATCTGGTAGCTGTGTTGTCCGGACTGGCCAGCAGGCGAAACCCGTTCCGCTGTGCCGCTGCCATCGAGACGGCTGCGGTAGAGATAACGTTGGGTATAGTTATCGGGCGAAGCGATATAGTACACATAGCCGCCGGTGGCGTCGATGCAATTGATGTTCACCACATCGAAGTCGCCCTTGGTGATCAGCTGCCTGTTCTTACCATCGCGCGACACTTTATAGAGGTGGAGCCAGCCGTCCTGCTCGCTGGTCCAGGTGAAGGATTGATTATTATCGAGCCACACGATATTATCGTGGATGTCCAGAAAGGCTTCGTCCTTATCCGTCAGAATATTCTTCAGCTGCAGGGTTTTCGTATTCCCGACCCAGACCGTATTGGTATTCTGCAGGCGGTTCAGTTGCTGGATCAGCACTTCGCTGGAGCCGGGGATATAGTCCATCCGCGCGAGGTAATTGTTACGGGGGTCGCCGGGCACCTTGAACCAGCGGGTGCTGCCTCCTGTGGCAGATACCACGCCCACTTTCACAGCGGAGTTGGGGGTACCTACTTTGGGGTAGGGCAGGGGGATGGGAACGGAATAGTTCGAGTCCACGTTATTGATCAGGTAGAAGGTGCCGACGCCTTTGGTATCCGATTGCCAGTAGGCGATCTCTTTCCCGTCGGGGCTCCAGCGAAAGCCGTCGCGGTCGTCCAGTTCCTCTTCATAGACCCAGTCGAATGTGCCGTTGATGATCGCGCCGCCGCCATCTTTTGTGAGCGGGGTAATGCGACTGGTGGCCAGGTCTTCCACATAAATATTCTGTTTACTTACATAAGCCACGCGGGATCCATCCGGCGAGAACTTCGCGAACATGAGTGTGGCGGTTTCGAGGCCCTTGCCGAGTTGCTGCAGTTTACCGGTTGCCAGATTGAGCACCCAGTAATCGCCGCGGGTATGGTAGCGCCACACTTTGCGGGTATTGGTGAAGAGCAGGAGGCGGCGGTTATCGTTCGACCAGGCGTAATCAGCTATGGGAAGCGGTGTAGCGGCACTCGCCGGTTTCAGCTGTTGCGCATTCACCAGGATCGAGCGGTTGCCGGTGCGGGCTTCATAGCGCACGATATCGGTCCCGGTGCCACTGCTGCTCGCTTCGAGCGTGGAGTAGCTGGTATTATCCTTCATCCAGCGTACCTGTCCGATACCCTTTACGCGGTAGCGGCCCTGGGTATAGATATCGTCGAGGGTCAGTTTGCGGGTCTGGGCCTGCATAGCAAAAAAGGGCAACAGGAAGAGCAGCAGGAGAGCAAGGCGCATGGGGTGGTGTTTTGGTTGGGTGTGGGGTAAATATACGGAAAGGAGAGGCAAGAGGCGAGAGGCGAGAGGGGTCAACCTGTGTATGTCATTCCCGTCCCCAACGCAGTTGGGGAGGAATCCCTTTCCTAATTACGATAATCATGCCCTTACCGGAACGTCATTCCGGCCCCCAACGGAGTTGGGGGGAATCTCTTATGCTCAGCATTCCGGTATTGCTTACGCCCGCTGTCGGCCCGTTTACCCCGTTACCCCCCCCAGCCCCCTAAAGGGGGTGTGGAGCATTTCATTCACCACGTATTCCGGATGTTCTTCTTACCGCGAACTGGTCGTGCGAAGCTATTGTCACATCGACACATTGCTACATCGCCACATTCTAATTAGACTCACCAGCGATACCAATGCCCACACGCCTTCCAGGATAATAAAGGGCCAGTACAGCAGCAGCACTGAAGCCAGGCAGGCCAGTGCCGCGCCGGCGAAGTTCAGCAGGAGGTAGGTCTTGCTTTCCTTGTCAATTGTGCCGCGCAGGCTGAGCAAATAGGCCAGCAGCAGGATGGCCACGCCGAGAAAGCCGGTCCAGTCGGTGAGGGTCATGGGCGGGAGTTTGGGTGCAATGATACGGAGAGATAAGATCTTGGCAATTTCAGCCTCTTTAGTGTCATCCTCCTTCTTAACTGTCATCCCCGTCCCCAACGTAGTTGGGGAGGGATCCCCCTCCTAATTACGATATTCATGCCCTTACCGGAACGTCATTCCGGCCCCCAACGGAGTTGGGGGGAATCTCTTCTCTTCTGCATATACGTATTGCTTACGCCCGCTTTCGGCCCCCACCTGTCCTCCCCCGGTGGGGGAGGGATCGGAACATTTTACTAACCACGTATTCCGGAAATTCTTTTTACCGCGAACTAATCGTGCGTCAGCTATTGTCACATTGCCACATCGCCACATTGTCACATTCTCTCCTCAGCACATTGCTTTCAACGCATACGGCCTGTTCAGTGCTTCCTGGTTGAGTTTAAAATGGGAGGCCAGTATCCGGATGGTTTCTTTGGAAAGTCCTTTTCGGTAGTGCAGCATATCGGAGACGAGGCCTTCGCTTACATTCAGCAATCGGGAGAGGTGGACAGCTTTCATACCATGATCTTTCATGAGAGATCGAATGATTTGCACCGGATCTGAATCTGTGAAGCTGCTGTGTTCTGTATCGTATTTTTCGATCAGCAGGGTCAGCAATTCAATTTCATCCATAAGGGCCCTTGACTTTTTGTTGCTGTCTGTCAGCCTTTCCAGAATTGTACAATACCGGTTGTATTGGGTTGGAGATTTGATGATGGTATATTTTAAATTTGTCATGACGATTCAGAATTGATCTGCGAAATATTGTTTTCCGGAGGCACATAAAGTTGAATAAGCTGCATGGGTTCCGATCCATTTTACATACAGGTGCACCTGTGTTTCTCCAAAGCTGTATTTACAGATGATCCGGAATTTATTGCCACCAACATCAAATACGACCCTGTTACTACCATTGCCCAGCAGATCCGCACTGGCGAAAGTCTTTTTGATGTCAGCGGGTGTATTCCAGTCTGCTATTTTCAAAGAGTTCATCCATAATGTTAATGACGATCGGCTTGTGGAATGATGTAAGGCAAAGCTTTCAATACTTTGACTTTTGATCAGCCGGACTCTCATGGCTCAAGGATTAAAGTTACAAAAAACTTCACAAAAAGTGAAGATTTTAAATTCAGGCTCATTTTCAACTGGTTATCCGGCAAATTGCAGCAGGAGCTGCTGGCTTGAATGTGGTTTTTCTCTTTTTACAAGGGGCTTTTCCGGGTTCGTAAAGCATACAATGAATGAGGGGTGAATTATCATTAATGTTATTCCCGTTCCGCTTACTGTCATTCCCGTCCCGGTTATTGTCATTCCCGCGAAGGCGGGAATCCCCTTCCTAGTTACGGTAAGCATGCCCTTTCCGGAACGTCATTCTGGCGAAGGCCAGAATCTCTTCTTTTCTGCATACACGTATTGCTTTCGCCCGCTTTCGGCCCGCTTATCCCGTTACCCCCCCCAGCCCCCTAAAGGGGGTGTGGAACATTCCAATAACCACGTATTACGGAACTCCTTCTTACCGCGAACGTGTCGTAAGTCTTCAATAGGCTCATCGCTTCAATACCAGTAAAGGTTGCAAAAATTACACAGGTAGCTAACTAGGCCAGGCTTAAATCGCTGGGGCTGAGGGGCAAATGGGTTGTATGGGTTGTGGGGCACAAAAAAAGAGTTGCCAACTGTATACAGTTGGCAACTCTGTACAACCCGAATTGGGCCCCGCCGGTCTTTTTCGGCCATTACTGGATGGAACATGCCTATCCCGTGATCCAGTCGCATAATGTGATCTGCCTGGACTACTCTGTAGCCAAGGGTGGTTGTCTGGTGGCGTACCGGTTTGAGGGGGAGGAGGAGGTAAGGAATGAGGCGTTTGTGTGGGAGAGGGCGGAGGAGTGATAATTTTAGAGGGGACTCACTCAATGTATTTCAACATACTGTTTAAACTAGAAATATCCTTTATAATTTAAGGCCTCTTTTTTACAGAAACTATCGAAGCTTCCGTTTAAACAGAAAATTTTAGGGTCTTGTGCAAAATTGAAAACTCTGTATAGATGAAAATTATTATACTTCTTTTGTGAGAATTTGAGTTCATTCCTCGAGAAGAAAATTGGAGCTTCTTTATTTAATTTGGTTGTTTTGACTTCAATATAGCGGTCAGTGCCGTTCTCGTTTTTAGAAAGGATGTCAAAACCAGCACTATCATCAGACTGTGATATCCATTCTATTCGCTCAATCCAACTTTCTTTCCCGATTTTCTTTAAACGCCATTTTTCGTATGCAAGTGCAATTTGCTCTCCCTTTAATCCTAATAGAGAGTTTGATTGCTCTCTTTCCAGATAATTGATCTTAATTGGTTTTTTTGAAGCAGAATCTTCAGGGTCATTTAATGCACCCATTACTGGAGGAGAATCAATGATCTTATTGAAATCTATAGAATTCGGACTTTCGGGTATTTTTTTGGTGAATGCTGAGAATACAGTCTTGATACTAGTTAAATTATCCTGTATATGTTTGATAACTTCTTCCTCTAGGATCTTTTGATAGTTTGACCTTTTTTTATACCCATTTATATAGGGATAATCTAATTTGAGAAGAATTGCACTGATATTTTGATGTTTGAATTCAATCGATCCTTTAGATCGATTATCAAGTAAGGCGCTTAACTTTTTGTTGTGTTCCGATTTATTGAACGGTGTTCCACTTAACTCTTTTTGGAGCATTTCAAAATAATCGGAAACAATAAGTTCAACCTCTTTTTTTGACCAACTCACTGGCATTCTTGTATTATATTCGATTTGTATTTAAATCATTTCACCGCAATTAAATTTATGATTATTTACGTTTATTTCAAAAATGAAAGGTCCATCTAGTCAAACTTGATGGACCTTTCATTTACTTAAGGGTTTTGTACAAAACACTCAAGGCAACGACTGCAACTGTAAAAAGTACTATTGTGTTAATTGCTTCGGCTTCTTTTCCAAAGACTGTAACACATAATCCTTTTGCACAGATGGAACTCTTTTGGATTTCCATGGAATGGATTATTTTAAGATGAAATAATCCCCGAACTCTTACCCGTCGGGTTTAGGTCTAGGGTTCACTTCTATTTTTCTTTGCGAACCCCTTTGAACGGTTTGTCATCCGACTTTCCGTCCAGGAACCTGCCCGTTTCAGTATCCCTTTTTGTCCAATTGCCAGTTTTTGGGTTTTGGACCTGGCTTCTGCCGGTTACCTGACCATTACGATGACCATCACCGGATTTACCATTTTTTGCCATAGTTTAGAATTATGACTAGTAGACTATTTGATACTGAGGCGTTTACTTATGGCCCAAGCCGACCAAATGTCGAGTTTTAACTAGGGTCGGACATTCTAGTTGTAATGAGGGTGTCAAATTTTATGCCAGTGGTTGACGATATTAATAAAATGTGTAAATTTGTCAACCAACTATCGTCTATGTCCATTTTCGCAAACCGATTGAAAGCAGCTCGGAAAATGAAATGCTGGTCCTTGCAAGAACTAGCTGACGCGCTAGAACCTTCTATTTCCAAGCAAGCTATCCACAAGTATGAAACTGGAGCTGCAATGCCGAATGATGAGAATTTGATTCAGTTAGCTAAAGTGCTAGGAGTCAATTCGGAGTATTTTTTCAGGAGCGAGTCAGTAGAGCTTGGCGAAGTGGCTTTTCGAAAGAAATCTCGGTTATCTGTAAAAGCAGTGAATAGTATCAAGGAGATTGTACGAGAGCATCTAGAACGTTACCTGGAAGCAGAATACTTCCTTCAGGAGATGGATGTATTTCAGAATCCACTCGACAATAACTTTGTACCAGACAATTCGGCAGTAGATGCCATGGCAGAAGAAATCCAGGATAAATGGAACTTGGGCTCTGATCCTATTCCTAATGTTATAGAGATGCTTGAAGAGCATGCCGTACGGGTGATTGAAATTGATGTTTCAGAGGATTTCAATGGATTAAGCACTTATGTAGATAAAATACCTGTAATTGTTGTTAATCAGCGATTTTCCATTGAAAACAAGCGATTTACTGCTCTTCATGAATTAGCACATTTGATCCTCAATATTGATAAAGGTATAGATGAAGAAAAAGTATGCCATGCATTTGCAGGTGCTATGTTATTGCCTGGAAATACTTTGGAGCGGATATTAGGTGAAAAACGTAATAATATTTCTATGGGCGAATTGGTAAGCATTAAAGAACAATATGGTATTTCTGAACAGGCAATCATTATGCGAGCAAAAGCCCGGAACATTATTTCTGAGTTAGCCTACAAAAGATTTTGGACAAGATTAGGCGACAATAAAAAGGAGATAGACCTTGGAAAATATAACGGTGATGAAAGATCTTTTCGATTAGAGCGTATTGTTTTTCGTTTAGTAAATGAGGAAATGATAAGTTTGAGCAAAGCAGCTCACTTATTAAAGATGAAAACTACTGATCTTAGAAATCGGCTGGAAGCTTTACCAAATTAATTGTTTTTGAGGTGCAGATAGTTGCAATTCATGATTCAAGCATTCTGATTGATTTAATCCGTATCCAACTGCTGGATAAGTGCCTTCTTTTGCCTTATTCTTTTGGTACTACCCGTTTTATTTTTGAAGAAATTGATGAAGATCAACAGGGGATATTGCAACTACAAATCTCTAAGCAAAAATTTCAACTTTTCCCACTTTCTGCTGAAGATCTACAGAAATTATCAGTTGAACAACTAGAGGATGCTAGACTTTCACAAGAAGATTGGTCGGCATTATACTGTGCCCGTAAGCACAATGGCTTATTATTGACAGGGGATGGAAGACTACGTAAAAAAGCCGAAGAGAAGGTGGTACCAGTTCATGGTGTTTTATGGATATTGGATGAATTGGTACGATACGATCATCTTTCTTTTCAGAAAGCTATTCAGACTTTAAAAGTACTGCAGGAAATCAATTCAAGGTTACCCGCAAATGAATGTGAGAAGAAGATCAAGGAGTGGAGTGCTCTTTCAGACGAATAACGGCTTTTGACCTTCTAAATTTACCAGGCTCAAAATTGCCAAAAATATTATTAAATCAAGTAAGATAGGATTCCAGGTTATTTTTCCATTTCAAAAATCCATGCTGCAATGCTGAGTAGTCGTGATAGATCCTACGGAACTGATCATCGCTGCTGTTGATGTAAGCGTTTTTCCCCTGAACTTTTACAATATTAATAATGTCTTCAATTTTGCGTACTTGGTTTTTCAGCGCCTCGATCGTCTTGTCGCAATGCCATATGTAAGTGGCTTCTTTAGTATCAAGTGTTTCCCATACAAGGTGATAGTGTCGTTCTCCTTGAAGTAAGAAAACAAAGGACAAAGGGGTGTGTACAAAACGCAATTTCATGATGTTATGTACATGGTGTTGTGAGAGAAAACGAAGGTGGTGGTAATGCTTGGTTTGCTTGATGGAAAGGATATTTTCAAATAATTTATTTTCATTTTCAAAAAATGCATTTGGACGAAGCTTTTCTTCTCCATAGTGTTTGAAATATTCTTCCATCGTGAGTAGATTCACTTCAATGTCAGGTCTATGCTTCTTTTTCAGTGAATTTTGCACAAACTCAAACTTGACATTTTCTATGATTTCCTTATTGATTTTGTCTATCTGCGGAGAACGGGCTTCAACAATAGTAATTTCCTCGCCATTTAATTTGGCCCGGATACGCACATCAATCCGTTTTGTATTCAATACATTACTGAAATAGTTGCGGACTGCATCAAATTCTCCCCGGAGTTCATAATTTGTTATTGTGATTTCAACAGGTTTATTGAAATCATTTAACTTTTTAAGGAAACGTACGCCCCCGAGTATAAACTCTAATTCCTGAAATGCTATGGTAAAGGATTCCTGTATTTCTCGTGGGGGTTGAGGTAATTTCTCTGAAACTATAGGCAGTATTTTTTCAGGTATCGGGTTAAAAACTGTTCCCGTTTCAATCTGTATGTTTGTCTGCCGGAAGCTTTGAAGTAATCCAGCTGTGTCTAACCGGATAAATTGTATCTTTTTTACCTTAACTAAATCATTTTGAAGCTTTTGCTGGTGTAGTGGAAATTCAATAAATGGCAGATTGTAGTCGCTGACCTCTACAACTAATATGGTTCCATTTTCCCTTGTCTCTATTACAGAGATCAGCCAAGCATTATTTTTTCGGGAGGTATATACTATGTTAACTGGACCCAGTTCAATCTGTTTTAGCGGAAGTTGGAGATCAGCAAGGAGAAAAGCTTGTTGGTTTGAGAAACCTAGCTGTAGTATGGTGCCCGGTATAATCATGTTGTAATTTACTTAATACTGCTAATGAAAATTAATCATTATTCAGCGTGTTCAATGAAGACCAGGACTGCGTCATATTTACAGGAAATCCATAGGTTTACACTTTAGATTTTTTCTCAAGGATCTTCCCTATTCTAAGATAATATTTTGTTTCCTTCAAGGTCACCCCATCAAATTCGGTCACAAGCTTCTTTATTTTCTTATTTTCTATGTTTATGAATTCTATTTTTTCGTATAGTCTTTTTTTTCCGTTCTTTTCATATAAACGGCTTTTCCAGTAGGCGTTTCTGTCCAGGTATTCTGTTATCCGGTTGCCACAAGCGATTTCATCAAATGCTTTTTTGTTTGTTATAACAACCAGAATATTTTCAGGCATCGTTTAGTTTTTTTGACTAAGAAATAAGGAATTACATTAAAATGAAGACCAGGAGCAACAGGATTGGCACACTTACTAGGCCAATCATCACGAGCATACATCCTTTGGAGGTCCGGTTATACGCCCTATTATAAGCCGCTTTCTTCGGCTTGGTTAGCCAGCCCCAGCCCCGGTGTGCTTTAAAGCCCAGGTTATGCCGGATGATCCGTTTCACCGACGTACGTGCGGCAATTCGTTTTTTTAGACTGGGTATGCGAAATCCAATTTTCACGATGTTGCTATTTCGAAAGATCAACTTTATGCTCTAAAGGTGGTTTCATTTAATGTTGCTACATTAATCCTGGCGCTTAGATGAATATACGTTTTTTTCAGCGACCACTGAAAAACTAACAGGTACATTATGCGCTTTTTTCTGTATATTAGGTGTTGAACGTTATATGATTGCCATGCCCAAAGAAATTGCCCCCTCAAAAAAGCTCGCCAGCCGCGTCATCCACGAAGCCCTGAAAGTCCTCAAGGAAGCCGGCGGCTCCCTGAAAGGCTATGATGTGGTGGAGCGGGTCCGTGGCCGGTTAACCTTTGACGAATGGGCCCTGCACCGTTATGAGAAAACCGGGTATATCCGGTGGGAAAGCATGCTCCATTTCTTTTCCATAGACTGTATGAAAGCCGGGTACCTCCAGAAGAACAAGGGGACATGGACCATCACCCCGGAAGGGGAGCAGGCCCTTAAAATGAACCCGGAGGACCTCCTGACAACCGCCCAGAAGAAGTACCGGGACTGGAAAAGCCTCCAGAAACCCGAGGAAGAGGGTCCTGGAGCCGCGGAATTGACCGGGGAGGCAGAGGAAACCGAGGAGACCTTTGAACAGAAGCAGCAGGCCCTCCTGGAGCAGTTTGAGGATAAGGCCTACCAGGGCCTCCGGAACTACGTGCTCCAGAAGAATCCCTACGAGTTTCAGGACCTCGTGGCAGCCCTCCTGGCGGCCATGGGCTATTTTATCTCCCATATCGCTCCCAAGGGCCGTGACGGCGGTATCGACGTCATTGCCTATAACGACCCCCTGGGCACCAAAGCACCCCGGATTATCGTCCAGGTAAAGCACCGCCCCGACAGCAGCATCCCCTCCGACGACGTCCAGCGCCTGATCGGCACCATGAAACGGGACTCCGACGTTGGCATCTTCGTAACTAGCGGCGATTTCTCCCAGCCCGCCAAAATGGAGGCCCGGCTCTCCGGCAAACACGTGGAATTAATCGATTTTGACCGCTTTATTGAGCTCTGGATCCGGTACTATGATAAGATGAATGATGAGCAGAAGTATATGCTTCCGTTGCATCCGATTTACTTTTTGGGGACTGGGGAGTAGGGGACAGGGAAAGGAGTTTTAGAAAGTATAGCTTGATCTTGACTGTGAACGTTCTTTAAAATTGTACGTCGACCACTGACCAGGCCTTTGCCTGAGCACAAGATGGTCCGGCTAGATATCTTAATAAGTAATGGCAATTTGCCGTGGCCGGACACTCTTGCGCTAGATCGGTAAAATAGGAAACATGCGCCAGAGGGGGCCAGATGGGGTAAAGGAGAAAACTCGCGCCATATGGGGCTCCGCAATATTATTCCACCTTCTTTCTTTTATCTTTCACATCTTTGTTGTAACCTATTTGCCAGAAATACATATCAAGTATTTTCATCAATGGATAATGTCTTTGGGTCTTGGTCTTAATTAGTTTTTGTACTTGTGTAATTTCGCTTCTGTTATTGTCAATAAAGTTGAAGAGTTCATTCAAGGAAGATTCATTGAAACCTGTATGCTGCATTTTCATTTCCTTTAGTCCGTATATGAAATACCTATCGTATGCAGGAACACATCCCAATGTACCAAGCATGATTTTACTCAATAGTGTGTCGGTAGGTGAAATGGGTTTAGGCTTTTCTGATCCTTTGGTGAAAAAAATACTACTATAATGCTTGAGAGTGTTGCAAAAAGTGTGTCAGTTTGAAGTTTAGTAACTTTAAAACTAACACAAATGGAGATGACAGAAAAACAATCATTTGACTTCGAAGCTTTTAAAAAGCAGGCCGCCAGCCGGTTAAAACAAGGAGGAAGTTTGCTGGGGAAAGAAGGTGTATTTACCCCGCTGCTCAAGCAGTTCCTGGAAGAGGCCATGAACGGCGAACTGGAAGCCCATATCGAAGAGGAAGAAGCTCCTAACCGCAAGAACGGAAAGGGCCGCAAGCAGGTTAAAACACCCGTGGGGAATATCGAGATCGAGACTCCCAGGGACCGCAATGGGACCTTTGAGCCGGAAATCTTAGCCAAACGGCAAAAGACCCTGGGGGTGGACCTGGACCGCCAGATCATCGCACTGTACGCCCGTGGAGCCAGCTACGGCGACATCCGTGACCATCTCAGCGAGATGTACGATCTGGATGTATCGCCCGCCACGATCAGCCGTGTTACCGACAAGATCCTGCCCCTGATCCAGGAGTGGCGTAGCCGGCCATTGGAACGGGTCTATCCCTTTGTCTGGCTCGATGCGATCCACTACAAAGTAAGGCACGAAGGCCGGGTAGTTAACCGGGCAGTTTACTGCATCATTGGGCTTAACCAGGACGGGTATAAAGAGCTGTTAGGCATGTACATTGGCGAGAACGAAGGGGCGAAGTTCTGGCTGCAGGTACTTACTGATCTGCAGAACCGGGGTGTTGAGGATATCTTCATTGCATCGATCGATAACCTGCAAGGGTTCGCGGAAGCCATTGAGACGATCTTTCCGCAAACGGAAGTCCAGCTCTGTGTGGTCCACCAGATCCGCAACTCCCAAAAGTATCTTTCCTACAAGGATGTAAAACCATTCATGAAGGATCTTCAAGGGGTGTATCGGGCAACCACCAAAGAGCAGGCGGAGCGCAGCCTGGAACAACTGGCCACCAACTGGGGCCAACGCTATCCGAAGGTGATCGAGTCCTGGCGCAAGAACTGGCCCAGACTGAGTCATTACTTCCAGTACGTGAAAGAGATCCGACGGATCATGTATACCACCAATATCATCGAAGGGTTCCACCGCCAGCTGCGGGCTGTAACCAAAACCAAGGGGGCCTTCCAAAGCGAAGACGCACTGATGAAACTACTGTTTTTGGTACAGGAAAACATCACTGCCAAGTGGAATAAACCGGTACACAACTGGAACCAGACCCTAGCTCAGTTATCGATTATTTTTGGAGAAAGACTTAAATTGAATATCTGATGAAATCAGAACTGACACAGTTTATGTAATACATCCACCAAATGTCTTTGTTTCTTCGCCGCTACTGTCTGAGAAGGTAATTTTTACAGATACCTCGTTAAGAATTTCGGTAGATGTTTCTTCTGGCGTTCCTTCATTCTCTATTTTGGAGGTTGTCGCAGGTATTTTGATGTGACGTGCTGGAATTGTTTCGACTGTTGCGTCTGAACTTGCAAAAAACTGTTTCAATCCCTCGAAGATGCTTGATTTGCCACTTCCATTTTCCCCATAAAACAAAACGCATTTCCCTTCCGGAATTATAATTTTATTTTCTGATCCACTTTGGTAGAATGCCTTATAGTTTACAAATTCTATGAGTGTAATTCGTTTCATATCTCTACACTATTCATTATTAGCTCAATTTGAGGAATTGATAACATTCTGAAAAGTGATTGTTTTATTGGGTGATTGTCTTGATTGATATTTATATAAATTTTCCGAATCTGCTTAAGGTTATTTTCATTTTTGTTAAGAGTTGATAAATCAGAAATATATTTAGAAAATTTAAGTTCTCTTTTATCGAATTCGTCTTTGAAATATAACTCAAACACCAAAGCGTTAGCTATTTGTTCAAAGTAGGTAAACATAAATTTATCTGTAATTTCCTCGGAATTTTCCTTTTTTAATGCGACTAATAGATCAACCATATTTGCAAAAGGTATTTCTTCGGAATCGCTAATTTGCTTAATTGGGATCTTCTCAAAAAAGACTTTTCTTAATTCCCTTGATCCTCCTTGCAGTTCTGGGAAATTATCTAAAAAGCAATATTTGAAAAGTTTCGAATTAAAAACACAAGTAAGATATTTTAGTCTGCTACCTGTTAAAATAAAGCATTTGTTATTTGCGTAAAAATGACTCGATTCATCGTATACAAACGGAATATATTTTGTTATTTCAGGGTATATTATTTTTGGTAATTCAAAATCGCTCAGATAAGCGCAATTTCTCAAATTAGTCCAATCATCTCCTTTATCTTGTCTTTTTTTTAAATCTTCTTCGAAATTTTTAAGCCACATGTATATTGCGGGATAATCTTGCTTTACGTTTATTGGTTTACCCCTTTATTCTTTATTCCGTTATAGGCATTAATAAGCCATAAATTGGCAAAGTTTGGAAACCAAGCTTCAATATCCTTTCCTCTTAGTATTGGTTTTATTATTTTCAATGAACCAGAATCTTGGCTAATAATATTAGTTTTTGTTTTTTCGTTAATAATAAAGGCGTCAATAAGGCCTGATTTTATTCCATAATTAATTTCGATATTCCAATTTTTCAAAGGGGGTGCCTTGTTGTTCGATGGTATTCTTTATATTATAGACGTCCCTTTCGCCAATTACCCACGCATTATGACTTAATGAAGTATGAACGTAACTATTGTTCTGTACATATTCACTTAGACTTTGTTCTGCCAAATCGAAATCGTTATTTATACGAACTGCCATTAAATTTTTTAGTTCATGAACTCTTGCTTTTGGTTTGTTTTGAAGTAACATGATATTTGTGTCTACAGTAGCTGTATCAAAAACCTGAACATTTCCGAAATCTATTAATAACAGAGGGTAGGTTTTCTCTGCAAAAAATTGACGGATACTGGCTCCATAGTTTGCTCTCATCCATTTGTTTGAACTAATAAAGCAAAGTATGCCCTTCTCGTTGAGAAGTCGGACGCCTTTTTCATAAAAAATTGAATATATATCTCCAGTCCTTTCAAAAGTTTCGTAATCCAGTTTTTCTAACTGTTTTGCTAGCTTACCGCTTTCTTTTTGTAACTGAACATAAGGTGGATTGCCAATAACTATATCAAATCCTCTTACGCCGAACATCCACCAAGGATCAAACCAGGAACATGGTAAGTTTTCAAATTCAAAAGGGTTAAATTCATATAGTTTTGTATAAACTTCATAATTCTCTTTTGTTGTTAGTTCTCTTAAATTGAGCAAGTCAGATTGTACTTTTTTAAACTTTCGTTCAATCTTGAGCTTTTCCTCACTGCTAACATTAAAGAAATCGTGTCGTATCTTTTCTAATTCCTTCACTGCAAGGCTTGCTTTGGCTTCCATATCATTACCGCTCAATTTGCCTAAAGGGATAAGTGTATTAGCACAAACAATCTTAAAATCGAGATTCGGCAGTGGTTGTGGTTCTTGTTCGTCAACTACTAAACTTAGCCAAAATCGTAAGCGGGCAATATCAACAGCTCCTGCATCTATGTCAACCCCATAAATGCTTTCTTCTATAATATGTTTTTTTATTTCTGCATCTGTAGTGCCTTTTTTGAATCCTTTCAATTCTTGAAGATAAATTTGCGCATTAAATATTTCCTGCAATAAACCCATAGGGAAAGCTCCTGAACCAATAGCTGGATCGCAAATTTTCACTTGTTCTAGTGCGTCAATTATTTTGTATGCATTTTTCTCTGCATAAAGGGCTTCTTCGATATTAAGTTCTTGTTGTTGGATAATTTTCTCTATAACATATTTTCCAAGTTTATTATCGTTAATTTGCAATTCAGTATTAGTGTACAGATATGCTTTTAAACTTTCCTTACACATATAATGCACAATCTCTTTTGGTGTATAGAATGCGCCTTTGTCTTTATTGTCTTCCAAGAGATTTTCAAAAATATGTCCCAGCATTTCAGGATCAACCGCTACAGTTTGTTCATCAGGGGCATCTTCATATACTGTAAAGTTATAATTATTAAAGGTAGTAAATAGCCGTTCGAATATTTCTTCAGGCAAAAAAAGTTTGTTGTATTTCCTATCATGGCTATCGTCAAACAATCCTCCATTCAAGTAAGGGAAACGTTCCTCTCTTGCTTTATTTACCGAATCTTCATTGTTCAATCTTGAAAAGAATAATGGAACTAGTTCCCTTGCATAAAAATCATCCTTATATTTTGATTTTCTGAATAGGTCATATAAATAGTTTGGGTTGCCCTCTCCCCATATTTTACCTTGTTTTACTGCTAGCCAGCCTTTTTTCTGTATAAAGTAAAGAAATACTATTCTTCCCATTATCCGTTTGCAAAAATCACGTGCTTGCTTCTCGTCTTTACCGAATATTGAAGTTAATTGCCAGTTTGGTTCATGGATTACTTGTTCTACATATTTATTACCCTTTTTTCCAAAGCGCTTTCCTGTAAGGAACTGAACAAAGTCCTCATAAATCTCTTTATAGTTTTTGAAAAACTCCTTGCTAAGTTTTTCTACCGAGAATGCTTCTTCAAAATCGTCTAGTGAAAGAAGTTGGAAAATATTCTCTTTTTGTTTCTGAATTAGTTTGTCAAATCGAATTGCAGCGGTTAACGCTTTTTCATTTTTTCCAAATAGGTAAGTGTAACGTTTGGGAGCCGTTTGCTTGTCTTCAATTTCATTTGAAGAATTCTTTACTTTTCGTTTGCTTATGTAGCTGAATCGCCATTTATCACCTTGTACAAAAACAACCATGGCGCCGGCTACCTGATTTGTAATATCTTTGATAAGATTTCTTAAAGCAACACGGTTTCTAGCTATGTTAACTTTTTCGTTTAATTCAACTTCAAAAATCCCGATATTTGTGTATTCGTTTATTTCGTAGTTTCCCAAAATTAAACACTGTTTGCTAAGTGTTTTATCGGATAGGAGTATTGTGCGGTCTTCCACATTCAGTTTATTATTTGTAAACTGTGTTTGTATAAAACCTTTCCAAATTTTTCTGTTGTAAGGACTTTCTAGTATTTGTCTTATTTCTGTTACGGTCATTCGTCTAATTGTTTTACGAAATAAAAGTTTCTGAGATAATAATTTTCGGCTGCAATGGATCGGGTTCTTTCTTTGCGATTTTTTTTATTTTAGAAGTGTATTTTCTGGAAAGATTAATCAACTCATTTTCCAACTTTGTAATGTTGGTTTCATTTCTGAGTTTATACACTTCATTTGTTAGATTGCTATACGTCCCATGTTTTAATAAAGGTAACAGGTTCTTTCCAGCTTCAATGGCTTCGGGGGTTGAAAGAATTTGATTCGCAATCCAATTGTTCAAGTCATTTAATGCTTTATTACTTCTTATATCCAATTTTTCATCAGAGCCACCTATTGATTCAGGAGTTGTAATATCAGAAGAAAACTGTTCAAGAATTTTGTTAATGTGTGTGTAATGAAGCTCAGGTAGCGGTATAATACCCTCTTCATTTTTTGAAGCCTCAAAAAATCCTACGGCTTTTTCAAATGATATAGCAAAGGATTTGCCATCGATATGTAGGTAAACATTTTTGTATTCACCGTTTTTTACAAAGGCAATGCTTGTATCTTTTGCTTTGGTTCTGCGTACGCAACGAACCTTCAAAGGCATTTTTCTGATATTGTTAAAATGTTCTTCGTTTTGCTCCCGGTATTTCCTAAGCCATTCTAGCCATTGTGTTCTGATGTCAGGTTCTTCCTCTTTTTCCTCAAACATTGACCATTGCTCAATTATTTCTCTCAATGAATAAATCCGGCTATCTTCTCCGTATGCAGTATGGCTGCTTTGTAGTTTTGCTTCGCTTCTTTCTTTCAAATTTATAATCAAGTCACCGTGTTGTGATGGGTAGAAATTATAGTTGTAAATAAGTTGTGCTTTTGAGCCAATACGATTTATGCGTCCCAACCGCTGAATCAAGCGGGTTGGGTTCCAAGGTGTATCATAATTTACAATCACATTTGAACGGTGAAGGTTAATCCCTTCTGCTAACACATCTGTGGTCAGGATAATGTCGAAATCATTTCTGTATGTTCCTTCAAAATTTGCGTCAAAGTTTTCCCGAATGGTTTCAAATTCTTTGTTGCGATTTTCAGAAGTGATGCTTAAAACTTTGTAGTTGGTTTCCTTGTTTAAACGCTCGGTCAAGTAAATTAGTGTATCAGCTGACTCTGTGAATATGACCAGCTTCCCTAGCTCGTTTTTGTCTTTGTTGAAATATTCTGTCTTCAACAATTGTATAAATACATTCCATTTTGGGTCATTGTGTTCGTCAATGGCTTGCCATCTTTCATTTAAAGCATTTAGATGTACGTAGTCATTGCGTAAGCCTTCTATGAAGCCATTTTTGAAATCCGATTGTTTAAATTTTTTGTTCTTTGGCTTTTCATCATCTATTTTTAAAATCTCAATTTCAATTTCTTCGTCACTCATACCATGGTTGAGCATTTCGGAAATATCCAAGTCTGGAGCAATGAAAATATTATCCCTCTCAAACATTTCAATCATATGCTTTGTAGAAGCTGTGATTTTGTTCAATGATTTTTTAAAGGCATAGAAACTACTTTCCAGCCTTTTTATTAGTTGGGTTTGCATGATAAATGCAAGTGACCGGGAAATAGTTTGAGCACTTTGGTATAATCCATTATTGGCTTCATCTGTCAGATAGGCAATAGCCTGATACCGAAAAAAATCAATTCTATTTGAATCAATAATGCTGCTTGCGGTGTCTATAAATAATTCTCTCAAGTGATTCGGCAGCTCATATTCATTTGCAATAGGGTCTGCAACTCTTGGAAAAATAATTCCCTGAGTGTCCAAATCTTTTTTGTATCGGTCAATCTTCTGTAAGTCAGTTCGTGTTCTTCGAATGGTAATATCTTTTACGACTTTGTCCCGGATGTCATTGAATATTTCCTGAATGGCATCCAGATTTAATGGTGATTGTTGAGTCAGAGATTTGTAACGAATAATATGAGGATAGAAATATCGTTGCAAGTTAGTTTGACTCAGATTGCTGTTGCGAATGTCTTGAAATAATGAAATGAGATAGTAAATGTCTTCCGGCTTGTTGTTTAAGGGAGTTGCCGAAATCAATACAACTTTCTTTTCCAATCCTTCAATATTTCCTATGTGTTCCCGTCCGGCTTTACAAAGTATTTGAAGATTTTGAAACTGTTGACTTCTGTGGTTACGGAACTTATGTGCTTCATCAACAAGAATCAAATCATATCTTTCTTTTTCAGAATAATTATGGTCGCCTTCGATAATTTTGTTTAAACTACCATTAGAAATAAAATGGCACTTTTCGTCAATTCTGAATTCCTTAAAAGTGCTTTTCCAGTTTTTTTCTAATGTAGGTGGATATATAATTAGAATTTTTGTTTTTGGTCCATTGTTAATGATAAACTTCTTTGCTAGCAAAGCTGCCATAACCGTTTTCCCAGTTCCTACAACATCTGCTAAAAAGAATCCGTTATGTTTTAACAACAATTCATAACCCTGATTAACAGCATCAATCTGATAGCTTAGTTTCTTGAACTTCTTTAATGGAATGTCGCTTATGCTATCAGGATCGTACTCAATGTTTTTTCCAAAGTACTCAATTAAAAATTTTACGAATAACTCAAAGGGAGTGGGCGCGGCATCTAAATATGTTTTCTTGATAAGTGATGGTGCGTCAATTGGTAGTATAGCTGTGCTCTGTAACCAGAGTTTTTCAAATTCATCGTCTGCAAATTTCACGTTGGGGTAATCTCTCAACTCAATATTCATTTCATAGTTATGTTCAATATCTTCAAGTCCTAAACCTTGTGCTGAAAGGTTGGATGAACCCATAATCACCATCCCATTGGGATTGTGCTCATTAAAATTTGGTGACAGAAAAATGTAAAACTTGGAGTGAAGTTTTTTTGAGTTGTGTGCTCTTATTTCAATCCTGCTATCGACAATGTCGCCGATAAGTTGTAAAACTCCTTCTTCAATTGTTTTCCCGTATTTGGCATTGAGTATATCGTTCTGAATAAATTCAATAAAGGCCTCCTTGGTATCTTTAGCGTTAAAATTAAATAACAAACCTTTCCTTTGGGCTAATGCGATGAAAGGGTCAACATTTATACCTGCAATGATTTTAATTTTCATGTCTGCGGGAAAATGTTTACGAATAGCAAAGTAACCAGAAGCTCTGAAATACCCAATAACTGATTTAAAGTATTCTATGTTTTGCATATGCTCAAACACCCCTACAAATTTTTTGTAAAGTGTGTTTTCACCCTGGTTTGTAAAGAAATTGCTTCCCATTACTTTTTCTTCTTTTTTATTTGTTGCTCAGCTGCTTTTAATCCTTCTGTTAAATGCTCCAGGCCTGCAAAATCTTTGCTTATTTTATCAACTATAAACTTTGATTGGACTTCTTTTAAGTTAAGCTTGAGAATTTCAGAAAGCGGCTTTAAGTAATCTGGTGATGCTGATCTTTCTCCTCGTTCTACTTTACTGAGTGTAGACTGATCAATGTCAATGTGCGCTGATACTTTTCTAAGAGGTAATTTCAATATCTCTCTTGCTTTCTTGATGTAGTCACCAAATGTTTCATGTTTCATCTAGATAATATAGTTTGGACTGAGTTGTCAAAATTAAGGATTTTGGGAAATAATATTTGAAAGAATTAGCATTTATGAGGCAAATTAAAGTTGGCAAAGTACGAATACTATGTGTCGTCAAAATGTGATTACTTTTGTTCTATAGAATACTTTTAGGTTTGATGTTTCAGTAGGAGTAAATTTTCGATTTTTCAGCACTTTACTATCAGAGTATATGAGTTATTTAGACGTAAATGTAAAAAAGTAAGGATCCTGGTTTTGTATTTAATTCATTGTATCCATTATCCCCCCATCGGCAACTCCCTCACCCTCCTTCCACTCGCATTAAACACCGCATTCGCAATCGCCGCCGCCATGCCGATCAGTGCGATCTCGCCGACGCCTTTGGAACCGATGCTGTTGACGATCGTGTCGGGTTTGTTGACAAACCAGGTATCTATGATAGGACAGTCCGTATGCTTGGGTACATGGTACTTGCCCAGGGTGGCATTGAGCAGTTTGCCCGTCTTGGGGTCGACCTGAAGGCCTTCCTTCAAGGCCATGCCGATGCCGCCGATGGCACCGCCCAATAACTGGCTTTTGGCAGTCTTTTCATTGATGATCTTGCCGGAATCGCCGGTGGTGACTACATGGCGGACTTTGATCTCGCCGGTCTTGCTGTTCACCGCCACCTTGGCAAAATGGACCGAAAAGGAATGCATGCTATGCTTGATCTCCCGCGGATTGCTGCCGCTGGAGGTCTTGAGGAGCTCGATATTGTCTCTGCCCGCTGCCTTCAACAGGGCAGGGATGGCAATGGATTCAGTGGCGTTCGCCAGGGAAACGACCTGCTCGTTCCTGACCTCCAGATCCGCCGGCTTCAGAATAGCGAAAGGTGCATGGTGCGCAATGGCCAAACCCTTTAATTCGTCTTTTAAAGCCGCACAGATGAGGTCTACGGCCGATCCCACCGTTGAGGTGGTGCCCGAACCGCCCTGGGTGGGACCCTCCGGGTAATTGGAATCGCCGATCCGGAACTTGACACGGGTATCCGACATCTGCATCAGGCCTGCGGCGAGTTTGGTCATGGAGGTAACGGTACCCGGACCCATATCACTGACCGCACATTCCAGCAGCAAAGTCCCATCCCCATTCAATACCGCACGTATGCTGGCTTCGCCCTTCCAGGCACCAAAGACCCCGCATCCCATGCCATATCCGATCAGCCAGTCTTTTTCTTTAATGCTCCCCGGCTTCTGCTTGCGGTTCTTCCAGCCGATCTTCTCGGCCCCATACGCATAACAGTCCTTGATATTGTTGGCCGACCAGGGCAGCCCGTTCTCCGGGTTCTTTTCGGCGAAATTCTTTAAACGCAACTGCAAGGGATCCATATTGAGCTTATGCGCCAGCTCGTCTAAGGCCGACTCCAACGCAAAACTGCCCGAAGCCTCGCCCGGTCCCCGCATCCAGGTCGGCGTGCTCAGGTCTAAGGGCAATACATGGTACAAGGTATCTACATTGGGACAGGCATACATCATCTTGGATATATCCACAATTCCCTCGGTGAAGGGCTCGTATTTGCTGGTATTGCTCACGGCCTGGTGACTGATGCCCTGCAGGATCCCGTTCTTGTCGGCGCCAATGCCGATCCGCTGCCAGGAAGCGGGACGGTAGCCCGTGAGACTGAAGTTCTGCGGACGGGTCAGTACCACTTTCACCGGTCGCCCCAGCTTCTTCGCCGCAATACAGGCCGCCGGCGTGTTCATCCAGCTCCGGATGGCATTGCCAAAGGCACCACCGATATTGCTGGCCACCACCCGCACATTCTTATCAGGGATGCCAAACAAGCGCGCCAGACTCTGCTGCACACTCTTCGGTCCCTGGGTTTTGTCGTATACCGTGAGCTTGTCGCCCTCCCAGACCGCCGTGGTGGCGTGCAGCTCTATGGGACTATGCACTTCAATGGGTATGCTGTATTCGGCTTCGATAAAGACCGGCGCTTCCTTGAACGCACTTTCCTTGCCCCGCTTGTAGGCGGAGATCTTCTTGATTTTCGCCGGGTCCTTGCGTAGGGTATTGAAATCGGTCTCGGGTGTCTCCACATTATAGGTCACCTTGAGCAGCTCGGCCGCCTCCTTGGCAATGTCCAGGCTCTCGGCCACGATCAGCGCAATGGGCTGTCCGTGGAACCGGATCTTGTCATCGCTGAGGATCTTCAGTCCCCACCAACCACCCACACCCCGCTCTTTCGGATAGGCAGACGGGTTATAGCCCGGCACTTCCGGCAGGTTCTTATAATACAACACATCCAGCACCCCCGGCAGGGCCAGGGCCTTGCTGGCATCGAATTCCTTGATGCTGCCCAAGGCAATGGTGCTGCTGTAGAAAAGGCCATAGGCCAGATTAGCGACTTTATGGTCGGCGGCATAGAGCGCCCGGCCCGTTACCTTATCGGCGCCATCTACACGATCGTCTGCAAAGATGTTATACTCGTTCATAAAATTATTATTTCACGCTATGCACGCTGTGGTTTGGTTCTCGCAGCGACGCAACGGCGCAACGGTATTTAGGAAAATTTATAATAAAATATTAAACTCGTTAATTAAATTCTACTCGCTGTTTTTGACGCTCGCAACGCTTAATCGATTTTCGATTCCCTTACTTTTTCAACTACTATTTTTCAATATGACTTCTTAAATCGCAAAACTTGTATTTCTTTGCGTCGTCGCGTCGCTGCGAGAACTAAACCGCGTCGCTGCGAGAACTAAACCGCGTCGCTGCGAGAACCAAGCCGCGTCGCTGCGAGAACTAAACCGAGACGCCGGAGGCCTTCACCTCCAGGATCGCGTTCACAATATTCTGATACGCCCCGCACCGGCAAATATTCGTATCCATATACTCCTGCACCTGCTCCCGGCTGTTGGCCTGCCCCTCGCGCACACAAGCCACCGCACTCATGATCTGCCCGCTCGTGCAGAACCCGCACTGAAACCCATCATGCTTCAAAAAAGCCGCCTGCATAGGATGAAGCTGATCCCCCTGGGCCAGTCCCTCAATAGTGGTGATCTGGCTGTTGTTGCTGTCCACCGCCATAAACAGGCAGGAATTCAGCCGCTTGCCGTTCACATGGATGATGCAGGCCCCGCAATGGCCCATATCGCAACCCTTCTTGGTGCCCGTGAGACCGATCTGCTCGCGCAGCAAGTCCAGCAGACTGATCCGCGCATCGATCTCCAGGTCATAGGGCTTGCCGTTGATCTCCAGGTGGATCTTCTCCTTCGGCACAGGCAAAGGCATCACTTTATCAACAGCATAAGCCTGGGTGAGCAGGGAAGGGGTAAGGTATAAGGCAGCCAGGGCGGAGGTCTTTTTGAGGAAGTCGCGGCGGCTGCGGGCGGGAGTGCAAGGGGGCATGTGAGAAAATTTGCTAAAAGTTACGGAAAAAGGAGAAGAAATGTGGCAATGTGGCGATGTGACAATGTGGCAATAGCTGGCGCCAGCAGCATTCGTTGGCCCCCACCCAACCTCCCCCGGTGGGGGAGGAGTTGTGCAGCAGCGTGATTAAACGTAATACCAATATTTTCGAAGTTCTAACATCAAGAGCTTCGATAATTATGACTGTTACTATTACTTCGGGAGTTGCCTTTCTCCTCCCCCACCGGGGGAGGCCGGGAGGGGGCCGAAAGCGCGCGTAAGCAATACTATAAAATTCCAGTAAGAGATTCCGGCCTTCGCCGGAATGACGTAACCGGGAGGGGGGTGAAAGCGGGCGTATGCAATACAGTGAATTCGCATGTAAGAGATTCCGGCCTTCGCCGGAATGACGTAACCGGGAGGGGGCCAACGACCGCCACCCTAATAAAAAACATCCTACATTTAGCATACTATCCTCCAAACTTTCCAAGATGAAGAAGATTGCTTTTTGCTTTATTGCCACTTGTGTATTTCAAACAGCCAACGCACAGCAATTCCCCGTCCTCAAACACTACGACCAACAACACCTCCTCAACATCGCCCTGCCCCTCGGCGGCATCGGCACCGGTACGGTTTCGCTGGGCGGACGCGGCGAGCTGCGCGACTGGTCGATCATGAATAAGCCGGGCATCGGGTTCAGTACGATCACGGATGGGAACCAGGCACCGTTTTTTTCGATCTATGTTGCCCCGCAAGGCAAAAAGGCTCAGACCAAGGCCCTGCTCGGACCACTGCACCCCAGCGAATACATGCACTATGAAGGCCGGCCGGTGAATCATCATGGGTTACCCCGCTTTTCTTCGGCCAGCTTTGATGCGGCCTATCCCTTCGGACAAGTGAACCTCGCCGACGCGAGCCTGCCCGTTACGGTGAAGATCCAGGGCTTTAATCCTTTTATCCCCGGCGATGTGAACGCAAGCAGTATCCCCGTCGCTATCCTGCGCTATGTCGTCACCAATACCACCAATAAACCCATGGACGTGGCCGTCTGCGGTACCCTGCGGAATTTTATCGGGATCGACGGCACCTACCAATCCAAGAACTGGAAAGGCGATATGGTCTACGACGGCGCCCGCTATAACCAGAACGTCTTTCGCTCAAACAATACCGTGAGAGGCATTTATATGTGGAGCGATTCGGTCAACCACCAGGATCCCGCCTGGGGCACCATGGCCCTCGTGAATGCGGATACCGACGGCAAACTCTCTTACCGCCGCTCTTCCCGCAATAACGACTGGGAGAATGCCCTGCTCGATTTCTGGGATGATTTCAGCGCAGACGGTGAACTGACCGACAAAGCCCAACTGGTGGATCATAACCCCATGGCCTCCCTGGCCCTGAAGAAATCGATCCCCGCCGGCGGCAGCGCTACCTTCACTTTCTACCTCACCTGGCATTTCCCGAACCGCCTCGATTGGAACAATTCCTGGGATTTCAAATACCGGGGTAAGATCGTCGGCAATTATTATACGCAGCAATACCTTGACGCATGGGACGTGCTCGAAAAGGAAGCGCCACGTATTCCGGATTTAGAAAAAATGACCCGCCGTTTTGTAACTGCGTTTCTGGAGTCCGCCTGGCCCCCGATTGTTAAAGAAGCTGCCCTGTTCAATCTCTCTACCCTGAGATCGCAAACCGTGTTTCGGCTGCCTTCGGGCCACCTCATGGGTTGGGAGGGCGTGATGAACGAGAACGGTTCCTGCTACGGAAACTGTACCCATGTCTGGAATTACGAAACCGCCACGGCCTTTCTCTTCGGCGACCTGGCCCGCTCCATGCGCGATGTGGAACTTGACTACGGCACGAAAGACAATGGCAAGATGATGAACCGGGTGAGTCTGCCTTTGGAAGTGAACCCCACCATTGATCACGTAGCCGCCGCCGATGGACAAATGGGCTCCATCCTCCGCGCCTACCGCGAATGGAAACTCTCCGGCGACATGGATTGGCTCCGCCGCCACTGGCCCCGCCTTAAAGCCGCCATGCAATATGCCTGGATCAAGGGTGGCTGGGATGAGGATGCCGATGGGGTGGAGGAAGGTGAACAGCACAATACGATGGACGTAAACTATTACGGTCCCAACCCCCAGATGCAGTTCTGGTATTTCGGTGCCCTGAAAGCCACAGCGGAAATGTCGAAGGCGATGAATGAGCCGGAACTGGCGGAGAAATGTCTCAAAGTATTTGCATCCGGTAGCGCCTGGGTGGAGAAAAACCTGTTCAACGGCAGTTATTACGAGCATAAAATCACCGATCCGGTTACGAGGAAGTTCATCGAAATGGGGCCGCAGCGTCCCCTTCGGGAGACACTGCGGGGGTACGATATAGTGGAAGCTGCCGATTCAACCGTGACAATCCCCGACTACCAGCTCGGTCCGGGTTGTTTGGTCGACCAGCTCGCCGGACAATACATGGCGCATGTAGTCGGACTGGGTTATCTGGGCGACAGCGCACATATGCGCACCGCACTGCAGACCGTTATGAAGAATAACTTTATCGAACGTTTCGATAGTGTATTCAACAATATGCGCAGCTATGTGATGGACCGCGAATCGGGACTGATCATGGCCAGTTGGCCGCGGGGCCGTCTTAAAGTGCCTTTCCCGTATTTCGCCGAGAGTATGTCGGGATTCGAGTATACGGCCGGCATCGGCATGCTCTACGAAGGACAAACCGCCAACGGCCTCAAGGTACTCACGGCCATCCGCAGCCGCTACGACGGTGAAAAGCGCAATCCCTACGACGAACCCGAATGCGGTCACCACTATGCCCGCGCCATGGCCAGCTGGTCGGCCACCCTGGCCCTCAGCGGCTTCCAGTACTCCGCCATCAACAACAGCATCGCCTTCACCGACAAACCCGGCACCTATTTCTGGTCCAATGGCTATAGCTGGGGAACCTGCACCGTCGCTGCGGGATCGGTGCAGTTAAAAGTGATCAAAGGCAGTTTGCTGTTGAATAAACTGACTATAGGGAAGAAGCCCTTGCTCTTGCGAGGGAATAAACTGATTGCGGAGGGAGAAACGTTTAAGTTGGGTTTTTGAAAAAATCGCGCAGAGCACATGGAGTACGCTGAGGAGGAGGAACCAGAGATAATGTGGCAATGTGACGATGTGGCAATGTGGCAATAGCTGGCGCACGAAGCCTCCTCTTACTGTCATTCCCGCGAAGGCGGGAATCCCATCCCTGATTTCGGAGTGATTTACGCTGTGTCGTATCTCCTTCTTATTCGTTGAGGATAATGACTGTAACAATCTTAAGGAGAAGGGGATTCCTCCCCAACTACGTTGGGGACGGGAATGACGTAACCGGGAGGGGAGCGAAAGCGCGTAAGCAATAGACTAACGTTACTTGAGTAGGGGATTCCCGCCTTCGCGGGAATGACAGCAAGGAGCGGGAATGACTGTAGCGAGGAAGAGATTCCGGCCTTCGCCGGAATGACGTAAAGGGGAGCAGACGTATCTAGCCGCCATACCTCAAAAAAAAGCCACGAAGTTCACTATCAAACTCCGTGGCCTCTGCGCCTACGCTAAAGCTTCGGCGCATGAATTGCGCGATACTATTCTTGCGTCAGCCTTTTACCCACCGAAGCTTTAGCGTAGGTGGGCACCTCTCGCTTCTAGCTTCTTCCTTCTCGCCTCACAACGTCTTCAAATCTATTACGAATCTATACCGCACATCACTCTTCACCATTCGTTCATACGCCTCATTGATCTTTTGGATCGGAATGATCTCCACATCCGCTACAATATTATGTTCCGCACAGTAATCCAGCATCTCCTGCGTTTCTTTGGTACCACCGATCATCGAACCCGTTACCGAACGGCGGTTCTTCAGAATGGCGAAAGGAGAAAGCTTGGGATCATGTGCCGGTAAGCCCACGATCATCATGCGGCCCTCAAAACCCAGTAGGTTCAGGTAAGGCTCATAATCATGGTCGGCCGATACGGTATTGAGCAGTACATCAAAATAACTGTCGTGCGCCTTCATCTGCTCCGGATCGGTGCTCAGCAAAAATTTATGCGCACCCAGGCGTGCAGCATCTTTTGCTTTCGAAGGTGAGGTACTGATCAGGGTGACTTCTGCCCCAAACGAAACGGCGAATTTCACACCCATGTGGCCGAGTCCACCGAGACCGATCACACCCACCTTAGTGCCTTTCTTCACACCCGCAAAACGCAGGGGCGAATAGGTAGTGATCCCGGCGCAGAGCAGGGGCGCCACAGCAGCCAGGTCCAGCTTTTCAGAAATATGAAACACAAAGCGACGGTCGGTCACGATCTGGGAAGAATAGCCACCCTGGGCAAGGGTCTTGCCATCGCGCTCGAGGGTATTATAGGTACCGGTCATGCCTTCGGCGCAGTATTGTTCCATTTCGCGGTGACAGTTGGGGCATACCCGGCAGCTGTCGATCATCACACCCACACCGGCGCGGTCGCCGGGTTTGAAATCTTTTACTTCAGAACCTACTGCAATCACTTTCCCCACGATCTCATGGCCGGGCACCATCGGGTAGATGGAACCACCCCATTCGTCGCGGGCCTGGTGGAGGTCGGAGTGGCAAACGCCACAATAAAGGATCTCGATCTGGATGTCGTTGGCACCTACTTCCCGCCGCTCGAAACTATACGGGGCAAGCGGGGTAGTGGGCGAAAAGGCAGCGTAAGCTTTGGCTTGTGACATGGTATGGAGTTGATGTTTAATTTATAGATTGATTTTATGATTAGCCAATGAGCCGATGAGCCGATGGGCTGACGCACGCGCAATTCGCGGCAACACCCCCCAGCCCCCTAAAGGGGGTGTGGGATTCGTATTAGTTAAAGCTTTTTTCTTTTTGTTGCTACAATAAAAGAAAATGATTTTCCTCTTTGCGTATCATACTCCCCCTTTAGGGGGCTGGGGGGCGAAAACGTCGAACTGGACTGGCGTCAGCCCATCGGCTAATCGGCTAATCGGCTCATCGGCCCATCGGCTAATCGGCTCATTGGCTAATCGGCTAATCGGCTAATCGGCCAATCGGCTCATCGTCTCCCCGGATAAACCTTGAGGGCTGCTTCCAAACAATCCATCGCCTTATTGATCGCATCGGTATTCAGCACGTACGCCAGCCGCACTTCATCCTTTCCCAGCCCAGGCGTTCCGTAGAAGCCCGAAGCCGGCGCCAGCATCACCGTCTGGTTCTCATGCGAGAACTCCTCCAGCAGCCACTGGCAGAATTTGTCACTGTCGTCGATCGGCAGACGGGCCATGGCGTAGAAGGCGCCACCGGGATTGGGACAGAACACTCCCTCCATCGCATTCAGCCGGCTCACCAATGTATTGCGGCGCTTCAGGTACTCGGCCTTGGGCGCATCAAAATAATGATCGGGCAGGTCGATGGCCGCTTCACCCATGATCTGGGCGAGTCCCGGAGGACTAAGGCGTGCCTGCGCAAATTTCATCGCGGTATTGTAAACGGCTTTGTTCTTGGTCACTAAGGCACCCAGTCGCGCGCCGCAGGCACTGTAGCGTTTGCTGATCGTATCCATCAGCACCACGTGCTGGTCCATACCCGGCAGGTGCATGGCGCTGACATACTCACCATCATAACAGAACTCGCGGTAGGCTTCATCGCTGAAGAGGTAGAGATCGTATTTGAGACAGATCGTTTTCAGTGCTTCCATCTCCGAACGGCTGTATAAATAACCGGTGGGGTTATTGGGACTGCAGATTACGATGGCCCGGGTCTTGTCGGTGATCACTTTTTCAAAATCGGCGATCGGAGGGAGGGCGAAGCCATCCTCGATATTCGATTTGATGGGCACCACGTTCACTCCGGCTGCACAGGCAAAGCCATTGTAGTTGGCGTAAAAGGGTTCGGGAATGATCACTTCATCACCCGGATTGAAGCAACAGAAGAAGCCGAACTGGATGGCTTCCGAACCGCCGGTGGTGATGAGGATCTGGTCGTAGTTCACGTCGATCCCCACTTTTTTATAGTATTCCACGAGCTTGCGGCGGTAGCTTTCGTTACCGGCGCTGTGGCTGTACTCAAGTACTTTGATATCGGCCTTGCGGACGGCATCCATAATCGCCGGCGGCGTTTCGATATCGGGCTGGCCGATATTGAGGTGATACACTTTCACGCCTTTTTTCTTGGCAGCCTCGGCATAAGGCACCAGCTTACGGATGGGAGAGGGCGGCATCTGCTGGCCGCGTGTGCTGATCGTTAACATGCGTCAAAGTTAGCAGGAATTTAATAATACATAACCACAAAGACACAAAGGCACTAAGAATTCTGAATACAAAACCACTAAGACTCTAAGGCACTAAGAATTTAATAATGAAATTTTTAGTGCCTTTTGTATTTACTTAAAGAAATCTTTGCGTCTTCGTGCCTTTGTGGTTTAATCGTCTTTGTGGTTCAAATCTTCTTAAATTTGCAAGCAAAATATCACCCTGGCCACCCTCTTCTACAATCTCTTCCTCTTCCTCCAAAGCATGCTCTACCGCCTCGCCGCGCTCTGGAACCCCAAGGCCGCGCAATGGGCCAATGGCCGTAAGGAATGGCGCCGGGTGGTGAAACGGAAGATCGACAGCCTGCCGCAGACCGGTAAACGGATCTGGATCCATGTGGCTTCGCTGGGGGAGTTTGAGCAGGGGAGACCGCTTATAGAGAGATTACGGAAAGACTATCCCCAGTACCAGCTCATCCTGACCTTTTTTTCGCCTTCGGGCTACGAGATCCGGAAGGATTACGATCAGGTGGATGCGGTTTTTTACCTGCCGGTGGACGGTCCCTTGAACGCGCGAGATTTTATCGACCGCGTGCAGCCCTCTTTAGTACTCTTTATCAAATACGAATTCTGGCATTATTACCTGAAGGAACTGAAACAACGGCAGATCCCTGTGTTCCTCGTTGCCGCCGCCTTCATGCCGCATCACAGTTTCTTCCAGTGGTACGGACAATTCTTCCGGAACATGCTCAAGGCCTACAACATCATCTTTGTCCAGGATGTGTTCAATAAAGACCTGCTGGCAACAATCAACATCACCGAAAACGTGCTGATCAGTGGCGATACCCGCTACGACCGTGTGGCCGCCATTGCCGACCGGGCCCGCACGATTCCTGAGATCGATGCTTTTAAAGGTGATGCCCATTTATTAGTCGGCGGCAGTACCTGGCCCGATGATGAAGCCCTGCTGGCGGAATGTCTGCCGCAGCTACCGGCCAACTGGAAACTCGTGATCGCCCCGCATGAAATTGATGCGCCCCATATCAAAAAAGTGGAAGCCCTGTTCGGGAATGAAGCAGTGACCTTCTCCGCTTTTAATACTACACCCGATGCCGCCTCCCGGAGGGTGCTGATCATCGACAATATGGGCATGCTGGCCTCGCTCTACCGCTACGGCTCCCTGGCCTGGATCGGGGGCGGTTTCCACAAAAGCGGGATTCATAATATCCTCGAACCGGCGGTCTTCGGTAACCCCGTGATCATCGGTCCCGAGTACAGAAACTTCGTGGAAGCCATCCGCTTCGTGAAGGAAGGCTATGCTCTTTGCGTGACCGATCGTGCTGGCGCTGAGGCGGTTCTGGCCCGGCTGACCAGCGATTCGGTTCACCGCGAGGCCCTGGCGGAGCAGATCCGGGGCTTTATGCGGCAAAATATCGGGGCCACCGACCGGGTGCTCGCCACCCTCGCCAAAAATAACTGGCTTTAATTCAAGGGGTTGTGATTCAAAGAGTTCCGTCTATTTTCAAATAATTGCGTACCTTTGCACCTTTAATTTTCCGTCATGCCAGGAACTGAATTATTCGGCGCAGAAGAGCGCAAGGAAATCAACGATGTCCTTGAGACCGGGATCCTCTTCCGGTACAACCACGAAGCCCAACGTAATAATATCTGGAAGGCCCGCGATTTTGAGGCAGAAGTGATGAAGGTCACGGGTGCCAAATACGCCCATGCGGTATCCAGCGGCTCCACCGCCGTAGCCACCGCCCTCGCCGCTGCGGGTATTGGTGCCGGTGATGAAGTGATCGTGCCGCCCTTTACTTATATCGCTACGGTAGAGGCTGTTTTATTCGTGGGCGGACTGCCGGTATTCGCTGAGATCGACGAAACCCTCTGTCTCAGTGCAGAAGGCATCCGCAAAGCCATCACCCCCAAAACCAAAGCGGTTTGTCTGGTGCACATGTGCGGCGGTATGGCCGATATGGACGGCATCATGGCGGTGATCAAAGAACATAACCTTGTTTTAGTGGAAGATGCCGGACAGGCATTTGCCGCTTCCTATAAAGGCACTGCTACCGGACTCTTTGGAAAAACCGGTTGTTACTCTTTCGACTTCTTCAAGATCGCCACTGCCGGTGAAGGCGGGGTGATGGTGACGAACGACGAGAAGGCCTACAAACTCGCAGATTCCTATGCCGACCATGGACACGATCATATCGGTTCCAACCGCGGCATGGAACAGCACCCCATCCTCGGTTTCAACTACCGCATCAGCGAAGTGCATGCCGCTATCGGTGCCGCACAAACGCGCAAAGTGCCTGCCATCCGCGAAGCGAATAACAAACACAAGCAACTGCTGACTGAATTATTAGGACAGATCCCCGGTGTGGGCTTTGCCCGCCTGGCTGATCCGGCCGGCGACTCTGCCACATTCCTGAACCTGCTGCTGCCCGATACCGAAGCCGCTAAACGCGTGGTGGCTGAATTCAATGCCGCCGGTGTGGGTGGATTCAACTACTGGTACACCAATATGTACCATTTCATCAACCAGTGGGATCATATCAAGAACCTGCAGACTGCTTCCAAACTGGCCATCCAGCTGCTGGGCGCCCCGCAGGATTATAAAAACCTCTACCTGCCCAAAACACAGGACGTAGTCGGCCGCCTGATCTCCTTCGGCATCCGCTGTACCTGGACCGAAGCCGAAGTACGTGCCCTGGCCCAGAAGATCGGTGCCTGTATTGAAAAAGCTTTAGCCCCTGCCCATGTTTAAGAATTTCAAGAACATTGATAAAGTGGTGTACGGCCGTGGCAGTTTCAGCGCCATGGAAGGTATCCTCGCGGAAAAGCGCGGGGAGAACAACCGCTTCTTCCTCTTTGTGGTGGATGCCTATTTCAAGGATTCCGCCCTCGCAGCCCGCATCCCCGCTCAACCGGAAGATGTGGTGCGCTATATTGATGTGGATCCCCACGAACCCACGACCGACCAGATCGATGAACTCCGCGATACCGTAATGGCCGAAAAAGGTCTGCCTGCAGGCGTTGTTGGCATTGGTGGCGGCAGTATCATGGATATCGCGAAAGCGGTATCGCTGATGTTTACCAATGAAGGATCATCGGTACTCTATCAGGGACTCAACCTGATCAAGAAGCCCGGCATCTATCACCTCGGTGTACCTACCATTTCCGGTACGGGCGCTGAAGTATCGATGACAGCTGTGCTGACTGGTCCGGTGAAGAAACTCGGCCTCAAATGCGACTGGACCGTCTTCAACCAGGTGATCCTGGATCCCGAACTCATTGCCTCCGTGCCGCGCGACAAATGGTTCTATACCGGTATGGATACCTATATCCACTGTATTGAATCAGAGACCGGCATTCTCAATAATGCCTTCAGTCTGGCTTATGGCGAGCAATCGCTGAAGCTCTGCCGCGAGATCTATCTCGGCGACAAAGCCGGTCAGACCCCCGAAAACGACGATAAGCTGATGGTGGCTTCGTTGATGGGCGGACTCAGTCTGACCTATTCTGAAGTGGGCGTATGCCACGCGCTCTCTTATGGCTTATCGAAGATCCTCGGCGAAAAACATTGCTATGCCAACTGCCTCGCCTTCCAGCACCTGGAAGATTTCTATGGCGAAGGACTGGTGGAGTTCCGCGAGATGCTGAAAAAGCACAATATCGTGTTGCCGCAGGGACTGAGCAAGAACTGGAGTGATGAAACCATCACTGCCATGGCCGAAGTGGCTTATAACCTCCCGCATATGTGGAACCACGCCGTGGGGCCCGACTGGAAGGAAAAGATAACTGTGGATTTCATCAAAGAACTGTATAAACGTTTTTAACGCATGAGTGTAAAGAAAGTAAAAGTAGGTTCCATTGAATGTGGCGCCGATGAGCTCTTCCTGATCTCCGGTCCCTGTGTGATTGAAGAGGAGAGCATCATGATGAAGACCGCCGAGATGCTCAAAGAGATCTCCGAGCGGATGAAGATCAAGGTGATCTACAAATCCTCCTTCTCCAAAGACAACCGCAGCAGCCTCAAGTATTATAACGGCCCCGGTCTGGATGCCGGCGTGAAGCTGCTTGCCAAAGTAAAAGAACAGTTCGGGTTTCCCGTACTCACCGATATTCACTATCCCGACCAGGCGGCTGCTGCTGCCGGTGTGGTGGATGTGCTGCAGATCCCTGCCTATCTCTGTATGCAGACCGGCCTGATGGTGGCTGCTGCGCAGACCGGCCGCGTGATCAATATCAAGCATGGCCAGTTCCTGGCACCGGAGAACATGAAACATCCGGTAGGCAAATGCATCGAGGCTGGTAACGACCAGATCATCCTCACCGAACGCGGGTATACCATGGGTTATAATGACCTGATCGTGGATCCGCGCAGTTTCTATCACATGAGCCAGCTTGGATATCCAGTGGTATTTGATGTCACCCATTCCATCCGCAAGTATGGGATCCCCAGTGCCGATGCCAAGGGTGGTGCCCGCGAATTCCTGCCGGTGCTGAGCCGGGCCGGTATCGCTTCCGGAGTAGACGGTGTATTCATCGAGACACACCCCGAGCCGGAAAAAGCCCTTTGTGATGCCGCCAGCCAGCTCTGTGTGTACGACCTGGAAGAGTTCCTGAAACCCTTGCTGGAGCTGCACGCCGTGGAAGTGAAGTATCGCAAAAAGTAATATTCTTATATTTATAGTAAACCCGTCATTTAAAAAACATGGAATTATATCTCGATTCAGCGAATATGAAGGAGATCGAAGAAGGCTTTAAACTCGGCTTTCTCGACGGTCTCACCACTACGCCTACATTCATGCAGCGTGAGGGCATTACCGATATCGATGGCATGATCGTGAAACTCTCCAAGATCGTTCCCGTGCTCCAGATCGAAGCGCTGGGTAATACCGCGGAGGAAGTGATGGCCGAAGCCAAGCGTCAGCTCGACCTGGGCCTCGATCCCAAGAAGACCGTATTCAAGATCCCCGTATCGCTCGAAGGTGTGCGTGCCTGTAAAATGCTGCGCAATGCCGGACTGCTGGTGAACGTACACCTGGTGTACACCCTGCAACAGGCCTATATGGCCATGCAGGCTGGTGCCACTTATGTGTGCCCGCTCGTTGGCCGTCTGCAGGATCAGGGACATGATGCCCTGGCCCTGGTAGAACAGTGCGTGAAAGCCGTGAACCACTACGGCTACAATACCAAAGTGATGTTCAGCTCCGTGCGTCATGCCGAGCACGTACGCAACGCCATCAATGTGGGCGTGCATACCATTACTGTTCCCCTGAAAGTACTGAAGGGACTGACCGATAATAACCTCACTACCCTGGGTACCGACCAGTTCATCCGCGATACCCGCCTGATGACCGTTCGCGTGAAAGAAGCCATCAATGGCATCAATCCTGTAGTCACCGGCAGCACCAACCTGAAAGACGCCATCATCAAGATGACGGAATTTGGATTCGGCGCCGTTACTGTTACCAATGCCGACGGTTCTCTGAAAGGTGTATTCACCGATGGCGACCTGCGCCGCCTGCTCCAGAAAGAAGGCGAGCATATCCTCGACAAGAAAGTAGGTGACCTGGAATATAAGACTCCCGTAAGCATCGAAGCCGGAGCCCTGCTGAACGAAGCGGCTGGTGTGTTCAAGAAGACCAGTGTGGATACGATTTTGGTGACGGAGAATGGGAAGCCGATCGGAATGCTGGATATTCAGGATCTGAAAGAAGACTGAGGAGAAGACAGAAGATAAAAGATAAAAGACAGAAGAAAGAAGATAAAAGACAGAAGACAGAAGAAAGCAGATAATAGTCAGCTGTATTCCTTCTTTCTTCTTTCTTCTGTCTTCTTTCTTCTCCATATAACAAACGCATGAACTTCACATCCCCCAACCACACCTCCCTCTTCACCGGCGAATTCATTTGCTCGCCTGATGCCCTGCGTGAGCGGCTCAGCGGGATCAAGGCTTACGTGCTGGATTGGGACGGGGTGTTCAATGATGGGTTCAAGGCCGACAGCGGATCGAGTCCCTATAACGAGATCGATTCGATGGGGAGCAATCTGATGCGGTTCAGTCACCACCTGGCTACGGGTACCAATCCGGTTTTTGCTGTGGTGACGGGAGAGAACAATCATGCGTCCTTCCATCTGGCCCGCCGCGAACATTTTCATGCCGTTTATTTTAAAGTACTACATAAATCGGCTGCTGTGGAACATCTCTGCCAGCAGTATGGGTTCCAGCCGCAGGAGATCGCTTTTGTATTTGATGATGTGCTGGATCTTTCCGTGGCTAAAACAGCCGGACTCCGCATACTGGTGCCCCATGCCTCCAACCCCCTCTTCCGTGAATTTGTGCTGGAGAAAGGCTGGGCCGATTATATTACCGGTTGCGACGGGGGCAATAATGCGGTCCGTGAAACCTGTGAGCTCTTCATGGGACTGCGGAACAACTATGCCGAAGCCGTGACCCACCGCATGGAGTTTTCCGATCGTTATAAAGCTTATCTGGCCGAGCGGCAGGCAGTGACCACCGCATTTTATACTGCTGATGCCCAACAGGCCATTCAACCCGCCACTGTATGATCGTAGCGCTTATTCCAGCCCGTTATGCCTCCACCCGTTTTCCGGGAAAGCCCCTGGCCGATATCCAGGGCAAGTCCATGATTCAGCGGGTTTATGAACAGGCTTCCCGCAGCAAGCTGGTGGATGAAGTGGTGGTGGCCACCGACGATGCCCGCATTGCCGAGCATGTGGTGTCTTTCGGGGGCAAAGTGGTGATCACCCGGGCCGACCATCCCAGCGGCACCGACCGTTGCTATGAAGCGCTGACCTTGCTCGATACGCCCTACCAATACGTCATCAATATCCAGGGCGATGAGCCCTTTATCGATCCGGAGCAGATCGATGAGCTGGCAGCTGTATTGCAGACCGGGGAAGTGGAACTGGCCACTCAGATGATCGCGATCGACAGTGAAGCCCTGCTCTTCGACCGGGGGGAAGTCAAGATCGTACTAAACACGAATAACGAAGCCCTCTATTTCAGCCGCATGCCGATCCCCTTCATCAAGGGCGTTCCGGAAAGCGACTGGCACAAACACCATACCTATTACCGCCATGTGGGCATGTATGCCTACCGCCGCGATGTGCTCGAAGCCATCACCAAACTTCCCGTTTCCGCCCTCGAAAAAGCCGAGTCGCTCGAGCAGCTGCGCTGGCTGGAGAACGGCTTCCGGATCAAGTGCGTAACGACGAAATTTGACAGCCACTGTATCGACACGCCCGAAGACATCGAGAAAGTTCTTAAGATCGTGAGCCGATTATCTGATTAGCCGATGAGCCGATGAGCCGATGGGCTGGCGCACGACCAGTTCGCGGCAACACCCCCCAGCCCCCTAAAGGGGGTGTGGGATTCGTATAAGTTGAAGCTTTTTTCTTTTTGTTGCTTCAACATAAGAAAATGATTTTCCCTTTTGCGTATCCTACTCCCCCTTTAGGGGGCTGGGGGGGCGAAAACGACGAACTGGACTGGCGTCAGCAATCGGCTCATCGGCACATCGGCTCATCCATTGCTATTCCCCCTCCACACCCTAATTTTGACTGAATTACGCTTGTTATGATCAAAGAGAAAATCCTTGTAATCGGTGCATCGGGCCAGATCGGTGTGGAGCTCACCCTCGCCCTCCGCAAAATTTACGGTAACGCCAATGTAGTCGCTTCCGACCTGCGGGAGCAGAACCCCCTGCTGGAAGGCACGGGTCCTTATGTAGCGCTTGATGTCATGAATAAGGAGATGCTGCACGTGCAGGTCATCCGCCAGAACATTACACAGATCTACCTGCTGGCCGCCATCCTTTCGGCCACCGGCGAAAAGAACCCCAACCTGGCCTGGAACCTCAATATGACGGGCTTGCTCAATGTGCTGGACATAGCCCGCGAAGAAAAGATCCATAAAGTATATTGGCCTTCTTCAATTGCAGTGTTTGGTCCAACGAGTCCGCGACAGAACTGTCCGCAGCAGACCATCATCGAACCCATCACCGTATACGGCATCAGCAAATATGCCGGCGAGTTCTGGTGCAATTATTACCACCAGCGTTTCGGGGTGGATGTACGCAGCATCCGCTATCCGGGCCTGATCAGTTATAAATCCGCTCCTGGCGGGGGTACCACCGATTATGCGGTGGAGATCTACCATGAGGCCCTGGAAGAAAACAAGTATGAGTGCTTCCTTTCGGAAGATACCTACCTGCCGATGATGTATATGCCCGATGCCATCCGTGGCACCATTGAGCTGATGGAAGCGCCGGCATCGAAGATCAATGTGCGGCATTCCTATAACCTGAGCGCGATGAGTTTTTCGCCGAAGGAGATCGCGGCGGCAATTGCGGCCGAGCGTCCGGGTTTTGAGATCAGCTATAAGCCCGATTACCGGCAGCAGATCGCCGACAGCTGGCCGCAGAGCATTGACGACAGTGTGGCGCGTGCCGACTGGGGCTGGAAACCCGAGTACGACCTGAAGCGGATGACGAAGGATATGCTCGCTAATCTGAAAATTGGATAAAATATTAAAACACTAAGACACTAAGACACAAAGACGCAAAGACAAAAAGTAAAAAAGTTAATTTTTAAATGTAATCAGATACTTAATCTTGGTGTCTTCGTGTCTTTGTGGTTTAAAAAGATGAAAATTACTTCACTGATACTACTGATCCTTCTTCGTATTTCAGGCTGGTCACAGCCTTTGCAGCAAGGCAATTGGCAAGCGCGTATTGTACGTGATGACAGCGTAGCGATCCCGTTTACGTTTGAGGTAAAGATCGTTGCCGGCAAGCCCCAGCTCAGCATCCGCAACGCCAGCGAGCGCATCACCATCAGCAAATTCACCCGCCTGGGGGATTCCCTGTATTTTGAGATGCCCGTATTTGAAGCGGCTTTCCGTGTGAAGCTGGAGGGCAAGGGCCGCATGAAGGGTTGGTTCCTGCGCGGCACTACAGGCCAGTTCCAGCAACTGCCCTTTGAAGCCTGGGCGGGCAGCGCTGCACGGTTTGCAGTTTCGAAAAAGCCTGCTGCCAATATCAGCGGCCGCTGGTCGGTCAGCATTACCCGGCCCAATAATACCGAGCGCCCGGCCATAGCAGAATTCAAACAACAGGGAAGCGCCCTCACCGGTACCATGCTGACCCCTTCGGGCGATTACCGGTATCTGGAAGGGGTGGTGGATGGCGATTCGTTAAAGCTTTCGGTATTTGATGGCGCCCATTTCTATTTATTCACGGCGCATATTGATGGTCCACAGCAGCTCAGTGGCGGTATGTTCTATGCCGGTAAGAATGCCAAAGAGAAATGGCGGGCGGTAAAGAATGCCAAAGCCGAACTCCCCGATATGGGCAATACCCCACAGCTGAAACCGGGGGAAAGCCGCCTGAGTTTCCGCTTTCCCGACCTCGACAGCAATCTCATCGGCATTAACGACGAGCGGTTTAAAAATAAAGTGGTGATCGTGCAGCTCATGGGCAGCTGGTGCCCCAATTGCATGGATGAAACCCGTTTTCTCAGCGAATACTACCGCAACAACAAACAGAAAGGATTGGAAGTGGTGGCGCTGGCTTATGAGAACAGTACCGATTTCCAACGCAGCCGCAGCAGTATCTCCAAATTCCGTGACCGCTTCGGGGTTACTTATCCCATGCTGATCACCGGCGTTTGGGTGAACGACAGCCTGCGTACCGAAAAGACATTACCACAGCTTACACCCATCAAAGTATTTCCCACCACCATCTTCATTGGCCGCGACGGCACCGTGCGCAAGCTGCATACGGGATTTTATGGTCCGGGTACCGGAGCGTATTATGAGGCGTTTAAAAGAGAGTTTGAGCTGACGATTGAAGAGCTGCTGAAGTAAGCGAGAAGCGAGAAGCAAGAAGCGAGAGGCGAGATGGGAGTACTTCAAGTTACTGTCATTCCCGTCCCCAACAGGGTTGGGGGGGGGGATTCCACTTTTCGCACTCTTCCAGGTTACTGTCATTCCCGCGAAGGCGGGAATCCCCTACCTCCTTTTTATGATTCCCTTCCCCAATCTTGTTGGTGAGGAATCCCCTTCAATTGATTTGAAATGCTTAAATTCTCAAATAAATCAAAAAAATTTATACAATTTGATGCATTCTGGTTTTTGGGGATGGGATTCCCGCCTTCGCGGAAATGACAATACAGAGCGGGTAAGACATTAAGGAAAGAGGCTATCCGCCGCGTAAAATTCGTGCGTCAGCTAATTTTCACATTTTCACATCTCCATATCTCCACATTTCCACATCAGCTCATCGGCTCATCTTCTTCAAGCTCCTGCTGAAACTAATATCCCCCGGCTTCCCCAACGCCTCATACACTTCCTTATACACTTCCTTCTCCAGCTGTTCGGCAGGCAGGCCTTTACCGGCTTTGATGAGGGTGGACATCAGTTCTTCCAGTTCACCGGCTTTGGCAAAATAGGGTTTGAAGCTGATGAGGGCTTTGCTGCTGTTCTCTTCGGCGGAATAATAGCCCAACTGAACAGTGGCTGCTTGCGTTTGGGCATCTCCAAAATCGGTAGCCAGGATAATGAGGGTGTCTTTTTTTACTGTGAGGGATTTCAGTTTCGGCGGCTGGTTGCCCACAGTTACCTGTAAAAAGAAACGGCTGCCGCCTTCGATAGGGAACTGGTCGGTGTCGAAGAGATAGGCATTCTCTTTCTCGATCAAAACATGCTCGTTGCGGTCGGCTTCCGTTTCGAAGCAGTCGGGCAGTTTTTCGAAATTACCGGCACGGCCGCTCAGGTAGCCTTCCTTGCTGTTGAGGTGGAAGCTCGATTTGAGGATCTCGAGTATTGTGTTTTCTTCCGCATAGTTTTTGGGGTTGGGTTGCAATACATAAGCGCCCTTGCCTAGTATAATAAGACGGACCAGGTCATTATTACCCGAGAACTTCAGCTTATCGGTTTCCAGCATCTTGCTGCCGGTTTTCAGTTGCTCACCGGTGCGCAGGTTTTTGACATTGCCCACCACTTTGGTGACAGTATACTGGGCCTTCAAACTGAGGGCCAGGAACAGTACGGTGGTGAGTGCAAACAATTTTTTCATGAGCGTTTATTTAGAACGGATAAAATAAAACTGGCCTCCTTCATTGCCTTCTTTTCCAAAAAGGTTGAGTTCGGGTTCTTTATTGGTCTGGTTCCGCACGCCGTTAAAGATGAGGTTATACAGCATCTTCACGGAGAGGAATTTCTCGTCATTATCCTGCAGGCTTTTCAGCAGCAGGGCATTGAACACACTTTTCTCCGGCACTTTCTCCAGTCCGCCGCTGGTCAGGATCTGCCGGCTCTTGAAATTGTATTCCTTGTTCCGGGGCAGCTGCGGCAGCTCCTTGCTGTCGTTCTCCGAACGCATGGCGGCCGAATAGCAGGCATCCGAGATCAGTAGGATATGGCGGGCTCTGCAATCGTAGACGAGTTCATCGAGCTTAAGGTTGGATATATAATCCAGCTCCGGCTTGCTGGCGTTGAGCGGCACCCAGTAACCAATGAGCTGGCCATTGGCGCGTTTGTATGTGCCATGGCCGGCAAACATGATCACGAGGTTGTCGTTCTCGCCCAGGGTCTGCAGCTTGGCACTGAGTCCGGCGAGGATATCCGCCTGCCCCTTATTATAGATCTCTACGATATTTTCTTCCTTGAAGCCATAAAATTTGATCAGGGTCTCCTTGTAGGATTTCACTTCAGGTATCGTATTGGGCAGGGGACTCCACTGCTCCCCACTGTAATCGCTGCAGGCGATCAGTACGGCATGGTACACAGGATTGGTGGTGGGCGGAATGGGCGGGATATTTTCAGCCACTACGGCATTGCTGGTAGTATAGGTATAACGGGCCGAAGCGGTTTTGCCATTCCGGTTCTGGCTCTGGATCAGCAGACTGCCATTGTGTTCGGTAACAGTAATGGCGAAGTAGCCGTCTTCATTTAATACCGGCGCATCCTTGCCATTGATCTTGACCCATTTGATGCCGGAAGGATCGCTGACTATACCACTTACCATCAGGCCGCCTTTGCTGTCGGTGGAGCCGTTCAGGGTACTGTCGCGGATGACTTCAGGGGTCAGCAAGCGCAATACCGGTGCCGCCTGTTCAGCCAAACGCTTATCTGTAACCGCTTTGTTGAGGGCCACGACTTTATCGGAGAGTCCCGCAATGGCAGGACTGATCAGTTCCGCTTTCCGGTAATATACGAGGGCTTTTTCCGGCTGACCGGCTTTTTCGTAGGTCCAGGCTGTGCGATAGAGTACGTTGGAGTATTCGAGGGAGAGCAGGGTATTGCTGCCCTGTCCGGGATTCACGAGCCGGTATTGTTCGAGGGATTCCTGCAGGAGGGGTAAGGCATCTGCATATTGTTGTTTGGCCAGATACCGGGTAGCCGCCTGGATGTATTGCTGCAGGAAGCGCATGTTCTCGGACTGGTCGATATAAGAGCTGAGCTTTTTGTTTTGGTACTGTGTGTAATAGTCTGCTGCCGCGCTGAACTGCTCGGAAGCGATCAGTGACAGGATCAGATTAATATATAGCCGGCCATTATCGGGCTGGAATTCCAGGGCCTGTTTGTAATTCGTTACGGCGTCTTTATAGCGATAGGTATTATACAACAACAGCCCCCGGTTATTCATGGCATCCACATTCTTCGGATCGGTACGCAGGGCCCAGTTATAGGCATTGAGGGCCGAATCGAGCTGGCCTTTGGAACTCAGGATCATGCCCAGCAGGTTGAGAGCCGTGGAAGAGCGGGGGAGGATCTGCAGGGACGCTGTCACATCTTTTTCGGCTTCATTCAGTTTGCCCTGATAATAGTAGGCCTGTGCCCGGCTGTTCAGGGAAGGGGCATAGCGTGGATTGATCCGCAGCGCTTCATTGCAATATTTGATGGTGGAATCATACTGGAACACGCGGATGAACGCATTACCGAGATTGAACCAGCCACCCAGTTTGGTGGGATCTACGGCCAAAGCTTTCCGGTATTGTTCCAGTGCCAGGGAATCCTTGCCCTGTGCAAAGAGGGTATTGCCCTTATTGATCAGCGTGTTGGTATGTTTAGGATCCAGCTGCAGGGCCTTGTCGAAATTGGCCAGTGCCGAATCGTATTGCTTGCGGCTATAGAAGACATTGCCGCGGCTGTCCCAGCCCTCCGGATTTTTAGGTTCCTTGCGGATGATGGTTTCAAAATCCTTCAAGGCCAGATCGGACTTACCCTGGAAGAGGTAAACATTACCACGATTGATGATCGACTTGTTATAATTGGGGTTGAGGCGCAGGGCTTCATTGAAATCTTTCAAGGCCGCATCATATTGTCCGAGATCGGAATAGAGCAGCCCCCGGTTATTCCAGGTATTGGTATCCGCCGGATCGAGTCGCAGGGCATTTTCATAATCATAGAATGCGGAGTCGAGGAAGGACATTTTCGTGTTCTGGTCGGCCCGCGCTTTCCAGATGGCAGGCGTTTCCGGCGACAGGCGCAGGGCCCGGGAATAGTCTGTCAGCGCTTCTGCATTTCGGTTCAATGCCGCATAAGCATTGCCCCGGTTGAACCAGGCCGGATAATAGGAAGAGTCGAGCAGGAGCAGCATGCTGTAATCGCTCACCGACAGATCGTACTGTCCACTGTAGAAAAACACATTGCCCCGGTTATTGCGCGGATCAAAGGCCTTGGGGTCGATCTTCAGGGCTTCCGTAAAATCGGCGATGGCTTTGGGATAGTCCTGGCGGTCGGTAAAGAATGAACCCCGGGCCGTTAATGCATAGACGGAATTCGGTTTCAGTTTCACCGCCTCATTCAGGTCTTTGAGGGCCAGGTCGTACTTGCCCATTTTGGCATAGCAGTCTCCGCGGCTTGCTACGGCCACTGCATTACCCGGTTTGATTTTCAGGGCCTGGTTATAATCGGCGATGGCGGCATCGAATTTTTTCAGGTGTACATAACCATCGCCCCTGTAAATAATGGTTTCCCAGTCGTCGGGCTTGCGCTGGATCACGGCAGTGAAATCCCGGATAGAGGATTCCCATTGCTGGAGGTCCTGGTAGAGCAGTCCCCGGTTATACCAGGCATCCAACTGGTTGCTGTCGATCAGCAGGGCTTGGGTATAGTCGGCTATGGCTTCCACTTTTTTCCCGGTCCGTTTATAGAGCATGCCCCTGTTCACCAGGGCAGCCGTATACCGGGGATTGCCGCGCAGGGCTTCATTGAAGTCAGTCAGGGCTTCCGCATATTGCTTCAGCTGGAAATAGGCCATGCCCCTGGAGTTGAGGTAATCGGGATTGCCGGGTTCCAGTTCCAGTCCGGCGGTATAATCTTTCAGGGCGAGTTCGATCTTCCCGGAATAATAATAGCACATGGCCCGGGCATAAATGGCCCGCACCTGTTTGGGATCGTAGACCAGTGCAATAGACAGATCGGAAATCGCGGAATCGTATTTCTCACTCCAGTAATAGGCTTCGCCCCGGTTGCGCCAGGCTTTCATGAACTCCGGATCCAGTGCAAGGGCTGTGGTATAATCGCTGATGGCCAGCGGATATTTTTCGTTGAGGTAATGAAGTATCCCGCGCCAGTACCAGACCATCGTGTCTTTGGGCTGTACTTTCAGTACGGTACCGAAATCGAGTAATGCGGAATCGCTTTTTTGGAGATTGAGGAAAGCGTAGCCTCTTTGCCGCAGCAGGGACGGGTGGTTGGGAATTTTCTGCAGACCGGTATTGCAATCGCGCACTGCGGCATCAAACTGGCTCTTGTCGTTATAGGCCCTTGCCCGTTCCGCATACCCTTCGGGCTGGTCGGGGTGCTGGCGGATGAGTATGGTGGCGCGGGCAATGCGCACATCCGGGCTTTCTTCCTGCGCAAAAGCGGGAAACGTCCAGAAGGCCATCAAGCATATGCACAGCAGTCTCTGCATTTGTTTTGGTTACGCGTCTTTTATTCAGTCATCATCTCCGTCTGCTTTCTCCTTCTCTTTCTCTTTCTCCTTCTTTGGCAGGTAGCGTTTGTTGCTTACATACTCGATCCCCGAGAGGATCAGGGAAGGAAGAAACAGCGCCGCCTGTATATCGAAAACAAATAAGGCGAGCAGGGAAAGCCCGAACATGCAGCCGAAATAGGAGATATAGCTCTGCACAAACTTGCGCAGGTAGCCGGAAAAGATAAAGTTCAGTTTCAGGTCCAGCTTGGGCATCTTGCTGAACCAGGCCGTATAACTCAATCCGGACAGCACCAGCAACAGCACCACCAGGTACCAGGGATTCACGATGTGCTTTCCATTGAGCAGGGTCAGGTAGATATTGGCGATCAGTACCGGTCCGGTCATTTTACCAAAGGGTGTCGAATGCACATCCCCTTCAAAATTCCCGACGATCAGGATCTTGTTTTCAAAGAAGCGTTCGTAGTGCTCCGGACTGCTTTGCATATCGATCAGCATTTCACCCAGATTATAATACTGCGCATAGCTTCCCGGACTATTCTTTTTGACTTCTTCATCGGTGAGATAATAATGTGGCCATACCGAAGAAAGACAAAGTTTCCCATTGCAGCGGGCAAAGAGCAGTTCATCTTTATAGACGGCGCCATTCACTTTCTCATGCAGCAGGATCGGCAGGGATTTCAGGGTACTGTGATTGAGTACGCGGAATTTATTAAAGCCGGAACCAAAAGTGAGGTAATCGGAATAGGCATAGTTGGCCAGGAAGAGCGGGTCTTTATAATTCCCATTCTCGTCTTTGATCAGGGGGATCACGAGACGGCGGTGTGCCGGCAGTTCACGGGCTAGCAGACTATCTGCCGAAGGATCAGCCGTAAAGGGATAATAAAACTGCAGGTCCAGTACCGTATAAGCCGGCTGTGTTTTCAGTTTGTTCAGTTCCTGCAGGAAGGCGGCCAGTTTGGCCCGGTCGGTCACCGCCACATTGCCATAATCAACCGTATCTTCCACCAGGGCCAGGTCTTTGCCCGTATTGATGAAAACGAAATCGGTTTTTTGTGCGGGGGCCGGATTGAAAACCGACCGTTTGATCTTCAGGAATTTCTTGAAAAATCCATCCTCAACAGAAAGGGAGAAAGCATAATTTTGATAGACCCAGGTGATCAGCAGAATGACCAGGCCACTCAGCAGGGACAGCAGTATTTTTTTGGTCATAGTGATGAAGGTTCGGGGTCGGTTTAAAGATAGAGAAAAAAGCCTTTCATGCCCTGCCTGAACTCCGGTATTCCTTCCTGAAAACCACCCGAAACCTTAGCCCTGATGTCCCCATTTTTCCGAATGCTTTTAGGCTCAGTTCTTTATTTTCTCTCCGGAGGAAACGGAACCCTATGGGCACAGGTCCCCCGGCTGGTATACCCCACAGGACATACCAGTATTGTATCCACCCTGGCCTATAGTCCCGATGGCCGCATGCTGGCCAGCGGCTCCTGGGACAATACCATCAAGATCTGGGAAGGAAATGAAGGGTTCCTGCTGCAGGACCTCCGGGCCCATGAGGGCAGTATCCTCTCCCTCCAATGGACCCCCGATTCCCGCTACCTGATCAGTACTTCCAAGGATTTTACCGCCCGGATCTGGGAGCCCGGTTCCGGGAAATTACTCGGCACTATTACAGGGTTCAGCGACTGGGTCACCGGCATTGCCCTGGCACCCGATGGCCGCTCGGCTGCGCTGGGTGGCGCCGGAGGGGAACTGGGTATCTTCAGTATCCCCGAGGGTAAACCGCTCTTCAAAAACAAGTCCCGGCACGATCCCTGGGTGAGCAGCCTGGCTGCAGCAAAAGGGTATTTTTTCAGCGGGGGCTGGGACAGTACCGTAAAAGTCTGGGATGCCGCCACCGGTAAAGAACTGCTGCAATCACCCCGTGTTGCGGGACGGATCCAGCAGATCCTGGTTTTGCAGAATGGAAAGAAACTACTCATTCTTACCGATAATAACCGTCTTTATCATTGGGACCTGCCCTGTGCCAATTGTATAACGGAAATACAAACCCCTGCAAAACCGGTGTACCTGGCCGGAACCGGAAATTATACTGTGCTGCATGAAAATGGTCTGATTCAATTACGGGATGGGTTAAACGAAACAGTCAAAGGGAGTGTGCAATTGCCGGCAGATAACTGGCAGGTACTTACCGCCTCCACTTCCGGCAAATGGATCGCTGCTGCCAGCGATTCCGGTAAAGCCGTATTGCTGGATGCGACGAGGTTGATCCTGCAGGAGCAATGGCAGGCACACCAGGCACCTATCCGCGCATTGAGTATACAACCCGCAACCGGAACCCTGGCCACCGGCTCCTGGGATAATACGATCCGCTTCTGGGAAAGCGGACAGGAAAAAGCTGTTGCACAGGGAAGCAGCCACGGGCAATGGCCGAATAAGGTTGTCTTCGACAGCAGCGGACAATTCCTCCTCAGCGCCAGCAATGATGGTACGGCGAGACGCTGGAACCGCAACGGCAGCCTGCTCACTACATACAGCGGTCATACCGATTGGGTACAGGTGGCGAACTTCAGTCCCGATGGAAGAAAACTGGTTACTGCTTCACATGATTATACCGCCCGTATCTGGGACAGCCGCGAAGGCAATACCATATACACCTTAAGAGGACATGATGATTGGGTTAATACCGCCGAATTCAGTGCCGATGGCAAATGGGTGATCACGGCTTCTTCGGATGGGACTGCAAGAGTATGGCGGGTATCGAATGGACAGGAGCAGTTTGTGTTCAGCGGGCATGGCGACTGGGTGACCGAAGCGCATTTCAGCAGTGATGGCAAATATGCACTCACTGCATCTATTGATAATAAAGTACGGATCTGGGAACTGCAGGGGGGTACACTATACAAGATATTAGGGCAGGAAGGGGATTCCCTGCGGACTGCCGTGTTCAGTCCCGATGCCCAATGGGTACTCACCGCATCGAAAGACCGGACGCTCGCTTTATGGTCTATGGAAGATGGTAAGCGGAAATGGTCGCAGCAACTGCACCTGGATTGGATCAATAAGATCTTGTTTAATCAAAACGGAACATTGTTCGCCGCACTCTCGCAGGATCATACGGCTTCGGTCTATTCTATGGCCGATCAACGCTTCCTGTTTTTATTACAGGGACATACACGGGGTATTGCCGATGCAGCGTTCAGCGATGATGGAAAGTATTTAGCCACGGCGGGCTGGGATCAGGAAGCACGGGTCTGGGATCTTTCTACTGGTAAAGCTATTGCAGTATTGCAGGGCCATGAAGCCAGCCTCAATGCGATCGCGTTCCGTCCGGGTACCCATGAGATCTTTACCGCTGCAGAAGACAATACCCTGCGCAGCTGGAATGGCGATAGTGGTAAAGAGCGGTTCCGCTTTTTTGCCCTCGACAGTGCCGATTTCCTGGTGATGGATCCGCAGGGACGATTTGACGGCAGTCCGGCTGCACGTTCCTCCCTGTATTTCACCTGTGGCACGGAGCGGATCGATCTGGAGCAGTTCAAATCGCTGAGCTGGGAACCGGATCTCGGCGCCAAACTCAATGGCACCAATAAAGAACCCATCACCGCCCTGCCCCTGCAGGAGCAGGAAGTCTGCGGCTATTTTCCCGAAGTGAAAGCACTGGGCAAGCAGCAGGGGAATTATGTGTTTAGTGTGTTGCCCCGTCGCGGCGGAATAGGTCCGGCAGAGCTCTTTGTCAATGGTAAGCGGGTCGCCAGTTACCCGGTAACAGCATACCGGAAAACAGTTTCGGGATACCGTCTTTGGGTACCCGAAAAATCAATTGTGCCCTATCTTTTAAGTGGTAGTTCGAATCAGCTGCGCCTGCAGGTGCAGGCCAAGGGTAATGGCTTGTTGTCGCGCGGCGGAGTGATCACGGTACGCAATACCAAAAACCGGCCCAATCCCGACCTTTATATCATTACGGTGGGGATCAGTACCTATAAAGCGGAAAAACTGGCGCTGAAATTTGCCTCCAAGGATGCCCGTGAATTGGGCCATGCATTGGAAGGCGCCGGCCGCAAGCTGCTGAATACCGATCATAAGGAGCATGTCTATTCTTATGTGTTGAATTCAGACTCCACCAACAGCAACTGGCCGATGAAAAAGAATATCCTCCGGGTGCTGGATACCGTAGCGAAAAAAGCAAAACCGGAAGATGTAGTGCTCCTGTTCTTTGCAGGGCATGGATTATTGTATAATACAGGTAAGACGTTTTATCTACTCACCGCAGATGCCGCTGGTTTCGATCTGGAAGGCGTCAGCAATAAGACGGCGATCAGTGCCGATGAACTCAATGCCTGGATGTGCCGGGTGAAAGCCAATAAGCAATTGCTCATTCTCGATGCCTGCAATAGTGGCAAAGTGATACAGGATGTGAAAGAATTGATTGCAGGGCGGGGATTGCCTGCCGATCACCAGCGGGCACTGGAGCGCTTGAAAGATAAGACGGGTACATTTATTCTCTCAGCAGCGGCAGCGGACCAGAGTGCTTACGAAACCAGTTTATACCGGCAGGGGTTATTGACGTATAGTCTGCTCACCGGATTAAAACTGGGACAGGGACTCAAAGACCAGCAGTATATTGATGTGAACCGCTGGTTCAATTTTGCAGCGGATAATGTGAAGCTGCTGGCCAAGGATATCGGTGGCCGACAGGATCCGCAGCTGATCGGCAATGGAACATTTGATATCGGCCTGGTGGATCAGGAAGTATCGGATGGGATCCAACTCTCCATCCGGAGAAAAGTTTTCCGTCAATCCCGTTTTATTCAGGATGAGAACCTGCTCAATGATGACCTGGACCTGAGTGAGCGCTGCGACCGCCAACTCGATAATGTTTCCCTGCAGGGCAAGGAGATCCCGGTTGTTTATATCCCTGGTAATAAATTTGCGGATGCGTATTCTCTTCGGGGCCGCTACAGCATCAGTGGCGATACGGTTCGTGTGCGCAGCTGGGTGGTGAATGGCAAAGGAGAGCGGATCAGGGAATGGACCTGGGAGGCGGCTGCTACGGAATCCGATACCCTCGTGGAACAAATGGTGCAGGCTGTGGTACAGTACTTCAATAAACCGGATTGAGATTATTATGTTGCGACAGTTCATCTATACTCTGATCATAAGTTGCTTGTTCCTACAGGCAAAGGCGCAGCAAAAGCAGGCCCTGATCATTGCCATTGGCAATTATCCGGCTTCCAGTGGCTGGCCGGTGATTTCCAGCAATGCCGACCAGCAATTGGTACGGCAGGCTTTGCTGCGGCAGGGATTTGCAGATTCAAAGATCCAGGTGCTGCGCGACAGTATGGCTACAAAGGCCGGTATTACTGCTGCCCTTGAAGCTTTGGTGAAGCGGGTGCAGGCCGGTGATATCGTAGTGCTGCATTTTTCCAGTCACGGGGAACAGGTGGAAGACGATAACGGCGATGAAGCCGATGGCCTGGATGAAAGTATCGTGAGCTATGGCGCCGTCATCAGCACGAAGTCGGCCGATTTCCAGAAAGACCAGCAGAATTATTTCCGCGACGACCTCCTGGGCTTTTATGTGAAGAAGCTCCGGCAGAAGATCGGTCCCAGTGGCGACCTGGCCGTATTCATCAATGCCTGCCACTCAGGTAGCGGGACCAGGGGCAGTGCGAAAGTGAGAGGAGGGAAAGCACCGCTGGTGTCGGCGGGGTTTGATGCGGGGAAATACAGGGGGAAAGAAGATAAAGAACTTGTTGTAGAAAGAGAAAGAGAAGGAGAAATAGCGAATACAAGTGCTTTGAGTCCTTATGTGATCATCTCAGCAGCAAGAGCGGATGAATTGGATTTTGAAGTTAAGGATGATAAAGACAATGGCGTGGGCTCGCTGAGTTATGCTTTCTGTAAAGTGATCGAGCAGCTGGACAAGGAAACGACTTACCGGGCATTGTTTGCCCGGATCCAGCAGGTGATGCTGGAGAAAGGCCTGCGCCAGCATCCGGTGCTGGAAGGCGATGGGGCAGACCGGTCGCTCTTTGGCGGCAGTTTTATTGCGCAGGAACCGTTCACGCTGATCGAAAAACGGATCAATACCCGTGAGTATATCCTCAAAAAAGGCCAGTTATCGGGACTCGATATCGGCGCGAAAGTGGCGGTTTTTCCCGCTGGTACGCAGCAGACGGAAGGAAAAACACCTTTGGCCATTGGACAGATCACCCAGGCCTCATTGTACAGCTCACAGGTCAAACTCAGTTCGGATCCCGGTCTCACGAATATTGCCGCAGGCTGGGTATTTGTGACCGAGCCGGTCTTCAAGATCCCGCCGGTAACGATCCGTTTGGATCCCGGACCAGCCCGTTCCAAAGAAACCGTGTTCAGTGCAAGCGAGCGCAGCCAGTGGGAGCAATGGATCAGGGAACAGTCGCTCCCCGCAGTACAGACCGATCCCGACCTGATCCTGGTAAAAGGTAAAGCGGCGGATACGCTCCGTGTCGCCAGCAGCGGACTCCCTTTCAATACCATTGCGCGTACGGATACCCGTAAGCAGGAATGGCTGAAGCAGTCGGCTGAAGATTTCATGCGCTATAAATTCCTGCGTAACCTGGAGCTGGTGGATGCCGGTGCCAAAGTGGAGCTGCGGTTATTGCCCTTCAGCAATGGCAGGGTGGATACGCTTTTAGTACAGCAGAAAACCCATAACGGTATCCTGGAATTTGAGGCGGGCGACAGCATTGTACTGCAGGTCACCAATAAAGGCCGTCAGGCCATCTATGTCAACCTGCTCGACCTGCAGCCCGATGGACTGATCAATGCACTCTTGCCCGACAAAGCATCCGGTATTTATCCGGAAGACCTGAAAGTAAAGCCCGGTGAAACCCGTGTCTTCGACCAATATACCATCCGGCTCAATCCTCCTTATGGTACCGAAGTCTTCAAGTTCTTCCTTTCCCGCACCGAACTCGACCTGGAAGACCTGGTCTCCACCCGGGGCGAAGGGCAGCGCGGCAGTTTTTCCTTTCTCGAGAAACTCGTGAAGCGTTCGTATAAATCGGGTACACGTGGAGCGGTGGTGAGTGCGGGAGGAGTGGAGGGAGGAGTGGTTAGTGTGTCGTTTGTGATAAAGGCAGTAGCCGGTAGCCGGTAGCCGGTAGACGGTAGCCGGTAGCCAGAAGAGAGAAGACAGAAGAAAGAAGACAGAAGACAGAAGACAGAACTGCTTGACTATAGATTAAGCCCACTACTGGCTACTGACTACAGGCTACTGGCTACAGGCTACTGGCTACTTCTCACCGATTTTCTTCACCGCATCCTTCGCCTTCCCGCCCAGCACATCAATGATGCGTGAACTGTTGTCGACCAGGATCTTGGTGACGAATTTGTCTTTGGTGCTTTCTTTTACATTCACTTTTATGGAATAGGCGCCTTGTGAATAGGAATGGGTGGCTTCGTTCTCGGCATTGATATGATAGCCGAAGGAGCGGGGCACGATAAAGCTGCGTCCTTCGATGGGAGTGTTCTTCAGGTTGCGGTAATAGGCTTCGTAGTTGGGGTCGGTTTTATCGAGTGGTGCGCCTCGGAGGAATAGGTAGAAATGCCCCAGTTCCACATTGTCGAAGAGTTGTCCCATGGTGTTGACATAAGAGGTATGGAAACTGATATCGATATCCATATTGATCTCCCGTTTCTGTGCGGCGGTGAGTTTGGCCTTGGTATAGTTGAGGCGGAGTTCACTGAGCCGCAGGCGGAATACCGAGTTATTGATGATCTCGTTGGGTTTGGTGGTGTCGAGCGCAAAGCGGGCATAGAAGGCGGTGTCGGTTTGTCCGGCTTTGTTCACAAAAGTGCGCAGCAGCACAAAACCATTGAACTGCATCCCTACGGGATCAAAACAGCTTTCGGTGGAGAGCTGGTCGTAGAAATACAGGTCATTCATCGCAAAGCCATAATCCGCGATATATTTTTTCCGCTCATTGGCGATCACTTGTTTGATGGCATTGGTGGCGAGTGAAACGGCACCGCCGAGCAGGGGCGTAATAGGCAGGCCGCGGGCGGCACCGGTGGCACGGTCGCTCAGCGTAGGCACTTCCTGTTTTTTCAGGGCCGCATAATTGATGGCATCTGTTTTTTCATCAATGCGGATGCGTGCTTTCTCGCCATTTACGGCATAGCCGAATTCAGAGCTTTTACAGGCTACCAGGGAGCTGGCCAGGGTCAGGGCGAAGAGTATAGGTCTGTACTGCATGCGGATTATTTTTGTACGGTATCGGTATTTACGAGTGGTGAATTAGCGGTTTGGTCTGTTACCGGTGTGAGGTAGATATTCAGGATCGGTTCTTTCAACAGGGCTTTCCATTCCGGCTGCCATTTGTCGAGGTCGGGGAAGAGTGGTGTTTTCAGCGTTAAGGCCTTGCTCAGGTTACGGGGCTGGTATTTGGGCACTTTCTTCTCCCGTTCGAGGCAGCTTAAATGGATCTTTTCATTGCGGATGATATTGTATTCAGTGATCTCACCGGTGGTATTGTCTTCATTAAAACCCTTAACCGGCTTATTGATTTCACGGCTCACTTTCGACAGGATCGAGAAGATGCCATTGGCTGATTCACGGAATTCACCGGCTGGATCGGGTTTGAGGGATTGCTTGATATAATCTTCCTTGAAGCCCAGTTGGAGTGCTGCAGCTTTCTGCACCATCCAGTCGAGTGCAATATCGCTCAGGCCGCTGTCGGCATAGCCTCCCCCTACATTACTATGTGTGCCGGGAAACCAGACCTGTTCCACTTCCTGCTTCACCTGTTCGCGGCGCACGCTGCTGCTCAGTTCCCAGAGCGTGGGCTGGAAGAGGGCGCGCTTTTCATCGAGGGCTACGGCATGATAGGCATAGTCCACATCGGCACTGAGTTTCACATCATGGAACTCGTATTCCTTATTGAACCAGGTCAGCATTTTAATAGGAACACCCAGCGCGCCAACGGTATCCCATACGCCGATGAAGCGGATGCGGCTGAGGCGGGAATACTGCCGCTTGAACGCCACCATCAGGTCGCTGTCGGGATGGGTGATGGAGTTGCGGTCGCGGTAGAGTTGATAGCCTTCTTCGATCAGGTGCAGGTATTCGGGTTTCATGATCCCGCAGTTGCGGATGAAGCCGATGAGGCTGCGGGCTGTATAAGCACCACGGCTGAATCCGAAGAGGAAGAGTTCATCGCCTTCTTCGAAATTCCACATGATGAACTTATAAGCATCCATGATCTGCCGGTCGAGGCCGCTGCCGGCGATACCACCGAACAACATATCCGAGATCTTGTAGCGGGTACCCACACCTTGTCCATAGTATTTGACCTGAGGGACGCCGTCGCTGCCCGTAGCAGCCAGGGCCTCATAGGTTTTCTGCACATTGGTTTTGACCGGAATACCATTATCCAGGTTGCCGGGTTTATTCCAGGTGCCGTCGCAACAAACAACGATCCGTTTCATGTATACAATTTGGGGGAGGGTGGAAGGCGCAGTTGATCAGGAGCTTGGATAAGTGAACCGAATATACCGAATTTCCCTGCCCTGTCCAAAACCACCCAGTTGCCTGAGTACCAGTACTTAAACAAGGATAGGCCGGATAGCCGAAATTTCCTATTTTACCGGAAATTTATTGCTATGAACCGATTGCTGTCATTGCTGCTGTTGCTGGTGCTGGGTCTGGGCGCCTGTAAAAAAGGAGGCGATTCCCCCTCGGCTGTCGTGAGTATTTCCAATGTATCCCAGGAGCGTGGGGCTACAGCTACAACATTCAAGTTTACGGTTTCGCTCGATAAGGCCATTAACCGGGAAGTATCCATGTCATATGCCACTTCAGATGGAAATGCCAAGGCCGGAACCGACTATACCGCTGCTTCGGGCAGTATTTCAATACCGGCTAATGCCACCGAAGCCACGCTGTCGGTTACTGTTTCCGGCGACAGCATCCGGCGCGAAAACCAGCTCTTCTATGTGCAGCTTTCCAATCCCGTGGGCTGTACTTTTAAAACCTCCAAGGGTACAGGAACCATTGTCAACGAAAATCTTACCGTATTACAGGTCGATAATAAAGGCTATACCACTCCCAGTACCTATCCGGGCATGACCCTGAAATGGGGCGATGAGTTTTCCGGCAGGGACGTAAATACCAACGACTGGACTTTTGAGATCGGCAACAACAATGGCTGGGGGAATAACGAACTGCAGTATTATACCAGCCGCAAGGAGAATGTTTTTGTATCCAATGGCAACCTCGTGATAGAAGCACGTCAGGAGAGTTACGGCAACAAGAATTATACCTCCACCCGCATGATCACCAAAGGCAAGCAGGAATTCACCTTTGGCCGGATCGATATCCGCGCCAAGATCCCGAAGGGCCGCGGTATCTGGCCGGCCCTGTGGATGCTGGGCAAAAACATTGATGTAGCCAGCTGGCCTGCCTGCGGTGAGATCGATATCATGGAGAATGTGGGCCATGAGCAGAGCAAAGTATACGGCACCCTGCATTGGGGCAATTCCTTTGCCACCCATGCCAGCAAGAGCCAGAGTTATACCTTAAGCAGCGGCCTGCTGAGCGATGAGTTCCATGTATACAGCTGTGTATGGCAGCAGGATCTGGTGAAGATCCTGATCGATGATGTCCAGTATTTCCAGCTGACCAAGGCGGAAGTGAGCCAGAACTATCCCTTCAACAGTGATTTCTTCCTGATCTTCAATGTGGCCGTGGGCGGTAACTGGCCGGGTAATCCCGATGCTACTACAGTGTTCCCGCAGCGGATGGTCGTGGATTATGTGCGCGTGTTCCAATAGTTTTTTACTCCGCCAACTATGTTGGGGACAAGCACAAAGACACAAAGACACTAAGGCAATAAGAAGTAAAGACAATAAGTAAGTAATAAAGAAGGTGCTGTAAGCTACAGCACCTTCTTTATTTTATACATCTTGTTTTCGTGTCTTTGCGTCTTAGTGTCTTAGTGGTTCAAATCCTCACAAGGGACGGATCCAGATGTTCCGGAAGCTCACCGGATTGCCGTGATCCTGCAGGATGATGGGTTCTTTGTCGCCATGCGCTTCGTAGTTGGCGAGGCCGATATACTGGGTGCCGCCCCAGAGGGTCTTGTTATTCTGGATCAGCACGCCATTGTGAAATACGGTAATGTTAGCCTGTGTTTTCACGGAGCCGTCGGCATTAAAGCGGGGAGCGGTGAAGATCACGTCGTAGGTCTGCCATTCACCGGGACCGCGGCTGGCGTTCACATCGGGGGGTAATTGCTTATAGATCGAACCGGCCTGTCCATTGCTGTAGGTGCGGTTATTGTAGCTGTCGAGGATCTGCAGTTCATACTTGCCCATGAGGAAGATACCGCTGTTACCGCGGCCTTGTCCATCGCCTTTTACTTCAGCGGGGGTGCGCCATTCGATATGCAGCTGGCAGTCGCCGAAGCCTTCCTTGGTGCGGATCACGCCGGTTCCGCCAACAACAGTCATGCAGCCGTCTTCGATCTTCCATTTAATCGGGCTTTTGCCATCGGCCGCCACAAAAGCGGAGGCGTCTGTACCGTTGAACAGAACGATGGCATCGGAGGGGGGATCCTGGGCGGTCTTACCCGGACTCACCACGCGGGGTTCGGGGAACCATTGTTCGGATAATTTGGGGTCACCATTGCGGAGCTGGGGTTGCTGGGCCTGGGAAGCCAGAGCGCTGGCGGCAAGCAGGCTGAGGAGGGTAAGTTTGCGGGTCATGATGGAATATTTGGGGGAAGATACGGATTTCACGGAAAGTTGGAATCACGGATTAGACGGATTACACTGATTTCACGGAAAGTCAGAATCACGGATTAGACGGATTGCACAGATTCCACGGATTACCGGATTTCACGGAATTAGGGGGCGTTACAGGATGAGGCGTTTGAAGGTGAGGCTTTTGCTGCCGAAGTTGATGAGGAGGCCAATTTTTAGTTTATAGGCTTTGAGGTAGTTCAGGGTTTGGGCGAGGTGAACATCTTCCAGTTCGATCACGGCTTTTATTTCTACGAGTACTTTGTCTTCCACAATAAAATCGGCGCGGCGGGTACCGATGGGATCAGTGAGATCTTTATAATAGATATCTTTCTCAATTTCCCGTTGGTAGCCCAGTCCGGCGACGCGGAATTCATAAGCCAGGGCTCGCTGGTAAATCACTTCCTGGAAGCCATTTCCCAGAAATTTGTGCACTTCGAAGGCGGCGCCAATTATTTTCTGGGTCATGTCGCGATGGATCAATCCAGTCATGGTATTTTTTTTGAATAGGTTCCTTTTATAGTGCAACAAGCTTTCGTCACAATGCCATTCAAAAATAGACCTGCTTCACCTTTTCGTAACCCCTTCTTCCTCCTTAATATTGTATCTTACAACAGCTGTGTTTCTTATACAGTGCAACGCTCATCCCTCCTATCCATAATCCGTGCAATCCGGAAATCCGTGTAATCCGGTAATCCGTGGAATCTGTGTAATCCGTAAAATCCGTGATTCCGACTTTCCGTGTAATCCGTTTTCACCACCACTCAGGTTTCGAAGCAGCCAACCGCATCGTTTGCTTCATTAAAAGACTGGGGAGGGGGGGTAGCGGCTTCATTCCCGGCTTCATTTATCCTTAGATAGCAGAAATTCTTAATGTAAAAAAGCTGTTTCCTTCGTGTAAAAGGACTTTACTACAAACCAATTGTACTGCATTCTGTGCTTTTGCGGCATAGCATTCCCGATAAGCGGTTTAAACTGGAGCTTGGCGGGGAAGGGGTATTTATTGGAGAGAAACAGGAAAAATCCTGTTTTAGGAATTGATGTAAATACGGAAAATTGTTTTGCCTTTCAGCAACCGTTATCCAGTACTGCAATTCTAAATGCAACAGGCCTTGCATTACATTCCGGTTGTATTGATCATTCTAAACCTTATTTATATGAAATTTCTCTTAGCAGCAATCTGTTTTTTATGGGCAGCCGGCACCAATGCACAGGATATATCCTTTGTGAAGTCAACCCTCAGGGTTGCAGAGCCTGTAAAGGAAAGTGGCCCGAAGAAGGATACTTTCAATATCGGCCTGAAAGCAGAAAAAATACCGGCTGGTGCAGTTATTTCCGTACAAATACAGAAAACAAGTGAGTCAACTTATACAGATTCGCTGGTGCAAGTACTGACCAGCAGGATTGATAAGCTGGGCGCTAAGGAATCTATCCTTATTTCAGTCGGTACGGATGTATGGTCTGATACGGAGAAATATGTTATTCTCTCGGCCAACTGGGTTTATCAGGGAGAAATGAAGCAAGTAAAAGATACATTGTTTATCGAGAACAAGTATCCGTTCAAATCGGTTGTGTCAAAAGATTATACAGATTGGAATGATGGAAAGCGGGCTGAACTTTTTATTGGTACGAACTTCGATTTTATAGACAGCAAGGTCAAACTATCAGACTGGTACGGAGGGGTCCGGGTTTTCCTGCCATCCATAACCGATTTCAGATTCAAAAACGGAACTTCCTCCCGGGTACCCCGATTCGGCCTGTATGGAGGGTTGTATCATGCAAAATCGCTTTCCAATTTCGGAAACCCTCTGAATAATACAGAGTTTACCACAACATATGGCAGGGTTGTAGGTTCGCTCAATGATTCGTCGATTGTACGGTATGATACAACGAAAGCAAAAATCGGCAATGAAATCAATAACTGGGGGCTCTATGTGGCTCCAATATATCAGTGGAGCCGGTTCCAGAGCAATGATGGAAAATTTGTCACCAATATCTATTTAGGTGCGCACATGGAAGTGATCCGGCGGAATATCAGCTATAAATATACTTTTGATACAATTGGGACAAGTTTCAAGACCTTTAAAACTGACCAGATCCCCCGGAATGTCTTTCCGATGCCGCAAAGCTTTATTCAGACGTTCTACGATTCCTATTTTGGAGTGTCCATGCCGGTGCAGTTTTTATGGAAGGATATTCTTGACCTGAAGATCAATCCCACATTAGGTTTTGGTTCACGAGGTTACACTTCACAAGTTACCAAGGGGGGCGAAGCAATTAAAAAGGCGCCGGCTTTTTATCTGGTTCAGTTTGACATGCTTGCCCGGCTTGGTGGTATCCGGTTGAATATCGGGGGTGAAGTGAGAGGTTATTTCCCTAACGAAAGTCCTATCATAACCTCATACCTGGGGACCGCTT
>JBGAQC010000005.1:0-266108 GCA_044220945.1 Chitinophagaceae bacterium | reverse complement strand
AACGGAAAAGAAGTGGTCAGTGCCAGCAAGAAAATGCTGGCAGAGCACCTGCCCCAGTTGCTGGAGCTGCAGCAACAGACAGGACTGTCGTTGCTGTATGAAGCATCAGCCTGCGCCTCTATTCCTGTGATCCGCAACCTGGAAGAATATTACGATAATGACCTGTTGCATTCGATACGTGCCATTGTAAATGGTTCCACCAATTTCATCCTCACCAAAATGTTTGAAGACCGGTTGGGATTCAAGGAGGCCCTGTTGCTCGCACAGCAACTCGGTTTTGCAGAAGCCGATCCCAAACTGGATGTGGAAGGTTATGATGCGGTGAATAAATGGACCTTGTTGCTGAACCATGCCTATGGCATTGTATCCCATCCCGACCAGATCCTGTTCACCGGTATCCAGAATATCCAGGGCAGTGATGCGGCTGTGGCACGGGAAAAGCACTTTGATATCAAGCTGGTGGCACAGGCCAAAAAACTCCAGAATGGGAAAGTGGCGGCATTTGTGTTACCTCAGCTGGTAAAGGATTCTGAGCCCCTTTCTTTTGTGAAGAACGAGTACAACGGCGTTGTGATAGAATCCGGCTTTGCCGACAAGCAGTTTTTTTATGGCAAGGGTGCGGGTAGTTTTCCCACGGCTTCAGCTGTTTTAAGTGATATTTCAGCGCTTCGGTATGATTATCATTATGAGTACAAGAAACTGTACTATCACAAGCCCCATGAGCTGACGGATGACTTTTATGTGAAAGTATACCTGAGTTTTGATGACCTGGCCCTGATCCCCAAAGAAAAGTTTGAATGGGTGGAAGAATGGCATTCGGATGCAGAACGAAAATACCTCATCGGTGTATTACCCTTCCGGGAACTCAAGCAGGGCCAGTGGTGGCGGGAGAATAACACCTCACTGATCCTGACCCCGGATCCGATTATCGAGGATGTGGAAGTGCGCAAACTGAAAAAGAAAAGCCTTGAATTGGCAGGGTTGTGAAACTGATCAAAAAAGCCAGACTACAGGTCTGGCTTTTTTTATTACAAACAGGCAATGAATGCCTCATATTCGGGTTCAATAAGGGTAGCCACTTTTTCCTTCTGTAATAAGGGAAGCAGGTCTTCCGGAATAGCCACTTCCGCTCCTGTTGCTTCCAGGATGGCATCCGGAAATTTAACCGGATGAGCAGTTTCGAGCAGGTACCCCCATTGTTGGGGATGCTGCTGGAGATAATGTACCAGTGCTTCATATGCAACTGCGCCATGAGGATCCAGCAGGTAGCCGCTTTCTGCTTTTACATACCGGATCACCTCCAATGTAGTGGCATCAGAAACTTTTACGCTCGACAGCATTTTCCGGATTTCGGGTAACTGCTGCCGGAAAACTTCCAGTATCCGTACAAAATTGCTGGGCAGTGCCACATCCATGGCATTCGACAAAGTAGGTACTGCCTCACGGGGCTCCCAATTGCCGGATTGCAGGTAGCGGGTTACTGTATCGTTCTCGTTGCAAGCAGCAATGAAATGGCTTACCGGAAGTCCGGAAGCCCATGCCATGATCCCTGCACAGATATTCCCGAAATTTCCGCTGGGCACACAAATTACCGGCGGACGGTCTTTATGCGGCGACTGTTTCCAGGCCAGAAAATAATAGAACTGCTGGGGCAGCCAGCGGGCTACATTGATGGAATTGGCAGAGGTAAGAAAATGTTTTTTCTTCAGCTCCGCATCTGCAAAAGCCTGCTTTACGAGGCGCTGGCAGTCGTCGAAACTCCCTTTCACTTCCAGCGCGCGGATATTTTTTCCCAGTGTGGTGAGTTGTTTTTCCTGTACCGGACTCACTTTGCCGGAGGGATACAGGATCACCACTTCCACACCTGGCACATCATAGAATCCGGCCGCTACTGCACCGCCGGTATCACCCGATGTGGCCACCAGTACCGTTACTTTCCGTTTGCTGTCTTTTACAAAATACCCGAGGCAGCGGCTCATGAAACGTGCCCCGATATCCTTAAACGCCAGTGTGGGGCCATGGAATAATTCCAGGGAATAGACATGGCGGGCAATATGTTTCAGGGGCAGGGGGAAGTTTACGGTTTCGGCTACTATCCGTCTCAGTTCAGCTTCAGGTATTTCGTCTCCCACATAGGGTTGAATCACACGGTACGCGATCTCCTCATTACTCAGGTGTTCCAGCTGGTTGATAAAGCCGGCAGGCAATTGCGGTATGGTTTCGGGAAAATACAGCCCTTTGTCCGGCCCCTGGCCTAAGATGGTGGCTTCCCTGAAACTGACTGCTGGTGATTGTCGGTTGAGGCTGAAATATTTCATGATAACTTTTAAAGTGGCAGGTAATACTTAAACGATTTCCACACCCTGGGTATTGACTGTGGTGACATAAGTGTGTTTTTCAATACCCAGACTGGTAAATACTTCTTCCATGATATCCCGGTTGGTTTCGGCTATCGCTTTTTCACTGTTGAGCATAAAAAGCGAGGGACCGCTTCCGGATATGCCACCCCCCAGAGCGCCGGAGGCTTTGCAACGTGTTTTCACCTCATCAAAACCCGGTATCAGGATACTGCGGACGGGTTCAATGATCACATCTTCGAGTGATCTTCCAATGAGCGCATAATCCTTTTGCAGGAAACCTGCAACAAGTCCGGCGATATTGCCCCATTGACGGATGGCATCTTTCAACTGCACTTCACGGCGCAGGATCTGGCGGGCATCCGAGGTTTTTACTTCGATCTGCGGATGAACAACAGTTACATAGAGCGGGGGTGGCTGAATGCTGATCACGTCCAGCGGGAAGATCGAACGGATCAATGTAATGCCACCATAGATACAGGGGGCTACATTATCGGCATGTTTCACGCCACTGGCCACTTTTTCACCAAACATCGCAAAGCGAAGCAGGTCTTCCTTGCTGAAACGGTTGCCGAGCAGGGCATTAGCCCCTACCACGGCGCCGGCAGCACTTGCAGCACTGGAGCCGAGTCCGCTGCCCGGCTTGATGCGCTTGTCGATCAGTACTTCAAAGCCGATGGAGGCATCCACTTCCTTAAGCATTTCGATCAGCGGTGCACCGGCTGTATTCTGGGCCGGATCTTCAGGGAGCGGGTAGCCGTCCTTACTTCGTATCCGGATCACAGGTTCGTTGAGCAGGCTGATGTCCATGTAATCGGCAGGTTCAGTAAGGCACATGCCGAGTACATCAAAACCGCAGACCAGGTTGGCTACAGTAGCCGGACATTTTACAGTGACTTTGGTGGCCATAATTCAGGTTATGCATTTACAACGCGCATGATATCGGCAAAAACGCCACTGGCAGTTACTTCTGCACCGGCACCAGCCCCTTTCACTACCAGCGGCTGGTCGGGATAACGGTTGGTGTAGAACAACACGATATTGTCTTTTCCATACAGGTGATAGAGGTTATGTGCCGGATCAATATGCTGCAGTCCCACTTTCGCCTTGCCTTGATCAAATTGCGCCACAAATTTCAGTTTCTTTCCTTCTGCGGCTGCTTTTTTATACAAGGCGTTGAAATGGGCTTCTTCCTTGCCCATCGCAACATAGAAATCAGCAACCGATCCTTTCATACAGGATTCGGGAAGGAAACTTTCGTTGGTGATATCATCCATTTCGATCTGTACACCGGCTTCACGGGCAAGGATCATGATCTTACGCATTACATCGGTACCGCTGAGATCGAGGCGGGGATCGGGTTCGGTATACCCCTCATCCTGGGCCTGTTTCACCACTTCGGCAAAACTGCGGCTGCCATCATAATTATTGAAGACGAAATTCAGGGTGCCGCTCAACACAGCTTCGATCCGGTTGACCTGATCGCCGGTACGGAGCAGGTCGTTCAGTGTTCCGATAACCGGCAGGCCGGCACCTACATTGGTTTCAAAAAGGAAACTGCAATTGTATTCCCGGGCCAGTTGTTTCAGTTTTTTATAATTCGCAAATGAGGAAGAGGCTGCTATCTTATTGCAGGCCACCACGCTTATGCTCTTTTCAAGCAGACTGGCATAAACGCCGGCAACCGTTTCGTTGGCGGTTACATCACAGAACACGGAATTGCGCAGGTTCTGGTTACGGATCAGCTCCACGAAATCTGTCAGGCTCATATTTTCTGCTGTTTCGAGGTCTTCTTTCCAGCGGGAAAGATCAATCCCCTCTTCACGGAACAGCATCTTGCGGCTGTTGGCGATTCCCACAACATTAACCTGGAGACGTAGCTGTTCCTGGAGGTATTCGCGCTGTTGCTGTAATTGCGACAGGAGTTTGCTGCCTACATTGCCCACACCGGCAACAAAGAGATTGACCTGGCGGTAGGTGGTTTCAAAGAAGGCTTCGTGTAAAACGTTGATCGCCTTACGTACATCGCGGGTGGCTATAACTGCAGAAATATTCCGTTCTGATGAGCCTTGTGCAATGGCACGGATATTCACACCGTTGCGACCCAGCACATGGAACATTTTTCCGGCAATGCCCGGATGGCTTTTCATATTATCGCCAACCAGAGCGAGGATGGATTGTTCTTTTTCGATCTGCAGGGGATCCACTTTTCCGGTTTCGATCTCATGCTGGAAGGCTCGGTCTACTGTTTCTTTGGCTTTATCGGCAGCTGCTTCTTCCACAGCCACACAGATCGAATGTTCGGAAGAGCTTTGCGTAATCAGGATTACATTGATCGTTTCAGCAGCCAGCGCTTCAAAAAGACGCTTGGAGAAGCCGGGGATGCCCACCATGCCGCTGCCTTCCAGGCTCAGCAGGGCCATTTTATTCATGCTGGAAATACCCCGTACACTGCTGCCATTTTTATGGGCATCTTTTTCGATCAGGGTTCCATAATCTGCTGGTGCGAACGTGTTCTTGATCCATACGGGGATATTTTTTTTCATCACCGGTTGTATGGTAGGGGGATAGATCACTTTGGCGCCGAAGTGGCTGAGCTCCATGGCTTCCTGGTAGGAGATCTGCGGGATCATCCGGGCATTGGGTACCCAGCGCGGATCGGCGGTCATCATGCCGCTCACGTCGGTCCAGATCTCTACTGCAGCGGCATCAAGGGCGGCACCGTAGATAGCGGCGGTATAATCGGATCCACCCCGTCCAAGGGTAGTGGTAACTCCCTGTTCATTGGAGGCGATAAATCCAGGCAGCACAAAAAGAGCCTCTTTTGCTTCGGTGAAGAACTGCCTTATTACCGAATTGGTATAAGCGAAGTCAACCGATGCATTATTGAACCGGGAATTGGTGCGGATCAGTTCGCGGGAATCCTTCCAGGCTGCATCGGCACCAAGTTCACGCAGTCGGTGGGTGATGATCTGGGAAGAAAGCAGTTCGCCATAACTCATGATCCGGTCGCGGGTCTGTGCACTGAGTTCACGGAGCAGGAAGATGCCGTTGCAGATATCTTCTATTTCATTACAGGCTTTTTTCACCAGGCTGAGCAGGCTGCTCTGGTGGGTAACCGGAACCAGGGCTTTGACGGCTTCCAGGTGCCGCTGTTCGATCAGCTGCAGCTTTTCCTTATAAGTTTCATCACCTGCTGCAGCCAGCGTGCCAGCAGCCAGTAGCGTATCTGTAATACCACCCAGGGCGGATACAACAACCAGGGTTTTGCCTTTTTTGGCGGCTTCGAGTACAATAGCTGCGGTTTTATTGATGTTTTCCGCATTGGCGACAGAAGTGCCGCCGAATTTTAGCACCTGCATAATGGAGGGGTCCTTGTGAAAGGATAGTTTGATGAAAAGAATGTTTTAAAATCTTTGGAAGCAAGCAGTCAGCAGAAACGCCCAGGGGGATAATATGATACTGTACAACCCTTAACGGGTTGTAATAATGATTGTAGTTGTGCCGGCAGCAGGAGCTGTGGCAAAGCTGGAAACTAATATGGAGCGGAGTCCTTTCATTGAGGACGCTAAAGTAATCGCCCCACCCCATATAACAAGCGTTAGTTGCCTATTATTTTTAATGGAAACGGGATTTTATCGTACTTTTAGCGGACTGCTTGCTTGTGATTTTCGCTATTTAATCACTGTTATTATGTATCAACCGCCAACCCGGGGATTGCAGCAGTTCCGCAATTTCGTGGCCATCAAGTTCCAGCTGTATAACAGCCTTTTCACCTCATTGCCCTTTCACCGCATTGAGAAGACCGGTATTTTGCTGTCGCTGCTCCTGAATAATTGTGAAGAAGGCTATAAACGCCGGCTGAGCCCGGTGGAGATCATCGAGGAGTTTTTCCAGAAACATACTACGTATAGCAAGGATCAGGAAAAGCTGGACCTGCTGTTCCGTTTTGTGCAGTATGTTGAGCGCCAGGTTGTACTCTTTGATGCACTGGAAGATGCGGCATTCCGCGAAGTGCAGGATATGAATGGCATGGGTACCCTGAAACATCTGGAGTCTGAAGTGGCGCAAAGCGGTAAAATGGAGGCACTCACAGCCAAGCTGAACGATTTTTCAGTACGACTGGTACTGACCGCACACCCCACTCAGTTTTATCCTGGTGCCGTACTGGGTATCATCAACGACCTGTCTAAGGCACTTTCTGAAAATAATGCCGCGCAGATCAACGTATACCTGCAACAGCTGGGCAAAACCCCCTTCCTGAAAAAGCAGAAGCCCACACCTTATGATGAAGCAGTGAGCCTGATCTGGTACCTGGAGAATGTATTCTATCCGGCTGCCGGGCGTATCATCCATTCGCTCAAGTCGCAGTTCCCCTTTGCCCTGAACCCGGCGCATCCGGTATTACAGATGGGCTTCTGGCCAGGTGGAGACCGTGACGGCAATCCGTTTGTAACGGCGGCCACAACGCTTCAGGTGGCTGATGCCCTTCGTGGAGGCATTATCAAGTGTTATTATCTGGATGTCCGCAAACTGAAACGCCGGCTTACATTCAAAGGTGTTGACAGCCTGCTGAATGAACTGGAACAGCAACTGTACAGTAATATCTTTATTCCGGGCCAGCGCACCAATATCACCAAAGCGGATATACTCGCCACCCTGAATAAGATCCGGGATATTATCGTATACCAGCATAACAGCCTCTTCCTGCCGCTGGTAGACGGGCTCATCAGCCGTGTGGAAGTATTCGGATTGCACTTTGCTGCGCTGGATATCCGGCAAGACAGTTCCGTGCATCATACCGTACTGGATGCTGTTGCCCGGCAAACCGCATTATTGCCGGAGAATTATTCCTCCTTGTCAGAGGCGGAACGCATGGAGTTATTATCTGCTGCTTCAAGTGATATTGGCACCCATGTGTTTGAAGACGGCATTGTGAAAGACACCCTCCAAACGATCAAGGCCATCCGTGAGATCCAGCAATATAACGGGGCAGATGGTTGCAGCCGCTATATTATCAGCCAGTGTAACAGTGCACTGAATGTGCTCGAAGTGTTTGGCCTGTTCGGCCTCTGTGGCTGGAAGCAGGAAGCGCTGAATATTGACATCGTGCCGCTTTTTGAAACCATTGATGATCTCAAGAAGGCCGGCGCAGTGATGGAAACCCTCTATTCCAATGCCCGCTACCGCAAACACCTGCAGCGGCGGAATAACCGGCAAACGATCATGCTCGGTTTTTCGGACGGAACGAAAGATGGCGGTTACCTGATGGCAAACTGGAGTATTTTCAAAGCCAAGGAAACCCTGACTGCATTATCCCGCCAGTATGATATTGATGTGGTCTTCTTCGATGGCAGGGGCGGTCCTCCCGCACGTGGTGGAGGTAAAACGCATAAGTTCTATGCCTCCATGGGCCGGAATATCTCCAATAAGGAAATCCAATTGACCGTTCAGGGACAGACCGTAAGTTCCAATTTCGGTACCATTGAATCGGCCCAGTTCAATATTGAACAGCTGCTGAATGCAGGGATCAGTAACGAACTGTTTTCACAAAAAGAAAAGACCCTGGAGGAGCCGGAAGAACTGCTGCTGGCTGAGCTGGCAGAAGAAAGTTTCCGGGCCTACCAAAGCCTGCGCGATGATCCGGCTTTCCTGGATTATCTTTCCCAGGTAAGTCCGCTGAAGTTTTATAGCGAAACCAATATCGGCAGCCGCCCGGCCAAGCGGGGCGGTTCAGCCCGGCTGAGCCTGAAAGACCTGCGTGCCATTCCATTTGTTGGCGCCTGGAGCCAGCTGAAACAGAATGTTACCGGTTATTATGGCGTGGGTACTGCCTTGCAGCAGCTCGACCAGAAAGGCCGCCTTCAGGAAGTGCGGACCCTGTACCAGCAATCCCTTTTCTTCAAGACCCTGATGGATAACTGTGAGATGGCCATGAAGAAATGCTATTTCCCCCTGACCGCACATCTGGCCGATGATCCCCGATTCGGGCCGATCTGGAACCGGATCCATAATGAATACGAACTGACCCGCCGCTATCTGCTCCAGTTATCGGGCAGTAATGAATTGATGTCGGGCTATCCTGTTGAACAGTTGTCTGTCCAGATGCGGGAACGGATCGTATTACCCCTTACCACCATCCAGCAATATGCCATGACCCGGATCCGTGAACTGGAAGCCCGGATGGCTCCTGCTTCGGATAAGGAGAATTACGAAAAGCTGGTGATCCGGAGCTCTTTCGGGATCATCAATGCGGGGCGGAATTCGGCGTAGAAGGGAGAAGGTAGAGGGAAGAAGGTAGAAGGGAGAAGAAAATGCGGGGTACTGCTAAATGGTCTTTTCCCCCTGGCTGGCCAGATATTGTCTATATGCCTGTGTGGTAAAAAATAGCGATCAGAATCCCCCCTGATGAGCCGGAGTTCGTATTTTTGGAGTTCCCCAATCATTATGGCAAAGAGCAGCAAGAAGCATCCCGCAGTGGTCGTACCGGCCTCCGAACCGGAAGCCTTTCCGAACCGGGAGCAGATCGAAGTATTTGGCGCCCGGGTGCATAACCTGAAGAATGTAGATATTTCCATTCCCAAGAACCAGCTGGTGGTGATCACCGGTATCAGTGGCAGTGGCAAATCTTCCCTGGCCTTTGATACCATTTATGCCGAAGGCCAACGCCGGTACATGGAAAGTTTCAGTGCCTATGCCCGCCAGTTCATTGGCGATATGGAGCGGCCTGATGTGGACAAGATCACCGGACTCTCCCCGGTTATTTCCATTGAACAGAAAACGACGAATAAAAATCCCCGTTCCACTGTTGGTACCATTACCGAGATCTACGATTTCATGCGCCTGCTGTTTGCCCGGATCGGCGATGCCTACAGCTATAATACGGGCAAGCCGATGGTTAAATGGAGTGAGGAGGAGATCGTGGCGAATATTTTCAAAAAATTCCCCGGGCGCAAGATCACCCTCCTGGCACCATTGGTACGTGGCCGCAAGGGTCATTACCGCGAACTTTTTGAGGAGATCCGGAAAAAAGGTTTCCTGAAAGTGCGGGTGGATGGAGAGATCAAAGACCTGGTCCCCAAGATGCAGGTAGACCGTTACAAGATCCACGATATTGAACAGGTGGTCGACCGCCTGAAAGTAACCGATGAATTCAAGGTGCGGATCAGCCAGAGTGTGCAGCAATCGCTGAAGATCGGAAAAGACCTGATGTTTGTGGAAGTGGAAGCCGAAGGAAAGCAGCCTGCTGCACTGGTATCCTATTCCCGCCTGCTGATGTGCGAGGATACCGGTATAAGCTACGAAGAGCCTTCTCCCAATACGTTTTCATTCAATTCGCCTTACGGAGCCTGCCCCTCCTGCAAAGGACTGGGTACCATGTTTCATATCAATATGGAAGCTGTGCTACCGGACAGATCCGTATCGGTGAGCGAGGGGGGGATAGCACCTTTAGGAGAGGAACGGGAGGCATTTGTATACCGTCAGGTACAGGAATTTGCCAAAAAGCATAAGATATCACTGACCGTTCCCGTGGAAAAGCTTTCTGAAAAAGCCTTGAACCTGTTGCTGTATGGTAATGAAGAGGGAACCGAACCCGAAGGGGATACCGAGGACCAGCAGTTCAATCCGGAAGGTCCTTATGAAGGTATTGTAAACATGCTGAAGCGTTGGTTCCATAATGGCTACAGTGAAGGGCTGCGGGAATGGGCAGAAGGATTCATGTTATTGCGGGCCTGCGATACCTGTGGCGGTGCAAGACTGAAAAAGGAAAGCCTCTGGTTTAAAGTGGACCATAAGAATATTGCCGAGCTGAGCAATATGAATCTCGATAATCTCGCTGCCTGGATGGATGGCATCGAATTGCGGATCAGCAATAAGCAGAAGACCATTGCCCGCGATGTGCTGAAAGAGATCCGAGACCGCCTGCAGTTTCTGCTGGATGTGGGACTGACCTATCTGACCCTTAACCGGACTTCAAAAACACTGAGTGGCGGTGAGAGTCAGCGTATCCGCCTGGCTACGCAGATCGGTTCACAATTGCAGGGTATTACCTATATCCTCGATGAGCCCAGTATCGGATTACACCAGCGCGATAACCACCGCCTGATCGAAGCATTGAAGAACCTCCGGGACATAGGCAACAGTGTGCTGGTGGTGGAACATGACAAGGATATCATGCTGGCTGCCGATCATCTGGTGGATATCGGGCCCAAAGCCGGTTATCACGGAGGACGTGTGGTAGCACAGGGCCATCCGCAGGATCTCCTCAAACTGGATACCCTTACATCTGGTTACCTGAACGGGCATCGTTCCATTCCGGTACCCAAAGAGCGGCGCAAAGGGAATGGGAAATTCCTGGAGCTGAAAGGCGCCAAAGGCAATAACCTCCGGAATGTGTCCGTAAAATTTCCGTTGGGCAAACTGATCGTGGTTACCGGCGTAAGCGGCAGTGGCAAATCCACGCTCATCAATGAAACGCTGTATCCCATCCTGTCGAAGCATGCGTATGATTCACGGATGACGCCTATGGAATACAGTGGTATCAAGGGACTGGAGCATATTGACAAGGTCATTGAAATCGACCAGAGCCCGATCGGCCGTACGCCCCGTAGTAATCCTGCCACTTATTGTGGCTTCTTCACTGATATACGTACCCTGTTTGCCGCGGTGCCCGAAGCCAAGATCCGCGGGTATAATGCCGGGCGCTTTTCCTTTAATGTTAAAAGCGGTCGCTGTGATGTTTGTGAAGGCGGCGGTATGCGGGTGATCGAAATGAATTTCCTGCCTGATGTATACGTGCATTGTGAAAAATGCCAGGGCAAACGCTATAACCGGGAAACCCTCGAGATCCGCTACAAGGGCAAATCCATCAGTGATGTGCTCGATATGACCGTGGAAGAGGCTGTGGAGTTTTTCCAGAATGTACCTTATATCTACCGCAAGATCAAAGTGCTGGAAGAAGTGGGACTGGGTTATATCACCCTTGGTCAGAGTGCTGTGACATTGAGCGGGGGAGAGGCGCAACGGGTGAAATTGGCTACCGAATTATCGAAGAAGGATACAGGCAAGACCTTCTATATATTGGATGAACCTACCACTGGCCTTCATTTCGAAGATATCCAGCACCTGCTCGACGTGCTTTATAAGCTCACCGACCGGGGTAACAGCGTGCTGGTTATTGAACATAATATGGATGTGATCAAAGTAGCCGATCATATAATTGACCTTGGCCCTGAAGGTGGTGATGGCGGCGGTAAAATACTGTTTGAAGGTACGCCGGAAGAGCTGCTCAGTTGCAGGGAAAGCCATACTGCTCAATTCTTAAAACCAGAACTGCATGGAACGGGTGATCGTTGATATGGATGAAGTGATTGCTGATCCACTGACCGATATGCTGCATTGGTATGCGGCAACGTATGGCGGTACAGTGGAAATGGAAAAAATGGAATCCGGCTCCTGGCTGGCGGCATTTCCTGAAGCACACCGGCCATTGATCCGCCAGCGGCTATTTGAACCCGGCTTTTTCCGACGCTTGCCGGTAATGCCCCATAGCCAGGACGTACTGAAAGCCATTAATGACAAATACGAATTGTTCATTGTATCTGCTGCCATGGAGTTCCCCAATTCACTGAAAGATAAACTGGAATGGCTGGGCGAGCATTTCCCCTTCCTGAGCTGGCGGCAGGTGGCACTTACGGGCGACAAGAAACTGGTATACGGCGACCATATGATTGATGACCACAGCAGGCACCTGCAGCATTTCAAAGGGAATACCTATTTATATACCGCACCCCATAACCTGAAGGAAGAAGGCTACCGGAGGGTGAATGACTGGAGGGAGATCGCTGAGATTTTTTTGTGAATCGTGAATCGTGAATAAAGTAAGCGTATAAAGATACAGCTTTTCTCTTTTCTGTCTACCGACTACTGTCTACTGACTACTGTCTACTTCTTCAAATACAAACAGCCGGCAATTCTTCATCGTCGGCTGCTGAGGATACTGGGTGGAAACCAGAATCTGTTGATCCAATAAGCGGGTGCAGGGAGTGATTAATAAAATCGTTTACTTGGGTACTTGAAAAATAGGGAACGGATCAGGTTTTTGACTCAACCGGATATTAGATTCTACTAATTTCCCTGCTGCTTATTGGTTTTGCATTTAATATTTTACTTGACGATCAACTGGCCGTTTTCGATCCGTTCATCGTCGCTGAAAACTTCAAAGATATAATTGCCTTTGTCGATGCTGTTCAGCACGGTGGTTTGCCGGTTGCGGATATTCACCTGCTTGATCAGCTTACCTTCCATGTCGAATACAAATAGCTGGAACACTTTTCCTTCTTCACCGGAGGCGCTGAAGAAAAGCACCTGATGATTGGCATTCGGATAGAGCCGGATGCGGTGTTTTTTGCTGGTTTGCTGTTTCTGGACAAGGATGGTGTCGTTCGGGATAAGGGTGCTGAAAGCATTCAGTACACCTGATGGTGCTGCCTGGATATCGCCGGTGATCAGGCAGATGCTGATCAAAGCAGCCAGCGGGGCAGCGGTTCCCCACAGGGGAAATCTCTTGGGTACTGTAGTTTTCATATCGGTCTTTTTGGATTAAAAAAAGACAGGTTTAAAAAAAGGGTACGGATCAAACTAAATCTATGTCAAACATTCCGGATCAGAAGCGCACCGGACAACGGGTGCTGTTTCTCCAGCGGTTGTCGCTTGCACTGCCGAGGCGGATGCTGAGTTTAAAGCCAAAGGAATAGTACGCATCATTGTTGGTGGGCGTACCGCGTTTGTCGCCTGCATCAAACCATTGTGTATTTGTGGTTTGCAGCAAAGACTTATTAGCCATACGTTGCGCAAGCTGTGCCTGCTGCAGTGGCATGTAGTTATAGAAGAGTGCAGGATCAATATAAGTGGTACTTACATCGTCAATATAATCGGTGAACGTTTTGCGGTGGATCACCTCGAGGCTGAGCGCAGTTTTTTCACTCAGGAAGTATTTCACGCCAAAGCCCATCGGAATATTGATCTGTGTGAGTTTGTACTCCTTGCGGTCGGGGAATTCTGCCATGCCCTGACCTTCTGTGCGCAGCGGTTTCAGGTCCACCCAGTTTCCGTTGTTGGGATCAGTTCCCTGGGGGTTAAAATGGAATACACCTACACCGATGATACCATAGGGGCGGAGTTTATGAAAGATATCGCTGGGCTCGTATTCGAAGAATACTGTAGGATAAATTTCTGCTGCTACAAAAGCTTCAGCGAGTTTGGAGCGGAAATTCGAGTTACGGAGTTTGCGGGCTTCTTCCAGGCCACCTTTACCACTGATGATGGCATCATCTCCTTCGAGATTGCCAATATTTCCGGATAAACGGAAACCGAGCCATTCGGTGGGGTGATAGGCTACAAAGGCACCAAACATCACTTTCGTCATCGGGAAATTGTTGTCTTTCAGGAAGGTCGTACCTCTTCCGTAATGTCCACCAAGGTCACCGAGAAAGTTAGAAGGAGCTACTGTAATGCCAGCTTCGAAGAAGGAAGCTTTTTCAAGCGGTTGGCTGAAAGCATTCAGCGTTGAGAGTACCGTGAAGGTTAACGCGGTCAATCCTCTCCACACAAAAGTGTGTAGCTTTTGTTTCATGAGATATTAGATTTAGTTTTCAGATGGTCATTGGATTCCAGGGGCTAATATATAGCGCACGGGAAATACATACAAGAAACGCTGAAAAGATATCTTTTTGTGTGCGGTGTGGATATTATTTTTTAAGCATATTGACCTTCAGGTAATTGTACCTATGCAGGGGTAAGAAGCATTTCTATATGCTCAATGCCGTCTTCCAGATAAACAGGACTTATCTGCTGAAAACCAAGGCTTTCATAGAATTTCCGGAGGTAGAGCTGGGCACCGATCTGGATAGGCTGTTTGCCCCAGATCTCCTGCAGTTTTTTAATGGATTCAAGCATCAGCTCTCGTCCGGCTCCACTGCCTCTTACAGTAGGGGAAGTAACGACTCTTCCGATGGATGCGTAATTATACGAAACGCCTTTGGGAAATAACCGCGTATAAGCCACAAGCTCCCGGTTCTGCCAGCCCATGAGATGCCAGCCATAAAAATCCTTGTTATCTGCATCCTGGAATACACAATTCTGCTCCACTACAAAAACCTCATTGCGCAGCCGGATAATGGCATACAACTCACGGGTGGAGAGGTCATCAAAATGTTTGCAGGTCCAGGTGATAGCAGCCATACAGTTTTTTATGTAGTATATATATAAAGGTATATCAGTACCCGTATTTCCCGCCCCAGCGGGCTTTCAGGAAACGCCGGAGTTCTTCTTCCCTTGCGTTGATGCCGGGTTCATAGAGTTTCCGCCCTTTGATGGCATCGGGCAGGAACTCCTGGTCTACAAAGTTGTTTTCATAATTATGGGCATACTTGTAGTCCTGGCCGTAACCCATTTTTTTCATGAGCTGGGTGGGGGCATTGCGGATATGCAAGGGCACAGGCAGGTCGCCGGTCTGCTTTACCAGGGCCAGGGCTTCATCAATGGCCATATAGGAAGCATTGCTTTTGGGTGAGGTAGCCAGATAGACAGTGCACTGCGAAAGGATGATCCGCGCTTCAGGATAGCCGATCTTGTCGACCGCTTCAAAGCAGGCATTGGCCAGTACCAGGGCAGTCGGATTGGCATTGCCGATATCCTCACTGGCAAGAATGAGCAGGCGCCGGGCAATAAAGCGGACGTCTTCCCCGCCTTCAATCATACGGGCCAGCCAGTATACGGCTGCGTTAGGGTCGCTGCCGCGTACTGATTTGATGAAAGCAGAAATGATATCGTAATGCTGTTCTCCCTGTTTGTCGTATAATGCCACTTTTTTCTGGGCAACTTTCAGCACCAGTTCATCAGTAATGACCACAGGGTCTTTCGCTGCATCACACACTATTTCCAGGAGGTTCAGCAATTTTCGGGCATCGCCCCCACTGAGCCGGATTAGTGCAGCAGTCTCCTTCAATTCAATTTTCCTGGACTTCAGGTATTCATCTGTTTGAAGGGCTTTTTTCAGCAAGGTAACCAGGTGTTGTTCTTCCAGGGGTTTGAGTACATATACCTGACAGCGGCTCAGCAAGGCGCTGTTGACTTCAAAAGAAGGATTCTCAGTTGTGGCACCGATCAGGGTTACTACACCTTTCTCTACAGCACCGAGAAGGGCATCCTGCTGCCCTTTGTTGAACCGGTGGATCTCATCAATGAACAGCACAGCATTGGATTCGTGCCTGGCTGATTCGATCACTTCGCGTACCTCTTTCACCCCACTGCTGATGGCACTGAGTGTATAAAAGGGCACCTGCAGGGTATGGGCTATAATATTGGCTATGGTGGTCTTTCCGGTACCGGGGGGACCCCAGAGCAGGATGGAAGGGATCTTTCCCTTTTCCAGCGCGGTACGCAACATGCTGCCCTGCCCGGTCAGGTGTTCCTGACCGGCGAGGTCTTCGATCTTTTCGGGGCGCATCCGTTCCGCAAGCGGGCTGGTGGCGGGCATTTGCGTAATTTTACCAGCAATACTACAATAAGTTTACCTTTTTCACATTTAAAAAGCATGGTTTACTGCCGCAGTATTATATACCTTATCCTGCTGGGCTGCTGTACATTGACGGCTCCGGCGCAAACGGCCCATTTCCAATACAGTGCGGTACGGCCGGCAGTGGTCTATATCAAGACTACAGTAGCGGCAGAAGTGAATGTGCCCGGTGTGCACATCAACAGCAACCGGCTCAACCAGCTCCTCGATTCCATCCAGCAACTGAAAGCCGACAGTATTTTTCTGACCCCGGCACAGCAGCTTGATATTGTACTGCGTAGTTTTGAAAAGCAACCCGCCCGTTATTTCAGCAACGATTTCCGGTATTTCCGTCACCAGGAGAAAGTAGTGGCCAGTGGTTCGGGTGTATTGATCTCTCCGGATGGGTATATACTCACCAACTGCCATGTAGTGGATGAGGGGGAAGACTATATCCGCCGGCGCTTCATCCTTTCCGCATTTGAAACCATTACCCAGAGCCATATCAATGCCATGCAGAGTGCCTGGGCCATCAAGTTCACCGATGAACAGCGCTTGCAGCTGAACCGGACATTTGCCAATGTGTATTCCAGCCTGGTGCCGATACAGCTCGAAAAAATGGACAAGAAAATTGAAGTGGTGGTGAGCCGTGAAAACCAGTCGGGGATCCCCTATGCGCAGCTTTTTGCGGCGACTATTGTCCGGAAGGGACAAGCCATGCCCGGAAAGGACATAGCCCTGTTGAAAATTGAAGATGGGAATACTCTTCCTATGATCCCGATTGCCGGGGCAGTGCAAACAGATGTGGGTGAAGCGGTGTTTGTTTACGGATATCCGGTACCGGTAGTACAGAATGAATACCTGTCGGAAAGTTCCCAGTTTGATCCTACGCTAACCCGTGGTGTGGTGAGTGCCTGGAAGAAGACCCGGAATGGCTGGCCGGTACTTCAGATGGATGCAGCCATCAATCATGGTAATAGTGGTGGCCCGGTATGCAATGAAGCGGGCGAACTCATAGGGATCACAACATTCGGCAGCCTGGATGATAATGCCCGTGCCCTGGCACCCGGTATGAACTTTGCCATACCTTCCTTCGTGATCCGCGAATTCCTCCCTGACAACTTTCACCCGGTTCCGGCAGCATTAAACCAGTTGTTCCTGAAAGGGCTGGCTTATGAACGGAAAGGCTGGTACCGGCAGGCGATGAAATGTTACCAGGACGTTCGCAACCAGCAGGCGCCGGTGCCGGGATTGTCGAATCACCTGCGCGACTGCGCTACGGCCATCAGTGAAGGCAAAGACCGGGAACCCTCAATCGGACTTTTCTATTTTGTAACGATACTTCTCGTTTTGCTTTTCGGCACAATTGTTTTCTTTCAGCTACAACAGGGCAAGAAGTCTTAGAGCCCGTATTTTTTCAGGAACGCTTCCAGTTTATTGAAGGAGTCGTCGAGGTTGGCGCCGGTCCAGCCATGACCTTCCGTAGGGTAGAAATAGTATTCCACCGGTACGCTGCTGCTGATGCATTTCTGTTTCAGCAGTTCCGATTGGGAGGGGGACACCACGATGTCCAGTCCGCCATGGAACAGGAGGGTGGGGGGCGTGAAATTATTGACATACTCAACCGGACTATTGATCCGGTAGGGAAATACATTGTTTCCGGGTGTGGTACCGGTTAAAGAGGCCAGTAACGGAGGGATCAGCGGGTTCGGCGGATTATTATAAAGGGAAATGAGTTCCGTGGGACCGAAAAAGGAAACTACGGCTTTGGCTTTTTCCGGGTAGGTATTTTTGTAGGCCTGAAGTAATGCGAGATGTCCGCCGGCACTGGCACCGATATAAGCAACCGAGTTTGCATTAAAACCCAAGACTGCACTTTGGTCGCTCAATGCTTTCATGGCTGCCAGCACATCATTTTCCTGTGTCGGAAACAGGTTGGTGCCGTTTTTATATAACCGGTAATTCAGGTTGGCTACTGCAGCTGCAGGAAAGCGTTTCTGCAGTTCGGTAACAGAAGGGGTGAAATCCTTCTTGTCACCTTCCGTCCAGCCACCACCATGAATGAGAACGATCAGCGAGGTATAATCAGTCGATCTGTTTTCGGGAAGATAGAGGTCCAGTTTCTGCTGGGGGTCGAGGCCATAAGCCATGTCCAGGATCACTTTGGCTTGCTCCCATTCGTTGGTCTTTTTGTTGCAGGAAAACAGGCCGAGGAGCAGAAGGCTGCAGATAAGGTATCTCATACAACGGGGATTGGTACCTTGAAAGTAGAATCAATTCGCAATTCCGGAAAAGAAAATCTGTTAAAATCAGGAAAAGGCCGTCATCGTTCAGGATTCGGGAGCATCCAGTGCGTGATCCGGATTGTTTAAGCTGTTGGCGTGCAGACTTCTCCGGAGCCTGAACATGCCATAGAGGAATAACAGGTGTCCAAGGAAAATAAAAACTGCGCTATAGAGGCTGTACCCAGCCAGCAGCAGGTTGACGGAGCCGCTCTCCTGGGCTTTCAGCAGGGGGAGTGTAGTGCGGTATTCGGTAAGCAGCCGGGCAAAGAAATAGCTGATCACCATGAAATTCAGGACGAATAGCAGGTTGAAGCGTGATTTCTGTTCCCGTTTCAGATCAGTATCGGGATACTGGTTGTTCAGCAGGGAGAGGCCCATCAGCAGGAAGAGGTATTGTAAGGTATATACAATCATCCCCAGAAGTGCTGCACTGAAATTACCATAAAATAAACGGATAACCGAAAATACGCCCTCCAGTCCTGATGCCAAGAGCAGGAAAAAGCAGAGTGCACGAAACAAGCGCCAGCCAGCGGGCATAAGCAATGGTTTATCCAGATCAGTTGCCGGCAGTGGAACGGATCTGCAGTTCGGTCATTTGTTTATCGTCGATCGAAGAAGGTGCATCCAGCATCACATCACGGCCGCTGTTGTTTTTCGGGAATGCGATAAAGTCGCGGATGCTTTCGCTGCCACCTAAAATGGAGCAAAGCCTATCGAAGCCGAACGCAATGCCACCATGCGGAGGGGCACCATATTCGAAAGCTCCCAGCAGGAAGCCGAATTTGTGCAGTGCTTCTTCCTCGCTCATACCCAGTGCAGCAAACATCTTCTCCTGCAGGTCGCGCTGGAAGATACGGATGGATCCGCCACCGATCTCGTTTCCGTTCAATACCATATCGTAGGCATTGGCTTTGATATTGGCATAGGGATGTTCGAGGTAACGGGCTGCATCGGCGATCTTCGGATCGTTGCCGATCATCACGCTGATCTGGTCGGGCTTGGGAGAAGTGAACGGATGGTGACGGGCTACCCAGCGGTTCTCTTCAGGGTCGTACTCAAAGAGGGGGAAATCGAGTACCCAGAGTAATTTGAATTCATTGTCCTTACGCAGGCCCAGGCGCTTGCCCATTTCCAGGCGCAGTTCGCTCATGGCTTTGCGGGTGCGTTCTTCTGCACCGGCCAGGATCAGGATGAGGTCGCCGGCTTTGGCCCCTGCAGCATCAGCAATCGCTTTCAGGCGGTCTTCTGCATAAAATTTATCAACACTGCTTTTCAGGGTACCGTCGGTATTGTATTTGATGAAGACCAATCCCTGCATGCCGATCTGCGGCCGCTTCACCCATTCCGTCAGTTCGTCGGTCTGCTTGCGGGTGTATTCGCTGCAGCCGGGTACGGCAATTGCCACCACAGTCTCCGCTTTGTCAAATACATTGAAATTGGCGCCATCGATCAGTGCACTGGATGAAGCCCTGCCGGGGAAAGTATGGCCCGGGAATTTCAGGTTGCAGAGCTGCATGCCGAAGCGGATATCGGGCTTGTCGTTGCCGTAGGTCCACATGGCTTCTTCCCAGCTCATCCGGGCTACCGCTTCCGTATAGTCGATATTCTTGACGTCTTTGAAAATGCGTTTTACGAGCCCTTCGAACATATTCAGGATATCTTCCTGCTGTACAAAGCTCATCTCGCAGTCGATCTGCGTGAATTCCGGCTGGCGGTCGGCCCGCAGGTCTTCATCGCGGAAACACTTCACGATCTGGTAATAGCGGTCGTAGCCACTTACCATCAGGAGTTGCTTGAAGGTCTGCGGACTCTGGGGCAGGGCATAGAATTGTCCGGGGTTCATCCGCGAAGGCACAACGAAATCGCGCGCCCCTTCGGGTGTCGATTTGATCAGGAAAGGCGTTTCAATATCCATGAACTGGTTTTCATGGAGGTAGTTCCGTGCGCTGCGGTTAACCGCATAACGCAGTTCCAGATTTTTCCGGACGGCCTGGCGACGCAGGTCGAGGAAGCGGTATTTCATCCGCAGGTCATCGCCGCCATCGGTATCATCCTGGATGGTAAAGGGCGGGGTGACTGACTTATTCAGTATGGTATAGGCGGTAACACCGATCTCGATATCACCGGTGGCCAGATTCGGGTTCTTATTGGTCCGTTCCTGAACTGTTCCGCTCACCTGTAATACAAATTCACGACCCAGGGGCTGGGCATCCAGCTGGGCATTCAGCGATTCTCCGAAAAGGAGCTGGGTAATACCATAGCGGTCGCGCAGGTCCACAAAAGTGATGCTGCCGAATTTGCGTACGGTCTGTACCCATCCGGCAAGGGTCACTTGCTGACCCTGGTGGTTCAGGCGTAATTCTCCACAGGTATGCGTTCTGTACATGTTCCGGGTGTTTTTAAGCGGTGGCAAAGGTAACTGAAAAGGGGCGTTTTACCCAAGACTGGACAGGCTGGCCTAAAACCCGTATTTTTAAGCAGTTAAGCCACCTGAACGCCCTATGCCCGGAGATTCCCTGACCATAACCATTGGTGACACTGTAATAGCTGTTCCGCCTGAAATGAGCGGAGAACCCGTCCTTGCCACCAGCAACGATTATACAGACCTCTTCTTTATTATCGGAGTAGTAGTGGTGATCCTCATGGTTACCCGGTTCCGTACCTGGCAGCAAGAAAAGCTGCAAAAGATGCGGCTCAGCAAACTGGAGGGACAGGAGATCCAGTTCCGGCACTGGCTGGAAGCCTATAATCCCTTTTACCGCAAGCTTTCCTATGAGTTGAAAACGGTGTTTCAGCAACGGGTGCTCCGGTTCCTGGCCACCAAGAACTTCCATTTTGTAGAGATGCAGGAAGAGGAAAGGGCTAAAGTACTGATCAGTGCTGCTGCGGTACAACTCACCTTTGGGCTACAGACCTATGAGCTGGAGTTTTTCACGGAGATCTATGTGTTGAAATCGGATTACCGCTACGGCCTCTACAATGTACCCTTTGAAGGGCATGTGAGCAGCGACGGGATCTATCTCTCCTGGAGTCATTTTGAGCGGGCCTATGCTGATTATACGGACGGCAGCAATGTGGGACTGCATGAAATGGCACATGCCCTGGCCTATGTCAATTTTGTGGAGATGCAGGGTGTGGATGAAGGATTCCGAAAGCGGTTCTTTACGTTTTCCAAAACCGGCAGGCCTGTCTTCAACAGCCTGAAAGAAAATCCATCGCCTTTTCTGGGTGATTATGCCGCTACCAATTACAATGAATTCTGGGCTGTTTGTGTGGAACAGTTCTTTGAACGGCCTGAAGCCTTCCGGATTTCCCACCCCGGCCTCTTCCAGGCCCTGATGGATCTGTTAAATCAGGATCCCCGGATCCCCGGCAAAATTCTGAAAGCAATTGAAAATGAATAAGATAGCCTATTAAAATGTTGAAAATTAAGTTAGCCTCCCGGCTTTCATTTTTAAACTATTCTCACTATTTTGGTTCCAACTTACACTACCCCTGCCATCCGTACCAAGATCCCCTGAAGCAAAACCGCTGATCGTTTCCATTTTTAAGCCATTTCTGTATCCATTTTTCTCTGCAAAACCATGTGGACCTGTTCCGTCGTACCTGCATCAGAAAAATGGACCTTATGGAAATTGTTTTTACATTTTGTGTAGTGCTTGGGATCATCCTGTTGCATCAGCCGGTACTGGAAGCGATCAGTAAATACCGGATGAATCAGCAGTTCCGGAAATTCCTGACCCTCGAAAATTATTATCATTCCATTGTTGCGCCGCATATGCGGTACTATAACCGCCTCAGCAAGGCCGACCAGCGGAAATTCCTGTTCCGCACCTACCTGTTTCACCGCGCCAAGAAATTCACCTATATCGAAGTGGAAGAGCGCCCGGAAATGCCGGTACTGATCAGTGCGGCTGCCATACAGCTCACCTTCGGGCTGGACAAATTCATGCTGAATTATTTCCGGAACATCTTTGTCATGAAAGATGATTACCACTACGGCTTTTACTCCCGTCCCTTCCAGGGGCATGTGGATCACAGCGGTATTTATTTAAGCTGGGATAATTTCCTCAAAGGCATCCATGGCCTTACCGCTAACTGCAACGTGGGACTGCACGAAATGGGTCATGCACTCACCTATGTCAATTTTATTACACAGACCGAAGAGGATAAACATTTCAAGAAGGAATTCAAAAACTTCTCCAAAGTGGCCCGCCCCATTTTTGAATCCATGCAATATGGCCGCAAGAATATACTGGGTGATTATGCAGGAACAAACTACCACGAATTCTGGGCGGTATCCGTAGAGCTCTTTTTCGAGAACCCGATCCGGATGCGGCATGAACTGCCGGAATTGTACCAGGCGATGAAATCCTTGTTGCGGCAGGATCCTATTGTGGTGGTGAATGTGCAGCGGGTAGCAGCGTAAAACTTATTCCTCTGCTGCTTTTACAGTGGATTCCGGCACTTCAATACTTACCGTAACCAGCCGTTCCTTTTTCTTTTCTTTAGGCAGGATCACCAGATAATAGGTGGCGATGAACAGTAAGCCAATGCTGAAGGGGATGGCCGTATAGAAACGCAGGGATTCCTGTTCGGGCCAGAAGAATTCGGTGATCATCCAGTAGCCATTGGCCGAGATCCAGAATACGATGGCGAGGTTATGGAATAATTCAGAGAGTAGTTTCCGGGTCTGGTACGTAATGAGTATGGCTACGGCCATGGTAGGCACCAGCATGGCCAGTCCGATGGGTTTCCAGAACAGGGCCCAGCTCACATCTTTCAACAGCCAGAATACAATATGGAGGTTTTCTGTTTTCCGGAAGCGGGCCGGAATGGCATACATATTACCTGTGCTCATCAGCAGTTCGTATTGGTTTAGGGAATCCGGGCAAAAATAGGGAACCCCGGCGATTTGCATCCGTTAACTGAAACTGCGGCTCAGCACTTTGGTGAAGCGTTTGAGGTCTGCTTCCGGATAGATCGGCTCTTTCTGGAGATAATGCAATACAAACTGCCGCGCAAAGAAAGGCGCCAGGGAACAGCCCTTGGTACCCATACCATTGAATAAGCCTACCCGGGTTTCGAGCGGATGAAAGCCTACAAAAGGCCGGCGTTCGAGCGTGGCCGGACGGATAGCCGCTTTATGATCAACGATCCGGAAGGGCACTTTAAGCCATTGTTTCAGGTGGGCTTCCGTTTGTGTGTAAAATTGTTGGGTCGGTTCCGTCGTTTCGAATTCCCACTCGTAGGTGGAGCCCACCCAGAATACGCCGGGCGACCAGGGTACGAGGCTCATTCCTCTTTTAACCAAATCATCTCCAGGCAATTCAGGTGCTTCGATCCAGAGCGCTTCTCCCTTGCTTGCCGCAAAGGGCAGGTTCTTGAATAAGGGATGGGTGAAGGCACTGACGCCATCGCAAAAGATGATATGCTTTGCGGTGATGTCTCCATACTGGATGCCTTCCTCTTTTATCTGAACCTGATTCCAGTCGAAGTTTTCCCGGATCAGTTGACCGTTTGCTTCCAGTTGCCGGCTCCGGTGGTTCAGCACCGCATGAATATCGAGCAGGAGCACTGGTTCAATAATACCATAGCCTAACTCATAATGGAAAAAGGGCAGATAATCGTTTTCGTTCTGTGGACGTGCCACATATTGGGGCTCTTCGCGTATGCGGTCTTCAAAGGCCAGTTTCATTTGTGGTGTCAGATGCTGGTCGATGATCCGGCTTTTCCGTACGGGAACCTGATCCATGGTGGCCCCCATTTCGGTATACGCATCCCAAGCATAAGGCAGTAATTCGTCGATCCGCCAGGTCTTTACCATGCGGCGGCCCGTGATGGGATTGATCACTCCCGAAGCCACACGGGAAGGGGAATTTTCCTTGAAGGCATCTATTACGAGATGGGGCACTCCATATTTTTCCAGATAATAACTGAGCCAGGTGCCGGTGATACCCTGACCGATGAGGAGGAGGTCGGTGGTCATGATGCAAAGATAGAAGATAGTAGCCTGTAGTCAGTAGTCAGTAGCCAGAAGAAATACATGGATGATGATTTGTACTACTGACTACTGGCTACTGTTATTGGCTACTTTCAACTGAAATTTTCACCCCCTCACTATGACTCGTAAACTCCGGCGCATACATGCATTGCACGGTGCTCACGCCATTGCTGAAGGTGCCGGTATGGGTAACGAACTGGGTATATTCAAAAATATAGGTGCCTTTGCGGACGCGGTCGAAGAAGAAATTGGTGGAGGCGTCTTTGGTGCTTTCGTAATAACCGAGTCCGCCTTGCCATTTGTAGCCGCTGAGTACATTTTCCGGTTCAAGGCTGGCCGCGCGCATGTCTTTGAGGTGCACAAATTCCAGGTCGCGGTCGCTGCGGAGTTCAATGCGCACTTTTACTTTATCGCCCACATGCAGGGATTCGCCTTCTTTCAGTTCGTTGAGTATGGGTCCGCGTTCGGTATTCACATGTACAAACAGTTGCTTTTTCAGCTGTATGCCCGTGGCGGCAGGGGTAATAGCGGTCAGGTCTTCGAAATACTGCCAGTATACGGCGCCATAGGCGGGCGGTGCAAACTGTCCCTGAACACCCGATAAGGTAACGGTGATATCGCCCATGGCCGGTTTGATCGTTTTCGGATCAATACTGCCTTTGATATAACCGCTGCCGGCTTCAGCCGCCTTGGTTTTGAGGGGCTGGCTGCCCAGGGTGATGCTGGCTGTCGGGGTACTGTTCACCCAGTTCTCCTGTCCCGTCGCCAGCAATACATAACAGGCTTCCGCCGTGGCTTTGGTAGTGGGCCAGTGTGTGGTCTGTTTCTGGCGCAGCAACCAGATCTTGAGATCGCGGTCGATGGCCAGGTCTTTGCGGATCTCCCAGAAGGCTTCGGTAAGCAGGCTATGCGCTTCGATATTGGCCTGGTACCAATAATAACCGGAACGGGCGAAGTCTTTCCAATACCGACCGGTGGCTTCGGTGTAGAGGGATTGCTGTTCAAGGGAGCGGAGTATGGCGGTGGCTGTATTCACGTCATCGCTGCGGAACAGCGCGAGGGCGATCATGGCCTGTCCGTATTTGTTCTGCTTTTGCCAAAATCGTGCGGCTTGTCCGCGCCAGTAGTTCAAAACTTTCAGCAGTTTTCCATCGATCGGTTGGTCGCGGAAGAAGGAGCGCATATAGAGATACTGGAGCGCATAATAATCGGGTTGCTGCTCGGCGAGCTTCGCTTTTTGTTTCACCAGCGTGTTGTATTGCTCGAAAATGCGGGCATCCAGATAGGGCAGGGCTTTGCGGATAATGGCATCCAATGCAGCTTCGTCTTTGGGCAGTACGCCCAGTTTTTTCAGGTGACCGATACCGGTGAGGATATACTGGGTGATATAGGTATTATCGGGACCGCCTTCAAACCAGGGGAAGCCGCCGTTCGACAGCTGCATTTCCTGCAATTGTTGCAGCAGGGCCCTGCGGGCATCAGCCGCTTTTTTCAGGTCGAGCAGGTCGGCCAGTTGTTTGCGTTGGGCTTCTTCACTCTGGGCTTCCATCACCCAGGGGGTTTCTTCCAACAGTACAGAACGGAGTTCCGGATTGCGTTGCAGGTTGGATTGCAGGGCGGCGGCGCCATAGGCGCTCCATTGGTCCACCACCGCTTTGATGCGCGGATTACTGTTGAGGATCCAGGTGCTGAGGGCATTGGCGGCATAGCGATTGAAGGACTGTTCCGCACATTCGTAAGGGAATTCCATCAGGTAGGGCAGGGCCTGTACAGCCGACCAGACCGGATTGGCAGTGAATTCCACGCTAAGGCTATGGTGGTTCAGGGTTTCCGATTCCGCTGCTTTTTTCAGGCGTTCGAAGCTGAAGGTTTTGGTGCCATTACCGTTCATGACCAGGGGCAGGCTTTCCGTCACCAGCATGCGGTTACTCACCACCGGTATAGTAATGGCTTCGCCGTCGCTGAAATTGCCGCTGCGGGCAATCAGCCGGGCGATAACGGGACGGTTATACTGGAAGGGAATTTCAATGGTAAAGCTGGCCGGCACCGATCCGTTGGCGGGTACGGTGAAATACTGGTTGGGGAAGAAATTGCGGAACCAGCCATCGACGGGTTGGTTATTTTCCGGATCCACCAGCTGCAGTTCTATTTGCCCGGTCAGTTCCTGACTGGTCATATTCACGATCTTGGCGCTGAAGTCCATCCGGTCGCCTTCGCGCAGGAAGCGGGGGGCGTTGGACTGCACCATCAGGTCTTTCTGTGTAACAACAGTTTTTTCCAGGAAGGCAGTGGCCAGTTGCTGGGTATGCGCCAGCACCATCCATTTCCAGGAGGTCAGTGCTTCGGGCATTTCAAAACTCAGTTCTACTGCACCTGTACTGTCGGTATAGAGGGCCGGGTAGAAGAAAGCGGTTTCGTTGAAATTGGTGCGGGGAGTGACTGGATTGTTATTGGATTCTTTTTTCTTTATTGGGGAAGGACTGAAGCTGAAGTCATTGCCGTCTTCCAATTCGTGAGCATTATTGGCCGCTATACTGTATTCAACTCCCTCATCTTTAACTCCTGCCTGTTGGACTACTCCAATTCGCGTCGCAGCTAACCTTTCTACCAATACCCCTGAAGTAGATTTAAGTATATCTGTTTCAGGCCGGATCCACCAGTTCGGTTGGCGGTCCGGCTGGTAGAGCAGCTCATCATAAATTGAAAACCAGCCACCAGCATAATCGTAATGATCCGGTTCGATACTTTGTTCTTCCGTAAATCCATTATCCTCACCATAAACATTCAGACCTTGATTAGCAAAATAGGGATAGGGCGGATTCCAGGAATTGGGACGGTATTGGTCCAATGAACGGTCATACATTGTGGTCAGCACTTCTGCCAGCAGTTTGTCTTTGCCTGCACCTTTTAACTGCAGTTTCCATTTTTCTTTAGCGCCAGGCAACAATTTGTCGCGCCAGGTGCTTACGGTAATATCCAGTTCGTTTTCCGGATCGATTACGGTTACTTCAGCTCCGGCTCTGAGTACGCGGTTGTTTTTAATGGCAATAGCCGACCATTTCAGTTCCGGTGCATCGGCTGTGCTGAGCGGCAAGGCTTGATTTTTGGTGCCGTTCCAGGTTTCAAAACGGTTTTCTGGTTTGCCTGACAATGCAGATTCCAGGATTACCCAGACAGAATCAACATTGGTTCTTTTGCTCAGCGACAAGTTTTCAGTTGTCTTGATGGTAGTCTTGTCCGGAACAAGACTGATCTCCTGATAAAGGCCACTGGTCGATTCATCGGTCAGCAAGAGGTCAACGGATTTTGTGATCTTCTCCCCGAATGCATCGGTGGTGGAAGCGGTCAGTTTATACCAGCCTGCAGGAAGGCTGCGGGGCAATTTAATCCCATTGCTGCCTGTTGCACTGTCTTTCAGCGACAACGTAATCGTTTTTACCGGCCATTTACCGGTATTGTATTCATCGGCATAGAGATCCAGCGGGAACCAATTCCGGTACTCTTTTTCCGTATAGAGGTGTTGGTCGGGTGCATCCCAGTAGCGATCACGGAAGACCCGGGTGGGCGCTTGCAAGGCAGCAAAGGTTATATCAACGGCGGCAGTCTGTGGTTCATCATTGAGGTTGCTGACCCGGATCGGAATGGTAGTAAAGCTTGCAGCTTGCAGATCTCCCGTGAGGTCAATGTCCAGCTGCAGTGCGGTATAGCCAATATTCAGGGTATAGGTGCTGCTGCGGGTTTCACCATTGATGTCAGTCACATCTGCATACACAGTGAACGCAAAGACCGGCTGCCATTTCTTATCCACTTTGGCATCAGCTATTGCAGTGAAAGGGATCCGGAAACTGCCATCAGCCGCAGTTGTCAATTCACCATGTGCGATTTCTTTGCTGTTGGATACAAATCCATAGCGGAACAGGGGTGGATAAGCCACCCAGCCCCTGCTGTACACCGGATCGTAGATCCGGTTCCGCATGCTGCGTTCCACCCGGTACACCACTTTGGCGCCACTGATGGCATTGCCGGCATAGGCCAGGGCCTTTCCGTTTACTTCCAGTTTTTCATTGAGTTTATACGTGCCGGTCAGCGGCTTCAGTTCAACGGAGAATTTCGGGCGCTTGTATTCTTCCACACTGATGGAATGATAAAGTCCTATACCATTTGCAACAATATTAAATCGTCCATTGAGTTTACCCGCGGGCAGGTTGAATTTGCCGGAGCAGGAACCAAAACTGTTGGTAGTCACATCCAGGGAATCGATCTTCAATCCATTGGCATCCTGTAAAATGATTGTGGTGCGGAATCCGGTGGCCGGTTTTTTCCGGTTGCTCTTTCCTTCGGGAGATTGCAGTACAACCGCTTTGAAATAAACCGTCTGCCCCGGACGATAGATCGCCCGGTCGGTATACATATGGGTCCAATAGGTGAGATCAGTTGGAAGATCGCTTTCCCGTTGCGACTGGATATAGAATTGCTGGTCGAGGGCAAGCCGGTCATTGGTTGTGGTGATCTCCAGCCGGTAGTTATTATTGTTTTTGGTTTTCGGCGGATTGATCCGGAAACGTCCGTTACCATCACTGATGATGTTCTCACCCTTACGGTCTGTGTATTCCCGGCTGCTTTCATTATAGACACTGTACCAGACCTGAACATTGGCTTTCTGTAAGGGCTTGCCGGAATTTCGGTCAACAACATAGTATTCATCTGCCTGTTTCAGGTAGGCGATCCCGGATACATGAAAACTGATAAAGGAGAATACGGCAATATCTGGCCGGAATGCCGGATCATTGGAAAGCAATAATCCGTATTCGCCTGAAGGCAGGCCATCCACTTTCCATTCCGCTTTGTGGATGAGGTGGTCTCCAATTCCAGGAAGGTTGATGGATTCCTGGGGCCGTATGGATTCCAGTGTAACCAGTTGTTGAAACAGGGTGTCTTCATCATACCGGTGTTGCTTCAGGATCTCTTTTGCCGATTTACCCAGTTGAAATATTCGGGCATACACAACAGGCGTGTTGGCATAGCCGAGCAATACACGGAATGGCATTCCCGGCAGGTTCACTTTTTCTGCCCGGATGCTGAGCTCCGGCCTTGTGATCTCCGCGAGTAATTGCCGGCAATTCAATTTACCCTCCGATTCCTCTTTTTGGGCCACTACCTGTTCGCAGATCTGGCGGGCTTTTACCCGGTCGCGCTTGAAGGCCTTCAGCTCTTCTGCTTCCGCCGATTCATCATCGATGCCTTCATCGTAGATTTTGGCCAGCAGGTACCAGGCCTGGCTGGCAGCGGGAAGCTGTCCGTATTGGGTGGTCAGCTGGATGAGACTGTTCTTATAGAGCGCTTCTTTATTATCGAGTACGGCATTTGCGTGTACAAAGGCCAGCCGCTTCAGGTCCACATCCAGTAGGGCATCCGGCTCTTTGTCGGTCAGGTGAAAGGCGATGAGTTGCTGGTAGAGTTGCAGGGCTTTATGCTGGAGGGAGAGGCTGTCGGGGCTATTGAATTTCCGGTTGACATAACTGGCTGCCGGCTCAAACGCTTCCGGCTGGCGGATCTCGAATTGTGCTTCTGGATCGGAAAGACCGGACTGGCCACTTTCAAAATAATTCAGGGCTTCATGGGCGAGCATGTCGTACAAGGTAGGCCGCAACTTGCGGGCATTCCCTTTGATGAGAAGGGCTTCATAACTGCTCAGTGATGTTTTTTTCAGTAATGCTTCGCCGTTCAGGGAAGCCGTATACAGCTGGGTGATCTTGCGATGGAAATCGGCGGCCGACCAGGTCTCCGGTTTTTTGGGATCAGGTTTCACAGTTGCCGTACGGTCCCCTATTTCATATCCCACCTGTTCAAAATAGTGTTTATAGGCAGTGGCCAGCATGCTCTGCAGAATGAATTTGCCAGTGCCAGTAACGGAGGCCTGTTCTTTTTCCAGCAAGCGGATCTGGAGCAGGTCGCTGTCCTCTTCCTTTTCCGCCAGCAGGCTCAGTCGATAGACCAGTGTTTTCAGCAACTGGTCCTGCCGGCCTTCTTTTTTGGCCTGGGCATAGACCTTGTCGATCAACCGCGCTGCAGACTCCGGAAGTTTATCTTTCAGCAGCAGGGTATCGATCTGCTTCCAATAGCGGTCATATGAATTCGGTTGTGCCATGCAGACAGAAAAGGTACTGAAAAAAAGGATCACCAGTATCGGTAAGCGGAAACGCATGCTGTGGTATTTTTTACAAGGTAATTAATGTCGCTTTCCTTTAGATGAGAAACAGGAGATTTTTCACAACCGGTTGTCTGGGCGGATAAGCTGTTCAGATTCAGTCAATAGCCCGGCCAGGCTTTAACGAAATCTTGGCTAAGCGCCATTAAGCTTTGGCACCCGTTTCGATTCTGAATAGTCAAGGAGGATTTAAACTATGAAAAAAATTTGTACACTTTTAGCAGCCGCTTTACTGACATTGAAAAGCTTTGCTGACTACCGCGATGCCCGCCTCATGATCAGTTACCAGGGTAACAACAATATCTGGATCGAGGTGGATGGCCGTCACTATGATGACCGCAACGGTTTCCTGCAGCTGAATAACCTGCAGCCCGGCCGCCATATGGTGGAAGTATATGAAGTCAAATACAAAGGTGATTTCTGGAAAGGCATCCTTGGAATGAAAAAGCGCAAGGAATACCTCTACTTCAATACGCTGACCTTCCGTCCTGGTGCGGCAATTACTGTGATGATCGATCGCTGGGGGCGTGCCATGGTTACTGAAGACCGTCGCGACGACCGTTATGGCCGCGACCGTGATGACCGCGATAAACGCCGGGGTAGAGACCGTGACGACCACGATAATCGCTGGGGACGTGATCGGGATGACCGTGATGACCATTGGGGTAGAGACCGTGATGACCGCGACTGGGATTACCGCGACAACCGGGATGGCAACCGTGGTTATGATAATGGATATGGCAGAGGTTATGATTATAACCGCAACGTGATGGATGCCCGTTCCTTCGAGATGCTGAAACAGGCCCTTCGCCGCGAGAATTTTGAGAATTCACGTCTCGAGATCGTGAAGCAGACCATCGACCGGAATTCCTTCAGTGCGATGCAGGTGCGGGAACTCTGTCAGCTCTTTGCCTTCGAGAATAATAAACTGGACCTGGCGAAATATGCCTATGGCCATACGGTGGACCGGGAGAATTATGGAGTGGTGTATGATGTGTTCGCCTTTAAGGGCAGCAGGGATGAGCTGGGGGATTATTGCCGGAGGAGTAGGTGATGTGGAAATGTGAAGATGTGAAGATGTGAAAATGAAAAAACCTGAACAGCGTTGATGCAGTTCAGGTTTTTTCGTTTATTCAGCGTTGAACGTGGTCAGAAATGTATTTCATCTTCACATCTTCACATCTTCACATTTCCACATCTTCTTATCTCCACATCACTTAATTATCTTAGCCATAGTGGCACCGATATCCGCGGGGCTTTGTACCACATGTATCCCGCATTCGGTCATGATCTTCATTTTGGCTTCGGCAGTATCTTCTGCACCGCCTACGATGGCACCGGCATGACCCATACGACGGCCGGGAGGAGCGGTTTGTCCGGCGATGAAACCTACCACCGGTTTGTTACCATTGGCTTTGTACCAGCGGGCGGCTTCTGCTTCCATGCCACCACCGATCTCACCGATCATGACAACACCTTCTGTTTCGGGGTCGGCCATGAAGAATTCGAGCGCGTCTTTGGTAGTCGTTCCGATGATGGGGTCGCCTCCGATACCTACGGCGGTGGAGATGCCCAGTCCGGCCTTGGCTACCTGGTCGGCGGCCTCATAGGTGAGGGTACCCGATTTGGATACGATACCGATCTTGCCTTTCTTGAACACAAAGCCGGGCATGATACCCACTTTGCACTCATCGGCAGTGATCACTCCGGGACAGTTGGGTCCGATCAGGCGGGTGGAACGGCCGAGCAGGAAATTCTTGGCTTTCACCATATCCTGCACCGGAATACCTTCCGTGATACAAACCACGAGTCCGATACCTGCTTCAGCAGCTTCCATGATGGCGTCGGCAGCAAATGCCGGGGGAACGAAGATGATGGATACATCAGCGCCGGTGCTTTTTACAGCATCAGCCACGGTATTGAATACGGGACGGTCCAGGTGCTGGGTACCGCCTTTGCCGGGCGTTACACCACCTACTACGTTGGTGCCGTATTCGATCATCTGGGTTGCATGGAAGGTACCTTCTGTACCGGTAAAGCCCTGTACGAGGACTTTGGAGTTTTTATTGACGAGTATGCTCATAACGTTCGCAAAGATAAGAACCGATGACCAATTACCAATGACCAATTACCAATTCAATGACCGATGCCCAATGCCCAATGACCAATGGAATACAGGGCTTTATCCCCAGAAACAGGGCCTTGGTAATTGGTAATTGGGCATTGGTCATTGGTATCCGAAGGTGCAGCTGCCCCAGTAGCTCTGCCACCGGGCCTCGGGGTTGCCTTCGATCCGCTCCATTTTAACAGTGCTGACCATCCATTTGCCGGCCGGGAAGACGGGGATGCTGATCTGGCCGTTTTCATCGGTCCGTAGCTCGGTCTTGATGGTTTCGCCGAGGCGGCGCTGCCAGACCTTGATGAGCTGGTTGGGCAGGGGTTGCTGCTGGAAGAGTACTTTAAACCGGATTCCCCGGCTGCCCCCGCCTTTTTTAATATCGTACGGGTTGTCGAGGGGGATAATATCAAGGGGGAGGGTGGTGGCTTTCCTGTAAACGCTACTGGTCTGTTCCCCCACCTGGATCAGGGTCTTGACGCTGCGTTGGTAATACTCCCTGCCCAGGCTGTCGGTTTCCTGGTGTGCTTCCCGGAAAGCAATCGCATTGTCCAGCCCGTCTTCTTTCAGGTATTCCAGGAATTTGGCCGGTTCGAGGGTGATTTTTTTATTGGTGGAGCGGAAGCTGACCATATATGTGCCCTCATCATAGATGGAGAACTGGAGGGAATCACCGGCGGTGGAATCGATGTAGCCGGAAAGGTCGTCTGAGGCATCGCTCAGGTGCAGCTGTAGTTCCTGGATGCTGCTGTTGGAGCCGGTCCAGTTGCTGCCTTCAAAATTTTCGCCAACAAAGAGGCGGAGGTTGATGCGTTCTCCCCAGTTGTACATGAACTTCTCCGGCTCCAGCCAGAATTCATGTGCCGTGATCAGGGATACACAGAATAGTAAGGAAAATGAAATCAGGGCTTTTTTCATTCCATGGGGCATTTATTATTGTCACATTGCCACATCGTCACATTGCCACATTATTTAAGCAACTCGTCCATATTCCGGTCATTATCGATCTTCCCTTTCTGCTCCAGCATCCGCATATCTTTCGCGTCACGGAGAAATTCAGAGGCAAAGATGAAATCGTTGAGCAGCTGGTTCTTGCTGAAAATGATCTCCTTGCTGCTGCCTTCCCATTCCTTATTGCCTTTGTACATATAGATGATATGGTCGCCGATCTCCATCACACTGTTCATGTCGTGGGTGTTTACGATTGTGGTGATCTGGAATTCACGGGTGATCTCCTGGATCAGGCGGTCGATAACGAGTGAGGTTTGCGGATCGAGACCGGAGTTGGGTTCGTCGCAGAACAGGTATTTCGGATTGAGTACAATGGCACGGGCAATACCCACCCGCTTTTTCATCCCGCCACTGAGTTCGGCAGGAAATTTCTTATTGGCGTCTTTGAGGTTGACCCGGTCCAGTACTTCATTGACCCGTTTCAGTTTTTCGGCGGGGGTTTGTGTGGTGAACATATCCAGCGGAAACATTACATTCTGCTCTACGTTCAGGCTGTCGAACAAAGCCGAGCCCTGGAACAGCATGCCGATCTCTTTACGGATCTCCTTTTTCTTGTCTTTACCGAGTTTGTTGAAGGCTTCGCCCTGGTAGCAGATCTCGCCGCTGTCGGGTTCAAACAGTCCCACCATGCATTTCATCAGCACGGTTTTACCCGAGCCGCTTGATCCGATGATCAGGTTGCATTTACCGGCTTCGAGCACCGCACTGACATCATTGATCACCGTGCGGTCACCGAATCCTTTATGTATATTTTTCAGTTCAATCATGGATGCTGTTTAACTGTTGAGCAGGATCTGTGCCAGTACATAATCGGCAAATAATACGGCGACACAACTTACCACCACGGCCTTGGTACTGGCCCGGCCGATCTCGAGGGCGCCACCCTGTACATGGTATCCATAGAATGCAGGAATGCTGGAGATCAGATAGGCAAACGTATAGCCTTTCACCATGGCGAAAAACACATTATAGCCCAGGAAGGATTCGAGCAATCCTTTGTCAAATTCATTGGCGCTCATTACATCGGAGAAGACCACAGCCAGGCGGCCACCCCAGATGCCCAGTCCCATAGAAACGACCACCAACAGCGGGATCATGATCATGGATGCCAGTATTTTCGGGAGGATGAGATAGGCTTTTGTATTCACGCCCATGATCTCGAGGGCATCGATCTGTTCGCTGACCCGCATATTGCCCAGTTCGCTGGCAATTTTACTACCTACCACACCAGCCAGTACAATACAGACAAGGGTGGGGGCGAACTCGAGGATCACCGTATCGCGGACGATCTGGGCAATGGTGGATTTGGGAATGACCGGACTCACCAGCTGGTAAGCTGTTTGCAGGGCAGAAACGGCACCCATGAACACTGAAATGATCATCACAATGCCGAGCGAACCGATACCGATCTCGGAGCATTGGTGCATGAGCTCCTTCCAGTACATTTTATGGTTTTCCGGCCTGGAAAACATCCCCTTGATCATCAGCAGGTAGCGGCCGAATTCGGTAAATAAGGTCATGCAACGAAATTACAGGTTTTCACTGACTCATCATTGGCACATTGCCATATCGTCACATAGCCACATTTCATTACTTTTTCCACCATTCCGAAGCCTTCACGATCTCCTGTGTGGGGTGCAGCGACTTGTGCTGGGCATCCACTACGGCCACCAGGGCCATATTGATGATGCTGCGCACCGAGCTGCCCAGTTGCAGTACGTGAACCGGCTTTTTCAATCCGAGGAGGATGGGGCCGATGGCATCGGCATCACCCACCTCTTTGAGCAGGTTATAGGCAACGTTACCGGCAGCCAGATTGGGGAAGATCAGGGTATTCACTTCCTTGTCGGCCAGCTCAGTAAAAGGATAATTCTCCTTGAGCAGGTCTTTATTGAACGCCAGGCTCACCTGCATTTCACCATCCACGATCAGGGAAGGATTGCGCTTCTTGACCAGTTCAGTGGCTTTTGCCACCAGTTTGGCTTCAGGCGAATCGCTGCTGCCGAAATTGGAATAGCTCAGCATGGCAATGCGGGGAACGATATTAAAGTTGCGTACTTCGCGGGCCACCATCAGGGTGATATCGGCCAGTTCTTCCGCAGTTGGATTGAAATTGACGGTAGTGTCCGCCATGAAAATGGGACCACGCTTGGTGAGCAGAAGGTACATGCCGGCGATCTTCTGCACGCCTTCTTCCATGCCGATGGTCTGGATGGCAGGGCGGATCGTATCGGCATAGTTTTTCGTAAGGCCGGAGATCATGGCATCGGCTTCACCGCTTTCCACCATCATACAGCCGAAATGGTTGCGCTCGCGCATCATCTTGAGTGATTCATAGAGGTTCACCCCACGGCGCTGGCGTTTCTTGAAGAACTGCTTGCCATATTCACGGCGTTTATCTTCCTGGTCGTCGCTCTGGGGGTCGATGATGGGCAGGCTGTCGATATCAATATTGTTTTCTTCTGCGATCATTCGGATCTTCTTCTCCTTACCCAGCAGGATCGGATAGCCGATACCTTCATCAAAGATGATCTGGGCGGCCTTGAGGATCTTCATATTATCGGCTTCTGCAAATACGATGCGTTTGGGATCGCGACGGGCCTTGTTGCTGAGGATGCGCATGATCTGGTTATCGAGACCCAGGCGCTTGTTCAGTTCAATGGCATATTGTTCCCAATTGGTGATGCTGGCCTGGGCTACACCACTTTCAATAGCGGCTTTGGCAACAGCAGGGGCCACCGTGCTGAGCAGGCGGGGATCCAGGGGTTTGGGAATGATATATGTGGGACCGAAAGAAATACTCTTTTCATTGTATGCAATGTTCACGATATCCGGTACAGGCGTCTTCGCCAGTTCAGCCAGCGCTTTCACAGCAGCCAGTTTCATGGCTTCATTGATTTGTGTGGCGCGAACATCAAGCGCTCCCCGGAAGATAAAGGGGAAGCCCAGCACATTGTTCACCTGGTTGGGATAATCGCTGCGTCCGGTAGCCATGATCACATCCTTGCGGGCGGTGGTGGCATCATCGTAACTGATCTCCGGATCAGGATTGGCCATGGCAAACACGATGGGATTTTTCGCCATGCTTTTGATCATGTCCTGATTTAATATATTCCCTTTGCTGAGACCAATGAACACATCGGCATCTTTAAGGCCTTCAGCCAGGGTCAGGTTCTTCCCTTTATGGATGAATTCTTTTTTCAGGTCGTCGAGGTCGGTGCGGCTTTCATGGATCAGCCCCTTGCTGTCGTATACCATGATATTCTCCCGTTTGGCACCCAATGATTCATACAGCTTGATACAGGCTACGGCTGCGGCACCGGCACCATTCACTACAAAGCGGGCTTTCTCGAGTTTTTTCTTTTGGATTTCACAGGCATTCAGCAGGGCGGCAGCACTGATGATGGCCGTGCCGTGCTGGTCGTCGTGCATCACCGGGATCTTCATCTGCTCCTTCAGTTTCTTCTCGATATAAAAACATTCAGGGGCTTTGATATCTTCCAGGTTCACCCCGCCGAAAGTGGGTTCCAGCGCCTTTACGATCTGTACAAATTTCTCGGGGTCTTTTTCATTGATCTCGATATCGAATACGTCTATGTCTGCAAATATTTTGAACAGTACACCCTTTCCTTCCATCACCGGTTTGCCGGCTTCGGGGCCGATATCACCAAGCCCCAGTACGGCAGTACCGTTACTGATCACTGCTACAAGGTTTCCTTTGGCGGTGTATTTGTAAACATTTTCAATATTGGCTGCTATTTCCTTACAGGGTTCGGCTACTCCCGGCGAATAGGCCAGGGAGAGGTCGCGCTGCGTTTTGGCTTCTTTGGTGGGGATGACTTCAATTTTGCCGGGACGGCCCTTGGCATGGTATTCAAGTGCCTGTTCTTTACGGAGTTCCTGTTTCATAAATCTCGTTTAAGGGGGAGCGGGGTGGTTTTTTTTATTGGATCGGCTCCCGGAATCAGGGCTGCAAGGTACGAAAAAGCCATGGATACGAAGGTTTGTTAATTTTTATGCAAGCTGTTGATATACAGAAATTAACCTTATCTTCAGCATATCAATAAACACTATATATGAGAAAAACCTTCCTGCTCACTGCATTTTTTGCCCTTTTTGCGATAACTGTACAAGCCCAGTGCGATAAAAAATTCAAATTAAAGATCGAAAGAGTATATACACTTCAGGAAGATGGCTCTGAAGGGGAAGAAGTACCGTTTACTGCGGATGCCACGATTTCAAAAGACAGCATCCTGCTCAACCTGGTTACTCCCGACGGTGCAACGATCGAAATTACCTGTAAGAATACCAGCACCGATTGCAAGATGAATGCCGACTATACTGATGGTACCATCGAATGGAAATCGGATGCCGTGATGAATTCAAACGGGCAAAGCCGCGATGCCAAGATGCTGTTCAAGCTGGAAGCCAAGGAAGGCAAGCTGAAACTGATCGGCTGGCCCGAAGAATCTCCCACTGAAAAAATCTGCTTTCTGGTAAAGGAGAAAGAAGCAGTCAAATAATTGTCAGTGCATCACCGGTAATACCACACCTGATGCCTGGTTCAGGCTGCGGGAGATGCTGATCGTTGCTTTGATGAAATCGCTTTCCTTCGCTTCGAAAATATTCGGCACATATTTCTGGGGATTCCTGTCGATCAGGGGGAACCAGGTACTCTGTACCTGAACCATGATCCGGTGTCCTTTTTTGAAGACATGGTTCACCTGGTGGAGATCGAACTTCACCTGTTCGGTCTTTCCTGGGGTAAAAGGTTTCGGCTTTTCATAGCTGTTACGATAACGGCCTCGGAACACTTCGCTGGCCACCATCAACTGATAGCCACCCATGCGGATGTCTTTCGGCACTTCATCAGGGTACACATCAATCAGCTTTACAACAAAATCGGCATCAGAACCGGTAGTGGCAGCATAAAGATCTGCAAGGATATTACCAGTTACAGTGAGGTCTTCAGTCAAGACTTCGGTTTCCCAACTCAGCACATCCGGACGGTTATGGACAAAACGCTGGTCTTCGGTGAGCCAGGTATACCAGCGCGAGCCTGGGCCATAAGTCTGCTCAATAGGACGTAAACGGTATGGTACCGGTTTGGCGGGATCCGATACATAGCTGTCTGCACCAGCTGCAGCAGGCGCAGTGAAAGAAAGTTTCCCGTTTTCCCGGAAATAGAGTTTTTTCAGGCTGGCTTCTGCCGGAGGCCAGGTGGAATAGGTTTTCCATTGGTTGCTGCCGGTCTGGAAGGTCGTGGCTTCAGCAAAATTGCCGTCACCGATTCCTTTGAGGTGGTAATTGAACCAGCGGGCCTGGATGTTTTTGCGGAAGTATTCGCCAGTGGCGCTGTCGAACTTGATATTGCCGAGGCGGTCACCCCGGCCACCTGCCCAAACGCCATGGTTCCATGGACCTGCTACGAAGTAATTTCTATGCCTGCTGTCTTTTTTCTCCAGGATCGAGTATGCGGATTGAGGTCCATAGAGATCTTCCTGGTCCCACCAGCCACCCACATGCTGGATATATACCCTCGGCGAATCCAACCGGGAGCCCAGACCCTGTTTCCACCAGAACGTATCATAATCGGGATGCTTTACATAATTGTTCCAGGTGGGTATGGTATTCTTAAAGTGCAGTTTATTGACATTTGAGAGCGGTCCGAGTTTCAGGTACCAGTTATAGAGATCGAACTGGCCGAAGGGAAAGAGAGAATCTGTTTTGGACGCTTCTTCCATGAATGCGTATTCCATGCCATAGCTGAGGCGGAAGGCGCCGTTGTGGTGGAAATCGTCGCCCAGCCACATATCGGCGGGAGTGGCTTGTTCCGATACTGCAATTAATGCCGGATGCGGATCAAGGGCACCCTGCACGCTGGTCCAGCCATCATAACTGATCCCATACATGCCAGCTTTGCCATTATTGTTTTTGATATTTTTCAGCAGCCAGTCGATCGTGTCCCAGGTGTCGGAACTTTCATCAATGGCTTTTGGATCTTTTTTATCGCGGCTGAAGCGCTGCATCTCAAAAACGCCTTCACTTTTATAGCGGCCGCGGATATCCTGATAAACAAATATATAACCCTCTTTGGCCAGATCGGCAGTATACGATGATTTGTCGGGAGTGCCCGTTTCGCTGACTCCATAGGGTGTCCGAAGCAGCAGGAAAGGCAGGGGATCCGTATTTTCTTTCGGAGCCCAGATCACGGTATTCAGTTTCACACCATCCCGCATGGTGATGAAGAATTCCTGTTTTTCGTAATGCAACTGGGCCTGGGCAGCAACGATGAGGAATCCCAGTAAGAGGGAGAGGGTGAATTGTTTCATATTGGTTGTTTATGAGAACGTAAAACGTACTACTCTTTTCAGCCTTCTATTCCCATCAGCGCCATCATACCCATACCGATCGCAATGGCATTTTCATCAATATCAAAAAGGGGTGTATGCACGCCGGCACCAATGCCTCGCACTTTGTTGCCAGTGCCCAGGCGGAAAAAGCATCCCGGGATCTGCCGGGTATAATAGCCGAAGTCTTCAGCGCCCATACGCATTTCAGTGGTGTCTACATTTTCAGCACCCACATAAGCTTCGGCCAGTTTCCGGGCTTTTTCGTTCAGGCTTTCTTCATTGAATACGGAGGGATAGCCCACATCTATATGCAGATCCAGTTCGGCTCCCATGCCTTCCACCAGTGCTGTAGCCTGTTTACGGATCAGTTCATGGGCTTTGAAGCGCCAGGTTTCATCCAGTGCGCGGAAGGTGCCCATCAGTTTGACTTCACTCGGGATCACATTGGTGGTATAGCCACCCTGGAAAGCCGTGATGGAAAGTACGGAAGGGGAGAGGGGATTATTATTCCGGCTGATGATCTGCTGCAGGGCCACCACCAGGTGGGAGGCCACCAGAATCGTATCGACAGTAGCATGCGGTGCTGCAGCATGCCCTCCTTTGCCTTTGATGGTGATATAGATTTCATCGGCAGATGCCATGACCTGTCCACCACGGAAACTCAGGCGCCCGGTTTCGAGTTGGGGATGCACATGCAATCCGAAGATGGCCGAAGGTTTGGGATTTTCCAGTACGCCTTCCTTGATCAGCAGACTGGCCCCTCCCGGATTTTTTTCTTCACCGGGCTGGAAGATCAGCTTCACCGTACCTTCCCATTCCGCTTTGAGTTCATTCAGGATCTTTGCGGCACCCAGCAGGCAGGTGGTATGTACATCATGGCCGCAGGCATGCATTACGCCATCACGGGTGGATTTATAAGGCACTTCATTTGCTTCTTTGATCGGCAAGGCATCAATATCTGCACGAAGGGCTACGATACGTTTATCAGGGTTTTGCCCTTTGATCAGTCCTACAACTCCTGTAGTGGCTTTCACTTCAAAAGGTATTCCGAGTTGCTTCAGTTGTTGCTGGATATAGGCGGAGGTTTCAAATTCCTGGTAACTGAGTTCCGGATGCGCGTGCAGATGGTGGCGGACACCAATGAATTCCTGGTGGTATTGCTGCGCTTTTTCCCGGATGCGTTGGTAGAGGGCGGTCATACTATAAAGATAAAAGAAAGAAGACAGAAGACAGAAGAGAAAAGTAAAAAGGTAAAAGAAAAAATGATGTAGCGGATTTAACGCATCTCTGCTTCTTTTCCTTTGTCTTCTGTCATTTCTCTTCTGTCTTTTTTCTTCTTTTTCTACTGCTTTTCCAGCTCTCCCGACTTATCCGGATTCACTTCAATTACATCACGAACGATATAGAGGTTGGCGGGGAAGACGACCTGCAGTCGGTTTAAAGCATCTTCGGCTTCTTTCTGGCTGAGGTAGTTGCCGGCTTTAAGCTTATAGAAAGGCGACTGGTAGACCAGGTAGGATTTCACTTCAGGGAAATTCCGGTAGAGGCGGGCCTTGGCTTCATTAGCCTTGTTGCGGTCGTTGGTATTGATGATGAGGATACGGAAACCGGGCACAAAGCGGCGGGCTTCCCGGGTATTGTATTCATTGATCTCAATGGTCTTTTTCACCAACTGGTCGAGCCGCGGATCTTTATGCACCACCAGTCTTGAACTGTCCTGCGCAGCAACCCGCAGGGCAGCTGATAGCAGAAGTAGTATCAGGAAAAGGTTACGCATGGTGTTGTAGTTAAAGGTAATAAACGGTATACGTATTATGCAAAACTTCAGCCTGCCTTAATATTTAGCTCCTCCGGCATTGCCACTTTCCACCGGATGCCAGGTGGTTTTGATTTCCTGGGCATCGAGGATAAAGTAGGGCGACTGGCCGGCTTCCGTTTTCCAGTTGATGGCGTCGTAGATCAGGGCCCGCTTTACATTCGTGGCGGCATTTTCCCGGATCTGCTGTTTTACAGCAGGATCTGTGCCACAATACACGATGGCATTCACATCCATGTGGGTGCTCATCACACCCACCAGTTCTTTGGGTGATCCGGTAAGGATATTCACGACGCCACCGGGTACATCGGAAGCATGGATCACTTCTCCAAATGTAATGGCGCAAAGGGGCAGGGTTTCGCTGCCCACCACGATCACGGTATTGCCGCCGGCAATTAAGGGAGCGATCACAGAAACCAGTCCCAGCAGGCTGCTGTCTTGCGGTGCAATGGCAGCAACGACTCCTGAAGATTCCGGAACAGAAAAATTAAAATGCGGGGAAGCCACAGGATTTACCGTTCCGAACAAGGGTTGGTATTTATCGCACCAGCCGGAATAATAGACCAGCCGGTCTATACTGGTTTCCACTTCTTTTTCTGCTGCTGCGCGGCTGGCATCCTGCAGCATGAGCTCTTCTACAAACTGCGCTTTGCGGCCTTCCAGCATTTCCGCTATGCGGTAAAGGATCTGTCCGCGGTTAAATGCTGCTCTGCCGCTCCAGCCTTTCCAGGCAGCACGGGCGGCCACTACGGCATCCCGGAAATCCTTTTTGGACCCCTGGCACATATTGGCAAGCGCTTCACCTTTCTTGTTGCGTGCTGTAAAGTACCGGCCCGATTCCGTTCGGGGGAACTGGCCGTTGATGTAGAGCTTGTAGGTTTTGAGTATAGATAGCCGCTGCGACATGAATAATGATTTTCAGTTTTGATATCGTGAATCGTGAATCCTCAATCGTGAAACGGTTAAAACGTGCAATACGCATTCAGGCCCGCAATGCCACCTTCTCTGCCGAATCCACTTTCTTTGTAACCACCAAAGGGGGAAACAGGATCGAATTTGTTATAGGTATTGGCCCAGATCACTCCGGCACGCAGGCGGGTGGTCATATTGAAAATGCGGGAGCCTTTATCGGTCCATACACCGGCGCTTAAACCGTATGGTGTGTTGTTTGCTTTTTCCAGTGCTTCATCATCGGTGCGGAAGGTCTGAATGGCCAGTACCGGTCCGAAGATCTCTTCCTGCGCAATACGGTGACTTTGAGAAACATTGGTGAACAGGGTAGGGCGGCAGAAAAATCCCTTGCGGGGTAAAGCGCAGGAACTTTCGTACATATCGGCTCCTTCTTTTTTACCCAGTGCAATGTATTTACGGATAGTCTCCAGCTGGCCACGCGAGTTGATGGCACCGATATCGGTATTCTTATCCAGTGGATCGCCTACGATCAGGGTTTCGATCCGGTCTTTCAGTTTACGCAAAACGGTTTTATAGACGGATTCCTGGACCAGCAGCCGTGAACCGGCACAACATACATGGCCCTGGTTGAAATAGATGCCGTTGATGATCCCTTCCACGGCCTGGTCGAGCGGAGCGTCTTCAAAAATGATATTGGCCGCTTTGCCACCCAGTTCCAGGGTCAGTTTTTTAGCTGTACCCGCTGTGGCTTTCATGATCCGCTTACCTACTTCTGTACTGCCGGTGAAGGCGATCTTGTTGATATCCGGATGAGCTGTCAGTGCGGCACCGGTTGCCCCTGCTCCGGTCAGTATGTTTACTACGCCTTCCGGCAAGCCGCTTTCCTGGATGATCTCAGCGAGTTTCAGGGCTGTGAGCGGTGTCGTTTCTGCCGGTTTCAGCACTACGGTATTGCCGCAGGCCAGGGCCGGTGCGATTTTCCAGGCGGCCATCAGCAGGGGGAAGTTCCAGGGGATGATCTGGCCAGCTACGCCAAGCGGTTGTGGCTTACGGTTAGGAAAAGCATAGTCCAGCTTGTCGGCCCAACCGGCATAGTAAAAGAAATGGTTGGCCACGAGGGGAATATCAATGTCGCGGGATTCACGGATGGGCTTGCCGCCATCCAGTGTTTCGATCACGGCCAGTTCACGGGCTTTTTCCTGGATCATGCGGCTGATGCGGAAAATGTATTTAGCCCGTTCTGATCCCGGCATCTTTTTCCATACTTTATCATAGGCAGTCCGGGCAGATTTCACGGCTGCATCCACATCGGCAGTGCCGGCTTCTGCCACTACAGACAGTTTCTCTTCAGTTGCCGGATTGATGGTTTCAAAGTATTTCCCGGAACGGGGTTTTACAAATTTCCCGTTTATAAAGAGTTCATACTGCTTGTCGATACGGGCAACAGCCTTGCTCTCCGGTGCAGGGGCATACTGGAATGTGCTGTTAAAGCGGAGCGGGGCAGGAGAAGTTTGTTTTTTTGGAGGCATGCGGTAAAGAGTTAAATACTTTTTTCAGTTAGCTTAGTTTACTGAGTTTACTGAGTTGTCTGAGTTTACTGAGTTGACTGCATTAAGCGGTATCTTTCTATTCTTATTTCAACTAAGTAAACCTAGTAAACTCAGGTAACTTAGTAAACCTGTCATTTAGTCTATCGAGAAGTAATCTGTTCCCGGATAAACTCCTGTGGCTTCTTTCACCAACTGCATCAGTACATCGTTGGCGAGACTGCTGGCGCCGAAGCGGAACCATTCATTGGTCATCCAGTCGGCCCCCAGCACTTCATTCAGCATTACCAGGTAATGCAGGGCGGCTTTGGATTTGGAAATGCCACCGGCAGGCTTCATGCCGATCCGGATGCCCGTGCTGTAATAGAAATCGCGGATGGCTTCCAGCATCACCAGGGTTACCGGCATGGTAGCTGCAGGCTGGATTTTTCCGGTCGATGTCTTGATGAAATCAGCACCGGCATGCATGGCGATCTCACTGGCCCGGCGCACTTTGTCGAGCGTACCCAACTCGCCGGTTTCCAGGATCACTTTGAGCCGGGCATTGCCACAGGCTTCCTTGATAGCGGCTATCTCGTCAAATACAAAATTGTATTCGCCTGCGAGGAATTTTCCCCGGGAGATCACCATATCGATTTCATCGGCACCTTGCTGAACAGCATAGCGGGTATCCCGAAGTTTGACATCACGGGGTGCTTGACCGCTCGGAAAAGCTGTTGCTACCGAAGCAACTTTTATGGCAGAGCCTTCCAGGGCCTTTTTGGCAATACCCACCATGGTCGGGTACACACAGATCGCCGCTACGGTGGGGAGTCCGGGAAGGGCATCATGCGGGTGCATGGCTTTATAACAGAGTTGTTGGACTTTCCCGGGACTGTCTTTGCCTTCCAGGGTGGTCAGGTCGATCATGTTCAGGGCCAGCCGGAGGCCGGCTTGCTTGGTTTCTTTCTTGATGCTGCGCTTGGTAAAACGGGATGCCCGCTCTTCAGCACCCACCTGGTCAATGGTAGGTGTATAGCGGAAATCGGGCCGGGAAACTGTAGGAACTGCAGGCATAGGCATTTGATAGAGGTTCAAAGGTAAAGTTTTCACCACTTATCCAATTTTTCACCGTTTTCTCCTGTTTTTCTGTAACATCGCTTTCCCGTTTTTTTCCAACAAAAAGCAAAACGCACATGAGAAAACTGAAATTCCTCCCCGGAATGGTGGTGGCTTTATTCGCCGTACTGGCGGTACAGGCACAGCCCACCTTCCCGGTGAATGGCGTTGCCGACCCGCGAAGCGGCACCTATGCCTTCACCAATGCCACGATCGTTAAAGATGCGCAGACCACCCTCACCAATGCTACCCTCGTAGTAAAGGAAGGGAAAATCGTTGCCGTAGGAACCGGCGTGGCCGTTCCGAAAGAGGCCGTTGTGGTGGACTGTAAAGACAAGTTCATCTATCCTTCCTTCATTGATATTTATACCGATTATGGTATGCCCGTACAGCAGCGCGCTGCGGGTGGATTCAACTTCTTTGGCCCTGCCCAGCTGACCAGTAACCAGAAAGGGGCCTATGGCTGGAACCAGGCCATCCGTACCGATGTGGATGCTTCCCGCATCTTCGCCGTGGATGACGCCCGTGCCAAGTCGCTCCGCGACCTGGGCTTCGGAACAGTACTGAGCCATCAGCGCGACGGTGTTGCCCGTGGCACCGGTGTTGTGGTGACACTGGCCAATGATAAGGAGAACAGTGTGATCGTGAAAGACAAAGCTGCGGCACATTACTCCTTCAATAAAGGCAGTTCACAGCAGACTTATCCCAGCAGTATGATGGGTTATATCTCATTGTTGCGCCAGACCTATCTGGATGCCAACTGGTATAAAACCAATGCCGATAAGGAAGGAGTGAACCTGACACTTAAATACTGGAATGAGCAGCAATCGCTCCCCCAGATCTTTGAAGCCAATGACAAATGGAATGATATCCGCGCCGACCGGATCGGTGACGAATTCGGGGTTCAGTATATCATTAAAGGCGGACAAAATGAATACCAGCGGATCAATGAGATCGCTGCGACCAAAGCATCTTTCATCCTTCCCCTGAATTTTCCTGCTGCCATGGATGTGGATGACCCCGCAGACCTGCGTTTTGTAGGTCTCGACGACCTCAAGCATTGGGAACTGGCGCCCACCAGCCCGGCAGCATTTGAAAAAGCCGGTATCAATTTCAGCCTGACTACAGCTGACCTCGCGAATGTGGGTGATTTTACAGCCAATCTCCGCAAGGCCATTGAAAACGGCCTGAGCATATCCCGCGCCCTGGATGCCCTTACCAAAACACCGGCCACCCTGCTCGGGGTGTACGACAAAGTAGGCAGCCTCGATCCGGGCAAACTGGCCAATTTTATCATTACCTCCGGACCCGTCTTCAATGAAAAATCAACCCTCCTGCAGAACTGGGTACAGGGCGAAAAATATGGTGTGAAAGAAGAAGCCTGGTTTGATGTAAAAGGCACTTATACCTTAAGTACCAGCACCGCAAAAACGTATACACTCGAGCTGAAAGATGGTGGAGTAGCTTCCTTTATAGACAAGGATACAGTTACCGGTAAATACAGTTTTGATGGGAAGATGGTGAAACTGAGTTATACCCAGGGCCGTGGCCCGGGCGCTTCAGAAACCATTATGAGTGGTGTGGCTAATGGTATGGTGTGGAATGGCTCCGGCCGTGATGCTGCAGGAAATGGATTTACCTGGACCGCTTCGTTCTCCAAAGCACCGGTAATTCAGGCAGATTCTGCCCGTCAGCGGCCTCCGGCCCAACTGGGTAAAGTGGTATACCCCTTCCTGGCTTTCGGTAATGAAACCCTCCCGAAACCCGAAACCCTGCTGATCAAAAATGCAACAGTATGGACCAATGAAAAAGATGGTGTACTGAAAGGCGCCGATGTACTGGTTAAGAATGGAAAGATCGTACAGGTAGGTACCAACCTCAGCGACCCCACTGCCCGCGTGATTGACGGTACCGGCAAACATCTTACTGCAGGTATCATAGATGAACACTCCCATATTGCTGCCGCTTCCATTAATGAAGGCGGACAAAGCGTTACATCTGAAGTGCGTATTGGTGATAACCTGAACCCTGATGATATCAATATCTACCGCCAGTTGAGCGGCGGTGTCACCAGCTCCCATATCCTGCACGGTTCGGCCAATACCATCGGCGGACAAACCCAGCTGATCAAGCTGCGTTGGGGTGTTTCCGATGAGGAACTCAAATTCAAAGGTTCCGATCCTTTTATCAAATTTGCCTTGGGTGAAAACGTGAAACGTTCCACCGCTACACAAGGGAATAACCGTTTCCCCGATACCCGGATGGGTGTGGAGCAGGTACTGACCGATGCTTTCACCCGCGCTTCCGATTACCAGAACCAGGTGAAGATGATAATGGATGAGGCCGCAAAAGCCAAGAAAGGTACACCGGCCCCCAATCCCTGGACCATAGTACGCCGCGATCTGGAACTGGATGCCCTTGTGGAGATCATGAACCGCAAGCGATTCATCACCTGTCACTCTTATGTGCAGAGTGAGATCAATGCCACGATGAAAGTGGCCGAGAAATTCGGTTTCCCGGTAAATACCTTTACCCATATTCTCGAAGGATATAAAGTGGCTGATAAGATGAAAGCCCATGGTGCCAACGCTTCAACGTTCAGCGACTGGTGGAATTACAAGATGGAAGTGCTGGATGCGATCCCGCAGAATGCTGCCATCATGCAGAAAGTGGGACTCAATGTGGCCATCAATTCTGATGATGCTGAAATGGCCCGCCGCCTGAACCAGGAAGCTGCCAAGAGTATCAAATATGGTGGCATGAGCGAAGAAGATGCACTCAAAATGGTTACCCTGAATCCGGCTAAAATGCTCCATGTTGACAACAGCGTGGGTAGTATCAAAGCCGGTAAGGACGCCGACCTGGTACTCTGGAGTGATAACCCGCTCAGCATTTATGCCCGTGCCCTCACCACTATTGTAGATGGTACCGTTTATTTCGACCGCGACAAGGATACCGAAGCCCGCAAACAGGTACAGGCTGAGAAAACCCGCCTGATCCAGAAAATGGCAGCTGCCAAGCGTACAGCAGGTGCCGGTGGCGGCGGTGGTAATTTCCAGCGCCCCCGTCCGCGTTACGAAGTGATCCTCACCTGTAACGATCATTACCATAGTCATGGCCTGCTGGCCGTGGATGCTGATGAAGCTGCGGATGGTGAAAACGGTAAACAATAACCTGAAAAATGAAACTGATGAAAAAATTACTTTTATCAATACTGGGACTGGCCTTCCTTTTTGCAGTGAATGCACAGGATGATGTGTATCCTGCTCCGGCCAGCAAGGGCCTCATCTTTATCACCGATGCCACCATTCATGTGGGCAATGGCCAGGTGATCGAGAAGGGTACTATAAAGATCAACAACGGTAAAATCGAGCAGGTAGGCACCAATATCGCACTGCCTTCCGGTGATGCGAAAGTGTTTAGTGTGAAGGGGCAGCATGTTTACCCCGGACTGATCCTGCCAGCTGTGCAGGTAGGACTGGCTGAAGTGCCTTCTGTCCGTGCCACACTCGATAATACCGAGATCGGCGATATGAACCCCAATGTCCGCTCTATTGTTGCTTATAATACCGACAGCAAGGTGATCAATACCCTGCGTACCAATGGTATCCTGCTCGCCGATGTATATCCCGGTGGCAGTCTGGTAACCGGTTCTTCTTCCACTGTGCAGCTGGATGCCTGGAATTGGGAAGATGCAGCCTATGCCACCGATCATGCCATACATTTCAATATGCCTTCAATGCTGGCCCGCCGTGGCGGACGTGGTTTTGGCGGATTTGGTCCGCAACAACCTGCCGGGGATCCTGTAAAGCAGGCGTTGGAACAAGTGGAAAAAATTAAAGCCTTTTTCCGTGAAGCCAAAGCCTATTATGAAGAATCTGCGCACAATGCTACCAACCTGAAGTTCGAAGCGGTAAAAGGACTGTTCTCCAAAAAGCAAAAATTCTTCGTGCATTGTAATATTGTGAAAGAAATGCTGGTGGCGATCGATTTTGCCAAAGAGTTCGGTTTTGAAGTGGTGATCGTGGGCGGCAGCGACAGTTACCTGATCGCCGATATCCTGAAGCAGAACAATATCCCTGTCATCCTGAGCCAGATGCACGACCTGCCCACCCTGGTGGATGACGATGTGGACCAGCCGTATAAAACACCCGCCATGTTGCAGAAAGCCGGGGTACTCTTTGCCATCAATGATGAAGACGGTAATACCCGCTCCCGGAACCTGGCTTTTAATGCCGGCACTGCTTCTGCATACGGACTTACCAAAGAAGAGGCCCTGTCTGCCATTACCCTGAATGCTGCAAAAATCCTCGGTATTGCCGATCGCACCGGTTCCATTGAAGCCGGTAAAGACGCCAATATCGTGGTGAGCCAGGGCGATATCCTCGATATGAAATCCAATATCATTACCCTTGCCCTGATCCAGGGCCGGGTCATCAACCTGACCGATAAGCATAAGCAGCTGGCGGAACGCTATATGTATAAGTATGGTTTGAAATAATCGGTATGTTTGCTCATTCCAATACAGAAGCCCCATCCATCTGATGGGGCTTCTGTATTATCAGGATTTTCACCACTCACCACTCGCTACTCATTAATACCAGTCCTTACAAGTAAAACCCATACTCCCGGCTAAGTAATTCTACGGAGTTGTTGAATTCCCCTTTCCATCTCAGCTCTTCACTGAAATAAAGGCCCTTTTTTAGAGTTATGGTATATGGGTAATAATACCTGAAAACCCCAGACTCCACGTTCAATATCTTTTTTTATGAAAAGGCTCCTCACCCTGACCGGCTGCCTGATTGCCTTCAGCAGTTATGCCCTTAACGGCGCTCATTTTACCATATCCCGCGTTTCCGCCCCCTATTTTGTGGTGGATGGTAACCAGCCCACCATACTTACCAAGGCCTATGTAGGTTTTGAGGTTACGAATAACTCAAACAGCGGCACTACGTACACCAACCTCCTGTTTTCTGTCACTTCCATCACTACCAATACGGTTGGACAGAATTACTCGATCGTTGCACCCACCAGTAATCAGGTGCTGATCGGTACGCTGGCGCCCGGGCAGTCGAAGGTTTGTTATTTCTATGTCAGCTATCCGGCCAGCACCACCCCTATTGCCACATTTAATGTCAGACTTAGTGATAATACAGCCAGTGATAAAACGCAGGCCTTTTCCATTCACAACCGGAGTTCCATCAGTGCCAATGCCGGTGGACTGACCCAGCAGACCTTTACCAACCAGGACCAGATCGGCGGTGTGATCTATGATGATGTGGTGTATACCGTAGGAAACGTGCAGAATGGAGATGAAAGCGATTTCCAGATCTCCATCTCATCACTTTTTGATCCCACCAAAGTTACCCTTCTTGGTACGCAGATTACAGCCAGTACGGTTCCTGGCATCGCTGTGGGATCAACCGATTCGCTGTATTATATTACAGGTAACGGTTCTGTTGGTGCATCGATCACCATGCGCTGGACCTTTAAGATAGTTGCCACCAACTTCACCGCGTACTTCCTGCCAGTGGCAGGTTCCACCAGCGGGGGTACCAACTATAAATATGCCATCAATACCAGTCTTGGCGCAAATGGCACTTCTGTTACCATAACCGGAGGTTCAACACCGCTTTCCATCAGCAAAACTTCCAGCAAAGCCACTTATTATACCTGCGAAACAGCTGTGTTTACTTTGACCGTTACCAACCCCAGTAGTTACGGGGTTTCTGTTGACAGCCTCGTTGATAATTTACCTGCCGGATTTACGTATTCAGCCATAGATGCTGCCAGCGGTATTCCATCATCCAGCCTGTCATCCGTGCCTGCTACAGGCGCTACGGGTACCATTAAATTCAAAGGGGGTGTGTATACGGGCGGAAATAACTCCATATATATTCCACCCAACAGCAGCATCAACATCAAGTATACAGCTACCGCACCTTGTGTGGCCACCAGTACGATTAACACCAGTGTGTCGGGCTATATCGGCAGTACGTCCTTTGCCACTGCCAATAACAGTGTAAATGTGGTCTGGGGACTTCCGGTGAAATGGAACAGCTTTACGGCTGTCCGTACCGGAGCTGGGGTGGACCTGGTCTGGAAAACCGATAATGAGCAAAATACCCGTGATTATGTAGCGGAGCGCAGTACCGAAGGGCTTACCTGGACTGCCATCGGATCAGTGCCCGCAGCGGGATACAGCAGCAGCCTGCAGATTTATAGACTCACCGATCCCAATCCGGAGAATGGGGTGGTGAATTATTACCGGATCCGCCAGAATGATCTTGATGATAAAGCAGAATACAGTAAAGTAGTCAGTGTGTTCGTCAAGGCAACTGAAACCGGCATTACACTTTACCCCAACCCTGTACTGAACGGCAAACTGAATATCCGTCTCAGTGCCGCTACCACCATATCCCTTTACAATGAACAGGGCGTCATGGTATTTAGAAAAGCATACCTGGCCGGCACTCACCAGATCGATATGAGCCGTATGGTGAAAGGAGTATATGTAATACGCACCGATAAAGAAAGCCGCACCATAATGGTTAAGTAGCAGGTATTACGTAATACGTTATACGTTTAATACATAAAAGAGGAAGCCCCATCAACCTGATGGGGCTTCTGCTTATTATCATGTATTCTCGATTGTCGATTGTCGATTCACGATTTCTGGAAATGCAACACCTTCGCCGACCCGCCACTCTTGCTCAGTTCGATTAGGGTCGCCGATTTGGTATCCACGATCCAGTCTTCCTGTAATTCCAACAGGGAAACCGGAATGCCGCCGCCTACAAAAACCAGTACGAATTTGATCTTGCCGCTGTCGTTGATCTCCGACCAGGCGCCACTGGTGGTTACTGCACCGTTGCTGGCAGTCAGTGACCCATCGGCTTTAAATGTAAAGTTATAGGTACTGTAGGTGCTGGTACCATCCGTGCCATCCTTGGAGTAAAAATGCACTTTCCAGGATCCCTGGGTGATCACGGAAGCGACCGTATCTGATGAAGCACTCTTTTTATTACAGGCTGCCACCAGTAAAACTACCAGGAAGAAGGCAATGGAAACAGGTAATGGCTTCATGCTTAAAGGGATTTATGAATTCCGTACAAAACGGATGCCCGAAAAAGTTAAAAGTTGTACCTAATGCCTTATACGTATAACGTACAATGAATTACATACAACTTTTCATTATTCCTTTCCGTGGCAATTCTTGAATTTCTTGCCGCTGCCGCAAGGACAAGGATCATTCCGCCCTACACGGGGGCCGACTTTCACCGGCTCCTGTTTCACGGGAGTGGGATCGTAGTAGTCGTTTTCATTGGCGGCATAGTCGTCACCACGGCGGTCGATCTCTTCCTTGTTGGCGCGCATCTTGCTCATATCGGTCTTCTCTTCACGGCCTTCGCGGAGCTGTGCAGGATCCTGTTGCTCCATAGGGATGCCCGCATGGCAAAGGAAGCTGACAATATCTTTATTGACTTCCGCGTCCATATTCTTGAACAGGTCGAATGCCGTGATCTTGTAGATCACCAGCGGATCTTTCTGCTCGAGATAGGCGGTCTGTACACTTTGTTTCAGGTCGTCCATGGCCCGGAGATGCTCTTTCCAGGCGTCATCGATGATCGCGAGTGTGATCTGGCGCTCCAGTGCACTGGTCAGTTCTACACCACCGCTGTTAAGGGTTTTGTCGAGATTTACCAGCACCTGCATGCCTTTCTTGCCATCGGTAAAGGGTACGGCCACATTTTCGATCTGGCGACCCTGGCTCTGGCGGATATTACGGAATACCGGTACGGCGTTATTGCGCAGCTCACCCAGTTTGCCCTGGTAGCGCTGTGCGGCTTCATTGTATAATTTCTCGGCCAGTTCAGCGGCATTGCCTTTGCCAAATTCTTCCGCACTGATCGTCGTATCAATGGCAAAATTGACAATAGCAGCCAGCTTGAAGCCGTCGTAGTCATTCTGCTCCAGGAAGGAATTCACCAGTCCTTCCGCAACAATATAGAATGCATTATCAAGGTCGAGTGCCAGACGTTCTCCGAACAGGGCGTGGTTGCGTTTCTTGTACACCACATTCCGCTGCTTGTTCATCACGTCATCGTATTCGAGCAGGCGCTTGCGGATACCGAAGTTGTTTTCTTCCACTTTCTTCTGTGCGCGCTCAATGCTCTTGGTCACCATGCTGTGCTGGATCACTTCCCCTTCCTTATAACCGAAGCGGTCCATGATCTTGGCGATCCGCTCACTGCCGAACAGGCGCATGAGTTCATCTTCCAGTGATACATAGAACTGTGTGGTACCGGGGTCACCCTGACGACCGGCACGACCACGCAGCTGACGGTCTACCCGCCGGCTTTCATGGCGCTCTGTACCGATAATGGCCAGACCACCGGCTTCTTTCACACCGGGTCCGAGTTTGATATCCGTACCGCGACCCGCCATGTTGGTGGCAATGGTAATGGCCCCGGGTAAACCGGCTTCAGCCACCACCTGTGCTTCACGGGCGTGTTGTTTCGCGTTCAGTACGTTGTGGGGGATCTTTTTGCCACTCAGCATCTTGCTCAGCAACTCACTCACTTCAACGGAAGTGGTACCTACGAGTACCGGACGTCCGGCTTCACGGAGTTTTTCGATCTCTTCGATTACAGCTTTGTACTTTTCGCGTTTGGTTTTATAGACCAGGTCTTCCTGGTCTTTCCGGATGGCAGTAACGTTTGTGGGAATGGTTACTACATCCAGTTTATAGATATCCCAGAATTCACCGGCTTCTGTTACCGCTGTACCAGTCATACCGGCCAGCTTATGGTACATCCGGAAATAGTTCTGGAGCGTGATCGTAGCGTAGGTTTGAGTAGCCGCTTCGATCTTCACGTTTTCTTTTGCTTCAATGGCCTGGTGCAGTCCATCGCTGTAGCGGCGGCCATCCAGGATACGGCCGGTCTGCTCGTCAACGATCTTGACCTGTCCGTCGAGTACCACATACTCCACATCCTTGTCGAATAGGGTATAGGCTTTCAACAGCTGCTGCACGGTATGAATCCGGTCTGCCTTCACCGTATATTCATTCAGCAGGGCTTCTTTTTTCTGCAGGCGCTCTTCGGCTGGCATCGCTTCGTTCTTGTCGATCTCGGCCAGCATGACACCGATATCCGGCAGTACAAAGAAATCCGGATCTTCTCCGGCTTTTGTAATGGCCTGGATCCCTTTATCGGTCAGTTCAACCTGATTGTTCTTTTCGTCTATATGGAAATACAGTTCCTCATCCACGCGGGGCATTTCCTTCTGCTGGTCGGCCAGGTAATAGTTTTCGGCTTTTTGCAGCTTCACCCGCACACCAGGTTCAGACAGGAACTTGATCAGCGCACTGTTCTTGGGTAAACCCCGGTAAGCACGCATCAGCGAGAGACCACCACTCTTGGGGTCATCATCGCCTTCACCGAATTTCTTTTTGGCATCGATCAGGTATTTATTGGTCACCTGCTTCTGCACTTCCACCAGTTTGTTCACCCGGTCTTTCAGGATATGATATTGCTGCTCGTCGCCTTTAGGCACCGGACCTGAAATGATCAGTGGCGTACGGGCATCATCGATCAGTACGGAGTCGACTTCATCCACCATCGCGAAGTGGTGCTTGCGCTGCACCATTTCTTCGGGGTTGTGCACCATATTATCGCGGAGGTAGTCGAAACCGAATTCGTTATTGGTACCGTAGGTGATATCGGCCAGATAGGCTTTGCGGCGCTCGGCACTGTTGGGCTGGTGCTTGTCGATACAGTCTACGGTCAGTCCCAGCCACTCGAACAGCGTGCCATTCCACTCACTGTCCCGTTTGGCGAGGTAATCGTTCACCGTTACGATATGCACCCCTTCGCCAGCGAGGGCATTGAGGTAGGCGGGGAGGGTAGATACCAGGGTTTTACCCTCACCGGTGGCCATCTCACTGATCTTGCCTTCATGCAGTACCGTACCACCGATCAGCTGCACATCATAGTGCACCATGTTCCAGGTGACGATATTACCGCCGGCGGGCCAGCTGTTGCTGAATACCGACTGATCGCCATTGATCTTTACATATTGCTTGCGTACAGACAGGTCGCGGTCGAGATCGGTGGCTGTAGCCACGAGCTCGGTATTATCTTTAAAGCGGCGGGCCGCTTCTTTGACTACGGCAAATGCTTCCGGAAGGATCTCCTTGAGGGCTTCTTCGATCTTTTTATCACGGTCCTTTTTCAGGGCGTCAATTTTCTGGTAGAGGACATCCTTGCCATTGATATCGCTGAAGTCGAGCGCTTCCGCCTGCTTGCCCAGGTCGGCAATTTCGGTATCAATTTCCTGGAGATGTGCCTTGATGCGCTGACGGAATTCCTGGGTCTTGCCCCGCAACTGGTCGTTGCTCAGCGATTGGTAAGCGGAAAAATGCTGGTTGATCTGCTTTACGATGGGCTCGATATTCTTGATATCTTTCTCCGATTTACTGCCACCGAAAAGCCTGGAAATGAAACCGATCATGATAATGAGTTGTATCTGAAATGGATATTAAACGTTGAACTGGTCAAAAAGGGTGCTACACTTGATTTTGGGCCAATTTGACAGGTTGGCAAAGATAGTAAATAGTGAGTAGTGAATAGTGAATACAGGCTGATAATCGGAATGCCCTGTTGTTAAAAAAAGCCGAAAGCGGGTTTATCCGACTTTCGGCTTTAAGCAATTAGCTTCCAGTTTGTTATACCAGCATCCGCAAGGGCTCTTCCAGCAGTCCCTGGAGGGTCTGGAGGAAGGCGGCGCCACTGGCTCCGTCCACCACTCGGTGGTCGCAGCTCAGGGTCACTTTCATGATGTTGCCCACAGCGATCTGGCCATTCTTCACCACAGGAACCTGGTTGATGGCGCCAATGGCCAGGATACAGGCGTCCGGAGGATTGATGATCGCAGTGAATTCTTCTATGCCAAACATGCCCAGGTTGGAGATGGTGAAGGTGTTTCCTTCCCAGTCGGAGGGCTGTAATTTCTTGTCTTTTGCCTTCTGTGCAAAGGTCTTCACTTCAGCGGCGATCTGCGACAGCGATTTGCCATCTGCAAAACGTACTACCGGTACCAGCAGGCCTTCTTCCACAGCAACAGCCACGCCAATATTGACATGGTGGTTAAAGCGGATCTTGTCGCCCAGCCAACTACTGTTGATCTTGGGATGCTGCTTCAGGGCAATGGCACAGGCTTTTAGTACCATATCATTGAAGGAGATCTTCACCGGACTCACTTCATTGAGCTTATTGCGGCTTTCCACGGCCTTGTCCATATTAATGGCCATAGTGAGGTAGAAATGCGGCGCGCTGAACTTGCTTTCTGCCAGTCGCTTGGCAATCACCTTACGCATTTGCGATACCGGTACTTCCTCGAAGCTGACCTGTCCGGCAGGAACAGCAGGAGCGACTACACCTCGGGGTGCTTCACTGCCACCACCAGCGGCAGGTGCAGGAGCGGCTTTATAATTGTCAATATCCGATTTCACGATCCGTCCGCCATCGCCGGAACCCTGGATACGGCTGATATCAATACCTTTTTCAGCAGCCAGTTTTTTGGCGAGGGGGGAGGCTTTAACCCGTCCGTTTTCTGTGGAAGCTGCTACAGGTGCGGGTGCGGTGGCAGCAGGTGCAGCAGCCGGAGCAGCGGGCGTACCAGGTGCTGTTGCAGCGGCAGGAGCGGCACCACCGGAGGCGGCAGCCACAATGGCATTCACATCCACTTTGGCGGGGTCGCCGATGATACATAAGAGGCTGTTTACCGCCACTTTATCTCCTTTCTGGGCGCCCACATAGAGCAGTTGACCGTCTTTATAGCTTTCCAGCTCCATGGTGGCTTTGTCGGTTTCCACATCAGCCAGCAGGTCGCCTTTTTTAACGGTATCACCTACTTTTTTATGCCAGGCCGCAATGACGCCTTCTGTCATGGTGTCACTCAGGCGGGGCATGAGGATCACTTCCTGTAAAGTGCTGATATCCAGCGAGCTGCCAGAAGCAGCCGGAGCTGCAGCGGGAGCAGGTGCTGGGGCCGGAGCGGCTGCGGCAGCCGGAGCGGCAGCACCGCCCTTGAGTAGTCCGGAGATATCTTCTCCGGCACTGCCAATGATGGCCAGCAGGTCGTTCACCTGGAGTTTGCCGCCTTTATCAGTACCGATATGGAGGAGTACACCGTCTTTATAGCTTTCCAGTTCCATTGTGGCTTTGTCGGTCTCCACCTCAGCGAGGAGATCGCCTTTCTTCACCGTGTCGCCCACTTTCTTATGCCAGGCCGCAATGACGCCTTCTGTCATCGTATCACTCAGCCGGGGCATTAAAATCGATTCAGCCATAGTTGCGAGATTGGTTTGTTGAGTATAGCTTGTTTTGGAGGCCGAAATTAAGCCAAAAAGAGCAAATACAAGGGGCTTCCTTAGATCATAAAAAATTAATAGGTTAGCAGAAAAACAAGCGTGGCCTTCCCTTATCCCCCCAGCCCCCAGAATGTACCCGAATCTGTAACCGCCATCCGGCCCGGTTTTAAGAAAGAAGTGGTCCGGACAACCTGGTCTATTCTCTTCTTTTTCATAGCCTATATCGTTCTTTTCCTGCTTTCGCTGGCCCTGGCTGCCGGCTGTGTATTTGCAGGGGTCACCGTTTTTGGCGCTTTGACCAATTTGTGGGGCTTGTTATTCGGACTGGGCTTGATCGGGGTGGGCCTGATGGTCTTCTTTTTCCTCATCAAGTTCCTGTTTGCCGTCAATAAATACGACCGCAGCGGTATGATTGAAATTACGGAAGCAGAGCAGCCCGAGCTGTTTGCCTTTATCCGGAAACTGGCCAGTGATACGGGTACTGCCTTTCCCAAACATATCTACCTCTCAGCTGATGTGAATGCCAGCGTGTTTTATGACTCCAGCTTCCTGAGCATGTTTTTGCCCATCCGCAAGAACCTGAATATCGGGCTCGGACTGGTGAATGTGATCAACCTGAGCGAGTTCAAGGCGGTGATCGCACACGAATTCGGACATTTTTCGCAGCGCAGCATGAAGCTGGGCAGTTTTGTGTACAATGTGAACCGGGTACTCTACAATATGCTTTATGAGAACAACAGCTATTCCACCGTGCTTAGCCGATGGGCCAGTATACATGGCATTTTTTCCATTTTTGCGTATATAACTGCATTCATTGTCCGTGGTATACAGGGCCTGCTGCGCCAGGTCTATGGCCTGGTCAATAAAAGCTACATGAGCCTTTCGCGTGAAATGGAGTTTCATGCTGATGCGGTATCAGCCAGTGTGAGCGGATCCCAATCACTGGTAACAGCGCTTAAACGACTCGATTTCGGCAGCGCAGGGTATGAGCTGGTGCTGAACAAATACGGAGAACTGTTGCAGGAACGTAAATTTTCGCGTAATCTGTACCGTGATCAGCAACATGTTGTGGCGCTGGTGGCAGCCGATAACAAGACGCCGCTTAAGAACGGATTGCCTGTGGTGGATGCACATGAACTGGAAAGCCCAAGGTATGCACGGGTCAATTTCAAAGACCAGTGGGCTTCGCATCCTTCACATGAAGACCGGGAAAAACACCTCAACGAATTGAATGTGGTGGCCGAAGAAGATACCCGCAGCGCCTGGCTCTTGTTTGCAAACACGGAAGCGCTGCAACAGCAACTGACCGAATATATTTACAAGGATGTGGAGCGGCAGGACAAAGACCAGCAGCTGGCCGAAGCCGATTTTGCCCGTGCATTTGATGAAGGCCGGCGGCTCGATGCGTTCCCGGAAGCCTATAACGGATTTTATGATGGACGCTATTATACACAGCTCGTGATGACGGAACTGGTACGGGATATTCCCGCTGCCCCGCTGGAAAAAGAAGTCATCTTTTCAACCGCCAATGGCCAGATCCAGAAACGGATCAATGGCATGCGCCAGGATTTAGCGATCCTTAAAGCCATCCAGGCAAAAGAAATCGATACCAAGAGCTTTGATTTCGACGGCGTCAAATACAACCGCAGTGAAGCCGGTGTATTGGAGCAGCGGCTGCAGATTGAGGTGGAAGAACTGGAAGAAAAACAAAAGGTCCTGGATGTGCAGGCCGTGCAGTATTTCCTGCAACGCGCACAGGGGACAGATCGTGAACAGCTTATTGCCTTGTATAGTCAATGGATGGAAGAGCGCCTGGCCGCCAACGCTTTTCTGGAACGCATCAATGCCATGCTGGAAAGCCTGTCGCCTGTTTACAGCGGGCAAGCCGTTACATTCGATGAAATTGATGTCATCATCAAGGGCCTGAAGCAAAAGCATGAGCCGCAGTTCAAAGAAGACCTCCGCTTATGGCTGGGTCGGGGAGTAGTCCGGGAAAATACAGCACTGCTGGAACAAATTGAAAAATTCATCGCTGCAGATTACCAGTATTTTTCCGGCACCTCTTTCTTTGAAAATGAATTAAAGGAACTGGACCAGCTCTGCCGCTTGTTCTGGGATGAAATGAATAAGTACCTGCATGTGATGTGTAAGGGGATATTGGAGAGGCAGCTGGAAGTAGTCAGTAGACAGGAGGCAGTAGACAGGAGGCAGTAGACAGGAGGCAGTAGACAGAAGAAAGTAGACAGAAGGCTGTAGAATGAATGCAGTTCATCCCTTTATTGTCATTCCCGCGAAGGCGGGAATCCCCTTCAATAAATTGGGAAACCTAGCTTATAGTTTCGACAAAAAAATCAAATTAAATCCATTCTGAAGCCCAGTGATGGGGTTCCTCCCCAACTTAGTTGGGGACGGGAATGACAGTAAGGGGCTAGAACTACAGTAAGGTGCGGGAGTGACTGTAGTGTACTTGTGGTTTAAAAATCCAGATCGAGTTTCAGGCGTTCTTTCAGTTCTTTAACCAGCGGATACTGTTCAATGATCGCGAGGTATTGCTCCTTGGTGTTCAGGGTCTTTTCCGCAGGAATTTCTTCCTCGTGATGTTCTTCTATACGGAGATTATATAAGAGCAGTTTATTATTAAATGCCCGCTGCAGGTATTCGCTGAGCTGTGTGCGCTCACCTTCAATGAATTTCTGTTCCAGGTTATTATTACAGACAACTTCAAAGCCGGTTTCGCTGGTGATGATCAGTTTGGCGCGGTCGAAGCTTTGAGCAGCCGGATTCTTGCGTTCTTTCAGTAACTGCGAATAGTTGTTCCACTGCTGCATCAATGCTTCTTCTGTGAGCGGTATCATCCGGTTGGTATCTGCAGCACCTGCTTTTCCGGCAATGGACTGACGGATATTGGCAAGTTTGGAAAGCTTGGGTCCGGTGGCAGCAGGTGCAGCGGCCGTTGCCGCTGGCATAGCAGCCGGTTTTTCCGGATGTTGTTCCACCACCAACTGCTGCTGCGGCTCATCCGGGATCTCCACGATCAGTTTGGCAGCTCCGCCTGGTTTGGCCGGTGCGGCAGATGTTTCTGTAATAGCAATGGGACGCAGTTTGCGGAAGCTCACAGCTTTTGCTGTGGCGTTAAGTTTTTTTTTACCGCCTTCTCCACTGGCCATATCCACCGCCTGTTGCAGGTAGGTGAGTTTGATCAGGCAGAGCTCTACATGAAGGCGTTTGTTGCGGGCCATCTTGAAACTCAGCTCTGACTCGTTGAGTATTTGCAGGGCGCTGAGGATCCAGGAGGTATTGATGGCAGCAGCAGCTTTTTCATACCGGCTGCGGAAACTTTCCACTACTTCCAGTAAAGCGCTGACCTTGGGATCTTTGGAGACGAGCAGGTTGCGGAGGAATTCGGCAAAACCATTCAGCACCATATCGCCTTCGAAGCCTTTGGCATTGATATTATCATATAATAACAGGGCCGCAGCCATATCCTGCTGTTGCATGGCCTCCAGCAACTGGAAGAAATAATCGGCATCGAGGATATTGAGGTGCTCGAGGGTATTGCTGTAGTTGAGTTCCCCATTGGTGAAACTCACGATCTTGTCCATGATGCTGAGGGCATCCCGCATACAGCCTTCGCTTTTCTGAGCGATCACCTGTAAGGCGGCTTTCTCTGCCTTGATGGACTCTTTTTCGCAGATCTCCTCCAGGTGTTCTACGGTATCATTAGTCGTTATGCGCTTGAAGTCGAAGATCTGGCAACGGCTCAGGATCGTGGGGAGGATCTTGTGCTTTTCTGTTGTGGCCAGGATAAAGATGGCATAGGGTGGCGGCTCTTCCAGGGTCTTCAAAAAAGCATTGAAGGCCGAAGCGGTGAGCATGTGCACCTCATCAATGATATATACTTTGTATTTGCCGGCCTGGGGGGCAAAGCGGACCTGCTCCACCAGGGTGCGGATATCGTCGACCGAGTTGTTACTGGCGGCATCGAGTTCATGGATATTCAGGGATGCACCTTCGTTGAAACTTCGGCAGGAATTACAGGTATTGCAGGCTTCCCCATCGGCTTGTAAGTTTTCGCAGTTGATGGTTTTGGCGAGGATCCGGGCACAAGTGGTTTTACCCACACCCCGCGGACCGCAGAACAGGAAGGCATGCGCCAGCTGCTGGTTACGGATGGCATTGCGCAGGGTAGTGGTGATATGCGCCTGCCCCACTACCGTGTCAAAAGTCTGTGGCCGGTATTTCCGTGCCGATACTATGAATTTTTCCATACCCATCCGTTACGTGTGCAAGATAAGAATCAATTACCAATGACCAATTGCCAATTACCAATTACCGATTCTCGATTCTCGATTGTCGATTCTCGATTCTCGCTCCTCATCCCAACACCGGATGCCGCTTAAACTCCCTGGTCCGGTCGAACAGGTAGCGGAAGGTGGTCAGCTGCCGGGTGCGGAAGGTGTCACCGAAGTTCTCCGCCACATTGATCATCTTGGGATTGAAATCGCCGATCCACTGCATTTCATATTCGGTATAGGAGAGGTCTTTCACCACCTGGTAGGCTTCGTTGATCATATAGGAATCCACGCCCTTGCCCTGGAATTCGGGTACAACCCCAAAAACCAGTCCGGTGAATTTGGTGCAGGGCACTGTAGCCTTGACCCAGAGGAATTTCAGTTTATGGTAGAGACTGAATTGGCCGTTAAGTTTGCCGAACCACTGGTTAAGGTCGGGCAGGTTGATGAAGATAGCAATAGGTTCTTCTTTATAATAGACAAACCAGAGTACTTTCGGGTCCATCACGGGTTTCATCTTCCGGAACAGTTGCCGGGCTTGCTCTTTCTTCATTTCTTTCAGTCCGCCGTGACCCGCCCAGGCTTTATTATATACTGTGGTAAATGCGTCCGCATATTTTTCAAGATCATTGGTCCGCATCCAGTCGGCCCTGAAATTCGGATCCTTGGCCACTTCGGCATGGCGTTGCACGGTTTTCGGGCTCATGGCTTTTTTGGGATCCACGCCAAAGCAGACCTGGTTGAAAAAAGTCCGGAAGCCATAGGTCTCAAACAGGTCTTTATAGTAAGGGGCATTATAATTCATGCAATAGAGTGGCGGCTGGAAGCCTTCTGTTACCAGTCCCCACCAACGGTCGCGTTCCCCGAAATTGATGGGGCCATCCATGGCTTCCATGCCGCGCTGGAGCAGCCAGTGCTTCGCCACATCGAAAAGCAGATCAGCCGCCTGCTGGTTATTGATGCAATCGAAAAAACCGATCCCGCCCACAGGAACTTCATCTCCCTTATTCCGGTATTTCTTATTCGTGAAGGCGGCAATGCGTCCGATGGGAGTACCGTCAGCAGCTTTCAGGATCCAGCGGGTAGCTTCCCCGAAACGGAAGGCCTTATTCTTGTTTTTATCGAAGACTTCGTCCACGTCCTTGTTGAGCGGACGGATATAGTTGGGGTTGTTTTTATTCAACAACACATTTACTTCCAGGAACTGCCGGGCCAGGGCGGGGGAATTCACTTCAACCAGTTGCATCCTGCTAAGGTAAGAAAAAAGACCCCCTTTTGACGGTTACCCGTCTGCCGGGGGCCTTTCTAAAAAAAGGCAGGTAAGCACTGGAGGATATACGTCAGAAATTCCGGATGGGTTGGGGGCAAGAACCTTCACACTCACACTCAAACTCACACTCACACTCTATAAATAGTGTGAGTTTGAGTTTGAGTGTGGAGAGGAAGGGTTATTCCACTTTGAATTCTGCGATAAGGATACCACCCCGCTCCTTCTTATTCAATTGCAGGGTGATGATCCGCCGCTCCTGGTTCGGACTGCCGTAATGGGTAAAGACCTCGGCACTCACCGTAACGGGCCCCACCACTTTCTGGATACGGTCGCCGTAATAATTCAATTCAACTTTATATGTTCCTTTCACCCCTTTTTTCAGGAGGAACTGCTCCGGGCCATAGCCCCTGGTAAAGTCATTGCTCATCCGTCCGCCGATCTGGGTGTTTTTATGCGCATAATAGGCTTTCTCGCCGTTCGGGTCCGTCACCCAGAGGTCCATATCCGAATCATTCATGTTCCAGTTCAGCACCACACGCAGGTCTACCGGCATGGACTGGATCAGGTCTTTCGGCATTTTTTTAAGGTCCAGGTTTTTACCCTGCAGGGCGATCAGCTGGTTGATCTCGGTCACGAGCATTTCTTCAATTCCGGGATAGAGACCGCGTACGTCGCCGGAATAATTGCGGGTGAGCGCCAGCGTGAGGGTGTCGAGGGCTTGTTGATAAAATCCCGCATCCTGCAGACAGAGCCCATAATCGCGGTAGCTCTGGGGCTCCATCGGCCGCCATTCCAGGATCTTCCGGAAATAGGGCAGGGCCAGTTCATATTGTTCCAGTTCGCGGAACTTGTAGGCGATCATCTTATAGAGTTCATGGTCCTGCAGGTTGAGTTCAGCCAGATTGTACAGAATGGTGAGACCTGTCTCAAAATCTTCCTGTTCAAAAAACCAGCAGGCGGTGCTGAAGAAGAAAGCCGGTTCGGTTTCATGGGCTTTACGGAGTTCCAGGTATTTCTCATAGCGATGTTCTTTATCGGTTTTTTCCAGGGTACGGATATAGTCAGGAGCGGAATACAGATCAAGCATGCGGTAGCGGGCATAACTGGAGTCGGTGAAATACTTCAGTTTCCGCCATTTGATCTTTGGCAGGTTGGGGTCGCGCCCACCCCTGTTATAATAGGTAGGACGGTAGTCATAGGAGCCCGGAATATAGGAGCCGTCTTTTTGAATGGTGATGCTTTCAATATCATTGGGGCTCAGCCGCATGAGGTCGTCCATGGTGGCATACATGCCATCGATCACGATCGTGGGATTATTATTCGAGAAGCTGCTGATTCCCCGGATACGGATCTGGGTTTCCACGGTAGAAAAATTACCAGGGGATTGGATCACCTGAACGCCGGCTACCCTTCCCTGCAGGGCTTGTGCCACATTGGTATAGCCATTCAGTTCGCTGTTACGTACTACTGCTACCGAGCCGGTAAGGTCACGACGACGGGCTGTACCGTAACCCACCACAACAACTTCATCCAGTTGACTGTTCCCGAAGCTTTCCATGCGCTGGTTGGCAATGGGGTTGGCGATTGCATTGCCGTTTCCGTTTGCCCTGAAACTGGCCGAATCTGCTCTCCGGGTAACAGACTGTCTGTTGCGTTCCGTTTCTTCTTTATCCAGTTGTTCTATTCCGTACCATTTTTTGATGACGTCAAAATAGAAAGCCGCATTATTCATAACCGCCTTTTGCTGCTGACCTAGTTGCTGTGCCCGTTCTTTCAGGATCCGGTCGTATTGCTCCCGCAATTCAGCCGGTGGTTCGATTTCATATAGTACATAATCCCATACTGTTTCCAGTACGATCAATGAAGTGTTGCGGGTAACGATCCCGAAACGCTTGCCTAATAGTTCAATGGCAGAGCGGTGCTGATCGTAGTTCAGGTCGAGCTCGGCAATTTTTTTCTGGGCCCAGATGGAAGCGGCACTGATACCAGTCGTGTTTTCCTGCAGATCGGATTCAGTAATACGGATCTCTTTGCGGCTGCTGATCTTATTGCCATAGCCAAAGTTCAGGGTAAGTGTAAAGGGGAACCTGCTGCTGCGTCCTGCAACGGCAATACTGTTTTGTATCGTAGTGGGAATCGAGGGATAGACTTCATCCACTCCTTCACTCACACTCGTACTGATCAGCCGGTACGGTTCATGCAATAGTAAACCGGCAGCGGCCTCCGAGGTATTTTCATTCAGGTTAATCAACGTGCCGCCAGTTTCAGCAGCCATACGCCTTAGATTGCTGTAATCGGAAGCCGCTGCAGCCGTAACCGGGAAGCATATCGTTTCGGCAGGGAGGGAAAAGGGTTTGCCGCCCGACACAAAGCCATCACTGAAGAGCCAGATCTCTCCATGCAAGGCGCCCAACTGGCTCAAATCAGTGCCGCCGTCGTAAGTCATGTTACGGAGCATCTTTTTCAGATCGGTCCATTCACCACCGCGGACTGTAAATGATTTTACCGGATGCAGGTACTGGTTCAACGCAAAGACATTGACGCGGATGCTGTTTTTCTGTTTCAGTATTTGATCCAGGAAGTCGAGTTCTTTTTCATGGTCGCGGTTCCTGCCGCTGTAGGAGACATCCCAGATCAGGCTGACCGAGTCGGGCATTTCCCGGCGGCGGCTATGCGCATTCACAAAATGGTTGATGACGAAATATTTGCCATCCTGGGCGGTTTGCAGCAGGATCTCTGTGGCTTCCGCTTTTTTGGGCAGAAGCAGGCGGAGGTCTTTTCCGGGCTTGAAATTGCTGCGGTTCAGGGAGAGCAGATACCCTTGCTGCCAGGGGCTCAGTTCCAGGAATTCGGGCTTTTCGAGGATCTCGGGTTCCTTGCCGGTTTGCAGCAGACGGGCGTTGAAATGAAATTCGGGGATGGATTCCGGGTAGCGGAGAGGCAGAAAATAACTGAGGCCTTTACCGGCTTCGGTTTTCAGTTCCTGCTGGTAACCGATCCGGACACGGCGGCTGCCGTTGGCCGGGATGGGGTAGATGCGGGTCCGGAAATTATTCCCTTCCACTTTTTCCAGCAGTCCGGGGTCAACATTTCGGCGCTGAATGGCCTCAAAAACTTCGGTCCCCCGGGAACGGTCTACAGGCACGGCATCGCGGAGGGCGCCATTGATGTCGAGGGCATAGTGGTTCACACTCACCCCTTCGGGCAAGGGAAAAGTAAGGGAACCTTCCAAGATGCGGTTACTGGTATTATAAAAGGTCATATCGAGGGTGGTTTGGGCCACTGTGCCCGAGAGACTCACTTCGATCGATAAGGATTTGAGAATCACTGTTTTTTCAGGAGCTCCGGCCACGGCAAGTACAGGGGTTTGGGCCAATGCCGGCAGGGTCAGCAGGCAAAAGTAGGCGTAGAGGCAGGCCAGTCGTTGCATAAGCGTAGTTTCCGACTGGATGCGGGGCTGGCGGGGATTACATAAATCCGCTTTTTACCCATCCTTTCCCCAAATGAAGGAAAGGTCTTAGAAATCGAATTTTGATTTTTGGATTCCCCCTTCGTCCCTTACCTTTGCGGCCAAATTAAACGCTCTCATAAACCTATATTATGGCAAACGTCGGCAAGATCAAACAGATCATCGGTGCGGTAGTGGACGTGCAGTTTGAAGGCAAACTCCCTGAGATTTATAACGCATTGGAACTGAAGCGCCCCAACGGGGATCTGCTGGTTCTGGAAACCCAGCAGCACCTGGGTGAAGACAGTGTGCGGACCATCGCGATGGATGGTACTGAAGGTCTGGTTCGCGGCATGGAAGTAGTGGATACCGGAAAAGCGATCGCGATGCCGACGGGTGAAGCCATCAAGGGCCGTCTATTCAACGTAACCGGCGATGCGATCGACGGTCTGCCCCAGGTGAGCAAGGCCAACGGCCGTGCCATCCACGCCAAGCCCCCGGCCTTTGAAAACCTGAGTACAGCTTCTGAAGTGCTGTTCACCGGTATCAAGGTAATCGACCTGATCGAGCCCTATGCAAAGGGTGGTAAAATCGGTCTCTTCGGTGGTGCGGGTGTAGGTAAGACCGTACTGATCCAGGAGCTGATCAACAATATCGCGAAAGCCTATTCCGGTGTATCTGTATTTGCCGGTGTGGGTGAGCGTACCCGTGAAGGTAATGACCTGATGCGTGAGATGATCGAAGCAGGCATCATGAAATATGGTGATGCGTTCAAACACAGCATGGAAGAAGGTGGCTGGGACCTGAGTAAAGTGGATATGAATGAACTGAAAGACTCCAAAGCAACCTTCGTATTCGGACAGATGAACGAGCCCCCCGGAGCCCGTGCCCGTGTGGCGCTGAGCGGTCTGACCATCGCTGAGTACTACCGTGATGGCGACGGACAAGGTAAAGGACGTGATATCCTCTTCTTCGTAGATAATATCTTCCGTTTCACACAGGCCGGTTCTGAGGTGTCTGCCCTGCTGGGTCGTATGCCTTCAGCGGTAGGTTACCAGCCTACGCTGGCTACTGAGATGGGTCTGATGCAGGAACGTATTACTTCAACCAAGAATGGTTCGATCACTTCCGTACAGGCCGTTTACGTACCTGCGGATGACTTGACCGACCCTGCTCCGGCAACAACCTTTGCCCACCTCGATGCCACTACGGTATTGAGCCGTAAGATCGCCGACCTGGGTATCTACCCTGCGGTGGATCCCCTCGATTCTACTTCCCGTATCCTCGTTCCGCACGTAGTAGGTGAGGCCCACTATAACTGCGCCAACCGCGTGAAGCTGATCCTCCAGCGCTATAAAGAGCTGCAGGATATCATCGCGATCCTCGGTCTGGATGAATTAAGTGACGAGGATAAGCAAACCGTATCCCGTGCCCGTAAGGTGCAGCGCTTCCTGTCGCAGCCCTTCCACGTGGCCGAGGCCTTTACCGGTCTGAAAGGTGTACTGGTTCCGATCGAAGAGACCATCCGTGGTTTCAACATGATCATGGACGGTGAAGTGGATGATTATCCTGAAGCAGCCTTCAACCTGGTGGGTACTATTGATGACGCCATCGAGAAAGGCAAGAAGCTGCTGGCCCAGGCACAAGGATAATGTGAAGATGTGAAGATGTGGAGATGTGAAGATGAATTGATCGCGGTAAAAAGAATTAACAATGAACTTAGAGATACTGACTCCCGAAAAAAAGCTGTTCAGCGATGAAGTGTACGGTGTGCAGTTGCCGGGTATCACCGGACTGTTCGAAGTACTCGACAAGCACGCGCCGCTGGTGAGTGCGCTGAAAGCGGGAAAGCTGAAGATCCTGAAAGATAAGAGTCACGACCTGGCCCAGTACCAGATCCAGGGTGGGTTTGTGGAAGTGCTCAACAATAAAGTAACCGTACTGGTCGAAGGTGCAACAGCCCTTTGATGCGGTAGGTCTCTGATGGAAGCCGTATAAGAAGTATCCGATGAATGTATGATCCGACAGTAAGGAAACGGTCCATCATCCGCGAAAAATGAATTGCTAGTGAAACCCCGGTTTATGCCGGGGTTTTGTTTTGTACAAAAAACAAGCCCGGCCAAATTTGACCGGGCTTAACGATGCGTGAGTAAGTAGTATGGGTATTGCAAAATAAATTCATTTGAAGATGCCGTTGGGCGCTGTGCACATTTTAAATGGTATTAAACAACCTGAAGTTCAAGTCACCAGCTATTAACCACTCAGTTTTTTGATAACACTATTTATTCTATCCTGGAAAACCCTTTATACGTATCATACTCCCTGTCGATCGCCACAATGACCCCGGAATCCTGTAATTGCTGAATTTCCTTTTTCAGGTAGTACAGGGTATCGTCCTTTACAAAATGGTCTTTGGGCGTCATAGCGGAAACATATCCTCCGTACTCCAGGTAACTGTGCAGTACCAGAACGGTATCGCCACTGAGCTCCGCCACCCGGAGAAAGTAATATGTAGTGGAATCTTTGTCCGCTTCCTTTACAGTGTAAACATCCCCTTTCTCCGGATTTTTGGCAAAGCGGCTTTTCTCCACCTGGGTGCGCTGGTTTTCCCAGAATCCATAACCGATGCCTGCTGCAATCAGGATAAGCAAAGAGTAAAGATAAAAGGGAGTGCGGGTCATTGATTCATAGTGCTCCTGGACTGCTGCAGACGGGTTGGCCTTTCCGCATTGCTTGCAACTGATCTCTGTTCTTTTGGGACCAAACGGAAGCAGCGGTATGAAAAACAAATGGAAATAATTCCTGTAAATACGCACTTCCAGGTCGAATGTACCGCAATTACTGCACTTCTGGTGGTTTTCGGTATACCGCTTGATACGGGCGGATTTTCTGCCATATATTACAAACATCAGAGAATTGATTTATTTGTACTCAGGTTGTAGATATTGAATGTGAAAGGAGCAGCCATTTTGTGCTGTTTTTGGAAACTATGCTAAGTCCATTTCGGGCAGCCCTCGCTGTTACAAGTTACGAAATATCCCATAAAAAAGCAGCACCCGATCGGATGCTGCTTTTTTTATGTTTTATATGGTTGACTATTCGGTCCGAAGGCTTTTTACCGGATTCGCCAATGCCGCTTTGATCGCCTGGAAGCTGATCGTGAACAAGGCAATTATGATCGATAATCCGCCGCCCACGGCAAAAACCCACCAGCTGATCGGAATGCGGTAGGCATAATCTTCCAGCCAGCGTTGCATGAAATACCAGGCCAGTGGCGTGGCTATCAGAAAGGCCAGGGTGATCAGTACAATGAACTCTTTCGAGAAGAGCAACAGGATATTTCCGGAACTGGCTCCCAGTACTTTGCGGATGCCTACTTCCTTGATCCGCTGTACCGCCATGAAGGAGGCCAGTCCATATAAACCGAGACAACTCAGGAATATGGCCAGCGCAGCAAAGAGTTTATAGAGCTGCGAAAGCTGGCTTTCCTGCTTGTAGAAACCCGCGATCTTTTCATCCAGGAAGCGGTACTCATAGATCAGGTCGGGGAAGGACTTCTCCCAAATGGTTTTTACTGCTGCCAGAGTGGCCGCTATATTTTTGGTTTCCAGTTTCAAAGCCGCCTGGCTGTACATGGTAACATTGGTAGCTACCAGCAAGGGTGCCACTGTATTGCGGAATGAACGGTTATTAAAATCTTTCAATACACCTACCACCGGACATTTGATCCGGTCCCCCCAGATGCTGATCTCCTTGTTCAGGATATCTTCCGGTTTGGTGAAACCCAGGCTGTGCAGCATGGATTCATTCACGAGGAATTCGCGGGTCATGGGCGAAGGGTTCAGGTTCCGCCCGGCAACCAGCTGCAGTCCATAGGTGGGCAGGTAGGCTTCATCCGCAAATTTGGTGATGGCCCGGAATTCCGCTTCTTTGGGATTATGGTCGAATTTGAGTGTACTCCAGAGATCATCGGCATCTTCAACCGGTGTATTGGAACTATAACTCACCCCCTTTACCCCATTGATGGAAAGCAATTGTTGTTTCACAACATCTGCCTTGCTGAACCAGGTGCTGTCGATCCGGAAGGGGATATTCACTACAGCTTCTTTGTCGAAACCTAATGGCTGGCTCATGAAGAAATCCATCTGACCGGCAATGACCAGTGTGCCAATGATCAGCACCTGCGCCACTACAAACTGGAAGACCACAAGTCCGCGGCGTAACGAAATACCCTTGGTGGTTTTTGCAGTGAGCCGGGCTTTCAGGGTATTGACCGGATTGAAACGTGATAATACCAGTGACGGATAGAAGCCGGCCAGTACCGTAACCACTACGGATATGACGAGCAGGAAGAGTGCCACCGTGCCATTGAGGAATACGGCAAAGGGCAGGGACAGTTCCAGTACCTTGTTCAGGAAGGGTAATGCCGCCATGGAAATCAGGCAAGCGGTAGTTACGGAAAGCAGTACGATCAGGAAGGTCTCCATCAGGAATTGTGTCCGCAATTGGGCCCGGTTGCTGCCCAGCACTTTGCGTACGCCTACTTCCTTGGCACGGTTCACCGCCTGTGCCGTAGAGAGATTGATGAAATTCACACAGGCGATCAGCAGGATGAATGCTGCGATCTGCCATAGTACGCTGATCAGCTGGTGGCTGATGGTTCTGTTACTGTAATTGCCGGTCTGTGTGTCATAATGCACTTCTTTCAACGGCTGGATCACATAGCGTTCTTTGTTATCGGGCGCTTTCATCTTGTTGCCCCAGGCCAGCAATTGCTGGTTGAAGCCGTTGATGGAGGTATTGGCGGGTAATAACACAAAGCAGCCAAAGGCGGCATTGGTCCGGTCTTCCCAGTCGGTATGCTTCGACATGTCTTCGGTGATCCCCGTGCCATAGGCCACGGCCATTCGCATCTGGAAGTCCGTATTGCCGGGAATATCGGCAAGGATACCGGTTACGGTCAACAGGTCTACACCATGACTGAAGAGGGATCCGCCGGCCTGCAGTTTCAGGGTCTTACCCATGGCGGACTGCCAGCTGCCGAAATATTTTTCTGCAGTCGCCTTGGTGAGCAATACGTTATTGGGGTTTTTAAGAGATGCAGCGCTGCCTGCCAGCAGTGGGAAGTCGAAGGTGTTGAAGAACTCGGGTCCGGTAAAGAAAACACCCTTGTTTTCCTTGAAGATCATTGCCGTGCCGCCCTTGCTGTCGGGCAGGATAAGCTGGTCGTTATGGCTTTCCCAGACTGGCACCACTTGTTCAATGGAGGGGAATGCGGTTTTCAGGTTAGCCGGCATCGGGAAGGGCACATCCTTGGTCGATCCGTTGCGGGAGGCTTCAGCCGGGTTTTCGGTAATGATCCGGTAGATCCGGTCTTTTTTACTGTGAAAATTATCATAGCTGGTATGGTGCTGTATGATGATAAAGATCATCATACAGACAGCTATGCCAACAGAAAGACCAGAAATATTGATAATGGTGTAGTTCCGGTTCCGCAGGAGGTTCCGGAGGGTGGTTTTAAGATAGTTGCGGAGCATATGGCATACGGTGATTGGAGTTTCAAAGTACACCAATAAATTACTTTAAATTATGCCATTGGTCAAAAAAACTATAACGAAATGATAAATCGGCTGATGTCTTTAACTGGCCAGTTTAAAAGATTCCAGCATCGACAGGCCGGTTTGTTGGTAAAACTTAAAGGTTTTTGTATTAGCAGTAAATGTAATAAGATAGGCCATGTCATTTTTAATATAGCAAATGGAGATAATGTGAAGATCGTTTGAGTTCAGTGTCATCAAATATTCCATGTAATAGCGTTCTGTATCCCCTTTTTTTTCAATTCGGGAATTCAACATGTTCCCGTTTACTGCATATTTCCTAAACTGTGCTTCAGAAATCTGTTTATACTGGGACAGGTCTATTTCCCTGCCTTTGAGGTTCTGTTTAAGGATATTCACATTTTCAGAAAATTGATCGGCTGTGTCTGTCAGCGGCGAAAGGAATAGAATTGCAGGGCTTGTTTTCCTGCTTTCATCCAGAAACCAGCTTTCAGGATAGGATATGGAATATTCAGCGGTAATATAAGATTTCAATAAGCTGTCCTGATCTGGTGCCTGTTGAAAAAGCAGAAGAAAAAGTACAATATTGTTCATTGTAAGAATGGGTTTTGGATCCTATTGATTTATTGCTGCAGCCAGATTTTTAGAAGAGATACCGTGGCTGCCATCTTTAAACGCAATACTGTCAATCCAGAATTGGCGTGAACGATTGCCGCATCCGGATACATTAAAAAGACTTAAGTGACCTGTAACGCGGTAATGTAATCCGGCTTTATCACGATTTGCATAAAAATAGCTTTTAAGGTTACGCAAACCGGGTTCGTCGGCGACCAGCGGATCCAGGTCTTTACCCACCAGCCAGTTGTAGGCAGGATCTGCAACCTTGGTTACCAGTATATCATCGTTCTCATCCCCGCAGGCATATTGCATGAAAGTGGCTTCTATCGTGATCAGGTCAGCGGATTTAAGGTTGCGTATCAGGAACCAGGAACAAAGGATGCCGGCAATCAGGATTAGGGCCAGTCCTAAAAGCAGTTTTCTCCTGCTTCGCTTTTTAACAGAACGGTAAGAACTGGATATTCCGATAAACTTATCTGGCTCTGACATGCGGAAAGGTTATAAATTAATGCGGAAATCGGATGTCCTGGACTCCGGTTAATCCTACTTCTCCTGAATAAGGTTGATCACATGCTTTTTATCGTGCAGACTCCTGAAAAGGAAAGTGGCACAACCAAAGCAACAGCAAGCAATCAGGGCCAGGGCAATGGAGGTTATCCCAACTGAAACCTGCCCCAATGCTGCTTCTTTATATGCGAAAAGAACGATCAGTGTCAGCGTAAGGCCCAAAACAAAGAAAATGGCTGATATTTTTAGCATTTGGATCTTTTTGTTGCTTAAGGTATGAAAAAACACTAACGGTGTATGCTCTCCGAAATCAAAGAATTTCAGTACACCGGCTCCCAGAGCTCCACCTGGTTGCCTTCGCCATCAAGTATGTGAACAAACTTGCCATAATCGTAGGTTTCCATTTTGTCTACGATGGTCACGCCTTCTTTTTTAAGTTCCTCGATCAGGGCTTCCAGGTTTTCCACCCGGTAGTTGATCATATAGGGCTGCTGGCTCTTGCCAAAGTAGTTGGTATTTTCCGGGAATGGGGTCCATTGGGTCATGCCCTTGCGGGTCTTTTCAGTATTTTCATACCATTCAAACATGGCACCATAGGGATTCATGGGAAGGCCAAGGTGTTTTTCATACCATTCCATGGCTTTTTTGGGGTCTTTCGCTTTGAAAAAGACGCCACCGATTCCGGTTACTTTTTTCATGACAGGTTTATTTTTGATGGATAAAGTTGCGGAGCGAACGCCAAATCCCAGACTGAAGGCTGCAGTAATTGCAATAATGAGGATACCCGTATATTTCATGGCTAAGGTTTTAAAAGAACAATAGGGGTAAGGATAAGATGTGCTATCCTGAAGGTAGTAAAAAGATATAGTCGGCGTTAGCCTTAGCTTATGTATTTTCCTTACGGATCCATTTTCCGGTATCCGGTGCCGTATAGTGCCGCATCTGTCGAAGCAGGTCGTCGGTATGGTTACTGGTCAGTAACATGCTGCGGTTCACTTCCTTGAGGAAGCCGCGTTCGGTCATGGTCTGTACCATATAAACGAGGTCGTCGTAATAGCCGTCGATATTCAGTAGGCCGATGGGTTTTTTATGCAGGCCCAGTTGTCCCCAGGTCAGCATTTCAAAAAGTTCATCCAGGGTACCGAAGCCACCGGGCAGGGCGATCACGCCATCGCTCAGTTCATTCATCCGTGTTTTCCGCTCATGCATGGAGTTTACGATGATCAGTTCGGTCAGCTTTTCATGTGCAATTTCCTTTGTCTGCAGGAAACCGGGCAATACGCCAATTACTTTTCCTCCTGCTGCCAGTGCGCCATCTGCTACAGCACCCATTAGTCCTACGAGCGCACCTCCATATACCAGCGTGATCCGCTCCTTGGCCAGGGTCTGTCCCAGGCGGTGGGCCTCTTCCAGGTAAATGGTGTCAGTGCCGGAACTGGATCCGCAAAAGACGGTGATGCTGTTGAGCTGTTGCATTCGGGTAAAAGGCTTTTTATATAATAACCAGTTCTATCAGCGTCTGGCCGTTCTTCTCCATTTGCTGATTATAGACCTGTTTGCCGACGATTCCGGTTAATGCAGTCATTTTTTCCGGCCAGTTCTGGGTACAGAGTTCCAGGATCATTTCAGGGTTATCCGGATCATCCTGTACAAATTCCGATACGTGGGCCAGGAATTCGTCCAGGATATCTTCCAGTGGATACTGCCGGTCTTCGAGTTCATTCCGTTCCGCTTCCAGGGTAAAGGAAAGGGTGGTGACATAATGCCCCTTCAAGACCAGTTCATCTGCTGAATCGGTGAGCGCTTTGTAAATACCATCAGCGATCTTTTCATACCGGGCAGGGTCACTGTATTTTTCCCGGGGTACAAAATGAATATTTTTCAATGTAGTCGATTTTAGCGTTATTATTTACGTAAAGCGGTTAAGAAGCCCATTATTTGATATTTGTCTATCCGTAACTGCATTTTCTCATTATCGTGATACGTAATTCAGGTAAGCATATCCGTAGGCATTCCCAAATACTGCCTTACAATATATATAATCTCCAGATCCGGACAAATACGAGCAGGATGGCACCGGCTCCCAGCAGCAGCGCCAGGATAGCCCGGTTTTGCTTATGGTAAATTCCTGAACCGGCCAGTATAACGGATACTATCCCAAGAATTGCCACATAGTACTGGTAACCGAATGACAATAATTCCGTTATTCCGAATAAGGCCCGTGTCTTGCCGTCTGCTATCAGGTACCGGTCGGCAATCCATTTGTTGATCAATAACGTAAGAAAAATGGAAACCAGTGTCAGGCTGAAGGAAATAGGAACCAGTTTTGATTTCATTTTTATGCACGATTTAAGCGATTCACTGCTCTTTGGAATTGTCCTGGGCATAAACATTCTTGTCGTGTATCTCCATCCACCGCGACGGATCTGCAATATCGGTCCACCCGAACTGCCGGTAGAGGCCATGGGCATCACCAGTGAGCAGGATCCAACGGCGCAGCCCCTGCAGTTGGGGATGAGTCATGATCGTTTCCATCAGCCACTTCGATAAACCCTGGCCCCGGTATTCCTCCAGCACATATACATCTCCCAGATAGGCAATAGTGGCATGATCGGTGATCACCCGGGCAAAGCCGATCTGACGGCCGTTCTCATAGATCCCGAAACAAAGGGAATGTTCAATCGAGCGCAGCACCGTTTCCAAAGGAATATTCAGGCACCAGTACGCTTTCGTGGAGAGGAATTCGTGTATGGCTTTCCGGTCCAGCAGGGTTTTGTCAGTGGAAATAGTGAAAGCGTCTTTTGTTTGTGTGATCGGTTGCATATGGCATTAGCGCTGACAGCCCTAAAAGGCTGTCAACCTTGTTATTTGAGAAACGTTTTGTTTTACAACCCGAATTTCGTCCAATTCTCCTTGTACAACCGTTTTTTCTTTTCAGTTGTATTTTATATGGTGTTGGGTTTGAGGGTAATCTAAAACAGCATACAACCCGGAAGCAGTTGTAAAATCCGAAAAGTTGTAAAACAGGTTGACAACCTTATAAGGTTGTCAACCTTAACCCGTAACCTATAATGTTCAATTTCGTAAATTTGCCCATGCCCACCCCCCTGAAACAACGCATCGCCGTTTCTGTCTTTTTCTATACCTGCGGTACCATTTTCGCCTCCTGGGCTTCGCGGATTCCTTCTGTTAAAGATAAATTCCACCTCAACGAGGCCGAACTCGGCGCCATCCTGTTCATGCTCCCCTTCGGTTCGTTAGTGGCACTACCCATTGCCGGTTGGGCCGTTTCAAAATATGGCAGCCGGAATACCGTTTTCCTGTCCACCCTGCTCTATGCTGCACTGCTGGCTTTGCTGGGGATCAGCCATTCCACTTTTCTGCTTTCGCTCAGCCTTTTCTTTTTCGGTTTCTGGGGCGATGTGGTGAATATCGCTGTTAATACGCAGGCATTGGGTGTGCAGGAAGCCTACTCCGGTAAGCCGCTCATGGCGTCGTTCCATGGCATGTGGAGTCTCGGGGCATTGACCGGTGCCTTTACCGGTGGACTCTTCATGAAAGCGGCCTGGGACCTGGACACCCATTTCGCATTGATGGGGGCATTGATCGCCCTGATCGCCGTATACTTTTATTTTACACTGGTGCCGGCCGACAAGCCCCGCGATCATTCGCAGAAACTCTTCGCCTGGCCCGACCGCGCTTTGCTGCTGCTCGGTGCGATCTGTTTCTGCTGTGCACTCTGCGAAGGGGCTATGGCCGACTGGAGCTCGCTCTACTATAAGCAAGTGGTGAATCAACTCAACAAAGTCAGTACGGCAGGCTATACAGCTTTTACCCTGCTCATGGCAACCGGCCGGCTGATTGGCGACCGCATTACAGAACAGATCGGGTATAAAGGCAGCCTGCTGCTCGACAGTATCCTGATCGCCTGTGGACTTTCCCTGGCGATCTTCCTGCCTTCGCAGTGGACTGTTATCGCCGGCTTCGGACTGGTGGGATTTGGTGTGGCTACGATCATTCCGATCGTGTATTCGCTGGCTGGCCGTTCGAAAACCCTGGCCCCAAGCGTAGCACTCGCTGCAGTAAGTACATTGGGATTTACCGGCTTCCTCTTCGGTCCGCCCATAATCGGATTCATTGCACATGAAACGGGACTGCGTTGGGCATTGCTGCTGGTACTGGTTTTAGCTGGTGTGATCGGCATGCTGGCGGGACGGGTGCGGGAGTGAGTCGAAAATCGTGAATCGTGAATCGACAATCGACAATCGAGAATCGAGAATCGAGAATCGACAATCGGACGAATCTTGGGTTGTTGAAAACAACGGCTGAGTGGGTTTTGCTAACCTGGGAATAGTATAGAGAGCTACATTGCATTATGCTTTACCTGACGCATAAGAAACTCGATGTTTACGAAGTTGGATTAACTTTTGTAACTGATATATACAAAGTGACTCAGGACTTTCCTGGTTCAGAGAAGTTTGCTCTTTGTCAGCAGATCAGGAGAGCGGCTGTGTCCATTGTCTCTAATATTGCAGAAGGAAGTTCCAGAAAATCAATAATAGAAAGAAAAAGGTTCTATGAAATCGCGAGAGGATCATTGATTGAAATTGATGCCCAACTCGAAATTTCAATCAGGTTAGGCTTTATCACAAAAGTTCAGTTTGATGGATTAAACTTGACTATAGTCCGCCTCTTTCAAATGCTCTCCAAAATGATCAGTCTTTAAACTACTCTTTACTCCCGATTCTCGATTGTCGATTGTCGATTCTCGATATTCGACTAATTCAGCTGCGGATCGATCGGATAATTCACCAATTGTTCATAATCGCCACCCAGGAGTTTCAGTGACTCTTTCCAGATGAGGTCTTCGTCTTTCAGAAACACTACGTTTCGGGTACCCGCTACTGTTAACCAGGATTTGTCTTTCAGTTCTTCATCCAGCTGGCCATTGCCCCAGCCACTGTAGCCAAGATAGAAGCGGATCCGGGAACGGTCTATGGTGCCATCCTGCAACAACTGGATCGCAGTGGCAAAATCGCCACCCCACCAGATATCCTTACCTACGGCTGTGCTGCCGGGAATGGTTTCGGGGTATTGATGCAGGAAATGCAGGGTGTCCGTAGCAACCGGGCCGCCATAGTAGACCGGCAGTTGCAGGTCGTCCATATCGTTCATGAGCTGGTCTAAAGTGAGTGTATGCCGGCGGTTCAGCACAAAACCGAAACTGCCTTCGGCCTGGTGGTCGCATAAGAAAACCACGGTACGCATGAAATTCGGATCCTTGAGGAAAGGTTCGGCGATCAGTAATATGCCAGGGCCTGGTTCGATCATATTTCTAAATTAATACTTAAAACTATAAAAAGACCCGGGAAAAGCAGCCAAGGCTGCATCTGTGTAAAAGACAGGAGCCGGTAAGCGTAAAATACCGTTAAAACCGGGACTCCCGGCGGGGTGTATTTTACAGATATTGGCCGCTTTGCCTATTTTTGTCCGGCCCTGAACCTGCTTGTGAGGCAAACCGAATGTAAATCTGATGCAGTGGGTATGGGACGCCAGCCATTTATGCCATTAAAGAAACTCTTTCCGGTCATCATCACCTTCATTACGATCAGCCTGATCGGGATCATTTATATGCAGTATAAATGGTTGCAGATCATGCTCGAGTACCGTACCGATGAATTTTCCTGGAAGGTGGTGAGCGGCGTTCTCGAAACCAGCCAGCAACTGGTACAGGGCAAAGGCACGGCACCCTCCCTGAAAAACTACCGCAGCCGTCCGGGCTTCCGCTTCCCTTCCGAGCAACTGCTTTCCGAACTGATGGCCCCCAGCGGCGTGGCCCAGAAATTCACTGAATTTGAAGTGGCTGAGAAATTGCGGGCTGCTTTCAATAACCAGGGACTGCCCAAACTCAAGTTTGAATTCGCCATCATCAACAATACCCTCCTGCGGTATGAAATGAAGACCCGGGAGTATGAAGGGCTCCGTGAAGCGTATAAGAAAGACTCCACACGCAACTTTCTCTTTTATACCCCCCTTACACCTGCCAGTGGGAGCGACTGGGAGAACCTGGCCCCCGACGAAGAGCTCAGTGTGATCGTACCCAACGTGAAAACCGTTGTACTGGCGCAGATGCGCTGGATGATCATCAGTGCCATCTTTTTTACGCTCATGATCATAGCCGCATTTTTTATTACGGTGAATGCATTGTTACGGCAGAAGAAACTATCGGAGATCAAGAATGACTTCATCAATAATATGACCCATGAGTTCAAGACGCCCCTGGCCACTATTTCGCTGGCCGTGGATGCGCTCAAGAACGAGAAAGTAGTGCGCGACAGCGGGAAAATGGACTATTTCCGTGATATCATCAAAGAAGAGAACAAGCGCATGAACAAGCACGTGGAAACCATCCTGCAGGCAGCTGTGATGGACCGCCAGGAAGTGCAGCTGTCGAAGCGCCCCCTGCATGTGCATGAGATCATTGAAGATATTATTGACCACCACCACCTGCAGCTGGAAGAAAAGCAGGCACATGCAGAACTCTACCTGAATGCCACCAATGATCATGTGGATGCCGACCCGGTACATTTCCGGAATATGATCTCCAATCTGGTGGATAATGCCATCAAGTATTCCGCTGACAACCTCGTCATTAAAGTAAGTACGGCCAGTACGGCCAAACACCTGCTGATCCGGGTGGAAGACAATGGCATCGGCATGAACAAGGAAACCGTGAAGCGCATTTTTGAGAAATTCTACCGGGCCCATACCGGCAACCTCCATAACGTAAAAGGATTCGGCCTGGGCTTAAGCTATGTAAAAGCCATGGTGGACGCCCACGGTGGCAAGATCAAGGTGGAAAGCACTCCCGGCAAAGGATCCACTTTCACGATTGAAGTGCCGGTGATCCGCGAAGGCAGCCTCAATGGCGTTGCAGCAAACAGCCATCTCCATAACTGAGAAAGCGGAACTCATTATCGAGCGCATATTGGTAGATACGCTTCCAGTCATCCCCTACAAAAGCAGCCACGAGTAACAGCAGGGTGGAATGCGGCTGGTGAAAATTGGTGACCAGAAAATCGGCTACTCTTATGCGGTATCCCGGAGCAATAAGCAGCTGGGTAGTGGTGATCAACCGGTCCTGCCCCTGTTTTTCCATCCATTGTATCAGGTGCTCCAGCGCAGTAGCTGTATCTATATCCGGCAGCCCTTCTTCATAGGGTTCCCATTGGGTGATGGGCAGGGCAGCGCTGGTGATGTCCGGATGGCGATACACTTTCATCCCCAGCCAGTACAGGCTTTCCACAGTGCGTAGCGAGGTTGTGCCTACCACGATCACCGGTTTTCCCAATGAGGCTAGTAGGTTTTCCAGGAAACTGCGGGTGATATCGATGAACTCGGCATGCATGCTGTGGTCCTGCATTTTTGCTGCTGCCACCGGTTTGAATGTGCCGGCACCAACGTGCAGGGTAACAAATTGCCGGTTGATCCCTTTCGCATCAAGCGTAGCAAATACTTCAGGGGTAAAATGCAGTCCGGCCGTAGGTGCTGCCACTGATCCTTCTTCACGGGCATACACAGTCTGGTACCGGTCTTTGTCGGTTACCTCGACCTGCCGTTTTATATAGGGGGGCAGGGGGATCTGTCCTGCAGCATGTAATACTTCCGCGAAGCTTAATGCTGCTGGCGTCCATCGCAGTTCCACTTCAAAACGATCATTGTCTTTTCCGATATAGCGGGCTTCCAGCTTTACTGCAGTGCCGTTATAGTCAATGGTTTTCTCCAGTACCAGTCCCGGTTTCCATTTGGAAGCCCCGCCGATCAGGCAATACCAGTGTACCGATCCGGTTTGTTGCAGCGCAGTGCTGATGTCGGGGTATTGTGGGCCCGGTTCCAGGCAGAAGAGTTCAATTTTTGCGCCGCTTTCTTTGTAGAAGAGCAGGCGCGCTTCCACCACTTTGGTATCGTTGAAGATCATGAGTGCATCTTCCGGCAGGAAATCCGCTATATGCCTGTATTGTGTTTCTTGCAGTGCAGTTTGTTGATACACGAGCAGTTTCGATGCATCGCGGTCGGGCAGGGGATGTGTGGCAATACGTTCAGCAGGAAGATCGTATGTGAAATCGGTTATGCGTAGCTGTTGCGGATTCATTTTTTCTTTTCTTCAGATGCGTTTTTTACAGGTTCCGGGTTATGGGGTACAAGTTTGGGATTCATTGTCGATTCTCGATTGTCGATTGTCGATTGTCGATTCTCGATTCTCGCAGCTTATCCACACCCAATCCACCGCAATCCACACCCAATCCACAGCCCTTGGGGGCAAATCCGGGGCTTTTCGGCTGAAACCCGCGCCTGTACTAACTATCAGGGCACTAAATAGTTGTGGAAAAATTAAAACGCCGGATTTTTGGCCGGTTGGTGGGAAAAAGTGTTATTTTGTGTCAATAAATGGTTGTTTGGTACAATTTTTTCTAAATGATTGGTTTTCTGGGCGAATACGAGGCTACGGTCGATTCCAAAAATCGATTCCTGCTCCCGGCCGGCTTTAAAAAGCAGCTGCCGGAAGAGGGGGGAGCCCAGTTTGTGATCAGCCGGGGCTTTGAAAAATGCCTCACCCTGTACCCGATCAAAAGCTGGGAGCCGATATATGCGGAACTCAGCAAACTCAATGATTTTGACCCCAAAGTTCGTGAATTCCGGAGATACTTTATGAACGGGGCAACCAATGTGGAACTGGACACTGCGGGGCGATTACTGCTCCCGCCCAATTTGAAAGAATATGCCGGCATCGACAAGGAGATCATCCTGGTGGCGGCGATGAATAAAATAGAGATCTGGGATAAAAGTAAGTACCAACAGTTCTTTGAATCCTTTTCACCGGAGTCGTTCAGTGAGCTGGCGCAACAGGTGATGAGTGGAGGCAAACCGCAACAACCCTGACCATGAGTGAGCCCGTTTACCACGTACCCGTCCTCCTCGAGGAAGTGATCAGTGGGATGCGGATCCGCCCCGACGGGGTTTATGTGGACTGCACCCTGGGAGGTGCCGGCCATGCCCGCGAGATCCTCGCCCGGCTTGGCCCCCAAGGCAAACTCGTGTGTTTTGACCAGGATGCGGATGCCCATGCCAACCTCCCCGAAGATGAGCGGGTACTCTTTATACCGCACAACTTCCGCCACCTGCAACGGTTTCTGCGGCTGCACAAAGTTGGGCCGGTAGACGGACTTTTAGCCGACCTCGGCGTCAGTTCGCACCAGTTCGATGAAGCATCCCGCGGCTTCTCCACCCGTTTTGAGGGCGACCTCGATATGCGGATGGACCGCCGCCAGGAAAAAACAGCTTTCGATGTAGTGAATACCTACACCGAACAGCAACTCCACCGCCTATTTGAACAGTATGGCGAAGTGACCAATGCCAAAACCCTTGCCCGTACCATCGTGCAGGTCAGAACTCATCAGTCACTCCGCACCATTGCCAACTTCAAACAGGCTTTACACTCCATTGTGAAAGGGAATCCCAACAGGTACTTTGCCCAGGTCTTCCAGGCCCTGAGAATTGAAGTGAATGATGAACTGGGAGCATTACAGGATTTATTGCAGCAGATTCCGGACGTACTGAAACCGGGTGGCCGTGCTGCCATCATCACGTTTCATTCGCTGGAAGACAGATTGGTCAAGAACTATTTCAGAAAAGGCAGATTTGAGGAAGAAGATACATCGCTGGATCCTTTTGGCAAAGATACCTCCACACACACCCTTACCGTCATTACCAGAAAACCGGTGACCGCTTCCGAGGAAGAACTCCGGAGAAACCCCCGTAGCCGTAGCGCCAAGCTGCGTGTAGCGGAAAAAGAAGAAGAGTCTGGAAAATTGTAATGTCCTGTTGATTAACCAAGAACAAAAGCCGGTAGCCAGTAGCCGGTAGTCAGTAGCCAGTAGATGTGAATTACGTTATGGAGCAAGCAACACCACAGAAAAAATCATGGCGCCGTTTTTTCAGCTACCGCTGGATCGTGCACAATGTGCCGTTTTTCCTGTTCCTGGCCCTGCTTGCCGTGGTTTACATCTACAACGGTCACTATGCCGATAAAACGGCCCGCAATATAACCCGCATCAGCAACGAGGTCCGCAACATGCAGTATGAATTCAAGATCCTCAAAGCCGATGTGATTTTCCGGAGCAAGCAAAGTGAACTGGCCAAGGCGGTAGCACCTTTCGGACTGATGGAGCTCACCCAGCCGCCTGTTGTATTGAATGATTCGTTGAACCCAAAAAAATAATCAGCCGCCGGCTGCATGGAAGTAAAAAAAGACATACTGTGGCGCGTGTACCTGTGCTTTCTGGGCATCGTTGTCTTTGCCTGCTGCATCATCGGCCGCGTGGTGTATATCCAGCAGGCTGAAGGCCGCCAGTGGCTCGACATGGCCAGCAAGCAGCAGCAGAAAATGCAGGATATTGATGCCGAGCGCGGCTCCATCCTGAGTGAGGACGGCAATATGCTCAGCACGTCGATCCCCTTCTTCGACATCTTTATTGACTTTGGCGCTGAAGGCCTGCGCGACAAAGGTGGTAAGCTCTTCCGCGATAACCTCGACTCACTCAGCCTCCGCCTTTCCCAACTTTTTGCAGACAAATCGGCAGTCGAGTACCGGAAACTGCTCCAGGCCGGTTACCGGAAAAAAGACCGTTTCTTCCCCTTGCACCGGAACACCAGCTTTCAGGAATACATGAAGCTGAAAGATTTTCCACTGGTTCGCGCCGGCCGCAACAAGAGCGGCTTTATTGCGGAAGTGCATACAAAGCGCCAGAACCCCTTCGGACTGATGGCCAACCGTACCGTCGGCCTTTACCGGGAATACCTCGACGATAAACGCCAGCTCCGCAATACGAATGTAGGCCTGGAGTACACCTATGATTCCCTGCTTCGCGGTGCCAAAGGCAAACGCCTCATGAAATACCTGGCCGGCGGAGTATATGTGCCGGTGGAAGGTTCGGAGATCGAGCCGGAAAGCGGAAAAGATATTGTCACCACTATTGATGTGAATATCCAGGACATCACCGAGAACGCCCTGCTGCGCATGATGCTGGACAATGAATGTGAATATGGTACGGCCATCGTGATGGAAGTGAAGACCGGCAAGATCAAGGCCATTGCCAATCTCGGCCGCCGCAGTGATGGTACCTATTTCGAAGACCTGAACTATGCCATCCAGACCACAGAGCCCGGTTCCACCTTCAAACTGGCCACTATGCTCTCTGTACTGGAAGATGGTTATGTAAACCTCAATAGTACAGTAAACCTGGAAGGCGGCAAATGGCTGGTCAACGGCCGTACTGTTTATGATTCCGAACATCATGGACGTACTAACGTAACCGTAAAGCAGGCTTTTGAACTCAGCTCTAACGTAGGCATGGCCAAACTCGCCATGAGCTATTACAGTAAAGATCCGATAAAGTTTATCGACCATCTCAGGCGGCTGCGCTTGCACCAGCCCACCGGTATCGACCTTGCTGGTGAGGGTATTCCCGTGATCAAAACCCCCGCATCGCGCACCTGGAGTGCTACCTCCTTACCCTGGATGAGTTTCGGGTACGAAGTGAAAGTGAGTCCGCTGCAGACATTGACCCTCTATAATGCCGTCGCCAATGAAGGAGTGCTGCTAAAGCCCTACCTCGTGAATTCGGTATTGCAGAATGGTCTGGAAGTGAAAAACTTCATGCCGCAGGTGCAGACCGATAAGATCGCGCGTCCCGAAACCATCCGTTTGTTGAAAGAATGCCTGGAAGGAGTTTGTGGCGAAGAAGGCGGAACCGGTTATACGCTCTTTAAAGGTGCTCCTTATAAAGTTGCCGGAAAAACAGGTACAGCCCTGATGGCAAACGGCAGCCGTGGTTATGCCGATCATATCTACCAGTCCTCTTTCGCTGGCTATTTTCCGGCCAACCGCCCCATGTACAGCTGTATCGTGGTGATCCGCAATAAACCCTTTGCCAAGAAATTTTACGGAGCGGCTGTTGCCGGTCCCGTGTTCAAGGAGATCGCTGATAAGCTCTATGCACTGGGAAACAATACCTATGAAACTGCTTACCGCACCCAGCCTGTTGCCGATTCCGGTACCTATCTCTATGCGGGTTCGCTCAGCGATTTCCGCGATATCATGAACGTGATGGAATGGAAGTTCATGGATTCTGCCGCCGCGCGCGACTGGGGCAGTATTTATGCCATGAAGGGGAATAAGGTGATGAAGCCCTTGGCACTTAGTGATAAGCTGATGCCCGATGTGCGGGGCATGGGACTGAAAGACGCCCTCTACCTGCTCGAAACCATGCAACTCAAAGTGAGTGCAAAAGGGAAGGGCAGGGTAAAAGAACAAAGTATTGCTCCGGGAGTGCTCCTGCAGGAAAAGCAGGAAGTATTGCTGGCGCTCAATTAATAAAAAAGAATGGCTGTACTGCAGGATATATTATACCAGTCGAAAGTCCGCTCTGTAGCGGGCAGCACCCAGGTGGAGATCACCGGCGTGCATTCCGACTCGCGTCAGGTACAGCCCGGCTCTTTGTTTATTGCGATCAAAGGTGTACATACTGATGGCCACCAGTATCTGGATGCCGTGATCAAAGCCGGTGCCCGAGCAGTGGTGGTGGAAACACTCCCTGCAAATCCGGATCCCGCTGTAACCTGGATTCAGGTGGAGAATTCGGCTGTGGCTGCAGGGTATATCGCCCATCATTTTTTTGGAGAACCTTCCGCAAAAATGAAACTGGTGGGGGTTACCGGTACCAATGGCAAAACCACCATTGCCACCCTATTGTACAAACTCTTCACCGCCCTTGGATACAAATGCGGCCTGCTGAGTACAGTACAGAATATTATCGGGGAGGAAGCACTTGCCGCCACCCATACCACTCCGGATGCCATTAGTGTGAATGCCCTCCTGCGGCAAATGCTCGAAGCCGGCTGCACCCATGTATTCATGGAGAGCAGCTCGCATGCCATCCACCAGCACCGGATCGCCGGACTGCAGTACGATGGCGGCATTTTCAGCAATATCACCCACGATCACCTCGACTATCATAAAACCTTCGACGAGTATATCCGCGTGAAGAAATCCTTCTTCGATGGATTGCCTTCCAACGCTTTTGCGCTCTCGAATGCCGACGATAAGCGCGGTGCCGTAATGCTCCAGAACACCAGCGCCCGCACGGCTTTTTACAGCCTGCGTACGGTGGCGGAGTTCAAGGGCAAGATCCTGGAGAATGGCCTCACCGGACTGGTGATGACCATCAACGACCAGGAAGTGCACTTCCGCCTGATCGGTGAATTCAATGCCTATAACCTGCTGGCTGTATATGGTGCTGCGGTGTTGTTGGGTGAAGATAAACATGAAGTGCTCCGCTGCCTGAGTGTACTCACCGGTGCGGAAGGCCGCTTTGATTATGCAGTGAGCGCCAGTCAGCGTGTGATCGGTATCGTGGATTATGCCCATACACCCGATGCACTGCTGAATGTGCTGGCCACCATCAAGAACCTGCGCAAAGGAAAAGAGCAGGTGATCACTGTAGTCGGCTGTGGCGGCGACCGCGATAAAACCAAACGTCCGGTAATGGCGGAAGTGGCTTGTGAGTACAGTGACCGGGTGATCCTCACTTCCGATAATCCGCGGAGTGAAGAGCCGGAAGCGATCCTGAAAGACATGGAAGCCGGACTGAATACCGCTGGTAAACGCAAGGCAATCTCGATCACCGACCGCAAGGAAGCGATCAAGACGGCAGTGAGCCTGAGCCAGCCGGAAGACATCCTGCTGATCGCAGGAAAAGGACACGAGAAGTACCAGGAGATCAAGGGCGTGAAATACCCCTTTGATGACAAGCAGGTACTTCGGGAATGTTTTGAACTATTAGGAAAATGAGGCAATAGGCAGGAGGCTGGAGGCAATACTTTTTCTGTTGCCTCTTGCCTCGGGCCTCAAGCCTGGATCTTATATAACAGGGACGGTTATATAGCCGGACAGGAACTCGGAAAGCGGCCACAATTGATCACTGTACCACAACAGTATTCGGCGCTTTCCGGTTCCGACGGCAAAAAAGGAAAACAACATGCTCTATCATCTCACCGATTGGCTCATCAAACAGGGATATAAGTTCCCGGGCAGCGCGCTGTTCCAGTTCATCACCTCCAGGGTGATGCTGGCCGTGATCCTGTCGCTGGTGATCTCTGCCGTATTCGGCAAGAAGCTGATTGCCTACTTGCGTTACAAACAGGTGGGAGAAACCGTACGCGACCTGGGACTGGCCGGTGAGCAGCAGAAGAAAGGCACGCCTACCATGGGTGGATTCATCATCATCCTTGCTATCCTGGTGCCCACCTTCCTGTTGGCCGACCTGAACAAAGCCTATATCCGCCTGATGATCTTTGCCACCATCTGGCTGGGACTGATCGGTTTCATCGATGATTACCTGAAGTTGAGGGCCAAGAAACTGGCGCAGCAACAGGGCGTGAATTATAAAAAAGGAGATAAGGATGGACTGGCTGGCTGGTTCAAGATCCTCGGCCAGGTTGTGCTGGGTGTGGTAGTGGCTGCTACCCTGCTGTTCAATGAAAACACAAAGGCACTGCGTGAGTATACAGGAACGGTACGTGCCGGAGATACTACAGTGATCCAGAAAAAATTTGACGGCAAGGTGAAAAATTTCGTGGTAGCCAATGAACCCATCACCACCATTCCCTTTGTTCGTACCCATGAATTCAATTACGCCAAATTGCTGCCTGTAGCGATCCGCGGATTGTACTGGGTGCTCTATATGCTCATCGTGATCTTCATCATCACGGCAGTATCCAATGGGGCCAATATCACAGATGGCCTTGATGGACTGGCCACTGGCACCAGTGCGCTGATCGGTGCCTGCCTGGGCATCTTCGCCTATGCCAGTGGTAACCTGCGCTTTGCCGAATACCTGAACATCATGTATATCCCCAACCTGGGTGAGCTGAGCGTGTTCATCGGTGCAATGATCGGAGGTTGTGTCGGCTTCCTCTGGTACAACTCCTATCCCGCACAGGTATTCATGGGCGATACGGGCAGCCTTACCCTCGGTGGTATCATTGCCGCCCTGGCCATTATTGTGCGGAAGGAACTGCTCATCCCGATTTTCTGCGGGGTCTTCCTGGTGGAAAACCTGAGTGTAATGATCCAGGTGAGCTACTTCAAATACACGAAGAAGAAATACGGTGAAGGCAGAAGGGTGTTCCTGATGAGCCCCCTGCATCACCATTATCAGAAACTGGGCTATCACGAAGCGAAGATCGTGACCCGTTTCTGGATCGTGACCATCCTCTGCGTGGTGTTCTCGATCGTGACGCTGAAGATCAGATAATAACAGTGCCTCAGGCACTGCCGAAGATAGTACTGAAAAACCACCGGGAGGTTTTGTCCCGGGCATCGTGAAGCAAGAACGAATTGTGGTGCAGTAAGAAAGTTCAAACTGTTGAAGAACCCCCTTAATCCGGATCCTGATGAAAGCCCTGTGCATTCATTTATATGGCGAAGCGTTTGGTCATACTGGGAGCCGGAGAAAGCGGAGTAGGGGCAGCCATACTCGGTTTGAAAGCAGGCTATGATGTGTTTGTTTCGGATGGCGGTAAGGTAAAGGACAATTACCGCCAGGACCTCGAACAGCATGGAATTGCCTTTGAAGCCGGGCAGCATACAGAAGCCCTGATCCTGAATGCGGATGAAGTGATGAAGAGTCCGGGCATACCGGAGAAGAATGAGCTCGTGAAGCAGATCCGCGCCAAAGGCATTCCGGTGATCAGCGAAGTGGAACTGGCCTACCGCCATAAGGGTAACAGCCGGATCATCGCCATCACGGGGAGCAACGGAAAAACCACCACCACTTCACTGGCTTATGCCATGTGTAAGGCCGGTGGACTGGATGTGGCGCTGGTCGGGAATATCGGGTACTCTTTTGCCCGTCAGGTAGCAGAAGACCCGAAACCCTGGTATGTGGCTGAGATCAGCAGTTTCCAGTTAGACGATATCCATGAATTCCGGGCCGATGTGGCCATCCTCACCAATATCACTGAAGACCACCTGGATCGTTATGATTACCGGTTCGAGAATTACATCTCCAGCAAGTTCCGGATCACAATGAACCAGACCCCTGCCGATGTCTTTATTTACTGTGAAGACGATCCGGTAACGATGCAGTATATCCGTAACTATATCATAAAGTCTAACCCATTACCTTTTACAATGAATCAGGAACCCAACCGCGGCGCATTTATCAGAAACGGACTCATGACAGTGGCAGCCGGTGACGAACGGATGCAGATGAGCGTGTACGACTTTGCGCTGAAAGGCAAACACAACCAGTACAACACTATGGCCGCAGGAATCGCCGCCGCTACCGTGGGCATCCGGAAGGAGAAGATCCGCGAGGCAATCGAAAGTTTCGAGAGCCTGGCACACCGCATGGAAAAAGTAGCTACCGTAAGAGGAGTGGAGTTTATCAACGACAGTAAAGCCACCAACGTGAACAGCACCTGGTATGCCCTGGAAAGCATGGATAAACCGGTGGTGCTGATCCTCGGCGGAGTTGACAAGGGCAATGACTATTCCCTGCTCCTCGAACTGGTGCAGGAAAAAGTGAAAGCCATCGTGTGCATGGGTACCGACAACCGCAAGATCCACGAAGCCTTTGAAGGTAAAGTGCCTGCTATTGTGGATACCGAAAGCGCGCAGGATGCCGTATTTGCTTCCTTCCACCTGGCTGCCAAAGGTGATGTGGTGCTGCTGAGCCCCGCCTGCGCCAGCTTCGACCTGTTCAAGAATTATGAAGACCGCGGTGACCAGTTCCGCCGGGCAGTACGTGAACTCTGATGCAAACGATGAACTAAACAATGAGCGACCTGCTGAAAATAGCACCTTCTCCACTCTCCACGCTCCAGGATAAAACCCGGGGCGACCGGGTGATCTGGGCATTGGTACTGGTACTCGCACTGGCTTCCCTGCTGGTGGTGTACAGTGCCACAGGTATGCTTGCCTATAAAGTCAATAAGGGAAATACAGAGATCTACCTCTTCAAGCAGATCGTCTTCATCTCGATCGGCCTGATGGTGATCTATTTCTCGCATAAAGTGAACTACACACTCTATTCCAAAGTGGCCCGCCTGCTTTTCCTGCTGGCGATCCCTTTGCTTATATATACCTTATTCTTTGGTGTTTCTTTGAATGAGGGCAGCCGCTGGATCCGGTTGCCCATCATTAACCTCACCTTCCAGACCTCCGACCTGGCCAAGCTGGGCCTGTTCATGTTCCTCAGCCGTTTGCTCAGCCGTAAACAGGAGGTGATCAAGGATTTCAGGAAAGGATTTATTCCGGTGATACTGCCCGTAGCCATTGTTTGCCTGCTCATTGCACCGGCCAACCTGTCTACCGCATTACTCACCGGGGCTACCAGCATGATGTTGCTCTTTATCGGCCGCGTGCGTACCCGCCACCTGCTGATGACTATTGGCGTGGCACTGATACCGGTGATTTTCCTCGTCACTATTGCACTTTCGTACTACGATAAGGCCGAAGGCCGCTGTGAAGATCTGCCCGGCATTCTGGAACATGGCCGTATCCCGACCTGGATCAAGCGGGTACAAAGTTTTGTATACGGATCGCAGCAAACCGATAAGGACGATAATTACCAGATCAACCAGGCCAAGATCGCCATCGCCAAAGGTGGCATGCTGGGTCTCGGTCCCGGTAACAGCGAACAGCGCAATTTCCTGCCGCATCCCTATTCCGATTTTATCTATGCGATCATAATTGAAGAATACGGTGTGATGGGAGGAGCATTTATCCTCTTCATCTACCTGATCTTCCTTTTCCGGAGTATCCGCATCTTCCGGAAATGTCCTTACGCTTTCGGCGCTTTCCTGGCCCTCGGTCTCAGCTTCACGCTGGTGATCCAGGCGCTTGTGAATATGGCCGTGGCCGTAAACCTCTTCCCGGTTACAGGGGTGACCCTGCCGCTGGTAAGTATGGGCGGAAGTTCTTTTTTGTTTACCTGCCTTTCCATCGGGATCATACTCAGTGTGGCCCGTAACCTGGAAAAAGCAGAAGCACCCGCTGCAGCACCCGAAACGGTGCCCGCAGCATAAGTATTGACTGGCGATGACAACAAAAGCACCTGGTCCCAAACGAGTGATCCTTGCCGGAGGCGGAACAGGGGGACATATTTTTCCTGCCATCGCCATTGCCAATGCACTTAAAAAGCAGGCTCCCGATACGGAGATCCTTTTTGTGGGGGCTAAAGGCAAAATGGAAATGGAAAAAGTACCGGCAGCCGGGTATCCCATCGAGGGGCTCGATATTGCCGGGTTCGACAGAAGTTCTTTGATCCGCAATTTCGGATTGCCGTTTAAACTGATCCGCAGTTTCTGGCAGGTGCGTGGCATTATCCGCCGCTTCCGGCCCGATGCCGTGATCGGTGTGGGAGGTTACTCCAGTTTTCCTGTGCTGCGCTATGCACAGGCACAGGGTATCCCCACCTTCATTCATGAGTCGAATTCTTTTGCAGGAAAATCAAATATCCTGCTCGGGAAAAAAGCGGTGAAGGTTTTTGTGGCATCCGATGGCATGGAAAAATTCTTTCCGGCAGCAAAAATCCTGCGTACAGGTAATCCGGTACGCAGTTCCATCGCTGCTTCTCAGGAAACCCGGGAAAACGGAATCCGGTTCTTCGGATTGGATCCCGAAAAGAAGACCGTGCTGGTTACCGGTGGCAGTCTGGGTGCAAAAGGAATCAATGAAGCCATTGCAGCCGGACTCGATCAATTGCTCGCAGCCGGTGTGCAACTGATCTGGCAAACCGGTAAGCCCTTTGCCGCACAGGCAAAAGCACTGGCCGCTGGGAAACCGCAGGTATGGACCGGCGATTTCATTGCGAAGATGGAAATGGCATTTGCTGCTGCAGACGTAGTGGTGAGCCGATCGGGAGCAATGGCAATTGCAGAACTCTGTGTGGTGGGCAAGCCCGTTGTATTTGTGCCCTTTCCCTTTGCAGCGGAAGATCACCAGACCGCCAATGCCAGGCATCTGGTAGAGAAAAACGCCGGACTGCTGGTTAAGGATGCCGAAGCAAAAACAGCACTGATCCCTGCCTTGCAGCAGTTGCTGGCAGATGACTCAAAATGCGGAGAACTGAAAACAAACATACACCGCCTCGCTATAACTGATGCAGATGCAGTAGTGGCTAAAACGGTATTAAAAGAAATTGGGAACTGATATTACTATAAAAGGAACGATCTATTTCATCGGCATCGGTGGAATCGGGATGAGTGCGCTCGCACGCTATTTCCGCTTTCACGGACGTAAGGTGATGGGCTACGACCGTACGGAAACCCCGTTAACCCGCCAGCTGGTGGAGGAAGGGATCGCCGTGCATTATGTGGATGATCCTTCCTTTGTGCCTGCTGATACGGAATTTGTGGTATATACCCCCGCTATTCCTGCCGATCATCAGGAACTGAATTATTGCCGCCAGAAAGGCTATCCGATGAAGAAACGCAGCGAAGTGCTGGGCATGATCACCGAAGAAGCCTTCAATATCTGCGTAGCCGGTACACATGGTAAAACAACGATCACCACCATGACAGCCCATATCCTCCGCCACAGCGGTTACGGATGCAATGCTTTCCTGGGAGGTATCGCGGCCAACTATAACAGCAATTACTGGAGCCATGAGCGCAAGGTTTGTGTGGTGGAAGCTGATGAATACGACCGCAGCTTTTTGAAACTGAGTCCCGATATCGCCGTGATCTCGGCCATGGACCCCGATCACCTCGATATCTATGGTACACCGGAAGCTGTGGATGAAGCGTTCGCCGAGTTCAGCGGACGGATCAAGGCGGGTGGTTTGCTCGTGCATAAACAAGGACTGGTCAAGGCGCATATGCTGAAGGCGCCGCGCATCCAGACCTACAGCCGCACGGAAGCCACTGCCGGCAGTTATGCTTATGGTATCGAACGCATGCAGGGCGGTTACCGCTTTCAGGTGAAACTGCCTGATGCCTTGCTGGAGAATGTGGAACTGCCCATGGGTGGCCTGCATAATATCGAAAATATCACCGCTGCGATCACTGTGGCGCATGCACTGGGTATAGAAGGAGAAAAGATCAAGGCTGCTGTTGCTGCATTCCGTGGGGTGAAGCGCCGCTTTGAATACATCATTGCGCCGGGTACACACCGTGATGGATTGGTACTGATCGACGATTATGCCCATCATCCGGAAGAATTGCGGGCATTGATCACGGGGGCCAAGAACCTGTTTCCGGGAATGAAAAGCACAGTGATCTTCCAGCCACACCTCTTCAGCCGTACCCGCGATTTTGCGGAAGGCTTTGCAGAAGTGCTGCAGGAAACAGACGAAACACTGCTGCTGCCGATCTATCCGGCCCGCGAACTGCCCGTGGAAGGTGTAAACAGTGAAATGTTGCTGGCACGGATGAACAACCGGAAGGCCCGGGTGCTGAGTAAAACGGAGTTACTCAGCTGGGCGGCAACCACAGAACGTAACAACCACCTGGTGATCATGGCCGGGGCTGGAGATATTGATGCACTGGTGTTGCCCGTGAAAGAACAACTGATGAATTAAACAAAATGAGCCTGAAAAAACATATCCGCAACATACTCGTGATCGGGTTCTGGAGCCTGGCAGGCGCCGGATTGCTCGTATTGCTGGTGGCGGCTATGCGGGATAAACAGGACAAGGCCTGCAGTGGCATTGATATCGCGATTGTGGGAGAGGATTCCGCGCTGTTCCTCGACCGTACGGATATTCAAAACCTGCTCAGTTCCAATGGCGGACAAAAACTCAAAGGTGCCCTGGTACGGCAGATCGACCTGCGTAAACTGGAAGAGAAACTGAAAGCCAATGTGTGGGTAGCCAATGCAGAATGCTATCTCGACAATAAGCAATTGCTGAAAGTGAAAGTATGGGAGCGGATGCCCGTAGCCCGGATCTTCACGGTCAACGGGTCCAGTTTTTATGCAGACAGTTCCGCCATCCTCCTGCCGCTGGCAGATAAGTATGCGGTGAAACTGCCCGTATTTACCGGATATCCCTATGAAAAAGATATTCCGGGTAATAAGGACAGCCTCCTGCTGCGGTCGGTGATCGCCTACAGTAATTGTATCCGCAGCAATCCCTTCTGGTCGGCCATGACGGCACAGGTGGATATCCTGCCCGACCAGCAGTTTGAACTGATACCGGTGATCGGCAACCAGGTGATTGAACTGGGAAATGGCACCGATGCAGAAAAGAAGTTCCGTCGTCTCGATCTCTTTTACCGTCAGGTCATGACCAAGGCGGGACCTGCAGCCTACGAACGCATCAAAGTGCAGTATGCAGGACAGGTAGTGGGTGTGAAGAAGGGCGTTGCGGTAAGCCGTTACGACAGCATACAGGCGATCCGCAATGTGGAGCAGATGATCCGCAATATGCAGGATGCACAGGAGCGGATGGCCAGGCTCGATTCCATTGCCGTAGCCGGAATGGCCAGCCGCCAGCAGGCAGTGAGCAATGCAGCACTCGCCATGCAGCCTGATTCATTGCCGCCGGCACCACAAACACAGATTCAACAGAAACCTGTTCCGGATAAAAACACAAATACGAATCCATCCAAACAACAAAAAAACAACAACTAAAAACGGATCGATTATGAACAACGAACAACAACCCATTATTGTCGGTCTCGACATTGGTACCACCAAAATTGCTGCTATTGCCGGTCGCAAGAATGAATACGGCAAACTGGAGATCATCGGATTTGGCCGCGCCAACAGCAATGGCGTGAAACATGGCCAGGTGCTCAATATCGATGAAACCATCAAAGCCATCCAGATGGCCCTGGAAAACTGCTACGCATCCAACCCCGATCTCGAGATCGGTGAAGTGTATGTGGGCATTGCCGGTCACCATATCAAGAGTCTGCAGACCCGTGGTGATATCGTGCGCCAGGACACCAACGAAGAAATCACCCAACGCGAGATCGACCAGCTCGTGGCGGACCAGTATAAAACCTATATTCCTGCCGGCGACCAGATCATTGATGTGATCCCTCAGGAATTCACCGTGGATAATTTCCAGAATATCCCCAACCCCATCGGATACGGCGGTGTGAAAGTGGGTGCCAATTTCCACATCATCACCGGCGATAAGAATGCCATCCGCAATATCAACCGCGCCGTGGAGAAAAGCGGCCTGCGCACCAAGGACCTCGTGCTGCAGCCCCTCGCATCTGCTGCTGCCGTAATGGGACAGGAAGACCTGGAAGCAGGTGTTGCTATCGTGGATATTGGCGGCGGTACAACCGACCTCGCTGTGTTCTATGAAGGCATCCTGAAACATACAGCTGTGATTCCTTTTGGTGGCGAGAATATCACCAACGATATCAAGACCGGTCTGGGTGTACTGAAAACACAGGCCGAGCAGATGAAAGTGCAGTTCGGCAGTGCCCTGGCCAATGAAGCCAAGGCCAATGCCTTCATCACCATCCCTGGCCTGCGCGGTATGCCTGCCAAGGAGATCAGCGTGAAGAACCTGGCCAATATCATCCAGGCCCGCATGAGCGAGATCATGGATTTTGTGACGTATCACCTCAAGCAGGTAGGACTTGATAACAAGGCGCTCAACGGCGGAGTGGTACTCACCGGTGGTGGTTCACAGCTCAAGCACCTGATCCAGCTGACGGAATATGTGACCGGACTGAATGCCCGCATCGGGTATCCCACCGAGCACCTGGCAGCCGGACATATCGATGAACTGGCCAAGCCCATGTACTCTACCTGTCTGGGCCTGATCCTGAAGGGCTATGATGATTTCGAACACAACCGCAAGCAGTTCGAGCGTGAATACCGTAAAGTTGCCGTGCCCGACAGCCTGAAACAGAATGAAACCGCAGCCATTGCTGATGAGGCAACCGCTGTAAGCGATGATACCATGAAACAACGGAAAGGAATGAAAGATTTCTGGAGCAAGTTCAAGACCAGCCTGATCGAACTCTTCCGCGAAGAGGAAGACCATGCACTCTGATCCCGACCCGGTAATTTTAATTCTTAACAACCGCATCCGGACAAAACGACAAGAGCCGGACGAAAACTGAAAACCATGATCCATTTCGATTTGCCCAAAGAGAAATCCTCTATCATCAAAGTGATTGGTGTAGGCGGTGGTGGCAGCAATGCCGTCAACTACATGTATGGCCAGAATATTGAAGGCGTCAACTTCATCATCTGTAATACCGATGCCCAGGCCATTGCGCAGAGCCGCGTACCCAATAAAGTACAGCTCGGACCCCATCTCACGCAGGGACTGGGAGCCGGCGCCAATCCCGAGATCGGCCGTCAGGCTACGGAAGAAAGCCTGGAAGAGATCCGCCGCATCCTGGAAGTGAACACCAAAATGGCCTTTATCACTGCCGGCATGGGCGGTGGTACCGGTACCGGTGGTGCACCGATCATTTCAAAGATCTGTAAGGACCTCGGAATCCTTACCGTGGGCATTGTTACCACACCTTTCTCTTATGAAGGCAAGAAAAGAATGCAACAGGCCGAAGAAGGCATCCGCACCCTCAAGCAGTATGTGGATACCCTGCTGGTGATCAGCAATGATAAGCTGCGCCACCAGTTCGGCAACCTGAAAATGAAAGAAGCGTTCTCCCGGGCTGATAATGTACTGGCAACTGCTGCCAAATGTATCACTGATGTGATCAACAGCACGGGCCAGATCAATGTTGACTTTGCCGATGTATGCACTGTAATGCGCAATGGTGGTGTGGCTATTCTGGGTAGTGCCGCAGCCAGTGGTGCCAACCGTGCCCAGCAGGCCATTGAAGAAGCCATGAATTCACCATTGCTCAATGATAACGATATCCGCGGTGCCAAGTGGATCCTCATCAACATCAACTCTTCTGATGGTGAACATGAATTCACCATGGATGAAGTGGAGATCATCCAGAACTACCTCATCAGCCGCGCCGGAGAAGGCACTGATGTGATCCTGGGTATGGGATACGACCAGAGCCTGGGTGAGAAGATCGGCATAACACTGATCGCGACCGGATTTGAGTATAAAGATCCTTTCCAGCAGCAGCCCGTGCAGAAAGCCGCACCTGCAGCTGATGAGAAGATCGTGATGATGCTCGATATGAAAAAGCCTGAGCCTGCTACTGCTCCCGTGGTGATCATGCCGCAGGCTGTTGTAGTGGAGGAAGCTCCGGTAGTGGAGAATGAAGCAGCTGCGATTGAAGAGATCACCGAACAACCCGCTTTTGCTCCGGTACAGGAAACAGTTCCCGAATGGAAAGAAGCGCTGCAGCCGAAACTGGTGGAACCGGAAGCGCCTGCAGTCAATGTATTTTTTACGATGAATACCGACAGTAAAACTACTGTTGATAAGCCCGTGGAAAAATCAAAGGAGGAGGAAAAGATCGAATGGGTACTTTCGCTCCCGACTGTATCCGGTGATATCAGTCAGCCTGCTGCCTCCGCCACAACAGAACAACCGAAAGCCGAAAGGAAAACGAATTCTCCTGCGTCTGCAGCGTCGGGAGGATACTTGGCCAAGCCTTCTAATATCTATGCTGAACCAACTGCAAAAGAATCCACCCCCGAACACACACCTGTGAAGGAACCCATCAGGGATACCGCTGTGCCCCCAACCCGCGAAGAGGAATCTTCAACCGGAGAATTACAGCTGGTATTCAAAGATGATCTTCCAGCGGCGGATGAGCCTCGGGCCCATCAGACTCCTGAACCTGTTACGGCAATTGCTTCTACAGAGGAACCTGCTATGCAGGACGAGGTAGAGGAACTACAAAAACGTCGGGCGGCTGAGCGTATACAGAAATTACGTAATCTGTCATTCAACGTGAATGCCACCGACCCTAACAACGAGTTTGAAACTGTGCCGGCTTACATCCGCCGCAATTTGGAATTGTACAACACCATCTCCAGCGTAGAGAATTTCTACAGTAATTACGAAGTAAGAAAAGATGACGACCAATCAGCGCGCATTTCCACGCTGAATACATTCCTTGACGGCAAAAAGCCCGATTAATGCTGTACCGTACCAATCGAAGCATTTCGTATTAACGCAACGATTGTTGTTTTTAGTTGTTCCCCTTCCGGTTCTCCGGGAGGGGTTTTTGTTTGAAATATTTTACCACTGCGCCTGCGCCAGAGCTTCAGCGCAGGAGCAAAGGCACAAAGACACAAAGTGGGTGTAAGACAAATAATGCAAAATGGAGCTGCTTTTACAAAAGGCAGGGTAACGCCAGACTTCTATGGTATTTTATTCTTTGCGTCTTTGTGTCTTTGTGGTTCAACAAAAAAGCCCCGCGTTACCGCAGGGCTTACTATTAAAATAAGGTGTCAGATCTTATCCTTTTCCGAGTTTGGAATATTCTTCTGCTGTTACTACTTCACCGGAGATCTTCAGCTCCAGCGGGGCGTCGGTACCGGCAAATTTCACATAAATACTTTTGTTGAAGGGGCCAGGTGCTGCGGCATTGAAACCGGCAGTGATCTTGTCGGCCTTTCCTTTTAAAACCGGGGGCTTGGGCCAGGTAGGAGTGGTGCAACCGCAGGAAGCATTGGCAGTTTCCACAATCACGGCATTACCGGAAATGTTTTCAAACACAAAATCGTGTGTAACAGGTACACCCTGCTTGATCTTTCCGAAATTGAAGGTCAGTTCCTTGAACTTTACCAGTTCATCGGCTTTCTTGGTGGCATTTTGGGCCTGCACTGCTGTAAGGGTAAAAAGTACGGCGAAGAAGGCCAGAGCGATTCTTTTCATGTTTATCAGTTTGTGGAATTATTGATTTGCTTTAATAAGCTGATAGACGCATTTACCGGTGCAGAAGTTGCCGCTGCCTTGAAAACAGTTCCGGTAATGGTCAGGATCCTGGTCTTGTTACCATTATAAAAGATAGTAACCGTTTTGGTAAATTGACCTTCAGCAGCAGCATTATAGCCCACTTTAATGGTGGCTTTGCCACCCGGTTTTACCGGATCATAGCTCCATTCGGGGGTGGTACAGCCGCAACTGGCCTGAACATTTTCGATCCGCAGGTCTTCCGTACCAGCATTCTGGATCTCGAAAATATGGGTGACCGGCCGGCCCTGCTGGATCTTGCCAAAGTCAAAACTGAGCTGTTTTAACTGAAGCGCTTCATTTTCAGCACCTTTTACGGCAGGAGTTACCTGGGTGAATCCCCGGTAGCCCAGCAAGAGGAAAGCGATAAGCAATACTTTTTTCATAGTCGGCCGACTTTCATCATTAAAAGTACAGCTTTAACGGGGGAAAAGCCAACAATATTTGGGTCAGTTGACATTTTTTTAACAGGCGGGACAAATGGGTGTTAGTTCCCTATTTTTGCTGTATGGAATTAACCACCAACGATATACAGCTTCAGGAAAAGCTGTCGTTCGAGCGTTTCCGGGAAGAAGTGCTCACCGACTACCGCCATGCCTGCGAGAGCCGCGAAGCCAGCTTGCTGGGCCGCAAGGAAGTGCTCACCGGCAAAGCCAAATTCGGCATTTTTGGTGACGGCAAGGAAGTAGCCCAGGTAGCTGCTGCAAAATTTTTCCGGAATGGCGATTTCCTTTCGGGCTATTACCGCGACCAGACCTTTGCTTTCGCAACCGGTGTAGCCACAGTGGAAGAATTCTTTTCCCAATTATACGCTGACCCCGATCCCGCACATGACCCCCATAGTGCCGGCCGCCAGATGAATTCGCATTTTGCCTCCCGCTTCGTGGATGAGAATGGCGAATGGCTCGACCTGGTGAACCATAAGAATATCACTTCCGGTATGGCGCCCACTGCGGCACAGATGCCCCGTACCGTAGGCCTGGGACTGGCTTCCAAATTATTCCGCAACGAAACCCTGCTGAAATCGTTCAAAAATCTCAGCGATAACGGTAATGAGATATGCTTTTGCACCATCGGCGATGCCTCTACATCTGAAGGGCATTTCTGGGAATCCATAAATGCCGCCGGTGTACTGCAGATCCCGGTAGCTTTTTTTGTGTGGGATGACGGCTATGGTATTTCCGTACCCCGTGCCTACCAGACTACCAAGGGTTCTATCAGTGATGCACTCAGGGGATTCCAGAAGTCGCCCGGTACCAACGGCATTGATATCTACAAGGTAAAAGCCTGGGATTATGCCGGTATGTGCGAAGTGTTCGAGTCCGCCATCCGCAAGATCCGCGATACCCATACACCTGCCCTCTTCCATGTGGAAGAAGTGACCCAGCCCCAGGGACATTCCACTTCGGGTAGTCATGAACGCTATAAAACTCCCGAACGCCTGGCCTGGGAACGGGAATGGGACGGCAATCGTAAAATGCGGGAATGGATCCTGGAAAACGAACTCGCTACTGAAGATGAAGTACATACCATAGAAGTAACCGCCAAGGAACTGGTGCGCTCCGCCCGCAACAATGCCTGGGGTAAATACTTCGCTCCCATCGAAAAACAGGTGGAGCATACCCACCAGTGGCTCGATACCCTGATCCGTGAAACCGGCGATGAAACCGGAGCGTTACTTACCGTAAAGCAAAACCTCCAGCAGAACCGGGAACCCAACCGTAAAGATGTACTGACTACTTTACATGAAGCCATCGAAATTGCGGGACACAATGCCCTGACCGCTCCGGTCCGGGAATTTTATGAAAGCCTGCGCAAGGAAGGCTATTCTTTTTACCAGAAATATCTCTACAGCGAAGCACCTTCCAGTCCCCTGAATTGCAAGGGCACAGCAGCTGAATATGCCGAAGATGCCCCGATGGTGAACGGTTATGAAGTGCTGAACCGCTATTTTGATACGCTTTTCGCAAATAATCCCAAAGTGCTGGCATTTGGAGAAGACCTCGGCAAGATCGGGGATGTGAACCAGGGTTTTGCCGGACTCCAGGCCAAACATGGTGAAAACCGCATATTCGATACCGGTATACGGGAACTCACGATCATGGGACAAGGCATTGGCCTCGCCATGCGTGGCTTGCGCCCCATCGCCGAGATCCAGTATCTCGATTACCTGCTCTATGGCCTGCAACCCCTGTCGGATGATGCCGCCACATTGCACTGGAGAAGCATGGGACGCCAGAGTGCTCCCATTCTGGTGCGTACCCGCGGTCACCGACTCGAAGGGATCTGGCACAGCGGCTCCCCAATGGCACTGATGCTGAGCTCCCTGAACGGTTTCCATATCTGCGTGCCCCGTAATATGGTGCAGGCGGTTGGTATGTATAATACGATCCTGAGTGGTAATGATCCGGCAATAGTAGTGGAATGCCTCAATGGTTACCGCCTGAAAGAAAAACTGCCGGCCAACCTGCTAGGATATCAGGTAGCCCTCGGCGTACCGGAGATCATCCGGGAAGGCAGTGATGTGACTATTGTGTCTTATGGATCCACACTCCGTATCATCCAGGAAGCTGCGGATACCTTGCAGCAATATGCTCATATCAGCTGTGAGATCGTGGATGTACAGACCCTGCTGCCCTTCGACCGTAATCATGTAATCCTGGAATCCCTGCGCAAAACCAACCGCATTCTCTTCGTGGACGAAGATGTACCCGGTGGTGCTGCAGCGTACATGTATAATAAAGTAATGGAAGAACAGGGTGGCTACCGCTGGCTCGATACCGCCCCCCGCACCATTACCGGTAAGGCCCATCGCCCCAGCTACGGCTCCGACGGCGATTACTTCAGCAAACCCAATGCGGAAGAGATCGTGGATGTGGTGAAAAACATGATGCGGGAGTAATGTGAAGATGTGGAGATGTGATGATGTGGAGATGTGAAAATGTGGAGATGTGAAGATGAGAATAAATGATGGTAGTGACGAATAGTCCTACTATAAGAAACTTTGGGTAATAACTTATTTTTAAAGTATATAATATTTCATGTTTTGAATTTCCACATCTCCACATTTTCACATTTCCACATTAACCAATGAAGTTCAAATTATATCAGATCGACGCTTTTACCGATCACCTGTTTGGCGGTAATCCGGCAGCAGTGGTGCCTTTGAAGAAATGGCTGCCTACAGAAACCATGCAGCAGCTGGCACTGGAGAATAACCTCAGTGAAACAGTTTTCTTTGTCCCCTCTGAAAAGAAAGGGGTGGATTATGATATCCGCTGGTTTACACCGGCAGTGGAGATCAATCTATGCGGACATGCCACACTGGCTTCTGCCTATGTGATCTTTCTGATCCTCCAACAAAAGAAGCGTTCCATTGTTTTTCATTCATTGAGCGGTCCCCTGAAAGTAAAGCGCGAGAAAGACCAGATCCTGATGGATTTTCCTTCCTGGAAGCCGGAACGGATCAGCCAGTATCCCGCTAACCTGGAGAAAATGCTCGGGGTTAAAGAAATTGTCGGCGTGTATAAACACCGCGACCTGCTGATTGAACTGCCCTCGGAAGCAGATGTGGCGAAGGCCCGTCCCGATTTCACAGCGATCAAGAAAACCGGTGAGAAGATTATCATCACGGCTCCTGGCAAGGATGTGGATTTCGTATCCCGCTTTTTTGCTCCGGCAGCCGGTGTGGATGAAGATCCGGTGACCGGCAGTGCCCATTCCCAACTGATCCCCTTCTGGAGTGAGAAGCTGGGCAAGAAGAAAATGCAGGCACGCCAGTTATCGCAACGCGTGGGCGATGTGTACTGCGAACAACACGGCGAACGCGTGATCATGGGCGGCAAAGCTGTGTTCTATATGGAAGGCAAATTCACGATCTGATTTTTCGGCATGATTACAAAAGAAGAAAGACGGTTTCTGCGCAGCTGGGAAGACCAGCGGAAAGGGGGAAAGCTTTCGTATTTTCTGCTCTATATCATTGCAGGTACCATTGTGCTCACTATAGGTGTAGGCTTTGTCTGGTCAATGGTCAATTTTGCACTGCCCAAACCACTCTGGGCCATTCCAGTCACCAGTTTTGTATTGTCTTCAGCTTATGCGGCACTGACCTGGAGCAGGGGGGAAGCGAAGTTCAAGCGGTTGATAAAACGGGAGGTGGAAGCCAGTAGTCAGTAGCCAGTAGCCAGAAGACAGAAGACAGAAGACAGAAGACAGAAGACAGAAGACAGAAGACAGAAGACAGAAGACAGAAGACAGAAGACAGAAGACAGAAGACAGAAGACAGAAGACAGAAGATATTGATCTGTTAAGTTACGTGTATTTCTTCTGACTACAGGCTACCGGCTACTGACTACTAATATTCTAAAACGCATTCATGCCATCATCGGCTTCAAAAATAGTTCTCTTCGACGGCGTCTGCAACCTCTGCAGCGGCTCGGTTCAGTTTATCCTGAAACGCGATAAGAAGAACCAGTTTCAGTTCGGGTCATTGCAAGGATCGTATGGACAGGAAGTGCTGAAGAAATTTGACCTGCCTACTGATCAGTTCAATTCCTTTATGTTGCTGGAAGGAGAAACCCTGTATACACAAAGTACCGGAGCCCTCCGGATGCTGAAACACCTCGGCGGCGCCTGGTCGCTACTCTATGCGTTCATCATAGTACCCAAGCCCATCCGCGATGGGGTGTATCATATTATTGCAAAAAACCGCTATAAGTGGTTTGGTAAAAAAGAAGCCTGCTGGCTGCCCCGCCCGGAATGGAAAGCCCGTTTCCTGGATTGATTTTTTTCACTACAAAGACACGAAGGCACAAAGACCTGTAAAGAAAAGCCCCGGAAACAAATCCCAGGGCTACTCTATAAATCAAATCTTTTTTCTGTCTACTGTCTACTGCCTCCTGTCTACCCCATATTATGAAACACCTTCTGCACATCATCATCCTGCTCCAGTTTCTCGATCAGTTTACTTACTTCTTCCGCCTGTTCGTCGTTCAGGGGAACGGTTGTAGTGGGGATCCATTCCAGTTCAGCACTGATCGGGGTGATATTGCGTTCTTCCAGTCCTTTCTGCAGGTTGCCGAAATCGGTGAATGCACAACGTAATACCAGTACTGTTTCGCCATTCTCGCCGGTACCTTCGCCCAGTTCTTCCAGGCCATTATCGATCAGTTCCAGTTCCAGGTCGTCGGTATTGAGACCTTCGGGTTTGAGTTTGAATACACCCATTTTCTTGAACTGGAAGGATACGGAACCACTGTTACCCAGTGCGCCACCGCCTTTATTGAAATGGCTCTTTACGTTAGCCACTGTGCGTACGTGGTTATCTGTTGCCGTTTCCACCAGCAATGCAACACCATGAGGAGCGTATCCTTCATACAGGATCTCATCGAAATTGGTCATCTCTTTGCCCTGGGCGCGCTTGATGGCGGCTTCCACCCGGTCTTTGGGCATACCCACGCTACGGGCATTCTGGAAACAGCGGCGCAGGGCAGCATTGGTGGAAGGATCCGGTCCACCGGCTTTCACAGCAATCATGATCTCCTTACCAATACGGGTAAACTGCTTGGCCATACGGTCCCAGCGGGCAAACATTGTGGCTTTACGGACTTCAAAAATGCGACCCATAGAAAGAGTTATATGTTTATGAAATTAAGTAGCCAGTAGTCAGTAGTCTGTAGCCAGAAGTTCAAATGCCTCTCGCTTCAGGGGGGCAAATTTACGCTTTACCACCAATCTTAACAAAGGGAAATCAGACCAGTGAAACCCGGGCCTGGTAGAACACCACGGGCTGGGAGGGCTGGCGCCGGGCCATCCAGAACTGCTGATACTCAGTGGTATTGACCGATTTCATGGAAATGGCCAGTTCGTAGGTGTCACTCTTGTAGGGCAATTGGAAAAAAGGGCGGGTCTCAAACAATTCCACCACGGTTTCCAACAGCTGGAGCCGGGTTTCGTAGGAAGGGGAAACCGGCAGGAGGTAAAAGGACAGGAGATGTGAAAAATTCGGGGAACTAAAGGCTTCATCATCAAAATCGGGCCGGTGGTTGCGGAAAAAGGGATCAATGCCATAGTCCTGCATGGCCAGAAAGATCACCGGTCCATCCAGCGGCTCATCCTGGGGATCGCCCAGTTTCACCCGGCACTGGAGCCCCTTGAGCAACAGGAAATTTTCAGTTTCCACAGTGATCTTATGGAAGATCTCTTTCAGCAAGTAAAATGGTTTCCTTAAAGTTACGCCAGCCCGGCAGAATAAAAAAAACGCCCATCAGTTTGTGACGGGCGTTTCTGCTGATTGCAATCAGTTTAATTGAAATCGGAGGCGTGCGGCACGATCTCCGAAGGATTTTTCAGTTTACTGTGGTGGCGGCTGTACAGGAAGTACACGATCAGTCCCAGGGCCATCCAGGCAAATGCGGCTTTCAGGGTAAAGGGATCGATCGCCACGATCATACCCGTACAGATCACTGCACCCAGTGTGGATACGATCGGTACAAGCGGTGTGCGGAAGGGACGCTCAATATCAGGAGCTTTCACCCGCAGGATCCAAACGCCGATACTCACCAGCACGAAGGCGAATAGCGTACCAAAAGAGGTCAGGTCGCCCGCCACATGGCCGGGAACAAAGGCCGCAAAAGCACCTACGAAAACAAACAGGATCATATTGGCTTTGTAGGGCGTGCGGTATTTGGGATGCAGTTCGCCAAAAGCTTTGGGGATCAGTCCGTCGTTGCTCATGGTATAGAATACCCGGCTCTGGCCCATCAACATCACAAGGATCACCGAAGAGAAACCCGCGAGGATGGCAACCGTAACCGCAGTGGCCAGCCAGCCATATCCCTGCATGTACGTAGTGATGGCATAAGCCACAGAAGCTTCACGGCCCTTTTCGGGGTCCACAAAGTCTTTCCAGTTGGCTACACCAGTCAATACATGTCCGAACAGGATATAGAGAATGGTACATACCACCAGTGATCCGAGGATACCGATCGGCATGTCGCGCTTGGGATTCTTGGCTTCCTGTGCTGCTGTACTTACCGCATCAAAACCAATGAAGGCAAAGAATACGATAGCAGCACCACCCAGGATACCACCCCAGCCGTGTTTAAAGAATCCGGTATAGTTCACCAGTTCCTTGCCCGCAGCATCCATCACGGCAGGTGTATTTTCAGGGATCAGATATGGCGTGTGATTCTCCGGTTTGATGAACTGCCAGCCCAGTGCAATAAAGAGCAGTACGATGGCCACTTTAATGAACACGATGATGGCATTCACGATGGCACTTTCCTGTGTGCCCTTGATCAGCAGCAGGGTGAGCAATAAAAGGATCAGCAGGGCAGGGGCATTGATGAAACCCTTATGTAATACACCAGCTGTATCGGTAAAACTTTCAAAGGGCGAGTGACACCATTCGTAGGGTATCTGCCCGTCAAAGAGTTTGTTGAGGTATTCGCTCCAGGCAATGGAAACGGTGGCGGCACCCAGGGCATATTCCATGATCAGGGCCCAGCCAATGATCCAGGCGATCAGCTCACCCATGGTTACATAACTGTAGGCATAGGCACTACCGGCAATGGGGATCATCGCCGCAAATTCGGCATAACAGAGACCGGCAAATGCACAACCGATCGCCGCAACTATAAAGGAGAGGGTAACACCCGGTCCGGCAGCCTGTCCGGCAGCCGCAGCCGTACGCACAAATAAACCGGCCCCAATAATGGCCCCGATACCCAGTGCAACCAGGTTACCGGCTCCGAGGGTCCGTTTTAAGCCTTTGTCTGAATCAGCAGCCTGCGCCAGCAGCACATGGAGCGACTTCTTACGGAATAAACTCATAGCAGATATGTTTGTAGTTACATTTTGAGGCGGTAAAATAAAGAATTATTCAAAACCGCCCCCATTTCTTTTATAAATGGGTATTTTAACGGTGAAAACTTTTCACAACCGGATATTTTTCGGATTTTCGGACATTGTAAATTGCTTGTTTCCAAGAGTATAATATGAATTCAAAGAACCGCCTCACCCTCTATATCCTGCTGGCCATGGTACTGGGTATTGCTGTCGGCTACCTGGTGCACCAGAACAGTTCCCCCGAGTTCATCAAGACCTTTTCAAAGAATATCAACCTGCTCGGAAAAATGTTCATCCGCCTGGTGCAGATGATCATCGCCCCCCTGGTGTTCTCTACCCTGGTGGTGGGCATTGCCAAGCTGGGCGACCTCAAAGCTGTTGGACGGGTGGGGGGCAAGGCCCTGCTCTGGTTTGTGTCGGCCTCCCTGATGTCACTGCTGATCGGCATGGTACTGGTAAACTGGCTCCGTCCCGGCGATTACATCAGCCTTTCGCATGCCGATACTGAAGGGGTGAAAGACCTGATGGCCAAGAACCAGGAATTCTCCCTGGAAAAATTTGTGGAGCACGTGATCCCCAAAAGCCTGTTCGAAGCCATGGCCACGAATGAAATGCTCCAGATGGTGGTCTTCTCCGTCTTCTTCGGTGTGGCTACCGCTGCTATGGGCGAAAAAGCCAAGCCCCTGATCAAGGCCCTCGATACGGTTTCACATGTGGTGCTTAAAATGGTGGGCTATATCATGAACCTCGCTCCGGTAGGGGTATTCGGCGCCCTGGCTGCTGTAGTAGCTAAAAACGGACTCGATATCTTTTCTTTTTATATCCGGTACTATATCTATTTCCTCATCGGTATCGGCGTACTCTGGATCGTACTGCTGGGCTTCGGCTACCTCTTTCTGGGCCCCCGCCTGAAAACCCTGATCAGCCGGATCAAGGCTCCGCTGCTGATCGCGTTTACCACTACCAGCAGTGAAGCGGTATTCCCGAAACTGACAGAAGAACTCGAACGTTTCGGCTGCCGCGACCGCATCGTATCCTTCATCCTGCCCCTGGGCTATTCCTTTAATCTCGATGGCAGCATGATGTATATGACTTTTGCCAGTCTGGCCATTGCCCAGGCCTATCATGTGCCACTCGATCTTAGTACCCAGCTTACGATGTTATTAGTGCTCATGCTGACCAGCAAAGGGATCGCGGGTGTACCCCGGGCCTCCTTGGTGGTGGTGCTGGCTACCTGTGCCATGTTCAATATTCCGCCCGAAGGGGTGGCCATCATATTGCCGATCGACCATTTCTGTGATATGTTCCGCAGTATGACCAATGTGGTGGGGAATGCCCTCGCCACCAGTGTGGTCAGCAAATGGGAAGGTGAACTGGAACACGCCGCTTAAACCGGACCTGAAAAATTATTGATGATGCATGATCTGATCCTACTGGATTTTAACTGGGCCCAACTGGTCAATCCCGAGTTCTACATCGCAAATGGCGGACTCTGGCTTTTCCTCTTTATCGTGTTTGCAGAAACAGGACTCTTTGCCGGCTTCTTCCTGCCCGGCGATTCCCTGCTTTTTGTAGCAGGCATTTACAGCAATGAACTGGCGCGTTACATCTTCGATACAGGATACGATTTCCCCAACCTGCTGCTGATCGTGGCGCTCACCAGTATTGCCGCCATTACCGGCAATATCGTGGGTTTCTGGTTCGGCCGGAAAGTAGGCCCCACCATGTACCACTGGCGCGACCGCCTGCTCTTTAAAAAGCGCTACCTCCACCAGGCCCATGACTTTTATGAGAAGCACGGTGGTGGCGCTATTGTGTTTGCACGTTTCCTGCCGATCGTCCGCACCTTTGCACCGATCGTTGCCGGTATTGTGTCGATGGACAAGGCCAAGTTCGCCTATTATAACCTGATCGGCGGTATTGCCTGGTGCACCAGCATGCTCTTTGCCGGCCATTACCTGCACCAGTTCTTCCTCCGGAAATATAATTTTGACCTCAAACAGCACCTGGAGATCATTGTACTTGTTATCGTGCTGGTGACCACAGCCCCGGTGATCATCAAGATCATTACCGGCCGCGACAAGAAAAAAGACTGATAAATCGGGCAACATGACAACAACCAACAAACCTGCTTCGCTCTTCAACATTGCTGTGATCGTGGCAGCACTCGGCTATTTTGTCGATATCTACGACCTCCTGCTTTTCACCATCGTGAAACAGCCCAGTATGCAGGGCGTTGGCTCTACTGCAGCCACCATGCTGGTCGACAGTACCAAAGTGATCAACTGGCAGATGTTAGGCCTGTTGATCGGCGGGATCGTGTGGGGCGTACTGGGCGATAAGAAAGGGAGGCTATCGGTTTTGTTCGGTTCCATCATCCTCTATTCGGTCGCTAATTTTGTAACCGGCTTTATCACTACCGTAAACCAGTATGCGATCTGTCGTTTTGTAGCAGGCCTCGGACTGGCCGGTGAGCTGGGCGCCGGTATCACCCTGGTGAGTGAACTCCTGCCCAAGGAAAAGCGGGGCGTGGGTACTTCACTCGTGGCGGGCATTGGCCTGAGCGGGGCGGTGGCGGCTTATTATACCTATCATTTTACGGAAGACTGGCGCCTCTGTTACAAGATCGGCGGCGGACTGGGCATCCTTTTGCTCTTCCTGCGGATCAAAGTGGCCGAATCGGGCATGTTTGAACAGGCCAAAGGCAAGAGTGCTTCTCTGGGTGATTTCCGTATGTTCTTCACTAATGCCAACCGTTTTAAAAAGTATATGCTGGCCATCCTGATCGGCCTGCCCACCTGGTATGTGATCGGCATCGTGGTGAACCAGAGTAATTTCTTTGCCAAGGAGCTCTATGGATCCACGACCATCAATTCGGGACGTGCCATCATGTTCGCCTATACAGGTATTGCCATTGGTGATATTACGGTTGGATTGGTGAGCCAGTGGTTCCGCAGCCGGAAAAAAGCCTTGCTGCTGTTTTACCTGCTCACCATATTCTTCCTGGTGCTCTATTTCAGCGCCTTTAACGATTCGGACACGAAACTGTATGCGATAAGCGGAGCCCTGGGCTTCAGCACGGGTTTCTGGGCCATATTCGTGACCATGGGCGCCGAACAGTTCGGCACTAACCTGCGGGCCACGGCAGCCACCACCATTCCCAATATGGTACGCGGCGCCCTTCCCCTGATCAATTTGCTTTTCCTCGATCTCTTCCAGAAATCCTGGAGCTGGCCGCTGGTGAAAGCAGGAATTGTAACGGGAGTGATCTGTATTGCCATCACACTGGTGGCCTTTTACTTTACCGAAGAAACCTTCCATAAAGACCTGAACTATCTCGAAGAGGAAGAATTGATTCCATGAAGATCCTGATCATACGCCTTTCGTCTATCGGCGATATTGTATTGACTACACCTGTGGTACGCTGCCTGAAAAAACAACGAGGCGATGCCGAACTGCATTACCTCACCAAGGCTTCGTTCAAGGCCCTCTTTACCGCCAATCCCTATATCGATAAGATGCATTATGTGCAGGATGATATCGAAGCCGTGATCCCGCAGCTGCTGGAAGAAAACTTCGACGAGATCATCGACCTGCATCATAACCTCAAAAGCCTGCGCATCAAAAAAGCCCTGAAAAAACCAGCCCATTCCTTTCATAAGCTGAATATCGAGAAATGGATGCTGACGGCTTTAAAGATCAACAGGCTTCCAGATGTGCACATCGTAGAACGGTATCTGGATACGGTCAGGCATCTGGGCGTGCAAAATGATTCCGGCGGACTGGATTATTTTATTCCCGAGGCAGAGAAAGTACGGGATGAAGATATACCGGCATCCCACCTGGCGGGATATGTGGGGGTAGTGATCGGTGCGGCTTTAGCGACCAAGCAGCTGCCGGTAGACCAGTTGCGGGAACTTTGCAAGGGGATCAAACATCCCCTCATCCTTTTAGGTGGTCCTGAGGACAGGGAGAACGGGGAAGCGATCCGTGCCATTGATCCGGATAAGATCTATAATGCCTGCGGTAAGTTCAAACTCAATGAATCGGCCGACCTGGTACGAAGAGCAAAACTGATCGTGACACACGATACCGGTCTCATGCATATCGCTGCAGCTTTTAAAAAACCCATCATTTCCATCTGGGGTAATACCGTGCCGGCTTTTGGCATGTATCCTTATTACGGAAAGGGCGGATTACAGCAACCCGTTTCCGAAACAGTGGAAGTGAAAGGACTCTGGTGCCGGCCCTGCTCCAAGATCGGGTATAAAAAATGTCCGCTGGGGCATTTCAACTGCATGCGCAAACAGGATATTCCCGCACTGATCGACCGGGTACACCGCCGGCTCGGCATCTCATAAAAAAACCGCCTCCAATAGTAAGTTGGAGGCGGCTTCTGTAATATTCAGTACTACACTCAGAGTGTTTTCAATACATCATTCATGCTACGTACCGCAGCAGCGCTCTTGTCGAACAGGGCCTGCTCGTCGGCATTGAGACCGAAGTCAACGATCTTCTCCCAGCCATTGCGGCCGATCACTACGGGTACACCCAGACAAATGTCTTTCTGTCCGTATTCGCCATCGAGGCTTACACAGCAGGTAAAGAGTTTTTTCTCGTCGCGCAGGATGCTTTCCACCAGTGCGGCTCCGGCAGCACCGGGAGCATACCAGGCAGAAGTGCCGATCAGTGCGGTGAGGGTAGCGCCGCCCACCATGGTGTCTTTAATGATCTTTTCCTGCTGTTCGGCACTCAGGAATTTGGTTACGGGAACACTGTTCCAGGTAGCGAAACGGATCAGGGGGATCATGGTGGTGTCGCCGTGACCACCCACTACTACGGCATTCAGGTCGGCGGGACTGCAGCCCAGGTGCTGGCTCAGTTGGTATTTGAAACGGGCGCTGTCGAGTGTGCCGCCCATACCGATGATGCGGTTTTTGGGTAAGCCGGTGGATTGCAGGGCCAGGTAGGTCATGGTATCCATCGGGTTACTGATCACAATGATGATAGCATTGGGAGAGTGCTTCAGGATGTTCTCACATACGCCTTTCACGATTCCGGCATTAACACCGATCAGCTCTTCGCGGGTCATGCCCGGTTTGCGGGGCAGACCGGAAGTGATCACCACCACATCGCTGCCGGCGGTTTTGGTATAGTCGTTCGTACTTCCGGTGATCTTGGTGTCGAAACCCAGCAGGGTGGCGGTCTGCATCATATCCTGGGCCTTGCCTTCGGCAACACCTTCCTTGATATCGAGCAGCACTAATTCAGTTGCCAGTTCTTTACGGGCGATATTGTCGGCACAGGTGGCTCCAACAGCACCGGCACCTACTACAGTAACTTTCATGAAAAGAGCGTTTATTGAGTGAGGAAATTTTTTGCCGCACGAAGTTACGCCGGAATCGGGATACTACAACCCGGTTTCATTGTGGTTAACCCTTAGTTTTTGAAAGCCGCCAGCACTTTGTCGAGCTTGGTGGTCCCTTCAAAAGTGGTGATCAGGTTCCCTTTCTTGTTATAAAGGGCCAGATAGGGGAGTGATTTCATGACATAGAAGGGCGGCAGGAGGAATTTCTCGTCGCGGCCCAGCAGGAAATTCGGGTGTTTGGCCATTTCATAGTCTGTAATGAACTGCTTCAGTTCCTCCATGGGCTGGTAGGTCGCCATCACCACCTGCAGGTGGTCGAAGTCGGACCAGCGCTTTATTATCTCTTTCATTTCCGCAATACAATGCTCGCAGGAAGGGCTGAAGTACATGACCAGCGTGGGGTGCTTTTTCAGACTTTCCTTGGTGATCTTCTGGCCGTCTGCAGTAGTTAGATCCAGTGGCGGAATAGTGGGGAAGCGTTTGAAAGGCGGCTGGGTGGGCGCCGTTTCTGCGGCTTTTCCGGTTTGCGCCAAGGCTATATGACCTGAGGCCATTGCCAGTACCAAAACAAACGTAAGACGGATGATTTTCATGCCGTAAAACTAAAAAGCCCCTGCCGTTTTCAAACCCCTTTAACAAAATTTCTAGAAAATAAATTTGGTGATTTACGAAAATCTCGTAGGTTTACGAAAATTTCGTAATCATGCTGGAAAAACTGACCGCACAGGAAGAGCAGGCCCTCAAAGCCGTATATGCTGCCGGGGAAGGCACGGTAAAGCAATTCCTGGAGCACCTGGAAGAGCCCTTGCCCTATACCACCCTGGCCTCCACCATCAAGAACCTGGAGAAAAAGGGCTATCTCAACAGCAGTTTGTCGGGTAATGTATACCGGTACCAGCCGGTCTTTTCCGAAGCGGAGTTCAAGAAGCTTTTCCTTAATACCGTAGTGAAAGATTATTTCGATAATTCATACAAAGAACTCGTCAGTTTTTTCGTGGAGCAGAAAAAGTTGAGCCCGAAAGAGCTGAAGGAAATCATCGACATGATCAATGCCAATGCCCAATGACCGATGACCAATTGACTATTCACTACTCACTACTCACTATATGCAACTTCTCCTTACCTATATCATCAAACTCTCGGTAGCCCTAGCGGTGGTATACGCGTTCTACGCGCTCTTCCTGCGGCGGCTGACTTTCTATAACTGGAACCGCTGGTACCTGATCGGCTATTCCCTGCTGGCTTTTGTGATTCCTTTTGTCGACATCACTCCGGTGTTGGAAGAACATGCGCTGGAAGGAGATGCTATGGTACGCTATATTCCGGTAATGGATTACCGCGACCTGCTGCAGCAACCGGAGCAGCGTCACTGGACCCTGCAGCATTGGATGCTGTTACTGATCGCTGTAGGTACCGTAGTGATGTTGTGCCGGCTGCTTCTGCAGCATTATTCCCTTTACCGCCTGCGCAGCAAGGCGCGCTTGCTGCACAGTGATTCGGTAAAGCTGTACCAGGTGGACGCACCGATCATGCCTTTTTCGTACGGAAAGGCGATCTATGTGAACGCGGCGCAGCATGGGGAAGATGAACTCCGGGAGATCATCCGGCACGAGTTTGTACACGTGAGTCAACAGCACACGGTGGACATGCTCTGGTCGGAGTGGTTATGTATCGTGAACTGGTTCAATCCTTTTGCCTGGCTGCTCCGGAAAGCCATCCGGCAGAACCTGGAATACATCGCCGACCGGCAGGTATTGCAGCATGGAATGGACCGGAAAGCGTACCAGTATTTATTACTCAAAGTGATCGGCGTGCAGCAATTCAGTTTTGCCGCGCCCTTCAATTTTACCTCATTAAAAAACAGAATTGCCATGATGAACAAAATGCGCAGCGCTAAAATGCAGCTGCTCAAATTCGCCTTCCTGCTGCCCCTGCTGGTGGTCTTGCTGCTGGCCTTCCGAAATGCAGCTGCTGCCCAGGAGCAGGTTCCTGTACCTCCTGTACCTCCCGAAGCTCCTGCCGCAGTGGATACCATACCGGTTCCTGCCAAACCCCGGATGCCGGAAGGCGTAAAAAATATCCGGATCAATCGCGATATCGCAACAGTAACCCGGAAAGACGGTAAGGTGGAAACCTATAATATGGCTAATGCGGCAGAGAAAGCAGCCTATGTTAAAAAGTATGGCGAACTGCCCGAACCCCCTCCGCCCCCGCCAACTCCGGTTGCTCCGAAAGCACCCAAAGCGCCTAAGGCCCCTGTAGAAAAGCTGGCAGCGCCTGAAGCTCCTGTAGCACCTGATGCCAAAACAATTCCGGATCCGGTTGCACCTGTTCCCCCAGTTGGTGTAAAAAGCCCGGGCATACCGGCCCCTGGTGCTGATGCTACGATTATCGCTGCACCCAAAGGAAATGACTATACCCCTAAAGCAGATATGATTACCATTGATGATCGGAAAGCTGCGCCAAATGCCGCAGGTACAGTTAAGATCAGGGGCAATGGCCATCCCCTGTATATAGTCGACGGCGTAAAAAAGAAAGACTTCCAGCTTAATGAAGTGGATCCTTCCAGCATTGCCGAGATCAATGTGCTCAAGGACAAAGCAGCTACGGCTGTTTATGGTGAAGAGGGAAAAGACGGTGTAATCATTATTACCACTAAGAATAATAAACCGGAGGATGCGAAACTAACCGTGAAAAAGGACGGGGGTACATATAAAACACTCTTCGACGGCATCTACATGATCAACGGAAAGGAATACAGCGCCGCCGAATTTGAAGCCCTCCACATCGATCCGAATACCATTGCTTCCGTCAATGTACTGAAAGGAGAAACGGCAGAGAAGAAATACGGAGAGAAGGGGAAGAAGGGAGTGATTGAGGTGAATTTGAAATAGTAGTCAGTAGTCAGTAGTCAGTAGACAGTAGACAGTAGACAGTAGTCAGTAGACAGTAGTCGGTATAGAGAAGACAGAAGACAGTAGATAGAATACAGAGGCCCTGGCGTCGGATGATGCCGGGGCTTTTTTCCTCCCGCCTCTTTCTTCTCCCGTCTCACTTCTTTCTTCTCCCTTTTCCTTAATTTTGCCCCCGCACTACGCCGCTGCTGCGACGTAACTGCTTCATTTTCAAACATAAACAGAAAACTTGTCATGGCATCTACAGCAGATATCAGCCGCGGCCTGATCATTAAACTCGACGGCAGCCTCTATTCCGTAGTGGAATTCGGCGAAAACAAGACCGCCCGCGCAGCCGCTAAAGTATGGGCTAAGCTGAAAGGGGTGGACAACGCCCGCAGTATCGAGAAGACCTGGAACTCCGGCGACACCATCTATCCCGTTCGTGTGGAACGCAAAGACTTCCAGTACCTCTATAAAGATGATACCGGCTATAACTTCATGGACAACGAAACCTTCGAACAGATCGCCGTCCAGGAAAATCTTGTAGTTGCCCCTCAGTTCCTTAAAGAAGGTGCACAGGTTTCCGTTCTCATCAATACCGAAACCGAACTCCCCATGAGTGTGGAGCTCCCCGATAAGATCGTGCTCAAAGTAACTTACAGCGAGCCCGGCGTAAAAGGCGATACCGCTACCCGCACCCTCAAACCCGCCACCCTCGAGACCGGCGCCAGCATCAACGTACCCCTCTTCGTAAACGAAGGTGAAATGATCCGCGTGAATACGAAGACCGGTGAATACGTGGAGCGCGTGAAAGAATAAGGTATCCGGGAAACCCTTTTTCAGGACACACCGGCTCAAGTGTTGTTGTTGCAACACTTTTTTTATCCGGAGCCATTGGTCCTGAACGGGTTATGTAAACCGGCCCAATGGCTTGGTTTCCCCATTTTCCCTTATCTTAGCCGCCAGTTTTTTACTAACACCCAAAAAACCAAATGATGGATTTCAAACAAATTCAGGAGTTGATCAAAATGATCAACAAATCGAATATCGGTGAAGTATCAATCGAGGAGAAAGGATTTAAACTGACCATCAAGCAGAAAGAAGAACCCGCCCAGCAGGTCTTCGCTGCCCCCGTACATATGGCTGCCGCAGCACCCGCACCAGCCGCTGCTCCGGCCGCAGCAGCAGCTGCAGCCCCTGCTGCTGATAAACCAGCCGCCGCCGCAGCCCCCGCTGCCGATAATCTCATCACCATCAAGAGCCCGATGATCGGTACCTTCTACCGCAGCCCGTCGCCCGGCAAACCCCAGTTCGTGGAAGTGGGCGATGAAGTGAACCCCGGTAAAGTGGTGTGCATCATCGAAGCCATGAAACTCTTTAATGAAATTGAGTGTGAAGTAAAAGGCCGTATCGTGAAGGTACTCGCCGAAGACGCTTCACCCGTTGAATATGATCAGCCGCTCTTCCTCGTAGAGCCAGCTTAATGATGTGGAAATGTGAAGATGTGAAAATGTGGAAATTGCCTTATAGCATCTTCACATCTTCACATCACCACATCTCCACATTTGCATTTTCACATTTACACATTTGAAACTATGTTTAAGAAGATACTGATCGCTAACCGTGGAGAGATCGCCTTGCGCGTGATCCGTACCTGCCGCGAAATGGGCATCAAAACGGTTGCTGTGTATTCCACTGCCGATAAAGACAGCCTGCACGTGCGGTTCGCCGACGAAGCCGTTTGTATCGGTAAACCCGCCAGCAGCGATTCATACCTGAACATACCCCATATCATGGCCGCTGCCGAGATCACCAATGCCGATGGCATCCATCCCGGCTACGGCTTCCTGGCAGAGAATGCCAAATTTGCCGAGATCTGCGGCGAACACGGGATCAAATTCATCGGACCCACACCCGACCAGATCCGTTCCATGGGCGATAAGATCACCGCAAAGGAAACCATGATCAAGGCCGGCGTACCTGTGGTACCTGGGGGCGAAGGACTGCTCGACAGCCTCGACCAGGCCAAGGGCCTCGCCAAGGAAGTGGGCTACCCCGTGATCCTTAAAGCCACTGCCGGCGGCGGTGGTAAAGGCATGCGCGTAGTATGGAGCGAAGATGAAATGGAACGCGCCTACAATACGGCCCGCGCTGAAGCTGGTGCCGCCTTCAAGAACGATGGCGTATACCTCGAAAAATTTGTAGAAGAACCCCGTCACATCGAAATACAGGTGGCTGGCGACCGCTACGGAAAAGTTTGCCACCTCAGTGAGCGCGACTGCTCCATACAGCGCCGTCACCAGAAACTGGTGGAAGAATCCCCTTCCCCCTTCATGACCCCCGACCTGCGCCAGCGCATGGGCGATGCAGCAAAAAAAGCCGCATCTGCGATCGGTTATGAAAGCGTGGGAACCATCGAATTCCTGGTCGACAAACACCGCAACTTCTACTTCATGGAAATGAATACCCGTATCCAGGTAGAGCATTGCGTGACTGAAGAAGTGACCAACTTCGACCTGATCAAGGAACAGATCAAGATCGCTGCCGGTGACCCCATCAGTGGCGCCGACTACGAACCCCATATGCACGCCATCGAATGCCGGATCAATGCGGAAGACCCGTATAATGATTTCCGTCCCTCCCCCGGCCGCATCACTGTATTGCACCAGCCCGGTGGTCATGGTATCCGTATCGACTCGCATGTCTATGCCGGTTATACCATTCCGCCCTATTACGATTCCATGATCGCCAAGATCATCTCCGTAGCCCGCACCCGTCACGAAGCCATCAACACAATGAGCCGCGCCCTGAGCGAATATGTAATTGAAGGCGTAAAGACCACCATTCCCTTTCACCAGCAACTGATGAAGAACGAGAAGTTCATCAGCGGGGATTTCAATACGAAGTTCCTCGAAAGTTTCAAAATGGTTTGATTTTAACCACATAGGCATATAGAGCCTGGGTTATAAAAATGTACAATTAGCAAGTTGCCTTTTTTAGAGGTGCTTGCTTTTTTGTTTTAATCCTAAATGTCTATGTGGTTAAAAGCTTTCGATCAGCTTGTCAATTTGTGATTCGGCATTAAAGAAGCCCGCAATTTTCCGGATCACGCCTTCCACTAATGCATCGGGACAAGACGCTCCGCTCGTAACCAGGATCCGCAGGGGACTGCCGCCTTTGAGGTAGTCTTTCGTATGCAGCATTTCTTTGGTATGGTAGTTATAGTGCAGCACTTCAGTTGCACTCAGCAGGTTATCGGCATCATTGATAAAATATACCGGCAATTTTTTTTCGCAGAGTTCCACCAGGTGGGTGGTGTTGGACGAGTTATAACCACCGATCACAATAGCCAGGTCGGCTTCCGTTTCCAGCATGCCCGATACTGCCGTCTGGTTATCATTGGTGGCATAACAAAGGGTGTCTCTTGTATCGGCAAAATAATCGCCTACATTCATACTGTTGAGCCCGTAATGCGCGATCATGGTCTGCTTCAGGTATTCTGCAATTTCCTGTGTATCGGAAGCCAGCTGTGTGGTCTGGTTGATCACGCCGATCTTTTTCAGGTCTTTCGACGCATCAAAACCTTCAGAATACATGCCTTTGAAGTCTTCATAAAATCCGGCAGCCGGTTTTGCGCCGGTGAGATAGTCTGCCAGTTTCCGCGCATCTGCCATATCGTTCAGGATCACGGCAGGTGCATTCGCACTGGCATGGGAGAAGGTAGCCCGGGTCTCTTCATGTTTCGGTTTGCCATGGATCACGATACTATAACCTTTGGCGGCGATCTGCTCGCCGCGGTTCCATACTTTTTCTACAAAGGGGCAGGTGGTATTGTATTTTTCCACCGGGATGCCCCGCTGGCGGAGTTTTTCTTCCATAGGCAGTGTGGTGCCGAAAGCCGGAATCACCACAATATCATCGGGTCCCAGACTATCAAAAGGGATAATGGTATTCCCCAGCGTATCCTGCAAAAATTCTACACCGCGCTGCCTGAGGTCGGCATTGACCTGCGGGTTGTGGATCATTTCGCTCAGGAAATAGATCTTCTTACCGGGATTTTCTTCCAGGGTACGGAAGGCGATTTCAATGGCATTTTCCACCCCATAGCAAAAGCCGAAATGGCGCGCCAGATAAACGGTAACCGGGCCCAGGGGCAGCGCTGTTGGCGTAAAATCCTTTTTGAGCTTATCCTGCTGCTTGCGGTACTGCTTGATGGCAGCGATCAGTGGACTGCGGTAGAACTGGGGAACATTAAAGGTCTTCATGCAATTGATGCGGATTGGCGGCCCGCAAACCGGTAACAACTGTAAAGGTACAAAGTTGTACAGGAATCGGCAGAAAGGCCCTTAATCCGTATCTTCGTAGGGTTACAGGTTGCTGCCATTCTTCGTTCATTTAAGCACATACCCATTTATGACCCGATCTTTTTCTCCTGTAACCTGGGCTTCCCGCACCAACGTTTACGAAGTGAATGTACGGCAGTATACGCCTGAAGGAACCTTTGCCGCCTTTGCCACCCATCTGCCGCGCCTGCGCGCCATGGGTGTGGAAGTGCTCTGGTTCATGCCCATTACCCCCATCAGTGTCGATACCCGGCAGGGTACCCTGGGCAGCTATTATGCCTGCTCCGATTATACAGCGATCAATCCCGAATTCGGCACCCTTGAGGAGTTCCGCCTGCTGGTAAAGCAGGCCCAGGAACTGGGCTTCAAAGTGATCATCGACTGGGTGGCCAATCATACCGGTCATGACCATATCTGGACCAAGACCAATCCCGGCTTTTACAAGAAGAATGCCGATGGCGGCTTTTATGATACCAATGGCTGGCATGATGTGATCGATCTCAACTTTTACGACGGCAACATGCGCCAGGCCATGATCGAAGCCATGCAATTCTGGGTGGAAGAATGCGGCATCGACGGCTTCCGCTGCGATATGGCCCACCTCATTCCGCTTGATTTCTGGAAACAGGCCCGTAAGGCACTCGACCAAAAAAAGAAACTCTTCTGGCTGGCAGAAACCGAAGACCTCCATTACCTCGAGGTATTCGACTGTTGCTATGCCTGGAACTGGATGCACCAGACCGAAGCCTTTTTCAAAGGTGGTGCCGACCTGCGTAAGCTGAAAGAAGCACTCGTGAGTTACCTGAAACAATTTCCGGCTCAAACCATTCCGCTCTTCTTTACAGCCAATCACGACGAGAACAGCTGGAACGGAACAGAATATGAAAAATACGGCGCTGCTGCCAAAACCCTGGCCGTGTTCAGCATTTGCTGGAAGGGCATTCCGCTGGTGTACAGCGGACAGGAACTACCTAATCTCAAGCGGCTGCGCTTTTTCGACAAAGACCTGATTGAATGGAACGATAAACCGCTCCTCGAATCTTTTTACCGGGAACTGCTGCAACTGCGCAGTACCCATCCTGCTTTCGACAACAGCCAGGAAACCCTGCCCGTATGGCTGCCGAATAATGCCGAGGACTATGTGCTGAGCTTCACCCGATGGAACCAGGGTAAACAGATCGTAGTGCTGCTCAATTTCTCTCCCAACCAGCTTTTCATCCAGCTCGCTGATGGTTTTGTTTATGGCGACTATACTCAGGTATTTACTAAGGAAAAGATCAGCGTGGTGCCGGGGTATTCGTTTGAGTTGAAGGCGTGGGAGAGCGTGGTGCTTGTGAAGTAGACAGTAGACAGTAGGCAGGAGACAGAAGACAGTAGACAGAAGACAGTAGAAATACAGAAGCCAGTAGCGTGAAGTGTAAACTCCATACTACTGGCTTCGTTATATTGATTCTTTTCTCTTCTGTCTTCTGTCTACTGTCTTCTCTTCTGACTACTGTCCCAGGTTGATCACAATCGGATACACCCCTTCATACCCCGGATACATTCCTTCCAGCTTCACACTTGCGCCGGCCGATTCCAGGACTTTGCGGAGGTCTTCCGTGTTCTTGATCGTGTTGCCATTGGCTTTGGTGATCACATAGCCTTCCTGTATGCGGACACGGCTGAGGATGCCATTGGCGCCGATAGAGCGCACTTCCACACCGCCTTCCACACCCAGTTCTTTCGCCTGGTCTTTGGTGATGGTTTGCAGTTGTGCGCCGAGTTTATCGAGTATGGATGTCTTCACAACATCTGTAGTTCCAGTGGCATTGCGCAGGGTGATATTCACCGTGCTTTCTTTTCCATCACGCTTGTAAGCGATCTGGATCTTGTCGCCCGGACGGTAAGTGGCGATCTGTCCCACCATTTCTGCACCAGAGGTTACCGCAACACCATTTACCTTGGTAATGATATCGCCTTTTTTCAGACCGGCCGCTTCTGCAGCACCGTCTTTGGTAACGTCCATTACAAAAACACCTTCACCGGTTTTGATACCATTCTGCTCGCGTACTTCATCGCTGAGGTCTTCGCGGGCATACTGGATACCGAGATAGGCACGCTGTACGGTTCCGAATTTCATGATATCGGCAATGATCTTCTTCACGATATTCACGGGAATCGTGAACGAATATCCGGCAAAGGCACCAGTAGGAGAGGCGATGGCCGAGTTGATGCCAACCAGTTTGCCATCGGTCGTGATCAGCGGACCGCCACTGTTACCGGGATTCACCGCTGCATCGGTCTGCAGGAAGGATTCCACGGGATTGACACTTTGCCTGCGGTTGATATCGAGGGTACGTCCCTTGGCGCTGATGATACCTGCTGTAACGGTGGTTTCCAGCGTCAGCGGATAACCAACAGCAAGCACCCACTGGCCCACTTTCACATCATCCGAATTACCATAGAGCAGGAAGGGCAGTCCTTTTGCATCGATCTTGATCACGGCCAGGTCGGTACTGGGATCAGCTCCGATCAGTTTAGCCGTGAAACTCTTTTTATTGTTCAATGTTACATTGATCTCATCGGCACCATCGATCACGTGATTATTGGTAACGATATAGCCATCTTCGCTGATGATGGCACCCGAACCGGAAGCCGACTGGGGCATGGACCGGGAACGGTCTCCGAAAATATCTTCCATATCAAAATCCGGGAAGAGATCACCGAAGGGACTCCTGCGGCGGGGTAAATTATTAGTGGCGGTGCGGGTTACTTTGGTTTTGATATGCACAGTAGCGGGAATAGCCGCCGCGGAGGCCTGCGTGAAATCCACAGCGTTCTCTGCCCCTGCGATGCCGTTAAAGCCGGCATAATTGGCCGGAATCTTTCCGGTATCGGCCGAGCCGGTGGAATAGAGATAAGTGTCATTCTTCATGAAGCGGTTGAATCCCCAGAATACCCCGAGAGAGGTCACTGCGCTGATCAGCACTACGGTGAATACCTGTTTCATTTTCATCTTGCACTATTTAGATTTTTTTGGAATCAGTTGGCTGTCCGGACCTGCCGGCAGAAGGGATACTCAAATTATGTGCCCTTCCGGAACAAAATAACAACGAAAGGCCTAGCTGCAAAATACCGCTCCTTCAGTTTAACAATAAATTTACTAAAGCCTTCGTAGATAGCTGTCTAAAGATAATGATTCTGAGGGAGAAATGTGGCCAGTGCAGTTCAAGTTGAGGTGGCCTGCAGCATATCCTGCTGCAACTGAAAAGCTGTCGGTCATGCGACAGCTTTTCAGCAATCCCGTAAAAATTTCAGGGTATCAGCCCCGTCGGCATAATCAGTGAAGGCCGGTTGCTGGGCTTTGCCAAACGGAATATGCCCCTTTCCGACAATGCATTGTACATCCGGATTGTTTGCCAGGGAAGTGGCCAGTGCTGCAGCATCGGTATAATACTCATAATGCAGCTGGCTGATGGGAGCAAAGAGGGCCGGGGATTCAAAGAGTATCACCGAACCATTGGTCATGTAGTAATTCTTGTTGATGATCAGCACCGCCAGCTGGTAATCGTAATTGTGCTTGTATTTGTGCTGGTCGGTGAGCCAATCGTATTTTTTGAAGGACTCCAGCAGGGGGAGGAAATCATATTCGCGGGGCACATGGATCTTGGTCACATTCCGGCAACCCAATCCGAAGTACAGGTGTACATCATCGGCCAGGGCCTCCAGCTCTTCCAGCGTTTCATTGCCGGTCAGAATGGCTACACCGGTACGGTTGCGGCGGATCAGGTGCGGATATTTGCCGAAATACTGTTCAAAATACACGGCACTCTGGTTGCTGCCTGTCGCGATATAAGCGTCGCAGCCTTTCAGCAATTCAGCGAAACTGAGCTGTTCGGCCAGTTGGGGTTCCCAGCTGATCAGCTTTTCAGCAAGGTGGCGGATCAATACCGCATCTTTGGAAGAAAGCTTGATCCGCTGACAGTGGCCGCTCAGCAGAACGGCAACCATGTCATGAAAGCCCACCATGGGAATATTTCCCGCCATCACCACACCCACCGTCTTTTTCCGCTCCGGGCGGGCGGGCAGGGCATAATGTTGTGCCAGCGATTCCAGCACAGACCGGTCCAGGTACTGGATGGCCATCTGCCGGGTAGCCATTTCTGTGAATTCAGGGATGAACCAGTTGTTTTCACGGGAGGCACGCTCCTTGGCAGCCAGCCAGTCGGGATGATCGCTTAAAATATAATTTCCCAATTTTTCCAGCAGGCCGATGCGCTGATGTAAATCCATTTACGTAAATTTGAAACGCAAAAATAATCCTATTCCATCCATTTAAATTTCTCAGTTTATGGCTATTAAGATTACTGAAGAATGTATCAATTGCGGCGCCTGCGAACCCGAATGTCCCAATAACGCCATCTATGAAGGCGGCGTAGAATGGGCCCTGGCAGACGGCACAACGGTAAAAGGCGCGTATACCCTTCTCGACGGCTCCAGCATTGATGCCGATGCGAAGAATGCCCCCATCAGTGTAGACACTTATTATATTGTTCCCAATAAATGCACCGAGTGCCAGGGCTTCCATGAAGAACCCCAGTGCGCTGCGGTTTGTCCGGTGGACTGCTGTGTTCCCGATGAACTGTATCAGGAAACCGTGGATGACCTGATGGCCAAGAAATCCCGCCTGCACGGCTGATTTCCGTCATGTGCATAACTAAGGCCCCTGGAATTTGGAATCGCCTCTTTCCGGGTGTAACTTCAGTTCAGATAGTAAATGTAGCCTCCGTGCTACTTCCAACAGGCGGGTGATATTTCCCGTCGTAAAAAGGTGAAGGGACAACGTCCTTCACCTTTCTTATTTTCAGGGAGTTCTTAAAAAACTGGTAATTTCAGCCCCTCCAACGCCTCAGTGGACCTGTTTTGACTCCTATTACTCAAATCCTTTTCGTTTATTTGCTTAAATTTCAAGAGCCTGTATGAAGCCTGTAATCGCGTTCGTGACCGGCGGCTATTCCACGGAAGCCGTCATTTCCTACAAAAGCGCCATCACCATCGAAAAGCACCTCGACAAAGACAAATACGAGGTCTACCGCATTGATATTACCCCCGATGGCTGGTTCCATACCCGCGAAGGTGTTAAGCACTATGTCAACAAAGACGATTTCTCCCTCACTCTAGATGGTAAGAAAATAAATTTTGATGCCGTATTCATCGGCATCCACGGTACCCCCGGAGAGGACGGCAAACTGCAGGGTTATTTCGACCTGCTGAAACTGCCCTATACTTCCTGTGATGCCGCTACATCCGCCCTTACTTTCAACAAGCGTTATACGGTAGCTGTGGCTGCTTTTGCCGGCATCCATACGGCACGTTCCCTGCACCTGTTCAAGGCATCGCCCTTGTCGCCCGCCCAGATCCTCGAAAAACTTTCCCTGCCGGTATTCGTAAAGCCCAATAACGGTGGCTCCAGTATCGGCATGAGTAAAGTGAATGCTGCCGCTGAACTGCCCGCTGCCCTCGAAAAAGCCTTTAAGGAAGACGACCAGGTGCTGGTGGAGGAATTTATTGCCGGCCGTGAATTCACCGTTGGTGTATATCGCTCCAAAGAAGGGATCACGGTGCTCCCCATTACCGAAGTAATGACCAAGAAGGAATTCTTTGATTACGAAGCCAAATACCAGCCCGGCCTGAGCGAGGAAGAAACCCCGGCAAATATCCCGGCGGCCATGACGGAAAAGATCCGTTCCACGGCCCATCAGGTGTTTGAAGTATTCAATTGCCGCGGTGTGGTGCGCATGGATTTTATTTACAATGCAGCAAAAGATGCACCGTTTTTGCTGGAGATCAATACCGTACCCGGACAAAGTGAAATGAGCATTATCCCGCAGCAGGTACGCTGCCTGGGCTGGGAATTGAAGACCTTCTATTCCGCACTGGTAGATGAGGCCCTGTCACGCAAATGATTCGGACGAACCAATAAAAACAGACACGTGTTTAAATTCATTACCGGAAAACCCCTTTGGGTGAACATCCTCTTCAGCATCGGCGCTGTATTCCTGCTGCTGCTGCTTTTCCTGTTCTCCCTCAATCTGCTGACCCACCATGGAAAAACCCTCACTATCCCTTCGGTGACGGGTAAATCCTTTGAACAAGCAAAGAAAATCCTGGAAGACCAGGACTTTGATGTCGAGATCCAGGATTCCATCTATAATGATACTGCCGCTGCGCTTTCTGTTCTCCGCCAGTTCCCGGCAGCCGATGAAGTGGTGAAAGTGAACCGCACCGTTTACCTCACCATCAACCGCGCTGTTCCGCCTACCATTGAAATGCCCCTGCTTGAAGGACTCAGCCTTCGCAATGCCGAACTCGTGATCCGGCAATATGGCCTGCGAATGGGCGACACCAGCTATAAAGCGGATTATGCCAAGAACTCCGTACTGGAACAGCTTTTCAACGGCTCACGCATCAAACCCGGCACCAAGATCTCCATGGGCAGTACGATATCATTGGTGCTCGGCTCCGGACTGGGTAATGACCAGTTTGCTGTACCCGACCTGATCGGCATGACCTATACCGAAGCAAAGATCATCATCGAATCCAACGGCCTTTCCCTGAACCTGGCTATACCGGATGCTGACGTGACCGATACCGCTTCTGCTTTTGTGTACCGGCAGCAACCGGAACGCTTTACAGCCGATGGACGGGTGAACCGGATCCGTCAGGGGCAGACTATGGACCTATTCCTGAGTCTGCAAAAACCCGTTCGGGTGGTACCCGATACAACAGCCAAAGCACCCACTAACGACTATTAATCATCTGAATATGCAAACCATAACTGCTGAAGAAGTCAAAGCCCGCCTCGCTGCCGGGGAAAAACTCAACCTCGTGGATGTACGCGAACCGCATGAGAATGCCGATTTCAATATCGGCGGACAACTCGTTCCCCTCGGAAAAGTACAGACCATGCAGATCGATGAACTGGAAGACCTGAAAAACCAGGAACTGATCGTGTATTGCCGCAGCGGCAACCGCAGTGGACAAGCCTGCATGATCCTCGATACCATGGGCTTTACCAATACCAAGAACCTCGTAGGAGGGATGTTGGGTTGGGAAGCGTTGTTTGGAAGACAGTAGTCAGTAGTCAGTAGTCAGTAGACAGTAGTCAGTAGACAGAAGACAGAATCTCTTTACTGTCATTCCTGTCCCATTACTGTCATTCCCGCGAAGGCGGGAATCTCCTGCCAGTATATAAAAAAGCCCTTGCCAACTATACGCTGGCAAGGGCTTCCCAACTTTTTTCTTCTGTCTTTTTTCTTCTGTCTTCTTTCTTTTTTCTTCTTTCTTCTGTCTTCTCTTACAGCTTTATCATCACTCCCCCCATCACATTACGTCCCGCCATCGGATAATAATAATTCTCCGTTGTCAGGCTGCCGCCATACCAGTAACTGAAGGTATAACCATTGGGTTCGTATAGCGTATTCAGCAGGTTATTGATCTGGAACTGCAGGCGCAGTTCGCGGAAGATACGCTGGGGAATGATATAACTTGCCTGAAGATCCTGCACAAAGAAGGGGTCAAGGCTGCGGGACTTGTTCGAGGTGTTATCCATAAACTGCCTGCCTACATATTTATTATTCAGGTTCAGCTGCAGCTGGGGCAGGGGTTTGAACTCCAGGGAGAATTGTCCCGTAACGCTGGGCGAGAAAGCAATATCCGCATCGCGGTGATCTACCGTCTTCTGTCCGCCATTATCATAATCATCCTGGAATTCGGTAAAGGAACGGATCTTGTTCCGGCTCAGGGTCAGGTTACCCGAAAGGCGGAACCACTGGGTAGCCTGCAGATAGCCTTGCAGCTCGAGGCCGAGGCGATAGCTGACAGGAATGTTCACCCGCGTATAGGCGCCCACGTCATTCACTTTTCCGGTCAGTACCAGCTGGTCGCGGTAATACATATAATAGGCTCCTGCGGTCCAGCCTCCTTTTGCGGTCCGGTATTCCACACCCGCTTCCACATCATGGAGCTGCTCCGGACGGGGCTTCTGGCTCGCACCGGCTTCAAAATCATCCCGGTTGGGCTCTTTCTGCGCCAGTGCATAGGAAAGATAGAAATTATACTGCTTGCGGGTATAGTTCAGTCCCAGCTTGGGGTTGAAGAAATGATATTGCTCATCTACTTTGATGGTGGGGTTATCGCGGAACCCGTCGATGGTATAATTCACATTCCGCAACTGCAGGTCGCCGAAGAGGCTGAGCCCGCCTTTCAGCTGCTGCTGTATTTTCGCATAGGTATTGATGTCAGTTTTCAGGGCCTTGTGGTTATACCAGCGGTAGCCTTCCGGCACACCAACTGCAGCCCAGATGATCTCGCCATTATGCCGCCCGCGGTAGCGGTTCCAGCCACCACCGATGGTAAACTGGGTGCCGCCTGATTTGTACTGGAGCGAAAGCACTTGTCCGGCCAGGGTATTATCCAGCCAGAGTTGGCGGATCAGGTCGGTACTGCTGATGGTAGAGTTGCCGGCGGTGAAGTCGGGCAGGCCGTATTTTGAAAAGGGTTCATCAGCCTTGTATTGCTCATAATATCCTTTTCCTTCGGTGAGGTAGAGGGCGGTATTGAATACCCAGGCGCTGTTGAATGCATGATTGAAAAACAGCTGATAATGGTCCTGACGGTAATTGTCGGTTTCATTATCGTAAGGATTACCGGGCTTTTCCGTACCGGCATAATTCACCCGGCGGTTGGTTTTGAGGTCGGCTTCCGATACGCCATACCAGGCTTGGTAGGTCTTTTCCTTGCCGGAAATGATATTAAGGCGGAGGGAGGATTTCTCACTCAGCCAGGCTCCCGATAAATAAAAGGAGCGCAGGTCGCTGCTGGCGCGATCGATATAGCCATCACTGAAGATACCGGATAAACGGGCATCGATCGTAAAATGATCACTGAGCAGGCCGGAACCGGCTTTGACCGTATGCTTTCGGGTATTGAAGGAGCCGAAGCTGTTATTGATTTCGCCGTAAGGGCTGGTCAGCACTTCATTGGTGCTGAAGTTCATGGTAGCCCCGAAGGCACCAGCACCATTGGTGGAGGTGCCTACGCCACGCTGTACCTGTACAGAACTGACGGAAGAAGCCAGGTCGGGCAGGTTCACAAAAAACAAACCCTGCGATTCGGCATCATTATAAGGAATCCCATTAATGGTCATATTGATGCGGGTGGCATCGGTACCGCGGATGCGGATCCCGGTATACCCCACACCATTGCCGGCATCGGCATTCACCACCACAGAAGGGGTCTGGTTGAGCAGGAAAGGGAGGTCCTGGCCCAGGTTATTCTGCTCAATTTCCTTACGGCCGATATTGGTTTTCGCAAAGGGAGCCCGGTCGGCGGCCCGGGTGGCCCGTACTTCCACGGGCTGCATCATCAGGTTCAGGGGTTCCAGGGCATAGCTGGTGGTTGCCTGCCCTGCTGTAACGGCTGTGCTGATGCTGCGGTAGCCGGCATAGCTGATCCGCAGGGTGTAATTACCGGCTTTGATGCGGCTGAAGCGGAACTGGCCCTGCTCGTTGCTGAGCTGGGTGCCCTGGTTCAGGAGTTCAATCGTGGCGCCACTGAGAGGCTGTCCGGTACGCGCATCGGTGACGGTACCGGAAAGGGACTGGGCATACAGCAAGCCGGTGAGCAAACTGAAGCATATCCCCAAAAACAATTTTTTCATCTTGTTAAAAGATTTCGGTTAAAAAATTGATTTGAAGGAAATGCTGCGGGAGCGAAGTGTAGGAAATACGAAGCGATCTACCTTCCCTGCGCAGGCATTACCCTGATCAGGTTCTACGGGTCTTATCTCAGCCTTCCCGCACCCATTCGGGTGGGGGGAAGCACCCCGGGAACTTGAGTCCGGCAGGAATCCCCTGCCGGACCGCAAAGATAGGGACAAAAAAATGGAACAGCCTGTAACATTTCAGGTACTCATCCGTCCCAGATTAGTGTCCTGTTGAAAAAAGGGCCCTTGAAGGCCTCCATTCAACAAACAAAAAACCTTGATTCTGAACTATTCAAATGATGCAAATGAAAAAACTTACTGTGCTGCTGCTGGCTTTTGTGATGGCCATCCCGGCATTTTCCCAGCAATTCAATGACGCCAATGCGGTAATACGTGATGTAAAAGGCTATCATGCCCTGAAAGTATCCCATGGAATTAAAGTATACCTGAGCCAGGGTTCGGAAGAATCGGTGGCGGTCAGTGCGGATGACGCTGCCTATCGCGACCGCATCATTACCGAAGTGGTGAACGGCGTTCTGGTAATCCGCTTTAATCATGATGAGTGGAAGGTCTGGAAGAATTATGGTGTGAAACACCTGCGGGTATATGTTTCTGCGAAGCAGATCGACGGACTGGACCTCTCTTCCGGTGCCCATGTAAAGATCGACGGTACGCTTCGTTCGGGCATGCTGGATCTCGACGCCTCCAGCGGTGCTGTACTGGAAGGCGCTGTGGACATTGCCGATATGAAAGCCGATATGAGCAGTGGTGCTGTGGTGACGATCAGTGGCAAAGTGACCCGTAAGCTTACTGTGGATGGCAGCAGCGGCAGCATCTTCAAGGGTTATGACCTGATTACCGAAAACTGCGATGCCGGAACCAGCAGCGGTGCAGGAGTGCAGATCACCGTGAATAAGGAACTGAGCGTGGATGCCTCCAGTGGCGGCTATATCCGCTACAAAGGCGAAGGCCTGATCCGCGATGTGAAAACCAGCAGTGGCGGATCGGTTTCCCGTAAAAGCTGAAGTTAACCTTTAAAAATACTGATATGAAAAAAGTACTCTTCCTGATTGCCCTCGCTGTTCCTGTGCTGCTTGCTGCACAAAAGCAGGTGATCAACGACAAGAACGCGGAAGTGCGTAAACTGAATGGGTCCTTCCATGCCATCAAAGTAGGCTATGCCTTTAATGTGTACCTCACCCAGGGTGATGAAGAAGGCGTGGTGGTAAGTGCAGGAAATGATGAGGTACGCGCACATATTAAAACTGAAGTGAAAGATGGCGTGTTGACCATCGGGTTTGACGAACCCGGTAAATGGTGGAAGTGGAGCAATGCCAAAAGCCTGAAGGCGTATATCTCGTTCAAACAACTGGATAAGATCAATGCATCGGGCGCCACTGATGTCATTGTAAACGGCGGCATCAAGGCAAATGAACTGGAAGTGCACCTCTCCGGCGCCAGCGATTTCAAAGGAAGTATTACCGCCAATGAACTGGTAGTGGAACTTTCAGGTGCTTCCGATATGCAGCTTTCCGGCAGCAAGGTGACCACACTAAAAGTGGAAGCAAATGGTGCCAGTGATTTCAAGGGCTACGACCTGGTTGCCGATAACTGTTCGGCAAGTGCCAGTGGGGCTTCCGATATTAAAGTAACGGTGAACAACGAACTCAATGCCAGTGCCAGTGGTGCCAGCGGCATCTACTACAAAGGGCAGGGCAAGATCCGCGACCTGAAAAGCAGCGGTGCAAGTTCCGTCAGCCGTAAGGGATAAAATTTTTTGCTGTACTGATTCATCCATACCCTGTTCCCGGAACAGGGTATTTTTATTTTCCAAAAGCCCAGATCAGGAAGTCCGGGAAATGCCTGCTCCAGCTTTCCGTATCGTGTTTGCCCAGCCGGTCGATCACCAGCGGGAGGTTTTCCTTTGCGATCAGGTTTTTTTCCATCAGCAGCAGGCGGAGGTCTTCCATATCATCCTGCACATCGATCACACCATCCTTATCGCGGTCGCTGTTTTCTTCCAGGCTGCCGCAATAGAACCAGAACTGTTGGGGCCGGGCTTTGCGGAAATTCTTCAGTTTGTTGAGTATGATCCGGTTTTTGTCATTGTCATATGTGCTGTCGGCCGCATCCTTATCACGCCACCAGAAGCTGCCTGAAAAAACCCCTGCTTTATCAAATTTTTCGTCATGGTCCCAGGCAATATCAAAGGCCGATAACCCACCCAATGACCAGCCGGCGATGGCCGTTGTATGGAATTTGCGGACCCCTGATTTCTTCTTGATATAGGGATAGAGTTCATTATTGATAAAATCACTGTAATGATCTGCCTTGCTGCCCCGTTGCTGATAATCCGGTTTACCGGACACTCCATATTCCTGCATCCGGTCGCCTGCCTTTACGGCCACTACCAGGAGCGACCGGATCAGACCGGCCTTAAAGAGGCTGTCGGTGATCTCCCGCACCCGCAGGGCTCCAAAATCCTGTCCATCATTGAGCACCAGCAGGTTCAGGTCCTCCTTCGTATCGGGCAGGGGGGTATTCAGTACCGTCAACTGTACCTTTCGTTGCAGGTGGCGGCTGTAGACTTCATCATCCTGTACCTGGGTCTTGTTTTTCTTACAGGCCAGTAGCAGGGTAAAGAGCAGTAAAACAGGGATATAACGGGTCATATGCTGCAGGTTAGATCGGTAACGAAAGTAAATGATATTTGGACAGAACAGGAATTCGCTGTACATTTGCTGCCCACATCGCGAAGTAGAGCAGCGGTAGCTCGTCGGGCTCATAACCCGAAGGTCGGGAGTTCGATCCTCCCCTTCGCAACAGAAAAAAGCAGAAAAGACAGCCAACTGGCTGTCTTTTCTGCTTTTTTCTGTTACCCCTCCACACTCGCCCTCCAACTCACACTTGTTTTTTAAGTTTGAGTGTGAGTTGGAGTGTGAGTGTGGAGACCCAACTCAAACTCTTTGGCATATCTTTACCCCATGAAAACCGGCTTCGTCAGCATATTCGGTAAGCCCAACGCGGGCAAAAGCACCCTCCTCAATGCCCTGATGGAGGAGAAGCTGGCCATCGTATCCCCCAAGGCGCAGACCACCCGCCACCGGATCAAAGGCATCGTGAATGGTCCGGATCACCAGATCATATTCTCGGATACCCCCGGTATCATTGAACCCCAATACAAGCTCCATGAAAAAATGATGCAGGCCGTGAAGAGTGCCCTGGAAGATACAGACCTGGCCCTCTTGCTGGTGGATGCCCAGGATGCTGCGGAAGAAGCTGATCAGCTGTTCCGGGCCCTGAAACTCAAGGTTCCGGCCCTGGTGCTGCTCAATAAGGCAGACAAGGTGAAACCGTCGGTTATTGAGGAGAAGCAAGCATTTTTTGCTGCCCAACCCTACTGCAAAGGGGTAGTGGTGATTTCCGCTTTACAGAAAACCGGCGTACCGGAACTGTTGCAACAGGTTATAGCCCTCTTACCCGAAGGGGAACCCTTTTTTGATCCGGAAGAAATGACGGACCTGCCTACCCGCTTTTTTGTGGCCGAGCTGATCCGTGAACAGATCTTCCACCTCTACAAGGAAGAGATCCCATATCATACAACGGTACTGGTCAACGAGTTCAAGGAAAAAACCACCCTGATCAAGATCGCCGCCGAGATCGTGGTGCAACGGGAAACCCAGAAAGGCATACTCCTGGGTGAGGGGGGCAAGATGATCCGCCAGCTGGGTACTGAAGCCCGTAAGGAGATCGAGAAATTCCTGGGACAGAAAGTATTCCTGGAATTATTTGTGAAAGTGAAACCCAAATGGCGCGACAGCGATCATTTTCTCAAGGAATTTGGCTATAATTAGGCAGCAATCTTTTGTAATCGGCTGTCCTGTTTTAACTGAAATAGTAACACATGAAACGGAAACGTTCTTCCTGTCTGTTCTTCCTGTTCCTGCTTTTGGCAAATACTGCAACTGCCCAGGTATTTCTGGAATCTGCGCCTGTTGGCACGCAGCAGGATGGGGGACTTGTGGTGTACGGCCGTACCGGCAATAATAACCGTATTCCTTACGATAAGATCAGCGGCAGCCCGTTCTGGCAGAATGTATACCTGCCGGCCATGCTCTTTGACAAGAGCAACCAATCGCTCGGCAAAGCCCCGGTGAAACTGAACCTCTATACCAATGAAGTCTATTTCCAGACGCCACAAGGGGAAGAACGGGTGGCTGCATCAGGAAAAGTACGCAAGATCATTTTTTATAAGAATACAGATTTCAAGGATATCGTTGCCGTATTCGAGAACGGCTTGTCCCAGATCCCGGAAGTCAATCCGCGGGCTGAAGATCCTTCTTATGTGCAAGTGCTGAATAACGGCGATGCGCAATTGCTGAAACATATCCGGATACAGTTTGTGACGGCGGACTCGCTCTTTGGAACCATGAAGCGGTATTATTTTTCCGACCAGGTTCATTATTACATGAATACCAAATTCGGCCAGGTGGTGCGCCTGAAAAAACTGACCAAAGACCTGGTGGTGGAAAACCTCAATATCGACAGGGATGCTGAGGCCTGGATCCGGGAACAGGGACTCAACCTTAAAAAGGAAGAGGAAGTCATCCGTTTCCTGGATTACTGGAATGGTCGTAAAAAGTCCTGATACTCAACCATTGATAACTGATTGAACCCCCGTCCGGCTGACGGGGGTTTGCTTTTAAAGGGGTTATCTGCAGGGAATCCTGTACCTTTGCCGGTTCATTACTACCGATCATGAGTTTTACAGTAGCTATAACAGGAAGGCCGAATGTGGGCAAAAGCACCTTTTTCAACCGATTGTTGGAACAGCGAAAGGCTATTGTAGACGATTTCAGCGGGGTGACCCGCGACCGCCAGTACGGTATTGCCGAATGGGCGGGTAAAACCTTCAACGTGATCGATACCGGCGGTTTTGTACCCCGTAGCGAAGATGTATTTGAACGCGAGATCCGCAAACAGGTCCTGATTGCTGTGGAAGAAGCCAATGCCATTGTTTTTATGGTAGATGCTGCCACAGGGATCACCGACCTCGACCAGGCCATGGCCGATGTGCTGCGCCGCTCCAACAAGCCGGTTTTTCTCGCTGTCAATAAGGTAGATAACCACGAACGCCTCCTGGAAGCCACTGAATTCTACAGCCTGGGCTTCGACCAGATCTTTTTTCTCAGCTCCATGAGTGGCAGTGGAACAGGTGAAATACTTGATGCCGTAGCAGCACTGATCACGGAAGACCAGTCGGCCGACACTATCGAAAAAGATAACCTGCCCAAATTTGCCATTATCGGGCAACCCAATGTGGGGAAGAGCTCGTTGCTCAATGCACTGGTAGGACAGGAACGTACCATTGTGAGTGATATAGCCGGAACCACCCGCGATACCATCCATACCCATTATAACCTCTTCCAGAAAGAATTCATCCTCATCGATACCGCAGGTATCCGGCGCAAGGCTAAAGTGCATGAAGACCTGGAATTCTATTCCGTGATCCGCGCCATCAAAGCCATGGACGAAGCCGATGTGTGCCTGCTGATGCTGGATGCCGAAAAAGGGATCAGTGCGCAGGACCTCAACATCTTCAGCATGGCCGCCAAGAAAGGGAAAGGGATCGTGCTGCTGGTGAACAAATGGGACCTGATGGAGAAAGCTACCAATACGGCCCGCGATTATGAAAAACTGCTGAAAGAGCGGATTGCACCGTTTACTGATGTGCCCATCCTCTTTGTATCGGCAAAGGACAAGACCCGTATCCACAAAGCTATTGAGACCTGCATCGAAGTATATGCCAATAAGCAGCGGAAAGTGACCACAGCCGAACTCAATGAAGTGATGCTGAAAGCCATTGAATCCTACCATCCTCCGGTAGTACGCGGCCATCCCATCAAGATCAAGTACGTGACCCAGCTGCCAACGCATGTTCCCTCATTTGCCTTTTTCTGCAACTTCCCCGACGACGTGAAAACGCCGTATAAGAATTACCTGGAAAATCAGCTGCGCGCCAATTTTGATTTCCGCGGAGTTCCGGTACGCCTGTTCTTCAGAAAAAAATAGGGAAAAGCACATATGGGTGTTAGTTTATATGCGTTCAAAGTTGACTTAAGTCAATTTATTTGTTGTTTTGCGTCTATAATCAGTATTTCAGGCACTTAGCACGTGAAAAATTTGTGAAAGTCGCCGGAACTGCTACCTTTGCACCCATCAAAAAATCTTAAAAGCAAGTAAAATGAAAAAATTATTCTTCGTACTGGCTGTATCTGCCACTTTCGCAGCCTGCAACAACGACGCTAAGACTGAAGCTCCTGCTGCTGACACTACTACTAAAGCTGTAGACACTGCTGCTAAAGCCGTTGATACTGCTGCTAAAGCTGTAGACACTGCTGCTAAGGCTGTAGATACTGCCGCTAAGAAGTAAGTTTTACGCATCACTTCTTGCGAAAAAGATCTCCCCCCCAACAACGTTGGGGGGGATTTTTTTGCCCATCACTGAAGTAGTACTGCACCACCTCAATGCTTACCACCTGATCGAAAGGTTCAGGCCGGTATTTAATTTCGGGTTTTCCATACATCAAGCTTTCTCCATGAAAAACCTGCAGTACCTCCTCAGCATTTCAATACTCTTTTCTGTACTTACCAGCCAGGCGCAGCCCATCCTGAAATGGGATGGGGGCGGAGGTGATGGCAATTGGGCCACTCCTGCCAACTGGACCGGCGACCGCCTTCCCGACAGCAGCGACCAGGTAGTGCTTGATCATGAATTTATCAGTGCTTCCTATCGCGTCAGCATGCCTTCAGGAGCAAAAGCGATCCGTATTGCCAGTCTCCGGATCAGCGCATCCATTGCTGCACCCATAGAACTGATGCTGCCCGCCAGCAATACCCTGGCACCGGCATTCATTGTTGAAGGCAGCAATGGCATACAACTGGAAACCGGCGCCCTGCTCCGCAATGCCTCAGGCGCATCCAATGGGAACAGCATCAGCGTTTTTGATTCCCTTTACCTGTTCAACGGGGCTGCTTATTATCACGAAACAGAAACCGCCCATGCGGCCCTGCTGAATAAATTATCAAGAAGGGAAGCAACCCGCAACGGCCGTTTTGTATTTAATGTGCCCGGTAACGCCAGTTATACGGTTTCCGCCAGCAACCGGAATTACGGAGCCCTGCAATTCAGTGCCAAAGCAGCGGGAGGCAGCAAGAATTACCTCTCCACTGGTGCCAACCCGTTGCTGATCCGAAGCGAACTCCAAATCGATTCCGGGGTGACCTATGCCCTGAATCTTTCTGCTCCGGTACAAGTGGAGGGGGATTGCCGGATCGATGGACAGCTCAATTTGTCTTCCGGAGCAATATCCGGACAATTGCAATTGAAAAGAGACCTGCTGGGAACAGGCCGGCTAACAGAAACGGGCACTGCCAGTGCTTTGGTGGATTTCAACGGCACCTCCCTGCAGCGCGTCCGCTACAGCGGACTGATCCAGCAGCAGGTAGCGCTGCAACTGAATAATGCTGCGGGCTTGCGGTTATTGCAACCTGTATTCCTGCCCTATCAGTTCCGCATGCAACAAGGAGTGGTGTATTCTTCCGATACAGCATTGCTGACCCTGGGCCCTTCCTGCATACTGGTGGCCGACAGTACTGCTGCATTTCAATATGTAGATGGGCCGCTTTGCCGGGAGCTGCAGGATTCCACAAGGGGCTATTTGTTTCCTATCGGTAACGTCCGGCAGCGCTGGGTCAGTATTAAAAATGCCGGGGGGCGTTTTACCCTACGCTATCAGAAATCCAATCCACTGAACAGTTACCCCTATCGTGACAGCAGTATTGATCATGTATCTTCTTTGGAATACTGGACCCTGCAGACCGATTCCATACGAAATGCCACTATTGAATTGTCATTCGATCATGTGAACAGCGGCGGAGTCACCGACCTGAATAGTTTACGGGTAGCCCGATTGATGAACAATAGATGGACCAACGCGGGAAATACTGCATTTACAGGATCGGCCGGAGCAGCCGGTTCTGTGAGCAGCCAGTTACAGGTACTGACAGGTGGGCAGCCGGAGTATTTCAGTCTGGCTGCTTTGAGTGCCGGACAAAACCCCTTACCTCTGCAACCGCTGGAGCTCCGGGTTCAGGCAAAACCGGATCATGTGCTGCTTGCTGGAATGCTGCTGCCTGATGTACAAGCCAGGCTGCGGTATGAATACAGTACTGGGGGAGCATTCCGGCTGATCCATGAAGTACAGGGGAGCAGCCCTGTAGCTTTTTATCCACCGGCTTCAGGAAACTACCGGTTTCGTGTAGCTGTAATATGGCCCGATGGGCATTCTCTGTACAGTGCTGTTGTGTCTTACTACTGGAAAGAAGCGTTGAAGCAAACCTGCCGTGTTTGGCCCGTACCAGCCTCACAGTATGTATGGATGGATCCGGGAACTGGCGGTACAGGCCTTTGGCAGGCTAGCTGGTATTCCATTGCCGGAGTACTGATGAAAAAGGAAACCCTGTTCCGGCAAACAGCCTTATTGCAATGGGATGGCAGCAGCTTACCACCCGGATCCTACCTGTTGCAGGTTGTGGGTCCAACAGGAAAGCGATTGAACTGCCGGGTAGTGTTGCAATGATTTATTTGCGCAGCAGTTGCTGGATGCGGCGGACCTTTTTGCTGAACTGTTCCAGGGCTGCTTCTTCTTCCTTGATAAAAGCATTGCTGTTCAGCCGGCCCATTACTTTCTGCATTTCAGCATCGCTGTTGTACACCATTTTGCGGAAGGCATTCTGGTAATCCTTGGCGCGCGATTGGCGTATGCCTGCTGTCATCCAGGTTTTTACAGCCAGGGCCTGTTCAAATACTTCCTGCCATTCTGTTGGAGTAAGGGCCTGCAATTTTTTGCCTTTCCGTTCTGCCAGGGCGGCCAGTGCATTGGCGCATTTGGCCCGGGCATACTGCTCGCGTTCGGTCTGGTAAAACTGGTGAACGGCTTCCCAGGAACGGATCCTGCCTTTGCTGATGCCATTCACGAGCCGGAGGAAATGCTCGCGCGGAATGAGTTGCCCGCCGGCATTTTCCCATTCCTGTACAGTGCTTGTTGCGGGCAACAAACTGCGCAATTTCCGTAAGCTGTCTGCTTTTTCTTGTTGCAGCAGCTCCATCAGTTGTTCGGCCGCATGGAACACCACGAGTTCGTTGAAGATATGCCAGGCTTCTGCGGCTTTGATCACCCGCACCGTTCTTTTACTGTGTTCAAATCCGGTGGCCAGCAGTTCGATAGTGTTGCCCTGGGTATAGGCTTCCTGAAGGGCGGCGCGGCCTGCAGTACGGCATTCCGCTGTTTTTTTCCTGGCTACGCCGGCAAGCTGTTGCCCGGCCGACAGTTCCAGCCATTCAATTGCATATAGGATTTCATGCAGGGTATCGGGAGCCAGGAAATCCGTTTCGATGGGCTGAATAATGCGGTGCCGTTTGTCGCGGTCTTTGTATTTCCGGGAATTACGGGCCAGGGCATACATATTATACATGAACCAGAATCCCGGCATCACCACCAGCTCATCTTTGGCGGCATCATTGCTCACCAGTGAAAAGGGGATGGGGATCTGCAATTCATGCGGGTAATCGCCCTTGGCGAGAATGGTAAAGGAGGCAAATTTGGAATTGTGTTTCAGGCTCACGCAGAGTCCGGGCCAGAACCCACGGCCGGCCACCAGTTCGCCGTCCGGGCTGCGGCTGTTGTGATTGGAGCCGATGGTGGCACCTGCTGCCATATTACTTTGTCCTCCAACCAGTGCTGCACAAAGAAAGGAATTGTTGTGGTGCTGTTCGTGTGCCGGAAAGATCAGTGAATTGAGCACCTCGCAACAGGAAATAGTGGAGTTATTACCCAGATAACTGTTGATGAGGCGCGCTCCATATTTCAGCTGGGAATGTGAAGCAAGGAAAAACTTCACGGCTTTCACACCGTAGAAGATGCGGCAGCCATAATCAACGATGCCATTCACCAGTTCACAGCCTTCCCCGATCTGTGAGGAGGCTTCTGCAGAAGAATTGATGGTTACATTCTTGATCTTGTTGGCACCTTTGATATAGGCATCTGTACCCACCAGTACATCTTTCAGGATCTTGCAGTTCTTGATCACGGAACGGTCACCGATCGTGCCATAGTAGCCGCGGTGCTGGTCAAAGCGTTTGTCGGTGAACTGGATCAGTTTTTCCTGGAACAGGGTATTCTCCCGGAAACGGGTCCATAAATAGGCATCACCGGGCTGCATGCCATCGAAGGGAAGGATGCTGCGGCCTCCGTTTTCATTGCAGACTTCCATCCACATGCGGCGGGTCTCGCTTTCCCCTTGTTTGAGGATACCGTTACCGAATCTTGCGGCGCCGGTAGCGGCGATCTCGTTCACATTAACTATGATGACGTCACTCCCGATAATATAATGGGAGAGATAGTTCACATTGTCGATCACCACATTGTCGCCGAAATCACAACTGATGATGGTGCTATTGTAGAGTCCGACAGGTCGGCGCAGGTTGTGGAACTCCAGATAATAGGGTTCGAGTTTACCGATCCGTACCAGCCCGAAGAATTTGCAATCCTGCACCAGTTCCGGGTTGAACGCATCACTCACCAGGATGCCCGACCAGTCGTCGGAGGTATTCCGGTTCCGGACCAGGGCTTCGATCTCGGAAGCGGTCAGTCGCCTGTACTGGATGCCATTGGTGTTCTGGCGGTTGCGGATATAGTATTCATCCATTCCCTTGGGAAGGAACTGCGGTTCAATGAAATTATAGCCCAGTTCCTGCACCGGGCTGCGGCGGATCTCATTCATGCGGATGGTTTTTGTATAGCGGCAGTTTATTCAACTGTCACACTTTTCGCCAGGTTACGGGGTTTGTCAACATCCAGGCCCTTGGCCACACCGATATAATAAGCCAGTAATTGAAGCGGAATGGTGCTGAGCAACGGTGCAATGATCTCATCGGCTTCCGGTACTTCAATCACATCATCGGCCATGCCGCTGATGAGCGTATCACCTTCCGTGATCACGGCGATCACTTTTCCCTTGCGGGCCTTGATCTCCTGTATATTACTCACGATCTTTTCATGGTAGGAATCGCGGGTGGCAACAAAAACCACGGGCAGCTGGTCATCCACCAGGGCAATGGGCCCATGTTTCATTTCTGCTGCAGGATATCCTTCTGCGTGGATATAAGAGATCTCTTTCAGCTTCAGCGCGCCTTCGAGTGCAATGGGGAAATTGTAGCCCCGGCCCAGGTAGAGAAAGTCGCGGGCATCCTTGTATTTTTCAGCGATCGCTCTCACGCGTTCGCTTTGCTTCAGGGCGGTGGCTATTTTATCGGGTGATTCATGCAATTCATTGAGCAGATGCAGGAAGCGCTGCTGGTCGATCGTCTTTTTCTCTTTGGCGATCTTGAGGGCGATCATCATCAGCACGGCCAGCTGGCCGGTAAAGGCCTTGGTACTGGCTACACCAATTTCAGGACCGGCATGGGTATATGCACCGGTCGTGGAGATGCGGGCAATGGATGAGCCCACCACATTCACTACTCCGAAGATCACGGCTCCCTGTTCCTTGGCCCTTTCAATGGCCACCAGGGTATCGGCTGTTTCACCACTTTGAGAAATGGCGATGATCACATCTCCGGCATGGATCACGGGGTTGCGGTAGCGGAACTCGGAAGCATATTCCACTTCCACCGGAATACGGCAGAGTTCTTCAAAGATATATTCAGCGAGCAGGGCCGCATGCCAGCTGGTGCCACAGGCCACAATGATGATGCGGGGCGCATGCATCAGTTTGTCCATATGAAGCTGCACGCCCGACATGATGATGTCCGCATTGGGAAGATCGAGACGTCCCCGCAGGCAGTCAAATACCGTTTGCGGTTGTTCGAAGATCTCTTTCAGCATGAAATGCTCATAGCCCCCTTTTTCGATTGCGGCCAGTTCAATATCGAGCTTGGTCACAAAGGGCGTGATCTTTTCATTGCCGAGATTTTTCAGGATCAGTTCATCCGGACGTACAATGGCGAGTTCATAGTCGTTCACATACACCACTTCCTTGGTGTATTCGAGCATGGGGCTGGCATCGGAGCCCAGGAAATGTTCGCCTTTGCCGATGCCGATCACCAGAGGACTGCCTTTGCGCGCTGCAATGATGGTATCGGGCTCGTCTTTGTCGAGCAGCAGGATCACATAAGCACCCACCACCCGTTTCAGCGCGATGCGTACGGCTTCTTCCAGAGAGCAGTTATTATTCTTCTTGATCTCTTCGATGAAATTCAGGAGCACTTCCGTATCGGTATCACTTTTGAATGTGTAGCCTCTTTGCAGCAGTTCCTGTTTGAGCTGCAGGTAGTTTTCAATGATCCCGTTGTGAATCATGGCCAGGTTACCACTGGCGGAAGCATGGGGGTGGGCATTCCGGTCGGAGGGTTCGCCATGGGTGGCCCAGCGGGTATGTCCGATACCGGTATGGGCATGGAGGGGTTGGCCCAGGAGACTGTCTTCCAGTCCGGCTACCTTGCCTTTTTTCTTGTAAACGTTCAGGGAGCTGTCGAGCAGGGCCACGCCTGTACTATCGTACCCGCGGTATTCCAGCCGCTTTAATCCTTTGATAATGACCGGATAAGCTTCTCGTGGTCCGGTATAGCCAACAATGCCGCACATAATGATGAAGGTTTGTTCTTGAAGTGGTTAAAACGCTCTTGCGGGCACAAAAGTATCAAAAATCAATCGTTTGCGTAAAAATGAGACTGAGAAATGGTGTCGGCTTAAAGCAAGGTATGCTGCAGGAAGAGGTAGGCCATGGAAAAATAGATGATCAGTCCGGTAACGTCCACCATGGTGGCCACGAAAGGCGCAGAGCTCACGGCGGGGTCGGCGCCCAGTTTTTTAAGGAGGATGGGGAACATGGAACCGCTGAGAGTGCCCCAGAGTACAACGCCAACCAGGCTGAAACTTACGGCCAGGGCGATCAGCATATTGTGCTGGCCATAGATCTCCGGAACCAGGGAAGACCAGATGACGATACGAAGGAAACCGATCAGGGCCAGTACCGTACCGAGGAGCAGGCCTTGTACCAGTTCACGACGCAATACCCGGAACCAGTCGCTTACCGTGATTTCACCCACGGCCATGGCCTGTATGATCAGGGTGGAGGCCTGGGAACCGCTGTTGCCGCCACTGGAAATGATCAGGGGGATGAATAGGGCCAACACCACGGCTTTGGCGATCTCGTCTTCGAAATAGCCCATAGCCGTAGCCGTGAGCATTTCGCCCAGGAAGAGCACGATCAGCCAGACCACCCGTTTCTTGAAAAGTTTGAGCAGGGGCATTTCCAGATAGGGCTCGTCGAGGGCTTCGGTACCACCGATCTTCTGCATGTCTTCACTGAACTCTTCACTGGCCACCCAGAGTACGTCGTCGATGGTTACAATACCGAGCAGGATATTTTTATCGTCAATAACCGGCAGGGCCACCCGGTTATTCATTTTGAAGGTCTGGTTGGCCACTTCCTGGTCGTCGTTCACATGCAGGGTGATGGAGCGGTGGTCGATGATATCACCGATGAGTTTGTCGGGTTTGGCCAGGAGGATCTCCCGGATCCGTACGTCGTCCACGAATTCACCTTTGTCGTTCACCACATAGATCACATCAATGGTTTCACTGTTCTTGCCCACTTCCCGGATATGGTCGATCACTTCCTGTACACTCCAGTCGATCTGTACGGAAATATAATCGGGGGTCATCAGGCGGCCCACACTGCTTTCGGGATAACCGAGCAGGGAGAGGGTGATCTTGCGTTCTTCAGGGTCCAGTAGCTTGATCAGTTCTTTCACCACTTCACTCGGCAGTTCTTCCAGGAAGGCGGTGCGGTCATCCGCCGGCAGTTCATTCAGCAGTTCAGCGGTTTTGAACGGAGGGAGTTCCTGTATGATATTTTTCTGTGTCGAGAGGTCGAGGATCTTGAATACTTTGGCAGCCCTGTGCACACTCATATTGCCTACGATCTGGTGCTCGTATTCAGGCAACTCGTTAATGAGCTCCGCCACATCACTGATGTTCTGGTCGTTGAGGAATTCCCGGATCTGCAGCATGTCTTTCTGCTCCACCAGTTCCAGGAACTGTTCCTTCATCCCGATTGTGTCAAATTCCAGGCTCATGACTGCAAAATACTAAATTCTTCCTCCTAAATTGAGCACGGAAAGTTCCCTTATGGTATTACCCTGTTTATTTATTGCCCCCACCGAAGGTCGTGGCCGTGGGGTATTCACCAGTGAAGCACTGGAGGCGCAGCAGGAGATTGAAGTGGCACCCGTAATCGTAATGAGCCGGGAAGACCGCCTGTTGCTTGACCAGACCCTGTTGCATGATTATATCTTTGAATGGAATCCTGCCGCAAAGGAATGCTGCATGGCCCTGGGCTATGTACCGGTCTATAATCATACCTGCCCCAGCAATTGTGAATATGAAATGGACTATCCGGCAGCACTGATCCGGATCAGGACCACCCGGGCTATTGAAGCAGGAGAGGAACTGTTCATCAACTACAATGGCAATTTTGACGATCCCCGGCCGGTCTGGTTTGAGTTGAAATAAAAAGACCCGCCGGAGATCCGGCAGGCCTGAAAGGATAAGCACGACAAAAAAATCAGTCGGTGAAGCGTCCGCCGGCATTCAGCCAGGCAGTTATTTTATCACGGTCTGTTTGCGGTAATGCACCTGTAGGCGGCATAAAGCTGGGGTTCCCGTCTATGGCCCTTGCCTTGATCCGGTCTTTATTGGCAACGATATTGCAATCCACACTGAAATTGATTCCCCCTGTTGGGGCGCCGCCTGTATGACAGCCGGCAACGGCGCAGTTGGTCTGGATCACCGAACGGGCGGCCTGGAAATTCGGGCCGGCAGAAAGGGCTCCTAAATTCACTGTTGTATTATTGGAACAGCCACCCGCATCTTTTGCCGTAATGGTATGACTGCCGGTGCTGACATTATTAAATGTGCCGGAAGCCTGAAAGGCACCGCCATCCAGACTGAATGTAAACCCGGTACTTCCTGTGGCGCTGGCAGTTACCGTGCCTGAAGGCGTACAGGGGTCTGAGTTGCCAGCTGTGGCATTGACTACAATGGATACACCGGCACAACCACCCGCCACTACTTTTTCATTCACCGTGAAAGAGCCGCTGCCTGTACAACCGTTTTTATCTTTTGCAGTTATGGTATAGGATCCTTTCGCCAGGGAACCAAAAGAGCCTGATGACTGGAAGGTGCCTCCATTCAGGCTGAAGGTATAAGGAGCGCCACCGCCCGAAGCGGAAACTGAAACAGCGCCATTCGTAAGCCCGGCATCGGCATCTGTTGCAGAACCGGTTACCGTAATGCTGACGCCGGTGCAGGGATTGGCAGGCGGGGTAGTGCCGCCGCCTCCTTTACTGCAGGCATAAAGAAATGCGGTGGCTGCCAGCAGTACAAATACGATGCGGAAAACAGGATGAGGTCTGTATAGCATATGCAGTTGAGTTGTTCAGACTGCTATACGGTATTCAGCGGGGGCAGGTTGTTTGCTCCGGCGGTTAAAATTTCGGGTGATACCTCAGGGTAAATAAGGTCCCGAAAGTGCTGATGTCCATTTTTCCGAACCCTACCCCTTTGAGCGGGACTTTCAGGAAAGGTTCTGCCTGCAGCGACCACTTCCGGTTCAGGATACGTTCATAGCCTGCCGATAGGTTGAGGATACCCATCCAGTATTCGCTGTTGGCGTTGTTTTTCCAGTTCTTCTCCGTGTATTGGTTTGCGTTATTGTAATAATAGTAATTGTAAAACTGGCTGGTCATCAGGTAAGAGGATAAGCCGGCCGATGCATACCAGCGGTTATTCCCTTTTGCAGAAAGGTCGTACCGGATATTCAGGGGGATATCGATCATCTGGCAATAGCCATCCAGTGATTCCAGTTTCACATAAGAAGTCCAGTAATGTTTCGGGGGATTGAAATCCTTGCCTAATGCAGAGTACATTTTACGGGTCACCAGTGCCCCGGTACTTACACTCAGGCGTTTCGTGATATTATAAAACACCAGTATGCCGGCATTATAGCCCATGCGCTTGTCGCCGGTACCATGGATGCGGCTCCAGTCGGCCCCCAGGGTGGTGCCGATCGTCCAGCGGGATGGAGTAGCTGCCGGAGATTGTTTTCTGGTTGCCTTCTCAGTGCTCACCACTGCCACTTTTTCAGGAGCGGACGGTTTTTGTGCGGCCAGCGTATCCGCAGGAGCCGGTTCAACCGGTTTGGCCGGAGTGGCGGCCTGTTGGTTGATAGTACCCGGAGGAGTTACTGTATTGTCGCCGGATACTTCATTTCCTGTTGCGGTATTCTTGTCGGCAATTGAATTGTCGGTTATCGGTTCAGCTGTAGCTGTCTTTTTTGTTCCTGTTTTCCGTTTTGGTGTAATATTCAGCGTGGCGGCTAATGCGGCATGACCGGAGCGGAGCGGTTGACGGGTAAAGGATTTTTTGGTTGTATTGGTTTCAGCACCGGAACTGCTTTTCGTTGCGGGTTCATTTATTTCTGAAACTACATCCTGTTTCCCAATTACTGGAGTTGCAGCCGTTACAGGTTTTTTCGTTGAGGATTCTGTAAACGTTGCGGCAGCGGGGGCTTCAGGAGTGGCAGGTGATGATGTGGATGCGGAAGGTTGTCCGGCAGCAGGAGTGGTTTCCTGCTGGGATTGGGTGGCCCCGGAAGCAGGGTTAACGGGGTTCACCTTGCTGAGCGGGGTATTCTGGTGATCGTTGATCAGGATCAGCGATAACGTACCACCACCCAACAGCAGCAGCAACAGGAAGAACCAGAGGATTCTCCGGCGCTCCTTTTCGCGGGGCAGTTCCTTGTCGAGCTTTTTCTCGAGGCGGTCCCAACCCGAAGTGGATTGCTCCACATCGAACTGTTCGGCAGCCTCGCGGCTCAAACGGTCCATATCGTTGTCAGAAAGGGGATACATATATCTTGAAATTCGATTGATTGGTTAAATATTTCCTGAGGTTATCCCTTGCTTTAGACAGGTTTGATTTGGATGCCCCGACGGAGATACCCAGCTTCCGGGAGATCTCTTCGTGGGTGAGGCCTTCGATGACGAACAGGTTGAAGACTGTCCGGTAGGAAGGCGACAGGGTTCGGATGGCCTCAATAATTTCTTTATAGCTGAGCATGTCCAGGCCGCTTTCAGCTGCGTCGCGGATATTCTCAGCGTCCTGGGTCATTTTATGTCCGTTTACAGAGGACTGCTTTTTCCGGAACTGGTCGATACAGGTATTGACCAGGATCCGTTTGAACCAGCCTTTCAATGAGATCAGCAGGTCACTCTGGCGGAATTCATCAAACTGATGGATATTCTTGTAGAGCTTCACAAAAGCCTCGTGCATGATCTCTTCCGATTCTTCTGTACTGGAGGTATACCGATAACAGATCTTCAATGCAAAACCCCGCAGGAGGTAATACAATTCCTTCTGGCTGTTGCGGTCATTCTGACGGCAACCCTGGAGCAACAGGCTGATCTTATTGTTATCAGTCAGCAATGGGGGATTGGTTTTTGGGACCTTCTCTTAATATACGTAAAATAAGGGGGTCAGCCAAGAATACGGATTACCGGTCCGCCAGGTTGCCTGAACTCCTTGATTCCGGGGAACTTAAAAGCCCTTGAGCATGCTGGATGGCGGACTGCCGCTCACAGAGAGGTCTGCATTTATAAATAGTTGTAACTGAATGGTTTCCTGTTGCGGGAGCAATCCCACTAACCGCAGGCTGTATAATTTGCCCTGGGTTTGCAGCCAGGGGGTCAGTTGCTGGTTAAGCCGGGCCTCGATCTGGGGCTTGTAACGGTCGATCAGGGCGGCGATATCGAACACCGACTGGTCTTTGAGTTTCCGGATGATCTGCTTCCGGAACAGGTTCTGCCCGATCTTGATGAGGAGGTCTTTGGTATCGATGGAGAACTCCACATCGGGCATATAGAGTACCTGCAGGGCCGAATCGAGCTGGGGCGTGCCGCTGAGGTGCAACACCCCTTTGCGGTTGCCGGTAAAGGCCACATCCACTTTCAGTTTGCCTTCGGGCGTTCCACCAATGTTTACATTACTGATCACAAAAGTGCGGCCTTCGATCTCAAAGGGTTTGTTCCGCAGACTGTCGTTCAGCAGCCGGTTAAGGAAATCATATTTATAAATGGCATCTAGATAGGTTTGTATGCCACCGGTTACGGGGGTATTGATGAGTGCGGGAACCGGACTGTTGCTGAGCAACTGCAGGCTGTCGGAGTGAAAACGCGGACTGCCGCTGAAGCCGATGGAAAAGGCCAGTGTATCGCCCACCACATTGAAGCGGCCCATGCGGAACTGGGTGGGGTTCAGGTTCAGGTAGCCGTATTTGCTGACGGGCATGACCCGGCTGCCCCCTTTGCGCCAGGCGGATAAGGCGGGATAGTTATTGATACCCTGCACCAACTGGTCGAAATAGGTACCATAGCTGTTTACAGAAGCCTTGATGCTGTCGAGGATCTGTGTTGTGATATCCGTTTGTAAGAGGGTTACTTCACATTTATCGAGAGCTTTGGAAGATTCCAGCCGGGTCGTGGTGCGCAGCTGGTGATCAGGCAGGAATTCGAGCAGGGAACCGATGCTGATATCCACTTTGCGCAGGGCTTCATTGCCGAAACCGCAACTGCCGCCCACCCAGGGGGATACCTGTTGGTCGAATGCACAGACCCGTTTGCTGCCAGCGATCTGGTAATAGCCCCGGAAATTGATATTCACTTTGTTGTTGACGCAGGAGATATAAAACGGCGAACGCAGGAAACGGTATTTGTACCGGAAATCGCAGGAAGATTGGGTGTAATCGGGCCATTTGTCATTCCGGAATTCTTTGGCCGTGATCGAATCCATGACAGCCAGTACCGGGCGCAGGTTTACCTTAATCGGCAGATCGAGCCGGGAAGCCGGCAAGGCGGGAAGGTAACGCGGTGCCGGTGGCGGTGCTGCCGTGCCGCCTGATTTTTTCGGACCTGAACAGGCCGAAAGCAGGAGCAGGAGGCTACAACAAAAAACGAGGATACGCATGAAGGGTGGTTTCAGTGTAAAGGTCTGTTTTTCCCTGCAGAAACTCAAGGAGGCTGTTAAAATTGGCCCGACGGTTTTCCGGTTTTCGCATTTCCAGTAATTTCGGCATAATGAACGGGAATTTTACTGCAGTGTATCGCGATGCCATGGGCCGGGAATATCCCGCCACCCTTTTTCTTTCGCAGGTTACCCTGACCATACGCATCACCGATGAAACCAACCAGCAACGTGATATCTATTGGCTGGCTGACCATTTCACCGGACTGGAGGAGTCGGCTTTTGATGCCCTGCTTTCCTACCGCGATCAGGAGGGGCGTATCCAGCAACTCATTATCCGCGATCCGGCGCTTTTACAAACCGTCAAACAACTCTACAGGCATACGGCCATCAGCGGCAGTGTGTATCACCGTTTCTTCGGATCTCCCCGAAAAAAACTACTCTCCCTGGTAGGCATTGTGATCGGTATTGTTGTGCTCGCCTATTTCGTGCTGATCCCCTGGGTTGCCGAACGTATAGCCCTAAATTTTTCAAAGGAGTATGAAATTTCACTGGGCGAACAAATGTACCAGGGAACCATCAGCCAGTACAAGGTGGATACAGGCCGGAGCCGGATCCTGAATGAATTCTACCAGGAGCTCGGTTACACTATTCCCTATCCGGTTAGTGTAACTGTAGTGGAAAGCGACGAGGTGAATGCCTTTGCTATCCCCGGCGGACATATCATTGTGCTCAGCGGTATTCTGGACGACATGAAAACACCGGAACAACTGGCCGCTTTACTGGGACATGAAGGCACGCATATTGCCCGGCGCCATTCACTGCGTAATATTTTTCGCTCGCTGGGCCGCAGCATTTTTGTTACCCTGCTCTTCGGAACGGATAATGGTGTTATCTCCACATTGGCCAGTAATGCCAACGCGCTCAAGGGACTGGAATACTCCCGTTCACTGGAAACAGAGGCCGATGATGGCGGTATGGCCTTGATGCGCCGCAGTGGTATTGATCCGGCAGGTATGCTCAAACTGATGGAGCAGCTGAAAGCCAGCAGTCCATCAGATGATACACCGGGTTTCATGAGTACCCATCCGGTTTTTGAAGAACGCATGGAGCATATCCGTCTCCAGACAAGGAACCAGCATCCGGGAGAAGCCATGCGTCCTGAACTGCGTAAACTCTTTCACGAATTGTATGAATAAAATACCCGTTAGTGGGTATTGTTGCCGGATGAATCTGCCTTTACATTAGGTAAATTTTAGTATGAAAAAGCTATACGGGTTATTGTATTGCTGCATAGCGTTTATTTATGCAAACGGGCAATCGAATCTGGTCTTTTCCATTTCGCAGGGATATAACTTCGAAGTCAGGCTGGGAGAGCTTACCTATTCCCGCCCACAGCCCTTGCAGATCCGCTTTGACAATGTACCGGAAGGGAAATATATGCTCCGGATCAAGGTTTCCACTAATGTCGGGTATCAAAAGGAAGTGGCCTATAATTTCGAAGTTGGAAAAGGATGGGAAGCGGTCTACTTTATAACGCCGAACAGCGATAATATCAATTATAATCTGGCCTATTATCTGCCCTTGTCGCGTATCCTTCCCGAAGAAACGGTTTCCGGAAACGCGACAGCATCAGGAGGAAGGTTTGTTCAGTTCAATGGGAAACCGGTCATTACCCCTGAACTCCTGAAAGAACTCTATGAGATCGCATCCAAACGGGTCAGTGATTTTGTCAGACTTGAATTTTTCAAGTCAGTGATGCCCCAGCAGTACTTTTATACAGATGATATTTTTTACCTGCAGCAATTATTCCAGAACGATTTTACAAGGCTTGAATTTCTCAAGCTGGCTTTTCACCAATGCGTGGATCAGGCCAATTATTTCCGGATGGAAAAATGTTTCTCGAACATCTTTCTTTCAGGACAGTTGATGGAGTACGCCAGAGATAAAAGCCGGAAATAGGATTCATCGGATCAGCACAGTTGTACCTCTTTTAAGAATCGCTTCTCCAGTGTCCCTGAAGATATATTGCAGAACCCAGACATAGGTCCCCGTGGGTTGTGGGATGCCGTTGATACGCCCGTCCCATTTGCGGGTCCAGTCGCGTGTTTCAAAGACCACCTGTCCGTAGCGGTTGTAGATCCGGAAGATGAGGTTATCCGCCTTGTAGGCATTCAGGGGATAGAGATAATCATTGCGGCCATCATTGTTCGGCGTAAATGCATTCGGAACTGCGATGCGGCAGGTATTGACCGCCTTGAGCCGCAAACTGGCCGTATCGGAACAATTGTAGGAGTCGTCGACGATCAACCGGGCGGTATAGTAGATCTCACGGGTTGCAGTTGGTGCAATATAAGTCTGTGCGGGCGGGTTCTGCAGGGTGCTAGTGCTGCCGTTGCCGAAATCCCAGTGCCAGCGGAGGATCTTGCCACTGCTCTTGTCGGTGAACAGGATCCGGTCATCCGGACAAACCACATCCGGTGCAGTGAAAGCGGCATCCAGGGCATTGTCGAGCAGGATTACAGCTGTTGCAGAATCCGTACATACACCATTCGAAACTTTCAATTTGATGGTCTTGCTGCCGAATACGGTATATACAAACTGCTGTGCCGGATTATTCCCGGAAACGGCTTGCCCGTTATTAGTCCATTGCCAGGAATTCACACCGTTACGGCCATCATGCAACACTTGTATGGTATCGCTGGTGCAGGAAAAGCCTACACGGTAGGAGAAGTCTGCTGAAACGGTATCCTTCACTACAAAATCGATAAAAGAACCCACCGGTGTTTGGAGCGTACAATCATTCAGCAGGGTATTGCCATCTGAGCCACGATTAAGTGTGATCCGGTAGATGCCACCCAGTTGCAGGGGGGCATTCAGGGTAACCTTTATGGTTGTAGTGCCAGTAGCCGTTCCGGTACAACTTCCCGTTGCGCCGGTTACGGTTACCCCGGCAGGGCCGGTTATGGTAAAATCGCTGCCATTGGCTGCAATGGATGAACAAAGAATGGGCTGGCGGAAAACCAGATCCAGGGTGGCCGGTGCACAACCCACCGGTTTGATGCTGTCCATTGGTGTGGGCTGAATAGGGAATACCTGTGCGTTCAGTGTAGTACCTGGTGGGATCTCGCGGTTGCAATAATCGAGTAACGTATTGGCATCTGCGCCTCTTTTGATCTGTACAGTATAATTTCCCGGCGTCATTACATTACTGATGGTGAGTACTACCGAGTCCATATCGAATCCTGTAGAACAGCCGATGCCTTCTGCCCCGATCACGGTGCCGTTTGCCGGTGTTATAGTGAAGTCGGATCCGTTGGCTGCCAGGGAGCTGCAACGCATTTTTTTATTGAGCTTGATACCGATCTTTTGTCCGCCGCAACCTGTAGTGGCTGCCTGCAAGGCCGGCTCTTTGGGGTCGGTGATACTGGCAGTGCCGCCACCAAAGGAAAGTTTATAACCATTCTGGGATGGGGTAAAAGTGGTGAAGTGGCTGATGAGCAGTAAATATTCATGACCCTGGATCAGCTGTGGCATGGCGCTGAACAAGGGGTAGCTGCTGCCGGCACAATTACGTAACGAGTTGCCGCCAGCCCGTGCACCGGTGATGCCGGTCAGTCCCGACCAGTTACAGGCTACAAAGAGGTTGGCATCGGTAAATACATCATTGGGATTGCGACCGGTGATATCGAAGAGTTGCCAGTCGTAGTCATCGGCCAGGTCGTTGGGCGTGATCTGGAATCCCAGGGTGCCCGCCTGGAAGCAGGTGAACTTGTACCAGAACGGGTTCTGATCGGTGATACCATCATTACTGCAGGGGCCCGGAATGGCGGTGCCACCGCAATAGGGAACCGTACTCTGGCTGAAGGTATCCACCCCGCAAACGGGAAAGGCCGTAGCTGGTGTTTGGCCTAACACGGTGCAGGGCTGGGCCGCTACCCGGATCAGGAGTCCGCTCAAAAAGAATACTACCAGAAATACAGTACGTTGAATCATAATGGTATTGACCCGCAAAGTTAGGGTTTCGCTGCGGCTGTTGGCTGAATTAACAGTTCTCTCACCACATTCCTTTACCTGCAGGATTTATGCCAGTATTTCGCCGATATTTTTTTTGATGTTCTCCGCGATTTTCGCTGTGGGCAGGTCATTTTCGTCGGCACCGAAAGGATCTTCAATTTCTTCGGCAATCAGCTCCAGGCTGGCCAGTACATAAAAAACAAAAGCCACAACCGGCACCACCCAATAGCCGAGGCTGAATACGAAACCGAAGGGGAGGGTGAGTACATAGATGAAGATGAATTTCTTGACGAATACGCTGTATGAATAAGGGATAGGGGTATTCTTGATCCGTTCACAAGCCCCGGCAATATCCATGAAGCTTTGCAATTCGTTATTGAGTGTGATCAGTTCCTCGCCACTGATAGTGCCGTTGCGCTGCAGGGCATAGAGTCTGGCGGTGAGCAGGCTGGCTACCTGAATGGGTACATGCTTGTTGGCATCGAGGGCGGCCAGTTCGGGATGGGCATCCTGGTCGAGCGCCATACGGGTGGTTTCCAACTGGAGATGATCTTTCAGTACTTCGGCAAAAAAGGGAATGGTGCGCAGGAAGAACTGCCGGTTCTCTGTATCGCTTTCCGGCAACAGGGCATCGATCTTCAGGGCCAGGTTGCGGCTGGAATTTACCAATGCCCCCCAGTGTTTGCGGCCTTCCCACCAACGGTCGTAGGCTGTATTGGTGCGGAATACCAGTAACAAGGATAATACAAACCCCAACAGGTTATGGAGCAGCGTCAGGTTGCGCACATAACTATCCGCAGAAAGTTTCCAGTAACTCAGTTCCAGCCAGGCAATGGCAGCAGAATAGATACAGATCAGCGCCAGGTAACGCAGCAGCCTGCGCAGGGTGTCTCCTTTGTGAAAACGGAACAGAAACCGATACCAGTCTTTCGGATTATAGCTGATCATAATTTGAAGAAGATTTTTTTCCGGTAGAGGAAATAGCAAAGCCCCCATTCCAGCGCAAAAATACAGAGGGATCCCAGTATGGCACTCAAGCCGGCGGGCGTGTTTACCCAGGAGAGCACACCAGTAGCAATACTGAAGATATACTCATTGAACCAGCGGTGCCCCACGATCTCAAAGAAGAGGTAAATGAAGATGGAGTTCATGCCCACCACCGTAAAGAAGAAAACATAGTTCCGGTGATTGCGGATATCGATCCACCAGTAGAATGCCGCCATGAAGAGCAGGCACCAGCCCAGGGAAGCCAGCGTGAAGCTGCTGGTAGCGATGCGTTTAATGATCGGCGTTATTGCGGCAAAATCCAGTCCATAGCCCGCCACCCAGCATACGGCAGCAGCCAACAGCAGGTTGCGGATAAAGGGCCCTTTGTGTTTCAGGAACAGGATACCGGTCATGGCTCCTGCAATGGTATGTACAGCAGTGGGAATACAGTTGATGGCCACCCAGCCGCCTGAATTGATCTTATTCATCAGCAACAGGTCAACATAATTGCCGAAATTATGCTGGTCGGTAAAGGGCTGGTCGAAGCCCGGAACATGCGTAAAGCGATACAGGACTTCAGTCAGCAGCAGCAGTCCCACACAAACCAGGGCCTGGTACAACAGCGACCAGCGGAAGATCAGGAAAGCAACCAGTGTGGTAAAGGATAACTGCGTGAGTACATCCCAGAGTTCAAATGATAAACCCGAAGGTCTTACTGCATAATCGAGTACGCCCCAGAAAAATAACCAGCCGCAACGTTTCAGGATTTTTTTGAAAGAAGCACCCCAGCTCATGCCGCTTTCCTGTTGCTTGTGCAGGGAGAAGGCCATGGCCACACCGGCCATATACATAAAGGCGGGCTGGATCAGGTCCCAGAACCGCAGCCCGTTCCAGGGATGATGGAAGAACTGTTCCATAACAGGTGCCCAGACTGTTCCTGCTGCCTGGGTGGCGAGGTGTTCCTGGAGTCCCGTGCTTTCGAGAGCCAGTAATACCATGATCACTCCTCTTAATACATCAAGGGAGAGCAGTCGTTGGGAAGGCGCAGCAGTCATGACCGAATTTTGTAAAAGATACATTCTTTTCCAGAAGCGCCGATGTAAAATTCGATTATCTTTAGTGAAAGCCCTTCCCATACATGAAACAACCGATTGCTTTCGCCCTGCTGCTGCTGGGTGTATCTTGTGGCAACCCGCCAGCTGAGGAGAAGCCGGCAGCTGCTGCCAGTGCCGCTCCTGGCACTTATGCTTTTGATAAAGCCTTTTTACAAAAGCAGGTGAGTGGTATCATAGAGCTGAAAGACAGCAGCGAACAATCCGCGATCCTCCTTTCTCCCTTACACCAGGGGCGTGTAATGACGAGTACAGCTGCGGGCGACAGTGGCATGAGTTTCGGCTGGATCAATTACAAACTACTGGAATCGGGCGAACGTAAAAAGCAGTTCAATCCCGCCGGTGGCGAAGAGCGGTTCTGGCTGGGCCCGGAAGGCGGACAATATGCCCTGTATTTTTCCAAAGGCGATTCCTTTACGATCGATCACTGGCAGGTACCGGCCCTGATCGACACCGATACGTTTACGGTTGCCGCACAAAGCAACAATTCTGTCGTCTTTACAAAAGAAAAGCAACTGATGAATTATGCCGGCTTTACGTTTTCTGTAGGCATCCGGCGTACGGTTAGCCTGCTGTCTGATGCAGCCCTGCGCAATAAACTGCAACTGCCTGCAGGAACAGCAGCAGCGATTACCGGGTATGAAACCAGGAACGAACTGACCAATACAGGGAAGTCGGACTGGAAACCGGAAACCGGCCTGGTATCCATCTGGTTACTGGGCATGATGACGCCTTCACCGCAAACGGTGGTGGTGCTGCCTTTCCGTTCCGGACAATCAGCCGGCATTGCCGATGATTACTTCGGCAAAGTGCCGGCAGAGCGGCTGCTGCGTAAAGACAGTGCCGTATATTTTTTATGCGATGGCAACAAGCGCAGCAAGATCGGGCTTTCACCTGCTGCAGCGAAACCTGTGGCTGTAAGTGTGGATCTGAAAAATCATGTGATCAACCTGGTTTTCTATCAGGTGGATCCTTCCAAAGGCTATGTGAATTCCAAATGGGAGTACCAGCAAAAGCCCTATGGCGGCGATGTCGTGAACTCCTATAATGATGGCCCGCTGGCCGATGGATCACAGATGGGACCCTTTTATGAAATTGAATCCTCTTCACCGGCCCTGGCCCTGAAGCAAGGAGAGCGTTACACTTATACACAGCTTACTGTGCATGTGAAGGCGGAAGAAGCTGTGCTGGAGCAGTTGCTTCGGCAGTATACCGGCGCTTCCCTGGGCGACATTCAACAATCATTCTTTAAAAAATAGCTATGCGGATTTTTCGTACTGCGGCTGGTGCACTGGCCGAACTGGATGCCCGGTTTTATTTGCTGCGGGAAGACTGGGACACCCTGATCAACCGTTCCGGATTATACGACTACCTGAATGCGCGTATTGCTGCCAGTGAGCCGATACAGAGCGATATTGAATTGTCGGCCCTGATGGAACATATTCTTGCACCGATCGGCCAGCAGGAAGTCTGGGCGGCCGGCGTGACCTATCTGCGCAGTAAAGATGCCCGAATGGAAGAGTCTAAAAAAGGCGGGGGCTCCGACTTCTACCAGAAAGTGTATGAAGCTGAACGGCCGGAATTATTTTTTAAAGCTTTACCCCATCGTGTTGCTGCTCCGGGTGAATCAGTATACATCCGTAAAGACTCTGCCTGGAATGTTCCTGAACCGGAGTTCACGCTCTTTATCAATAGTGCGGGCGAGATCGTAGCCTATACCATCGGCAATGATATGAGTTCGCGGAGTATCGAAGGCGAGAATCCGCTCTATCTGCCGCAGGCCAAGAGCTATGAACGCAGTGCGGCATTGGGCCCCTGTCTTTATGTGCCGGCCCAGCCCTTGCCTCCCGAAACCACCATCAGCATCCTGATCACCCGTGGAGGCAAGCCGGTCTTTCATGGCGAAGTGCCGCTTTCCAAAATGAAGCGGAGTTTTCCGGAACTGGCCGGATGGTTATACCGTGAATGCAAATTTGTACATGGTTGTTTCCTGATGACAGGAACCGGCATTGTTCCGCCGGATAATTTTACTTTGCAGGTGGGTGACCGGATTGCGATTACGGTGGGCGTGGTGGGGACTTTGGTGAATGTGGTGGGAGAGGGGGCGTGAGGCGTGAATCGTGAATCGGGAATCGACAATCGCGCCCGGGTTTGTCATTCCCGCGTAGGCGGGAATCCCCTCCAAGAAACAGAAAAGGGCAATCCACTAAAAATATAGTGTTTAATAAACAGGTATGGGATTCCCGCCTACGCGGGAATGACATCCTTTGAAGCATTCGATAGTGCTCGGCATAATTATCCATTCGTATTTACTCAATCACAATTCATCAAACTCTGCGTCCTCAACGCCCTCTGCGCGAAATAAAAAAAACCCTCATTTAGAGGGTTTTTATCTTTAGAGGTATAGTGCTTATTTTCCTGCGAACTCCTTGCGGATCAGGTTCAGCGCGCCACCGTCTTTGAACCACAGGATCTGCTGGGCATTGTAGCTGTGGTTGGCAATGATCGTGTCTTTGCTGCCGTCTTTATGGTTTAATACCAGTTCGAGGGGTTTACCAGGCGTGAAGCTGGTGAGGCCGTTCACATCAATGGTATCATCTTCCTGGATCTTTTCATAATCGGCTTTGTCGGCAAAGGTGAGGGCGAGCATACCCTGCTTCTTCAGGTTGGTTTCGTGGATGCGGGCGAAGGATTTCACCAGTACCACGCGTACGCCGAGGTGACGGGGCTCCATGGCAGCATGTTCGCGGCTGGAACCTTCACCGTAGTTTTCATCACCCACAACGATAGATCCGATGCCGGCGGCTTTGTAGGCGCGCTGTGTGGCAGGAACGGGACCGTATTCGCCGGTGAGCTGATTTTTTACGGAGTCGGTCTTCTCGTTGAAGAAGTTCACGGCGCCGATCAGCATATTGTTACTGATATTATCGAGGTGACCGCGGAATTTGAGCCAGGGGCCGGCCATGGAGATATGGTCAGTGGTACATTTTCCTTTGGCCTTGATCAGCAGTTTCAGTCCTTTCAGGTCGGTGCCTTCCCAGGCAGCGAAGGGATAGAGCAGCTGCAGGCGCTTGCTGTCGGATTTTACATCCACAGACACTTTGCTGCCATCTTCGGCAGGGGCCTGATAACCGGCGTCTTCCACTGCAAAGCCTTTCTTGGGAAGCTCATCACCACTGGGCGGATCCAGTTTCACCTGCTCGCCTTTTTCGTTGGTGAGGGTGTCGGTAAGCGGGTTGAAGGTCAGATCGCCGGCAATAGCCAGTGCGGTTACCAGTTCAGGCGATGCTACAAAGGCCAGTGTATTGGGGTTACCGTCGGCGCGCTTGGCGAAGTTGCGGTTGAAGGAGTGTACGATGGTATTGCGTTCCTGTTTCTCTGCACCCATCCGGTCCCACATACCGATACAGGGTCCGCAGGCATTGGCGAATACGGTAGCGCCGATCTTGCTGAACACATCCAGGAAGCCGTCGCGCTCAATAGTATACCGAACGAGTTCACTACCGGGAGTGATGGTGAATTCCGCTTTTGTTTTCAGTCCTTTGGCGGCTACCTGGTTGGCCAGGCTAACGGCACGGCTGATATCTTCATAAGAAGAGTTGGTGCAGGAGCCGATCAATCCCACTTCCACTTTGGTGGGCCAGCCGTTTTTGGCGGCGGCTTCTTTCATCTGGGAGATGGGGGTAGCGAGATCGGGCGTAAAGGGTCCGTTGAGGTGGGGCTCCAGTTCGCTGAGGTTGATCTCGATCACGCGGTCGAAATATTTTTCCGGATTCGCATATACTTCAGGGTCACCGGTCAGGTAATCCTTGATCTTGTCGGCAGCAGCAGCTACTTCGGCGCGTCCGGTGGAAGCGAGGTAACGGCTCATGCTTTCGTCGTAGCCGAAGGTAGAAGTGGTGGCACCGATCTCGGCACCCATATTACAGATGGTTCCTTTACCGGTACAGCTCATGGCGGTGGCGCCTTCGCCGAAATATTCCACAATGGCATTGGTACCGCCTTTTACAGTGAGGATACCAGCCACTTTCAGGATCACGTCTTTGGGAGCGGTCCAGCCACTCAGTTTACCGGTCAGCTTTACGCCGATCAGTTTGGGCATGAGCAGTTCCCAGCTCAGTCCGGCCATAACGTCGCAGGCATCAGCACCACCAACACCAATGGCGATCATACCCAAGCCACCGGCATTCACTGTATGGCTGTCGGTACCGATCATCATACCGCCGGGGAAGGCATAGTTTTCGAGCACTACCTGGTGGATGATACCGGCGCCGGGTTTCCAGAAACCGATACCGTATTTATTGGAGATGGAGGAGAGGAAGTTGTATACTTCTTCGTTATCGCTCACCGCTTTTTTCAGGTCGGCCTTTCCTTCGTTCTTGGCCACGATCAGGTGATCGCAATGCACGGTGGAGGGAACGGCTACTTTTTTACGTCCGGTGGTATCGAATTGCAGCAGGGCCATCTGTGCGGTGGCGTCCTGCATGGCTACGCGGTCGGGGGCGAAGTCTACATAATCTTTACCGCGCTGGAAATCTTTCACGGCCACATCTTTCCAGAGGTGGGCATACAGAATTTTCTCTGCCAGGGTCAGCGGGCGGCCGAGTGCTTTGCGGGCGGCGTCCACTTTGGCGGGCATCTCACTGTAGGTTTTCTTGATAAGATCGAGATCGAATACCATGGAATGCTTTTTTTTGAAAGGGTGAACATTAGGTGAGCCTGGATTGTTCAGGATCTTGTCTGTCAGACACTTGTTGTCTATCAGCCGATTAGGATCCGAAACCACCCGGTTCCGGGAACCCGGAAGCGGGTTTTCAGGCAGGGCGAAGGTACTTTAAAAACAGTATAAGTTCTAAACTGTTCATTGCAATCACCGTTGAATTTTTCTATTTTTGTACTATGAACCGCTTCCGGTATTTTATTGAATGGCATCTCTTCGGCGTCTGCACCGCTATTGGTGAAAAGCTGGGTATTCCCATTTCCCGGATCCGGACCTGGTTTGTCTATATTTCCTTCCTCACCATGGGATCACCCCTGATCCTATATTTCATCCTGGCTTTCTGGATGAATATCAAGCGGTATATCCTTTCCTTCCGCAGGAACCCCGTAAAGTACCAGTAATTCAATCAGTTAAGCGATTTTTCTCTGCCCGGTTATCGGTTCCCCAATGAAGTTGGGGCGTAATTGACCACCGCCAACCCCGTCTCCCCGCTGGAGGGATCATTATATAAAGTAATGAGTGAGTGGGCATCGCAATGCATGTAATTCCGCTTGAAGAAAAGCAGCGGATGGCCGGCCTTGTCGGGCTGGGTACTGGTCCAGTTGCCATCGGGTCCTACGGTGGATTGCCTGAGGTAGGGTATATTCTTGCCATTCACTTCATAATTGAGGAGGCTGATCTTATTCGAAGTGGGGGGCAGGATGGCAATATTGGTGAAGGGGGTACCGGGAACAAAGAGGTGGTGGTTCCAGGTACGGGTGAGGGCTCCAGTTTTGCCGTCGCGGAACAGTACCACCGATTTATAATCCATGTTTTTATAGCGCAGCATCACATCTCCGGCATCCTTGGCCGTTATGGGAGCGGAAAATCCGGCAAAGGGATCTGCAGGAGGATTGATTGTATTGTTATTGGCATTGCTGATACGGTTGGCGGCAGTGAGGCTGGGTGACTGCGGCGGGTTGGTCATGTCCATAAGGGGGGCAACCGCAGTGGCATTGCCGGAACTGCGGGGGCCGCGTTGTCCGGTGGTGCCGGTAGAGGCCCGGTCGTTGGTTCGGGTCTGTATGGTTTGCTGGATGAACTGGCTGCTGTTATTCTGGAATGGGTTGTTGCTGGAACTGTTGTTGGTATTCGGATTCCGGGTATTATTCACATTTACGAATACCCCATTCCGGTAGAAGCTGAAATTATTGAACATATCCATCAGCAGGATGATCGATCCGTCGGCCTGCACATTCAGGTACCGCATCTGCAGGGAATTCACCGTTTCATCGAGGGGGATGCTGTATACCTTGTTCTTCAGTGATTTCTTGAATTTCTTTTCGAGCGGCAAAAAAATCACCGTGTCGGGCCGGCTCACTTGTTTATCCCAGACCAGTGCCAGGGCGCCTTCCAGGTCTTTTGTATAGAAATTGAGATAAGTGCCACCCATGGCGAGGCGGTTCTTTTCTTCCTGCCAGGTGAGTACGAGCTCCACAGGTTTGTTTTCCTTGAAATAGTATTCGGTGATCTTCGGCGGACTATTCCGGAACTGCGATTGATAGAGACGCAGGGTGGAGCCCAGTTTATAGTTACTGGCGCGGTCGTGAACGGGCAGGAACATCATCCCGTCATTATTCAGGAAGGGGTCATCTGTTACTTCCTGTTCTTCGTTGAAGGGGATATAGAAACTGGTATTGCCGAGAATGCGTCCGTTGTCATCGAGCTGGATGCCAGAGAAAAAGATCTGGGTATTGGAAAAGCCGCGGACGATACGGTAGAGCACTTTCTGTTTTTTGTCGGGGCTCACCAGTATATGATAAAATGCCGCACTGCCGAAAATATCCATGCGGGAGGAGTCGATGATCAGGGGATCGCGAAGCAGTTGTCCGCTGGCATCCAGCAGGGTGGTTTTGCAATAGTGTTTGCCATTGCGGACTTCCTGGATGATCATGAACAGTTTATCGGGTTCAGCCACCATATTCACCAGACGGGTGCTGGCGGGGTCAATAAAGGGCAGGTCAATTTCCCGGCTGGCGCCGGTGGCCGAGTCGTAGCTGAACAATTCAGGGCCATCCTGTGTGCCGGAGTGGTAGACCAGGTATTGTCCCTGTACTTTGCCGACCACCTGCAGCTGGCTGTTATTATCGATGATCCTGTCTATTGGCGTGAAATAGCGCACCTGCTGTGCGGCAACAGCATGTTGCAGCAGCAGTAGCAGGAGAAGGCTGTAGCAGTACCGGACAGCGGTTCTTGGGCAATTGAACATGTTCCTGGATTTGGCGTTAAACCGGTTGGTTACCAAAGATAAGTTACGGATTTTTGCAGGGCCTCGTTGCCCTGTTTAATTATTTAACCATGGAAACTGTATTGATCGCCGGTGGAACCGGTCTGGTGGGTGTGCGGCTCACCGCCTTATTGTGCGAAGCGGGATATGAAGTGGTGATCCTGACCCGGGATCCGGGCCGTTATGCTGCGGCTCCGGGATTGCGTTATGCATACTGGAATCCGGCCAAGGGCGAGATCGATGGGGATGTCCTGCGCAGTGCGCAACACATTATCAATCTGGCGGGTGCGGGGGTAGCCGAAAAGCGGTGGACGGCTGTGCGCAAGCAGGAGATCGTGGACAGCAGGGTGCAGAGCGGACAGACCCTGGTGAAGGCCTTGCGGGAAACCGGGCATCTGCCGCAGACCTTTTTGCAGGCTTCTGCCATTGGCTGGTATGGGGCCGATCCGGCCATACCCAATCCCCGGCCTTTTACCGAGGAGCTGCCGGCCGACGGCCAGTACCTGGGTGCCACCTGCCTGAAATGGGAGCAGTCTGTAGCCGGACTGCCGGAAGCGGTGCGGTTATGTACCTTCCGGATCGGCATTGTGCTGAGCAGGGCGGGCGGAGCGGTGAAGGAATTTGTGAAGCCTATGCAGTTCGGTGTGGCGGCGGTGCTGGGATCGGGGCGGCAGGTGATCAGCTGGATCCATGTGGATGATCTCTGTGCGATGTTTATTTATGCCTTGCAGCACAAGGAGCTGCAGGGAACCTATAATGCTGTGGGGCCAATGCCGGCCGACAACCGGACGGTAACCCTGGCCCTGGCGCGGGCCCGGAATGGAAAAGCATTTCTGGCCCTGCCGGTACCGGCATTTGTATTGAAGCTGATGCTGGGTGAAATGAGCATTGAAGTGCTCAAGAGTGCCACTGTGAGTGCGGCGAAGATCCAGGCGGCGGGGTTCGGGTACCGGTATGGGCAACTGGAGGAAGCGGCAGTGGAGGTGGTGAGGAAGAATTAATAGTAATCTTAATGATAGTTTAACACAAGATGCCTTTGCCTGCTTACATCAGGTTTAGTGTATGATTTTATACTCGGCAAAGGACACTTGCGCTACCGGGTAGTCTCTTTGAGAAGGGTAAACGTATAACGTATTACATATTACTCCACACTCCTAAAGATCCTCCGTCCGGAACCGCTTTACCGTGATCCATAAATAAGCCGCCAGGTATACCGCTGCAAAAACCAGTAACCACTTGGCATCCGGTGTGCTGAGGATCTGCTTGGTGACGTTCTTGATGAAAGGAAAGGGAATGAGGTTGTCGGTGGCATTCAGGGGCAGGTAATTACCGGGCTTTGACTCGATCTTCCAGTTGAGCAGGTTGCCGATAAGGTTCTCGAGGAAATAGGCATAGGCCAGGAAAATGCCCAGGGCGAGACCGGTTCGCTTGAGGAGTACGGCACAGAGCAAAGCCAGACTGTTATACGATACGGCCTGGACAAAATAATAGGCCACATACTGCACATCTTCAAAACTGAAGGAGCGGTCGCCCATCAGGCCGATCAGCACCGAGGTCAGGAAGACCATGAAGGTGGATGCAATGGCCAGTAAAACGACCAATACTATTTTAACGCTGATGAACTGGCTGCGGCTCCAGCCATCAATAATATTCTGGCGGTGGGTCTTGTAGACGAATTCATTGGTCACAAAAGTAACGATGAGCAGGGCCGGTAAAAAGACCAGCAGGGAGGATAACCAGCTCACACTTTGCCATACATCCGGAAAACTGAACGAAGTGCCTGCAATCATTTTGAGCTCCTTCGACTGATCCAGCGTATTGCGCTCGATCCGGTAACCGATATAGCCTGCGGCAAATACACTCACCATATACAGGATGCCCAGCACCCAAAAGGTCCGGTAATGCCGGAGCTTCAGCCATTCGATTTTCAATAGTTTCAGCATGATCATTTCGCGTTTTGGGTGAGTTCGAAGAATTTTGATTCGAGACTGCGCTTGCGCAGCCGGATATGGTTGAGGGTTATGCCCTTCTCAAAACAATACCGGTTGATGGCCTCCGGCACAGCCGTGCCACTGGTGAAATACAGGTCCACATGCTGCTTATCGAGCACCACTTTGCCCGCTCCGGGGTAGGACTGTACCACACTATATAAAGCATTCAGGTCGGCTGCCGCAATTTCGGCGACATCATCGGTAACCAGGATCTCATCCACATGACCATAGGTGATCAGGGTGCCCTTCTGTAATATGGCTACATGGGTACAGACTTTCTCGACTTCATCGAGCAGGTGGGAAGCCATGATGATGGTCTTGCCCTGCTGCGAGAGTTTTTTGATCAGCTCGCGGATCTCGGCAATGCCCACAGGATCCAATCCATTGGTGGGCTCATCAAAGACCAGCACTTCCGGATCGCCCAGTAAACAGGAAGCAATGGCCAGACGCTGTTTCATGCCCAGTGAATAGGTATTGAAACGCGAATCCTTGCGCTGCAGCAGGTTCACGATCTCCAGCACCCGGTCAATATCGGCTTCGCCCCGGCCCTTGATGGCCGCAGCGATCTTGAGGTTATTGACCGCACTGAGGTAATGGTAAAAATTGGGGGTCTCCAGCAAAGTGCCCATCAGGCTGCGGTGCTTTTCCGTAGGTACTTCATCAAAAAGCTTGAAACTGCCGCCACTGGGCTTGAGCACATCCATGATGATGCCCAGCAGGGTGGTCTTGCCACTGCCATTGGGACCAAGGATGCCGAATACCGAGCCCTTGGGCACTTCAAAGCTCACCTGCTTCAGGGCCTGTATGGAGCCGTAATTCTTGGAGAGCTGTTCTACACGTAAGATTGACATGTTCCGGGTTTGAAGTCTAAAGTTGCTGCAATTCCCTTCCCCTTCCAAACCTTATATATAGAAAAACACCCTCATATCACTCTGCGGGTTCATGGGGAAAATGGTAGATGCTGGAGAAACCGCCCAGCACAGCCTCCCCACCCGCAGCAAAGCGGAGTTTGTGCAGGCGGAGCTCTTGGATATCAGCCAGCGTTACCTGCCGGTGGCGGGGATCCAGGGTGCCGCCCTTGTCGCCAGCCCTGCTTTCGGGATCATACTGGAAGGCCGGATCACAGATCGTACCCCGGGGATACATGATGCCCGGTTGCTGTCCGCCGCGGATGTCCAGCTCTGCCGGATGGTCCAGTCCCAGGCAATGCCCGAACTCATGGGCCGCCGTAGTGGAGGTCTGCAGCAGATTGGCTTTTTTGAAATAACCGGTATTGCTGCCAATGCCATCAACAAATGAGATATCACCCAATACAACCTCTTCCACCCGGAAATAATAGTTAGCCGGATCATCATTGTACCAGACCGTTTCCGGTTCCAGATCGGGCACATAAATCCCTTCGGTGCGGAAGGCTAACTGATAACTGTTTTTCCCGATTTGGACACTGGCCCGGGGTTCATTCCAGTGCGTATCGATCGCTGCTGCCACTGCGGTTGCGAGTGCAGGATCAGCCGCTGCGCCGTAGAGGTGGATACGGGAAGCTATTAATAGAGTGTGAGTTGGGGTGTGAGTGTGTGGGTGTATGAGTTGAGCGCGGCTCATGTTTTATTCCGGGTTGAATGAAAAAAAGCAGCGATGCCGCTGCTTTTACTTGTAAGAAGATGATCAAAGAATCAGATCAGTTGCATGGGCTTAATTCCGGATCGGTCTGCCTTGCTTCAATACACTCTGTATCCGCTCCAGCGATTTTTTCTCTCCGGTCAGGCTCAGGAAGGCTTCACGTTCCAGGTCCAGCAGGTACTGCTCACTCACCAGGGTGGGTTCGCTGAGGTCGCCGCCGCACATCACATAAGCGAGCTTGCGGGCCACCAGGGCATCATGGTCGGTGGCATAACCCGCAACATTCATACCGTTGACACCCGCATATAAAGTGCCGAGGGCGGAACGGCCTAGTACCTTGATATCGTTGCGCTGCACCGGCTGCACATAACCCGCTTCATAGAGTTCGAGTACCGATTTCTTGGCTTCGGCAATGCGGCGACCCTGGTTGAGGATTACTTCATCCTGTCCCTTGCGGAGGATACCCAGACCGAAAGCTTCATGCGCCGATGTCGCCACTTTCGCAGTAGCGATTGTGAGGAAGCGGTTCTTGAGGGTGATGGTCTCCGGTTCGTCTTCATGCATTTCATCGGCCGCACGCAGCACAAATTCCTTGGTGCCACCACCGCCGGGGATCAGGCCTACGCCCAGTTCCACCAGACCGATATAGGTTTCCGCTGCTGCACATACTTTATCAGCATGCAGACTGAGCTCACAGGCACCACCCAGCGAAAGGGCGTGGGGGGCCACAACAACCGGTACGGAAGAATAACGGGCCCGCATGGTAGTGTTCTGGAAGAGGCGGATGGCCATATCCAGCTCATCGTATTCCTGCTCAATGGCCAGCATGAAGATCATGCCCACATTGGCACCGGCAGAGAAATTATTGCCTTCATTGGCGATCACCAATCCCTTGTATTTTTCTTCGGCAATACCGATCGAACGGGTAATGCCTTCCAGCACTTCACCGCCGATACTGCCCATCTTGGTATACCATTCCAATCCCAGCACATCATCACCCAGGTGATAGAGGCGGCAGGCACTGTTTTTCCAGACCGTCTGGTGTTCAAAATTGCGCATCACGATAAAGGCTTCGCCGCCGGGCAGGTCTTTATAGCCTTTGCTGGCCACATCGTAGCAGCGGCGTTTGCCGTTCTCCACTACATAAAAGCTTTTGAATCCGGCAGCCAGCATCTCATCCACCCATGGGGCTACGGCATAGCCGGCATCCTTCATTTTCTTGACCGAACCGGCCACACCCAGCACATCCCAGCTTTCAAAAGCGCCGATCTCCCAGCCAAAGCCGGCCATCATGGCGTCATCCACACGGTACAGCTCATCCGAAATTTCAGGTATGCGGTGGGAGATATAGGAGAAGAGGGAATAATGGAACTGGCGGTAGAAATCACCGGCCTTGTCCATACCCGTGCACAGGGCCTTGAGCCGGGTCTTGAGGTCGTCAATCGGCTTGGCCGCTTCCACGGAGGGGAATTTGGGCTTTTTCCGCGGACCATATTCCATGGTCTTGAGGTCGAGGGTGAGGATCTCTTTTTCACCACCCGCGCCCTTGGTCTTTTTGAAGAAACCCTGTCCGGTCTTGTCGCCCAGCCAGTTTTTATCGACCATCTGCTGCAGCCAGCCGGGTATGGCGAAGAGGTTGCGTTGTTCGTCCTGCGGACAATTATCAGCCACGCCCCTGGCCACCCGCACGAGGGTATCAATACCCACTACATCTGCGGTGCGGAACGTGGCGGATTTGGGACGCCCGATGATGGGACCAGTGAGTGCGTCCACTTCATCTATGGTGAGCCCTAATTTATCGACCAGATTAAATAATGACATGATCCCGAACACCCCGATCCGGTTGGCGATAAAGGCAGGAGTGTCTTTGCAGAGTACCGTTGTCTTTCCCAGCACCAGATCCCCATACTCCATCAGGAAGCCGATCACTTCGGGATCGGTTTCCGGTGTGGGGATGATCTCCAGCAGGCGCAGGTAGCGCGGCGGGTTGAAGAAGTGCGTACCGCAGAAATGCCTGCGGAAATCCTCCGAACGGCCCTCGGCCATTAAATGAATGGGAATGCCGGAGGTATTGGAGGTGATCAGGGTACCGGGCTTACGGTACTGCTCCACCTGGGCAAAGACCTGTTGTTTGATATCCAGGCGTTCCACCACCACTTCAATGATCCAGTCGCAGCCGGCGATCTCCTTCATATTATCGGTGAAATTGCCGGTACTGATGCGGCGGGCCACATCCTTGGTGTATACGGGAGAGGGATTGCTTTTCAGTGCAGCCTGGAGGGCATCATTCACCAGCTTATTGCGCTCCGCAGGCATGGTGCTTTCCGTGGCTTCTTTTGGTACGATATCGAGCAGTAAAACCGGAATACCCGCTCCTGCAAAATGGCAGGCAATGCGCGAACCCATCACTCCGGAACCCAGTACGGCCACTTTCTTGATCTTGCGTTTCATGCAATCGTATTGAGGAAGGTTTAAAAATAGTTAGTTATGCAACTAATTTGAATTCGAAGATAGGGAAAAAAGTGAGAAGAGAGAAGTGAGAAGTGAGTGGTGAGTAGTGAGTGGTGAATCGTTGGGTCTTTGGGTATTTGGGTCGTTGCGTCGTAGTGTCGCTGCGAGAACCCATCAGGCGTCAGCCTATTGTCACATTGCCACATTGCCACATTAATCAAAGTCTATCGCCGGCAACTGACTCCTCTTCAACTCCCTCCTGTACTTCCGCATCAGTTTGCGGTTGCTCTTGGTACCGGTGCTGGATGCCAGTCCGTTTAGGGCGATCTTGATCCAGTAGTGGAAAACAGCCCGTTCGCGGTCGCGGGGATAATAGATCCGGCCCAGGCGGCGGGTATTATTGGTCTTGATGACCAGTTTATTGGCGAGGAAACTGGTGAGGCGGGTGGTGAAATCCTTTTTCTGTTCATTCCCGTTTTTGAGGAATTCCACTTTGAGGTGGCGATAGAAAAGTTGCATGAGTCCCAGCGAAAGGTGTTCGCGACCCACGGCCCGCAGGTTCAGGGTATCCAGGTCGCCCGACACCAGTTTCACGCTGATCACGGGGATGGTGTATTTGTTGAGGATGCGCAGGTCGGCCTTGGGCATGCGGACGGCCAGGGTAAAGCCCGCCAGGGTATCGGTATAGGATTCCCGGAAGCGCAGGCGAACTGCCGCACTGTCCATCAGCATAAACCGCGCCGTGAGGTTCAGGCTGTCTTTCGGCAGGATATTCACATTGCGAAGATTAGTCATAGTGGCCTGAAGCTGCGAGAGGAGTATGGTACCCGTGTCTTTGGTCTTTTCCGATTTTTCGGTATAGTTGACTGTACCATTGGTGACCTGCACCGTATCCACTACAAAATGTTTCGATACCGCCTTCAGCATATTCACGGGCAGGTCGCGGATGATCCCATGCTGGAAGGGCTTGGTCTTATCGCGGTACACCCAGAGTACAGGACGGTCGATCTGCAACAAGGGCAGGTGCAGTACGGAGTCGATGGCATACCGGACTGGATCAATATTGCGGATCTGGATCGTGCCGGTCTTCCCTTGCAGATGAGTCACCTGGAAATCCTTGCTGTCTGCAAATGCTTCGCGGCTCAGGGTTGTGGTATAGTAAGCGGAATCAATACGACCTATGGCCGGTGCGGCTTCATAGCGGAAATTGAAGAGCCGGATATTGCCGGAAGGGGTTTGCAGCTCTCCGTCAAAATCATCCAGCACCCATTGGTTGTGTTCACCCAGCCAGCGGGGGATATTCTCCAGGGCTTTAGGCGCAAGGGGTAATTGCAGGATATGGATATCGGAGATCTGCGCACGGGTATAACTGTTGTCCGGGTTTTTCCGGCTCAGGGCCACAGGACCGGTCTTCAGTTCATCAAGTGTAAACTTCCAGCTGTTTTTTACGTTGGGCAAGGAAAGCGACAGGTCCGATAAGCGGAACTGCTGGGGATCAGCACTGCGCAGCTGTAGTTTCTCCGGATGGCCCAATTGGAAAGGGGTAGTACTGACTTTCACGAGTGCAGCATTCAGGTTCTCTTTTTCATCCAGTTTCAGGTTGCTGATGGCACCGGTACCCTGGATATTGATCGTATCTGCTTTTTCGGATCCGGTTAGTAAGCCCGTTGCCCGCAGGTTGTTGACTTCAAGCTGGCCCACCTGCAGTTGGGGTAAGGGGTTCCGTTTTGAAGTACTGTCCGTTTTGCGTTGCATCCGGAAGAAGAGCTCGGGTTGTTCCAGGCTGAGGCGTTCCACCGTATAATCTTTCCGCAATAGGTCTTTCAGGTTGCCGTCAAGTTGCAGCTGGTTCAGGTGCAGGGCCATGCTGTCGGCGTCCTTGGTGCGGGTCAGGGAAATGCCGTTCAGGGAAACTGTATGGGTATTTTCAATATTGAATTCGCTTATAGACGCTTGTAATCCGGCGCTTTTGTAAAGGGCATCCCGTCCTGTCAAGTGAATACTGTTAAAACCGGGTTGACTGCCCGCCTGCCAGCTGAGACCGGAGGCCTGCAGTTGTTCAGCCAGGGCCTGGATGGTTTTGTCCCCTTTCAGTTCCAGTTCTATTGAGGTTGGGCCAGCTGCCAGCTTTTCCAGAGAAACGATGCCGATGCCTGCTGCTTTTGATGTATCGGCCCGGACTGCAGATGAACGGGAAGCGCCGATGTGAACACGGCCTTTCTGCCAGCCCAGTTCCTGGATTGAAATATTTTTTGTAGCCGGATCCATATAGGATTCCCGGATGTGTACGCCGTCCAGTTCCAATTGCCGGTTATGTTCCGGGTCGGTCCAGGCTGCTTTTTTAAGTTGCAGCAGCCGGGTGGCGGCATCAAAATTGCCTTCCCGCAGCTGCACTTTCATTTCGCCATTGTAGTATTCGCCTTTCCGGAAATTCAGGTTGCGTACGGCACTCTGGATATAGGCGAGGTCTTCTGCAGCCAGCATCACATTGGGAAGCAGCTTTAGGTTGGCTTTTTCCAGGGTGAGCCCGGAGCCGGGACTGAATTCAAAAGACAGGTTCCCGTTACGGACTTCAAACTCTTCGAGATCGATTTCCTGTTGGAGTTTACCCAATAAGGCAGCGAAACTTACCGGTGCTTTCTTACGGGGGGTATTCCGTATGGTACTCCAGCGGCGGATCACGGGATCGAAGAGAATGGCTTTGTTCGCACGCATTTTGCGGTTGAAGAGCAGTTCGCCCCAATCGATACCCGTCAATGCAAAACTGCTGATGCTGTGTTCCCGCTTGATGGAGGCAGTGGAATTGGGATTGGTGACCAGTTTCATTTTCCGGAAAGCGATCCAGTCGCGCTGCACTTCAATGGTATCAAAGCTTACCGTATAGAAACTGTCGGCTGTATGGAATTCATTATTGCGGAGGGAGATCTTCAGGGAATCAAATGTATAACCATTGGTGAAGTCCGGTCCTGTTTTGAGCCCGAACAGTTCTATATTGTTTTCATCGGCTTTGAGTACACTGTTCTGGTCCTGCTTGCGGGTGGTGATATTGAAACGGGCATTGCGGACACCAATGTAACGGATATCGGCTGTTTCGGAAAAATTGCGGATGGTTTCGCGGATATCGGTACTGTCTGTTTTCTCACGGCTTTTCTTTTTCAGTTTCACCAAAGCGTCAACAGAGGGATTAATGCTATAGGCCGAATCGGCGCTGATCTTGTTGTCGAGATAGAGCGCATTGAAATCGAGGTTGGTGAGTTTCAGGGTATCGAAGCGCAGGTTGAAGAGTTCTTCCTGTCCGAGGGAATCGGTTTTGTGGATCGTACAGCTGTCGAGCTCGATCAACCGGATTCCTGAATTAAAGCGCATGCAGCTGAAGGCAATGCGGTGTTGTCCGTCGGGAAAATAGAGGTTCTGGTGATAACTGCGCAGGATGATGCTGTCGGCCGCCAGGAACTTACCACGTTTGTCATCCGTGGTGGAATCCAGTTTCATATTGTCGATGATGAACTGGATCCGGGTGAAGTCGAGGTTTTTCCGCTCGGGATGCATGCGGTTGATGAGATGAAAAGCTCCTTCATCGATCTGGAAGCGGCTGAGGTGGAGTAGTTCCAGCGCTTTCATGATGCCGTTATAGACATTACCAATTTCATAGGAGAAGGAGTGCGGTTCTTTTCGGTTTTGCTTCGGACGGAGGAGTTCCACCGTTACATCGGGCGCATTTACCTGTATGGAATCGATCAATAACCGTTTGTGAAAGATGAACTGGCTGAGCGATTGCAGCTGCAGGTTGAAGGCCTTGATGCGGAAGCGGTACGTGCTGTTTGCATCGGGTTTGGCGGCAGACTGCAGGTCAAAATCGGTAATGCTGAGCTGGCGGCTGTAATAGTTGAGACTGGCGCGGCCGATCTCGAGTTGAAGTTCCCCTTTGGATTCGAGGGCCACCAGTTTCTCCAGCGTAGTTTCAATATAGTAGCTGAGCAACAGGTGGCCGGCAATGCCGAGTGCCATGAGCAAGCCCAGGGCCTTTGCGGCCCATTTAAATAACTTATTGCTGCGGGTGAGTTGCGCCATTCTGTATCTGGAAGATACGAAAAGCTGGCTGGAACCACAAAGGGGTTAAACCACGAAGACACAAAGGCGCAAAGTTGTTTATTCGTACTACAGTAATGAGTATGCTATAAACTTCGTGTCTTAGTGTCTTCGTGTCTTTGCTCCTACGCTGAAGCTTTGGCGCAAGCGTAGTGGTAAAAAAATCAATTAACGGTTGCTCCTGGGTTTATAGTATCCTCGGGGCGGACAAAGTGCAGCTTTCCCTGCTGGTCTTCCGCCATCAGAATCATGCCGTTACTTTCGATGCCGCGCATTTTCCGGGGAGCGAGATTGGCTACCACCACCACCTGCTTGCCCACAATAGCTTCAGGGGCAAAATGCAGGGCGATGCCGCTCACAATGGTGCGGGTTTCAAAGCCGAGGTCTACCGACAGCTTCAGCAGCTTGTCGGCTTTTTCAACTTTGGAAGCTTCCACAATAGTGCCTACGCGCAGGTCGAGCTTGGCAAAATCATCGTAAACGATCTCTGCTTTCAGGGGAGCTAATGGTGTATTGCTGGCAGGTGTTGTGTTTTCCATTTGTTGTTGGGCTTTTTCGAGACCGGCCTTCAGTTTGTCGACCTGGGCCTTGATCTCTTCGTCTTCAATTTTGCGGAACAGGAGCTGCGGTTCGCGCAGGCTGTAGCCCGTGCTCAGCAATTTCAGTTTGCCGCCGTTTTCCCAATCCAGCATCTTGTCGACCACTTTCATCATGTACAACATTTTCTTCGCTGTATTGGGCAGGAAGGGGTTGATATAGATGGCGAGATTGGCGCAAAGCTGCAGGCAGAGGTGCATGGTATTGTCGATCTGCTGCTGCAGTTCCGGCTGTTCCGTAAGTTTCTTTGCAACAATCCACGGCTCTTTTTTCTGCATGTACTGGTTGCCTTTGCGGGCCAGGTCGATCACTTCAAAAAGGGCTTCGCGGAATTTATACTGTTCGATCAGTTCTTCCACGCGGTATTTGGTCCTTTGGATCTGGTCGGTCAATGAACGGTCTTCTTCATCCTGGAGTTCAGGAGTAAAGCGGGGTACTTTACCGCCACAGAGTTTGTGCATCAGCACCCAGGTACGGTTTACGAAATTGCCGAAAATAGCCACCAGCTCACTGTTCACCGCATCCTGGAACCCTTTCCAGGTGAATTCACTGTCTTTGGTTTCGGGAGCGATCTGCGTAAGATAGTAACGCAGCATATCCACGCACTGGCCACCGCCATTTTCCTTTTTCACGAAATCTGTGATGTAATCGCGCATCTCGAGTTTCCAGTTGCGGCTGGTACTCATCTTGTCGCCTTCCAGGTTCAGGAACTCATTGGCCGGCACATTATAGGGCAGGATATTGCCGTGCAGCTTGAGCATGATCGGGAAGATGATGCAATGGAATACGATATTGTCTTTGCCGATGAAATGCACGAGGCGGGTGTCGGCATCATACCAATAGGGCTTCCAGTCCTTGTCATTGTCTTTGGCCCATTGCCGGGTGGCACTCACATAACCGATGGGCGCATCAAACCAGACATAGAGTACTTTGCCGGCAGCATCTTTCAGCGGCACTTTGATACCCCAGTCGAGGTCGCGGGTTACAGCGCGGGGCTGCAGTCCGGCTTCGATCCAGCTCTTGCACTGGCCAACAACAGTAGGCCGCCAGTCTTCCCCATGTTCCTTAAGGATCCATTCACGCAGGAATTCCTCATGCTTGCCCAGGGGCAGGTACCAATGGGTGGTTTTTTTCTTTACCGGGGCGTTGCCGCTGAGGGTGCTCACCGGGTTGATCAGTTCATCCGGACTGAGGGAAGTGCCACAGTTCTCGCACTGGTCGCCGAAGGCGCGGTCGCTGCCGCAATTGGGACAAGTGCCTTTGATATAGCGGTCGGCCAGGAAAGTGCTGGCCTGTTCGTCGTAATACTGTTCGCTTTCTTTGGTTTCCAGTTCACCGCGTTCGTGCAGGTAACTGAAAAACTCGCTGGCCGTTTCATGGTGCAGCGGATCACTGGTACGGTGGTATATATCGAAGCTGATATTCAGGTCATCGAAATCTTCTTTCATGGCCTGATGGTACTTGTCGATAATGGCTTGAGGCGTGGTGTTCTCCTTCATCGCCTGGATAGGGATGGCCGTGCCGTGTTCATCACTGCCACATACAAATACTACATCCCTTTTGCAGGAACGCAGGTAACGGACGTAGATATCGGCAGGAATATAGGCGCCGGCAAGATGGCCTACATGCTTCAGGCCATTGGCATAGGGAAGGGCGGATGTAACCAGATAACGTTTGGGCTGTTGACTCATAAAAACACTCCTTATTCCGGCTAATGAGACCGGACGGCAAAAATACCCCAAAACCCAGCCCTGCCCAAACAATTCCGGAATCTGCTGAATTCGATAAATTTACGTATGAACCGGAAAAATTTCCTGCAGACAGGCGCGGCCCTTTCAGGACTGTTCCTGCCCTTTCAGTCCGCCCAGGCCAACGACCCCTTGCCGGGGGAAGAAGAGCTGTCACATATATTGCCCGCGCACCTGAAAAAGGGGGATAAGATCGGGATCACGGCTCCGGCAGGCTATATCACCGAAAAAGAGATACAGCCTGCTGTGGACAAGCTCACCGAATGGGGCTTTGTACCCGTGATCGGCAGCACCATCGGCAAGCGCGATTTCACCTTTGGCGGTACCGATGCCGAGCGGGCATTAGACTTCCAGCAGATGCTCGACAATCCTGCCCTCAAAGCCATACTCTGTGCCCGCGGGGGCTATGGCATGGTGCGGATCATCGACCGGCTCAACTTCAGCCGTTTCGTGGATCATCCCAAATGGGTGATCGGCTTCAGCGATATCACCGTGATCCATACCCACCTGAACCGTAATTATGGTATCGCTTCGATCCACTCCAAGATGTGCAATAGTTTTCCCGAAGACTGGAGCAAGGCCGAACAGGTACAAATTGATTCCATCAATTCCATTCGCGATGCATTATCAGGTGTGAAAATGCAGTACAGTGTACCGGGCAGCCCCTTTAACCGCACCGGTACCGCAACAGGAACCCTGGTGGGCGGCAACCTGAAGACCATCGAAAGCCTCTCGGGCAGTAAGAGCGATCTTAAAACAACAGGTAAATTCTTGTTCGTGGAAGATACCGGTGAATACCTCTACAGCATCGACCGCATGTTCTGGAACCTGAAGCGAACGGGCAAGCTCGACCAGCTGGCCGGATTGATCGTTGGCGGATTCAAGGTAAAAGTGGATGATCCGGGAGAGGATTTCGGCAAGACCGTGCAGGATATTGTGCTGGAAAAAGTAAAAGCATACAAGTATCCAGTCTGCTTCGATTTTCCGGTGGGGCACCAGAAACTGAATATGGCGCTTAAGTGCGGCGTTAAACACCGGTTAAGCATCACCGATGCAGAAGTCACCCTGAAGGAAGTTGCCTCAGCTTAAACCGGTGATCTTCCCGTTCACCACATCAATATGATTGGCCGCCGGCTGCTGGGGCAGTCCGGGCATGCGCATCATTTCCCCGCAAACCGCCACAATAAACCGCGAACCGGTATTGACGATCAGGTCATCCACACTGATCGTGAAATCTTCATAGGTATGCACCTGTTCGGGTACATCGGTAAATGAGTATTGCGTTTTGGCGATACAGATGGGTAAATGCGAGAGTCCGAGTTTTTCGATCCGTTTCAGGTGTTGCCGGGCTTTTTTCTCCAGTACAATTTCTTTTCCGCCATAGATCTGTTGTGCGATCTTTTCGATCTTCTGCGGCACGCTGTCGTTCAGGTCGTAAGTAAAGCGTACCGGATTCGGTGCGGTTTCTGTAAGGGCCACGATCTGTTTGGCTGCGGCCACTGCACCGGCACCGCCTTCAGCATAGGCATTGTTCACGGCAAAGGGCACATTGCTGTCTTTGCACCAGAGCCGCAGGAAGGCGATCTCCTCTTCGGTATCCGTATCAAAGCGGTTCAGTACCACCAGCACCTGTTGTCCGAAGGATTGCAGGATACGGATATGCCGGGCCACATTGCGCATACCTTTTTCCATGGCCCGCAGATCGGGTTTTTTGAGTTCGGATGGATTCACTTCCCCATGGAGTTTGATGGAGGGGGTAGTCACCACCAGCACACTCAGCGCGGGCTGTAATCCGGCCGTGCGGCATTTGATATTAAAGAATTTTTCAGCGCCCAGGTCGCTGCCGAATCCCGCTTCGGTGAGTACATAATCGCCCAGCTGCAGGGCGGTTTTCGTAGCCATTACTGAATTACAACCATGCGCGATATTGGCAAAGGGTCCGCCATGTACAAAGGCGGGCGTGCCTTCGAGGGTCTGCACCAGATTGGGGGAGAAGGCATCGCGCAGCAGGGCCATCACGGCACCGCTGGCCTGCAGGTCTTTTGCGGTAAAGGGGGCGTCATCGGCGGTATAGCCCAATAGGATGGCATCGATGCGTTCGCGCAGTTCGTCCAGTGAAGAAGAGAGGCAGAGGGCTGCCATGAGTTCCGAAGCCGGAGTGATATCAAATCCGGTCTCTGCGGGCACACCATTTTTGCCGCCGTTGAGTCCGGTGATGATGAAACGCAGGGAGCGGTCGTTCACATCCAGCACCCGGCGCCAATGAATGTCTTTCATTTCCTGCGGTGAACCCTGGTGGAAATAATTGTAATTATCGAGAAGGGCGGCCAGGGTATTATTGGCCGCGCTGATGGCGTGGAAATCGCCGGTAAAATGGAGGTTGATCTCTTCGGCAGGCACCAGCTGCGATAGACCGGCTCCGGTAGCGCCGCCTTTCATGCCGAAACAGGGCCCGAGGGAGGGTTCCCGCAGGGCCAGCACCGCTTTTTTCCCGATCCGGTGCAGGCCGTCGGCCAGTCCGATCGAAGTGGTGGTTTTGCCATTCCCTGCCTTGGTAGGGGTGATGGAGGTAACGAGGATGAGTTTGCTGCGACTGATCTTGTCGGCATCAAAGCTGTGCAGCTGCACTTTGGCTTTATACTTTCCATAAGTGGTGAGGGCATCGGCATCGAGACCGAGCTGGCGGGCCAGCTGGACTACAGGTTGTATGGCAGACATAGCAAGCGTTTTTAACAGTCCCTAAAGATAGGCGGGCGGGGCCACACCGCTTTTGATTCTGCTCAGGCCGTGCAGTTGATGCTGCTCATCCTGTATCTTGCATAAAATGGATTTATGGTAAAACTGCCTCCTTCCCTGCAGCCGGGTGATACCATAGCGCTGACCTGTCCGGCGGGTTATATGACCCTGGAGAAAGCCGCTACCTGCATCCAGACCCTGAAAGACTGGGGCTATCAGGTGCGCATCGGCAAGACCCTGGGCAGCAGCAGTACCAACTATTTTTCGGGTACTGATGCCGAGCGGTTGGAGGAGTTCCAATCGTTCATGGATGATCCCACCATCAAGGCCATCCTCTGTGCCCGCGGCGGCTATGGTTGTTCCCGGATCGTGGATGGACTGTCTTTTAAACGGTTTAAGCAATTTCCGAAATGGATCATCGGCTACAGTGATGTCACAGTTTTTCACTGTCACCTCTATGCGAAATATAAGATCGCATCCCTGCATGCCCCCATGGCCAGTGCCTTTAACGATGGCGGTGCCACAGACCCATTTGTGCTCAGCCTCAAAACTGCCATTGAAGGTGGCAAATCAAAATATACGCTCGATCCGCATCCCTTTAACCGTACGGGCAAAGCGATTGGAGAACTGGTAGGGGGCAACCTGTCTTTACTGGCGCATCTTGCCGGAACCCCTTCCGAACTGAAGACCAAGGGGCGTATTCTCTTTATCGAAGATATAGGCGAGTTCCGCTATAATATCGACCGCATGCTGCTCCAACTGAAGCGGGCCGGCAAATTGGATAAACTGGCCGGAATGGTGGTTGGCGGTTTCACCGATGAAAAAGATACCGACCGGCCCTTTGGCAAATCAACGGAGGAGATCATCCGCGATGCTGTGGCGGAATACGATTATCCCGTCTGTTTCGGCTTTCCAGTGAGTCATGGCAAGGAAAATGTGGCGTTGAAAGTGGGCGTGGGGTATAAGTTGAGTGTGGGGAAGGGGAGAGTGGTGCTGGAAGAGTAGTCACTATTCACTTATCTGCTTCATCAACACACTCCTTACTTCAGGAAATGAAAACAAATCATTGTGGCTTCCGCCTTTTACGGTGATCACTGTGTCTCCGCTTTTCAGGTAGGGTTTCAAAAATTCAGTATTGCTGTACCGGACGGTCCAGTCGCTGGTGCCATGGAAAATGGTGACCGGCGCCGTAACCTTTTGCAGGTACTGCCAGGTCGGGAACTGGTAGCGCATGATGCGATGCAGGGGGTAGATGCTCATATACGGCCGCAGCACATTGGGAAAGTCATAATAAGGCGTTTCCAGGAATAGCCGTTTACAATCGCGTACGGAAGCCAGTTGTGCAGCCACGCCGGTACCCATGGATTTGCCGTAAATCATGATCTGGTTGGGCTGGAACCGGGGCCGTGCCAGTTTGTATACGAGCAGGGACCAGTCGTAGATCGTTTTCTCACTGAATACACCGGTGCTTTTTCCAAAACCCGGGTAATCCATAATCCAGACCTCATAACCTTCTTGTGTAAAGGGTTTTGCAAAGGGCGCATACCAGGAAATGTTCTTGCGGTTACCATGGAAATACAGCACTACACCTTTCAATGTGTCACCGGTATGTTTGAATTGAACCAGGTTCAGGTTCGTTTCCGGTGTCACCATCAGGTTCACTTCTTCAAAGGGCTGGTCAAATTTCCATTCATGATAGGCCGGAAGGGCCTGTGGACGAAAGAGTAGTTTTTCCTGGAGGTAATAGAAGGCGATGCCGATACTGCCATAGAGCAGGAGGAGCATTTTGATCCAGCGGAATAAGACAACACGCTTCATATCAGTATTTCAGAATATCCCGGATGAAATTGTGGTATTCGGGGTACGAAGGTAAATTATTATGACCACCTCCTTCAATACGGATCAGGGTGGTTTTGCGGGGTGCGATTTTCTGCAGGTTCTCGCTGTGTCGGATCGGAATGAGCCAGTCACGCGTACCGTGGAGGATATAAACCGGGCAGCTTACTTTCCGCAGCCATTCATCCGTTCGCAAATGATATCGCAGTACAAACCGTACCGGCAGTATCGGCAGGAAGCGTTGTACCACTTTCCGGAAATTATAATAAGGCGCATCGAGAATCAGGTAGCGGGGCTTATTGTCAGATGCCAGTTTGGTGGCGAAGCCGCTGCCCATGCTGCGGCCATATACAATGAGGTGGTCTTCGGGATAGGATTGTTTCAACGAATCGTACACGAACTGCATGTCTGCCAGCATCTTTTTCTCCGAGCGTTTACCGGTGCTCTTGCCGAAACCACGGTAATCGATCAGCACCACATCATAGTCGAACCGGTAAAAATCGCGGGCATATTTGGCCCAGCCTTTAATACTCCGGGTATTGCCGTGAAAGTACAGGATCAGTCCTTTCGCATCCTTGCGGTGAAAATGGAGCCCATTAATGCGCACCCCGAGTTCCGGATCGAAAAACAATTCAGAAAAAGGGGCATCGTAACGGAATTCAAAATCGGCTTTCAGCTTTTCAGGCTTGAAGATGAATTTTTCCTGCAGAAAATAGGCCAGCAGGGAGAGCAGTACTAATGCGCCAATAATATAGTAGATCCAGGCAGGCAGTTGTTCGGGTTTAGCCCAAGATATGAAAATTAACCTTGCAGCAAATGCCTCCACCCCAACCAATGATTCTCCCTTCTTTCTTTTCTCTTCTCTCTTCTCCCTTCTTTCTTCTAGCTTCTCGCCTCCAGCATCTTCTTCCACGCTTCCATCCCGCCCCGCAGGTTCACGAGGTTGGTGAAGCCGTATTTGTCCTGAAGGCGCTGAATGGCGATCTGGCTGCGGACGCCCATCTTGCAATAGAAGATCACTTTTCTGGAGCGGGAGATCTGTTCCACATGTTCCATGATCTCGGGCAGGGGGAATAAATCGCCGCCGATATTAAAGAGCAGGTGCTCTTCGGGTTCACGCACGTCGATCAGTTGAAGGTTATGGTCAGGTGCCGCGATCAGGTCGCGTAGTTCAGCAGGCGATATAGTTTGCATCGTCAGGTCCGGTCAGTCGTTGTTAAAGTAGACCCTTTTGAGTTTCATTTCCGAAACCGGTGAAACGATCAGCGGGAATTTTTCTATGGTTACATTGGCGGTATCCAGTCCAAAGCCCCGTTCTTCACTGAGGCTCCATTCTTTCAGGTTGAAATACATCTTCATGATGATCCGCTCGAAGAAAGGCAGTTCATTATCCTGGCTCAGGTATTTCTCCATCACGATGAACTGGAAGTCGCCTACCACATTATTGCGTTCCAGGCTCTCGTAGCGGCTGGTGATATTCACTTCATTATTCGCTACCAGGTCGGCCACTACTTTGCGGAACATCATATTGATCTTGGGTTCCATCCGGAAACCGAGACGAAACTCCACGCGGATAATGTCGTTGGGAATGATATGGTCTACCGTATACTCGCAGGTATAAGGATCATCCAGTGTATCCACATGCACGAACCAGTAGATATCGGCACGCTTGGGTTTCTTGTTCAGGATCGAATAGATGATCTTATGCTCGATCTCCTTGGGGTTATTCGCACTGGTCAGATAAACAAGGTGCGTGGCATATTTGGGAACGCCGCGGTCGTTGCTGAGTTCCTGGATCTGGGGGATATAATTCTCCAGCCTTACGAACTCCACATAGCGGTTCTTGATCTTGCGGCTGCGGTACCAGATATACATTACCGAGAACAGGCCGCCGCCAACGATCAGGGTTACGAAACCACCGTGGGGGAATTTATCCAGGTTCGCAAAGAGGAACCCGAATTCAATGGCCAGGTACACCCCCAGGAAGAGATAGATCCAGAAGGAGAGTACCCTCCGGGTGATCAGGAAATTCGCGAACAGTATGGTGGTCGCGATCATGCACATGGTGATGGCCAGACCATAAGCCGCTTCCATATTGGAAGAGGATTTGAAATATAAAGTGATACCGATACAACCCAGGAACAGCAGCCAGTTGATACCGGGGATATAAAGCTGTCCGCGTTCTTCGGTCGGAAAATTGATCTTCATTTTAGGCCAGAGGTTCAGGCGCATGGCCTCACTCACCAGGGTAAAGGAACCACTGATCAGGGCCTGGCTGGCAATGATGGCTGCCATGGTGGCAATAGCGATACCGATATAGAGGAACCAGCCCTGGGGCATGATGGAATAGAACGTGCTTTTCAACTCCATGGCCGTAGGGTGCAGGGCCAGGAAGGCCTTGTCGGCCATCAGGTCGGAGTTCGCGTAGATCTTCCCTTTTTGCGTGAGCAACCAGGCGCCCTGTCCCAGGTAGTTCAGGAACAGGCAGCTTTTCACGAAGATCCAGGAGATGCGGATATTCTCGCGACCGCAGTGGCCCAGATCACTGTAGAGTGCTTCCGCACCCGTGGTACAGAGAAAGACCGCACCGAGTATCCAGAAGCCTTTGGGGTATTTCGTGAGGAGCTCAAAGGCATAAGTAGGGGAGAAGGCTTTGAACACGCTCAGGTCGTCGGAAATGTGCAGGATGCCCAATCCGGCCAGCATGAGGAACCAGATGAACATCATGGGTCCGAACATGGATCCGATGGAAGCGGTTCCGAACTGCTGCAGGAAGAAAAGCAGGGCGATGATACAGACCACAATGATCACGATGGTCCGTTCTTCAATATTGTGGAGGCTTGGGATCTGTTTCAGACCCTCGATAGCGGAGGTTACCGAGATCGGGGGCGTGATCATACCATCGGCCAGCAGGGCGGCACCACCCAGCATGGCAGGGATCACCAGCCATTTCTTCTGCCGGCGTACCAATGCATAGAGGGAAAAGATACCACCCTCCCCCCGGTTATCGGCCCGGAGGGTGAGCACTACATATTTGATGGTGGTCTGCAGGGTCAGGGTCCAGAAGATACAGGACAGGCTACCCAGTACCAGGTCTTCACTGATCGGTTTGCCGTTAATGATGGCATTAAATACGTAAAGCGGTGAAGTACCGATATCTCCGTAAATGATTCCAAGAGCGATGAGCAGCGAGGCGGCGGTAACTTTATTAATATGTTTGCCCACGGTTAGTGTCTTATTGGTGTTGCCTGCTACAGGCAACAGATTATCCGGATTTAGGTTTATCCGGCGACCGACAAAGGTATATTGAAAAAAACTGATTTTTAAACACTTTATTGTCTTCTTGTGTAAAGCAGGGACTGGCGGCATCCGGAAGGGGCAGCGTTAGGGGATTGCAAAAAAAGACCGAAAGTTTGGGCAGCCCCCCCCGAATCCTTAATTTGGCATACAAGATGCTGCCTTAATCATGATGAGTACTAACATTCGTTCATACCGCGCTTTCGCATTCAGCCTCTTTTTGTTACTGGGATTTGCCCAGCCCTTGCTGGCCCAGCGCATCACTTATGCCGATCCGGAACGGGATGATACCCGTCGCACGAATTTCGAGATCATCGGAAAAGTGGGCGGCAATTTCCTGGTGTTCAAGAATAACCGGAATGATAATGATATCAGTGTGTATGATAACAACATGAAACTCATCGACCGGGTACGGCAAACCGATATCGACCAGAACTGGATCAATGTCGATTTTGTGGCTTATCCCGATTTTGCCTGGATGATCTACCAGTACCAGAAACGCAATATTGTTTATTGCATGGCGATCAAAGTGGATGGCAAAGGCAAACGCATCACCGAACCCATTGAACTCGATACCACCAAGATCGGTGGTTCGGCCAATAACAAGATCTACACCACCATATTCAGCGACGACAAGAAGCAGATCCTGGTCTTCAAGATCAATAACAGGAATCCCAACAATTTCGTCTTTACCACCCTTCTTTTCGATAACCAGCTCAACCGCAAAGCCCGGCACCGGATGACCCTGCCGATGGAAGAGAAGAATGATTATTTCACCGATTTCTATGTGGATAATGACGGTGATTTCTTCTTTGGCAAATTCATCCGCCGCAGCGGCAGCGATTATATCACCGATGTGTCTATTGTCGCCAAGAAAAGCGACCAGGAAGCCTTCCAGGTCTATCCCGTCAAGAATGATGAACGCACCCTCGACGAGATCCGCATCAAGGTCGATAACAACAACAAGCGGGTAATGCTGAATGCGCTTTACTACAAACAGCGCAGGGGCAATATTGAAGGCCTCTATACCCGCATCTGGGATAAGGCTACCCAAAGTATCGTGGTGGAAAAAGAGCTGCCTTTTACCGAAGAGATGCGCAAATCGGCCAAAGGGCCTGATGCCAACTTCAAAATGGCTTTCGACGATTATTTCATCACCAATATCATTACCCGGAAAGACGGGGGCTATATCCTGGTCAGCGAGTCGGCCTATACCACCAGCCGGAATAATAACTGGGACCGCTGGGGCAACCGCTTCTATAATAACCCCTGGATGACACCCATGGATTATTATTACTGGTCGCCTTACTACAGTCCCTACAGCAGTTTTTACTGGGACCGATGGAACTATGGCCGCAACAATAACCAGGGCACCCAATACCATTCCGAGAATATCTTTATTTTCTCCTTCAACCAGCAGGCGGAGCTGGAATGGAGCAATGCCATACCCAAGAACCAGTATGATGATGAAACCGATGCCATGATCTCGCATATGGTCTTCATTACCGGCGGGGAACTCCAGTTCCTGTTCAATCTCTATGAGCGCCGTACCCTGATCCTGAACAACCAGGGCATCACCCCCGACGGCAAGGTGAACCGGTATCCCACCCTCAAGAACCTCGACCGGGAGGTCGATTTCATGCCCCGTTTCGGCAAACAGGTGAGCGCCCGGACGGTGATCATACCCTGTATGTTCCGGAATAGCCTGACGTTTTCGAAAGTGGAGTTTTAGGAGAAGCGAGAGGCGAGAGGCAAGAAGCGAGAAGGGAATACAGGCTACCGGCTACCCCCCTCTGGCTTCTAGCTTCTAGCTTCTAGCTTCTTTCAATTTTTTCCCTTTCCTTTGTACCACCCAAATGATATCCTGGTGACCGGAATATTCCGACAGAAAAACTCCTCCAATACCATTCTGCTGCTGGTGTACGCACTGGCACTGAAGTTTCCGGTATTTCTGCATCCGCAAGGGCCGCTGAAACTGGAAGAAGACCATTATCTGTATACAGGATTGCTCTCCTTTCTCGATGCCCTGGGATTTCCGCCCATTGTATATGCTTTTATGGCCTTTGCACTGATCTATACCCAGGCCACCCTGTTCACCCGTATCTGTAACAACCAGAAGATGATGCCCCGGCCCCATTACCTGGTAGCCATGAGCTATATCCTGATCACTTCGCTCATTCCGGTATGGAACCGTTTCTCGGCACCCCTGCTGGTGAACTCCCTGCTGATCTGGGCGATCTACCGGATGATGCAACTCTATAATAACCAGCGGGCCCTGGCACAGATCTTCAATATAGGGGTGATGCTGGGTGTGGGCATCCTGTTTTATAAACCTGCACTTCTTTTTGTATTGCTCATTCTGGTCGCGCTTTTTGTGATGCGGCCTTTCTTCCTGCGGGAATGGCTGATCGCGCTGCTGGGCGTAACCACCCCTTTTTATTTCCTCGGGATCTTCCTGTTCCTGACCAATCGCTGGAGTTGGCACAATATCTTCCCTTCCCTGAAATTTGGTCTGCCGGCTTTTCCGGGTTCGATCTATATCACGATCAGTATTCTGCTCATTGTACTGGTTTTCATTATCGGAGGCTTTTTTGTACAGGATAACCTCAACAAGATGCTGATCCAGGTGCGCAAGAACTGGAGCCTGATGCTGCTTTACCTGATCATCGCCTCCCTGGTGATCCTTCTGAATACAGGTACACAATATGAGAACTGGCTGATCTGCATGGTGCCCATCGCCGCTTTTCATGGAGCCGCATATTACTATCCCACCAGCCGGATCTTCCCCCTGGTACTGCACTGGAATTTATTTGCCTATGCCATTTATGTGAATTACTGGGGGTAACTGGCGGCGCCTGCTTTTCTGAATCCCATTGCTTCTGATTACCTTTGTGCTTCAAAAATCTTTCCGCTCATGAAGTTCGGCGTTGTCGTTTTCCCGGGTTCCAACTGCGACCGGGATATGCAGGATTCCCTCCAGAATGATCTCCACCAGGATGTTACGATGCTCTGGCATAAGGACCGGGATCTCAGCAAATTCACTACAGACGATTGTATCGTGCTTCCCGGAGGCTTTTCGTATGGCGATTACCTGCGCTGCGGAGCCATCGCCCGTTTCAGCCCCATGATGCAGAGTGTGATCGAATTCGCCAATGCCGGCGGTAAGGTGCTGGGCGTTTGCAACGGCTTCCAGATCCTCTGTGAGTCGCAGCTCCTGCCTGGAATTCTGCTTCGCAATGCCAATCAGCAGTTTATTTGTAAAAATGTGTGGCTCAAGGGAATAGGATCCGAAAAAGCCCTGAAAGTGCCTATTGCCCATGGCGAAGGCCGCTACCATGCCGATGAAGCCACCCTGGATGAACTGGAGCGCAATAACCAGATCATTTACCGCTATTGTACCGAACAGGGCCAGATAACGGCTGCTGCCAACCCCAACGGGGCCATCCGCAATATTGCCGGTATCTGTAATGCCGGCCGCAACGTATTTGGCATGATGCCCCACCCCGAACGGGCCACCAGTGAAGCCCTGGGGAATACCGACGGACGTATCATCCTGAAAGCCTTGCTGATAGAGGCCAAACACCAGCTGGCAGCCGCAGAAGCCGCTCAGTTTTAAAGTTTTATTAGCAGATTTTCAACGACTTTTGTACTTGCCCCGCGTTATAGGGGAGATCAATTCCAACTATAGTTCATGAAGCCGATTTTTACACTCCTGGTAGCCCTGATCACCACTTCCACCTTTGCCCTGGCCCAGTCCAGCAAACAGGTCAACTGGACCTATACCGTGAAGAAAATTGCCGATAAAACCTACGAGGTCCATATTACCGCAGCCGTAAACGGCAAATGGCATATTTACTCCCAGAATGCCGGCGTGGAAGGCCCCCTGCCCACAGGATTTACGTTCACCAAAAATCCCCTGCTCACGGTGGAAGGCAATCCCAAAGAAGTAGGCAAGATGATCAAAAAGCGGGAAGACGTGTGGGGCGGTGACGTGAACTTCTATGAAAAGTCGGTCGATTTTGTACAGGTGGTGAAAGTAAAAGGAAATGTAAAAACCAGCCTGGCCGGTAAAGTATCGTTCATGGTATGTAACGACAACCTTTGCCTGGCACCATCTGATGTGGATTTCAGCGTTAATATCGGACAATAGTAACTGTGATCACTGATAAATTATTCTGAACGGGTTTCTTTTACAGAGAAACCCGTTTTTTCCTTCAATACAGGTTCATGAAGCAGCAACTGATTCGTTTAATAGGCGGTCTGGTATTTCTTCTTACTGCTACAGCTACGCTGGGACAAGACAGTTCCACTGCTGTGGTGCAATGGCAATTCTCCGCCAGCAAGGCCGCCACTACTAACCAATACCTGATCCGTGGTGAAGCCACTATTCAGCAAGGCTGGGGCTTGTTCTCCCTGACCATGCCCGACGACCTGCCCAATTCGCGCTGGCTGCTCGACAGCAGTACACAAGCTACACTGGGAGCAACCAACGAAGCACCTACCGCCCTGGCCGAAAAAAGCAAGGCCCTGGAAACCGATATCCGTTATTTTAAAGAGAAAGCCGTTTTTTCGGTTATTGTTACCCTTAAGCCCGGCGCCAGTGAACTCAAAGGCAATATCACCTGGATGGCATTCAAAGGAGATGAATTCACCAATCCGGAACCGGCTGCTTTCCGCTTTGTGCTGGATGAGATGGGCACACTGGTAGCCAAGTCCACTACATTGAAAACCGATGAAAACAGCGCTTCGCGCATTAAGCGCGCACGGATCGATATGGCGCACCCCCTGAGTAACCTGGGTGGAACGGGTGCTGAAGGCGAGAAGAGCCTGCTGACCATTTTCCTGCTCGGATTAGTGGGCGGCCTGCTGGCCCTGATCATGCCCTGTACCTTTCCCATGATCCCGATGACGGTGAGTTTCTTTACCAAGCGGGCTGCAGACCCTAAACAGGGAGTAAGGAATGCATTCCTGTATGGCTTCTTCATTTTCCTGATCTATGTGTTGCTGAGTGTGCCGTTTTATTTCCTGAATTCCGGCGAATCAGATATCCTGAATAATATATCCACCAACGCCTGGCTGAACATTTTCTTTGCCCTGGTCTTCTTTGTGTTTGCCCTTTCTTTCTTCGGATTGTTTGAGATCGGATTGCCTTCTGGTGTGGCGAACAAAGTGGATGCCCGTTCCGATATCAGCAGTATCGGGGGGATCTTCTTTATGGCACTCACACTGGCGATCGTATCCTTCTCCTGTACGGGTCCCATTCTCGGAACGCTGCTCGTAGGCGCGCTGAACCAGAATGGGGGGGCCTTCCAGCTTACCGTGGCGATGGCGGGATTTGGCCTGGCCCTGGGCCTGCCTTTCGGCTTATTCGCACTCTTTCCCCGCTTCCTGGCATCCCTGCCGAAATCGGGCAGCTGGATGACGACTGTAAAAATTGTATTCGCCTTTATTGAATTGGCCCTGATGCTGAAGTTCCTGAGCAATGCCGATCTGGTGATGCATTGGGGTCTGTTGAAGCGTGAAGTATTCATAGGACTCTGGATCCTGATCAGTCTCGCGACTTCATTATATCTATTTGGCATCCTGAAATTCCGGCATGATCCACCCCCGGCAAAACTCAGCCGTACCCGGATCTCGCTGGCCGTTGTATTTCTGGTGATGGCTTTGTACCTGGTGCCCGGTGTAACCAATACAAAATATGCCAACCTGTCTTTGATCAGCGGTTTCCCGCCACCCTTGAGTTATAGTGTATATGGACATGAATCAGCCAAAGGCAAGGGCGTGGAACCGCAAGTGGTGAATGATTATTTCAAGGCCCTGGAACTGGCGAAGCAGACCGGCAAACCCTTGCTGCTCGACTTTACCGGATGGGCCTGTGTGAACTGCCGCAAGATGGAAGAGAATGTATGGCCCGATCCGATGGTGAAGCAACTGATCGAAGAAAAATTCATCCTGGTGTCGCTTTATGTTGACGATCGAAAGCCTTTGCCCGATGATGAGCAGTTCCTCTATGTTACTGCCGATAGCTCGAAGAAAGCTATTAAAACGGTGGGCGACCTGTATGCGACCTTCCAGTCGGAAAATTTCAGTAATGCGTCACAACCCCTGTATGTACTGCTCAGTCCGGATGAGCAATTGCTCAACCGGCCGGTTGCGTATACGCCCAGTATTACGGAGTATGCGAAGTGGCTGGAAGATGGATTGAAAGCAACTACTAAATAATCAATACACCATCAGCTTGCCGCCTTCGGTTGCTTTGCCACCCGAGGCTGTTTGGTTCTGGGCGCAGGCGGCGTTGTTCCCTGATTAATAATGATCACTTTGCGGATGATGTCGACCATCGGTGCACCGATCCCCAGGCGCTGTGCATCCGAATTGGCCGGAACCGCCATCAGTTCCACCGGATCGAAGAGTAAATAGCGGCCGGCTTTTTTGCCGCTGCTGTCGAGCGTGCCTTTGGGTACATACACCTGGATCTTCACTTTTTTATAGCTCGAGGGGAAATAGCGTACGAAATAGCCGCCTGGTTGGGTATACCACTGGTCGGCTGCATAGTCGGGCCGGTGGATCCGCGAAGGGCCGCGGCGCATGGCCAGTTGTTCAAAGGCTTCGTAACTGGAATTCCCCAGCTCAAACAAGCGGCGCATTTCATTATTGGTACCCACCGGCATATTGTAAGCAACGGTTTTCACCATACCCATCACGCCGCCTTGCAATTCAAAAACCTGTTTGGGGTTCAGCAAGGCATTGGCCGTCCGTTTTACGGCAGGAGAAAGTTTGTTATAGTCGGATCCGCTCACCACACTCCAGAGCAGGAGCTGGATATTGTGCTGGGGCAGGTCGGGTTGCTGCTGTGAATTCCGCAGGATACTGCCCACAATATCTTTCCGGTAACCGGAGAGGGGGGCCTGAAGGTAGGCGTCGTGCGGGCCGGGATCAGGAGTGCCCGGTTGCAGGCAATAGCTTTTATATTCGGATTCATAAAACCCTTCGGAGAGTATGGTGATTCCCTGTTCGTTCACCGGCAGGTCGAGCAGCGATACAGGTTGCAGGCTGTCGGTTAAACTGGCCGGACGGGGTACGGCGGTATAGTCTTTTGTAACAGCTTGTTCTGCTGTATTTTTTCTGGAAGAGGAACAGGAAAACAACAGGGCCGTAAAAAATGGAAGGAGTAGTATTCTTTTCATGGCACAGGTTTTAGGTAAGGAAGCTGGTTACAAGAACGGGAATAGCCGCTGTATTGTAAAGCCGGACCGGGGTAAGTGTTTGTTAAAACGGTGTTTGGTTGACCTGAAAACGAAAAAACCCCGCAGTTCGTACCTGCGGGGTTCAGTTAGGTGTCATTCTGTACCAGCCTTCCGGCAAGGCAATACAATCATGGAGTCCGGGTGGAGGGCCAGAATGACAAAATCTTGATCAGTTAATTTCAGTTCAAATTTAAACGCACAACGGCATCCGTTTCTCTTTCCGAGGCGTTAAAATTTTGTAAAGATGCTTAACCGGATCGATGATCAAAGAGCGATCTTCTTTTGCATCATCATCTTGCGCAGGTTGATTAAACCATAGCGCATACGGCCCAGGGCTGTATTGATGCTGCAATTGGTCAGTGAAGCAATCTCTTTGAAGCTGAGGTCTGCATAATGGCGCAGGATGATCACTTCGCGCTGATCTTCCGGCAGCAGGTCCAGCATCTGGCGAACCCGGTCGTGGCTCTGACGCTTCATCATTTTCACGTCAGCACCGTCTTCGGTAAAGTTGATTACTTCGAAAATGTCGCGGTCATCGCTGGTTTTGATGGCAGGAGTACGCTTCACCTTGCGGAAATGGTCCACACAAAGGTTGTGGGCAATACGCATGGCCCAGGGCAAAAATTTACCTTCTTCGGTGTAACGGCCACCGCGGATGGTGTCAATAATTTTGATTAAAACGTCCTGGAAAATGTCCTCGGCGAGGTACTTGTCTTTAACCAGAAAAAGAATGGAGGTGAAGAGTTTGTCTTTGTGACGGATCACTAAGATCTCGAGAGCATTGAGGTTTCCATCCTGGAAATCTTGGATTAATTCATGGTCGGTTTTCGTACGTAAAGTGTTCATAAAACTTCTACGGTTTTGAAGGTGATAGGATATTAAATAGTTGGATTTTTGAGAAACGGCTTTTCGGGGTAGAAGTGCGCTTAATCGATAGGCAGACAGTTTAGTTTGTAGTTAATTATTGTGTTATTTTCAAATTAAAGATATACACTTTTGTTAATTCACCAAATTTTTCTCCTCTCTTTTAAAGAATTATGCAATAAATCAGGCAGTAATAATACTGAAAACCCGGGCCTTAGCGGTAAATTTGTGTGCTGCGGAGGCAAAACCTATGGCTGTAAAAAATACCCAAACACCCCAGTTGGCTCCTTTGAGCCGGAATTCCCGGGCATTGGACTCTATATATATTAAAGGAGCCCGGGTCCATAACCTGAAAAATGTGGAAGTGGCCATCCCCCGCAATAAGCTGGTGGTGGTTACCGGGGTATCCGGATCGGGGAAATCCTCCCTCACCATTGATACCCTGTTCGCAGAAGGCCAGCGCCGCTATGCCGAGAGCCTCAGTGCCTATGCCCGCCAGTTCATGGCCCGGATGAATAAACCGGATGTGGATTATATCAAGGGACTTTGCCCGGCCATTGCTATCGAACAGAAAGTGATCACCCGCACGCCCCGCAGTACAGTTGGGAGCATGACCGAGATCTATGATTATCTCCGCCTGCTTTTTGCCCGTGCCGGTACCACCATTTCTCCCGTATCGGGTCGTGTAGTGAAGAAAGATGACGTGAAAGATGTGCTGGATGCCATTCAGCAATTGAAGGAAGGCGATAAAGTGGTCATCCTCGTTCCCTTCCGGCAGCACAAGAACCGCAAGCCGGCCGAAGAACTGAATATCCTCTTGCAGAAAGGCTTTTCCCGCCTGTATGAAAAAGAGCCGAAAGCAATCGAAGACCTGCTGGAAGCCAAGGGCTGGAAACCTGGCCCGGATACCTATGTATTGATCGACCGGATGATCGTGAAGGACTTCAATGAAGATGACCTGCACCGTCTGGCAGACTCAGTAGGCACTGCTTTTTATGAAGGGGAGGGAGAAATGACAGTTGAAGTGAACAGCAAAAAGTTGTTGCAGTTCTCCAACCGCTTTGAACTGGACGGGATCCGTTTCGAAGAACCGGTACCCAACCTCTTTTCCTTCAATAATCCCTTCGGAGCCTGTCCCACCTGCGAAGGCTTCAGCCAGGTGCTCGGGATCGACAGCGACCTGGTTATTCCCGACCGCCGTCTCAGTGTATATGAAGGAGCGGTAGCGCCCTGGAAAGGAGAGAAGTTGGGTTGGTGGAAAGAACAGTTCATCAAGGCCGCCCGCAAATTTGATTTCCCGGTACACAAGCCTGTAGCAGAGCTTACCAGGTCGCAGTATAAAACACTCTGGGAAGGCAATGAACATGCCCATGGCATCAACGATTTTTTCAAGGAAGTGGAGCAGAACCTGTATAAAGTACAGTATCGGGTGCTTTTGAGCCGTTACCGCGGCCGCACCACCTGCCCCGACTGCAATGGCTTCCGCCTGCGTAAGGAAGCGCTCTATGTAAAGATTGCGGATAAGCATATTGGTGAGTTGTGTGAAATGCCGGTGAAAGACCTGCAGGCCTGGTTCCAGGGCATCCAACTCTCCGAATACCAGCAGCAGGTAGCCAAGCGGGTGCTGATCGAGATCCATCACCGGTTGAAAACCCTTATCGATGTGGGACTGGGTTACCTCACCCTCAACCGTCTGGCCAATTCACTGAGTGGTGGTGAGAGCCAGCGTATCCAGCTGACCCGTTCGTTGGGCAGTAATCTTACAGATTCACTTTATATACTGGATGAGCCTTCTATCGGACTGCATGCCCGGGATACCGAGCGGCTGATCCGTGTACTCAAAGAATTGCGCGACCTCGGCAATACCGTTGTGGTGGTGGAACACGATGAAATGATGATGCGTGAAGCAGATCATATCATTGATATGGGGCCATTGGCTTCGCATCTGGGTGGTAAGGTAGTAGCCGAAGGGGATTATGATACGATCATCTCCCATCCGGAGAGCCTGACCGGCAAATACCTGAGCGGGGTACTGAAAATCGAAGTGCCGGCTGTACTGCGCAAGCCCCGTCGTTTCATCAAAGTGGAAGGTGCTGCCCAGCATAACCTGAAAAATATTGATGTACAGTTCCCGCTGAATATGCTCACCGTGGTGAGCGGAGTGAGCGGCAGTGGCAAGACCACACTGGTGAAACAGATCCTCTATCCGGCCTTGCAGAAAATAAAAGGGGAGGCCTCCGATAAAGTGGGACTGCATAAGGCCGTGACCGGAGATATTGAAGCAATATCGCAGATCGAGATGGTGGACCAGAATCCCATCGGTAAATCTTCCCGCAGTAATCCGGTTACCTATATCAAGGCCTGGGATGAGATCCGCGATCTCTTTTCGCAGCAGCCCCTCAGCAAGATGCGCGGCTTCCAGCCCAAGCATTTTTCCTTCAATGTGGATGGCGGCCGTTGCGATACCTGCAAAGGGGAAGGCGAACAGATCGTGGAGATGCAGTTCCTCGCCGACGTACACCTGACCTGCGAGTCCTGCGGCGGCAAACGCTTCAAGGAAGAAGTGCTGGAAGTACGCTACCGGGAGAAATCCGTATTTGATGTGCTGGAGATGAGCGTGGATGAAGCCCTCCAGTTCTTTAAGGAAGAAAAAGATATTGTCAACAAGATCACACCGCTATCCCGGGTGGGATTGGGCTATGTTAAACTCGGGCAGAGTTCTGATACCTTATCGGGTGGCGAAGCCCAACGCGTGAAGCTGGCATCCTTTCTGGGCAAGGGCCGGGCACAGGGGCATATCCTCTTTATTTTCGACGAGCCCACTACCGGACTGCATTTCAATGATATCAAAAAACTGCTGGACTCGTTCAATGCCCTGATAGAGCAGGGGCATTCCATCATCGTGATCGAGCACAATACCGATGTGATCCGAAGTGCCGACTGGGTGATCGACCTGGGGCCTGAGGCGGGTGATGGAGGCGGTACACTGGTGTATGCAGGTGTGCCGGAGGGCTTGAAGAAGGTGAAACAGTCGTATACCGGGAAGTTTCTTTAACATCCTCCCAACACTATTATTCCTTTCTTTGCCCCATGCGGTATTTGCTTTTTCTTTCCTCCTTTATATCTGTTGCAGCTACAGCACAGCAACTCAGCATCCCCCAGGTGCTGCAGGTAACCCAGTGGAATACAATGCGGGCCGATTCCCTGTTGAAAGAACAGGCTTTTGTACTCGCGCAGAAAGACCGTGATTCGGTGAGCCAGTTGCGTTATTATACCAGCCTGGAGCGGAATCCGGACGCCACCAGCTGGATCCGTTCTGTGACTCTGATGGATGCACAGGCGAAAGGCTATACCGGGCGTATGGTGACCTACCGGACTTACAACAAAGCGGAATACAACCAATGGCTGCAATGGTTGCTCGAAAATGGCTATCAGACTATAAAGAATTATACCGCCGGAACCGAACAGTATACGATCTACCGGAATGGGAAGCAGGAATTCCTGATCCGTAGGGGAGAGGGAGAGCTGGCTAAAAATAAAAAAGCCCGGTTCTATGAACTAGAAACCGGGCGTTGATAGGATTCCGTTAGTTGGTTAGTTTTTCACCAATTTGAATACCTGGTCTTTCACACGTAATAAGTAAATGCCTTTGGGAGCATCGGAAGAAACCGTGATGGCATTGGCGCCAGCGATCTTCCAGGCTACTTCCTGTCCGGCAGCAGTATAGAGTTTTACCAACCGGGGGTTCAGGTCGGCTGCAGTGATCCCTACCAGCTGGATCTCGTTATTAAACGGATTCGGGAAAACACTGGTTACAGCACCTGAAGACTTGCCGGAGTTTACATAAATCACTTTGGAGAACTCGAATTTACCATCCAGGTCAACCTGACGCAGGCGGTAGAACCAGGCACCCGCTGTGGGCAGGTTGTCGGTAAACTGGTAGTTCAGGGTATGGGCAGAGTTCCCGGCGGCAGAAACCGTGCTGACCTGCTGGAAATTACGGCCGTCCGAACTTCTTTCCACGATATAAGTATTGCTGTTCAGCTCAGCTGCACTGGCCCAATTCAGGGAAACCCGCTGGCTGTTGGTGAGTTGTCCGGTAAAACGGATCAGACGAACCGGCAGTGAAGCTGCAGCCGGTACCAGTGCCGTACAACAACCCTGAACATTACAGCTGGTAACGCGTACCGGAGTCTGGTTACAGGGATACACATAACAGGCAAAACCTGTAGCATCGGTAACTACAGCAGTACCGCTGGCACTCGGGATGGGAACCAGGCCCGGGCCGAACAAGGTAACAGGGGAGTTGGGAATCATGTTTTCAACATAAACAGCACAAACCTGCTGGCCGTTGAATACATAAGTAAGGTTCCGTACGATCGGAGGGTTAGGGCCCGGACAGGCGCTTTGCGCTCTTGCAGTTTCAATTGTGAACAGGCTGAACAATAAAAGCCCCGCTAAAAGGTAAACTTTCTTCATAACACCATTTTTTTGTGATTAAAAAAAACGGTCCATCAATGGATATTAAACAGCTGTAATCAGGGAGGGAGCGGGACGGAAGTTAATCGGAGGGTATTGTTGGTTTTGGGAGGCGCCGGAGCATGCCCGGGCATCACTAACCGAGACAGCAAAAATAGGACAAGCGTTGTATCCGGTCAGTGATGTGGATAAAATAAAACGATGGTACAACGCTAACGGAGCCGGTCTGCGCTACGGATCAGTTTTTCATCTTTATAGATGCCCCATGCGGCAAGTATAACCAGCACAGGCAGAGCCAGATAAAGCAGGGCAGTAATGGAATAGTTCCCCTCTGTGAATTTCTTGGTCTGGTTCATGAATAAGACCAGGTTCACCACCGAAAGGATGAGGCAAACGATTGCGATGCGGAGCTGTGATTTGCGGTCGCGGTACAGGAAAATACTGATCAGGGAAGCCACGGCAATGGCAATGGTAAGAACCAGAATGATGAAATTATTGACGGCCGTCAATTCAATAAACTTCTTTTCACCAGTTGCCGCATCCAGCACATTTCCGCTGTAGATGGAAAACTTCAAGGTGAGCAGTGCGATGGCAGCAGCAAGGGCAAGCCATAGCGTCTGAATGCGTTGGATCATGGTAATACAGGTTTTACGGTTTACGTGATCAGCCCAGTTCGGGGTAGAGGCTGAATCCGCTCATTAATTGGCCAACTTCCGCTTTCACTCCCGCAATAATGGTTTCATTATCGGCATTCATCAGTACTTTATCGATCAGCTCCACTACCGGTTCCATGTGGGATTCTTTCAATCCCCGGGTAGTGATAGCCGGTACGCCCACCCGGATGCCACTGGTTACAAATGGCGATTTGTCGTCGAAAGGTACAGAGTTTTTATTGAGGGTAATATGGGCTTTGTCGAGGGTTTCCTGTGCTTTTTTACCGGTGATGTTCTTGTTGCGCAGGTCGATCAGCATCAGGTGGTTGTCGGTTCCGCCACTGATCAGGTTATAGCCACGGGAAACAAAAGCTTTTGCCATGGCCTGGGCATTCACCTGTACCTGTTTGCCATAGGCTTTGAAATCTTCACTGAGGATCTCGCCAAATGAAACGGCCTTGGCGGCGATCACATGTTCCAGCGGGCCACCCTGCATGCCGGGAAATACGGCGAGGTCGAGCAACTGGCTCATGGTCCGCAGATTACCCTTCGGGTCTTTCAATCCCCAGGGATTTTCAAAATCATGCCGCAGCATAATGATACCGCCACGGGGGCCCCGCAGGGTTTTATGTGTGGTGGAGGTAACGATATGGCAATGGTCGAAGGGATCATTCAGTAATCCGGTAGCGATCAGTCCGGCAGGATGGGCGATATCGGCCAATACAATGGCACCAACTTCATCGGCCACTGCACGGATCCGGGCATAGTCCCAGTCACGGCTATACGCAGAAGCACCGCAAATGATCATTTTGGGTTTTTCAGCGCGGGCAACGGATTCCAGTTGTTCATAATCCACGAGGCCACTGTCTTTCTTTACTCCATAAAAGAAGGTCTGGTAAGTCTTGCCGCTGAAGTTGGCGGGACTGCCGTGGGTGAGGTGGCCGCCCATGCTCAGGTCGAGGCCAAGGATTTTGTCGCCGGGTTTGAGACAAGCCAGGAAAACAGCTGTATTGGCCTGCGCACCGCTGTGGGGCTGCACATTCGCCCAGCTGGCATTGAATACCTTTTTCAGCCGGTCGATAGCCAGGTTCTCAATTTCATCCACCACTTCACATCCGCCATAATAGCGGCGGCCGGGATAACCTTCGGCGTATTTATTGGTAGGTACGGATCCCATCGCCTGCATCACGGCATATGACGTGAAGTTTTCGGAGGCGATCAGTTCAATACCGTTACGTTGACGAAGGAGTTCTTTGCGAAGGAGGTCGAAGAGTTGAGCGTCTTGCATATGAGTTGTTGGTAATATGTTCTAAGTAATGTGGGGAACAGCTTTCGGACTTCCGGTCTTCCGACTTTCCGCCTTCCCGTTATTCAGGCCGCAAAAATAACCCCAACCGGCCAATCTCCCTTTTTTTGACCAGCCTATTTAATAACCTAAAATTCACTAATTTCACCCTTCTGTCTGCAATCAGGCCCCGGGGCCGGCTGCAGGCAAGCGATTAGTAGCCAGCAGTCTATAACAACTGCTGTGTTAAACTCACCGTAATGAAGGCAATAATACCCGTAGCGGGAGCAGGTACCAAGCTGCGTCCGCATACTTATACACAACCCAAGGCTTTAATCCCTCTGGCCGGGAAAACCATCCTTAGTATAATCGTAGACCAGCTCCGGGATGCCGGCATCACCGAATTCGTCTTTATTGTCGGTTATCTGGGGGAGAAGATCCAGGATTATGTCAAGGAGAAATACCCGGATCTGACGACCCATTTTGTACACCAGGCCGACCGGCATGGAATCGGGCATGCCATCCAGCTGACCCGCGAATTTGTGGGAAATGACGAGATCTTTGTGGTACTGGGTGATACGATCTGCGAATATGATGTCAAAGCCGTTTTGTCGGTACCCGAAAGCGTGGTTTGTGTGAAAAAAGTGGATGATCCCCGGAATTTCGGGGTGGCGGAGATCGGGGAAGATGGGTTGATCACCCGGCTGGTGGAGAAACCCCAGATCCCCAAGAGCAATATGGCCCTGGTGGGTATCTATAAGATCCGGGAAACAGACCTCCTTTTTGGCTGTATCGAGAATAATATCCGGAATCAGGTGATGACCCTCGGCGAGTTCAGTATCACCGATGCGCTCGACTGCATGATCGGGCAGGGCGCCCGGATCCAGAGTCATAAAGTGCAGAACTGGTTCGATTGCGGCAAAAAGGAGACCCTTCTGGAGTCAAATGCCACTTTGCTGAAAAAATTCGGGGGCAGCATCGCCACCGACCACAATTTTGAGAATACAATTATCGTCCAACCGGTGGCCATCGCCCCGGGATGTGATATAAAAAATTCCATCATAGGTCCGAATGTAACCATCGGGGAGCAGACCACAATCAGTTATTCCATTGTAAAAGACTCGATTATAGGTTCGTTTGCGGACTTATATGATATTGTTTTAACGCATTCCCTGATCGGCAGTGACACTGAGGTGAAGGGCGAAAGCCGTAGTTTGAACATTGGTGATAATACGGAGATCGACCTCGGCGAATCATAAATTTCGCTCCTCCGTGTCCGGGAACTCCATTTTGCACTACCTTCATTGTCCATGCAACAAAAGCAGGCATTTGGTTGTCATTGCCCTGCGGACCTGATTAGTGAGTGCTTTATCCAACGAAAAAACTGTTTGACATGCAACTTGCTAAAAACTTACTGCTTTCCGGAGCGCTGCTTATAACCGGAACTGCCGCATTCGCCGGTAATGATAAAGAAGATAAAAAAGGCGGGGAACCTACTGTAGTCAGTGGTGTGGTGTCGGATGCCGACAGCAAAAAGCCTGTTGCTGAAGTAACCGTTTCCATCAGTGCCAAGGGCCAGGATAAAAAAGTACTGACCACCGATAAGGATGGTAATTTCAAGTCGGGACAGCTAATTCCGGGAGAAGTGACCATTACCCTGGAGAAGAAAGGCTACCGGCCGTACAAGAAGGAGAACGTCACAATCAAGGACGGATCCACACTGAAACTCATTTTTGAAATGGAACAGCAGGATGAGGATGATGATGTGTTCCATCCTTTGTTGCGCTTGCTGCAAGGCGATTAATTAACTTTAGCGATATACATTTTTAAGGCTGCGGGTGACTGCAGCTTTTTTTATAAGCCCCGGTGTAGTGTAAAATGCAGAAATACTATGGAAAAAAAACAGCTATACATTCTGGGAATTGTTTTGGTCACTTTTAGTGCTTGTTCCATAAAGTTTGATTGTATGGACAAGCCAATCGATTTTTCCTTTATAGGGTTTGATTCTGCTGCAGCCAGTCATATTGTGATCCGGAAATATCCGATGAATAATGGTTTTAACCAGGTGCTCGACACACTGGAAATACGGGGTACAGGAGCCTACGCCTATTTCCAATATGGACCGGATACCATCCGGGTTCGCCAAACAAGTGGAAAGGAAATACTGGTGGCCAATTATGAATGGGAAATCGTCCTTCCTGCAGCAGGGAGAACCGTCCGGCTGGAGGCCATCAATTCGGAACATGAGACCCATACCCGGGGCTGGGGGCTTTATGCCCTGGATCCGGTAGAGACAGCATGTTATAACCGGGTCTTTTCATTCAAGGTAGATGGGCAGATCCTGACACCCCTTTATCCGGAGATGCCGGAGTTCTATATACGAAAATGAAGCTGTTAACGGATAAAGACTCTTTCAAACCGGTACCCACAGCCTTCAATGCAGGCGGGTTTCGAAGGATATAGGGTGAGTACATCCCCTCCGCCATCGATCCGGTACTGGAATTCCGGTGCAGTGGTTGAACGGGTAGCGGGAATCAACTGGATGGTGATACTGTCTACTTCCCTGAATTCAGAATAGGAATTGTAGAGCTCTCCGGAAGGCTTGAATTCCCCGTTTGGACGGAACGTTATGGTTTGCCCGGGAGGATCGGCTTGCTGCCAGGCGGCAGGACCGCCAATACTGAAGTAAAATTCTACGAATTTCCAGGTACCGATAATCGTGGTCTGGCCCGAATACTGCTTTTTCTGGCAGGCCAGGCTGATCAGGAATATCCCGCTGAGTAAGAGAAGTGCCGCTTTTTTCATATACTGTGTTGACAGGATCACAACCGGTACCGTTGCATCGCAAAACTAAAGCTGAATCTGTAAAATGAAAGATAAAGTACGGACCGCCTATGAGGCGCTGGCTGCAGGATACAGCCAAAAGATTGATACCAAGCCACATAATGCCTATTACGACCGGCCGAATACCCTAGGCCTTTTGCCTGATGTAAATGGCCTTGAAATACTGGATGCCGCCTGTGGTCCCGGGAAATATGCCGAGATCTTATTGCAGCAGGGCGCTGTTGTACATGGAGTGGATTTCAGTCCCCGGATGGTGGACGCTGCAAAGGCGCGGAATGCAGATGCGGGGCAATTTGAAGTACATGACCTCACCGAGCCCATGCCCCAGTTCACTGATGGCGCGTTCGATATCGTACTTTGTGCACTGGCGCTTGATTATCTGGAAGACTGGAGCACCACATTGAAGGAGTTCCACCGGGTATTGAAACCTGGTGGCATAGTGGTGGTATCTATGGAACATCCATTTTTTTCGTATACCTACTTCAAATCCCGTAATTATTTCAGTCAGGAAACGGTCAGTGCGGTCTGGAAAGGATTTGGCCATGCGGTGGAAGTATTTACCAACCGACGTTCCCTGCAGGATATGCTGCAGCCCTTCCTGGAACAAGGGTTTCTGCTGGAACGTTTACTGGAACCACAACCGGTAAAGGAATTTGAGCAGCATGATCCGAAACATTACCGGGAGCTGATGGTTTTTCCGGCCTTTATCTGTATGCGGTTCCGCAAGCCGGAATAGTGCCCGGTTCTTTCGCGAAACAGTATCTTTGCTCAATAAATCCACGACTATGAACAAAGCCCTTCTGGTATTCCTGATGTCCATTCTTCTTGGCTTATCAACTCAAGCCCAGCATTCTGACAGCCTTTTTTTTACGCAAGTCAAGATCGCCCCGTTCAAAATGCTATTCAATGCCAATCCCGGTGTGGAGTTCAGTGTGGAGCGGCTGATCCGGCCAAGATATGCTGTACAGCTCTCTTATGCTTTTTTGACCGATCTTTTCAACCAGACCAAATCAGAATCGTTCCAGGGATCACAAATAGGCATCGAAGGCAAGCTCTTCCAGAAAGTCACCCGCCGGCAACTGAATTATATTTCCACTGAACTCCGGTTCCTGAATGTGACTGAGGAGAAAGTGCTGACCTTTACGCCGGATTCATCTCCTTCTTATAAAGATACTACAGGCATCAGCCGCAAAACCATTGCATTGAATTTCAAACTGGGCCGCATGTATACCCTGGGGCATTTTGTGATCGATATTGGTTTTGGGGCCGGACTGAAATACAAGAATATCTCCCATAGCGGACGGATCAATACGGCCGATACGCTGGAGAACCCCACAGACCCGAATGTGTATTATCCTTCCGAGAATCTGGGGAAAGGGTTTACCCTGAACCTGCCGGTTACCTTGCGTGTCGGGTATGCTTTTTAGGTATAAGGGTATCGATGCCGGAATATTATTGACTTTAGTGTGGTTTTACGTATATTGTTAATAGGTATAGAACACCAGCTGAAACCAATAAGTATCGATAGTTATGTCCGACTTTATCCTGAAGATTTTTCCCGCCGAACAGTCTGCATCCGACCACTCCGTCCGGATCAAAGAAGGCCTTATATCGGCTGGCTTCCTGTCCGGACAGGAAACGGAATTTTATGGAGAGCTTTACTTTCTCCCCGGCCTGAATTTCTGTGATTTTTTCAGTTTTGAAGATGAGGCCTCCGCCCGGGTTACCTATCAGTCAGAAGCCCGGATCCGCATCCTGAAAAGCGGTTATGGGGTCTTTTTTGAGCCCGGCAATCCGGAGCCGGAGTTTGCCGACCGGAACAACCTGATCGAGATATGGAATATTGACGGTAATTATAACGGTTGGATCCGGCTCTGCCAGTTGCTGCAATCCATTACCGGTGAAGTATATATGGGCAACTGGGAAATTCTCTGAGCTTTTGACCAGCGGTAAGACCGTTCATCCGGCAACAGCTAATTTAGAGGGGGTAAACCTTACTTATGCCTGCATTACCTGCCTCTTTTAAACAGCTTCCCTGGCTGACAGCTGTAGGGGCTTTCGGTTTTATTTCAGCTACTTTATTGCGTGAATACAATTCGGGAGGGATTAAAGCCCACCACTTCCTGCAGCAAAAAGATATGCCTGCGCTCTCCAATGCATGGGGACTACTGATACTGCCGCTGCTCGGCTGGGCTGCCGGTTATTTTATCAACAAGCGCATTACTGCAGTAACAGATGCGCCATCAAGGCGCAACCGGCTCACCGTTGTGGTGCTGTCGTTTGCAGCCGCATTAGCAGCCGGTTTTTCGGTTTCGGGGTTGTTTCGTCAGGATCGAATAGACATATTGGAATGGGTTCCGTTGGTATTTTTGGTGGCGGCTGTGCTGCTGCCGGTGTACCGGTTGGAATGCCTGCTGGGCTTTGTGGTTGGCATGACCCATACATTTGGTCCGGTCATTCCACTTGTATTCGGAGGGATCTTTGTACTGATCAGCGCAGTGGTACAGTGTTTCCTCTGGCCAAAACTGCGCAAGTTCTTCCTGAAACGGCACTGACCGGATATTATAGTGATTTCACCGAATAGCAATTTGGACAGAACAGGCTTTGGATTAGTTTGCCCCAAAATCAAAGCGATGACAAATCTGTTACGGGCAGCAGTTTTGCTGTGCTGCTTTTTTCTGGTCAACCTGTCAACAAAAGGACAGGATAATAGTGAACAAACTACTGTAATCAATCAGAAAAAGATCGCGTATAAAACCTATGGCCTGTTGACCCGGAAGCCGGGCGAACCGGTGATCGTGTTTGAACAAGGCATGGGTGGTGGTGCCTGGGAACAGCTCTATGCTTTTCTGCCGGCATCGGCTGCCCGCTTCGAATACAGCCGGAATGGGATTGGCAGTTCGGAACCGGATACCTCACTGCATACACATGCAGACGTGGTAAACCGGCTGCACAGTTTATTGCAGGAATTGAAGATCGCACCGCCTTATCTTCTGGTTGGACATTCTGTAGGCGGAGCCTATATCCGGTTGTTCGCTGCCCGGTTTCCGGGTGAAACAGCAGGACTGGTCTTTATCGACCCGACGGATTTTATGCTGACGACTGCTGAAGATGCGCAGGCAAAAATAGACAGCAAGAGCAAAACCGGTTACCGCCAGATCTGGCTGATCAACCTGAAAGAGATGTCGGGCAATAGTGGCATACCGGTAGGGCCGCGTACGGAGATGCAACGGGAATACCGTCTGGCGCAAAAAGGTTTCTTTACGGAATACCGGGAGCTGGGTAAACTGCCCGATATACCGGTTACGGTACTGATCTCTTACCAGAAACCGGAAGAACACTATGAGGCCGAGATGAATACCCGCCTGAAGCTTGGCATTAACAGGGACTCCTGGTGGCGGGCTTATGACCAGTTACGGATCACCCACTTTACTGACCTCATCCGGACTAACCATGGATCGCAGCTGATCCTGCTTCCCGGATATTCGCATGGGATCCATTTCCAGGACCCTGAGCTCAGCGGTGCTGCCATCAGCAGGGTCTATCAGGCTATTCTGAAGCCTGCACAGTAATCCGGATATTTCAGTATTTTCACTCCATGCAACGGGTGAGCTTCATAGTTATAGTACTTCTACTGATCTGCAGCTGCAGGTTCGGAAAAAGTGCAGCTACTTCTTTTCTGGGAACCTGGCGCTTGTCTGATATTTCAGCAGGGGTGCGTCCAGTAAAAACAAGCGGCGACAACTTGTTGGATGAAGCTGCTTTCAAGGAGATACTGAAAGAAGGGCTTCTGTTATCCCTGTTTGAAGATGGTACCTTTACAGAAGTGACTGGTAATGGCCGTTATCGATTTGGTAAGTGGTCGTATGTGGCTTCAGATAAGAAGCGGATCCGTATCGGTGATTTTTATGAGGCGGCATTTGAACGATCGGGTACTGGTGGTAAGCAGGTGCTGGTGCTGTCGCGGCAGGAAGACAAAGCCCTTTTGAAAATGGTGTTATCGGGCCGGCCGGTCAATACTTTTCAGGATGATCCATTTTATTATACCCATAACCGTTGGCGGGAAAAAACGCCTGATTCTATACCGCTGATCCGTGATAAGCTGACCAATTATTTTGAACACCTCACCCTGATCCTGAAAGCAGCCATGGAGCGCAAATCAGAAGTAGTATCATTTGAGTTCTCTCAGGGAATCGTCCGCATTTACAATGGCGGTATCGGCATCATTCCACCTGATAAGCAAAGTGAGAGCTGGTATGCTGTTTTTGAAACCCGTGCCGCCGCGAAACATGCCACCGATATGTATAACAGGTATATGAGCCGGGCTACCTATAAGGGCGCTTCCAAAGGAGACTGGGTGGCGGATGATTATGATATCCTGCTGTTTATCTATTCTGATTTCAAGAAGGGGAATATTTACCAATAATAATTGCAGCTCAAGGCTTCACCCGGTCAAATACCCAGATATTGTGGTGGTCCTGCGGCAGGCCCTTGAATACTTCATCTGCTATGAATTCATCGGCAGAACTGCCGAACCGGTAACGGACTACATTATTAAAGTTCTTGCGCCAGAGCGTAGAGAGCAGTTCTTGTTCCTGCCATTCCAGTTTCCCTTTGAACAGGAGTTTGATCTTGCGGGTTTTCCCATCTGCCTGCATATGAAAGCGGATCCTGTTTTTCTTCTTACCGTAAAAATGATAACGGGTGAGGGTGAGTTTATCGCCTTGCTGTACGATGATGAAGCGGCTGCCGGTAAAACTTTCTTTCATATGCTCCAGCTTACTCTTCTGGAGATTCAGTACCCAGGTGCCGGAGAAATCGGGTTTCGACGATTGTGCATGGGCTGCAAAGCTGGCCAGCAGGAGTAAGGTTAAGAGGGCTTTCATACTGCAAGTTTAAGGGGGAGGCGGTTAGATATTGCAGTAAGAAATGTTAAATGAGTGGAAATCAGTACGGAAGGGGTTGTACAGAGTTGCCAACTGTATACAGTTGGCAACTCTGCACAACCTTAATATTTGGCCGGCTTACCGTTCGACAGGCTTTTTTTGATAAATTCCCGGAGGTCATCATTGCTGCTCACCAGGTCTTCATGACGCAGGTACATCATATGGCCACTGCGGTATCCTTTGAAGCTGATCCGGTCGCTCAGTTTGCCGGAAGGATCGATCTGCCACATATTGTATTTGGCGTTGAAATAATCGCAGGCGCCATCATAATAACCCGACTGAACCAGTACGTGCAGGTAAGGATTAGCCCGCATGGCGCGGCCCAGATTATCTCCCGTGGTATTATTGGCATTATCCCAGGGGTGTACAGGGCCGAACATATTATACTTCAGATCGGTTTTATAGCCCAGTTCTTCCCGCAGGTACATATTGATCGGCGGGGTAAAGGAATGCAACCAGCTGGTGAGCTCCGAATTGAAATCGGGCTTGTCGCCGGCATCTTTCTTATCGATGCCTTTATAGCGGGAATCCAGGCGACCTACCGTGAAGCCCTCTTCACGCAACAGTTCTTTCCAGAACAGGCTGGTGGATACATCAAAATTATTGTCAAGTATGGTTTGTGCGGAGATCCCGGAATAGCGGGCCATTTTTGCTGCAAGCGTTTTCTTATCGGCATCACTCAGCTGGCTGCCTTTGTTAATACCCACCAGTAATTCAGTCATCGCAAACTGCTCTACTTCAGGTAACATAGCGTTCAGGTCTTTCGACTGCAGGTCGGCCGGTAATTTTTTATGGTACCAGGCGGTGGCGGCGAAATAGGGCCAGCGCAGGGCAGCAGCCTGCTGCGGACTCCGGGTCAATCCAAGATCAGTAGGCGATACCAGCACCACACCATTGAAATACATCCACTGGCTTTCCTGGAGCTCCAGGGCCAGACCGGATACACGGGTAGTGCCATAGCTTTCCCCGATCAGGTATTTGGGAGAAGCCCAGCGGTTATAGCGGCTCATGAATGTGTTGATCCATTCGGCGAGGTACTTGATATCAGCATTAACACCAAAGAAGGTGCTGCGGGGTACGGTCTTGTCCACGATACGGGAGAAGCCCGTATTCACCGGATCCACATATACGATATCAGCAATATCGAGAATGGAGTTCGGATTGTCTTTATACCCGTAGGGTTGGATGGGGTTGCCTTCATCATCAATGCTTAGTACTGCAGGACCAGTATAGGCCAGGTGCATCCATACAGAAGCGGAACCCGGACCGCCGTTAAAGGAAACCACGATGGGGCGGTTCGCACGGTCTTTCACGTCGGTACGTTCATAGTAGGTAAAGAAAAGCCCCGCAATGGTCTTGCCGTCTTCATTCCAGACCGGCATGGTGCCTGTAGTGGCTTTATAAGGAACCCGTTGCCCTTTAATGGTCACTTCATGGTTGCTGACCACAACGGCATCCGGGTTGAAATTCACATCCGGTCCGGATTTTTTATCTTCTTTTACTACGGGAGGGGGCGGCGGCGCAGCAGTCTTGTTCTGCGCAAAGAGCGTGAGCGGGCCAGCGAGGGCCAGCAGACAGAGCAGTTTTCTCATAATTCCTGTTTTGCGTTAGACAGGAAAGTTAGGGAAAAAGCCGTACAGGTGTATTAACAGTTTCCTGCAGCGAGTTGGCAGGAAAAAACGGATATTTAGGTGGAATCAGATGAATCCTTTTTTCAATACGATAAAGCTGGCCTGCTGTATCATGTGTTTAGCGGCGCAGGTTCATGCGCAGGAACAACGGATACGGCCGCTGGAAGAATTGGTGAACACCACTGATCCAGGCTGGCCGATTGTCGCTGATATGGCGGCAAAAGCAAAAAATAAAGTGGAACTCCTGCCTGTTGATTCACTAAAAGCCAGAGAGGCCCTCTATCTCACCCAGGTCACCACCCGTTCACCGATGGGAGCTATTGTTTACCAGAGTGGTGGTATATTGATCGATAATGGCTGGATCCGTATCCTGGGATCGGGCCACCCACGGCTCAACCGGAGCCTGCCCGGATGGAATAAAGGGAAGAGCTGGGATAAACTAGGCGAGCCCTTGTTTTTCCTGCTGATCGCGGATGATGTGCTCGGTGGATTTTTTGCCATTAATGGCGGGGAATTTGGTCTGGATAAGGGTACCGTATATTATTTGTCACCAGATAACCTCGAATGGGAGAGTCTGGGTTTCGGGTATACGGATTTCCTGAATTTCTGTTTTAATGGCGATCTGGAAGGGTTTTATAAGGGACTGCGTTGGAAAAACTGGCAGAAAGACCTGAAACAGGTCCATGGCAATCAGGCGTTTTCCAGCCTTCCTTTTTTATGGACCAGGGAAGGCCATGACCCGGAAAAGATCAACCGAAGGCCCGTGCCCGTCCAGGAGATCTATACACTGGAGATGCAGTTCCGCAAGCAATTGGGATTGGACCGATAGTTTTAAATAAAAACGGGACTGAGAACAGTCCCGTTGTACTAACAGACATGAGAAAACCTAAATCGTTCAGTCCTTCTGGCGGATATTCATAATGCCTTCTTTCTTTTCAATCAGGACAGGGTCTTTGCTAAAATATTTTTTATAACGGTCAGCTGTTTCGGCCGGCTGTTTTTTCTCATTGATGAAGAGTTCTCCGGATTTGAATTCGATCCGGTAATCCGACTTCGTGGATAGCAGGCCTTCTTTTTCCATGGCATAAATGCAATCCTGGTAATTCCGCATTTCGGCCTTGGCTTTTTCCATTTCAGCACTGGCTTTTTTCATCTCATCAGCAAGATTCAGTTTCTCTGCTTTCAATTCTTCTTTCACTTTTTCCATCTCTTTCTTTGCCGCCTCCATTTCACGAGAAATTTCCTCTTTGTTCACTTTTTTCAGTTCTTCCTGCATTTCCTGCTGCCATTTCTTATCGTTCAGCTTTTCCTTGATCTCCTTGCGGGCTTTTTCCAGTTCCTTCTTGGCTTCTTCAAGCGCTTTTTTGGTTTCCGGGTTATTGAGCTCCCGCTCGATTTCAAGCTGTATTTTATCCATATCAATGTTCTTCAGGCTGTTTTCCAGTTCTTCCTGCATTTTTTTCATATCGATCTGGCGGAGTGATTGTTCGGCCTGCAGCTTAATTTTTTCCAGATCGAGCTGTTTGAGCGATTTTTCCAGATCTGCTTTCATTTTTTCAAAATCAACCGACTGGACTTTCTCCAGTTCTTTCTGGGCTTTTTCGAGCTGGCGTAATTCCCGGTCGAGGTCCCGGTTCCCGTTCAGGGGAACAGTATCCTGTTTGACCTGAGGGGCTTGCCGGAAATCCTGGCGGTTCCAGGCAATACCGGTGATCACTAAGGCGCCCAGTGCAAGTGCAGCAAAGGCGGGGAGGAGGTGTTTTTTGTTAAGCATGTGAAGGGTATTAATGGTGAAATACGATGTTCTTCGTATAAATATACGAACGACTTCGTAAAATGTTGCACCGCTCATCCCTTTGGCAGAATTTTAACAAAAGGGGTAGGCTGTATGGTAAACATGTCGGCCCGAGATGTCATCTCAAACCCAACTGATCTGACCCGGCTCCAGCCCGGCAATAAAATCGCCGGCCGCCTGCCTGCCTTTGGTGACCATACCCTTCATTTCAGTCGGATTAAATTCGAGTCCGCCGGGACCACCACCCAGCGGAGCATCCGGACGGATGATGAAAATGCTGAGTGGCAATTTGTCTTCCCAGGGACTTTCATGTCCGCGTATGCTGAAGTATTTTTCGATATCCGCTGTGGCTACACCTTCCCGCTTCATCTTCTTCTTAACGGAGTCGATATAGGAAAGGGCTTCATTGTATTGTTCGGGTATGATCAGATCATTCTTGCCTACATCCAGCGTGAAGATATCGATCGTTTGCTGCAGGATCTCGAACAGCGATTTGAACTCTTTATTTACGGGATCATCTCCTTCGGCAGAAAGCAGGATGGCAAAGATCTCTTCTGCTCCCTGGTCGATCGCCATTTCAATACCCACATACTGGCGTACACCACCGTCTACATACTGGTAGCCTGGATTTGCCGCGCCAGGCACATTCTTGTCTACTTTTACCGGCGGCATAAACACCGGTTGACTGGCTGAAGCCAGAATGGCTTTACGCAAGTGATCCGGGCTGGTGAGGGAAATGATCTCATAGTGTTTCACCGGCGCCGGTGCAGGATCGGTCGTATAGATTACTAGCTGGCTGCTTTGCAAACAGGTGGTGGCAAGATATACCTTGGTGCTGCCATTGAGTAATTGCTGGCAACGGGCATCATCATAGTAGGTGGTGATGAGGTTCCAGAGCGGGGTACTGTCGAATATGGAATGAGTGTTCAGCCGGTCGCCGATATTGAATTTGGAGATGATGTCGCTGGTCTTTACAGTGGTATACAATTGCTCCAGCAGGTCCAGCTCACCAATTGCTGCGAGGGGTACGATCAGTGACCCTGTACTGGTACCTACAAAATGCGTATAGGCCAGTCCGGGATACTGCTGTTGCAGTTTGCGGATGGCCCCAACGGCAAATGCTCCCTTGGAGCCTCCGCCGCTGACAACCAATGCTCTGTTCATAGCATAAAGTTTATTAGTTAAAAGGCTCTTTCGGCATTTTGGGTTTGGTCAGCCGATAGCCTACGGAAAACCGGAACCACCATTGGTTGGTGCCGTAGTCGCGGTGAATGACCGGTCCAAGCGTGATCTTGTTCAGGGCATCGAGATGCAGGCCGCCTCCGATCAGCCGCTGCCCACGGCTGCCCCATAAATGATCGGCACTAAGGTGGATATTGGCTATGCTGCCGAATACAGAAGCCTTCAGGGTTTTCAGTTTCCAGAAGAGGGAAGGGCCGATGAGGGTTTGCATTCGCTGATCCTTGTAAAACAGGCCTGCTGTAATACCACCGCGCAGGTGACGTTCCACCAGGGTGAGCTGGGGTACCAGGTTCAGGTTCATCACCGAAGGGTCGGTGCCTTTATGAAAATTGGTGGCTAAGCCGTTTTCGGTTTTCAGTGCCAGCAGGAATTCTTTCCGGAATTCCGGGTCATCTTGTGCGCGTACACACAGTGACAGGGCGCCCAGCAGAAAGAGCAGCAGGACTTTTGGCATAAGTAAGGTTTATCTAAAGTTATGTGTTTTACAGAATACGTAAAACACATAACAGTTAGCTTTTCCGGAATGCCCACTTGATCATTTCTTTCCAGCTGGCTTTTTTACCGTAGAGGAGGATACCGGTACGGTAGATCTTGCCCGCCATCCATGTAGTGAACAGGAAGCCCGCTACCAGTAATACCATTGACAATACCAATTGTTCCCAGGGTACACCTGCCGGTATCCGTCCCATCATGATAATGGGTGACGTGAACGGGATCATACTGCCCCAGAACATAATGGGACTATTGGTATCCTGCAGTCCGCTCGACAATATGATAAAGGAGAAGATGATCGGCATAGTGATCGGCAGCATCAGCGACTGTGCCTCCTGCGGATCTTCATTCACCACACTGCCTACTGCAGCAAAAAGTGCGGAATAAAACAGGTAGCCACCGAGGAAATAGAACAGGAAGCAGCCAATGATCAGTGGCCAGTTTACCCCGCTTAAGGTAGTCTTCACTTCCAGCAGCTTCAGGGCCATGGTATTGTTCTGTGCCATGCCCGGTGTGTTCTGGTTTACATTCTTGGCTTCTTCCAGCAATTCATGGGGTATAAAAGCCCCGGCAAGGTTAGTGATCAGCAGGATCAGCCCGATCCAGAGCAGGAACTGGGTCAGGCCCACGCCTGCAATCCCAACGATCTTGCCGATCATGAGCTGGAAGGGTTTTACACTGGAAACAATCACCTCGGCGATGCGGTTGGTTTTTTCTTCCATTACCCCGCGCATCACCATGGCACCGAATACAAACATGGTGATATAGATCAGGATACCACTGGCAAATCCGATACCATAGGAAAGTCCGGCATTGGCTTCCTTGGATTTTCCGCCTTCTTCATGCACAATATTGGTGAGCTCCACTGCATCTTCCGATTTTTTAGTAATGGAATCAAGGAAATTCTTTTCGATACCCTGTTCCTGGAGCAGGTGCTTCTCAATGGCTTTATTGAACTGCTTGCGCACATAATCTTTCGACTCTATGCCGATCTGCTTCTTGGAATAGATGCGGTAATTGCTCGACAGACTGTCGGCCGGCAGGTAGATCACTCCGTCATAGCCCTTCTTCTCATAATTAATACTGTCCACATCTCCGGCGAAGCTGAAGATCACCGATGCAGAATCATTTTTTACATTTTTGGCATAGAAGCCCGGGTCATTCACCACAGCCAGCTTCACCTGCTGGCGGCCCTTGATGGCAAAGAAAACCGAACCTACAATGAAGAGTACCATGACGAGTGGCAGGAGGAAGGTGGAGAGCAGGAAGGTCTTGTTCCGTACCCGTACTATATATTCTCTTTTGATGATCAGCCAGATCTTGTTCATGTGAAATGCGTTTAAACAGTGGTTTTTTCAAATTGACGGGAAAGGGGCGTGCCTTCCACGAGTTTGATGAAAATATCGTTCAGGGAAGGCAGCAGTTCGTTAAACCCGCTGATATTATGGTTGCTGCCCAGGAAATGCTGCAGTACTTCATTGGGACGGTGGCCCTGGCTGATCTTGACGATCAGTTGCTGTTCATAGTGACGGATCACTTCAAACACAGGGTTAGCAGCAGGAACCGCAACCGGTTCTTCGAAACTGATCGTGAAGAGGTTTTCCTTGAATTGCTGTTTCACCCCTTTTACAGTGCCGTCGAGGATCTTCTTGCCTTTATTGACGAGAATGATATGATCACAGATCTCTTCCACCTGTTCCATGCGGTGGGTACTGAAGATGATACTGGCGCCTTCATGGGCCAGGCGGTAAATTTCATCCTTGATCAGGTTGGCATTTACAGGGTCCAGCCCGCTGAACGGCTCATCCAGGATGATCAGCTTCGGCTGGTGCATTACGGTAGTGACGAACTGCAGTTTCTGGCTCATGCCCTTACTCAGGTCTTCTACTTTCTTGCCCCACCAGCTCTGCATTTCCAGGCGGATAAACCATTGCTTGGCCCGTTCGGTGGCTTCCGCCTTGCCCAGGCCTTTCAGCTGGGCCAGGTATACGGCCTGCTCTCCGATCTTCATCTTTTTATACAGGCCTCTTTCCTCCGGCATATAGCCGATCTGCTCCACATCATTCTGCGGATCGAATTTGCGCCCGTTGAAAAGGATATTCCCTTCATCAGGGTAGAAGATCCCTGTCAGCATCCGGATCAGGGTGGTTTTGCCGGCGCCATTCGGACCGAGCAGGCCGAATATGCTGCCTGGAGCCAGGGAAAAACTGATATCATCCACCGCTTTCTGGGTGGCGTAGTATTTTTTGAGTTGCTGTACCTCCAACACGTTCATATCAGGGACTTTTATCAAATGTAGGGTATTTGCCGTCAGCCGGAACTGGCCCGGGAAGAGCGGCTTTTTTCCGGTATGTAAGTAGCCAAAAAAGTGCTTCCGTTACAAACCGGTGCGCCATTCTTTGAAAAGATTACCCAAATCCCCAGGGTTTTTGCAACTTTGTGTCCTTATTTACCCGATATGAAGTTCCTGATCCGTCTCTTTTTCATTGGTGCCTTTTTCAGTATATGCAGCTGGGGATTCCTCGTGCACCGTACCATCAATCAGCTGGCCGTTTACCGACTTCCTGATCCCCTGCAGGGGTTCTTCTATCAGCAGATGGATTATCTGGTTAAGAATTCGGTACGGGCCGACCAGCGCCGCAACGAAGACAGTACCGAAGCCACCAAACACTTTATTGACCTGGAGGCTTTCGGTCAGCATGCCCTGAGCGAAATGCCGCGGAACTGGAACGCTGCAGTGGCCCGTTACACACAAGACAGTTTGCTGAAATACGGATATGTGCCCTATTATGTAGTGTTCATGGAAGACAACCTGACCCGGGCATTCCGCAACCGGCAGCGCGACAGCATTGTTTTTTATGCCGCAGATCTGGCGCATTATATTTCCGATGCACATGTGCCCCTGCATACCACAATTAATTATGATGGACAACTGACCGATCAGAAAGGCCTGCATGCTCTTTGGGAAACCGTAGTGCCCGAACTGGAGCTGGCCAATTATGAATTGGGGGAAGAAGGAGCTGCACAATATGTAAAAGATAAACCGGCTGCAATCTGGGCCGCTGTGGAAAAAGCCTATAACCAATTACCGGCGGTATTTGGTGAGGAGAAAGAAGCCACCAAACAGTTTACCGATGCCACCAAATTCAGGATCCAGGTCCGCAATGGCAGGGAAGTGAAATATTTTACAACTGCCTTTGCCCTGGAATACAGCAAACGCATGGGTACTTCCATTAACGACCAGTTGAAAGCTTCTGCGCGTATGGTGGCAGATTTCTGGTATACCGCCTGGGTGGATGCCGGCAAGCCAGATCTGCAGGAATTGTATACAAAGCCGCTTACGGCAGAAGAAAAAGCAAAGCTGGAAGAAGATAAGGCGGCCTACCGCAGTAACCAGCTGATACGCCAGAACCGGCTTATTTCGAAGATGAATACTAATTCCAACTGATCATTTCAAAACGGCAATGATCGCGTCGGCCACTTTTTCGCCATCCATGGCGGCACTGACGATGCCACCAGCATAACCTGCACCTTCTCCGCAAGGGTAGAGTCCACTGGCCTGTGGATGTTGCAGTGTTTCCTTATCACGGGGAATCCGAACAGGCGATGAGGTACGTGACTCGGTGGCCACTACTACGGCTTCATTGGTGTAATACCCTTTCATTTTCTTCCCGAATTCACGGAAGGCTGCTGCCAGTGAGGCATATACGAAACCGGGCAGTACTTCATTGAGCGGCGCCGCTTTCAATCCCGGCAGGTAGGAACAACCGGGAAGGGTGGCAGATAATCTACCTTCAGCGAAATCGGTCATCCGCTGGGCAGGGGCGGTGAGGCCGCCGCCGCCTGCTGCAAAAGCTTTTTCTTCCACTTCTTTCTGGAATTGCAGGGCCGCCAATGGCCCTTGTTTTGCGGAATAGCGGGCGTAATCTTTTTCGTCGATACTGACCACCATGCCCGAATTGGCATAAGGATTATTGCGCTTGGAAGGCGACCAGCCATTCACGACAATTTCTCCCGGAGCGGTAGCAGCGGGGGCAATAATACCACCCGGACACATACAGAAACTGAATACCCCCCGTCCCTCAAACTGTTGCACCAGACTGTAGGCGGCTGGGGGCAGAAAGGGATCGCGGATGGCACAATGGTATTGCACCCGGTCGATCAGTTCCTGGGGGTGTTCGATCCGGACGCCCAGGGCAAAGGGTTTGGCTTCCACCAGCAGTCTGCTCTGGTGCAGCGACTGGAAGACATCACGGGCAGAGTGGCCGGTAGCGAGGATGACGGCATCGGCTTTCAGGGTATCACCGCTGGCCAAATGCACACCGGTTGCTGCACCGTTTTCAATCAGGATCTGGTCTACCCGGGCTTCAAAGTGGTATTGTGCGCCATTGGCTACCAGGGTTTCCCGGATGGCAGTAATGATTTGGGGAAGTTTATTGGTGCCGATATGGGGATGGGCTTCGTAAAGTACATTTTCAGGTGCGCCAAACCGGTAGAGCAGTTGCAGGATCCGGTGGATATCCCCCCGTTTTGTGCTGCGGGTATAGAGTTTACCATCGCTGTAGGTACCGGCCCCTCCTTCGCCAAAACAATAATTGCTTTCGGGGTTCACGATCCCTTCTTTATTCATCCGGGCCAGGTCGCGGCGGCGGGAACGGACATCTTTGCCCCTTTCGAGGATAATGGGCTGTATTCCGGCCTCGAGCAGCTTCAGTGCAGCGAAGAGTCCGGCAGGTCCTGCACCAATAATAATAACGCGATGCCGGGCCTGTTGTACTTCCGGAAAGTGGATGGGCAGAAGCGGGCGGGGAGACTGGGGTTCCTGTATGAATACCAGAGCCTGCAGCTGCACCCAGACCTGTTTGCCCCGGGCATCGATAGAGGTTTTGAGTTTATGGTGACCCGTAACAGCAACAACATTGACACCTGCTGCGGCAGCAAGGATTTTTTTCAGGCTTTTTTCATCGGCAGCCTCCCTGGGACTGATCCGGATCGATATATTTTTTTGCATGTGTCAGGTTTTTATCCTGAAAAAAAATGCACAAAAAAAGGAGTCCAAAGAACTCCTTTTACGTGTTCCCGGATGGGAATTATTTTTTGCCGAAAGCGTACAATACAGAAATGGTCAGCTGGGTGTTCCGGCTTTTGTTACTGTTATCGTACGGGGCTTTAAATATGTTTGTTAAACCTCTGAATGCACGTACATCAAATCCGAAATGGCCGGGTTTGGGTCGAGTACCCAGTCCTAATGCCGCCCCGAAATCGGTCTGCACAAAACGGGCATTGTCCTTGATTTCAGCACCGGTTTTGGGTTTGATTTTGGTGCCGCTGATAAAATTCAGTTGCGGACCGGCAAAGAATACAAAGCCTTTGTCGCCGCTGCGCAGCTGGAACAGTACCGGAACCTGAACATAGTTCAGTTTCAGTTTGCTGAAATAGTACGTTTCCTGGGATTGTTGGGTGCTGTACAGGATTTCAGGTTGTACAGACCAGTTTTTGCTTACGGGGATCTTATAATAAAGACCGGCAGACCAACCCACTCCGGGATTGTCGTAATCCAGTGTTTTATCGAGATCGGAATTCACGAGAGACAGGTTACCGCCGGCTTTAAAACCCAGACGGTCCTGAGCATTCAGGGTTTGAACTGCAAGCAAAAGAAGAGCAGCGTAAAGGAGCTTCCTCATATCAGTAGTTTTGCGTTACAAAGAAAATTCTTGCCCTCTAAAGTAGCAAAAATATTTTGGATGCCGGAATGCCTTGTGAATTAGCAGTTTAGATAATTATGTCTGGCAACCCGGAAAGGATATATGGTTATATCTGGAGCAAAAACTTGCGGTAATCCGTGGAACATAGGGGAGGGCGGGTAATTATTTGTTTTAAGGCAAAAAAATAGCGGCAGACTAACAGCCGTGGAATGATTTTATTAGTACCTTGACCCCGATCGGTTATCATTATTTTCTTTCCGGAATAGCGGTACAATCCCGTAACCCACAGTAAACAAATCACCACCTTCGGAATAACCGGATCAACTGCTGAAACCTGAGCCGGATGTACGGCGAACCAGTACAGAAAAACCGTGTATAACTTTTTTACCGAACAAAAAAATCGTGGAACATTTTTTTAACGAAAAACAGGATTTTTCATTGTAAAAACGGCATGATTCTGATCAGTAAAACAATCATCCGGTTTTTGGTAAAAACAAGTGAATAAAAAATTTTTTTTTCGAAATAAAATTTTGATATTCGTCCCCCTGCGTTACTTTTTTCATTGAAAAAAAATACCGCGCAGATCCTTTGAAATACCGTTGAACAATCTTAAAAGGCGCATAAACTGCTTAAGGAATAATGGCTAAGACAACAGATAAGGTTTGGAGCAATTGTTTGGAGGTGATCAAAGACATTGTGGAGTGGCAGCATTTCAAGACCTGGTTTGAACCTATAAAACCCGTAGAACTCAAGAATAACGTATTAGTGATTCAGGTGCCCAGCCAGTTTTTTTATGAATATCTGGAGGAGCATTATGTGAATCTGCTGGCGAAGACCCTTCGCCGGGTTTTAGGGAAAGAGGCAAGGCTGGAATACAGGATCATGGTAGACAGTGGTAATCACCAGAACAAACCTCTGACGATGGATGTGCCGGCTTACGGCTACAAAACTTTTTCGAATAACGAAATGGACTTCCCTTTAATAATCAATAATCCGGTCAAGAATCCTTTTGTGATTCCGGGCCTGAAAAAGATGCAGATCGATCCGCAACTGAATGCGATCTACACGTTTGACCATTTTATTGAAGGGGACTGTAACCGGGTAGCCCGCCGTGCGGGTAAGACGGTTGCGGAAAAGCCTGGCGCCAGTTCTTTTAACCCTCTGGTGATCTACGGCGGGGTAGGACTGGGTAAAACCCACCTGGCACAGGCCATTGGCAATGATACCAAGCGCCTGCATCCGAACAAGGTGGTATTATATGTAAGCTCTGAAAAGTTCATCAACCAGTTCCAGGACCACAGCCGGAACAATGCCATCAACGATTTTATCCATTTTTACCAGTTGATCGATGTACTCATTATAGACGATGTACAGTTCTTCAACCGGGCTGAAAAGAGCCAGGATGCCCTTTTTGCGATCTTCAACCACCTCCACCAAAGTGGTAAACAGTTGATTCTCACCTCCGATAAGAGTCCCAAGGACCTGGAAGGGGTACAGGAGCGCCTGCTGAGCCGGTTCCGCTGGGGACTGAGTGCCGATCTGCAGCTGCCCGATTACGAGACCCGGATCGAGATCCTGGAACGTAAAATGAAGAATGACGGTCTGGACATGCCCAAGGAAGTGGTGAAGTATCTGGCCTACAATATCAACAGTAATGTGCGGGAGCTGGAAGGAGCCTTGATCTCATTGTTGGCACAATCTTCGCTTAACAAGCGTGAAATCGACCTTGATTTGGCAAAACGTGTCCTCCGTAATTTCGTGAAAACGAGCAGTAAGGAAATAACGATTGAAACCATACAGAAAATGGTATGCGAGTATTTCGATGTTCCCTACGATAAACTATTGCAGAAAACGCGGAAACGTGAAATTGTACAGGCCCGTCAGATCACGATGTACCTGGCCAAGGCGTTTACCAAGAATTCCCTCAAAACGATCGGTGAGCATTTCGGTGGCCGTGACCATACCACGGTGATCCACTCCTGCCAGACGGTGAAGGACCTGATGGATACCGACAGCACATTCCGGGAAAGTGTGATGGAGTTGCAGCAGAAGGTGCAGTTGGCCGCTATGTAATTCACGATAAACAGATTAAAAGTCCCCCCAAAGTAGTTGGGGGGATTTTTTTATCAAAATATCCCGCAGTTTCGATTGGTGATTCGGGCAGGATGGCTTATTTTTGCCGTCCTTTAAAAAGGTGTTCAAGACAAGCGCTTCCAGTTTGTCCGCTGAACCGGTGAGGTGGATGAGTGGCTGAAATCAGTAGTTTGCTAAACTGCCGTACGGGTAACTCTGTACCGCGGGTTCGAATCCCGCCCTCACCGCTCTGATCCGCTGTAGCTTTTGCGAAAGCGGATTTTTTATTTATCACCTACGCTTTGGCTTCGGTGATTAAAACGGGAAGTAGTCCTCAACCCTGTTGGGGACACCTGGTTAGTTCGGGAAGTAGCGCAGGCCGGTAGCGCACCTGGTTTGGGACCAGGGGGTCGCAGGTTCGAATCCTGTCTTCCCGACTTCGCCCACCGTAGCTTTAGCGAAGGTGGGCATTTTTTTAAGGGCTTCGTCGAACAAGCCCGACTTCGCCCCCTGAAGCTTTAGCATAAGTGGGCCATTTAATGAGGGCTTCGTCGGACGAGGCCCGACGAAACGCAACATCACGAGGTGTTGCGTTTTTTTATGGGGTAAAGGCGGTGCGCATCCCGCTCTTCGGAGCGGGAGGGTCGCAAGTTCGAATCCTGTCTTCCCGACTTCGCCCACTGAAGCTTTAGCATAAGTGGGCCATTTAATGAGGGCTTCGTCGGACGAGGCCCGACGAAACGCAACATCACCAGGTGTTGCGTTTTTTTATGGGGTAAAGGCCGGTGCGCATCCCGCTCTTCGGAGCGGGAGGGTCGCAGGTTCGAATCCTGTCTTCCCGACTTCGCCCACTGAAGCTTTAGCTTTAGTGGGTTTTTTATTTTACGGTATTCAGGTCTTTTTTCAGGAAGTCGAATACGTTCCGGGCAACGAATGCGTGGCCGTATTCGTCCCAATGCCCGTCGAGTTTGGAATTGAAGGGCTGCTGCTTAATGTTATATTCCTGTTGCATGGCTTCAGAAAGGTCCAATAAGCCATGGCCATATTTGGAAGTCAGTTCCTTCATAATATCGTGCAGCCAGAGTATATACGGATCGGAAGTGGCATGCTCGTAAATGGCATCCCGTTGCCCGTCGACCACAAAAATGATCCTGCAGCCGGGGTTTTCCACTTTGAACTGCTGCATGATGTAATCCGTTGCTTTATACACCTGCGGCCGGAGCTGATCCGTATTACTTACATTGATATTTCCCTGGTATTTTGCATCCTTCTGGCTTTTAAGCCCTCTCCAGGTGGCAGCGATCTTAAGGTTGAAGAAACAATAACGGAACAAGGCACTGTGCATGAAAAACCGCTTCCAGGGATGGAACTGGATCAGGTCCTCGGTGGGTTCCGGTGCCATTTCCTGAATGGTGCCGGAGCGGGTGCTGTCTACCTGCAGAAAATACTTATACTCCGGGTGCAGGTTGCGGATGCATTCATCAAAATCATTCATGACAATATTGATGATCATGACCTTCGGATTGAAATGCCGTTTTACATAACGGCTGATGTGCAGGTACTGCGATAGCGGTGCACCAGATTTCCCAAAGGCATATACCGCATATTCCGAATTCAGGTCGCGGCGCATCAGGTCGGGGTAACTTTTTCCGGTATCCACCTGAAAGGCTTCGATAAAGGAGTCGCCGATCACGGCAAGCACCGGACGGGATGATGCCGTATCATAATCCACCGCTGAATTCCAGGTCATATTATTGATATGCCAACGGGTACGGATCTCTGCGAATTTCCCCAAAGTATACCTGCCATCGCGATCGGCGGTATCATTGGTGTACATTTTTTCGGTTTCGTAATAGTAGCCACGGGGAATTTCCGCTGCGGGTATGACGAATCGAAACAGTAATTCCAGCAGGATCAGTACGATCACTACAGACGGCATTGTAGCCAGCAGGAAGTTCTTAATCCATTTCATGAGGATTCCATTGTTTACCAGGTGTCTTTCATGCTCTCGGCAGTATAGACAAAGTTTCGCTCCTTATAAACACTAGCCTGGTCTTTAGCCCGCAACTTCCCCTTTTTCGTTAAACGGAACAGGAAAGCGATAGGTGTCAGGAAGAGGAAGAAGATCAGTCCCAGTAAAACCCTGTTCATCACATAACCGATCGCCTCTGCCAGTTTCATCCAGCCATCATGGATCAATCCTGACAGGAAAGGGATAAACAGGGCTATGGCGCCCAGCACCAACGCCCCTATAAAGAGATACCTGGCGAGGGCGGGGTTTGTGGGTTGTTTCCACCAATAGAAGAGCAACAGTGCGATCATCAGCACGATGATGGTTTCGAGCGATTTTTCTCTTTTCATATTAAAATAAGGTATAAATAAATGGTGCAAGTGCCGAGCCTCCGCCGAACACAATAAGCACGCCTAATAAAAGGAGGACAATGATTATGGGCATCAGCCACCATTTCTTGCGGGCTTTCAGGAATTTCCAGAGGTCTTTTAAAAAATCCATCAGTTAAAAAATTGAAAGTGATCAGTCTAAGGTAAATTCGGTTCTCCAGTCATCTTTATCTTTCCATTCCGGCTGTTGTTTCTTGTCTACAATAAAGTTGCCGATGATCAGGTAGTCCATATCGGTACGCATAAAGCAACGATAGGAATCTTCTGGTGTATTTACAATGGGTTCACCCCGCACATTAAAACTGGTGTTGACCAGTACCGGATAACCGGTTTTCCCCTGAAAGGCTTTCAGCAGGTTCCATACCCGGGGATTGGTTTCCTTATGGATGGTCTGCAGCCTTGCAGAATAATCAATATGCGTGATAGAGGGCATGTCGCTGCGTTTAAAATAGAGTTTGTCGAGGAGGCTGTTGCCTTTGAACCCTTCAGGGTAAGGGATCTGGTGGCTTTTCTTGACGGGTTTTACCAGCAGCATATAAGGAGAAATGCCTTCATGCTCAAAGAACGCAGACACTTCTTCTGCCAATACGATCGGCGCAAATGGGCGGAACCCTTCCCTGAATTTGATCTTCAGGTTCAGTTTTTTCTGCATATCCGGATTCCGGGCATCGGCGAGAATACTGCGTGCACCGAGGGCCCGGGGGCCAAATTCCATACGGCCCTGATGCCAGCCAATAATATTGCCACTGGCCAGCAGTTCCGCTGCCTTTTCAACCAATGCCGTATCGTCCGCAATAAACTCGTAGGGGGCATTGTATCTGTCCAACAGTTTGCTGATATCATGCTCGTTATAGTAGGTTCCCAAATAAGAACCTTTCATGGCATCCAGTTCACCTGAAACAGGTTTTCTCGGATTTCCATGATAAATATAATGTGCTGCATAGGCTGCTCCCAGTGCACCTCCGGCATCACCGGCAGCGGGCTGGATAAAGATATTCCGGAAAATATGTGCATCATCAATCTTGCCATTGGCCACACAGTTCAGTGCCACACCGCCCGCCATGCAGAGGTTCTCGCTACCGGTCAGCCGCTTGGCTTCTGCTGCCATTTTCAGCACGATATCTTCGGTGACCATCTGGATGGCCAGCGCCAGGTTGCAATGCTCCTGTTCCAGGTTTGATTCGCTTTTGCGGCGTCCAAAGCCGAAGAGTTTTTCCCATTCTTCATCATGTGCCATTCGCAGGCCGGTCTCATAATCGAAGAATTTCTGGTTCAGCTGGATGGAACCGTCCGGTTTGATATCCACCATCTGTTCCTTGATAGACTTCACATACTGGTGCACTTCCGGGGCATCGGGATTGCCATAAGGGGCAAGTCCCATCAGTTTGTACTCGCCTGAATTCACCTTGAAACCACAGTAATAAGTAAAGGCAGAATACAGAAGACCCAGCGAATTAGGGAAGTCGAGCTGCTTGAGGATTTCGATCTGATTGCCCTTGCCATGACAGATCGAAGCGGTGGCCCATTCTCCTACGCCATCAATGGTGAGGATGGCGGCATCTTCATACGGGCTGGGGTAGTATGCACTGGCAGCATGAGACAGGTGGTGTTCGGGGAACAACAAACTGCCTTCTTTTTCCTTCCAGGTACCAATGGTTTTCAGCGACTCACGGATGCTTTTCTTCAGGAAGATCTTTTCCTTGAGCCAAACCGGCATGGACAGCACAAACGACTGGATCCCTTTTGGCGCAAAGGCATAGTAGGTTTCCAGCAGCCTTTCAAATTTAAGCAGGGGTTTATCGTAAAAAACGATGGTTTCAATATCCTTTAGTTCGATTCCGGCATAATCCAGACAGAATCGGATGGCGTTAACCGGAAAGGAGGGATCATGCTTTTTTCGGGTGAAGCGTTCTTCCTGAGCTGCGGCGATGATTTCACCATTTTTCAGGAGGGCTGCAGCTGCGTCGTGGTAAAACGCTGAGATGCCAAGAATGTACATAGGTTAAGTTGAAAATTGTGATTCAGGATTCACAAGCTATTGAATATCCGCACTCCATAACGTAAGATAGGGGGTATTATTTTTTTAGAATGAAATTTTTAACCGGTATTACGCGGCGTCGGTGAAAGCGGGTTGATATGTGATTAACTATAAGGTTATCAATAATTTATACTTCTCCGGATCGGGCCAGGCGCGCAAAATATTCCAGTAATTCCGGCTCCCGGGCAGCATCCCGGCTGGCTACTTTTTCCAAGGCTGCGCCCTGCAACATCTTTTTGACCGGCGTTTCCATCTTCTTGCCACTGATGGTATAAGGAATACCCGGAACGGCAAGGATAACATCGGGTACATGGCGCGGGGAGCATTGCGTGCGAAGTGCACTATTGATCTTTTTTTTCAGTTCATCGGATAGCAGGGTACCCTGTTTCAACTGCACATACAACGGCATGTAAAAGCTGCCGTCGGTTTTTTCAGCACAAACCACCAGACTGTCGTTTATTTCATCGATGGCGTCGAGCACGCTGTAAATTTCACTGGTACCGATCCGTACCCCGTCGCGGTTCAGCGTAGCATCCGACCGGCCTGAAATGACCAGGCTGCCTCTGGATGTAATCGTGATGAAGTCGCCATGCCGCCAGATACCAGGATAAGTATCAAAGTAACTGGCCCGGTACCGTTCATTATCCTTGTCTTTCCAGAAAAACAAGGGCATGCTGGGCATGGGTTGGGTGATCACCATTTCCCCTGTTTCATCATATACGGGCTTCCCTTCTTCATCAAAAGCTTCCAATGCCACACCCAACAGCCGGCACTGGATCTCTCCCCGGTAAACCGGTAATAAGACGGAACCTCCTACAAAGCCACTGCAGATATCGGTACCTCCACTGAAGGAGATCAACCAGAGGTCTCTTTTTACATGTGTATAGATCCAATCGTAGGCCTCAGGAGGAAGTGGAGATCCCGTAGAACCAATGGTTTTGAGTGCCGGGAAATCTGTTTCACTGAATGATAAGCCCGCTTTCATACAAGATGTGATGAATGCTGCACCCACGCCGAAATGCTGTATGCTTTCCTGCCTTGCGAAATTCCACAAGGTATTCAGGTCGGGATAAGCCGGAGAACCATCATAGAGTACCAGTGTGCTGCCAGCCAGCAGCGCTCCCACCGCAAAATTCCACATCATCCAGCCTGTGGTGGTGAACCAGAAAAAACGGTCGCCCTGCTTTACATCCCAATGCAGCCAAAGCACTTTCAGGTGTTCGATCAGGTTGCCCCCCACCGAATGGGTAATGGCTTTGGGTATACCGGTAGTGCCGGAGGAAAACAGGATCCAAAGCGGGGCGTCAAAGGACAATTGCTGGAACTGCAGCGGGACAGCTTCGGTTTCCTGTATACTGTTCCAGTGCACGGCGCCTTCCATATGGCTCTCCGCATTCATATAAGAAACAAATACCTTGTTTTTTAAGGAAGGAAGGGTTTCGCATAAGGCAAGCCACTGGGCCGTTTTGTCAAATTGTTTTCCGTTATAGGAGTAACCATCACAGAGCAGGATCAGTTTGGGTTCGATCTGCCGGAAACGGTCTGTAATTGATGCATTCCCGAAATCGGGTGAGCAACTGCTCCAGATAGCGCCCAGCGACTGGGTCGCCAGGAACCCGATCAGGGCTTCGGGGATATTGGGCAATACGGAAGCAACACGGTCGCCCGGACCAATACCCTGCGTCCGCATCCATTGTGCCAGTGCCGCTGTCTGTTTTTCCACGTCGGGCCAGCTGAATTGAACCGATTCCTGCATCCGTTCATTCCGGAAAATCAAGGCTGGCTTGCTGCGGTCGGCATTCCGGAAGATGACTTCCGCATAATTCAATACAACTCCCTCAAACCATCGGGTGCCGATGAAATCAGTGGGAGAAGGCCGGTTCAGGACAGACCGGCAGGTGCTGAGGTCGATTACCCCGCTGTATTCAGCAAAAGCCTTCCAGAATCCGTTGATGTCGGTCGTGCTCCAATTCCATAATTCTTTATAATCGGCAAAGTTCAAGCCCTTGTTTGCTGCCAGCCAGTTCATAAACTGTTGCAGTTTCGACTGGGCCTTTTGAGGAGCAGTGGCTTCCCAGCATTGGTTCGGAGCGGCAGGCATAATGGCTGGTCGTTGAAGTTTATTGAGTCAACAGCAAATGTAGGAAAACAAGGGGATACCGGTAGTGGCGGCTTTTGGGTTTCTGCTGGCTTGGATAAGTTTACACCTAAATTGGAAAAATCACGGGTAATTGTCAATTTGAGTGTGTTTTTAAACGTTAGTCTTGTAAATTGTGTACTAACCGGCAGGAAACTGCCCATCGCCTGAATGATTCTGCTTGACTTCTTTTTCGGATTTGTGGCATTGCTGATGTGCTATCAGCTGTATTGTTTTTTCCGTTACCGCGGAAGTGATTATCTCTATTTCCTTTTTTTCATCCTTTCTGTAGCGCTTTTTATCGGAATCATTGCAGGTACGGGATCTGACCTTGTTCCTTTATTGCAGCAGGCTACACCACGATATGCTCTCGGGTTTGGCGTGCTGCTGATCGGCTCCGCCATGTATTACCGGTTTATCCGTTTTTTTTGTGATGCGGATCATCATTACCCGGTATTCAACCGGATCTGCAAATGGGTGGAATGGATCCAGCTCTGTGCCGGTGTTTTACTGATCGTAGAAGTGGTCATCAATAAGAAACCGGTGATCATGAAAACGGCTGCGCAGGGCGTCTATATACTGACCACCCTTTTCCAGATATACATGGCCATCTTCCTCTTCAGCACACGTAAACACTATAAGATCTTCCTGGCCATAGGAGGAGTTATCATGGGGATGATCATTAAATGGGTGCTGGTTCCGGTAGCCCTCAGTAACCGGAATATCAACGAGCTGCGCATTTTCACCTACCTGTTACTGGGCGTTCTGGTGAATTTCCTCTTTATAGTGATAGCCTTTTATCTCCGCAACCGGAAAGCCGGACCAGCGTAACTTTGCGCAACCGGTTTCACTGATCCAAATCAAGCCTTTACAAAGTCATAATCATACAGGCAGGCAAGACCGGCTGGTACTTTTGTGCTTTCCAAAATCAGCTATATGAAAAAGAGGTATACCTGGCTGCTCCTGATCCTTCCGGTCTTTTTTTTAAGCGTTGGTGGTTATGCACAGCAGCCTAATCCGCTGGGCAACCAGGACTGGCTGAACGGGTATTCCCGTACACTTCAAGGGGAAGTGCTGCCTTATTTTTCGGTATATCCGAAATATGCCCGGGAAGCGTTGCTCGTCCGTTGTACCGATGGTAAGAAAAGTATCGTTTGGGAAACGGATCCTGTACCTGAAACAGCAACTGGTCCTTATGTGTATTTTACCTGGATCGCCGCCCATTCCACCGGCACCAGCGGCGGCGACCGGAATTTTGACCTGAGTATTAACGATGTTCCGGCATTAACCTTTACTACAAAGGCGCATCAATACCCGGATTACTGGTCGTATGCCGCTGCCGACAGTACCCGCCTGGTTTTTGAATTCCGGACCCGGGATGGGGCCAATGATGCACACGGCATGATGTATTTACGGGTACCCTTGTCCCGTTGTAAAAAAGGACAGCCTTTGCAATTGCGGATCACCGGACAGGCACAACAGAGTAACGACTGGTTCATGACTTTCCGCTATTCATTTAAGGAAAAAGTGGATGTGCTGCCGCTGCCCTTTTTACTGAACACAGATAAGGCCTTGCAGCCGCTGCAGTTCACCGTATTACATTTTGGCAAACCGGATACACTGCATCTTACCATTGATGGAACAGCATATCCCGACAAACCTGTTAATTACGGATTTAATGTTTTTGAAATTCCCGTGCCTGCTGTACATAATGAAACCCGGATAAATATAAAGGCCTCTATCGGGACTGGTTTCCGGACCAGCACTGAGGCTGTGCTGCAACCCGTTCATAGCCGGGAGATCAACTTTATCCATCATGCCCATACGGATATCGGATACTCCCATGTACAGGAAGAGGTACAGGAAATCCATGTCCGCAATATTTATGAGGCCCTGCGGCTGATTGATAAAACGGCAGGCTATCCTGAAGGCAGCCGCTTCCGCTGGAATATTGAATCGGCCTGGGCGGCAGAGAATTTCCTGAAAGGAGCCAGTTCTGCAGACCGGGAACGCTTTTTCCAGGCTTTGCGAAGGGGGCAGATCGCATTGGCAGGATTCTATGCCAATGATCTGACCGGACTAATGCTTCCCGAAGAAATGCAATGGCTGGTGGAATATGCCATTGGTCTGTCGAAAAAAGTACAATTTCCGGTGAATGCTGTCATGATGAGTGATATTCCTGGAATGAGCTGGACCATGGTGGATGTACTGGCAAAGCAGGGAATCCGGTATTTCTCGAATGGCCCCAATTATATTGAGGGCTTACCCGACAAAGGTGACCGTATCGGCCAGACCCTTTTTGCACAGGGCAACCAGGCCTTCTGGTGGAAATCAACTACGGGTAAAGACAGCCTGCTGATCTGGACCTGCGGCAAAGGCTATTCTTCCTGGCATGGCTTTGCTCCGGGTGCCATACAGGAACGCGGCAAGGAAAAAATTGCCGAGTATATTTCCGAACTCGATGCCTCAGGCTATCCTTATGATATGGTCCACTGGCGGTATAATATTGTGTCCGATAACGGGCCCACCGACAGTACCGTGTCAGATTTTGTCCGCGACTGGAACGAGCGGTATCTTTTCCCGAAAATTGTACTGACTACTGTAAATGAAATGTTTGCCCGTTTTGAAGCCCGTTACGGTAAGCAATTGCCGGTGATCAGCGGCGACTTTACTCCGTATTGGGAAGACGGGGCCTATTCCACAGCAAAAGAAGAAGGGGAGATCAGGGAATTAAGCGGTAAGCTCGCCCAACTGATCCGCCTGGCCCGCATCAGAAATAAAACAGTGCCGGATTCCCTGCTCTATCCCGCAAAAAAATATGTAGTACTCTTTCATGAACATACCTGGGGTGCCTTTAACAGTATTTCCGAACCCGACCTGCCCTTTGTGCAACACCAATGGAATTACAAACTGAAATTCCTGGATTCTGCCCGTTACTTTATTAACCGTATCGAATCCATGTTGATTCAACCTGCTCCGGCTTCAGCAACAATTGCAATTGCCAACACGCTGGGCTGGCCCCGTGCTGGTTGGGTTCGCTGGAAAGCAACGACAGACAAAAAATTTTCTGCTGCTGTCGATCCGTCGGGTAAAAAATATCCGCTCCAACTGACTTCAGACGGTTACTGGAATCTTAGGACGGGACAGATCCCTGCATCTGCTACTGTCACCTATACACTGACACAAGGAAAATCCCTTCCAGCTGCACCACCTGTGAATCCGGTTTTTGATTCCGTATCCGGGTTTATCCAAAAACTGGGCGCAGCAGGATTCCTGAAACTGGACACCTCTGTTTATAAAGGACTGGCTTCGATACTTTACCGGAAAGGCATAGCACCTGCAGCAGATGCTCAACCCCGCTTGCTTTCCTATGAATGGACCGATCAGGGGCCATTGGTGCAGACCCTGTTGGTGAAGATGGACCTGGAAGGCACGGATGGTGTGGAATACCGGATCAGTTCCTATGCAGGAGCAGTTGAGTATAAAGTGTCTGTACTTATTCACAAGAAAGCAGTCCGTGAAAAAGAGTCCATGCATATCGCTTTCCCATTCCAGCTCAGTGACCCCGAAGTACGGGTGGGTGTTTCAGATACCTATTTTGGCCCGGGTTTCCGGCAGGCTCCGGGTTCGAATACCGATTTTTACAGTGTGCAGTACTGGATCGATGTATCCGGAGTGGATGCAGGGGTAACGATTGTGAGTCCGCAGGCCGCTTTGTTTGAAGTGGGTACTCCTGTTAATGAAGACCGGTCGGTAAACGGCTATAAGATCTGGAAGAAAGAAGCGCAGCAATCAGCCACCCTTTTTGCTTATATCCTGAACAATTACTGGCATACGAATTATAAAGCCGACCAGCAGGGACCTGTTCCCTTCGATTTTTACTTGCGTGTGCATAAAGCCTTTGATGAAAAAGCGGCAAAACAATTCGGCCAGGAAGTGCGGCAGCCTTTGTTGATAATACATTGACTTAACTGAACAGGAAACGGATATCGTCTTCCGAAAGGGACTTGACGAATCCGTTTTCTTCCCCGATCAGCTCATCCGACAGTTTTTGCTTGCGGTTTTGCAACTGGATGATCCGTTCTTCAATACTGTCGCGGCAGATCATTTTATAAGCGAATACTTTTTTGGTTTGTCCGATCCGGTGCGTCCGGTCGATGGCCTGCTGCTGCACTGCAGTATTCCACCAGGGATCGAAGAGGAATACATAATCGGCAGCGGTGAGGTTTAATCCGGCATTGCCGGCCTTTAAGCTGATCAGCAGTACGGGTACTTCATTACCGGATTGCTGAAACTGGTTGACCAGTTCCTGGCGTTTTGCCCCGGTTACTGATCCGTCGATCCGGTAGAACGAAATACCTGCTTTCTGCAGTTCGGGCTCCAGCAGGTCGAGCATGGAGGTGAATTGGGAGAAGACCAGCGCTTTATGTTTGCCGGCGAGTTGCTGGAGTTCACTGAGCAGCAATGCTGTTTTAACTGAGGCACTCATGGTAATGCCTTCCTCTTTGACCAGGTCGGTGGAATTGCAAAGTTGCCTTAATTTGAGCAGGCCATTGATCACACTGAGTTTGCCGGAATTCAGGCCTTTTTCCTTGATATCCAGGAATACCGACTGGCTGATCTGTTCCCTGATCTCTTCATAGTACATGCGCTGCACATCCCCCATTTCACACCACAGCACACTTTCTGTTTTATCCGGCAGGTCGGTTGCCACTTGTTCTTTGGAGCGGCGCAGGATAAAGGGAAGGGTGATCTTTTTCAGGGCTGCTGTTTTTTCCGGATCCTGGTCGCGGTCGATCGGATCGGCATATTCCTTCTTGAAAAAATCACGGCTGCCGAATAACCCGGGCAGCAGGAAATTCAGTTGTGCATAGAGATCAAACGTGTTGTTCAATACAGGTGTGCCACTCAATGTGATCCGGAAATCGGCACGAAGGTTTCCAACAGCCCTGGTGATCTGGGCAGCAGGATTCTTGATATTGTGGCTTTCATCGATGACTACGGTATGGAAAGGGAAAGGCGCGATCTTGTCGAGGTCCGAACGCAACGTGCCATAACTGGTAAGGATCACCTGGTGCTTGCCATTGACCAGCAGGTCTGCATCGCGGCCAGGACCGTGATGCATCAACACGGATATTGTTGGGCAGAATTTTTCCAGTTCCTGCAGCCAGTTATAAAGTAAGCCGGATGGACTTACCACCAGGTGTTTGCGTTCCGGATATTGTACGATCTGATAGGCAAGTACGCAGATGGTCTGCAGGGTTTTGCCCAGACCCATATCATCGGCCAGGCAGGCGCCGGCACCGGCTTCTGCCAGCAGCAGCATCCATTCATACCCTTTGTGCTGGTAAGGACGTAGTGTAGCGTTAACCAATGCCGGCAGGGGATAAACCGGTTCAAGGGTGTCCTGCCATTGTTTCCAGCGCTGCCACCAGCTTTCCTTAAATACGGGAGACAGAGAACTGGAGGCGCCGGAAAAATTACTGTCGGTCAGCGCGATCCAGCGGGCCACTGCCAGCTTGCCTTCTGAGATCCGTCCATGTTTTACGAGATATCCAAATTGGTGCAGCCATTCTTCTGATAATATGCCCAGGCTGCCATCGTGCAGCAGGATCGCTTTTTGTCCGGCCAGCAACATTTTCTGCAGTGCCGGCAGTTCCACCGTTTCTTTTCCGAAACGGAGGCTGAACCGGAGCACCAGCAGGGTCTGGTCCTCTTCAATTATGCTAATGGTGGTTTCCGGTGCATGTGGCGAATAGCGGAAATGTTTCAAGAGGTCCATTCCCACGATCTCGATCTGGTTTTCCAGCAGCTGGTACCAGGTTTTCAGGAACCATTGTTTTTTCTGGGCATCGGCAAAGGAAAGATTGTATGTGCCGTTCAGCTGTTTGGGAAAACGCGGGTGCAGGCTTTCCAGGTATTGGGTGAATTTTCGCTCCGCTTCACGGTTGCGGTGGATGATCACGCGTTCACCACGGTCGGTTACTTCATAGGGGTCGGGGTAATGCGCTTCTACTACAAATCCTTCATAAACCCATTGGGGTGTGATCAGCAGGAAGGCATTGCTGATCTCCTGCAGCATTACGCGGTTCTGGGGCAGGCTTTCTATTTTCTGTTCGGCAAAATCACCGATCCTTTTCACCGTATAGTTTTCTTCCAACCGGGTCAGTATTTTTTCATTGAGCACATTAAGGTCGTGCAGGTATTGAGCTGCAGGATCTTCCTGCAGACGGTCGAGGGTCTGTGTATCTTTCAGTCCAAGTATGAAATATTCATTGCGGCTGAGCAGCAGAAATCCATAACGCTGGAATTCACTCAAAGGGAAGCGGCTTCCATTAATATCAATGAATATCGTAAAGCGGGTGCCTGCTGCAGTTTTCTCCAGTTCAAAATACAGGTCGGGCCGCAGGGTGGAGAAGGTACAGGGTGCTGTGGTGGCCGATTTGTTATCGTTCCATATCTTGTGATACCATTTGAGCAGACCCATATAAGGTTTGAGCCGGATAAAGCTTTCGTGCCAGAAATGCAGCCAGGCTTTTTCCCGGAGGCGGGTAAAGTCATCGCCCTGCCCATTCCGGAATCCGGCACGGATCTCCGCTTCCTTACGCTCCAGTCCGCGTTGCGAAAACCCTTTCAGCAGTTTGCGGGCAGCTTCGGGCAGTGTATAGAAGGCATCGTCAATTTTTTTATCGGTCAGTGGGGAATTGGTCAGGAATACACCTTTATCGGTTTTCTCCCTTTTCAGCCATTCGATCAGGGCTTTACCCTGCAGCAGGTGTTGTGGAAGGAGGATCAGGCTTTCAGCACCGGAATGCACACTCATCAGTCAGTCATTAAGGGCTGCAAAAATAGGGGAAAGCCATCCGCACTCAAAGGGAATGACGTAAGGTAAGATGAAAAGGAACCGCCTTTTTTTCCACAGTATTGTCCAGTATCATGGCAGCAGTCAAACTGCCCATAGCCTGAAAGTCGGTAGAGATCGTGGTAATCCCTTCAAGGATGAATTTTTTAATTGGCGTTTCATTGTAGGATATTACACCAACATCCTGCCCCACTTTAAGTGAGCCGGCCATGATTTTTTCGATACAGGTAACGAGGTCATTCTCCATCAGGGAGATCAGTACATCGCCCTTGGTAACGGGTTCCTGCCGAATATCGGAAACAACGCTGTAGTTAAATGCATATTCACGGCAGAAATGGATGAATCCGTTCAGTATTTCCCTTGGGTGATAGGTATAGTCGGGGAAAATCATCTTCAGGGTTTCATATTTGCTGAGTTGTTTCCGTGCTGCTTCCAGTACCCCAAAGATGTCTTTTTCAAAATCCTCATATACCGCTCCATAAGGCCTGTTAATACCGGGAATCAGTTTATCGAGCAGGATCAATTGGCCGGGTGGAAGGGCGTTCACCAGTGCTGTCGCCTGTTCACCCCCTTCCAGAAAATGCGGAATGATTACATAATGCGTATAATCGGTCTGTCTCTTTTCCAGGATGCGCCTGAACTGGGCAAAATCATTGTTGTAGATGTAAAAATCAATGGCAGCAGATTCTCCCAGAGTACTCACCAGGGCATCATAAATGATTTTTTTATGGGCGCTCAGTTTATTGAAAATGAGCAACACTTTGATATGACGACGGAAATCAGTTGTAGCGATGAAGTATCCTTTTCCGGGAACAGAACCAATCACCCCCAGTTGTTTGAGGTGACGGTACGCTTTTTCTGCTGTGTCGCGGGAAATGTCGAGTTCAAAGCTGAGTTCATTGATGGAAGGCAGCAGATCACCCTTCTGCAGTTTTCCGCTTTCCACTGCCTGCAGCAGGGAATTGGTGAGTTGCAGGTATTTCGGTGTGGCCGATTGGGCATCAAGTCGAATCCAGGTATTATTAAGGGCGTTGCTCATCAGACCCTTAAAGGTAGGGCTTATCCCATTTCGGGAAGCAACAGGATGGTACAGGATGGTTATCCGGCGCAACCGGATTATTTTGGTGGACGATCAAAAAGCCATCATGAGAAAAAAGAGCTTCACTCTGCTGCTTGGCTGCTGTAGCCTGCTGCAGGTTTCCGCCCAGCAAAAAGACACCCTCTGGCAGCAATTCCTGCAACCTCCTCCGGCTGCACAGCCACGTGTGTGGTGGCACTGGATGAATGGAAATATCACACAGGACGGCATCCGCAAAGACCTGCTCTGGATGAAACGAGTAGGTATCGGTGGCTTCCAGAATTTCGATGCCAGTTTACTGACACCGCAGATCGTTCCCAACCGGCTTACCTATATGACCCCCGATTGGATAGCGGCATTCCGGTACACTACGGCACTGGCCGATTCCCTCAAACTGGAAATGGCCATCGCCGGTTCTCCGGGATGGAGTGAAACCGGGGGGCCTTGGGTAAAACCGGAAGACGGCATGAAAAAGCTGGTTTGGACAGAACAGCGGGTTAAATCTGGTGTTTCCGGTATCCGCACTGTTAAGCCGGAAGGTACAATGGGGCCTTTCCAGAATATTCCGCTTCAGGGCGAAATGGGGGCTCCTGCACCTGTAGAGCAGAAGCCGGTATACTATAAAGATGTGGCAGTTATTGCATACCGTGTCCCGCATGCTGACAAGTCGCTGGCAGACCTGGGTGCTGTTGTCAGCTCCAGTGGAGGTGGTTTTACCTTAGAGCAGCTCACTGATGGCGACCTGGGAAAAACCGTTTTATTGCCACGGGATTCTGTTAAAGGCTTTGGCTGGATCTGCTTCAGTTTCCCCAAACCGGTAACGATAAAAGCCATTACGATGGTTGGCGGTGGTAACCCGGGACAGTTTGGCATGGGTGCAGATGCAGCCGACAGCAGGAAACTTGAAGTCAGTGAGGATGGAGTAAATTTCCGCTTCGTGACCGATATCCCTCCGGGAGCCATACTGCAGCAAACCCTGAGCCTGCAACCGGTAACAGCCATGCATTTCCGTATCACAGTAAAGAACCCTCCCCCCCAGATCAATGCACTTGCTGCCATGGTAGGGCTTGATGTGAAACCGGTTACTCCTCCCGGAACAGCCATAGCAGAAATTGTATTATCACCCGCAGAACGGATCAACCGCTTTGAAGAGAAAGCGGCTTTTGCACCGGTCGGCGATCTCGATCAGAAAATGAATACAGCGGCAAGTGATGTTGTGGAATCAAAAGACATCATCGACCTTAGTTCGAAACTGAAAGCAGATGGTACCCTGGACTGGACCGTTCCGCAAGGGGAGTGGAAAGTAGTGCGTTTCGGTTATTCATTACTGGGAATAGATAATCACCCGGCTTCTCCGGAGGCCACCGGACTTGAAGTGGATAAGCTGGATCCTGCAGCGATCAGCCGCTATTTCAACAATTATCTCGGACAATACAGAAAGGCGACGGGTGGATTGATGGGGAAAAAAGGGGGCTTGCAATTCCTAGTGACTGATAGCTGGGAAGCAGGGGCACAGAACTGGACCGCTGCCATGCCCGCTGAATTCTTTAAGCGCCGGGGCTATAACCTGATGCCCTGGCTTCCTGTGCTCACTGGTACTATCGTGCAATCTGCTGAAGCCAGTGAACAGTTTCTGTACGACTTTCGCCATACACTCAGTGAAATGGTGTCGGAATACCATTATGACGGACTGACCCGGATCCTGGATGCCTGGGGTATGAAACGCTATACTGAATCGCATGAAGACCGCAGGGCCCTGATTGCTGATGGGATGGAAGTCAAACGGAGCGCAGCTGTACCTATGGCTGCTATGTGGACCCCCAACCCCTTTATCAATCAGAATAACCAGACCCGGCATACTATGGATATCCGGGAGTCGGCTTCTGTATCCCATATTTATGGACAAAATCTGGTAGCGGCTGAATCGCTCACCGCATTGGGCCTTCCCTCAGGGGCCTGGAGCTATGCCCCGGAGAACCTGAAACCCACAGTTGACCTGGAACTGGCACATGGGCTGAACCGCTTCGTGATCCATTGCTCACCCCATCAACCCGTTGATGATAAAGTGCCGGGACTTGGTCTCGGACCATTCGGACAATGGTATACCCGTCATGAAACCTGGGCCGAACAAGCCGTTGCCTGGAATGCCTATCTCAGCCGCAATTGCTATATGCTGCAACAGGGGAAAATGGTGGCAGATATACTCTATTATTATGGCGAGGATAATAATATTACCATGCTCTTCGGAACAACTCCTCCTGCTATTCCGGAAGGCTATAATTATGACTTTGTAAATGCAGATGCCCTGCTGAATAAGATCAGTGCAAAAGATGGAAGCATGCTGACCCGGACTGGTATGCGTTACCGCGTACTGGTGCTCGATAAGAATGCAGAACGGATGAGCCTGCCAGTACTTCGAAAGATTGAAGTTTTGGCAAAAGCAGGTATCCGTATCACAGGGATTAAGCCAAAGTTTCCCCGCGGATTGGGAGATGCTAAAAATGAATTCTACCAACTTGTAAACAGCATCTGGTCGTCTGCCTATCCGAATGTCCGGGAAACACAGGATCTTGCTGCAGTATTGGATAAAGCGGGTATTGCGCCAGACTTCAGCTATACGAAATCAAAATCCGATACGAAATTGCTTTATGTACACCGTAAAACGGCTGACCGGGAAATCTATTGGGTCAATAACCGGAATGCCCGGGTGGAAGACCTGTTACTTACATTCCGCGTGAGTGGTAAAGTGCCGGAGCTCTGGTTTCCTGATAATGGGAAAACAGAGTCTGTAACTTATACGATTGCTAACGGGGTAACTACCCTACAGCTGCACTTCGAGCCCCATGATGCACTTTTTATAGTATTCAAAGGGAAAGCCCTGAAAAATCAACAAATCATTCCTCCGGTTCAGGTAAGCACGCTGACTGCTGTTACAGGTCCTTGGGAATTGCAGTTCCAGGCTGGGCGAGGTGCCCCAGCTGCAGTTCAGCTGCCAGTATTGGAGTCCTGGGCATCAAACAGCGATAAAGGCATGCGCTATTTTTCCGGAACGGGCACTTATACAAAAGACGTCACTGTTCCGGATGAATGGCTGAACAAGTCCGGTGAAATCTGGCTCGACCTGGGTGTTGTGAAAAACCTTGCGGAAGTGTTGGTGAATGACAAACCGCAGGGCATCCTCTGGAAAGCTCCCTTCCGGGTTAATATTTCCAGTGCGCTCCGATCCGGAAAGAACCGGATCGAGATCCGGGTTACGAATCTATGGGTGAACCGCCTGATCGGCGATCAGCAGAAAGATGTAACGCCAGTAACATATACAACAATGAAGTTCTATCAGGCGAATTCACCATTGTTACCATCCGGTCTGCTGGGTCCGGTAAATTTAGTGGCAGTGCGCAGGAATTGACTGATTAAATTGTTACATTGATCTTCTAAATCACGATCACGATGCAGGTGCTATTTGGTGTCATCTTTCACTTTATCGGCGGATTTGCTTCCGGCAGTTTTTATATGCCCTATAAGAAAGTCCGGAACTGGAAATGGGAATCTTACTGGATCATCGGCGGACTGTTTTCCTGGCTCATCGTTCCGCCGCTGGCGGCCTGGCTTACTGTGCCAGGATTTGCTGAGATCATCCAGGCCACACCGGGAACTGTGATCCGTTATACATTATTGTTTGGGGTGCTCTGGGGTTTCGGTGGACTCACTTATGGACTGGGTGTTCGTTACCTGGGTATGTCACTCGGCAATTCTGTTGTGCTGGGTTTCTGCTCTGCATTCGGGGCCTTGCTGCCTTCAATCTATTATAATTTTAACCCGGCTGCCGGAAAGACCACCCTGAACGACCTGCTCACCACTTCCTGGGGAAGGATCGTATTTGCCGGTATCGTGGTTTGCTTGCTGGGAATCTATATCTGCGGCCGTGCCGGCATGCTCAAGGAGAAAGAACTGCCCGATGCTGACAAGAAAGCCAGCGTGGAAGAATTTAACCTGGCCAAGGGCTTGCTGGTTGCGATCTTTTCCGGGATCATGAGCGCCTGTTTCAATTTCGGAATCGAAGCGGGCAAACCCATGGCAGAAGCTGCAGTAAGTGCAGGAATGGATCCGCTTTATCAGAATAATGTGATTTATGTGGTGCTGCTCTGGGGCGGACTGGCCACCAACCTGGTCTGGTCGCTGCTCCTGAATGTGAAGAACCGGTCGTATACGGATTATACGGACAGTAAAACACCCCTCGCCAAAAACTACCTGTTCTCCGCAATTGCCGGGACCACCTGGTTCCTGCAATTCTTCTTTTATGGCATGGGTGAAAGCAAGTTGGGCAATGGCGCCAGTAGCTGGATCCTGCATATGGCCTTTATTATCCTGGTGGCAAATATGTGGGGGATCCTGCTGAAGGAGTGGAGTAAGGTGAGCGATAAAACAAAAAAGACCTTCATTTTCGGTATAGTAACCATATTGCTTTCTGTAGTATTGGTTGGTATCGGGAATTCAATGAAATAACAAATTTTACTGTGTTTACTTAGTTATACCAGTAACTCAGCCAACTCAGTAAACATAGTAAACTTAGTAAACGATCAGGTTGATATGAATTTTAAGTATGTTTCCTATCTCTGGGATGAAGCCGAAGCAGCAAAGCTCGCCGGCGATGAAGTGGCCCTGCTGGTCTACCGCTCCAACCTACTGGGAGCTGATTTGCGATTGACCAATTACGGCGGCGGAAATACTTCCTGCAAAGCTATGGCAAAGGATCCGCTCACCGGAGCGGAAGTGGAAGTGATGTGGGTGAAAGGCAGCGGCGGCGACCTTGGTACCATGAAACGCAATGGCCTGGCGGCACTTTATGTGGATCGCCTGCGCAGCCTGGAGCAGGTGTACCGTGGACTGGCTTATGAAGATGAGATGGTGGAACTGTTTAACCACTGTATTTATGACCTGCAATCAAAAGCACCTTCAATAGATACGCCCCTGCATGGCCTGCTTCCTTTCAGGCATATTGATCACCTGCATCCCGATGCGGCGATTGCCATTGCTGCAGCAAAGGACGGCAAACAGATCACGCAGGAATTGTTCAAAGGAACCATCGGGTGGGTGGACTGGCAACGACCTGGGTTTGACCTGGGCCTGAAATTACGGCAATGCCTGAATGATAATCCCGGCATCCGGGGTATCATGCTCGGGTCTCATGGCCTGTTCACCTGGGGGAATACGGCTTATGAAAGCTATGTGAATACACTCGAAGTGATCGAACAATGTGCGGCTTACCTAGAATCGAATTACGGAAAGAAAGGACCCGTTTTTGGCGGATCCTCGATGCAATCCGCAGCGCCGGAACTTCGCCTGCAACAGGCTGCCGCCCTGGCACCCTTGCTGAGGGGCTGTTGCTCCACGCAGGTAAACATGATCGGCCATTTTACCGATGATGACCGGGTGCTGGAATTCATTAACAGCAAGGACCTGTCACGTCTGGCACCGATGGGTACCAGTTGCCCCGACCATTTCCTGCGGACCAAGATCAGTCCACTGGTGCTTGACCTGAAACCCGATCAGGATCTTTCCGATGTTGCTGCCATTAAAGCTGCATTGCAACCGGCATTTGATTCCTATAGAAATGAATATACTGCATACTACAATACCTGTAAGCATACGAATAGTCCTGCGATACGGGATGCCAATCCGGTTGTGATCCTCTGGCCGGGTATCGGTATGTTCATATATGCCAAAGACAAACAGACGGCTCGTGTGGCCGCAGAGTTTTATATCAATGCCATTAATGTAATGAAGGGCGCCGAAGCAATTTCGTCTTATACCGCCCTTCCGCGTCAGGAAGCATTCAATATCGAATACTGGCTGCTCGAAGAAGCGAAACTGCAGCGCATGCCCAAGCCCCTGCCACTCACAGGTCGTGTAGCCCTCGTCACCGGAAGTGGTGGCGGTATCGGTAAGGCCATTGCCCGGAAATTTGCGGAACAAGGCGCTTGTGTGGTGTTGAACGATGTAAATGAAGAACGTTTGCAGGCAGCTGCGGAAGAATTCAGTAAGCAATTCGGAAAGGATAAAGTGGCGGCCGTGCCGCTGAATGTAATGGAAGGAGCTTCCGTTAAAGCGGCATTTGAAAAAGCAGCCCTGGCTTTTGGTGGCGTGGATATTGTAGTGAACAATGCTGGTATCAGTATTTCCAAACCATTGACCGAGCATACCGAAAAAGACTGGGACCTGTTGTATGACATTCTCGTAAAGGGGCAGTTCCTGGTTTCACAACAAGGGGTAGTGGTCATGAAGAAACAGGGGATGGGGGGCGATATCATCAATATCGTTTCCAAGAATGCCATTGCCGCCGGACCGAATAATGCCGGTTATGGCTCTGCCAAAGCTGCGCAGGCCCACCTCAGCCGCTTGCTTGCTGCAGAACTGGGCAGTGAGCAGATCCGCGTGAATACCGTGAACCCGGATGCCGTGATCTCCGATTCCAATATCTGGGCCGGAGGCTGGGCAGAAGGCCGTGCCAAAGCGTATGGGATCAAGGTGGAAGAATTGCCGGCCTATTATGCCAAACGGACCCTGCTCAACCAGATCATCCTGCCCGAAGATATCGCCAATGCCTGCTTTGCTTTTGTTGGCGGCCTGTTGAATAAATCGACGGGTAATGTCCTGAATGTGGATGGAGGACTGGCCATGGGTTTTGTGCGATAAGTAAAACAAAAATCTTTTTATGCGACTGGCGTTCCGTATGCAACTCTTCCCGGGAAAAGCAGCTGAATATAAAAAGCGGCATGATGAAATATGGCCGGAACTGGTGGAGTTGCTGAAAGGGAAAGGGATCCGCGACTATTCCATCTTTCTGGATGAAAAGGATGGGTCCTTGTTTGGTGTGCTGGAAGTGGATGATGCCATGCAACTCGATGCATTACCCCAGGAGCCGGTAATGCAACGCTGGTGGCAGTATATGAAGGATATCATGGCTTCCAATCCAGATGGCTCGCCGGTCAGTATTCCCTTGCAAGACGTATTTTACCTACCATAACGATTGATATGAAAATCACTTCTGCAGCAATTGCCGCACATAACGAAAGCCTGCTGAAAAAGCACCAGGCCCGCCTGGCACACCTGAAAGAGGAGCTGCCGGACTATGAACAGATCCTCCAAAAACTGATCGCCTTTCAGGTGGCCATTCCCAGCTGGGCGTTGGGTACAGGAGGCACCCGTTTCGGACGCTTTGCAGGTGGCGGTGAACCCCGTAACCTCGAAGAAAAAATGGATGATGTGGGCTTACTGCATGCGCTCAACCGTTCGAGTGGCGCCATATCCCTTCATATCCCCTGGGATATTCCAAAGGATTATGCTGCTATCCGGCAGCGTGCTGCTGAACTGGACCTGCGTTTCGATGCCGTGAATTCCAATACCTTCCAGGATCAGCCTGGCCAACCCCTCAGTTATAAGTTCGGCTCGCTCCAGCATACCGATAAAGCCGTGCGGCAGCAAGCCATCCAGCATAATATTGAAGTGATCCGCCATGGCGTGGAACTGGGCTCCAAAGCATTGACCGTTTGGCTTAGTGACGGTTCCTGTTTTCCGGGACAACTGAATTTCCGGAAAGCATTCCAGCATACGCTGGAAAGCCTGCAGGAGATCTATGCAGCTTTGCCGGCTGACTGGAAAGTATTCATCGAGTATAAAGCTTTTGAACCCAACTTTTATTCAATGACGGTGGGTGACTGGGGACAGTCCCTGCTCTATGCCACCAAACTCGGATCGAAAGCGTATACACTGGTTGACCTTGGTCATCACCTGCCCAATGCCAATATTGAACAGATCGTCGCCCTCCTCTTAATGGAAGGCAAACTCGCCGGATTCCATTTCAACGACAGCAAATACGGGGATGATGATCTTACTGTTGGCAGTATCCGGCCCTATCAGCTTTTCCTCATCTTCAATGAACTTGTGGAAGGCATGGATGCGCGGGGCATGGATCATGCCAATGACCTGGGTTGGATGATCGATGCCAGCCATAATGTGAAAGATCCGCTGGAAGACCTGCTCCAATCGGTAGAAGCCATCCTGCTGGCCTATGCACAGGCATTGCTGGTGGACCGCAGCAGGCTGACCGCCGCACAGGAAGCCAACGATGTGGCTGCGGCACAGGAATTGCTTCAGAATGTTTTCCGGACCGACCTGCGTCCGTTGGTGGCCGAAGCAAGGCTACGGGCCGGAGGTGCACTGGATCCCCTGCAACTCTTCCGTTCACTCCAGGTAAGGGAAACACTGATCAGTGAAAGAGGCCGTTCTGCACAGGCAACAGGTCTTTAAACCCTTTCTCGTTCCTTGTTCGTAAATTGATTGTCCATTCATGGCACAGCAACCCGTCATCGGCATATTTGATATCGGCAAGACGAATAAAAAAGTCCTGCTCTTTAATCAGCAGTATGAGCTGGTCAGGGAAGCCACAGACCGCTTGCCGGAAACAGCTGATGAGGATGGTGATCCTTGTGAAGACCTGCAGCAGCTCGACCGGTGGATCCAGACACAGGTAACGCAATTGTTGCAGGATCCGGAGATCCGGCTGAAAGCCATTAATGTATCAGCATACGGCGCCAGTTTTGTATATATTGATGCCGATGGGAATACCCTGACTCCGCTCTATAATTACCTCAAAGCCTATCCTTCCACTTTACAACAACGCTTCTATCGGAACCACGGGCCGGAGAACGACTTCTGCAGGCAAACCGCTTCGCCCAGTCTGGGCAGCCTGAATTCGGGCCTGCAACTCTACCGGATCAAGTATTACCAGCCCAGGGTGTTCCGGCATATGCACTATGCCCTGCATCTCCCGCAATATGTGAGCTGGAAGATCAGCGGCCATCCGGTAACTGAACTGACCAGTATCGGGTGCCATACCGGTTTGTGGGATTTTGAGCAGGATAGCTACCATCAATGGGTATACGAAGAAGAGCTGGCCGCCAAATTTCCGCCTTTGGTTACTTCGGATCAGGTAATGCCTGTGGAACTGCAGGGACAAACCATACTGGTAGGCAGCGGACTGCACGATAGTTCAGCCGCCCTGATCCCCTATTTGCAGCAGTTTGCAGATCCTTTTGTATTGATCTCGACAGGAACCTGGAGCATCAGCTTAAATCCCTTCAATAATATCCCCCTTTCAGCAACGGAACTGGAACAGGACTGCCTCTGTTACCTGACATATCAGGGCAATCCGGTTAAAGCAGCCCGCTATTTTCTGGGTTACGCACATGAACAGGAACTGAAGAAAATGGCTGCACATTTTCACCTGCAGCCGGACTTTTATAAATTGCTCCAACCCGACCAGCAGGTTTTTGACAGCCTTGATGAAAATTTTGGTGAGCAGCAGCATAGTTCACTTGATCCCTCCTTATACAGTGATTTTTCGGCAGCTTACCATGCCCTGATGCTGAAACTGGTGGCCCTGCAGAAAAGAACTACGGACCGCATTCTGCAAGGGCCTGCAACCAGCCAGATATTTGTAGATGGCGGCTTTGCCGGCAATCCCTTCTTCATGCAACTGCTGGCAGCAGCCTATCCGGATAAGCAGGTGGCAGCCGCGTCTATGCAGCAGGGCACGGCATTGGGGGCTGCTTTGGCATTGCACCACCAATGGAATACTGCGCCATTACCCACGGAACTGGTAGCACTCACTCGGATACAAAAACATTTATCGATTTATAAAACAGCATGAACATGAAACCTGTACGATTGCTTGTATTACTTATCCTGCCCTTGCTGGCCGCAGGAAGCCTTTCCGCACAACTGAAAGTGCATCACCTGATCACAGAAAACAAACACGAGCCTGTGGGTATCGGGGAACAGAAGCCCCGCTTCAGCTGGCAGTCGCTCTCCGACAAAAAGGGAGCCCGGCAAACCGCCTATGAACTCCAGGTCATGCAGGGTAAAAAACTGCTGTGGTCAACAGGAAAAGTCAACAGCGACCAGTCGCTCTATATTGTTTATGCAGGTCCTGCCCTTCAGTCTTCGACCCGCTACCAATGGCAGGTACGGGTTTGGGATGAAGATGCAAAAGCCTCTGCCTGGAGCCTGCCGGCATCTTTTGTTACCGGTATGCTCGATCCAGCCGGCTGGAAAGCCAAATGGATTGAAGCATCTTTTGCAGAAGATCCGCAGCAGCGTCCGGCACAATATTTCCGTACCGGTTTCAACCTGATAAAAAAAATAACATCAGCACTGATCTATCTCACTGCCCATGGCATGTACGAAGCAAAGCTGAATGGCAAGCGGATCGGTGATGCTTATCTGGCACCCGGATGGACCAGCTATGCAACCCGCCTTCAGTACCAGGTTTATGATGTGAAAGACCTGCTGCAGCAAGGCTCCAATGCGCTGGGCATGGTGGCAGGCAATGGCTGGTACAAAGGATACCTGGCCTGGGGTGATAATAAGGATATCTACGGCAAGAAACTCGGCGTGTTTGCCCAGTTGGAGATCACCTACACAGATGGCAGCAAAGAAACCATTGTCACCGATGAAAAATGGAAATGCTCCCAGGGAAGTATAACCTTTGCCGAGATCTATCATGGCGAATCAATCGATGCCCGGAAAGAACTTGCTGGTTGGACAACCGCTTCCTATAATGATGCGGGATGGTCACCTGTGAAAACCGGAGAACAAAAGCTGGATAACCTGATCGCCACCTTCAATGAACCGGTACGGAAGCATGAAACCTTCAAGCCTGTAAAAATCTTCAAGACACCCAGGGGCGAGCAGGTCATGGATTTTGGACAGAACCTGGTGGGCTGGGTCATCGTAAATGCGCAGGGGCAGGCCGGCGACCAGATCACGTTAAAGCATGCTGAAGTACTCGATAAGGAAGGGAATTTCTATACAGAAAACCTCCGGGCGGCCAAAGCCACGGCAACATATACACTGGCAGGAACCGGGAAGGAAACCTTTGAACCCCATTTCACCTTTTATGGGTTCCGTTATATTAAAGTAGAAGGTTATCCCGGTGAACTGAAGCCTGAAAATTTCACAGCTGTAGCCCTCTACAGCGATATGGAAGCTACCGGAACCTTCACATCATCCCATCCGCTGATCAATCAATTACAGCATAATATCCAGTGGGGACAAAGAGGCAATTTCCTGGATGTGCCCACCGATTGCCCGCAACGCGATGAACGCCTGGGCTGGACTGGTGATGCGCAAGCCTTCTCCCGTACCGCCGTTTTCAATTTTGACGCCCACAGCTTTTTTACCAAATGGCTCCGTGATGTGGAAGCCGATCAGCTTCCCACGGGTTCGGTTCCCTTTGTTGTACCCAATGTGCTGGGCCCCGGTGCTGCCGGTTCCACTGGCTGGGCCGATGTAGCGAATATCATCCCCTGGAACATGTATCTCGCTTATGGCGACAAACAGATCTTGTCCACCCAGTATAAGAGCATGAAGAACTGGGTGTCGTATATGGAGAAGAACAGCAAGAACGATCTCTGGAATACAGGTTTCCATTTCGGTGACTGGCTCTTCTACCGCCCCTTCGATGATAATGACGGCAGCTCGGCTGTTACAGATAAATATCTCATTGCACAGTGTTTCTATGCACACTCCACACAATTGCTGATCAATTCAGCAGCAGTGCTGGGGAACAATGATGACGTGCTTTATTATAATAAGTTGCTGAAACGGATTAAAGACGCATTCCTGAAAGAGTATGTTACCGGTTCAGGACGCCTGGTGTCCGGCACACAAACCGCCTATGTACTGGCCTTGAACTTTGATATGCTGCCCGAATCCATGCGTACAGAAGCCGCCAACCGCCTTGTGGATAACATTAAACGCTATGGTAACCACCTCACCACCGGTTTCCTGGGAACGCCCTATCTCTGTCATGTACTCAGCCGTTTCGGACACCTGGATATGGCATACACACTGCTGCTGCAGGAATCCTATCCCAGCTGGCTATATCCTGTAAAGATGGGAGCTACTACGATCTGGGAACGCTGGAATGGTATCCGTACAGATGGCACCTTTGAACCCGCTTCCATGAACTCCTTCAACCACTATGCGTATGGTGCAATTGGTGACTGGATGTACCGTGTTGTGGCCGGACTGGATACCGATGATGAAGGGGCAGGCTATAAGCGCATCCGTATCAAGCCGCATATTGGCGAAGGGTTGACGAAAGCAGAAGCCTCCCTGATGACACCTTATGGGCAGGCCGCCAGCAAATGGAATGTCGACAAGGGAACACTGACATTTACGGTGATTATTCCGGTAAATACAGAAGCTGTTGTATATGTGCCTGCCGCTGCAGGCAGTGAGATCCGTGAGGATGGGCAACTGGTTTCCGGCGTAACTATTAAAGATGGATATGCCGAAATGAAACGCGGCTCCGGCACCTACGTGTTTACAGTGAATACTAATAAGTAATCAGCCTGGTTTCTGCTATGCAAAAACATTTCCGATTTCTGCTTCTGTGTTTTCTTGTATATGTTCAGGGAAACGCACAATTGGCCCGCACCAAAACCCGCTTTGGTGTTGTGGAAGGAACAACAGAAAATGGTATTGCCATTTATAAGGGCATCCCATTCGCCAGTCCGCCTGTAGGTGAGCTGCGCTGGAAAGCTCCGCTTGACCCCAAACCCTGGAAAGGGGTAAGGGAATGTAAGGCATTCGCAGCCAGCCCCATACAGTCCAAGCCTGTTCCTTTCATGTGCTGGACAGAAGAATTCATTGCTCCTCCCGAGCCTCTCAGCGAAGACTGCCTCTACCTGAATGTATGGTCGGGTGCCAAAACACCCAATGAAAAAAGACCGGTTTTTGTCTGGATCTATGGCGGCGGCTTTAATTCAGGATCGGCAGCATGTGCTATTTATGACGGAAAAGAATACGCGAAAAAAGGGGTGGTTTTTGTCAGCATTAATTACCGGGTGGGTGCCCTGGGCTTTCTGGTACACCCGGCCCTGAGTCGGGAAGGCACAGGAACTTCAGGCAACTATGGGTTGCTCGACCAGGTGCAGTCCCTGAAATGGATCAAGGAAAATATTGCTGCATTTGGTGGTGATCCTTCCAATGTAACCATTGCCGGACAATCGGCCGGTTCCATGAGTGTGAACTGTTTGGTGGCTTCCCCTAAAGCTGCCGGGCTCTTCCATAAGGCGATTGCTCAAAGCGGTGGCATGCTGGGTGGAAGACTGCTGGGTACCCGGGAACAAATGGAACAGGCAGGAGAGGAGCTCCTGAAAAAACTAGGCGTTGCATCCATTTCTGAAATGCGTCTACTGCCCGCAGATTCTGTTTTGAATGTATCCATGGGTATGGGTGGACTCCGCTTCGGACCGGTACTGGACGGAACGGTGTTGCCGCTGGATCTCACCAAGGCATTCAGTACAGGAAAATTCAATCAGGTCCCATTCATGAGTGGCTGGGTCATGGGTGATGGCGCTTTATTCGGTGTTCAGCAGCCCAGTCCGGAGCAGTTCGAAAAACAGATCCGGACTCAATATCCTGACAAGGCAGAAGGCCTGCTGAAACTACTTCCACACGCTACCATGGAAGAAGCAAGTGCATCGCTGCAACAACTGGGACTACTCTCTTTTGCCGTGCTCAGTCCCTATCGCTGGTCCGGTTATACCCAAAAACCTGCATACCTCTATCAGTTCAGCCATGTGCCGCCCGATAAACCCGGCTTCCCGAATTACGGCGCATTTCATACTTCGGAAGTGCCCTATGCGCTGCATACCCTCCATACCTGGCAACGCAGTTGGCTGGCACAGGACCAGTTGCTGGAACAAACCATGAGCCAGTGCTGGATCAATTTTGCCCGTACGGGTAATCCCAATGGCAATGGCGTTTCCGGATGGACCCGGTTCAATCAGCAACAAATTCCTGTTATGGAGTTTGGCGATGCCATAAAGCTCCGGGAGGGTTTGTATAAGGAATTACTGGAGGTCTTGTCAAAATGAAAGGAATGGACCGGTCTCCGGAAGATCAGCTAACTTTATAGTACAATTTCTTACACTTATAATTTGTATTATGGTAAGCAGGTATTTAATCATTCCGTTCCTTGCACTCAGTATCGCCGCCTGTTCCACCAAATCCCAAACCATTCCCCCGCCGCCCAGTTATGCCTGGGATGAAATTAATATGGGGGTAGACCTCTCTTATGTAAATCAGCTGGAAGATAATGGAGCCGTATTCCGGGACTCTGGAAAACAGATGGATCCCTTTGTGATCTTTAAGAACCATGGTGCCAATATGGTTCGGGTGCGGCTCTGGCATAGTCCCGATTGGTATCTTCCTGTTACCGGTGGCAAACGCTACAGTGATCTGGCCGATGTGGAGAAAACCATCCGTAGAGCCAAAGCGGCCGGCATGGCCGTGAACCTGGATTTTCATTATTCCGACGACTGGGCCGATCCATCCAAACAGGAAACTCCCAAAGCCTGGGCCGGGTTATCGCTCCCCTTGCTCAAGGATTCCCTATATAATTACACATTGTCCGTTTTGCAATACCTCGCTTCCAAAAACCTTACCCCCGAAATGGTACAGATCGGCAACGAAACCAACCCGGGCATGTGTTTCCCCAATGGGAAAGTGGTGGCTGGGAATTACAGCGCTTTTGGTGAATTGCTGAAAAGCGGCATCAAGGCAGTACGAGATTTTTCTGCCAGTAGTGCCATTAAGCCGAAGATCGTATTGCATGTGGCCCAGCTTCAGGATGCCCCAGCCTGGGCGAAAGGCGTGATTACACAGGCAGGTGTAACCGATTTTGATTACCTGGGAATTTCCCATTATTGCAAGTGGTCTACAGTCAATACCTGGCCGGCTATCACTGATACGATCCGTAAACTCGTGACGGCCTACCAGAAGCCTGTGATCATTGTAGAAACTGCATATCCGTTTACAAAGAACAATCAGGACAGCTACAATAACCTTTTCGGAGGCAACGACAGCGTGGCAAATTATCCGGTGAGTTCTGCTGGACAGCTGAACTACATGAAAGATCTTACACAAGCCATCCTGGATGGCGGTGGCAAAGGCCTGCAATACTGGGAGCCCGCCTGGATCAGTTCACCGATGAAAGACCGCTGGGGCACCGGCTCCTCCTGGGAAAATAATGCATTGTTTGATTTTAATGCGAACGCCCTGCAGGGAATGAATTACATGAATGCCACCTATAAAAAATAAGTGGTGGAAATTACCCCTCATGTGTACTGAATATGTGGTACTGCAGCAGAATAGAACTATGTGCCTATGTGGTTAAAACCTACACTTCCCTGATCTTCTCCAGGAATTTCTTCCGGATCACCGTCTGTACCGGTACATTACTGATCTTGCTTTCCAGCCAGGAAATGATATCGAGATACACGAAGGCGCGGGTCTCGAATTTGTTGCGTTGCTGTTTTTTCAGCTTGTCGAGCAGCTTTTCAAATTCCGGCTTTAAGGATTTAGGCGAGAGATGGAAGGAGCGCCGAAGGAAGCGGAAGATCTCTTCTTCTACCAGACTGAGGTTTTCCATCTTGGCCATAAAGCGGTAGACCGACTTGAACAGGAACTCCAACAGTTCAAAATTCCCCAGTTCATAATGGGCGATCAGGTGCAGCAGCCTCGAATAACACTGCAGGTCGGTGCGCAGATCCATTTTCCAGTTGATGATCTTGTTGAGATAATCAATGGTGGAAGCATAGTCGCCACTGCCGAAATAAAGTGAAGCAAACTTATAGTAGAATACCAGCACCCGGTGCCGGTCGAGGAAGATCTCGTATTCATCCAGCTTCTCTTCGATCTGAGGCACCAGCTTCAATCCTTCCGTAAATGTACCTTCCATGAAGTGCCGGTTGATCCGTGCAATGCTGAGGTAAAGGAAGACGAGTATCTTGTTGTTTTCATTTCCTGTTACCAGCTTCCGTTGTGAAAAATGCTCGAAAGCTGCAAGCGTTTCGTTGAACTTGTTATAGTTCTGTAAATCGAAATGCGCACCGAGCAGGTTGTGCATCCCCTTGATATAATGCCCGGTTTCCACTTCGATCATCATCGGGTACTGGTGAAACAGTTCCACCCATTTCTGGGTATAGCGGTAATAGTTCAGGAAATCCTGTTTGATGAAATTCAGCCAGCAGTGGCTTTGATAGAGATAAAGCTGCTCGTAAAAGCCCTGTACCTGACGGGCGCGGTCCGGAAAATGCTTTTCAAAAAAGGCATTGATGATGGCTACATCCTTTTCATTCCGCGCATGGCCATTGCGTACATACCAGCCATAGAGTTCAATGGCGAGATTGGAGAGTTGTGAAATAAGGGTCAGTTTACCCGACACTTCATCCGCCTCCCGGGTCAGGCTGTCGGCCCGGTCCTGCATACTGCGGGTGATGAAGAGGGTCTCGATCTTCTTTTCAAAAAAGAGGACCTGCTGCAGGTAAGTGAACTGGTTGTTCGAGCGGGCCACTTCCTTCATCCGGTCCAGGATCTTCAGGCTTTGCAGGTAGAGGCCGCGGTTATACAAGATGCGGGCAAAGTCCATCTGCTCATGCAGCTGGAGGTCAATATTGTTTTCATTTTTAATTTGTCGCAGACTGGCCAGCACCTGTCGGTACAGATTGGCTTTGAGATTGGACAGTTGCTGCTTGCGGATGGCCTTGTTTTTCTTCAGCAGGCTCTCTTCATCGTAATCCTCCATTTTGTCCAGAGCATCAAACAGTTGTACCATTTTCAAGTCTTCCGATCCGGAATGGCGTCTGATAAACAGCTTGAAATTGCGTTTTTCCGCCTTTTCCAGCGATTTGATCAGCAAAAACAACGGGTCTGTGGAGCGGTTGGGCATCGTAATCAAATATCGTAAAAATCCTTGACAATCTTGTGGTTATCTCAATTTTACCCCTTTTGTAGAGCGTAATCCAAAGCCTATTTTGATTTCCCGGAGGGCCTGAGACCCAATACCTTCGGAACTGGCGGGTTGTACCCACTCATAGCAAGCAAGCACTTAATCCAAAACTCGCCAATTTTTTTATTTCCAGCTCAAAATTGCGTTATGTCATCGAACCAGATTTTCATCTTCGACACCACCCTCCGCGACGGCGAACAGGTGCCCGGTTGTAAACTTAATACCAAGGAAAAAATTGAACTCGCCCTTCGTCTGGAAGACCTGGGCGTGGATATCCTCGAAGCCGGATTCCCGATTTCCAGTCCCGGCGACTTTGATAGTGTAAACCAGATTGCGCGGTCGCTTAAGAATACCGTTGTATGTGGCTTAAGTCGTGCCGTACAGAAAGATATCGATGTGGCTGGTGAGGCCCTCAAGCCCGCCGCCCGTAAACGGATCCATACCGGAATCGGTACATCCGATTTCCATATCAAAGCCAAATTCAATTCCACCCGCGAGGAGATCCTGCAACGCGCCATCCAGTGCGTGAAATGGGCCCGCAACTGGACCGATGATGTGGAGTTTTATGCCGAAGATGCCGGCCGTACCGATAACGATTACCTCGCCCGCGTGGTGGAAGCAGTGATCGCTGCTGGTGCTACCACCGTGAATATCCCGGATACCACAGGCTATTGTCTCCCGTATCAGTATGGCGACAAGATGACTTACCTGATCAACAATGTGCCCAATATTGACAAGGCTGTGTTGAGCTGTCATTGCCATAATGACCTCGGACTGGCTACTGCCAATTCCATTGCCGGTATCATTGCCGGTGCCCGCCAGATCGAGTGTACCATTAACGGACTGGGTGAACGCGCCGGTAACACATCCCTAGAAGAAGTGGTGATGGTGATCAAGCAGCACAAGCACCTCGGATTCCATACGCATATCCAGAGCGAGAAACTGAACCCGATGAGCCGCCTGGTGAGCGACATCATGCGGATGCCGGTGCAGCCCAATAAAGCTATCGTGGGTGCCAATGCCTTTTCGCATTCTTCCGGTATCCATCAGGATGGATTCCTGAAAGATGCTTCTACTTATGAAATTATCAACCCCGACGAAGTGGGTGCTGAAGGCTCCCGCATCGTACTGACAGCCCGTAGTGGTCGTAGTGCACTGGCACACCGACTGCAGAAACTGGGCTTCCAGTTCAACCGTAACGATATTGATGTACTCTATGATGCATTCCTGAAAGTGGCCGACTCCAAAAAAGAAGTACAGGATGAGGACCTTAAACTGATGGCCACCACCTATCAGCCGGAAGCAGCAACCGTTTCATAAAGGAACATTCTCATTAGCGTAGTTTTAGCAGGCGTGGTGCTTCTGCACCACGCAATTTTAACCGACAGTACACATCAACGATAAAAAAGCATGGGAAAAACGTTATTTGAAAAGATCTGGGAAAAGCACATCGTGAAAACTATCGATGGCGGCCCCTCTGTATTGTATATCGACAAGCATTTTATTCACGAAGTGACCAGTCCGCAGGCTTTTAACGGACTGAACAAACGTGGTATCAAAGTTTTCCGTCCGGCCCAGACCGTTGCTACGGCCGACCATAATGTACCCACCCTCAACCAGCACCTGCCCATCAAGGAAGAACTCAGCCGCCTGCAGGTGGAAGCCCTGAAGAAAAACTGCGCGGAACATAATGTTGAGCTTTATGGACTTGGGCATCCCTTCCAGGGTATCGTGCATGTGATCGGGCCCGAACTCGGCATTACCCAACCCGGGATGACCATTGTGTGCGGCGATAGCCATACATCTACGCACGGAGCATTCGGTTCCATCGCCTTTGGTATCGGTACCAGTGAAGTGGAAATGGTGCTCAGTACCCAGTGCCTGCTGCAAAGCATGCCCAAACTCATGCGCATCAATGTGGAAGGCACCCTGAATAAGGGCGTTGTTTCAAAAGATATTGTACTCTATATCCTCTCCCTGATCTCGGCATCCGGTGCAACCGGTTATGCTGTGGAATTTGCCGGTTCCGCCATCCGCTCCCTTTCCATGGAAGCCCGGATGACGATTTGCAATATGAGTATTGAAATGGGGGCACGCTGCGGACTCATTGCTCCTGATGATATCACATTTGATTATATGAAAGGCCGGCTCTTCGCACCAGGTAATGGCCAGTGGGATACCAAACTGGCAGCCTGGAAACAACTCTACAGCGATGCCGATGCACGTTTTGATAAAGAAATCCATATCAAGGCGGAAGATATCACCCCCTGGATCACCTACGGTACCAATCCCGGTATGGGCGTTGGGGTAAGTGGTACCATTCCTGCCCTGGAACAGATCGAGGAAAAAGAACGGCCTTCATTTGAAAAGGCTCTCAAGTATATGGGACTGCAGCCTGCTGCACCCATCAAAGGGCAGAAAGTGGATTATGTATTCATCGGCAGCTGTACCAACAGCCGCATTGAAGACCTCCGCATGGTAGCCTCCTTTGTGAAAGGGAAAAAGAAAGCCGATGATGTGGAAGTGTGGATCGTGCCGGGCAGCAAACAAGTCGAGAAGCAGGCCCGTGAAGAAGGCATTCATAAAATATTTGAAGAAGCCGGATTTGTACTCCGCCAGCCGGGTTGCAGTGCCTGCCTGGGTATGAACGAAGACAAGATCCCTGCAGGCAAATATTGCATCTCTACCTCCAACCGCAACTTCGAAGGACGGCAGGGGCCCAATGCCCGAACCTTCCTGGCCAGTCCGCTGACTGCCGCCGCCGCTGCGGTAACTGGAGTAGTAAGCGATGTCCGTGAACTATTGTGAGCAAAAAATTGAAAACGTATTACGTAAAACGCAGCACTAAATAATGAGCAAGCAGATCAATACCGTCCGTTCCTCCGTTGTTCCCATCAATATGGAGAATATCGATACCGACCAGATCATCCCGGCCCGCTTCCTGAAAGCCACCAGCCGCGACGGATTCGGAAAGAACCTTTTCCGCGACTGGCGTTTCGAGAATGATGACGAGAACCAGCCCAAGCCGGATTTTGCACTGAATAATAAAGCCTATTCAGGGAAGATCCTGGTGGCCGCCAAGAACTTCGGTTGTGGTTCTTCACGCGAACATGCTGCCTGGGCCATCAAGGATTATGGATTTGACGTAGTGGTAAGCAGTTTCTTCGCTGATATCTTCAAGAATAATGCGCAGAATAATTTCCTCCTGCCGGTGCAGGTCAGTGAAGGATTTCTGCAGCAGATCTTCTCAGCTGTTGCGGCTGATCCCAAGGCGGAACTGGAAGTGTCCCTGCCCGAACAGACCATTACGATCATTGCTACAGGCGCCAAAGAAAGTTTCGAGATCAATTCCTATAAAAAAACCTGTCTGCTGAACGGATTTGATGACATCGATTACCTGCTGAATATCAAGCCGGAGATCGAGGCTTTTGAGGGATCAGCCGATTAGCCTATTAGCCGATTTAAAAAGTAAAAGCTATTTGAAAAAGAGATATATGAAAAAACATATTACAGTAATTGAAGGAGACGGTATCGGACCGGAAGTCACCCGGCAGGCCGTTCGTGTGCTGAATGCCATTGCGGCGCAGTATGGACATGAGTTTACCTACCAGTATGAACTCATGGGTGCGGATGCCATCGACAAAACCGGTAACCCTTTGCCGGATGCCACCATCGAAGCCTGCCTGAACAGCGACGCCATCCTGTTCGGCGCCATCGGACATCCCAAATACGATAATGACCCAACGGCGAAAGTGCGGCCGGAGCAGGGACTGCTCAAACTGCGCAAAAGTCTGCAGCTGTTTGCCAACATCCGTCCTGTGAATACCTATGCTGCATTGCAGCACCTCTCTCCATTGAAAGCCGATAAACTCGAAGGCGTTGACTTTGTCATCTTCCGCGAGCTGACCGGTGGTATTTACTTCGGAAAGAAAGAACTCAGTGCCGATGGCACTACGGCCTCCGACGATTGCTTTTATACCCGGGAAGAGATCGAGCGCGTGTCGCACCTTGCATTCCAGTATGCACAGCAGCGCCGGAAGAAGCTGACCCTGGTCGACAAGGCCAACGTGCTGGAAACATCACGTCTCTGGCGCAAAGTGGTGCAGGAACTGGCACCGCAGTACAGTGATGTGGCAGTTGATTTTCTTTTCGTGGATAATGCCGCCATGCAGATCATCCTCAATCCGAAACAATTTGATGTGGTCCTCACCGAGAACATGTTTGGCGATATCATCAGCGATGAAGCCAGCGTACTCAGTGGTTCACTCGGACTGCTGCCTTCGGCCTCCATTGGTAAAGGCGCGGCCCTTTTTGAACCCATCCATGGTTCTTATCCCCAGGCAGCCGGCAAGGATATTGCCAATCCGCTGGGCTCCATTCTTTCTGCCGCCATGCTGCTCGACCATTTCGGCCTCAACAAGGAAGCCGGCGTGATCCGTGAAGCCGCCCAGTGGACCCTGCAGAATGGATTTGTGACCAAGGATATCGATGGAACGAATTTTTATTTCACTTCCACGATCGGCGAACTGATTGCTGATTATGTATCCGGAAAGATCCCAGGTACCATCAATAAAGAGAATATAGAGTTGCGCAAGTCAACAATTATCTAAGACCACAAGGAGTAATTAAGACTATGAGTCAGGAACTGAATAAATACAGCAAAACCATCACCCAGGACCCCACACAGCCCGCGGCACAGGCCATGCTGTATGGAATCGGACTAACAGAAGAAGACCTGAAAAAAGCACAGGTGGGTGTCGTAAGCATGGGCTATGACGGCAATACCTGTAATATGCACCTGAACGATCTGGCCAGGCTGGTGAAAGACGGCGTTTGGAAACAGGATCTGGTGGGACTGATCTTTCATACCATTGGTGTGAGCGATGGCATCAGTAATGGTACCGACGGCATGCGGTATTCACTGGTAAGCCGCGATATCATAGCCGACAGTATAGAAACCGTATGCGGTGCCCAATATTACGATGCCCTGATCGCATTGCCGGGCTGCGACAAGAATATGCCGGGTTCTGTAATGGCCATGGGACGGTTGAACCGGCCAGCCATTATGGTATACGGAGGAACAATAGCTCCCGGACACTACAAAGGTCAGGACCTGAATATTATCTCTGCCTTTGAGGCATTGGGACAGAAAATCGCCGGCAATCTGGACGAAGCCGACTTTAAAGGCATTGTCATGAACAGTTGCCCTGGGCCCGGTGCCTGCGGCGGAATGTATACCGCCAATACCATGGCTTCAGCAATTGAAGCATTGGGCATGAGCCTGCCTTATTCTTCTTCCAATCCTGCCCTCAGTGATGAAAAGAAGAAGGAATGTGAGGATGCCGGAAAAGCCATCCGAATATTGCTTGAGAAAGATATTAAGCCTTCCGATATCATGACCCGCAAGGCATTTGATAATGCCCTTACTGTGATCACCGTACTAGGAGGCAGCACCAATGCCGTATTGCACCTGATCGCTATTGCCCGCAGTGTAGGCATTGACCTGACCTTAAGTGATTTCCAGGCGATCAGTGACCGTGTTCCTCTGCTCGCTGATCTGAAACCCAGTGGTAAATACCTGATGCAGGACCTCCACGATAAAGGAGGTGTTCCTGCTGTAATGAAATACCTGCTGAAAAGCGGACTGCTGCATGGTGAATGCCTCACCGTAACCGGTAAGACACTTGCAGAAAATCTGGTGAACGTTCCCGATCTGGATTTTGAAAGCCAGCAGATCATTTTCCCGCTGGAACAACCGCTTAAAGCTACCGGGCACCTGCAGATGCTGTACGGCAATCTCGCAACCGGCGGCAGTGTGGCCAAGATCACCGGCAAAGAAGGTGAACGCTTTGAGGGACCGGCCCGTGTGTTTGATGGCGAAAAAGAACTGATTGCAGGGATACAAAATAAAAGAGTGCAACCCGGTGATGTGGTGGTGATCCGCTATGTGGGTCCCAAAGGCGCACCCGGCATGCCCGAAATGCTCAAGCCTACTTCAGCCATTATCGGTGCCGGACTCGGTAAATCAGTAGCCCTGATCACTGATGGCCGTTTCAGCGGCGGCACCCATGGATTTGTAGTAGGTCATATCACACCCGAAGCCCATGTGGGCGGCACAATTGCCCTGGTGAAAGACGGCGATACGATTGAACTGGATGCGGTAAACAATACCATCACCCTGAAGATCAGTGATACCGAGCTGGAGGCCCGCCGCAATGCATGGAAACAACCCGATTTAAAAGCCACTAAAGGAATTCTCTTTAAATATGCCAAGTACGTTAAGTCAGCCTCAGAAGGCTGCGTCACCGACGAAGATTGAGGAACTGAGCGGTTCCGAGATTGTCATGCGTTCATTGATCGCTGAAGGTGTGGACACCATTTTCGGGTATCCCGGTGGTGCCATCATGCCGATTTATGATGCATTGTTCGATCACCCCGATCAGCTCAATCATATCCTGGTTCGTCACGAACAGGGTGCTATTCATGCAGCGCAGGGTTTTGCCCGTTCCAGCGGCCGTTGCGGGGTGGTCTTCGCCACCAGCGGTCCCGGTGCCACTAATCTGGTCACCGGACTGGCCGATGCCCAGATCGACAGCACTCCGGTGGTCTGCATTACCGGACAGGTGTTTGCCCACCTGCTGGGCACCGATGCCTTTCAGGAAACCGATGTGATCAATATTACCACGCCGGTAACCAAGTGGAATTATCAGGTGACCGATGCATCTGAAATAGCCGAAACACTGGCCAAGGCCTTCTATATCGCAAAAAGCGGTCGTCCCGGACCGGTAGTAGTGGATATCACCAAGAATGCCCAGATGCAGAAAGTGAATTTCGAAGGGTATTCAATTTGTGATCATATCCGTAGTTACCGGCCCAAGCCCAATGTACGTAAGTCGTATGTGGAGCAGGCTGCTGCCCTGATCAATGCCGCAGAACGCCCCTTCGTGATATTCGGACAAGGTGTAATTCTCGGTAAAGCAGAGAAAGAATTCAAAAAATTCATAGAGAAAGGGGGACTTCCTGCTGCGTGGACCATTATGGGGATGAGTGCCATTCCTACCGACCACCCACAGGCAGTCGGCATGCTGGGTATGCACGGGAATTATGGCCCCAATGTACTCACCAATGAATGCGATGTGCTCATTGCTGTAGGCATGCGTTTCGACGACCGGGTAACCGGACGGCTGGATAAATATGCCAAACAGGCTAAAGTGATCCACCTCGACATTGACCCGGCAGAGATCGACAAGAATGTAAAATCAACAGTGCCCGTATGGGGAGACTGCAAGGAAACCCTGCCGATGCTCACCGAATTGCTCGAACCCAAAGTATATCCACAATGGCTACTGCGCTTTAAAGACTATGCAAAGAAAGAAGATGATAAAGTGATCCAGCCTGAAATGCATCCCTCTGGAGAGGTGATGACCATGGGTGAAGTGATCGGTGCGATCAATGAAATTACCAAGGGCGAAGCTATCATTGTTACAGATGTGGGCCAGCATCAGATGGTGGCCTGCCGCTATGCAGCGATGAAGAACTCCAAGAGCAATATCACTTCCGGTGGCCTGGGTACCATGGGCTTTGCCCTTCCGGCTGCCATTGGTGCCAAGATGGGTGCTCCGGATCGTACTGTGATCGCTGTGATCGGTGATGGTGGTTTCCAGATGACCATCCAGGAGCTGGGAACTGTAATGCAGTACAAACCAGAAGTGAAGATCCTCATCCTCAATAATAATTTCCTGGGCATGGTGCGCCAGTGGCAGCAACTCTTCCACGAGCGCCGCTATTCCTTTGTAGATATCCAGAGCCCCGATTTTGTGCAGGTGGCCAAAGGATATGGCATCGCCGGTCAATCCGTAAGCCAGCGGGAAAATCTGAAAGCCGCGGTACAGCAAATGCTCGATCATAAAGGATCCTACCTGCTCGAAGTGATGGTGGGTAAGGAGAATAACGTATTCCCTATGGTGCCGCAGGGCAGGGGTGTGGCGGAGATCGTGTTAAGTAAAGAAGAGGTTTAGTTGACAATATCCAAATCAAGCAACATGAACAAACAAGAATTCACCATTACGGTATACACCGAGAACCAGGTGGGCCTGCTGAACCGCATCGCCATCATCTTTTCCCGGCGGAAGATCAATATCGAGAGCCTGAACACTTCGCCCAGCGAAGTGGAAAGTGTGCACCGGTTTACCATTGTTATCAATGAAACCGAAGAAGTGGTGCGTAAGCTCTGCCGCCAGATCGAAAAGCAGGTAGAAGTGTTGAAGGCTTATTATAATACAGCAGATGAGATCGTTTGGCAGGAACTGGCCCTCTATAAAGTGCCAACCGACGAGATCGCTGAAAAAGTGAAAGTGGAACGCCTGCTCCGGGAACATGGTGCCCGTGCAGTCCTGATCCGTAAAGACTATACCATTTTCGAAACCAGCGGTCACCGCGAGGAAACCGACAAGCTCATTGAAGTACTCGAACCCTTCGGACTGATCGAATTCGTGCGCAGCGCCCGCGTGGCCATCATCAAAACCAGCGAAGGTTTCCACAAGAAACTGCGGGATTTTGAACGCGCGGAACCAGGAGAAGAAGCCGTGGAGAATGAGTACCTCGGAGAGCAGGAGAAAGTGTTTACGATGTAGAAAAGTAGACAGTAGACAGAAGACAGTAGATAGTTCAATAATTGTTAGTTATCAATTAAACATTCAATAAACAATCAACAATGGCAAAATTAAATTTCGGTGGCGTTGAAGAGAATGTAGTCACCCGGGAAGAGTTCCCGCTGGCGAAAGCACAGGAAGTACTGAAGAATGAAACAGTAGCAGTTATCGGTTATGGTGTACAGGGACCCGGACAGGCCCTCAACCAGCGTGATAATGGTATCAACGTGATCGTTGGACAACGAAAGAATTCCAAGACCTGGGATAAAGCCGTGAAAGACGGTTTTGTGCCGGGTGAAACACTTTTTGAAATAGAGGAAGCCCTGCAGCGCGGTACCATCATTTGTTACCTGCTCAGCGATGCGGCCCAGATCGCCCTCTGGCCTACCGTGCAGAAGCACCTCACTCCCGGCAAAGCCCTGTATTTCTCCCATGGCTTTGGGATCACCTTTAACGAGCAGACCGGTATCGTTCCTCCCAAAGATGTGGACGTATTCCTCGTAGCCCCCAAAGGTTCCGGTACTTCCCTGCGCCGGATGTTCCTCCAGGGCCGTGGCCTGAACAGCTCTTATGCCATTTTCCAGGATGCAACCGGTAAGGCAAAAGACCGTGTGATCGCCCTCGGTATTGCTGTAGGCAGCGGTTACCTGTTCGAAACCAATTTCAAGAAAGAAGTATACAGCGACCTTACCGGTGAGCGTGGAACCCTGATGGGTGCCATCCAGGGTATTTTCGCTGCCCAATACCAGGTACTCCGCGAAAGAGGCCATTCCCCTTCAGAAGCGTTCAATGAAACTGTTGAAGAGCTGACCCAGAGCCTGATGCCCCTCGTAGCCGAGAACGGCATGGACTGGATGTATGCCAACTGTTCCACTACCGCCCAGCGCGGTGCGCTCGACTGGTGGAAGAAATTCCGCGATGCCACCCTGCCCGTATTCAATGACCTATACACGTCTGTAGCTACCGGTAAGGAAAGCCAGCGTTCCATCGATTCCAACTCCCAGCCCGATTACCGCGAGAAACTGGACGAGGAACTGAAAGAACTGCGCGAAAGCGAAATGTGGCAGGCGGGTAAGACCGTGCGTTCGCTGCGTCCCGAAAATCAACCGGGGAAATAGAATAATGTGTAAATGTGGAGATGTGAATATGTGAAAATGCAGGCAATTGAGTAGGAAAGTGGTATTCATTTCCACATTTCCACATCTTCACATTTCCACATTATTTGAAAGGTAAATAATGATTACTTTTAATATACAGCTGGACTTTCAAACTGCAGCGTTGCGGCTCAAAAAAGTCGTGAACCGCACGCCGCTGCAATTCAATGCCAACCTCTCCCGCAAGTATGCAGCCAATGTATACCTGAAACGGGAAGACCTGCAGGTAGTGCGTAGTTACAAACTGCGCGGCGCCTATAACATGATGAGCAGCCTGCCGGAAGAAGTACTGAAAAAAGGCGTGGTCTGCGCCAGTGCCGGTAACCATGCCCAGGGCTTTGCCTACAGCTGTAAAAAGCTGAATGCGCATGGTGTCATCTTCATGCCTGTGATCACACCCAACCAGAAGATCAGCCAGACCCGTATGCACGGCGATGGATTTATCGAAGTGAAACTGGTTGGCGATACTTTCGATGATTGTGCTGCGGCAGCCAAGCAATTCACTGAGCGCAACAACATGACCTTTATTCCGCCTTTTGATGATCTCCGGATCATTGAGGGACAGGGCACCGTTGCCGTTGAAGTACTGGAAGACCTCAGCGATATTGACTACCTCTTTGTGCCTGTTGGCGGTGGCGGTTTGTCAGCCGGTATGGGCGCATTCTTCAAGACCTATTCTCCTAAAACCAAAGTGATCGGACTGGAGCCTGAAGGGGCCCCATCAATGCTTGAAGCATTAAAAGCCGGTCATCCGGTAACTCTCGAGGCCATCGACCGCTTTGTGGATGGTGCTGCAGTAAAACGCATCGGGGATGTCACTTTTGATATCTGCAGCAAAGTGCTGGATGATATGCATCTCGTAGCCGAGGGGAAGATCTGTTCCACCATCCTGCGCCTGTATAATGAAGACGCGATTGTGGTGGAGCCGGCAGGAGCCATGAGCATCGCCTGTCTCGACGATTATGCCGACCAGATCAAAGGCAAGACCGTGGTTTGCGTCATCAGCGGCAGCAATAACGATATCGACCGCATGCAGGAAATCAAGGAACGCAGCCTGCAATACGAAGGACTCAAGCATTATTTCCTCATCCGCTTTGCCCAGCGCCCCGGGGCCTTGAAAGAGTTCGTGAGCCAGGTCCTCGGCCCGAACGACGATATTGTCCGCTTTGAATACATGCAGAAGCATAACAAGGAAACCGGTCCCGCGCTGGTAGGCGTGGAGCTCAAGCACCGGGAAGACTATGATGCCCTCATGGAGAATATGCGACAGTACAATATCAACTACACGGAAATTAACAAGGATGATACCTTATTCTCGTACCTTGTGTAGTAGAAAGTAGCCAGTAGTCGGTAGTCAGTAGCCTGTAGTGAGTAGTGAGTAATGAATCCTTACGGACTTTCCGACTTACCGTCTTCCCGTCTGACATGTATAATTTTTCATACTTCAAGGAACAAGACCGCCAGGAGATTCTGGCTTTTATCGAAGCCCATCCATTTGCCTTTCTCACCGGCAGTTTCCAGTCTGGCGCCCAGGTGGCAACACAGGTGCCTGTACTCCTGCGGGAACGCGATGGGGAACTTTTCTTCGAAGGGCATATCATGCGCAATACCGATCACCATAAGGCCTTCATGGAAAATCCGGAGGCCCTGCTGGTGTTCACCGGGCCGCACTGTTATGTCAGCGCCACCTGGTATACGAATCCGCACGGCGGGTCCAGCTGGAACTATATGAGTGTGCATGTTGCCGGAAAAGTTAGGTTTATGACATCTCCAGAGCTGGCAGATTTCATGCGCCGGCTAACCCTGAAATTTGAAAAAGGGGATACTGCCTCACCTACTGTTTTCGATAATCTCTCCGAAGACTATACCAGCAAAATGCTGCCCGCCATTGCCGGCTTCGAGATCCGGGCTGAAAAGCTCGATAACGTTTTCAAGCTGAGCCAGAACCGGGATGAAGCCAGTTACAGCAATATCATTACCCAGCTCGAAGCAATAGGAGGTGAAAGTGCCATGATTGCGGAGGAAATGAAAAAACGAAAAAAAAAGCTATTCGCAAAAGAAAGTAATTAGGTTTTTACAAAACTGTTAAATTACTTCCCGCCTTTCCGCCTTCCCGGCTATTATTTCTTTATAACCTTGCGCAACTGATTCAACATCGCCGACAAATCTTTCGGTAAGGCAGCTTTTAATTCCACCACCGTTCCATCGGGCATGGGGATCTTCAGCTCGGCAGCATGCAGGGCCAGGCGGCCCAGGAGCGGGCGCTCCGTTTCTTCGTATTTGGAGAGTTTGAATTTCTTCTTTAAAGCAGATAATAAGATGGGCTGGCCATCGCCATATAGGGGGTCGCAGGCGATCGGGTGCCCTTCATTTTTCATATGCACCCGGATCTGGTGCGTACGTCCGGTATGGATCCGGAACTGCAGCCAGCTGTACCGGCCCAGTTCTTCCACCACTTCGTAGTCGGTGATCGACATCTTGCCTTTGCTGCTCACGATCATCGTGCCCCGTTTGGCCGGATGCTCCATGATGGCCGCTTCAATATGCTTGGATTTTTCCAGCAGGGTGCCGGTAACCAATCCGTAATAATATTTTTCAACAGCACGTCCTTCAAAAGCCTCACTCAGGTATTTGTGCATGGCCTCGGTACGGGCAAATACGATCACCCCACTGGTGTCTTTGTCCAGCCGGTGCACGGTCAGGATATTGCCATACTTTTCCTGTAACAGCACTTTCAGGGAAATGTCCTTGCCTTCCCGGTCGGGAATACTCAGCAGTCCGGAGGGCTTGTTCACCGCCACCCACTCCTCATGCTCCGCTATGATCTCGGGTTTGTAGTTCATGCCGTTCAGGCCTTGGGTTTTTTCTTGTAGGATGCGTTGAGGAATTTCAACAGGCGCACTTCTTTTTCAGAAAGGAAACGCCATTTGCCCCGCTCTACGTTTTTCTTGGTGAGGTTGGCATACATTACCCGGTCGAGGTTTTTCACATCATAACCGAGGGATTCAAAGATGCGGCGTACGATCCGGTTCTTGCCACTGTGGATCTCAATGCCCACTATATGGCGGTTTTTGGTATCGGGCCAGGCCATGGCATCAGGAGTGATCACTCCATCTTCCAGGGTGATGCCTCCCATGATCCGGTCAAAATCGGCCTTGGTCAACTGCTTGTCGAGCGTCACTTCATAGATCTTCTTCACTTCATAACTGGGGTGCGACAACTTCTGCGCCAGTTCCCCGTCGTTGGTAAGGAGTAATACACCTGTGGTATTGCGGTCCAGGCGGCCGATCGGGTAAACCCGCTCCGTGGTGGCACTCTTCACAATATCCAGTACCGTCTTGCGGCCGCGGTCGTCTTCAGTAGTGGTAATAAAATCTTTCGGCTTATTTAATAAGATATAGACTAAGTTCTTTTTGGCAGTCACCTGCTTACCCTGCACTTTCACCACATCACTATGCGATACCTTGAATCCGGGCTCGAGGATCAGCTGATCATTCACCTTTACTTTCCCCGCTTTCACCAGATCCGCTGCATCGCGCCGTGCACAAACCCCTGCATGTGCAATAAATTTATTCAACGGCATGGTCTCGGAAGCACCTGCAGATGGTTTGGCCGCCGTTGCCGTATCCGCTTTCGATCCAACTGCTTTTAGCGTATCAGCCTTTTTGAGAACAGGCTTCTCCCTTCTTTCTTCTTTCTTCTCTCTTCTCTCTTCTGTCTTCTCTCTTCTGTCTCCTGTCTTCTGTCTACTGCCTACTGTCTTCTGCTCCCTCATCTTCCGCAGATCCTCCTTGTCAATCCGCAACCCAGGTCTCCGTTCCCCACCGGCAACAGGTCCCTCACCCCTTGCCTGTGCCCGGAGCATCCGCTTCTCTTCCTTTTTCTTGTCGAAATATTCCTTGGTTTCCTTCCGGATCTTTTTCTTCTCCTGACGGATGCGCTCTTTTTTCTTCGCGCCGCTTTCCTGTTTCTGGAATTTCTCGAAGGGTTTGTTGCTCACAATAATGGTATTAGGGAGGGTTGCTTAATTGTCTTTATTGGCCAGCTGTCCGCAGGCGGCATCAATATCTTTGCCTCGGCTCTTGCGCAGGCGGGCATTCACCCGGTTGCGCTCCAGATACTGCATGAACTGCATCACTACTTTCTCATCCGGTTTCACGAATGTGGCATTATCGATAGGATTGTATTCGATGATATTCACCAGGTCGGCAGGCACCTGACGGTAGATCTTCACCAGTTCTTCGGCATCTTTCAGGCTGTCGTTGAAATTCTTGAAGAGGATGTATTCGAAAGTGATCTCGTTCTCGGTCTTCTTATAGAAATAGTTCAATGCGTCAATGAGCTCCTTGATATTGTTGGTATCATTGATCGGCATGATCTCGTTGCGTTTGGCATCATTGGCGGCATGCAGGGAGAGGGCCAGTTTAAAGCGGACCTCATCATCACCCAGCTGACGGATCTGCTTGGCTACACCGGCTGTGGATACGGTGATCCGCCGCGGACTCATACCCAGTCCTTCCGGAGAACTGATTTTTTCGATAGCCTTTAATACGTTCCGGTAATTCAGCAGGGGTTCGCCCATGCCCATGAATACGATATTGCTGAGTTTCTTGTCGTGCACCCGCTCACACTGCTGGTTGATCAGCACTACTTCATCATAGATCTCATCGAAACGCAGGTTACGCTTGCGGTCCATATATCCGGTGGCGCAGAACTTGCAGCTCAGGCTGCACCCGATCTGGGAGGATACGCAGGCGGTTTTACGGTCTTCTGTCGGAATGAGTACGCCTTCCACCAGGTGTCCGTCAAAGGTTTTGAAGCGCGATTTGATGGTACCATCGGCGCTGTACTGAGTGGCGTCAACGGTGAGGGCCGGCAGACTGAATTCCTCGCCCAGTTTCTGGCGAAGGGTCTTGCTCAGGTTGGTCATATCGGCAAAGCTATGGGCGTGTTTCTGCCAGAGCCACTCATAGACCTGACCGGCGCGGAATTTGGGCTCCCCCAGATCCGCGAAGTAAGCGATGAGTTCGTCTTTAGATAACTCCCTGATATTCTTGCCTTTACTTTCTGACATGCCGCAAAGTTACGCAATAATCGGGGGTTGCACGGATTTGCCTGTTTTGATGGATATTTGAAGAACTAAAGCTTGTCTATGCAACCTGTGTATGTAGTTGACGCTGTTCGCACTCCGATCGGAAAGTATGGTGGAATATTAAGTGGCATCCGCCCCGACGACCTGTTGGCCCATGCCATCAAGGCCCTGCTGGTCAGGAATGCCGGTGTGGATGTGAATGCCATTGAAGAAGTGATCGCCGGCGCGGCCAACCAGAGCGGGGAAGATAACCGCAATGTGGCGCGAATGGCGGCACTGCTGGCCGGACTTCCGGTATCTGTTGCTGGTTCAACCGTCAACCGGTTATGTGCGTCGGGACTGGATGCGATCATGTCGGCCGCCCGGACAATAGCAACAGGAGATGCTGAAGTGATGATCGCATCCGGTGTGGAAAGCATGACCCGAGCTCCCTTTGTAATGGCCAAAGCAGCTGCTGCCTGGAACCGCACACCGGAAGTATATGATACAACGATCGGATGGCGCTTTACCAATAAAAGATTGGCTGAGCTGTATCATCCCTACTCTATGGGAGAAACCGCCGAGAATGTGGCGCGGCAGTGGAATATCAGCCGGCAGGCACAGGATGGCTTCGCCATGGCCAGCCAGGAAAAATACTTTGCAGCATTCGAGAAACTGAAATGGCAGGAAGAGATCGTACCGGTGGAACTGCCGGAAGAAAAAGAAGGCAAGAAGATCGCCGACCGCGATGAACATCCGCGTCGTACTTCTCTCGACCGCCTGGCGGCACTGAAACCCGCCTTCCAAAAAGATGGTACGGTTACAGCTGGAAACTCCTCCGGCATTAACGATGGTGCAGCGGCCATGCTGCTGGTCAATAAAGCGGCATTGGAAAAATACAACCTGCAACCGATCGCTAAAATTGTTTCCATGGCAGTAGCTGGTGTGGATCCGGGCATCATGGGGATCGGTCCCGTACCAGCCACCCGAAAAGCCTTACAACGTGCAGAACTGTCCGTAAACGATATCGACCTTATAGAATTGAATGAAGCCTTCGCTTCACAGTCCATTGCCTGTATACATGACCTGGGTCTTGATCTGGAAAAAGTAAATGTCAACGGTGGCGCTATAGCCCTCGGTCATCCCCTCGGTTGCAGTGGGGTCCGCATCTCCACAACACTCTTACATGAAATGCGCCGGCGCGGTTCCCGTTACGGACTTGCGACGATGTGTATTGGAGTGGGGCAGGGGGCTGCGGTGATTTATGAGACAGTAGACAGTAGACAGTAGACAGTGGGAGTGCAATTTACGCCTTTTCCTTTCTACCTTCTCGCTTCTAGCTTCTTACTTCTTGCTTCTAGCTTCTGGCTTCTCGCTTTTCAACAATTCCACAATTTTCGCCCTTACCCCTTCCAGCTCCTGGCTGCCATTACTCAGTATTGCAATAAAGTACCCTTGTTCCGGGAAGTACAAATAATCGGCGCGGAAGCCTCCCTGGTCACCTGTATGCCCAACCGAGTTCCAGCCGGCAAGCGGGCGTACAAACCAGTCGAATCCGGTAAAGGGGGCGGCAGTATCTTTCCAGTTCTCCGGGCGAAATACAGACCGGGCCCGGTGCATCAGTGCAGAGTCGAGCAGGATATTCTTCTGGATGGCTTCTTCATATTTCAGTAGTCCCTCTACAGAGCTCCAGCCCCCGCCATTACCCGCTGCGCAGAAGGTGGGATATTCGCCAAAATCGTATTCCTCCCATTTTCCATTAACCTGCTGGTAGGCATGGGCTACACCGGTATCGGGAAAGGCGCCATCGGTAAAGAGGCTGGTGGACATGCCTGCTTTTTCAAAGAGATTCTTTTTCAGGTAATCCTGCCACTTCATGCCGCTCACTTTTTCAATGATCAGGGCCAGTCCGTTGAAAGCCGGATTGGAATATTCGAATTCCGCTCCCGGTTCAAACAGCAGGGAATCATTTTGCAGGATGGGCGCCCAGTTCTGTGCGTCGTTGGCAGTCAAAAAGAATATACTGTCTTTCGCCACCGGCCGGTTATCGGGCAGTCCGGAAGTATGGGAAAGCAGGTGTTTGATCCGGATATCTTTGACTAGTGCTTTGATCTTAAAGTCAGGAAAATAGTTGAGTATGGGGTCTTCTACAGATAATTTCCCCGCGGCCTGTAGTTGCAGGATACCAATCCCTACCATGGTTTTGGTGACGGAACCCAGATTAAATAGGGTGGAGGGGGTGATCGGAGTTTTTGTTTTCAGATCGGCCAGGCCATAGCCATTGCTGAATAAGACCTTTCCACCGGGCCGCGCCACCAGTACCGCTATGCCGGGGCCATCAGCTGGAACCAGTGTGCGCATATAGGCATCCAGGGAATCGGCAAAGATGTCATCGGGGGCTGGTGCGGCCGGCTGGGCACAGCTGCCGAAGAGGGCAATGGCGGAAAGAAAATAGAGGAGTTTCATAAGCTAATGTAAGATTTTCAAGGGATTGGGGGTTGTACAGAGTTGCCAACTGTATA
>JBGAQC010000018.1:0-65994 GCA_044220945.1 Chitinophagaceae bacterium | reverse complement strand
ATTTAAAAACAAAGTAACAATAAGCCATACTGAATTAAATGGCCCATCTTTTTATTTTGAAAATTGCACTTTTGAAAGCGGTTTTGATATTTCTATAAGAATTGAAAAACTCCAAACTTTTAAAAACATTAATATACACGATTATTCAATATTAGAATTTAAAGGGAGTAAAGAAATAATAACATTATCTGACTTAAACGTAACTTCAATTTTAAATATCAAAGGAATAATATGTTCAAATTTTACATTATCAAATAAAAATGTAACGAATAAATCTAAAATTATAAATTTATCCTTTTCCCAAACTAGCTATATATATATTGAAAACTTATTCTGCGAAAACCTTGGTATCACAACGGAAGAAGAATTTAAACCTGAAAATTACAAACTAAATTTTTCAAAATTAAGCATAGATAAACTCAATTTGAGTTTTGAATCAAAAATTGAATATTTAACATTCCAGAAATCGAATTTTTCTTTAGTGGAATTTTACAAAAATCAAATTGTAAGGAACTTTATTATCAATGAATGTCCGTTAATAAATATCGAAATCAATTGTTCAAATTTCGAAAATATAAAATGTAATAAGTCAAATTTTGATGAATTAATATTAACTGGTTCACTCAAAAAAGAAAGTGATTTCTCATTTACTAATATTGCATTAAATAATATCGCAATTTTCGAATTCACAAACCTTGGGAACTTAAAGTTTAGAGATTGTAATAGTAATAACAATGGAGAACTTTCCATAATCAATTCAGATTTAGGGAAATGCATTTTTTTACTTTGCAATTTTAAAAATTCAAACCTTCAATTTAAGAATTCAAAAATATTAGACATTTTTATAGCTTCGACACAGTTTCCTGAAAAATTAAAAGGGGAAGGTCGAGAATTACACCGGGATGCTAAGTTCTTCTATAGTCAACTACATTCTATTTATAAAAAACAAGGCGAAACTGCAGAAGAATTGCACTATAAATCACTAGAAATTGAAAATTATTATTTCTCATTAGAGAAGTCCAAAAAAACATTTGGAACAAGGTTTCAATTATACACGAGTAAAATATCAAACAATTTTGATCGATCTTGGACAAAAGGACTTTTATTTATTTGTACATTTGGATTTATTTTCTTTTTACTTCTTTTAATCTCACTATGGTTTTCGAATAGTATTGATGTATTAAAAGCTAATATTAATGGTGTAAAAAGTTTTCTAAAGTTTATAAATCCTATTCGATATTTTGATACCTCTTCATTGTTTAATGAGCCTGAAATAAAAACAGTCAGAGTAAATTGGGTTTCATATTTAATAGATTTTATCGCACGAATTATTCTTGCTTTTGGATACTATCAAACAATTCAAGCATTTAGAAAATATGGCAGAAAATGAAAAAAATGATCTTTCCAATATTATTATCAATAATGCTATTGTTAAAGAATCATTGCCATTACCTTACGCACATTACCCTGGTGTTTATGGAATCTTTATTTGTTTTTCAGAAACTGAATACACGCAAGCTTTCTTTTGCTCTTGCATGAAAAGGATTTTAGATCATTATATTCTTAATATTCCTTACAGACCTCAAAAAAACAACGAAGACCCTCTATCTAATGCCCCATTACCAATTGGTGTATTTCCTGAAAAAATATCAAAGCTTTCTCTTGATACAAAGCTTCCAATTGATGAAATTATAAAATACAAAGACAAAATTTGTCATTGTTGTAATTCGAAAAAGCCTACCATAAGAGCAATGCACCCCATGTATGGGGGTACATTTAAACAGTACTACAACTGGTATATTGAAATAGAGAAATTAGACCCTGTATATTTAAATCCTACAGAAAAAACAAAAGAGATTTATTTGCTGCGAAATGAATTATCTGAATTAAAATTGGAAGCAAATAAAATCAGAAGTAGGCTTCCAGCTGATTACCCTTTTATCAAACAATCTATATTTAAAAAAATTATTAATAATTTAATTTTAAATATTAAGTATAAAAACCCTAAAGAAAAATTATCTATTCTAGATAAAAGTATCTGCCAAAAAGAATATTTACTTAATAACTGTTTCGAAAATATAGTAAGAGAGAAATTTGGTTACAAGAAAATCGGACAAGGCTGGACTTCAGAAACTATGCTTTTCAAAACCATTCAAACTATTTATAAAGGAAAAGAAGTTATTTTTCACCACCGCCCTAAATGGCTGAACGGTTTAGAAATTGATGTTTTTGTTCCTGAAATAAATACAGGATTTGAATATCAGGGTATTCAGCATTTTAAACCAATAGAAAATTGGGGAGGCAAAACTGCTCTGGAAAAAACAAAAGCCCGGGATAAATTAAAAAAGAAATTACTGGAAGAAAATAATATTAAACTGGTTGAAATATTTTATTACGAGGAAATTACAGAAGAACTGATCAAAATGAAAACAAGCCAAATTGGCATAAAATAACTGTCTATTAAAGGATTTTTATGAAACCCTTTGGAGGGAGAGTCCAAAAACTGGACTGTTTGGTACTTGTTAAACTGCTAGTACCATCTTCCGGGGGACAAGTCCAATACACCCGGAAGAGCACAGTCCCAATTTTTACTCCGTAGGGGTTTTCAAAAGGATTTGGATTTTAGGTAACGAGGGTACTACCCTACCCTGATCATCGTTCAAGAAGTGCCAATCAGGGTTCGGAATATATCCAGCCAAAAGTTCAGTAGAATCAGAAACGCTTGTTCTTCATTTTTTGGAGGGATTCAAGAGACAGGACAATTTCTTCCTTCCGGTAAAGTACCCTGCTGCCGATCTTATAGGATTTAAGCAAACCAAGTTTTGTCCAGTCATTTAATGTAGGTAAAGAAATTTTCAATAAACCCGCAGCCTCTTTTCGGGAAAGGTATTCCTGATGGGAATTTGCAGCAGGGCTTTGCTTCAGGGGGAATTTCAGCTCAATAAGCTTTTCAATCATGCTGACCAACTGCTCCGGGCTGATGCCTATAAACTGTATCTGCTGCATAAACAGGTATAATACAGCAAAATTGAAAGTATCTAAGGTTGATGAGGCAAAGGAGTTACTCCTTTATTGCTGATTATTTACCGGATTTTATCCGGTTTAGCCCTTAGCCTCAATTCGCATTAACTCCTTTTCAGCCTGATCAGCCTTTTCCGGAAAGCCCAGGTCTTTGTATAGCCTGATCAGTTTCTTAAGGTTGGCCTTCGTATAAAGAGCTGATTTCTGCCCTTTGCTCAATTCGTTGATATCCTGTTCCACATTTTTTTCATGTGCGGATAACAGGGCAGCCAGCAGCTTGTTCTTGCTTTTCTGGAGAACAGGCAATTCATTCACTTTATCCAGAATCCCTAATTCCTGTAAAAGGAGGATTTTTTGGGATAGGGTGAGATTAGCCCCGTTCTTTTTTAAGTGCTTCTCGATCTGCATCAGGAACACTTTACCGCTTAAATCACTCATGGCCGCTTGTTTTTGTTATAGTTGGCATCCAGAAACCGTTTGACCTCATCACTGGATTTAGGCAACATCACAACTTCCAATTTCAGGATTTCCCGTTCATTCATCCGTTCCAGAAGTTTTTTATTCACGAGCCGCAACACAGTATCCGGGTTATTGATCTCTATGAGTCGGATTCCTTTATAGGGCTTATGGCGCCGCTTTGTCCATACCGTGATCCTGTAGTATGGCATTTACTAAATATTTTAGCAAAAATAGGGGTTATGCCGCATTGAAGAACGGATGGGTCAATAATTTATTGGCATTATCCTCCTGACTGATCTTGATATACTTCAGGAAGGCTTTTTCGGTGCGATGTCCCGTTATTTTCATGATGGAAATAGTGGGAACATCCCGGAGGTAGTCATTGGTGGCAAATGATCTCCGGGCAGTATGCACCGTGATCAGCTCCCATTTCTGGAAGGTTTCCGAAATCCGCTCCCCGCCCCTTGTGCTGTGGATGGTTACCGGCTCATCTATTCCGGCTAATTCGCCCAGTTCCTTGAGGTAGTCATTCATTTTCTGGTTACTGATCGTTTCAGGAGGAACCCCGCCATGCTTTCGCAATATGGCCTTGATATAGCCATGCAGGGGAATGATGACCAGTTCCCGGGTCTTTTCGGTCATAACCCGAGCCATTTGCCCATTTCCGGTCAGGTTGGCATCTTTTAACTGGATCAGGTCGGAAAACCGGAGGCCGGTATAACAACCGATCACGAAGAGGTCACGAACCCGATCCAGACGGGGATTCCCGGACAAATCCAGTTCATAGAGGGTCTTGATCTCCGCCTCCGATAAATAGATGCTTTCTGAAGGCTCTTCCAAGGTCTTAAACCGCCTGTTCTTGAAATCCACATTCCGGGTCAGTCCCCGGTCTAGAGCTTCATTCAGGAACACTTTCAGGTTCTTGATAAAGCCCCCGATGGTATTTGTGCCGTAGCCCTTGCCCTGCAGGAACCGGATAAAGCCTTCATAGAATGCCAGGTCTACCATATCGAAGAGGATCTCCTTCCGGAGCTGATCCCGGTACTCTTCCAGTAACCGGAGGGTTTGGCGGTAATGCTTGATCGTATTCGGCCGCTTTACAGAAGTTTCGATCAGTTTCCGGGCAAAGACCAAGAGACTGGACTTATTAGCCGCTTCAGAGCGATTCAGGAGGGTATTGAGTGCCTCCCGGATCAGTTCCGGGTTGGGGGGAACCCCGTCATTCAGCATTTTCCGGTAGGTATCAAAAGCGGTGGCTTCAATCCGCTTCAGGAGTGCATTGAATTCCAGATAGCCGGGAAACTGCCTGCTCTCCCTAGCCTTATGCGCTTCGCTGTTCCAGAAACGGGGATCGATCTTCTGTCCGGTTGAATATTTGAGCTTTTGATTATTGAAGCGGAAGATGAAGAACACCAAAGTTTCCTCCTTGCTTCCGGGTTCTTTGAGAATGAAAGTAGCCGTAGCCATGGATCAAATTTTGCCAAATATAGGGAAGGCTGATTTTATCAGGGGACGCTTCAGGGGACGCTTTTTCTTTATTCCAGTTTCCTGAATTTTATCAGACTTTACGCTGAAATTCAGTCTGGATAAGGCTTTCAGCCGATTCAGGGATTAAATGCGGTAAAATAGGGGAAAGCGAAAAGTACTCCCGTCCCGGGTACTAGAGAAGTGTGAGTTAGAGTTTGAGTGTGGATCCCCTTCACACTCAAACTCTAACTCTCACTTTTTAATTTATCTTCCTTTATAAAAGCTTTATTTGAGTGTTAGTCCCCTTCACACTCAAACTCACACTTTTTTGCTATTGTATGATACACCCCGACTTGCTTTGAGTCCTTTCTCATATGACAAGCCCTGTATACTTTCGGCAAAAAATGTTTGACTTTGAAAAACTGCTGGTGTATCAGAAAGCAAAACTCTACTACCACAACATCCAATCACAAGTTCTGAGCAATAAGGAGATCGATCCGATTCTTCGCAATCAACTACGCCGAAGTTCGTCCAGCATTGTTTTAAATATTGCAGAAGGTTCCAGCCGCTTCAGCAATGCTGATAAAAGAAACTTTTACATCATTGCCAGAGGCAGTGTTTTTGAGACAGTCGCCACTTTAGACCTGTTGAAAGAAGAGAAAAAAATAACAGCGGAACTTTACCACTCCCTCTACTCCCCCGCCACCGAACTCTCGCGCATGCTCTATACCCTGATCGGAAAGCTGCGTCCGGCCGCTCATATTGCGGAAAAACAGTAATTTGGTAGAAAGCCCACTGCCTGATATGCGGAAAACCCTGACCGATCCTTCCATCTGGATTCTGCTGGCCGTAAATGCCTGGTGTATTGTATTCTATATGCAGCACCCGGAAAGCTTTACCACCCTGCTCTGGCTCTACTGGCTGCAAAGTGTGCTGATCGGTCTCTTCCATTTTTTCGACCTGCTTACAGTGAAATCACTCGACGTCGGATCACTCACGATCAATGGCAGACCGGTTGAAAACAACGGCCAGTCGAAAGGCTGCGCCTCGGTCTTTTTCCTGTTCCATTACCAGTTCTTCCACCTGGTGTATGCCATCTTCATTTTTGTGGGTAATCACGGGCCTGTCGACTTCCGCTTTATTCTGATCTCCGCCGTGATCCTGACCCTGGAACTCACCCTGTCGCTGATCCGCAATAAGCGGTTACAGCAAACGCAAACCGTCAACTACGGACTGCTCTTTTTCCTGCCCTACCTGCGGATCATCCCGATGCACCTGTTTATCCTGATTCCGAAATTCCTGGGGATCACGCCTTCCTTGCTGTTTGTTTTGCTGAAAACATTCGCAGATATCGGCATGTACCTGCTGTCGCGCAAGCTCTACCATCAAAAAGAAGAAAGTGGGAAAAGTACTGCCATCAGGAAGCCGCATCAGCAGCAAACAGGGGCCGGACTATAAGGAAGAAGAACATCCCCAGCAGCCCTCCAAAGGAATTCAGAATAAGGTCGTCCACGTCAAAGGCTCCCAATCCCGTCAGCAACTGCGTCACTTCAAAAAACAAACTGGTAAGGGTAACCAGCAGGTATACGATCACGGCCCTGTAGCGGCTCCGGATGAGAAAGCACAAGAGGAAACCAATAGGTATGAAACCAATGATGTTTCCCCCGATGTTGTCGACTTTATAGGAAGTCCGTAACACCCTGCTGCGGGAAAACAATTGTATAGTGGCAAAGGGTTTGAAATTAGCGTTCTCCCAGCCTTTTTTTATGGTGCGGGAGCTGTATTCGTGACGGAAATAATTCTTATAGTAAGAAACCGGTTTTTTGAATAGAATGAAACGGGCCAGCACGAGCAGACAGCCAAACAACAGAATTTTTACCAGCAACTGAAACCTCCGTTCCTTCATTGCTGCTAAAATTATAAAACTTCAGGCACCTGTTAAAAAGGAAATCTATACCATACCCGCAGCTGCCTGATCAATGATGAAGGTGAAATCCGGATGGGTCTTCAGCCAGGTGGCAGGAATACCCGGTTGTGGCGCTTCTTCCAGTACCTTCTTTACAATGCCTGCTTTTGGGGAACCCGTGGCCAGCAGGAGCAGTTTTTTTGCTTGCAGCAGATCTCCTAATCCCAGGGTAATACCCTGCCGTAATGCAACCGGTTGCTGGAAATATTTCTGTCCAACTGTAGCCGTGATCGCATCCAGCTGCATCACGTGTGCGCCAGCATCGGGAGGCGTACCGGGTTCATTCAGGCCAATATGGCCATTCATGCCCAATCCAAGAATGGCAAGATCAATGCCGCCCCTTGCCGCTATGAACTGCTGCGCTTCGCGGCAATGCAACTGTGGATCTGCTGTTCTGCCATTGAAGAAAAAACTGTTTTGTGGAAGTATCCCAAGCGGCCGGGTAAAATGCCGGCTGATCACATCCGCACAGCTGCCGGCATCTTCCAGACCCAGTCCCAGCCATTCATCCAATGTGATCATCTGCCAGTGTTGTGTATCCAGCAGCCCTTTATTCCGGAGGTTCACGAGTTGCTGGTAACAACCCAGCGGTGTATCGCCGGAAGCAATGCAGAACAGCGGATCGGGCTTTTGTGCAGCAACAGTGCTGAAACAGCCAGCGGCTTGTAGTGCCACAGCCCCGGCATCCGGTTCAATCAGTAATTCCATAGCCATAAAATAAAGATACGGTTCCCTGAGGAACCGTATCTCTTATAAAACCAGACCGTTTTATTTTACTTTAACCAATTTAGTAGTGTACTGTTCTCCGCCACAACTGACCTGCACCAGGTAGACGCCTGAAGGCCATTGCCCGATCTCGTCGAGAGGAATAACCGTTACTGACTGATTGACGATCACCTGCTGTCGCCATACCAGTATGCCCGTGGGACCGGAAACTGTAATTACAGCAGCCGTTCCACTGGCCGCCCGGGTTTGCAGGGTTAAAAAGGTTTGTGAACGTGCCGGATTCGGCAAAACAGAAACGCCACTGCTCACCAGGAGGTTTTTATTCAGTGCAACAATACCGGAATAAGTGATCTGACCATTGATATCTGTCATTTTAAGCCGGTAGAACAATACCGGTTTCTGGACAGCACTCAGGTCATCGGGGTAGCTGTACGGCACGGTTCCCTCCAGCGCGGCAGCATCGAGTACACCCACTGTAGCAAACTGCTGGTTATCGGTGCTCCGTTGCAATTCAAACCGTTTTACGGACCGGTTATTGGAAACGGTCCAGTTCAGCAGGGCTGCTTCACCTTTCCAGCCCGCCTGAAATTGGGTCAGCTGGCTTTTTAATACCACACAAAGGGGGTCGCTTGTAACTGTTACGGTATCCATGGCGTAGGTAGTACCGCAGGAATCCATCAGCTCCTGGCTCACGATATACATGCCGGGCATATCTACAACAATGGCCGGACCAACTGTATCAGAAACAATATGTCCGTTAGGGGTACGCCAGGTATACAATGATGTTGCAATCGGGTTGGTGACGGCTATATTGGCAACTCCGGTACTGCCACAGAAGATCGGAACATCTGCTGCTGCTTCTGCACGGGGAGCACGGAAAAAGGAAAAGGGGCCCACAAAATCCTTCAACTCTGCGGTAAAGGAAGTAGAGGCTCTGGATTTCACCAGGATCCTGCGAAAAGGCATTTTACAGGGATCATTTGAAGTTACCAGCGGATCAAGGCCGAGTTTACTCAGGTTCACTGAAAATTCCATGAACTGGCGGGCACTATAGTTTGCCACGAGATTATTATTCTGCAAGACCAGGCCGAATGAACCGGCCCAGGTATTATTCACACTCTGCAATCCGGTATAAAACGCACCGGCTGTTTTTGGCAGTATATTAGCATAGCCGTAGGTGGCTCCGGCAGATGCTCCGTCAAACACACCGCCCCAGCTGAATGCTGTGGGTGTTATGAGCAGATCAGCTTTATTGATCCAGATACGGGCCTCTAACTGCGACAAGGAGGAACTGCTGTATTCTGCCGTAAATATAATGTCACCAGCCTGGATGATATTTCCAGCCGCATCAAACTTCCATGAAGTGTGCCCCGCATCGGGGCCATACCCGTAAAATTTCAGGCTGGGTTTATCGTAGTAGATATCGGTCTGGTACATTTCAAAATCGAAGTACCGGTTACCGGTGGTATTATCGATCGATACGCCACCGAATAACCAGAGCGAATCGGTCAGGTTAATGCCATCCCGGCGTACATGCATGTACATGTCAAGGATATCGTTCTTGTCGGGAATGCCCTGGGAAACGGGGGTAGACCAGCTGCCGGGGCTCATGCCATTCTTGTTACTGCCGGAAGCGAATACAGTGGAGTCATCACCATGGTGATCTCTGATGAAAATACCATCGATCAGCAACTTGTTGTTGACCACAGAAAACTGCGGATAACGCATTCCCCTGAAAAAAGGTTGCTGGCGGAAAGCCGGATCTACAGCATACCGGTTCAGAATATAAGAAGCCCCGGTGGTGTCAATAATAAACGTACCCATACCCGGGCCGGTCAGACTTGTAGTGGTGAACCAGTCGTCGTTCCCTGCCTGGTTGAATCCGTTGAAGAAATTAGCCCGGAGGTCGGCATCTACACCAAATCCTGCCTTGATCGCCGGTGTGGTGATCTGGGCAACACTGGTGAAAACGCTCAGTACCCCCAGTAAAAAGGGTAAGGTTCGTTTCATGGTATCGGATTTAAGTAACAGAAACCGGCAACAGCTGAAGTTGTTGCCGGTTTCAGGGTCATTTTTTGCTGACGATGCGCACCTGCTCTACCACCGAGCTCACTACAGTACCATCACTGAGCACTGCATCCACCTGATACCAGATATATCCGGGAAAGGCGGAATTATCCAGGTATTTATTCAGCTTGGCCGCATCGGGCTGCACAGTATCAATATCATAGAATGTCACTCCATCGTATGAACGACTGATCACAAAAGAAACCACGCTGGCAGGATCAGAAACCATCCATTGCAGCGCCACACCATTCTGTTGACGGTGTGCCTGGAAATGAAGGAAACTGCATGCTGTTTGGCGGATCGATACAGGGAGCGGTACTGCCGGATTAGCCTGTGCGGAAAAGAAACTGATACCAAGGGCCAGGCCCAGCAGGAGTGTTTTTGTTTTCATAGCTTTTGGATTTGATACGTAAATCTTATCAAAAAACGCCGGAAAATCAAGGAAATTGGGTAGAAACCGGGGTAAATAGGTAAAAATAACAACCCGCTCTACTAAGTTAAAGTCAGTGAGGGACTTATATATTCAATTAACCCAATTAGCAAAGGCCATCAGGAAAGCCGCATCCCGATATTGACCCGGAACTGGCCGGTATGGACCTGTTCCACGAGGTTGCCACCGAAATGTTCCACCCTGCTGCGCCATTGTGAAAATGCTTCTGAAGGAAAGGGCTTCGGGGCATCCTTTTCGGGTTGCCGGAAACCCAATACCATTTTCAGGTCGGGGTATTGGAAATCCAGTTCGATCTGTGCCGTTCCTCCTTCCGGGTTTCCGGAAAGTATATTCAGATAATGCTGGATGATGCGGAAAATGGAAAGTTTATGTGTCAGGGGAATTTCTTCAATCCGGTCGTTATTCAACTGCAGTTCCACTTCTATAGCTGTATTTGCCTGGTAAAGCTGGAGGTATTCTTCGAGTCCTTCCCGTAAACCCACTTCACGGATGATCGCGGGATCGAGCAAGTCGCAGAGATCGTCCATGTCATTGATGGTGGCCAGGGTGAGTTCATATCCTTTTTGCAGGAATGCATTATCGCGGGCATTATCCTTTGCCAGTTCCAGGAACATTTTACTGGTCACCAGACCCTGGTTGATATTATTCCGTAACTCATGGACCAGCGCTTCTTTTTCTTTCTCCTGTGCCATGAAGAAGGCTTCCAGGGTATTGCGGTTCTTCCGCCGTTCGAGGAGCATCAGCCGTTCCCTGAGGTTGATCTGGTACTGGTAAATAATTGCGAAATAAGCTCCGGTCAGAAAGTAAGTGATAAAGAGAGTGAAATAGGCAATGAGGTCAACTGATTCTTTTGGCATAACCTGTTGATCCGAGTACTCTGGAACAAGTAAAACAGTTAGCAGTAATACCAATGCAGAGAACGACATATACATATATGCCGTTTTCTTAGACCCTTCTTCCCGGAAAATGTGGAAATACGAAATGAGATAGGGGAAATAATACAGCGCTACACCACTTGCGTTTCCGAGGTGAATTGCAATGCAGACTGTCAATCCATTAAAAACCACAGAAGAAAAAACACGGGCGGTTTTTTTATAGCCATACCTGTATAAGGGGAGGCAAACCGACATCACGAGTCCGCCAATAAAGAGGATCACCGCGCCGGTATAATCCACATATCTTCCCAGGAAACAGTAGATGATATTAAAGACAATCGCAACCAGCCCCGTATAGATGAAGAATTCAAACTCCACCTTACCTGCCAGAAAGGAAATATACTTTTTCATATGAGTTAACTAACCATTGCCTTTTCCTGAGATAGGACTGATCCGAACTAAAAATAAATATTATAATTGATAATAATTCAAGCTCCTGAAGATTCCCAATCAGGGACAAAAAGCGCGGAGGGCTTCTGCATCATCTACCGGGGAAAAATCTTCATAATAGGCATTAATTCCGGCAAAAAAATGGGGCAACAACAGGATAACGATATCTGAAGCGTACAAGTGCAGTTGTTCAGCAGCGGAAGCGGCAGCAACGGGAACTGCAATGATGATTGCAGCAGGTTTTTCTGCTTTAATCCATTGAGCAGCAGCCATCATGGTGTTTCCGGTAGCCATGCCATCATCCGTCAGGATCACTGTTTTCCCGGTCAGGGTGGCATACGGTTGCCCTTTTTTCAAAACAGTTTCCAGATTCCGCAAATAGTTACGGGTGAGTCCGATCTGTTCCCGGATGTATTGAGGGGGCAAGCCTTCATAGGGAACCAGCAGGGCCTCTTTCAGTCCCACAGCCCCGATAGCCAGTTCGGGATTGGCGGGATGACCGATTTTCCGGACCGGAAATATATCCAGCGGGGCATTGAGCTCACGGGCTATTTCCCGTGCAATAGGCAATCCACCATTGGGAATGGCGATTACGATAGGGTCCTTGTATTGCCGATTTCTTACTGCAGCTGCCAAGGCCAGTCCTGCAGAAGTCCTGTCCCTGAACATACTATGCGTATTTGGGTATTTTATGAATACAGGCATTGAACCAGTGAAGTGTCACCTGCATTAATTCATCCATGGGAGTATTGGCCAATTGGCCTTTACCGGAAACCACCTGCATTTCAGCAATACCACCAATAGCCGCACAGGACTCCTGGCCCAGGCTGAGTGCAAGGGAGTCTTCTTCGCCGTAGACCAGCAAAACAGGTTGTAATATATTTTTCAGCTGATCCAGCACCTGTTCCTGCCTGCCCGAATAGCAAACAATTCCTGCTACAGCCTTATTGCCGGAAGCGGCCAGAAGTGTCGCAGGTGCTCCTAAACGGTACGAAAAGTAAAGTACCGGCAATTTCGGTTCATTTGTACGATTGATGATCCATTGTGTCAGTACCAACACACGTGCGGCATGCAACCGGATGCAGAACTGGTTGGAATAAAGATTCGCTTCATCAGTGGAAAGCAGGTCGGTGCAGCATACTGCATATCCGTTTTCCAGCAGGCCATTTAAGAGTACCTTTAGCCGGTTATTTCCTTGTTCCGGTTCATTGCCCAAAGCAACAATCACTGTTGCCTGAGGCGCATCGGGCAGAAACAGGTGTCCATCCACCCAGATTCCTTCGGCTTGTAGATGTACCGGTATGGTACTGAACTTACGCATGAAAGATCTTTACAGGGTAAATTTACTCCTGCTTTGCTGCTTAGCAACTGACCCGTATCACGGCAAACCGTGATCACCGGCAGTGTACAAAATACATGAAGTCCTTACCAGGCGATACCGTAATCTTCGCCATGATTGGAGCTGCCACCCCAGAGTGTGCCGTGTTTCCAGTCGAACCAGATGGCATTGATCGGTCCGCTGGTCCGGTCGTCAAAACTTAATGTATACCCGAGTTTCTTCAACTCCTGCCGCACCGCTTCCGGTGTCTGGTCCTGCAACAGGAGTTGCCCGGGACGGGGCTTACGGTCGCTCAGCTTCGATCCACCTAAGGATAACCAGAGCTGGTTGGTATTGATATTTGCTGCCTCCGTTGCCTGTTGCACAGTCATGCCAAATTCAACAATATTGAGGAAGAACTGCAGCAGGTTCTGGTCTTGTGTATCGCCGCCCTGTACGGCAAAACTGAGAAAGGGCTTGCCATCTTTCAGCGCCAGGGAAGGGGTAAGTGTTACCCGTGGCCGCTTGCCGGGTTCCACCACATTGAAAGGATTAAGTGTGGCATCCAGTACAAAACTCTGCATGCGCTGACTCATACCCACACCGGTTCTTCCGGCAATGCAAGCAGGCACCCATCCACCACTGGGTGTTATACTAACTACCCAGCCTTCCTTATCTGCCGCTTCCACACTGGTTGTTCCTCTCCATAAACGGTCTTTGTACGCTTCATCAAGCAATGCCACGGATGAATCATGAGCCGGTACAAAATTGCGGCTGCCTTCATCGGGTGTATAGCCTCTTTGTTTCAGAAGGTCCACCCAGGGGTTTTGCTTCCCTTCAAAGGGATAGGGATCACCGGGGCCAAAATCCGGATTATTCCGGTCGTAACGGATCAGTGCCGCGCGCTGTTTGGCATAGTCTTTATTCAATAGCCCTTTGATCGGCTCTTCCGGTGCCTTATACGGATCACCGTAATAGAAATCGCGGTCAGCAAAAGCCAGGCTCATGGTCTGGTATAAAGTGTGGATATACTTAGGACTGTTATAGCCCATGGATTTGAGGTCGAAATTCTCGAGGATATTGAGTGATTGTAACAGCATAGGGCCTTGTGTCCATTGCTGCAGTTTATAGACTTCAATCCCCTTATAGTTAACATGGAGGGGCTCTTCTTCCAGCGGTTTCCAGCTGGCCAGATCTTTCATTGTGATCAATCCACCCTGCTCCTGGCAGCCCCGTACAAATTCCTGAGCGATATCTCCTTTATAGAAACGGTCATAAGCGGCCATGATCGCCTCTTTCCGGCTCTTTCCTTTTTTCAGTGCCTGTTGTTCTGCTTCTACCATTCGGGTGAGGGTCTGCAGCAGGTCTTTCTGGACAAAAATTTCACCGGCTTCCGGTGCTTCCCGCTTTTCTCCGGCATGGGGAAGGAAAACGGCTTTACTATAAGGCCATTCCTTGATCCGTGCTTTGGCCCGTTCAATACTATTGGCTGTTTGCGCTTCGATCGGATAACCTGCCGCCAGCTGCATGGCAGGAGCCAGCACATCTTTCAGGCTGAGTGTGCCATAATTGGCCAGCATATAGCAAAGGCCGCCGGGTGTGCCTGGTGTTGTTGCGGCCAGCGGACCGAATTCGGGTGGAAAATTGTATCCTTTGGATTTGAAAAATTCGGGTGTGGCGCCAGTGGGGGCAACCCCCATGGCATTGATTGCAATGACTTTCCAGGTTTTAGGGTGATAGATGAGGGCCTGTGTTTCACCCCCCCAGCTCAGTACATCCCACATGGTACAGGTGGCCGCCAGCATGGCACAGGCCGCATCCACTGCATTGCCTCCTTTCTGGAAGACCATGGCACCCGCCTGGGCCGCAAGCGGCTTTCCGGTGATGGCCATCCAGTTTTTTCCATGAAGCGGGGGTTTCTGGGTTTGCTGCGCCGCAACCGCAGAAAACAACAGAACAAAAAGTACAGTACAGCAAGAACGGTGAGAGAACGATAACATAGCAGGAGATTTTGGTCAGCTAAATATACGACGAACCGCCATTCCGGAATGAGCAGACCGAACCTTGTTGTGAACAACTTTTTTCCTGCCATTAACGGCTTTTCACAAATTGTAGCACAGGAATTGTTCTGCACTCATCAAATGGACGGTTATGCAGATACAATTCAGAAAAAATATACAGTTCACCCGTTTGCTTAAAGTGGATGGCCGCCTGCGGGAATTCAATTTCAGAAAAGCCGGCATGGACCAGGGTGGCTATTTTACAGTAGATGTGAGCGACGATAAGGGAAACCGGATCATGTTCCGGATGGAGAAACAGGACAGTGGCTGGCGCTTCCAGCAGGAGCAGTTATTACCAGTCTGGGTACTCCGCACCGAACCCCAGTTCAATGAATCCATAGAAGCCGCCCTGGCCTCAGAAGACCCCAACAACTAGGGCTTTTGGGTATTTTACATTGCGGCACAACGACTTACAGGTTATTAACATCTATAGTAGACTAAGTATTATTACTTAGACGAAATTTGTAAGGGGCCCCTCCCCTGCCAAACATCTACTATGAAGAAAATACTGTTGATCGTGCTGCTGCTTGCAGCTGGAAACCTGATTTATGCCCAGGGCTATCTGATGGACTGGGGCAGTTCGTTCGCACCGGCATGGGCTTCAGGCGCCACCAGTGGAACGGCCAATGCCATCGGTGGAAGCTCCATCAACTGCACCGTTTCTATGGTTATGACCAGTGGTACGTTAGTGGCTCCATATCCCCAGGTCAATACCAATAATACCAATGCGGCTGATTTTGAAGTGCAGTCGAGTACCGACGCCATTGAGATAGACATGAACCTGAGCAGCAGGGCCACAGGCCGCTGCACCATTACGTTCAACTTTTCAGCCAATGTACAGAATGTACAGTTCGGCATTTCAGATATCGATTTCCCCGGGGGCGGCTCACCCTGGAATTATGTGGACCGGGTTACAGTAACCGGAACCGGTCCCAGTGGTTCGGTTTTACCAACGATCACCAAATTCAATCCAGGATCCAATGTAATGATCATTGCCGGGAATGTGGTGACAGCCAATACAGGAGCAGGTGGAGCCAATGTAGCCAGCCTGAATCAGGGCTTCCCCGACCAGAACGGAACGGTTTCTGTTGATTTCGGGACAAATGCCCTTAGTTCCATCACGATCGTATATGACAATCCCAATATCGCCACGGTCCGCACCAACCCGCAATTACAGGCCATAGCCATCGGCAACCTGTTTTTCCTGCCTGTCAGTTCCGTTCCCCTGGGCATTACTGCATTCAGTGCCGCCTACCGGCAGCAACAGACCCTGCTGAACTGGAGAACAGCTGGCACAGTTCAATCCGGCACGGTGACTGTTGAACGGAGTCCTGATTCCCGCAATTGGGAACCGGTACCCGGAATCGGAATCATTCCGATCACACAAGCCACCCAATACAGTGCCGTGGATGCAGCGCCGCTGCCCGGCACAACCTACTACAGGCTGAAAGAAACAACAAGCAGCGGTTCGGTCTTCTATACCCGGATCATACGGATCAGTCCGGCTGATGACCTGCTGCAACATGCACGCATCTATCCCAACCCTTCATCCGATGGGCAATTCAACCTGGAACTGCGCTGGCCGGTGCCGGAATTACTGCACCTGCAATTATATAACGGCAATGGACAACTGCTGAACAGCCGGCAGTATATGACCACAGCAGGGCTACAGGTGATCCCAGGGCAATTACCGGCAAATGCACCACCCGGGCTGTATGTACTTCGCCTGCGCAACAGCAAAGGCGAATCAGCTGACCTCAAACTACAAAAACAATAGCAACATTCCCCGGACCTCAACCGGGGATGTTCATTTATAGGCGAATCGGATCAGCATGTCGGGATTCCTTATCCACAGATGTTGAAAAATGCACTGATGGAATTCAGGATACAGTTGGTTATATTTGGATAAGTGGATGGAGCGAATGCTATTTGTGAATTAAAACCTGATGTGCCTTGACTGAAACGATTATCAACCTGGAAACCGTTAACCCTATTGAATTTTTCGGAGTGAATAACGGTAAACTCGACCTGCTGAAGAAAAAATTCCCGCTGCTCAAGATCCTCTCCCGCGGTACGCAGTTAAAACTCAGCGGTTCCCCTGAACAGATTGAAAATGCCAAAGAAAAGATCGGCCTCATTGTGCAGTACCTGGAACGGAACGGGCACATGAGCGAAAACTACTTTGAGCAGATCCTCGGCGGCGATGATGCGGAAACGGTCGATAATTTCGTAGACCGTAATCCCAACGACATCCTGGTGTTTGGCCCCAATGGAAAAACCGTCAGGGCCCGGACAGCCAACCAGAAACTGCTGGTGGCGAAAGCGGAGCGCAACGATGTGGTCTTCGCTATTGGTCCGGCAGGTACCGGTAAAACCTATACAGCGGTGGCCCTTGCCGTGCGCGCCCTGAAGAACAAGCAGGTCAAAAAGATCATCCTGACCCGTCCGGCAGTGGAAGCCGGTGAAAGTCTGGGTTTTCTGCCCGGCGACCTGAAAGAAAAGATCGATCCCTACCTGCGGCCATTATATGATGCGCTTGATGATATGATCCCGGCTGATAAACTGGGGTATTATATGAGCACCCGCGTGATTGAGATTGCACCGCTGGCTTATATGCGGGGCCGTACCCTCGATCATGCCTTTATCATCCTGGATGAGGCCCAGAACTCCACGGACCTGCAATTGAAAATGTTCCTGACCCGTATCGGTTCCAATGCAAAAGCCATTATTACCGGCGACCTGTCGCAGATCGACCTGCCAAAGAACCAGCGCAGCGGTCTGGAGAAAGCGGTACGTATCCTCCGGAATATTGACGGCATTGCCCATATTGAACTGAATGAAGAGGATGTGGTGCGCCACCGCCTGGTCAAACATATCATCCGGGCCTACGACCGGGAAAAAGATTACCATCCGGATACTCCCCAGCTGATCAAAGCCAACCGGCACCAGAAAGACCAGCCGGATACACCACCAGAAGCCTGAACCCAATACGATAAAAAAGCCTGCGGAATTCTCTGCAGGCTTTTATAATTTTGAGTATGAATTCACGAAACCACCTTACCGCTGCAATACTTTCCGGACTGTTAGTGGCCTGTGGCAGCCCTGCTGAACAGGCGCCCCCTGCTGAAAATGCCATGGATGCGGGACGTGAATTTGTACGGGCCGCCCTCGATGGAGACTACGTAAAAGCGGAAACCTATCTCTACAAAGATTCGATGAACCTGCAGCTCTTTGAGCAACAGCAAAGCAATTACCGGAACCTATCCCCGGAAAGGAAACGGGAATACCAGGAATCTTCGATACGACCGGTTGCCATATCCCCGCAAAATGATTCGGTTACCCTGTTCCGGTATTACCATAGCGCCAATGCCAAAGACACGACCAATCTGCGCATTCGCAAAATCAATGGAAAATGGCTGGTGGATCTGAAATCCGTATTAAAACTCCAGGAATAATGGGAAGGCAACTCCTCTTTATCGCCCTGGGGGGCAGCATCGGTTCCATCGCCAGGTTCCTCAGCCAGAAATGGGCGGGACAACTGCTAGGTGAACATTTCCCCTTTGGTACCCTGGTGGTGAATATTGCAGGTTGTTTACTGATAGGCATTTTTTATGACCTCAGTGTGCGGCACAGTTCGTTCTCACCAGACCTCCGCCTCTTGCTGATGACCGGATTCTGCGGCGGATTCACTACATTTTCTGCATTCAGCCTCGAAAATATGGCCTTGCTGCAACAGGAACGCTATGCTGCCGTTATTGTGTATACCGGTATCAGTGTGGCAGCAGGATTAGTGGCGGTATGGGCCGGTTACTGGCTTAGCAGGATCTTATTCTAAACAGAACTATATATGATGACTGTATTACACCCCTGGCATGGCGCTCATTATGGCGACAAAGCTCCCCAACAAGTTACCGCAGTAATCGAAATTCCAGAAGGCAGCCGCGCCAAATACGAAGTGGATAAAACTACTGGCCTGTTACGGCTCGACCGGGTGATCTATTCTTCCTTCCATTATCCGATCAATTACGGATTCATCCCGCAGACCCTTGGTTTGGATGGTGACCCGCTCGATATCCTTGTACTTTGCTCCCAGCCCATCCAGCCCCTCTGTCTGGTGGAAGCCACCGTGATCGGAAACATGCAGATGATCGACAGCGGACAGATGGACGACAAGATCATTGCAGTGGCCAGCAAAGACCCGACCGTGAATTATATCCAGTCGGTCGATGAGTTACCGCCCCATTTCACTGCCGAGTTACGCAACTATTTTGAACAGTACAAAGTGCTGGAGAATAAAAAAGTGGAGATCGATAATTTTCAGGATGCCGGTGTAGCCTACAGGATCATCCAGGATGCCATCGGCCTCTATGTTGAAAAATTCCGCAATAAATCATGAAAACAGCCGCAATGGAAACACAGGAACTCATTACTATTGTCCTGATCGGACTGGGAGCCGGCATACTCAGTGGTCTCGTTGGAATCGGTGGCGGAATCGTCATGGTGCCTGCCATGGTCTTTTTCCTGAGCTATACCCAACATCAGGCCCAGGGTACTTCCCTGGCTGTACTAACCCTTCCGGTAGTGCTGTTTGCTGCCATAAATTATTATCAGGCAGGGAAAAAAAACGGGGCTCCCATAGATCTATGGGTCGTAACCATTTTGTCCATTGCCTTTACGATCGGTGCCTATGGGGGCAGTAAACTCGCCTTGCGGCTGGACAAGGAACTGCTTAAAAAGCTTTTCGGGATCCTGCTGCTGTATACTTCTATAAAAATGCTTTCCATCGATTCCCTGATCCTCAAATGGGTTAAAGGGATCTTCTGATCTTTTTATGCAAATTCATTATTCCTGCATCTTAGCATCAGACTAACGGAACCAACACAGGTGAATTCCAAAAGGTATTCCCATATAACCGACCAGGAACTGCTGGACCGCTTTTACGAGAGCCGGGACAACCATTGGCTGGGCATCCTGCTCCAGCGCTACACCTTATTGCTGCTGGGTGTATGCATGAAATACCTGAAAAACGAGGAAGAAGCGCGCGACTGCGTGCAGCAGGTATTCCTGAAAAGCATCACCGAACTGCACAAATACCGGGTCGATTATTTCAAGTCCTGGCTCTATATGGTGGCCAAGAACCATTGCCTGATGAAGCTCCGCGACGGACAAGGCAAACAACCTGCAGAACTGAAAGAGGAAATGATCGTTGTGGCAGACGAAGACAACAACAAATCCCTGCATATTGAAAAAGACCGGAAACTGGAGTTGCTGGCCCAATGCGTGGAGGAGCTGAACCCGGAGCAGAAACAATGCGTATCTTTGTTTTACCTGGACCGCAAATCGTACCAGGAAATTGCACACACAACCGGATACTCCCTCATGCAGGTCAAAAGCCATATCCAGAACGGCAAACGGAACCTGAAAGGATTATTAGTCAAAAAACTGGGGCAATAAGTCCATCATGAACAAGGACCTCCTCAACATATTATCCAACAGTAATAAAGACATCGACAACCAGAAGTTGATGGATTACCTCTCGGGCAAACTCAGCGACGCTGAAAAAAACGAAGTGGAACGCTGGATGGCCGGACAGGATCATTTTGGAGAAGATGCCCTCGAAGGACTGGAAGCTTTTTCCACAAGTACGGATATCCAGCACTATGTGGATGACCTGAACAAAGACCTGAACAAATTCCTGAAAGAGAAAAAAGCCCGCCGCGAAAAACGCAGGATCCGCGAAAACCCCTGGGCCCTGGTGACACTTGTGGTGATACTGGTAATGGTGGTGGTGGGGTATTGGGTGATCCGGAAGCTGATGGGATGAGTAGACAGTAGCCAGTAGTCAGTAGCCAGTAGCCAGTAGTCAGTAGTCAGGAGTCAGGAGTCTGGAGATAGTAAAAAGTAAATAGAAAATAAAAAAAGTCCGGATCGAACTCACGATCCGGACCTTTACTATTATATAATTATATACTAATCATATCTCCCTTCTCTCTTATCTCTTCTGTCTTCTGTCTACTGGCTACTGACTACCGGCTACTGATATTGAATATAGATCGGCTGCGGTTTCAGCTTCAGCACTTCTTCCGGCTGCATAATATGACTGTTGGCTTCTTTCAGGTCATTTTTATAGAAGATCTTGAAACCAGTGAATTGTACGGGCTCGGGATAGATAAAGCTGCGGTAGGTGCTGATCTTACGGGCATGGTGCCCCCATCCATCCATATCCATGACCAGCTGTACTTCGGGACGGGTCTTGATATTGCGGTAATTGGTCACCCCTTTCTGTGTGAACCGGTGTACGACGAGGATCTTGGGAGGCAGGTTATTTTCCTTGACCAGTTTGGCCAGGTACTCGGTAACCCAATTGATATCGGCAGCATCATAAGTGCCCACTACTTTACCGGGAGCTTGTCCGCCTTTCATGGAGAATTCCGGATCAATTCCGAAATGCACATGCGGCATTTTCAGGTATTTCTCAAACTCGGGCACTTCGGCCTGGACCGTACTGTGGCCTACTTGAATATCCAGGAAAACCAGGGCATTGATCTTTTCAGCCATGGCCAACACTTTGTCAATCTGTGCAAATGGCATACGGAGCCGGTACTTACCAGCTGCACCAGGGCTGCCTTGCGCTGTAATGGCGATATAATGGAGTGCAGGCACTACTTTTATGGCAGTATCCGCTGCCTGCCATTTTTTTACCTCACCCATGAGTTTATCGAGCATCTCTTTTTCAGGAAGTTCGCCGAGTATACCCATCTGTTTGGAATAGAGGTTACCATAATAGGCAACGATCCGGTTCATGGGGAACAGGGCTCCGGCAAGAGGATAGTCTGCTTTGACGGGCCATTTACCGGAAGAGTCACCATTGGTGATACGCAGCAGTAATTGGTTATACAGGGCAGTATCCACCGGAGGCCGGTTATTGGCGGTAACCGGTGTTACCGAATCTCCGGGTTTGGCAGTGGTATCTTTACCGTTGATTGCTTTGGGATCGGCTTTTCCGGAGCCGCATGACATAAAAAAGGAGAAGGTGACCAGAGAGGCGGTACAGAGTGTCAATACTCCGCGGAGGAATTGGCGTTTCATCATGATAAATGGGTTACTTCAATTGTAATGGGTGCACAAAAATAACTGATTCGGACGATAATGAAGGGAACAGCACAAAAAACCTGCCATACCCTAAAAATATTTCAGGATCCGTTATCGATGCTCTAAATTGATCACTAAAGATCCAGGAGATGAAACCAATCAGATGGGGCATATTGGGCTGCGGCCGGATCGCCACAAAGTTTGCAGACGACTGCAGGCTGGTGACCGATGGAACAATCATAGCAGCGGGTGCCCGCAATCACGAAACAGCAGCTGCCTTTGCTGCAAAATACGGGATCCCTCATATACATGGCAGTTATGAAAGCCTGGTGGCAGATCCCGATGTCGACATCATCTATGTAGCTACACCGCATGGCCTGCATTATGAACATGTACTGCTTTGTCTGGATGCCGGGAAAGCCGTACTCTGCGAAAAAGCCTTTGCCATCAATTACAGGCAGGCAGCCGAAATGATTGCCAAAGCCCGTTCGAAAGGCCTTTTCCTGATGGAAGCCCTGTGGAGTAAGTTCCTCCCCCATTACCAATTACTAACGTATTATATCCGTGATGGCAAATTGGGAGAACTGCAGAATGTGCTGATCAATTTCGGCTTTGCTCCGGTTGACCCAATACCGCAACGCATGTTCGACCCTGCATTGGGTGGAGGCAGCTTACTCGATATCGGCATCTATAATCTCTTTTTTGCCCTGACAGCACTGGGCAAACCCGATCAGGTAGATGCAGTCATGAAGCCGTCTTCCACCGGAGTGGATGAACAAATGGCGATTACCCTGCGCTATAATAACGGGGCACTGGCCCAGCTCTTCAGCTCATTCTCCAGCAACCTCGCAACTGAGGCAGATTTCGCCGGTTCCCAAGGCAGGATACGGTTAAGCACACGGTTTTATGAGCCCAGTACACAATTTGAATACTACCCCGGACGGGTAGATAGCAAACAGGTGATCCCCTATGATAAAGAAGCCGGTGGCTGGGGCTATCAGTATGAGATCAGGCATGTACAGGATTGCCTGCGCAAAGGCCTTACAGAAAGCCCTGTCATGAGTCATGAAGATACACTTACCCTGATGGAAGTGATGGATGAAGTGCGCCGAAAAGCAGGACTACATTATCCCGCAGATCGCTAATCCTCTTTAAGAAGTCAGTAGCCGGTAGCCAGTAGCCGGTAGTCAGTAGACAGTAGATAGTAGACAGAAGAAAGAAGAAAGAAGAAAGAAGAAAGAAGGAAGAAGGAAGGATAGAAAAGAAAGTAAAGAACTCAGACTTGTATATCGGTTTATAAAAAAAGGGCCGGATCTTTCTTGAGATCCGGCCCCTTTTTATTTTCAATTTACTGCCTACTATCTTCTGTCTACTGTCTACTGTCTACTGTCTTCTGTCTTCTGTCTTCTCCCTTCTCCCCTACTTCACTCCCGCCCGCCGCTTCAACTCTGTTACAGGAATATCCAGTTGTCTGCCCATCTTCACACCACCCCGGTAAGTAATCACTTTAAAAGTGATCGCATCTTTTGGGATTGACAATGGCTTCCCTTCATATTTAGGATAGAAATTATCGGGATGGGTTTCATCAAAGGAGTAATAGATATCCAGTCCGGCTACTTCCCCTTCCAGACTTATGCTGACTTCATTATTATCGGTCCGTTTACAGGTGATAATGGGGTCATAGATCGTCCGGGCATATTTGGTACTGGTCACATCCAGCCGGTCGAATTGTTTTTCCACACGGTTGCTGAAATCTTCCCAGTTCTTTTTCTCTTTCTGGCTCCAGACCGATTCGGCAATGGCCATACCCCGCGGCCAGACCATATACTGTACTGCCCGCATGGAAGGGATCTGCTCAGTCCACAGGTTGGCTTGTCCACCGAGAATATATTTTGGATCAGCTCCTGCTGGCGCCGGATCAAACTCATAGGATTTTTTCAGCCGGAGTGATGCATAAACAGGGGGCTCAGTATACGTGTCACCCTGCACATAATCGAGATAAGCAAATGTGGTGGGTGACATCACCACAGGATGCTGCAGCTTCGTTGCTTCAATACCACCCTTTACCCCTCTCCAGCTCATGACAGCTGCATTGGGTGCAATGCCCCCTTCCAGTATTTCATCCCAGCCCATGAGTTTTTTACCCTTTGAAGAAATGATCTTTTCCACCCTGCGTACAAAATAACTTTGTACTTCATGGAGGTCTTTCAGGTTCTCCTGCTGCTGCAGTTTTTTAATGGCTTCATTCTGGGCCCAGAAATTCTTGGCACATTCATCCCCACCCATATGGATATATTCAAAAGGGAAAAGCTGTGCCAGTTCGGTAAAGATCTTGTCGAGGTTCTGGTACACGATATCTTTTGTAGGGTCGAGTGTGTTGTCGATAATGGCACTAAAACTGCCGCCCGACCAGTTCATGAATTTCTCACCGGAATTCACCTGGTAAGTACCCGGCGTTCCGCTCATTTCAGGATAGGCCGCCACCATGGCCATACTGTGGCCGGGCACATCCACTTCCGGCATCACATTCACAAAGCGGTCTTTCGCGTATTGCACAATTTCCCGGATATCATCCTGGGTATAAAAACCACCATAAGTCCGGGGCTCATCGGGAGTTGGAGGCGTCATCTGGCTCATGCGTCCTACACGGGGTGCCCGCCAGGCGCCAACAGAAGTGAGCTTGGGCAGGCTCTTGATCTCGATCCGCCAGCCCTGGTCGTCGGTCAGGTGCAGGTGCAACAGATTGAACTTATACCGCACCATATCATCAATAAAACGCAGCACCTCATCTTTGGTGAAGAAATGCCGTGACACATCAAACATCAGGCCGCGCCAGCCAAAACGGGGGTAGTCGGTAATTTTACAGCCGGGTGCCGTCCAGTAACTCTTCTTCACCAGTTCAGGGCTCTCGATCTCCTTGGGAAAGAGCTGGAAGAGGGTTTGCATGCCATAGAAAAGTCCGGCTGTAGTATTGGCCTTGATCAATACCAGATTGGATGACACATCAAGATTATAACCTTCCTTGCCCAGCGGGGCATCTTCTTTCCGGTTCAGGGTGAGTGCGATCGTGGTTCCCCGGTTGTCTTTCGGTTCTCCGGGCAGCACCACTTTTACCGGATATCCGGTGGAACGGAAGAATTTCTGGGAAAGGTACCGGCCCACCTGCATCAGTTCCGGGGTCTTTTCCGGGATCTCGATCACACTATAGGTATTCAGTTCAAAAGCACCGCCTTTTTTCTCCACCAGTACAGGTTGAGGAATGAGGGAAACGCCTTCCAGCCCCTGGGTGAAAACGGCTGCCGGCAAGAGGAAAAAAAACAAAGCTTGAAGGGCTCTTTTCATATGACTTTTTTTTGGCTAAATTCAGGCTAAAATACACAATTATCTGCCGCAGGGCACCTGGTTTATGGATTCCGGGAGCTGGCAGGCGGAAGTTCGGCCGAACTTCTTATCTTTAAAAATATATCACTGCTGATGAAAAAATTCCTGGTACCAACTGATTTTTCTGAGACATCGAAGAATGCCGCGCGCTATGCCACCCAGATGCTGAATGGCAAACGCGGCACGGAGATCACCTTGTATTATGTGTATGATTCCCTGACTGCGGGATCAGACGGTTCCCTGCTTACGGAAAGTGATAAGGACCGGAAAGTGATCCTCGACCAGGCACTGAATAACCTGCGTAATGAAATTTCGGAAGGGTCTGATGTGGCCATCAATATTGTTGCCGAACAAGGCACATTTGTGGTGGAAAGCATTGAGCGCTATGTGCGTCACCACGGCATTGACATGGTGATCATGGGTATAACCGGTGCCAGCCGTCTCGAGCAGATCTTCATGGGCAGCAATACCCTCAAGCTGGTAGACCAGGGGATTTGTCCGGTGATGATCATCCCGCCTGATGCCCGTTATGTGGAGATCCGTGAAGTGGGCCTTACCAGCGATTTCAAGAATGTGGACGAAACCACGCCTTATGCAGCCATCAAGTCGCTGCTCGACCTGTTCAAGCCCACTTTATACGTGATCAATGTAGACAGTGAACATTATGTAGAGATCACTGAAGAATATAAAGCTGAAAAAGCCAAACTGGAAGCCCACCTGGGCCAGTATAATCCGCAGTATGCCTTTATCCGGCTTTACGACTTCCTCGATGCGATCAACCAGTTTGCGAAAGACCGGGAAATTGATTTCATCATCACCATTCCCAGGAACCATTCTTTCCTCGGCGGACTGTTCCGGTCGAGCACCACAAAAAAACTGGCCTATCACAGCCATGTTCCAATTGTGGCTATTCACGAATAATTTAAACCTGCCGCAGCCTGCCTGCGGTTTTTTTTGCCTATTATGTCTTCTACTTCATTGGATGCAGGATACTGGAACAGCCGGTATGAAAACCACCAGACCGGCTGGGATATCGGAAGTCCCTCTACAGCGTTGATTACTTATTGCAGCCAACTGACCAACCGCGCCATCCGGATCCTGATTCCCGGATGTGGCAACGGCTATGAAGCCGGCTGGCTGCTGGAAAACGGCTTTACTGATATTACCCTGATCGATATTGCACCTACCCTTACCGCAGCTTTGTCAGAAAAATACAAGGCCTATGCCGGCAAGCAGCTTCATGTAATTACGGGAGATTTTTTTACGCTGTCCGGAACATACGACCTGATCATTGAACAGACTTTTTTCTGCGCACTGGACCCTTCGCTACGCAATGCCTATGCTGCAAAAATGCACAGCCTGCTGGCACCAGGTGGTAAACTGATGGGTGTATTATTCAACCGTGAATTTGAAGGCGGACCTCCATTCGGAGGAAACAACAAGGAATACGAATCTGTATTCAGTCCCTTGTTCCATATTCGCAGGCTGGAACCTTGTTATAACTCCATACCACCCCGAATGGGTAGTGAAGTATTTGTGTTGCTGGAGAAGAAGGAAGCTTGATTTGGCTGGGTTTACTGAGTTTACTGAGTTTACTGAGTTGACTGAGTTGGCAATAATTCATCAGCGTTGTTACACTTTGGAATAACTTAGTAAACTCAGTAAACCCAGTAAACTTAGCTGACCTCCGGCTCCTGCTGGCTCAGGCAATGGAAACTGCCCAGTCCCCAGATGATCTCCGTGGAGTCAATGCCCACCACTTCCCGGTCGGGGAAACAGGACTGGATGATCTGCAAGGCTTTGTCATCTTTTGCTCCCCGGTAGGTGGGAACGATCACAGCTTTATTAGCAATATAGAAATTGGCATACGCACAAGGCAGGCGCTGGTCATCATAGAAGACCGGATCAGGCATGGGCAACTCTACAATATTCAGTTGCTTGCCATTGAGCAGGCGCATCTGTTTTAACTGCTTCAGGTTATGCTGGAGCAGTTCATAATTCTCATCGTTCTTATTCTCTTCCACTACTGTGATCACAGTATCTTCATTCACGAACCGTACGGTATCATCGATATGTCCATCCGTATCATCGCCAATGATCCCTTCATCCACCCAGAGCACCTGTTCCACGCCATAGTAATCACACAAATACTGTTCGATCTGCTGCTGGTTGAGATGCGGGTTGCGGTTGGGATTGAGCAGGCATGCGGTTGAGGTCATCACTGTGCCTTTGCCGTTGAAATCGACCGAACCGCCTTCCATGATGATACCGGGATAATAAACGGGCAGTCCCAGCGCCTTACCGATCAATGTCGGGATCACATCATCGAGGTCATGTGGCGGATACTTGCCACCCCAGGCATTATAATTCCAGTCTACGATCACTTTTTTCTGTCCGGCAGCCGGATTGATCAGAAAAGCCGGACCATGGTCTCTGCACCAGGCATCATTGGTAGGGTGCATAAAAAACTGTACCCGGGAAAGGTCCACCCCTGCTTCCTGCAAATGACCTGTGGCGAATGCCTGCATGGCGGCATCATTGACGTTGATACAAACCTTCTCGCTTTTTGTCAGCTCTTTGATGAAGCGGCTGTAGTAGGGAAATATCGTATGGATCTTTCCGGGCCAGCTGGCTTCCTTATGCGGCCAGGAGAGCCAGGTTGCTGTATGCGGTGCAAATTCGGCTGGAAAATAGTAACCCGCTGCACGCGGAGTCCGGAAGTCCGAAAGACCGGAAGACGGAAAGTCTGGAGATAAATTTTTTAAATTAAAATCAGTCATTAGTTTGAATATTACTCGATAATTTTCTGATCAAGCCATTTATCATCACAAGGATCTCCTCACATAAAGTATATACTTCTTTAAAATCTGAATCAATTATAAACCCTCTCTGCCTTGCAATATGCAATCCACACACCACTTCAACATCAGATCGCAAAGCAATTTTCAAAAATCTTATAAACTCCTTGTCTGTCTGGCCAGTAGACCCTTCTGCTATATTTAAAGCAACAGAATCCGCTGCCCTTTTTAATTGTGAAACCAATATAAAGAGTTCCTCCTTAGGAAATCCTTTCACAAGCAAGTTTACACGTTGTGATAAATCCATTGCTCTTTGCCAGACCAGAAGTCTTTCGAATTTAAAACTCATGTTTTTAACTCAAAGGTCTTACCCCGGGAAACTCAAGAAAAGTGTAATCAGCCATTTTACACTGTCAAATACCTCTACTACAACTGTATTTTTCTTCCCGACTTCCGGTCTTTCCGACTTCCCGTCTACTCCCCGTCAATATAACGTTTTGTAATAGGCTGGTACGAATCAATCCGACGGTCGCGCAGAAACGGCCAGTGCGTGCGGTAGCTGTCGGTCTTAGCCAGATCCAGTGTTTCCACATGCACGGTTTCCTGGTCGTGCGGTGCTTTATAGATCAGTGATCCAAATGGATTGCTGATAAAAGACCCGCCCCAGAATTTCATAGCGCCATTCTGTTCCAGTCCCACCCGGTTCACACTAACAACATGTACCCCATTGGCCACGGAATGACTCCGCTGGATGGTTTGCCAGGCATTGTATTGTTCGGTATTGGTGGCTTCATCCTGTGAAGTGGCCCAGCCGATGGCAGTAGGATAGAACAGGATATCCGCTCCCATCAGTGCTGTGATACGGGATGCTTCCGGGTACCATTGATCCCAGCAGATCAGTACGCCGATCGTGGCAAATTTTGTCTTGAATACTTTATAGCCGAGATCACCCGGTGTAAAATAAAATTTCTCGTAATAAGCCGGATCATCCGGGATATGCATCTTCCGGTACTTGCCCAGATAGCTGCCATCGGCATCCAGGATGGCCGTGGTATTGTGATAGAGGCCTTCCGCCCTTTTTTCGAACAGGGAGGCAATGATCACCACACCCAGTTCTTTAGCTACTGCACCCAGTTTTTCGGTGGACGGGCCAGGGATGGCTTCCGCCAGTTTGAACTGTTCATAATCTTCCACATCACAGAAATACAGGGAAGTAAACAATTCCTGTAAACAAACGATCTGGGCCCCTTTAGCTGCCGCTTCCCGGGTCAGCCGGATCGCCTTGTTTAAGTTTTCCTCCTTATCCGCTGAACAACTCATCTGAACCAGTCCAACATTGACTTTAGCCATATGTTAAAAATTAAGGCTGCAAAAATAGCAAGTTAATGTGGAGATGTGAAAATGAGCTTATTCCGGTGGGAAGGGCTGATCCTGCTCAGCTTTTGGCAAAGCCTTTTTAGTATCTTCGCCGGCATGAAACTCGACCTTCTCGCAATAGGGGTGCATCCTGACGATGTGGAATTGGGCTGTTCGGGCCTGATCCTTAACGAAATAAAGCTGGGAAACAAAGCCGGTATCATCGACCTTACCCAGGGCGAACTGGGCACCCGGGGGACCATTGAAACCCGCTACGCCGAAGCCGCTGCAGCTGCTGCCATTCTGGGCGTTTCCGTACGCGATAACCTGAAAATGCGGGATGGTTTTTTCCGCAACGACGAGGAACACCAGTTGCAGCTGATCCGGGAGATCCGCCGCTACCGCCCGGAAGTGGTGGTGGGTAATGTGCTGAACGACCGGCATCCCGACCATGGCCGTGCGGGACGTTTTATTGCCGATTGCTGTTTCCTGTCGGGCCTCGCCAAAATCGAAACTTTTGATGAAGCAGGGAAACCCCAGGAAAAATGGCGTCCGAAAATGGTATTGCATTACCTGCAGGACTGGTACCATGAGCCCGATCTTATTGTGGATATCAGTGATGTGTTTGAAACCCGCATGAAATCGATTCAAGCGTACAGCACACAGTTCCATACGTCGAACTCGGACAGCAGCGGGCCCCAAACTTATATCTCCACTCCCGACTTTCTCGATGCTGTGATCGCCCGTGCCCGCATGCTCGGCAAACGCATTGGTGTGAAATACGGGGAAGGCTTTATAACCGAGAAGAAAATCGGTATCCGTAACCTCGAAGGACTGGTATTGGTGGAGACCTGAGACTTATTGTTAAAATACAGTTGCTTCACCAATGATTTTGTATCTTTACAGGGTCAATGTATCTTTTCGATTTAACAGTTAATTAATGAGTATTCCCAAGTTTTCCAATGTCCCGCATTCGTTTCACGCCGAACTGAAAAAAAGAATCAGCAACTACTTCGAAGAAGTAGGCAAATCCACCACCGGCGATTACCAGCTTTTCCTGAAAGCGATCATTCTCAGTATTGCTTTTGCCTTTGTATACATCCATCTGGTGTTCTTTACCCCTGCGGTATGGTTACAGATCATCGAGAGCGTGATTCTCGGCGGACTGGTAGCTGCGATCGGGTTCAATGTGATGCATGATGGCGCCCATGGCAGTTTCAGCAAATACAAATGGGTGAATGTATTCGCTGCATTTTCATTGAATATCCTCGGCGGCAACAGCTTTATGTGGAACATGAAGCATAATGTGATCCACCATGCTTTCACCAATGTGGATGGCGTGGACGACGATATCGATATCCAGCCCTGGATGCGCATGAGCGAGAGCCAGAAAAAATACCGCCTGCACAAATACCAGCACCTTTACTTCTGGGTACTCTACAGCCTGCTTTATATCTTCTGGATCTTCGTTCTCGACTACCAGAAATATTTCAAAGGCAAGATCGGCAATATGCAGCTCAAGCATATGAAGCTTTCCGATCACCTCACCTTCTGGGGTTTCAAATTATTCCACCTGTTTCTTTTTGTTGGGCTTCCGATTTATATGGTCGGCTTCAGTTCCTGGCTGATCAGCTTCCTGATCTTTACCCTGGTGGCCGGCTTTGTGCTGAGCATCGTATTCCAGCTGGCCCATACAGTAGAGCATACCGCCTTCCCTATGCCCGATGAAGTCAGCGGTAAACTGGACGACGAATGGGCCATTCACCAGCTGAAAACCACTGCTAATTTCGCCACCCATAACAAACTGGTGAGCTGGCTGGTCGGCGGACTGAATTTCCAGATCGAACACCACCTCTTCCCCAAGATCTCCCATGTGCACTACCCTGCCATCAGCAAGATCATCCGGGAAGCCTGCCGGGAATACGGGATCAACTATATCGAATATCCCCGTGTACGCTATGCCGTGGCCAGCCATGTGGCCTTCCTGAAAGAGATGGGAAGAAAATAAACCTTTTTATCTTATACGTGATACACCCGGTGTAAAACGTATAAGTTTCCTTAATTTTGCATCAAATTTTTAGTATGAATCTGCACGAATACCAGGCTAAGGAACTGCTCAAGAAATACAATGTTCCGGTTCAGGAAGGGATCCCGGTGGATACTCCTGAAAAAGCCGAAGAAGCTTACAAGCAGCTGAAAGTCCAGACCAACAACAATTTCGCCGTAGTGAAAGCCCAGATCCATGCCGGTGGCCGGGGTAAGGGAAAGATCCGTGGAACTGAACAGCGTGGTGTGGCCGTTGGTAAAAGTGCAGAAGAGATCAAGACCATTGCCGGTAATATTCTTGGAGGCACACTGGTAACCATCCAGACCGGAGCTGCCGGCAAACTGGTGAACAAAATTCTGGTGGCACAGGACGTATATTACAGCGGCCCCAACCCTACCAAGGAATTCTACCTTTCCATCCTGCTCGACCGTACCAAGGGCATGAATGTGATCATGTACAGCACTGAAGGCGGAATGAACATCGAAGATGTGGCCCATGATACTCCCGAAAAGATCTTCAAGGAGTGGGTACATCCCTCTGGTGGCTTACAGCCCTTCCAGGCCCGCAAAATTGCCTTCAACCTGCAGCTGAAAGGGGAAGCATTCAAGAATTGCGTAAAGTTTGTAACCAATCTCTATAGCGCTTACGTTGGACTGGATTGCTCCATGCTGGAGATCAACCCCCTGTTCAAGACCAGTGATGAAAAGATCATTGCGGTAGACTGCAAAATGAACCTGGACGACAATGCCCTGATGCGTCACGCCGACCTGGAGGCCCTTCGCGATACTACCGAAGAGGATCCCACTGAAGTGGAAGCTGCCCAGCATAACCTGAACTTCGTGAAACTGGATGGCAATGTGGGTTGTATGGTGAATGGCGCCGGACTGGCCATGGCCACCATGGACATGATCAAACTGAGCGGTGGCGAGCCTGCCAACTTCCTGGATGTAGGCGGTACAGCCAATGCCCAGACCGTTGAAGCCGGCTTCCGGATCATCCTGAAAGATCCCAAGGTAAAAGCCATCCTGATCAATATTTTCGGCGGTATCGTACGTTGCGACCGGGTTGCCCAGGGTGTTATTGATGCCTATAAATCCATCGGCGATATCCCTGTACCCATCATTGTTCGCCTGCAGGGTACCAATGCCGAAGAAGCCAAGAAACTGATCGAAGAAAGCGGCCTGAAAGTGCAGTCGGCCATCCTGCTGAGTGAAGCTGCCGCCCTGGTCAATAAGGCTGTTGCCTGATTTTCGTCTTCAATTAAGATACAGAACCCCGGTTTTTCCGGGGTTTTTTATTGCCCATACCCCAAAAAACCTGACTTTTTTCGATAAATCCATAAGGATCAGGGCCGTAAACACACTATTTGGAATATTTTTTGCGTTATAACCGCGAAACCATTGAAAAACCCCAATCGATCCTTGTCATGAAAAACGCCGACAAAATCTTTATCACAGCCACTCTCATCACCTATGTGATCGTTTACGGGCTGTTTGCTGTACTGGGATAAGCACTGCTTTCCCTCATAACTTCTTAGCCGGAGTGCCGACAGCGGGATGAACCGATCCCCGCTTTCAGCGCTACCGGCTTTTTTACTTATTAACTATGTAATCCCGGCGTTTACCGCATCCTTCCGGAAACTAAGCTTATGCGAAGCATTTTCCCGGGGGTATTGCTGCTGCTCCTCCAATTGAATGGCTATTCCCAGGCCAGAAAGCAGGCTGTAGAATCCAAAATTGAACGGGTCACGGTCTATATCCGTGGGGCCCAGGTAACCCGCTCAGCACTGGCCAATCTCCCGGCCGGCAAGACCGAACTGGTATTCAGCGGCATTTCTCCATTAATTGACAAACAAAGTATCCAGCTCAAAGCGGAAGGCAAACTGACCGTGTTGTCCGTATCCCATCAGCTGAATTTCCTGAAAGCACAGGAAGCCCGCCAGGAGATCCTGGATCTGGAAGAAAAAAGAACGGACTGGGCTGAAAAGGTCCGGCAGGAAAAAAACCTGCAGCAGGTATTCCGTCAGGAAGAGGCCCTGCTGTTGAAAAATCAGGAGATCAAAGGAGATCAGGCAGTACTGAAAACAGCCGACCTCCGGGAGGCGGCTGATTTCCAGCGGCAGCGTCTTACTGAAGTATACCAGAAACTCTCCGAAAGCGAGAAAACGGTTAAACGCTACGAAGCGGAGATCGAAAAAACAGCGCAGCAGCTTCAGGCACTGAATGCGAAAAAAGACCAGTCGACCAGCGAGATCCAGATCACCGTCTCCTCCAAAGAACCGGTTACGGCAAAACTCCAATTAAGTTATCTGGTGAAAGAAGCCGCCTGGTATCCCAGCTATGATGTAAGGGTCAAAGACATCAGCACTCCCCTGCTCCTTCAGTACAAAGCTAATATCCGGCAATCTTCGGGTGAAGACTGGAAAGAAGTACGGCTGACCCTCTCCACCGGCGACCCGAAAGCATCCGGAAGCCGTCCGCAGCTCTCCCCCTGGTATCTTTATTATCTGGCAAATGTGCCCAACTCCGGTTTACCCGGCACCAGTGAGATCAACCAGGTCAGAGGCAGATTGGTAGATACGAAAGGAAATCCGATACCAGCAGCCAGTGTTATGATCAAGGGTACTATGAAAGGAACGGTCACTGACGCAAATGGCTATTATTCCATAACAACTTCGGGTGGCAATGAAACACTTGTTTTCAGCGGTGTGGGCTTTAATTCGACTGAAGTGAAGGCTTCAGCCAAAGAACTGACAACAGTATTAAAAGAAGCAACCATGAACCTTCAGGAAGTTGTTGTGGTAGGGTATAGTTCAACCGGAGGCAGTGATTACAGTTATGACCGGTCACCTTCTTATACCCGGAAAAAAGATGAGACTGCTGTCAATACCACTACCGTATTCCAACCGACCACAACTTCCTATGAAATAGAAGAACCTTTCACCATTATGAATGACGGCAAAAACCGTACAGCCGATATTGACCAGTATGAGATCCGGGCGAGCTACGAATACTATGTGGCCCCGAAACTGGAGCTGGCCGCTTATCTTACTGCAGCCATCACCGACTGGCAGGACCTGAACCTGCTGCCCGGAGATGCGAACCTGTTTTTTGAAGGTAATTTCCTGGGCACTTCCCAACTGGATGTACAGAATGCAGGTGATACCCTGCGGCTCTCCCTGGGCAAAGACCGCTCAGTGCTCGTGAACCGGAAAATGCTGAAGGAATACAGCCAGAAAAAATTCCTGGGCAGCAACCGGATCGACAGCCGTGAATTCGAGATCACGGTCCGTAATACCAAAGCGCAGCCGGTTTCGATCACGGTGGAAGACCAGTTCCCGATTTCGAATACCAAGGAAATAGAAGTGGATAATAAAAAAGCACCTGAAGCACGTGTGGAAGATAACACCGAAAAGATCAGCTGGACCATGCAGCTCGAGCCCGGCAAGGAAAACAAGTACCGGTTCAGTTATACGGTGAAATACCCGAAAGACCGCCGCTTGCAACTGGATTAAAAATAAAAAGCCCCCGGAGTGTTTCCGGGGGCATTGCATATACCAGAATAGCTTACCCTACTTTAACGGAAACCTGGGTGGTATCCCACTCCATGATCAGATTGCTGCCTTCAAAACGGATGGTGAATTTCTCCACCACACCCGAAGTTTTGCCGGGTTTTACTTTCACTTTCAGCACATCCTTGTCTTTGATCTTGTCGTAGCCGAAAGAGCCCCACTGCTTCAGTGTAGGATTGAGGATGATGGTCCACTCGCTTTCACCAGGGATGGTGAACAGGGAGTAGGTACCGGCCTTGATGGCTTCGCCACCCAGCTTGGAATCCTTGGCAAAAGTGATTTCTGTGGCCTCATTGGCACCGGTACGCCATACCTGGCCAAACGGTACGAGTTCACCGAAGATCACCCGGCCTTTCTTGGAAGGCTGGCCATAACTGATTTTCACATCTTTTCCTTCTGCGGTCATCCGCGGACTGGGCTGGCCCTGAGAACAATTGATCAGGAACAGCGAAAGCACAGCGAGCAATAACATCTTTTTCATAATGATCTGTATTGAGCGGTTTAAAATACTTATTAAGGCGCCTGCTCACAGGTCTTCCGCAGGCGGTCGAGCGAGGCTTCCATAGGAGGCCCCAGCTGTTTGTCAAAAATAATACTCCCGAACTTTTCCCAGGGATACCAGCTCACTTTGAAATCGAAATACCACTGTACAATGCTGGTATCCGCACCGGAAGGGGTCACAACAATCGCGCCGCTTACCGGCTCCTGCCCTTTGCGCTTCCATACCATAACCCATACGCTATCCTTTTGGTTCAGGTTTACCTGCATCTGGTCGGAACTGAAAATATCTTTACTGGTCTGGATACCAGTAAGGCCGGAATCCTGGAGCAGCCGGTTCCAGTTCACCATATTCCGGATATCGCTGGTTTGCACTTGTACCGAATCTGCCGGGGCGGCTATTGTAATAGCCCTGGACACCCGGGTTTCGGCAGGTATGAGCAAGGATAATACGAGGATCACCAGCGAAATGCCGACAAAGCTGATCAGTCCCAATTTCAGAATACGCATGTACTATATTATAAAGTGATAATCCTGTTATTCCCAACGGAAGACCTTGATGGCAATCGCATAAACAACTACCGTCCAGGCCAGCAGGATACCGAGCTGCGGACCGCAATCGGTTAAATGATCCCCCTCAAAAGCCACATTCCGCATGGCATCATTCAGGTGCGTCAGCGGCAGGATCTTACAGAAAGGCTGCAGCCAGGAGGGAAAATTATCAATCGAGAAAAATGTTCCTGCCAGCAGGAATTGGGGCATGGTGATCAGGTTGGCAAAAGGGGGAATACTGCTCTCATTCTTGGCCACTCCACTTACAATGAATCCGAAACCCATAAATACCATCAGTCCCACGAGACTCAGCACCAACAGCTCCAGAAAAGTAACCCAGCCATGGACCAGGGTAAACTTAAAAGCAAAATGGCCGACCAGCAGGATCACAACAGCTGTGGTCAATTGGAAGATCACACGGGCCAGTCCTTCACCAAATACAATATAGGAGCGGCGGATCGGTGTCGCAAAAAAGCGCTTCAGCACCAGGGTTTGCCGCAGGTTGAAAAACACGAAGGCTACTCCAAAAATACCGGCACTAAGCAGGGAAAAGCCCAACTGTCCCGGCAGGATAAAATCGATGGTCCTATAAGTCCGGCCAGGTACCGTAATCACATCTTTACGGACTTCCGCATAAGTGACTTGAGGCGGCAGCACTTTTTCATTGATCGATTTAATGATGCCTTCCAGCAAGGATTTCAACACCTGTACATTCTGTGGTGTAGTGGCTTCTGATGTTTTCAGGGACACCGAATATCTGGTGAGACTGTCTTTTCCGGGTTGGATATTGATCACAGCAGTGATCCTTCCTTTTTCCAGGTCTTCCCGGATCAGCTTCTCTTCTTTATCGACCACTACGATCCCATCCACATTACTGAGAATGGAATAGAGCTGGTTGGTTTTATCAGTCCCTGGCTCGAATGCCACTTTCAGGTTCAGCTTGCCGCTACCACCAATAAAGCCAAAAACGAGAATAAAAATCAATGGAAAGCCGAAGCTGAATACCACAGCACTGGGACTGCGGAAAATGGAACGCAGACTGGCTTTCGTGATGGCCAGCATGGCCTGCTTCTGGTTATACGGAGCGGAAGACATTTTGTGCAGTTGCATTAGCTTGTAAAATTGCGCTTTTTTCACCAATCCCCATTCACTATTCAACATTCACTACTCACTACTCAATCACCACCTCAAACGGCATCCTCGCCTGCGTCACACCGCTCATGGAACGGATCCGCTTGATGGATTGATAGAGTTTCATCCCATCAGGACCTAATTCCTGCTGAACAGCTTTGGCCCGTACATTTTTTTCCATGCCACCGAAGATCTTCTCGAAGAAGGATTGTGGCTCAGGGAATTCCCTTAACCGGTAATTACTGACCTTGGCCATGCGCGCTGCACAGTCGATGGCTTGTTGCAGACCACCGATGCGGTCTACCAGTCCCAGTTCCAGTGCCCTGGTACCACTCCAGATCCTGCCCTGTCCGATACTGTCAATGAAGAGACGGTCTTTTTTACGGCCATCTGCCACCCGACTCGTAAACGTGAAATAGATACTGTCCACATCCTGCTGCAACCAGGCCTTTTGGGCAGGTGTCAGCGGTTTGGTAACGGTAAGGGCATCTGCATCCGGGCCTGTTTTCACCCCGTCGAAAGTTATGCCCAGCTTATTGTTCATGAAACGTTGCATGTTGGGCAAGATGGAAAACACGCCGATCGACCCGGTAATGGTATTGGGCTGGGCAAAAATACTGTCGGCATTACAGGAAAGATAATAGCCCCCGGAAGCCGATACATCTCCGAATGATAAAACCACGGGCTTGGCCTTGCGTGCCAGCGATAATTCCCGCCATATATTTTCACTGGCCATGGCACTGCCGCCACCGGAATTGATCCGGAAGACGATTGCCTTGATGGTATTATCCAGCCGCGCTTTGCGGATCAGGTTCTGGTAGGTTTCACTGCCGATGTTTTGCTGGTCGCCCTTGCCATCTATGATATCTCCCTGAGCGTAGATCACTGCGATCTTTTCTTTGCCAATCAGTTTGTAACTGGTAGTGCGGGCATATTTGGCAATCGGCAGGAAATTGATCTTGTCCGAAGCCCCGATCTTCAGGCGGTTGCGGATCTCGTCGCGCACCTGATCATCATATAGTAACCCATCCACCAGTTTCAGTTCCTGCGCTCTTGCAGCAGTAGTGACTTTATTATTGACTGCGTAATCGCGCAGTAAGGCTGTATCAATTCCACGGGTTGCTGCTGTCTGTTTCAGGAAATGGTTGTACATATCATTCAGGATCACCATCGACTGCAACTTATTGGCTTCCGTCATCTGCTTTTCCCGGAAAGGCTCTGTGGCACTCTTGAATTTACCGGCATAGAAGATCTGTGGTTCTATTTCGAGTTTATCCAGTGCATCTTTGAAAAAGACATAATTCATGGAATAACCCCGCCAGTCGATACCTCCCTGCGGGTTACAATACACTTTATCAGCCACATTGGCCACATAATACGCGCCCTGCGTGATCACATTGGAATAAGCGATAATGAATTTACCCGATTTGCGGAAATCCAGCAACGCATCGCGGATATCTTCACTGGTACCGAATCCATTACTGTTGCTGCCGGATTTGATGAGGATTCCTTTCACGGCACTGTCTTTGACTGCGGCATGGATCAGCCGCACCACATCATAAACGGAAGGTAAATCATACTGGTCGTCTCCGCCCAGAGCAGCCAGTGGATTATCCACAGCTATTTCCGGAAATGGATCAGACAGGTCGATCACGAGTACGGCTTTATCACCCGTAGTTTCTTTGGCAGGGGAACTCAGCGCACTGATGATACCCAGAAAGAGGAAAAAGCCGATCAGCGAGAAAACCAGTAAGGCAAGCAGACTGGCAAAAAAAGTCTTGAAGAAACTGTTCATCCCTAATTCAATATTTTTGTAAAAGGCAGGGGCCGGCAGGAATACCGGAAACCCGTCCATTTTGTCCAAATTTCCATGATCTTTGGCCGCCGGAAGGTAGTTAAATTATGAATAAAGCATATCTGTTGATAGGCGGCAATACGGGTGACCGTAAAGGAAACCTTAAACAGGCCATCACTGCTATACAGCGAGAGGCCGGAAAGGTGGTACAATGTTCCCGGATCTATGAAACAGCTGCCTGGGGAAAGACCGACCAGCCCGCCTTCCTGAACCAATGTCTGATGCTGGAAACCACCCTTGAGCCGGAAGCCTTGCTGGAATGCATTCTGGCGATCGAAAATAGTCTGGGCAGGATCCGTACAGAAAAATATGGCCCACGAACCATAGATATTGATATCCTCTTGTTCAACCACCTGATCCTGGAAAGTCCCGGGCTCAGCCTCCCCCACCCAGAGCTGCCGAACAGGCGCTTTGCCCTGACACCCTTGCAGGAACTGGCGCCACATTACAGGCATCCGGTGTTGCAGCAGACCATAACCCAATTACTGAAATCCTGTAAGGACCCTTTGCCGGTCACTATTGCAGGTTGACTTTTCCACAAGATATTCGTTAAAGGTCCCGAAGCCTGCCGGTTTATTTAATTTGCAGCGGCTCAGGCCCTTTATGAATTACCATTTTATTACGATCGAAGGAAATATCGGTGCCGGGAAAACCACCCTGGCACACCTGCTTTCCCGGCATTTCAATGCGAGGCTGGTGTTGGAAGAATTCGCCGACAATCCCTTCCTCTCGAAATTCTACGAAAACCCGAAGCAATATGCCTTTCCTGTGGAGCTCTTTTTTATGGCCGAACGCTATAAACAGCTGAAGGAACTGATCCATACCAAAGACCTCTTTCAACAGATCACGATATCAGACTACCTGTTCACCAAATGCCTGCTGTTTGCCAAGGTGAACCTGCCGGAAGAAGAATTCCGGCTCTACCAGAAACTATTTGATATTATTCACCAGCAGATCGTGCAGCCCGACCTGCTGATCTACCTGCATGCCCCTGTTACCAAACTGCAGGCCAATATCCGCAAGCGCCAGCGACCCTATGAACAGGAAATTCCGGATGAGTATCTCTTTAACCTGCAACAGACCTATACGAATTATATCAAGCAGCATAATATCCGAACCCTCTTCATTGATGCATCCAATGCCGATTTCCTGTCGAACCCGCGGCACCTGAAAACGGTGATTGATGCACTCGGAAAAGACTATGAAACCGGGCAACATTATTTAACCCTTCCATGACAACAAACCCGCAAAGCCGCACCAGCCGCTTTACTGTGATCAACCCGGAATTCACCTGGTTCATCAGCGGGCGCATTCTCTTTATAGGTGGCCTGCGTATGATCCCCGTACTGCTGGGCTGGAAACTCTATGAGTTGACCGGAAGTAAACTGGCCCTGGGTATGCTGGGCTTGTCTGAAGTGATCCCTGCCATCCTGCTGGCATTGCCGGCCGGTGTACGTGTAGACAAAAGCAATAAAAGAAACCTGATCGCCACCTGCATGTTCTTTTACCTCCTGATCGTGATCGGACTGCTGGGTATTACACTGAACGGTGCAGAAAAAATCCTCAGCCGGAGTATCCAGGAGTGGGGTATATATGGACTGGTTTTCTGCACTGGAGTGATCCGGGCCTTCAGCAGTCCGGCATTCAATGCATTCCTGCCACAAGTGGTTTCGGGTGAAGAACTGGTGCGGGCCATTTCCATCAACAGTATGTCGTGGCTGATTGCAGCCGTGGCGGGCCCTGCGCTGGCAGGACTCCTGCTGGGTTACAGCAATATCACCGTTTCATTCTGCATCGTAGCTGCCCTGGTAGGTTTGGGACTGCTGTTATTCCGGAAGATAAGCTCCAAACCAGTGAGCTGGGATCCTGGAAAAACCAAGACCTGGGACAGCGTCAAAGAAGGTCTTCGTTTCGTACTGCACCAGAAAGCCCTGCTGGGAGCCATGAGCCTCGATATGTTTGCCGTACTTTTTGGCGGTGCCATTGCCCTGCTGCCGGTTTTTGCAAAAGATATCCTGAATGTAGGGCCACAAGGACTGGGGTGGTTGATGGCTGCTACTTACCTGGGCAACTTCATAGCTATTGCGGCACTGACCTATAAACCCCTGAAGAAAAACCAGGGACGCCTCCTCTTTGCCATGGTGGCCGGATTTGGCCTCTGTATCATTGTATTTGCCTTATCCCGCAATTACTGGCTCAGTTTTATTGCCCTCTTTGCCAGCGGCCTCTTTGATGGTGTCAGTGTGATCATTAGGGGCACTGTATTGCAACTCTTTGTACCCGACAATATGCGCGGCCGGGTTTCCAGCGTGAATTCCATCTTCATCAACAGCAGCAACGAACTGGGCCAGTTTGAAAGCGGACTGGCTGCCACTGCCATGGGCACTGTCCCCTCCGTCATCTTCGGAGGCTGCATGACACTGATTGTTACAATTGTTACCTGGTTCAAGGCAACCGGTTTGCGAAAACTGGAGTATTGAAGCAGTAGACAGGAGACAGTAGACAGTAGTCAGTAGAAAGGAGACAGAAGACAGAAAATACGTAACTTAACAGACTATACATTAAATCGGCTAATCGGCTAATCGGCTAATCGGCTAATCGGCTAATCGGCTAATCGGCTAATCGGCTAATCGGCTAATCGGCTAATCGGCTAATCGGCTAATCGTTAAACTCTTTAATATGAACAGACGCTCATTTGTCCGCAACACATCCTTAACAGCTGCGCTTTGCGCCTTGTCTGCCCAGGAATTATTCGCTTTTCTCCAGCAACAACCGGCCTGGAAGATCAATATGCTGACTCCGGAGATCGGTGTGTTCACAGAAAGAGGCGGCACGATCCTTTTTGCACAGACCAGTGAAGGGTATGTGGTGGTCGACAGCCAGTTCCCCGACCAGAGCGCGCATTTGATCGATGAGCTGAAGAAAAAAGCAGGCGTCCCGTTTAAACTGCTGATCAATACGCACCACCACGGCGACCATACAGCCGGAAATATTTCATTCAAGGGTATTGTTGAACATGTACTGGCACATGAAAATTCGCTGACCAATCAGAAAACAGCAGCTGCCAACCAGAAAACAGAAGACAAACAATTATATCCCGATCAGACTTTCGGTAAAGTATGGAGCCAGAAAGTGGGTAAGGAAAAAATTACGCTCCACTATTCTGGCGCCGGACATACCAATGGCGATGCCGTAGTGCATTTTGAACATGCCGATATTGCGCATATGGGCGACCTGCTCTTCAACCGCCGGCATCCATTTGTAGACCGGAGTGCTGGAGCCAATATCCGGAACTGGGTGGCCGTACTGGAAGCTACCCGGAAAAAAATGGGCAAAAAGACAAAATTCGTATATGGTCATTCCGGTGAAGGTTACGATATCACCGGAACTGGTGAAGACCTGTCCAAATTTGCCGAATACCTGAACAATATCATGGACTTCACCCACAAAGCCATACAGGATGGCAAGACCAAGGAAGAATTCATCAAAACCACCACACTTCCCTTCGCCTCAGAATGGAAAGGTGATGGCCTGGTCCGTCCCCTCACCGCAGCCTGGGATGAGCTGACCGCCAACCCATAAATAGAAAAGGGCTCATCACTGAGCCCTTTTTTCCTGTTTGACCTTTTCCCTGAATTATTGTTTGCCATGCAACAAGCGGCAGAGTTCGCAAACCACGCCTACCTGCAGGCTACCCATATGTGTACCCGGCACTTCATATGTACCTCCACCGCCTCCATAGCCGGATTCACTCTTATTGAGACGGGAGATCCGGTATTCATACAATACCTGAAAGCCAAATGCGGATTTGTCTGAGAATAAGAACTTCAATCCAGCCTGTGCCCCCAGCCCTGTACTCACGGAAGATTTTTTTACATTATCCGTTTGTCCGCCTGATTTCTCCTTTGCGCTCATCAGGAAATTGACTTCAGGACCGGCGAGCAGGCTCAGGTTCTTTCCCAATCCAATTTCGGCCAGCAAAGGCAGGGAGAGGTAGGTGAACTGGTAATCTGTAGCAGAAGAATACTGGTCAGTTCCATTATTATATTTCACTTCATCAGAGGCTTTGTTGTGTTTCAGCAGCAGGCCGGGGCTGAATGAAAATTTTTCCGAGAATTTTATTGAAAGAGCAGCCCCTGCCTGAAACCCAGTCCCGGGTTTCGTTTTGTATGTCCCCCCGGGATAATCAGCCTTGGTGCGGTAGAAAGAGAGATTGGGTCCGGCTGTAAACCGGGTGGATATGGCTTTCACTGCTTTGGCTGCTTTTAAAGAGATTGAGGGAGCAAGCGCTGGCATGGCTGCTTTTATCCCGTCTTCTCTTGTCTTTGCCGGAGCAGTTGGACTTTTGGCATCTGCCGGCGGCAACTGTTTTTGTTTTGCCAGTTGGCTGCAGGGCACACAGGACTTATTACCAGAGCCCGAAAGTGCCGGCATGGTGCAACAGGATGAAAACAATACCGGAATGGCTACCAGTGAAATGAAAAAGCTGCGGTTTGCAACAGGCTTTAAAAAAGCTAAGGAAAGTATTCGCATGATCACAGGATTTATGGTCCTGGAGCAGGACCAGGTTAATGGTTAATGGTGTTGAGCCCTCAATTTTGGAATTGTTGGCTTGCCGGAAAAAACTATTCGCTGAAAGGGGGAATTGTTTCAACAAAGCGTATACCCCCTGTGAATGGGGCTATTTTGCCGACGAGTGGCAATTTACAGGTCTAAGTAAAGGTCTACCTGGTAAAAGCCGGTTTCCTCCAGGATACAGAGTTCATGCCGGCCCGGATAGATCATCTCCAGCCGCTTGCGTACATTTTCCATACCCACACCTCCTGAACTGCTTTTACGGCCATTAAGACTGTTACGGCTGAAATAATGAAGGCGGCCCTCTTTCTCCGTAATTCTGATATGCAGGTAGCTTTCTGCATTGCCATCTTCCATACCGTGCTTAAAGGCATTTTCGATGAACTGGATCAATAATAAGGGGGAAATTTCCCTTTGATCTGATTCAATGTCCAGCTGCAGTTGTATGGTCTCTTCCCGGTCGTATCGCAGTTTCTCCAGATCAACGTAACTGCGTATAAACCGGGCTTCATTTTCCAACGACACCTTCTCGCTCCGGCAATCATAGATAACATATTCCATGATATCGCTGAGTTTGAGAATGGCCCCTGGTGCTTTAACGGGTGCGATCATGGAAAGGCCGTAAAGATTGTTCAGTGTGTTAAAGTAGAAATGCGGATTCAGCTGCGATTTCAGCAATTGCAGTTCCATCTCTGTCAGCTTTTTCTGGAACTCCAGTTTCAGCTGTAGTTCTCTTTCCTGTTCAATTTCTTTTTGCTGGTCGATGATCCGGGTGGTCTGTTCAGCTACCCTTTCTTCGAGATGGAGGTTCAGTTCTTCCTGTAGTTGTTTATTCTGTTCCAGTTGACCGATCAGCTGTTGCTGGGTTTCCTGCTTTTCCTGTTCCATCAGGTGGGTCTTGTAGCTTAAGCCAAGTGTAAAGCAAAGCAGTTCCAGCAGAATCCCAATCTGCATGAACATGATCGGATCCGGTTCACCCGCCCTTGCCTTGGGAAGCACCCAGCTCAGCACCATGGCCAGGAGGGAACCGATGATCAGCAAACCCGAACCGGTTGCGATGAAATAGGAAAGGCGGTTACGGCTGCGGAACAGGAGGAAAATTCCGATAAAGGAAGTGAGTATGAGATAAATCCGCACACTATTGAACAAGTAACTGTGGGCCGTACCCTGGTTAGCAGCTGAAAGGAAGGGATCAAGAACAAAAAGTGATAACAAAAGTACTTCCGTAATCCGTATCTGCCGGTAAAACCAGGCTGCCAGTACCTTGAAATCAATAAAAGACCGTACAAAACGGAAATAGGCAAAGAACATCAGGTAACTGAATCCATTGTTGAGGTATTTATGGGTAAGCGGGAAGTGTGAATACAGGATAACGATATAAAGGTATTCTTCAAACTTAAACAGGAAATAATTGAATACGAGCAGTGCGTACAGTGCATACCAGAGATACTCAAACCGCTTCCGGTTAAATGCAAACAAGGCAAAGGAATGAATACCCATGAAAAATACAGCCCCGAGAAAAACAACGGCAAAAAAGAGCATATACCTGTTCCGGAACACATCCTCCCTGAGGAATGCATCGAACTCCTGTTTACGTATTATGATCGGATAGCCCTGACCAAAATTATTATATGCATTTTCCATTTCCCCGAGCAAGGTAATTGTCTGTCCCGGCGGAACCGGAACAACAACGGAACGACGGTGCACCTGATCCGTTTTGCTGTACAGGCGGTAGGTATCGTGTAACAGGATCGCTTTCCCGTCTGCCACCTGATAGACCCGGATAAAAGAGTACCGGTGAAAGAGCAGCAGCAATTCTTCCCTGCCAGCAGTTGCATTCCGGAACTGCCAGCGCATCCAGGCTTTGAATGGTTTACGTCCATACTTTTCTGTGAAATGCTGCCTGAACGCCGTATCAGCCATATAGAATAATTGAACGGCCTGATCCGGGCTGTACCGGCTTCCGGGGTCTTCTGCAAAAGCCGTATAGTGGTTCATATCGAAAAGGCTGTCCCATTTCCGGGCCTCGCTGAGCACTACAGTATCCTGGGCCCGGAGTGCAAGGCAGTACAGGCATAAAAAAACAAAAAAGGAAATACGTTTGGAACAGGACTGCATCATTTTAGTTTATGGGAGCTGATCCAGTTCATAAAGGCATCTTTCACGTAACGGCTGACCGGCAGCACAGCATCCTGTACCTGCACACTATTTCCCTCAATGGAACGGATATGGCGTATTGCCACAATATAGCTGCGGTGAATCCTGAAAAACTGGTCGCGGGGCAGGGTTTCCTCGAGCGATTGCATTGTTTGATAGACCACCCGGTTTCCATCGGTGGTGCAGATCCGCACATACTCCTTAAGCGCCTCGACATAAAGAATATCCTGTTGCCGTATCCGCAACAATTTGTTATCGCATTTCACAAAGAGGTCCCTTCCCGGCTCATCAGTTGCCTGTGGAAGGGCAACGGCTCCCTGCTCTGCCTGGAAAAGGGTATATGCCTTATTTACGGCCTGGAGAAACCGTTCAAAAGAAAACGGCTTCAGCAGATAGTCTGCTGCATTAAGGTCAAACCCCTCCAAAGCATATTCCCGGTAGGCAGTAGTGAAGATCACATAAGGCTGCTGTGAAAGCGAACGCAGCATCTCAAAGCCGGATATTTTCGGCATCCGGATATCCAGAAACATCAAACGCGGTTTCAGCACATTCATGTCACGAAGCGCCTCGGCTGCTGAGGAATAAGCAGCCTGCAGTAACAGCCGGTCATCCCGGAGGATATATTGCCGGAGAATATCCCTGGCAATGGGCTCATCGTCCACTATAATGCAGGTCAGTCCGCTCATGTTTAGTATATACAAGATACTCTTTCCCGCTGGTAGCCCGCTCCTATTTCAACGAATGGACAGTTTTACTCAACGAATGGCCAAAACCGTTACCGGACCTCTCCGGACAGGCGTTCCAGCACATAATAGGTTATAGGGCAGAATGTTGAGTTCTTTAGGGTAAGTTGCGGCCGTTTCAGGATCACATCCCCATCGGTGTAAGGGAACCTTTCGCAATCGGAAGGACGCTGGTCGTAGATGCTGCAGTAATTATCAGTACCCAGGAACGGGCAGGGCTTGGTATTCACTACATAATCACCGTCTTCATCCAGCCGCAGGTAGGTTTCTATGAACTGCCCCTCTTTCATTTTCAGGTGTTTGCTGATCCTTTTGATATCGGGGGTCTTGAAACGGGGGGAATAATTCTTGCAGCAGGCAGCGCAATCCAGGCAATTCACTTTTTCAAACGCTTCTTCATGAAGGTCAGGCAGGGCCCTGAGTACTTTATTTTTATCGGCACGTTGCAGCCATTGCTTGTATTGCTTCTGGTGCTCGGCCGACTTTTTTTCCCAATTATGCAGGAGGTCTTTCCCCATGAAGGCAATTTCCGGCTAAGATAGGCGGATTCCGGAATACCCGTAAATTTGCTCCGCAAACCCTGCAGGATGGAAGACCTGAAAGAACAACTACTCCTGCTGATCAGTACGCCGCTTTATGCGATCCTGATCGGCGCAGAATTACTACTCAGCCACTACCGGCGCAGGGTCTCCTATTCGTGGAAAGATACGGCCATCAATTGCTACCTCATGCTGCTCAACAGCCTGATCGACCTCTTGTTCCGGGCTGTATATATTGGCATTTTCACTTATTTTTTCCACCACCGGATCTTCACCTTCAGTAATCCCGTTTTATACTGGATCAGCCTGCTCCTGCTGCAGGATTTCCTCTATTATTGGCTGCACCGTTTCGATCACGAGATCCGTTTGTTCTGGGCGGTTCATGTAACGCATCACTCTTCTGAAAGACTGAATTTTACAGTAGGCTTCCGTTCTTCCGTATTCCAGCCACTTTACCGCTTCCTGTATTTCATTCCCCTGGCCTGGCTGGGATTTGCACCGCTGGATATTGTCTTTATCTATTCTGCCACCCAGATCTGGGGGATTTTCGTACACACAGAATATATCCACAAATTGGGCTGGCTGGAATCTATCCTCGTCACCCCCTCCCATCACCGGGTGCATCATGCGTCAAACCCCTTGTATCTGGATAAAAACATGGGCATGTTCCTGATCATCTGGGATAAACTGTTCGGCACATTCCAGGCAGAATTGCCGGCCCAAACCTATAAGCCCATAAAATATGGATTGACCAAACCGCTCGAAAAAGAAACCCCGGTCAGTATAGTGTTCCACGAATGGACAGCCATCTCCAAAGACCTGTCGCGTAAGGACATCGGTATCCGCGAAAAGATGAATTACCTCTTTGGCCCTCCAGGTTGGAGCCACGACGGTTCAAGGCTGACCAGCGAGGAACTGCGCCAGCTGGAATCCGACTCGATTCCAGGCGCTCCAAACAGGGCTGCGACCGACCAGCCCTTGCTGAACTCCTGAACTTGTTTAATGAAAGCCCCTGAAACCGGCTAAGCGGCTGTACGCCAGAGCTTTTCCCCATTCTTTGCACCCGCAGACAAATGCCTGTTCGTATTGGCAGATATAAAGTAAATTTGCGCCTGAAAAATCCCCGACAAAAGCGTACAAAATGAATCTCTTCGAACAACAGGCAAACGAGTTTGCAAAAAGACATATCGGAACGATCGGACAGGAAGCGCCCATGTTGGCAGCTATTGGAGTGCAATCGACCGAGGAATTGATTGAAAAAACCGTTCCCGCAGCGATCCGTAAATCCGCCCCCCTCAAACTGCCCAAAGCCATGAGTGAAGCGGCTTTGCTGGCTCATCTCAAAGAGATCTCACTACAGAACAAAGTTTACAAAAACTATATTGGCCAGGGTTATTATGATACCCTCACACCTTCTGTGATTCTCCGGAATATTTTTGAAAACCCGGGTTGGTACACCCAGTATACCCCCTATCAGGCCGAGATCTCACAGGGACGTCTGGAAAGCCTGTTGAATTTCCAGACCATGGTCAGCGACCTCACCGCATTACCGATAGCCAATGCATCTTTGCTGGATGAAGCTACTGCAGCTGCAGAAGCCATGAACATGTTCTTCCACCAGGTGAATAAAGGTGATACGGTTACAGCACCCCGCTTTTTTGTGGATGAGCAGGTATTCCCCCAAACCATCGATGTAGTGATCACCCGTTCCCAACCGTTGGGGATTGAAGTGGTGGTAGGTGATTATAAAAAAGCCAGTCTTGATACAACTTACTTCGGCGCCTTACTCCAATATCCCAATAATGTGGGTGCAGTAGAAGATTACCGCAGTTTTATACAGTCGGTCCATGCCACAGGCGGCTATGTAGCGATGGCAACCGACCTGCTGGCCCTGGCCCTGCTCACTCCTCCTGGTGAACTGGGTGCAGATGCAGCCTTTGGTTCTGCCCAACGTTTTGGTGTGCCTTTAGGATTTGGCGGACCACATGCTGCATTCTTCAGCACTAAAGACGATTTCAAACGTTCCATACCCGGACGCATCATCGGCATCAGCATTGACGCCAAAGGCAACCGCGCCCTGCGCATGGCCCTGCAAACCCGCGAACAACATATCAAGCGCGAAAAAGCGACTTCAAATATCTGTACGGCCCAGGCACTGCTCGCCAATATGGCGGCTATGTATGCTGTTTACCATGGCCCCGATGGCATCAAGAATATCGCCAAGCGGGTTGCCCTGCAAACCCAGACCGTAGCAGATGCCCTGAAAGAAAGAGGGTTTGAACTGGTATCTGATGCTTTCTTCGACACCATTACGGTGAAAGTGGCCGACAACAGTGGGATCAAAGAAAAAGCCCTCCGCCAGGAGATCAACCTGCGTTATTCCGGCAAGCAGCTGATCGGCATTTCACTCGATGAAACCACAAATCCCGAAGACCTGTTCGACCTGATCAATTGCTTTGAAAACGATAAAGACCCTGTTGCATTTGGTATTCCCTCAGATGCAGCACTCGTTCATATTCCCACAGCGCTTACCCGCACATCCACCTATCTCGTGCATCCGGTATTCAATACCTATCACAGCGAGAGCCAGATGATGCGTTATATCAAGCAACTGGAGAACAAAGACCTTTCCCTGAACACCTCCATGATCACGCTCGGCAGTTGTACCATGAAACTGAATGCTGCCACAGAGATGATGCCCCTGAGCTGGGCACACTGGAGCAAGATCCATCCTTTTGCTCCCGCAGATCAGGTGGTTGGTTATTACCAGATCGCCCGCGAACTCAGCGAATACCTGTGTGAGATCACCGGATTTGATGCCTGCAGCCTGCAACCCAACAGCGGCGCACAGGGTGAATACGCCGGCCTGCTCGCCATCCGCAATTTCCATCTCGCGAATGGTGACGCTCACCGCGACGTGATCCTGATCCCCATCTCTGCTCATGGCACCAACCCTGCAAGTGCGGTAATGGCAGGCATGAAAGTGGTGGTGGTGAAAGCCCTGGAGAACGGATACATTGATGTTGCAGACTTCCGCGCCAAAGCCGAACAATACAGTGCCAACCTGGCGGGTACCATGATCACCTATCCCAGTACTTATGGCATTTTTGAAGAATCTGTAAAAGAGATCTGCGCTATTGTTCATGAACATGGCGGACAGGTCTATATGGACGGTGCCAATATGAATGCCCAGGTGGGCCTTACTGCTCCGGGTATAATCGGCGCCGATGTATGTCACCTGAACCTGCATAAAACATTTGCTATCCCGCATGGTGGTGGTGGCCCCGGCATGGGCCCCATCTGCGTTAAAGCGCACCTGGCGCCACACCTGGCTGGTCACGTAGAAACCAGCGAAGGCAAAGGCCCTAAAGGTGCCGTAAGTGCAGCCCCCTTCGGCAGCGCATCCATCCTGCTGATCAGTTATGCCTATATCCGGCTTTTAGGAGCAACAGGTGTTACTGATGCCACCGTATATGCGATACTGAATGCAAATTATATGAAAGCCCGTCTGGGTAATGATTTTGACATTCTCTATACAGGCAGCAACGGCACTTGCGCCCACGAATTCATTGTGGACCTCCGCCCCTTTAAGAACACCGCTGGCATTGAAGCGGAAGACGTGGCTAAACGCCTGATGGATTATGGATTCCACGCACCCACTATGAGCTTCCCGGTACCAGGCACGATCATGATCGAGCCTACTGAAAGTGAAGACAAGGCCGAGCTCGACCGCTTCTGCGACGCCCTGCTGAGCATACGGGAAGAGATCCGTGAAGTAGAAAACGGCAGCAGCGATAAAAAAGATAACCCGCTGAAAAATGCACCGCACACACAGCTGGCTGTGATCAGTTCCAACTGGCCGCACTCCTACAGCCGCGAAACAGCTGCTTTTCCCCTGCCCTGGGTAATTTCCCATAAATTCTGGCCCACCGTTGCCCGGATCAACAATACCCATGGTGACCGGAACCTGGTGTGTACTTGTGAGCCGACGGAAAGCTATGCGTGAAGCAGTAGCCAGTAGCCTGTAGCCAGAAGTCAGAAGAATATACATTGAAGTATTCAATAAAAGAGGAAGCCAGAACTTAAAATCTGGCTTCCTCTTTTTTACTATATATCAATTATAGACTTACTACCGGCTACTGGCTACCGGCTACTGGCTACCGGCTACTGGCTACCGGCTACTGACTACCGGCTACTGGCTACCGGCTACTGGCTACCGGCTACTGTTTCACCAGCCTTCCACTAAACCGCTCCTTAGCCGTTCTCGCTTCAATGGTATATACACCTGCAGGTAAGCTTTGCAGCTGGTCAAGAGACAGCGTATGCAGTCCGGCATTCACGTTAAATTGTTGTGCCTTGACCAGGGCGCCCCTGCTGTCGTACAATTTAACCGCAACCTGTTCGTCTCCAGTCATATTAAGATTGAATACCAACTGGTCACGGAAGGGATTACTAAGCACTTTGATAAAGGCAGGCTTGTTGGCTTCCAGGGCAATTACACGGGTAAAACGGGATGCTCCGGAGGTTGTGATCATCCGTGCCCGGTAAAACCAGGTAACCGGTTTGGTATCCGTAACAGGATCTGCAAACTGGTATTCAGCAGAACCGTTATTCGATGCAGGTATCTTGTACGAACTGATTTTACTGAAATTCACCCCATCAGCACTCCGTTCCAGGTCTACCGCTACAAGTTGGGTTTCCTGTTGGGCCGTCCATTCCAGGATATTATTTCCGCCTTTATTGAATCCGTTAAAATTCGCCATGGCACCTGGCACAACTGCACTGTAACGGGCTGTACGGAAAATACCTTTTCCATGCGTGGCAGCAACAATACGGTTGGAGGCATCTGCCTGGAGGTCCATCACCAGGGTGGCGTCCCAGAAACCAGAGTTGAAATCCATCCAGCTGGCACCACGGTCGGGGCTTACAAAAACACCGAAATCACAACCGGCATAGATCACATTGGGATCCACCGGATCGATCAGGATGGCATTGAAGGGCACATCCGGCAGGCCAACGCCAATATCGGTCCAGCTACCGCCGCCATTACCCGTTGCATAAACATGTGACGTGCCAAAACCGCCCAGCACAATGAACACGCTGTCATCATTAGTGGCACTGATCGCAAAATCCATCACGAACCGGTCGGGCAGGTTGGATTTGATACTGGTATACGGAACCGTTGCCGGGCTGGTGGACTTAAACACATTTGGTGGCGGGTTCACCCAGAGCCTTTCATTGGTGGTGTTCTGCGCAAAAGGCGATGTGGATACATAAATTTTTGTGGGATTAACCGGAGACACGGCCAGCGCAATCCCGGTCTTGTTCTTCTTTTCTATATAAGAAGTTGCAGTACTGTAACTGTTGTTTGTCCAGGTAGCGCCTCCGTCGGTGCTGCGGTGAATATTATCACTGGCAGCATACACAAAAGAGGGGTTGGATTTGCTTACCGCAATCGGTGCCATAAAGGCGGTACGGTCGTCGGCAGAAAATGCATACGAAGACAACACATTGGCAAAAGAGCCGGTGACTCCTGTTGTAGAGCGTGATACTTTACGGGCATCATTGGAAGCAAAAACGGTTGTACCATTTGGGGCAATGGTGGAAGGACCACCATCACCGCCAAATACAGTAGCCCAGGAACTGCCGTTATACCGCACGACCCCATTATCCTGCAGGCCCCCGATGATGATATTCGGGTCTGTGGGATGTACGCCGATGGAAGCATAGAACTGGGTGGCAGACAATCCGGTATTAATGGAAGCAAAGGAAGACCCTCCGTTCACACTTTTATAGATACCACCATCCGTTGCTATGTAAATTATACTGTTATTACGCGGATCGAATTCCACGTCGTGAATATCGGAATGCACATTGGATCCAATCGATGTTCTGGTTCCGGAAGAAGTGGTAGTGGAAGTAAAGGTATAACGGTATAACGGCACGCCTCCCATCACCAACTGGTTCAGGTTGGAAGGGTTTATCGCTACATCATGTGCAAACCAGAACTGGTACTGGCAATGGTGTGAACCGGATTTGTTCACCCAGGTGCTCCCGAAATTAGTGGAGATATAAATTTCTCCCTGTGTGGAAACGTCATCACGCCCGATACTGGCCACCAGACGGGTGGCGCCTACATTATCCAAACGGATGAATCCCCGGAAACTGGTGGGCAGGCCGGATGTGATTTTAGTCCAGCTCGGTGCAGCAGCAGTACCATTGGTGGTCCGGTAAATTCCTTTGTCGGTATTGATCATATTGCCCACACCAACCACGATCTGGTCGCGGTTCGACGGGTTGATGGCAATATCTGAAACATAGGTTTTGGCAAGGATGCGGGTCCAGTCGGTACCGCCATTCACAGTTTTATACAAACCATCTGTAGCACAGGCAAAAACAATATTGGGATCTACCGGATCGAATTCCAGCATCTGTATGGCAAACATGTCTGCGCTGTTTTTAGCCAGCACCTGGCTCCAGGTCAGTCCGCCATCGGTACTTTTCAGGATACCGACACCATACGTGCCCCGTGCCTTCCAAACATTGAACCCGATATTGGACGTATCTACCCGGTATACTTCACCTGTTCCCGCATAGATAATGGAAGGGTTCGTAGGATGCACCAGTATGGACGATACGCCGAGCACAGGGAAACCCGTTACTACTGGAGTCCAGCTGGCACCGGCATTAACCGATTTCCATATTCCACCACTGGCAGAACCAGCCCAGAGATTATTGGAATTGGTAGGATCAATGGCCACACAGAGAATACGGCCACCGATACTCACATCCGGACCGATTCCTGTCCAGCTGGCAGTAGCGACAGGCAAAGGGCCGGAAACTGCACGGTTATTCCGGAATTGCTGGAACTGCTCCCAGGCAGCCGCATATTTCTGGTTCAGGTTTTCCGGATCGGGATAGGCCCGGGCCTGGAACCAACTGGACAGCTGCCGGTCTGCACCGGAAAATTGCTCTTCATCTTCAGCAATTCCGGTAAACGTTTTAAGGAAAAATGGAGCGGAGGCAAAAAGACATACAATAATTAGCAGTGGCGCGATTTTACGGCCTGCAAAAGCAATCTTACTCATTCAACAGGTTTTGGGATATTAAAATTAATGGAGACCTCAAGTAAGGGTTAACCCTTACTTGAGGTCTAAAATTTTCCTGTTGTAATATGTAACTTATTCAGAATCCGGCAAAAAAAATCAATGGTCAAACGACGTACAGGCCGGAAACAATTATCCAGAACTGTGTATTAGTTGCGGCGCTTGTTTCCGCTTTGTTCAATTTCCTTGTTGATCTCTGTGATATCCACAGGTTGCGAGAAATCACCCAGCAGCCATTTGCAGAAATAATCGCCTTGCAACCAGAAGAAGTATTCGGTCATATCTCCAAAGCCATGACGCTGTCCGGGCATGATCACAAAGTCAAACCGCTTATTGGCTTTTATCAATGCATTGGCCATGCGGATCGTATTGGCGGGATGCACGTTATTATCCACGTCGCCGGTAGACAGCATCAGGTGGCCTTTCAGGTTTTTGGCCAGCTCACTGTTGCGTTCAATGGTATACAGGAATGTGGTATCGCTTTTATCAGAGATCACTTCCTTGACCCCATGGTGCTTCTCACTCCACCACCTGTTATAAATATTGTTTTCATGGTTACCTGCAGAGGAAACGGCCACTTTGAAGAAATCAGGGTACACCAGCATGGCTGCGGTACTCATGAATCCGCCTCCGCTATGGCCATGTATGCCCACCCGGTTGATATCAATAAAGGAATAGCGGTCGGCCAGTTGTTCTACCGCTGCTTTTTTATCTGCCAGTCCATAATCACGGAGGTTCCCATATCCGTAATTATGATACCATTTGCTGCGGCTGGGATGACCGCCGCGGTTGCCGATGGTCACCACAATGAACCCGAACTGCGCCAGGCGGTCGGTACGGTCCATACCCCTTCCGAAAGCTTTATTAACGGCTTCGGTCTGCGGACCAGGATATACATATTCAATGATTGGATACTTACGGGTGGAATCGAAATCAAAAGGCTTGTACATCACCCCATACAGATCTGTAATGCCGTCATCCGCTTTTACCTTAAAGGGCTGGGGAAATTTATATCCTGCATCGAAGAGTCTGTTCAGGTCCGCGGTTTCCAGGTCCATGATCTTTCTGCCGGAAACATCATAGAGGGTGGATTTGGGCACAGTATTAACACGGGAATAGTTATTGATGAAATACTTGTTATCGTCATCCTGACTGAAATTATGGTCAAAATCGCCGGGATTGAGCAGCTTCAGGCCCGTTCCATCAAAATTCACCCGGTAGAGGTGCAGGTAATAGGGATCCTCGCCTGCTTCCCGTCCATTGGCAGAAAAGTACAATACCCGGGCTTTTTCGTCGATACCGATAATATCTTCACAATGCCAGCTGCCGGAAGTGATCTGGTTTTTCAGCTTGCCCTCGCCATCATACAGATAAAAATGGGCCCAGCCATCGCGTTCACTCCATTGAATGAGTTCCTTACCATCATTCACCAATCCCAGGCGGCGCGTTTCCACATAGGTATTCATCCGCTCTTCGATCAACGGTTTCACCGTACCTGTTTTCACATCCACAGCACAGATATCGATCCGTTTCAGGTCGCGCGATGTACGGGTCAGGTAAAACCGGTCGTTCGTGCCTGCCCATACCACAGCGCGGAATTCATCATCACGCTCCCGCTGGGTAAAGGGTTTTGAAGCTACACCTAACTCCTGGTCCTTGAAAGCAGCAACAGAAATCTGTTTAAAGGTTTTAGAACCCATATCAAACAGGTACAGCTCCCGTTGCGGCGTTTCTTTTTCACCAGGCATCTGGTATTTGTAGGTTTCGAGGGCAGGTCTGCCGTCTGTTATGTTATGCAATACCCAGAGGTCTTTGACAGCCCGGGCATCGGTACGTACGAAACTGAAATACCGGCTGTCGGGTGACCAGAGTACAAAAGCAGATTTCCGCTTATTCTTATTCTTCTCCTTTTCCACATTGGTTTCTCCGAATGATTCACCACCCCAGGAATAATTCTCCACACCGTCTTTCGTGAGCGCTGTTTCCACAATAGTGCTGTCGTCTTCCTTGATCAATGCTTTGGCATAATTCACAGAATCCATCCAGTACAGGTTATTGTTGCGGCTGAATACCACCCATTTGCGGTCGGGTGAAATAGATGCCCAGTTGGGGCGGCGCATGGGGCGCTTGAAACCGGTCAGCTCTGTTATGTCACCGGAGGCAATATTATACTCAAAGTAAAACGTCTTCTTTTCCTTGACAGCAGGTGCATTCTTTTTTGTTGTGTCCTTCTTCTCGATCTCTTCCGTACTCTTTACCTGGAAGCGGATCACGGTTTCATCTTTCACAAACTGGAGACTGTCTATATTGAGGTGCTGGGCATCAAAGGGGTCGCGCACTACCCGGGTAATGGCAGCAGCCAGTTTTTCATTATCAAAAAGCACTTGTTTACTGGCTTTAGCCGGATCAACGATATACCATTTCCGGCCTTCGGAGGTTTCATAACTATACCAGAACTTGTCGCCTTTCCGCAGCCAATGTGGGTCCACGGCTGTTGAAAAGATCAGCTTTTCCAGTTTTTTCGGGGAGAATCGTGCGGCCAGGGCATAGTTGCCTTTTACGACAGGTGTATACTGGGCAGTACTGGCAATCGATACTGCAAGCAGGAGCAGTACGAAGAGGGATTTTCTCATCACAGTTGTTTTTAGTGACGAAAAAATAGGTCATTTTGAAGAAATTCCGGCAGGATTTGTATAAATGGCGGATCAGCGGGCACCAAAAACCTGGGTCCAGTAGGTTCCTTCTTTACCGAGCCCCATTTCCTTGAAGGAGCCATTCATGATATTCTTACAATGGCCCTCACTGGCCAGCCAGGCATTGATCACGGCCTGTTCGGTGGCATAGCCCATGGCTATATTCTCACCATAGGTCTTCCACGCATAACCCGCCGCTGTGATCCGTTGACCGGGAGTAACCCCATCAGGCGTATTATGGTTGAAGTAATTATTGACTTTCATATCAAGACTGTGATCGTAAGCGGCCTTGGCCAACTGGTCATTCCAGCTGACCGCAGCTACTGGGGGCATTACGGTTGTACCACAGGTACAGCCCCTGGCCCTTACATCATTCACCAATTCGAGCAACTGGGTCTTATTGACATTGTAAACGATCTCCGGACCGGGCAAAGCAGCCGGATCTGTGATATCGGTTTTTTTACAACTGAAAAAGAGGAAAACCGCTGAAGCGAAAAGAATAACCTTTTTCACAGGATTAGATTTCCTGTAAAATACATGAAATCACTCCATTGAACAATCGGAAAACTACGAGTCTTTTCAGGGCATTACGAACGGGTAAGATATTCCGCCATCTCCACCTGGTACTGCCGGGCAATCTCGGCGGCCTCAGTGGCAAAATCTTCTTTTTCAGAAGCATATATAATGGCACGGCTGGCATTCACTAACAGGCCGATATCTCCGGGGATCATCGCTTTTTCAGAGATCTCTTTCAGGCTGCCTCCCTGTGCGCCTACGCCAGGTACCAGATAAAAAGCGTCGGGACTGATCTTACGGATGTTTATGAACTCATCAGCCTGAGTGGCGCCTACTACAAACATGAGATTACCAGGATTGCCCCAACCGGAAGCCGTACGGATCACTTTCTCGTATAAACGCTCATTGCCAGACTGCTGCAATTCGAAATCTGCTGCACCCGAATTGGAGGTCAGTCCCAAGAGAATAGTCCATTTGCCGGGATATTGCAGAAAAGGCTTCACGCTGTCGGCTCCCATATACGGGGCCACGGTTACCGCATCAAAGGGAAGGGCCTCAAAAAAAGCCCGTGCATACTGGCTGGACGTATTGCCGATATCTCCCCGCTTGGCATCAGCTATGGTAAAATGAGAAGACCCTATATACCTGACAGTATCTTCAAGCACCTGCCAGCCCTTCACTCCCATGGCTTCATAAAAGGCGGTATTGATCTTATAGCTCACACAGTAGTCGCGCGTGGCATCAATGATCGCTTTATTGAATTCCAGCACAGGATTAGCTGCTGCAAGCAGGTGTTTGGGGATCTTGTTGATATCAGTATCTAATCCTACACAGAGGTAAGACTTGCGCGCATGTATCAGCTGAACCAGTTCCTGTCGGGTCATATGGGTAAATTAATCGGGCAAATTTACTGAAGAATTGCCTGCAGCACGGTTCCCAGCCGGAATACTTCCGAATAGGTATTATAAAGAGGCACAGGCGCCAGTCGGATCACATCCGGTTCCCTCCAGTCGGTCACCACACCCTGCTCCATGAGTTGCTGATAAATGGCCTTACCGGCTCCTTTCATGACCAGGGACACCTGGCTGCCTCTGGCTTCCGGGTCAGTCGGCGTAAGGATGCGGAAATACTGTTCCCCGGGATTTATGGATTCGAGTACAAACCAGAGCCAGGCGTTCAAATGCCGGCGTTTGGTGTGAATCGCTTCCATCTCTGCTTCCGCAAACAATTCCAGTGCAGCGAGATGGGCTGCATACAAGATGAGCGGTGGTGTACTGAGTTGCCATCCTTCTGCGGTGGGTACAGGATCAAACCCGGGCTCCATTTTAAACCGGGTAGCCTTATTATACCCCCACCAGCCCGCAAAGCGGTTGATCTCCGGATGGGCATGAAAGCGTTTATGTACAAAAGCGCCACCCACGGCACCGGGACCAGAATTCAGGTATTTGTAATTGCACCAACAGGCAAAATCCACATCCCAGTCGTGCAGCTTCAGTTCCACATTGCCGGCAGCATGGGCCAGGTCAAATCCGGCATAGGCGCAGGCCTGATGGGCGGCTTTGGTGATGGCAGGTATATCAAAAAACTGACCTGTATAATAATTGATGCCACTGAAGAGAACCAGTGCCAGTTCATCTTTATGCGTTTCGATAGCTTTTATGATCGCATCCGTTGTCAGCAAAACTTCACCCGGAGCCGGTTGTACTTCTAAGATCGTTTCAGCCGGATCGAATCCGTAATGTTTTACATGGGTTTCCAGCATATACTGGTCGCTCGGAAAGGCTTTCGCTTCACAAAGGATCTTACGGCGTTTGCCTGAAGGACGGTAAAAGCTCACCAGCATCAGGTGCAGGTTAACGGTGAGCTGGTTCATGACCACCACTTCTTCCGGTAATGCCCCTACGATCTTTGCCAGCGGACCGGTCAGGCGGTCATGAAAATCCATCCAGGGATTGTTTCCCATGAAAAACCCTTCCACACCATATTGATGCCATTGATCCAGCACTTCGTTCATCCGTTCCTTTGCCCGTTTGGGCTGAAGTCCCAGTGAATTCCCCAGAAAATACGCTTGTTCACCTCCGGCATGCGGCGGAATGTGAAACTGGCTGCGGAAAGCAGCAAGGGGGTCTTGTTGATCGAGTGCTGCTGCATATGCCGCAGAAAATTGCATGGGCTCCATTACTGCATATTTATATTGTTCCGGTTTTCCCTCCGTCAACCGGAATAGAAACCCCGTTTACATAGGATGCTGCCGGACTTGCCAGGAATGCAGCCACAGCTGCAATTTCATCAGCGGTGCCAAAACGTTTGGCAGGAATACCAGAGATCATTTCGGCTTCTACCTGAGTTGCCGGCACCTGCCGCCGTTGTGCATTGGCTTCAATGAGCGACCGGAGCCGTTGTGTATCGGTAAATCCAGGCAATATACTGTTCACTGTTATACCAAATGCGCCCAGTTCATTGGCCATGGTCTTCCCCCAGGAAGCCACTGCTGCGCGGATCGTATTCGATACGCCAAGATTGTCGATGGGAATCCGGACGGAAGTGGAAATCACATTGATGATGCGGCCATAACCCGCAGCCTTCATACCCGGCAAAACAGCCTGGGCGATCAGCTGATTGGCCACCAGGTGCATCCGGAACGCAGCTTCAAAATCAGCTCCGGCAGCATCGGCTATCATCCCGGCTTTAGGCCCCCCGGTGTTATTGAGTACAATATGGATTGTTTGGTCAGCCGCCAGCTTTTCAATAACAGCTTTCAATTGATCCAGGTCGGAAAAATCAGCAACCGCATACTGATGGTCCGCTTGCCCGACAGTATTCAGTTCATCAATTTTTTCCCTGAGCACCGTTTCATTTCGAGCCAACAAAATGCAACGGGCACCTGCTGCGGCAAAAGCTCTGGCCGTTGCCCATCCAATACCCTGGGTACTGCCGCAAACCAGTGCGGTTTTGCCTTCGAGACTATATTGAACCATATTCTTATTTTAATTGGGAAAAGCGGTCGGGATAATCGCTGATGAGACCATCCACGCCCATATCTTTTAATTTTTGCATGGTGGCAACATCATTCACTGTCCAGGGTACCAGTTTAATCTGCTTTGCATGACAGGCCTGGACCAGTTCAGGTGTCACCAATGCATAATGGGGACTGTAGATATCGGGGATAAAACCCAACACTGCCAATTGCTCTTCAAAAGTCCGGTGGTCCCCTTCTTCTATCAGCGCTGCAGTCCGGACACCGGGATGTTGCGTATGCACCAGTTTCAGGGTCCTGAAATCAAACGACTGGATAATAGTTCTTCCGGCAATTTTTTTCTTATGGATGACTGCAGTCAGCAGTTCCACAAATTCCTCCGGAGCCGGATGATAGACGTCATCCGTTGCGGGCAGGCACTTGGTTTCGATATTATACCACACTTTAGGTTTGCCGCTGAGCCGCAGATAGGCTTCCACATCATCAATGAGTTCTTCCAGTGCCGGCTTGACTGCCTTGATCTTTTCCTGTTGCGGGAAACGGGGATGGAGCCGAAGCCCCACATCATAGCGTTGTGTTTCGGCATAGGGCATCCGGAATATATTCAATGTATGTTCCACAGCAGCTGTTACTGCCTGGCCATCCGGACCGGTACTGATCTCGTGATTGAAAAAAGGCTCATGTGATACCAGCACTTTTCGGTCGGCTGTGATCACGGCATCCAGTTCAAGCGTGGTAACCCCCAGGTCAATGGCCTTCAGCATTGCCGGGATGGTATTCTCCGGCATCAGTCCGCGGCAACCCCGGTGCCCCTCCAGATCAAAATCAGGTAAATGCATAGCGCTGTTTTTCGCAGTGCGACACGAAGACATAGCCTGTAAGAACAGTATAACAAGCAAGTATCTATACATCCGAGACAATTACCAATTACCAATGACCGATGACCAATGACCGATACCCCATTCACAATTGACCATTCACTATTCACTGCTCACTACTCAACTCACCACTTCCAGCACCTTCGTCGGCCCCATATTGGCATTCCGCATCGCGATACTGCGCACAGCTGCACCGGCAAAATCAATAAATGCTTTTTTAGTAATGGCATCCTCGCTCACCATGATGGGCACTCCCCCGTCGCCACCTTCCCGGATACTTTGTACCAGGGGGATCTGGCCCAGGAACGGCAGTTCATATTCTTCGGCCAGTTTCTTTCCACCGTCTTTTCCGAATATGAAGTATTTGTTTTCCGGAAGTTCTGCAGGGGTGAAATAACTCATGTTTTCCACCAGTCCAATGATCGGCACTTTGATCTGGGCTTGCCCGAACATGGCAATGGCTTTCTTCGCGTCGGCAAGGGCTACATCCTGGGGAGTAGTCACCACCACAACACCGGTTACCGGTACGGTTTGTACCAGGGTGAGGTGGATGTCGCCAGTACCCGGAGGCATATCAATTACCAGATAATCGAGTTCATCCCAGTACACTTCTGTCACAAACTGCCGGATGGCAGAACTGGCCATAGGTCCCCGCCATACAATGGCGCTGCCTTCATCCACCAGCAATCCGATGCTCATCAGTTTGATGCCGAATTTTTCGAGCGGCACGATCAAGCCTTTTTCATCACCGGTATCCATCATCAGGGGGTGCTGTCCGCGTACTCCAAACATGATCGGTACACTGGGACCATAAATATCTGCATCCATCAACCCTACTTTGGCACCACCCTGCGCCAGCGCCAGTGCCAGGTTAGCAGATACGGTGCTCTTTCCCACACCGCCTTTACCGCTCACCACTGCAATAATATTTTTCACTTTTGGCAAAAGGGACTGTCCGTCTTTTCGGGTACTGCTGGTATTGGATGTAAAATTCACCTTTACTTGTGCCTGTTTGTTGACGAGTAGTTTTACAGCATTTTCGCAGGCATTCCGGATCATGTCTTTCATGGGACAGGCGGGTGTGGTCAGCACAACGGTGAACGATACGTCGTTTCCGCTGATCACCACATCTTTCACCATATTCAGGGTCACCAGGTCCTTTCCCAGATCAGGCTCCTGCACATTCTTCAAAGCCTCAATCACTTGTTCTGTTGTCATGTATGCAACGATTTTGTTAAAAGATGCGTTCAGGGGGCAAATTTAGCCATTACCGGGGGCATTTTATGCAAACAATTTTACCCTGAGTCTGTATATTTGAGGCAGATGAGACGAATTCTATTTATTGCTGTCATACTGGCTTTCCTGACCCCCTTGCGCAGCCTTGCTCAGTTCGAGCAGCTGAAAGATTCCGTGGTGCAATTGTATGGTGTGGTGATGACGGCAGACAGTCTCATGGGCATTCCCTCTGTCACCATCAAAGTGGTGGGCCGCAACCAGGGTACCTACACAAACGAACAGGGTGTTTTTTCCATCGTCGTCCTGAAAGGGGACCACCTCGAATTCACCTCCATCGGTTTCAAGGCCAAAGTGATCGAGATTCCCCGCAGCATTGAAGGCAACCAGCAGAGTATAATCCAGCTCATGGTGAAAGACACGGTTTACCTGCCTGTTACCATTATCCGTCCACGCCCTACCAAGGAACAGTTTGAACGTGATTTTGTAAACGTTTCCATCCCGGCCGATGATTATGAAATTGCCCGGAAAAATACCGAAGAAGGCAAGCGCCGGATACTCTCCCGCTCCCTCCCCTCCGATGGCCGTGAAGGTGGTAATATCCTCCTGCGCAATAATGCCCGCAGCTACTATTACTACGGACAGGCTCCCCCCCAGAACATCTTCAATCCCTTTGCCTGGAATGAGTTCATCAAGGCCTGGAAACGGGGGGATTTCAAGAATAAGTAAACGAGAATCGACAATCGGGAATCGAGAATGGATTCATTCCAGATCCCCATACAATAGCCGCTAAGTAATTCCGTTTTAGTATTTTAGCTTATGCTCGGCGTCACCATCCTGGGAAATAATTCGGCTTTACCGGCTTTCGAACGGCATCCTACCGCACAGGTAGTGACGCTCGACGACCAGTTATTCCTGGTGGATTGCGGCGAAGGCACCCAGATGCAGCTGGCGAAATACAAGATCCGCTGGGGACGCATCAACCATATTTTCATATCACACCTGCACGGCGACCATTATTTCGGCCTGCCGGGATTCCTGAACAGCATGAGCCTGCTGAACCGGGAAAATGAGTTGCACCTCTATGCTCCTCCGGAGCTGGAAAACATACTGAAGGCACTATTTGAAGCTGGCCAGAACCGGTCTTCTTATCCCTTACATTTTCACCCCATCACCGGAGCAGCCGAGCTGCTGAAGACGGACCGCCTCCGGGTTTCCTGTTTCCCGACCCAGCACCGCATTCCCTGTTATGGATTCCGCTTTGAACAGATCAAACCACCCCGTAAACTGAATCCGGAGAAAGCCGTGGCCCATGGTGTGCCGGCTGCTTTCTACGACCGGTTAAAATGGGGAGAAGATTATACCACAAAATCGGGAGAGCTGATCCGCAATGAAATGGTGACCGATCCCGGTGTAGCCCCTAAATCATATGCCTATTCTGCCGATACCATTTACGATGAAAACCTGGTGGAATGGGTAAAGGGGGTAGATCTCCTCTATCACGAAACCACTTACCTGAAAGACCTGGAAGAGCGTGCAGCATTGCGGTTTCATTCCACTACGGTGCAAGCGGCACAGATCGCAATCAAAGCCGGAGTAAAGAAATTATTGATCGGCCATTTCAGCAGTAAGTATGAGAAGCTGGAACAATTTGAACAGGAAGCCCGCACGGTATTCCCCGAATCCTATCTTGCTCTCGAAGGCATTACCTTCAAGGTCTGATCAGCCCAGCCAGCGTTCCAGCAATAATCCAGCTAATTCCTCCCAGTTTACAGGCGCTTCTGTTATTCCGTATGCAGCCGCAATGGCCCGAAATACATCTGCCGCAGTGGAACCGTTTTCCCGGAATGCTTTGATGGAAGTGGCGCCAGCCGACTTGGATAATTTTTCACCCGAAGCATCAGTAATCAAGGGATGATGAAAGAAAATCGTTTCCCGGAATGGGGATTCACCCAGCACATCTGCAAGAAATAACTGGGCAGCGGTCGAATCCAGCAGGTCTTCACCACGCACAATCAGATCAACACCATAAGTCAGGTCATCGATCAGGGAACAAAGCTGATAGGCTGGGAAGCCATCTTTTTTACGTATCACAAATTGCCGCATCGCATCCGGGTAGTTCAAGACCTCTTCTACGGTATGAAAACCGGTACCGGATCCCGGTCCGGCAAAACGAATCAGGCTCAATTTCTGTTGGGGTAAAGCGCTAAGCCGCCACGCAACGCCTTCCGCATCAAGCGACAGGGGCTTTTTCAGGCAAAATCCGGGATATCCTTTCTCAGGTGGATATTGACTCAGCAGTGAACGGGAGCAATTGCAGGCAAAGAGTTGTTGCGCTGCTGCGAGTTTTTGTAAAGCATCCTGGTACAATGGCAACCGGACCTGTTGGGAATAGTTTCGTTTGAACTCCTTTGTATCTGCCGGGCCCAGATCCCAGGGTATACCCAGGAATCGGAGTGTTTCAAAAATGTCGTCGAGGTATTCTTCGCGGGTGCGTTCCGCATCCCCGTCATCGATCCGCAACAGGATCCGTGCCCCGGACCGGCGGGCCAAATAAGCCGTAACAGCAAAAGAGGCGATATTCCCCAGGTGCAGGTAACCGCTGGGGGTGGGTGCGAGGCGGGTTAAATTAAGTTTAAGGGGCATTTCGATTCTAGCGCAAGAGATTATTTATCAACAACTTAGACTTTATTCTGTCGCTTATATATAGTTTTCAAGGGAAGAATAAATTCACTAACCAATTGATAATCAATGTAATTCATGTCAACTTAGGAATTTCTTTGCTCATCATCCTGAATATTTACTTGCGCCTTTTTTGTCTTCTTTGGCTTTTTCTCCGGTACAAAGAGACCACCAGTATACTTTTCATACAACTCGAATAGGAACTCGATCCGTTTGGCTTCTGAAGTAAATGGCTGAGGCCTATAGCAGAGGTCAACGGCTTTATCTAGTTGCCGGTGAGCTTTCACTAATTCTGGGGGCATAGTATTTGGATCGTATAGATCTGCAAGACTACTTTCCGGATACTGAGCTCGTGCTTCGAGAATAGCTTTTGCTGAATCTTCTACTGCTTGCTTTTGTTTATCTGTTGGAGATTCTGGCCAAGGGTAATTATTATAAACAATTGTATTTGAGTAACTATAATCACTTTTCATGCGTCCACATGTATAGCGCATCCATGTATTGTATAATACTCCCCTAAAATCGGGCCAGTGGGTTAGTTAATAATTTTCATTAAATTAACCTCAATTATGAACAAGCAACCCCGAAAAAAATTTAGCGCCGACTTTAAGGCAAAAGTTGGATATTTCGCGCAAACTGACCCCCTAAGATCGCGGCAAACTGACCCCTCTTTTTTTATACCACCTGTTTGATTTTGATGACCATATTTTTTGCGGTATTAAGCTACGTTAGTTTACAATAATTTCAAATTTCT
>JBGAQC010000017.1:0-67359 GCA_044220945.1 Chitinophagaceae bacterium | reverse complement strand
GTATAAACCCATTCCCGGCACCGAAAAATCGGCCCTGGACTGCTCCCCGCTTTCTATAATTGATTGAAATTCAACTAAATCGATCTTGCCCCGCCCCAGTTGCAGCATGGTGCCCGTTAATCCACGTACCATACCCCTCAAAAACCGGTTGGCTTTTACCCGGTACACCAGTTCCTGCTCCCCGAATACCCACCCGCTCTCTTCTATCGTACAGATCGTGGTATGCGCCTGACTTCCCTTCTTGGAAAAGGCTGCAAAATCGGTATACCCCTTGATCAATGCGGCGCCTTGCTGCAGCAGCTCCCTGTCCAGCGTATACGGGAAATAATAGGCACGCCCTTCCCGGAAAGGGTCTTTGGCCTGGTATACATGATAGGCATAGGCCCGGCTCCTTGCATCAAAACGGGCATGGGCTTCCGGCGCCATCAACTGCAGGCGGTTCACGGCGATATCGCCCGGCAATAAGGCATTCAGGTTATAGACGCAGGCCGGATCAATGGTCTCAGGCCAGTCGAAATGGAAATAGTTCTGTAAAGCATGCACACCCGCATCGGTGCGGGAAGAACCCGTCAGGCTCACCGGCTGCCGGAAGAAAACCTGCCAGGCTTTTTCCAGCTCCGATTGGATGGTAGCGGCATTAGGCTGCACCTGAAACCCGGCATAGCGGGTACCGAGATAACAGACTTCCAGGAAATAGCGGTTCATCCCGCGAAATTAGGGGAAAGCCCAAACTAGAGGCGTACCATGGCCCGGAAGCGGCCCACGTAATAGGCATCGCTGAGGAGCTCGACCAGGCTTTTGAAAGCTTCGGTATCAGAGACATGGGGATAGGCTGCATCAAAGAATTTATACCTGCTCTCGTCTGTATAGAATAACTCCGTAAGGGCCCGGATCTGACGGGTGGTGAAGCATTTGGTTTTGAACAATTTCCTGGCGGCCTCAATACGGCTTTCAACCGTTGTTTCAACCAGCAGCTTCACCCGGAGTTTGTCGAGATCTGCATCCGTGGCCTGATTCCGGCAATCGGAATTGATCATCACCACTGGCTTCCGGTAAATGGAGTCGACAGCTGAGGGTGGCGGTTCAGATTTTATAGTGTCTTTTACAGCAGACTTTGTATCCATGAGCAGCTCCTGCGGAGGTACGGAATCGATCTTTACCTGCAGTACCGCAGGCTTGACGGCTTGCTGGACTGTGTCTGGTGCAGGCTTTTCCGCTTGCTTTTCCGGTGGCGCTGGTGGTGGCACGGCATTTTCCAGCGGATTACCACTGAGCGGAATCTTGATGGATATCGTATCAATACCGGCGGCGGAACTGTCGCGGTACTTGATATCGCGCCATTCCTTACCCGTATTATCGAAAAGCTTGCGTACACCGGGCTGCACTGCTGCAACTGGTGTTTTGACCGGTGGTTTCGGTACCGGCTTCTCTTTCACAGCTACCACTACCGGCGGCCTGGGCTTTTCCGGTAGTTTCGCAGCTATACTTATCGTATCCTTTTTCGCTTCTGCTTTGGACAATACGGTATCCGGCTGCTTTTTCTCAGTAACCACTACGGGTGTTCCCTGCTGTACCGGATGCGCGGCTGCGGTATCCTGAGATTTTACATCCACAGGATCTTTCACTGCAACGACCTCTTTTTCTTGCTCTTTCCGGATTTCTTTAGTGAGCGCTGCTTCCTACTCTATCTCTTTCTAGACTACGGCTGATGTTTGCTTATACAATACCGCTGTATCATTCACCACACCTGCCATCAGCTGCGCAAAGGCATCGTTGCGTTTTGCTGCAACCGGAAGCACTTCTTCCTGCTTCAGCTTTCCTGGCTGGATCAGTTCAAGGGTTCGCCAGTCGTACAAGGCCCATTGCAGCTCACCAGTCTTCTTTAACTGAAAGCCCCGGTCTTTCTGCGCTACCGCTACTGAAAAAAACTGTTCCGGGAATTGTTGCCGGGGAAAATTGACCGCCAGTTCATAGGCACTGTCTTTCAGGTTGGGGATCACGAGATGCCCGCGGCTATCGGAGGAGTAATTCTTTTTCCCAATGATCACAGAAAAGGGCTGTCCGTTATCAGCATCAATGGCCATGAAATAGACGGCTTGCGCCCGGGTGGACTGTACCAGAAGAAAAAGCACAATAAGAAGGAAGGCCTGCTTCATGAAGGGTGCGCTGCCGTTTTCACAAAACTACACCTTTACCCTTAATCCCAAACCACTTATACAATTTTTAAGAATTCATAATGAGCCTTCCTGTTATCTTTACCCCACTAATTTATCCCTTATATGAAGAAGATCGTGATGGGCCTTGGCGCCCTTTTATTCAGTGTACTGGTTTTTGCCCAGAATGGCGAGGATGCACCTGCAGATACCAGCTGGAAAAAGCAATACCGGGAATCCTATACCCGCATTAACGACCTTGTGCATACCAAACTAGATATCCGTTTCGACTATGCCAAAGCATACGCTTATGGCAAAGTATGGCTGACCCTCCAGCCGCATTTTTATGCAACGGATTCCCTTTTGCTGGATGCCAAAGGCATGGACATCGCCAAAGTGGCGCTCAACGAAGGCAGCAGCCTGAAGGAACTGAAATACACCTATGACGGCCTGTTCCTGAATATCCGTCTTAACAAAGCCTATAAAGGTGGTGAAAAATACACCGTATATATCGAGTATACGGCCAAGCCGAATGAATACAAGGCCAAGGGCAGTATGGCGATCACCGATGCCAAAGGCCTGTATTTCATCAACCCGAAAGGCGAAGAGAAAGATAAAGCCACCCAGATCTGGACCCAGGGCGAAACCGAAGGCACTTCCGTATGGGTACCGATCATCGACAAGCCCAACCAGAAGACCACCAACGAGATCACGATGACCGTGCCCGATAAATATGTGACTTTATCCAATGGCAAGCTGGTGGGCCAGAAGAAAAACGCAGACGGCACGCGGACCGACAGCTGGAAAATGGATCAGCCGCATTCGCCCTACCTGTTCTTCATGGGTGTGGGCGACTATGCCGTGATCAAAGACAGCTACAAAGGCAAGGAAGTGAGTTATTATGTAGAGAAAGAATATGCTCCCGTAGCCCGCAAGATCTTCGGACACACCCCTGAAATGATCGCTTATTTCTCCCGGATCACGGGCGTAGACTACCCCTGGGTGAAATATGCACAGATCACCGGACAGGATTATGTGAGTGGCGCCATGGAAAACACCACCGCCACCCTACATAGCTCCGCTGCCCAGCAGGATGCCCGCGAACTGGTGGATGGCAATGCCTGGGAATCGACTGTTGCCCACGAACTGTTTCACCAGTGGTTCGGTGATTATGTAACTACTGAAAGCTGGAGCAACCTTACCCTGAATGAATCCTTTGCCAATTACAGCGAAGTGCTCTGGGATGAATACAAATACGGCAAGGACGCCGGCGATGCCCAGAACTACAACGACATGCAGGGCTACCTGCAGAGCGGCAGCGAGAAGAAAGACCTGGTGCGCTTTTTCTATGCCGACCGGGAAGACATGTTCGATGCCGTGAGCTATAATAAAGGCGGCCGCATCCTGCACATGCTGCGGAATTACCTGGGCGACAGCGCCTTTTTCAAGGGATTGAACCTCTACCTCACCACCAATAAATACAAATCGGCCGAAGCCCATCAGCTCCGCCTGGCTTTCGAAGAAGTGAGTGGCCGCGACCTGAACTGGTATTTCAACCAGTGGTATTTCAGCAATGGCCATCCCAAGCTCAGCATCGATTATATCTATGATGACGCCGCAAAAACCGTGAAAGTGATCGTGAAGCAGACCCAGGCTGGTGATAAGGTATTCCGCCTGCCCCTGGCCATCGACATTTACAATGGCGCCAAAAAAGAACGCAAACAGGTTTGGGTGGTAAATAAAGCCGATACCTTCAGCTTTGCCTATAGCAGCCGTCCCGATCTGGTGAATGTGGATGCGGAGAAGATCCTGCTGGCCGAGAAGAAAGACAACAAAACCCTCGACAACTATATCCACCAGTATACGTATGCCGGTAATTATGTAGACCGTCGGGAAGCCATCGAATTCGCTTCCAAAAAACAGGACGACCCCAAGGCCCAGGCCCTGCTGAAAACCGCACTGAAAGATCCGTACAAAGGATTGCGCAACCTGACCCTGCAGCGCCTGAATATGCGCAATGAAACCGTGAAGAAAGACGTGGAGCAGATCCTGGCTGAACTGGCAGCCAAAGACAAAGACCCGAATGTACGTGCTGCGGCACTGGGACTGCTGGCCAATTACAAGAAGCCTGAATACAATGCACTTTTTGCCAAAGCGGTGAGTGATTCTTCCTATACCATAGCAGGTACGGCACTGGAAGCGCTGGCTAAAGCCGATGAAGCAGCCGCTTTTATTGAAGTGAAAAAACTCAACGGACAAGTGAAGAAGGGCAAACTGCTGGAAGCCGCCCTGCAGCTGATGATCAAATCAGGTGATGTATCGGTATACGACGAGATCCTGAGCACTTATTCCAATATGGGCTTAAGCCAGGAGAAATTCAACCTCACCCAGCCGATCTGCGACCTGATCGCCAAGACCAATGATACTGAGAAAGTAAAACGCGGCGTGGACGCTATCGTGAAATTCCGCGACGGCATCCCCGAGCAATACGGCATCACACCGGTGATCAATAATTTCCTGAATGGCATTGTCCGCAAGAAAGAAACAGCGAAGGCTACGATGGAGAACAAGACCGCTATTCAGGAGCAGATTGATTATATTAAGAGTAAGGTGGAGAAGGAACGGAAAGGATTCTAATGTGTTGATGTGGAGATGTGGAGATGTGGAGATGTGGAGATGTGGAGATATAGATCCGTTGACAGAGGATCAAATTGCAATTAATTCAGTGTATTTCATTTTCACATCTCCACATTTCCACATCCTCACATTATCCTACCAGCTTCCGCTCGCACCTCCTCCGCCGCTGCTGCCGCCGCCGAAGCCACCGAAGCCGCCTCCGCCGCCGCCGGACCAGCCGCCGCCACCGCCTCCGCCACTCCAGCCACCACCGGGCCAGAAGATACCGGGACCGAATCCGCGATAGCCCCTGCGGCTCATGAAGCCGCCGCCACCGCCGCGGTTGATATTGGAGAGGACAATGATGATGATAATGAAGAGGATGATGACCCCGAGGATATTCCCGCCGCCATCTTTTCCTTTCTTGCCGTAGCCTTCAGGGGCCTGGTATTCACCAGCAGCTGCTTTAATGATGGAATTGGCCGCAGCCTGTAATCCTTCATAATAATTGCCGCTGCGGAAATTGGGGCCAATATCGTTTCGGATGATCTGGCTGGCCGTAATATCGGGTATCGCGCCTTCAAGGCCATAGCCTACTTCTATGCGGATCGCCCGGTCGTCGATAGCAGTGATGATCAGAACCCCATTATTCGTTTTCTTATTACCGATACCCCAGCTCCGGAAAATCTTCAGGGCTGCTTCTTCTATGGGAAAGCCATCGAGGGTTTTCAGGGTGAGGATGGCGATCTGTGTGGACGTGCTGTCGTCGTAGGCCACGAGTTGTTGCTCGAGTGCCTGTTCATCGGCCGGACTGAGTACGCCGGCCAGATCATTCACCAGTTTGGTGGGTTTGTTCTTCGCCAGCTCATCAATACTTTGCTGAGCGTGGGCAGCAACACCCAGCAGTAGGAACAGACAACTATAGAGGAATGACTTCATGTACGTTCAGATCGGTTATTATCGGCCAAACACGATATCGTCGGGCAGTTCATTTTTATCAGCTGCACCCTGATAAGGGAAATGCTGTTTCAGGGCTTTCCCCACATCGGCGATCACATGGGCGATCGCTTCTGCGGCCCGGTTTTCGCGGAAATGCCGGAACATGGCTTTGACTTCCCCGTTCCAGAAGGGATCGCCCAGGGCTTTGTGGATACCGTCGTCGGCGAATACGGCATACTGGTGATCGCGCAGGGCCACATACACCAGCACGGCATTGTGCTGTTGGGTCTGGTCCATTTTCAATCCCCAGAAAATTTCCGCGGCGCGGTCGAGCGGATCCACAAAGCGGCACCGGCTTTCGATAAACACACGGACTTCCCCGCTGGTTTCTCGCTCAGCGTCACGTATCGCCGCAAGGATCGCCTCCTTTTCGGCAGGTGTAAAGAATTCCGGTTTCCGGAAGAACGGGAAGGCAGCCATGGGTATAGTTAGAATTTAACTTCAGGAGCTTTGTCTGCACCGGGATCAGCCTTGAACCCTTCCTTGGCTTTGAAACCAAAGAGTCCGGCAAAGATCACATTCGGGAAACGACGCACGGTAGTATTGTATTCCTGAACAGCACTGTTAAAGTCGTTCCGGGATACTTTAATGCGGTTCTCGGTTCCTTCCAGTTGTTTCTGGAGGTCCTGGAAATTCGCAGTTGCTTTCAGGTCTGGATAATTCTCCACTACAGCCAGTAAACGGCTCAGCGAACTGGTGACACCAGCCTGGGCCTGCTGGAATTCAGCAATCTTCTCAGGAGTCAGGTTAGAAGGATCGATCTGAACAGAAGTAGCTTTTGCACGGGCTTCCACTACTTTAGTCAGTGTTTCCTGTTCGAAATTGGCCGCACCTTTCACGGTGTTCACCAGGTTGGGGATAAGGTCACTCCTGCGCTGGTAATCACTTTGTACGTTCGCCCATTTGGCTTTTACATTCTCATCCAGCTTTACCATGCTGTTATAGCCACTACAGCTACAACCGCCAAGGATCACAATGAATAAAACAACGACAATGAGGACCAGATTACGGGTATTCATAACGCTTTTTTTATTTAAGGAATAAAGGTAGGCCTTTTTGGGGGGCGGGAGAGGGCAAATTCGGCGAAAATGGGTAACAGGGCGGTGAAAAAAGTAGCCAAAAAAGTAGCCAGTAGCCGGTAGCCAGTAGTCAGGAGAAGACAATACTCTACAAACTACTGGCTACCGGCTACTGGCTACCGGCTACTGGCTACTGACTACTTCTTCACCGCCGCAATCCCCGGCAACTCCTTCCCTTCAAAATACTCCAGCATCGCGCCGCCGCCGGTAGAGATATAACTTACTTTATCCGCAAAACCGAAATCGTTTACTGCTGCTACGCTGTCGCCGCCGCCTACCAGGGAGAATGCGCCTGCGGAAGTGGCATCGGCCACGGCCTGGGCAATGGCTTTGGTCCCGTGCTGGAACTTGGCCATTTCGAAAACGCCCATGGGACCGTTCCAGAGAATGGTTTTGGAGCGTTTGATCACATTGCTGAATTGTCCGGCAGCTTCAGCACCGATATCGAGCCCCATCCAGCCATCGGGAATGGCGTTGGACGGTGCGGTTGAGGTATTGGCTGCTGCGTCAAACTTGTCGGCGATCACCGAATCGGAAGGCAGGTGGATGTTTACGCCTTTTGCTGCTGCTTTTTTGAGCAGGTCGGTGGCGGTATCGAGGCGGTCGTTCTCGCAGAGGGAATTGCCGATATGGCCGCCCTGTGCTTTCATGAAGGTATAGGCCATACCGCCGCCGATGATAATATCTGTAGCCCTTTCGAGCAGGTTTTCGATGATGAGGATCTTGTCGCTCACTTTGGCACCACCGATAATGGCGGTAAAGGGCTTTTGCGACTGGTGCAGTACTTTTTCAGCACTGGCTACTTCCGCTTCCATGAGCAGGCCGAACATCCGCTTTTCAGCGGGGAAAAATTTGGCGATCACGGCAGTGGATGCGTGTGCCCGGTGTGCCGTACCGAAAGCATCATTTACATATACATCGCCCAGCTTACTGAGTTTTTCGGCAAAGGCCTCATCCCCTTTCTCTTCCTGCTTGTAGAAGCGCAGGTTTTCGAGGAGCAGCACTTCGCCGGGCTTGAGCATACCCGAAGTGAGGTAAGCCTGTTCACCGATACAGTCGTTTGCAAACAATACGGTGGTACCGCCCAACAGTTCACTGAGGTGTTTGATCAGGTGCTTGAGGGAAGATTTGTCTTCCGGACCTTCCTTGGGACGGCCCAGGTGGCTCATCAGGATCACCGAACCGCCATCCGCCAGGATCTTTTTGATGGTAGGCACGGCTGCACGCATACGGGTATCATCGGTGATGGCAAAAGTCTGTTTATCGAGGGGAACGTTGAAGTCTACGCGGATCAGGGCTTTCTGTCCTGAAAAATTGTAGTGGGTAAAGGCGCTCATGTATTCGGGTTTTTAGGTCTGCAAATTACTACCTGCGTGGTACTTTTCCCGTGAAAGATCTGCTGATCTTCCACTTCCAGGAATTGGCTGATATACTTCCTGAATTCGGTGGCATTCCATTCCCGGAAATGGCAGGTATTTTCCGGGGGACCAAAATCGGCCTTTCCGGCCACGGCATCGCGTTCGGGCGTGCTGAGGACGAGGGTCCGGAAGCGGATCTTCCCGATAAAGGCCATCAGGTCGTCGGGATTGGCCAGGTGTTCGATCACATCGGCACAGATGAGCAGGTCGGCTTCGAGGGTGGCGGGATCAAAACTGCCAAAGCGCAGCCAGTTCCTGTCGGGATAGGTATTCCGGAGCCAGCTGACGGTGGGCTCCACTTCGATCCCGGTGGTTTCCAGGTGCTGAAAATGTTTCAGGAGCTTAAAGCCGGAGCCACAGCCGATATCGATGACGGATCTTCCGCCCGACTTTTCCAGCACTGCTGCAGCCAGTTCATACACTTCTTTCTGCCATTCTTCACCAGCGCCAACCGCATTAAAATCTTCGGCCTGAGTGGCGTGGTGATAACCGGACTTGACCCCAAAGCGGGCTTCCGGCTGGAGGCTGCGGTTGAGGGGGCCCAGCAGGCGGAAAAAAGCCTTGGTGCCTATCCGTTGAAGGATGCGCAGGCGGTGCCGGAAAACTGCTGGTTGGGCCATAAAAAAGATTCCCGGCTCTTTCGGGCCGGGAATACTGTATGGGTTTGATTACTTACTGATCAGTTGGGCGAAATAGTGTACGGTGCGTACGAGCTGGCTGACATAGCTCATCTCGTTATCGTACCAGCTTACCACGCGCACCAGTTGGGAATCTCCAACGGTCTGCACACGGGTCTGTGTGGCATCGAAGAGTGAACCGTAAGAGATGCCGATGATGTCGCTGCTCACGATCTCGTCGGTGGTATATCCGAAACTTTCGTTGCTGGCGGCTTTCATGGCGGCGTTGATCTCGTCAACAGAAGTCTTTTTAGCCAGTACAGCGGTTACTTCAGTGAGTGAACCGGTGAGGGTGGGTACACGCTGGGCAGAACCGTCGAGCTTGCCTTTCAGGTTGGGCAGTACCAGTCCGATGGCTTTGGCAGCACCGGTGCTGTTGGGCACGATATTCTGGGCGGCGGCACGGGCACGGCGCAGGTCACCTTTGGGGTGCGGGGCATCCTGGGTGTTCTGGTCGTTCGTGTAGGCGTGTACGGTGGTCATGAGACCATTCACGATACCGAATTTCTCATCCAGCACCTGGGCTACGGGAGCCAGACAGTTGGTGGTGCAGGAAGCGCAGCTGATGATGGTTTCGCTGCCGTCGAGGGTATTGTGGTTCACGTTGAATACGATGGTCTTCAGGTCGCCGGTAGCGGGGGCAGAGATCACCACGCGCTTGGCACCTGCAGTCAGGTGGGCCTGGGCCTTGTCTTTATCTGTGAAGAAACCGGTACACTCGAGAACCACGTCAACACCATGATCTTTCCAGGGAATCTGGGCAGGATCTTTCTGGGCATATATTTTCAGCACGTCACCATTAACAGTGATGGAATTTTCCTGTGCGGTCACTTCGGCGTCGAAACGGCCCTGAGCAGAGTCGTACTTCAGGAGATGGGCCAGTACCTTGGGGCTGGTGAGGTCGTTGATCGCTACCACGTCAATTCCTTCCATTTTGTAGATCTGGCGATATACCAGACGACCGATACGACCGAAACCATTGATCGCAACTTTTACAGTGCTCATTTTTTCTATTTTAGTTAAAGGTTATTGAATGCGGGGCAAAGGTAAGAAAAGACAGGAAAGTGAGGGGGTGAAAAGTTGAAAAGGGGCTAACGGATGTTTGGTTCAGGTTGTATATTTTATATTGTTCGCTTATCCTGGCACATATGACGTATACCTCTATAAATCATTTCTTTGCAAATTTTTTGGAGGAAATGGCAGCGACGCTTATCTTTGCGCTCCCTTTAAGGAACGGCCCGTTCGTCTAAGGGCTAGGACACCACCCTTTCACGGTGGTGATACGGGTTCGAATCCCGTACGGGCTACAGGCAGGCGCCGGATTATTCCGGCGCCTTTTTTTGTGGCCTACCCCTTCGTCGCGGTACCCCCCCAGCCCCCCTAAAGGGGGGTGGGGCATTCTGGAATGATTTCACTCCGTCGCGGTTACACCCCCCTGGCCCCCCTGAAGGGGGGTGCAACATTTTGGAAAAGGGGAGCAATAGCGTTTCCCCCCCGTTCCCCACCCCCCTACCCCCCTGAAGGGGGGTGCAACATTTTGGAAAAGGGTATGAACAAAAAGATGAAACCTGGGCTTTTTGCAATCCCGCTTTTTACTAGAATTTATAGAATTTCCAGCTGGTCTGGAAGTCGCGTTTCAGGTTTTGTTTGGTGAGGATGGCGCGGAGCATTTCGATGGGCATGCTGTTTTCGTGCAGGATGGCATTATGGTACTGCTTGTAAGTCATTTTGCCGCCGTCGACCAGTTCCCGCTTGAGGGCCATGAACTGCAGGCCGCCGAGCATATAGGCGATCTGGTAGAGAGGGCCATAATTTCCGGTGAAAGAGCGGCGCACTTCCCCTTCGGCGTTGGCACGTTCGTGTCCCACGCGGTCGACCAGGAAATCGATGCATTGCTGGGGTGTCCAGTTGCCGAGGTGGTAATTGAGGGAGAAGATGATCCGGGCGCAGCGGTGCATGCGCCAGAAGAGCATACCGATGCGGTCTTCGGGAGAGCGGGGAAATTTCAGGTCCCACAACAAGAGTTCCCAGTAGAGGGCATTCCCTTCCACCCAGAACGGTGTATCAAAATTGCGGTAGGCTTTGTAGCGGCCGTTCATGAATCCCTGCAGATGGTGTCCGGCGATGAGTTCATGGTGTACGGTGGCGCGGGAGAAATGCGGGTTATTGCCGCGCATGCTCATCATCTTGTCGCCATAATCCATGGTATTGGTGGGATAAGACACGATGAGGGATTCTCCGCCGAGGAAGAAAGGGTTTACTTTCTGTGCTTCGGGGCTCATCATGAACATGCTCCAGTCTTCTTCGGCGAGCGGCGGAATAGTGAGCAGGTCGTTCTTCTTCAGAAAATCGACCGATTGCTTATAGAGGTCGTACATGGCTTCGGGCTGTTTGCCGGGCTCCACATAGCTGTTCTTAACTTTTTCTTGAGCGGCTTTCCAGTTCTCGCCGAAGCCCATGTCACGGGAGGCTTTCAGCAGTTCGGCATCACACCAGGCGAATTCCTTATTGGCGATGGCGATCAGTTCTTCGGGGGTATAGGGAATGAATTCGTTCTGCAGCTGGCGGATCAGTTCTGTACGGCCGATGGGGTTACCGATTATGCCGCTGCCATCATCTTTGGTGAAGGCATTCTGTTTGCGCTTAAGGGTAAGGGCTTTTTTATACATATTCAGCAGACTGTCGACCTGCTTATAGGTCACGGGCACCCACCAGGTAAAGAGGGGGTCGTATCCATTATAGAAATTAAAATAATACTTGAGTACATCCTGGAGTCCACCAGCCTGGCGGGCGGCAAACTCGGATTGCTTTTTGGTAAGGCTGTCGTTGCTTTTAGCAAACTGTTTGATGGAGGCTTCCAGTTCGATCCGTACCTGTTCCAGTTCACGGGCCACTTGTTGTCCGTTGACGGCCAGTCCGCGGCGGCGGGGTTTTTCGATAGCCATGATCTTATCCTCAAAGGGGAAAAGCGGATGTGTTTCGGCATAGAGGCCGTCTTCCTGCTGCAGTTCATAGGCTTCGCTGTTGAGGTTGCGGCGGAAGAGCAGGTAATCCACTTTACCGTTCACGTTCATTTTATCGAAGTCCATTTTCCCCAGTTCGGTAAGGTATTGCTGTACCAGCTCTTTCTGGCGGTTGCGGAGTTCTGCGGAGCGGAAGCCGCCGGCGTTATTGCGTTCCCACCAGTTGATGCCGGTGGCGGGGGTATAGAAGCGGCGGAGGCTGTTATAGTCGGCGTTATAGCGGACCATGATATCGTTCACTTCGCTGGTTTGCAGGTAGAGGTTATCGGAAGCCGACTGGGCTAAGAGTGTTACGGTCACAAACAGCGGGAGCAGCAGAAGGAGGAGGCGTTGGCGCATCGGGGAGCGTTTTGGTTGAAAAGAGACTCAATATAAAGAAACGAGGTGAAATATTCGCGCAGAGGGCGCGGAGGACGCGGAGGTTTACTGGGTTGGCTGGGTTTACTGAGTTTACTGGGTTTACTGAGTTTACTGGGTTTACTGAGTTTACAGGGTTTACTGAGTTTACTAGGTTTACTGAGTTTACTAAGTTTACTGAGTTTACTAGGTTTACTGAGTTGGGGAACTACTAGAGATGATATTGGAGGCCGGTGGCGAAGCCGTAGTAAAAGGTGGATACGGGAACGACGCGGTAGTGATCGAGGATCTGGTCCCAGTGCAGGAGAAAAGAGAAATGGCTGCCGGCGTTCACATAGAGGTTGATCTCCCAGTACCAGCGGGGTGTCCAGAACTGGGTATTGAGGGGGAACTGTAGGAAGGTGGCGGTACTGAGATCGAGTTGTTGGTTGAGGCGGGCCGAGTATTTCCAGTAATGGTTCAGGCGGAAGATATTGCGTTGGATGGACGGGCTGTCGGGCGGAACGGGTCCTTTTTCGACGGCTGTCCAGTTCCATTTTTCGGCTTCGTGGAAGATGCCGAGACCGGCATAGAGGTCTTTTTTCTCGCGTTCAAACCAGCGGTATCGGGCGTTGGCGCCAAAGAGGAAGCGGTATTCCATGCCGAGGGCGCCGTTCCACTGGTACTGGACAAATTCTTCGGGGCTGAGCTTTCGGGTATCGTTATCGCGGAAGCGCAGGTGGATCATGCCTTCGTTCTGAATGGATTCCTTTCCATTGAACACGAGGTCGTTCCCGGCCTGGAAGATCAGTACATAATCATTACAGAGGAGCCGGTCGATCTCGGTTTTCAGGTCGAGGTTGATGAGCCGGTATTTCTGTTTATCGGTAGAGAGGTCGAGATTGGCGTGCACCATCCAGCTGCGGTTCAGCGTATCGCGGCCGTCTTCGCGGTCGAGGTTGAGGATCTGGGCCTGGAGGTGGCCAGTGATGCCATACAGCAGTAAGGTGAAGATAACTGCCTGTCGGGGGAAGCGCATGAGGGAAATTACTGAATGCTTTTAATTCTTACCCTTTGTGATTTGCTGTTAACGTATAGATAACTGTTTGGGGGCAAGAACAGGAATACTGCGAAAGTCTAAGATCTTAAAAGCGATCCCAATATTTCGCCGTCCAAAAGCGCTTATCGTTCAGATTGAACTCACTCATATTTCCTGCAGAATCCTTCTCTGCAAAATTATTCAACACTTCGTAGCGCAATGATTTCAAAAGATCAACACTATCAATTGAATTGGTAAAACTTGGCCCTAAAAAATAAATCCGTACAGAATCGGAGCTTTGCTTTGCAAGATAGATTGTGGCATCAAAATACAATTGCTTCCAGATTTAGGCAGGTCTCATTAGCGAATATCCTCTAATTTTAAAAGACCAACTTTTAGGGGAGCTTACAATACCATATATGTTTCTGGCTCTATCCTTCATATATTCAGGAATGGATTGGTCTGACCACCACCCTGCAGATTTTAACTCACCGCAAATAACCGTCTGACACACCCGCACGGGTACCTAAACTACTCAAAATACACTTGCTCCAACTGTGGAGCTAGGAGACCGAAAAATTAATTTCCAATTATCAATTCCGAATTTTTTTAATAAATTGAATTCCATCACCTTCTTCCATTGGATCAAGCTTGAAATAAAAAATCTGTTTAATAGTAGTATCCTTCTCCTCCACTGGAGAAATTAATCCAGACATTCTACTAAAAGGGCGATTATCTATTCCGAATCTCCATTCAATGTCTTGTTGTGGAATAATCATTCTTCTTGTAAGCCCATCAAAAGCGATTTCATACTGCTTATACTTAAAAATAATGGCGTATCCAGAATCATGGTTAATTGCAGGAAGCTTTATTTCATTATCATAAATAATAGACGTTTGCAATGTGTCAGATCCGTTCGAAATAAATATTGTATACTGGTTGTCTTGATTTATTAAAGAATCATCAATGGAAAAACTTATTTTAATTCTTTTTTGGTGTTTGGTACTAATAGGTGAAAGTTCTTTCAGCTTTTTTTCTTCGCATGATGAAAGAAATAAAATCAATGAAAAAAACAATATTTGAAACCAATTCATGACCCTTTATTTGATACTTAAAAATTTATCAAGTGCAATCGTACCTATAACTTCTCCTTTTCCGTTTACAGGTCTATATATATAAACTTGATTCAACGCGGGAGCAAGTACAAAACTATTTCCTGAAGCCCCAAGGTCTTTTTCTCTTGTTACACTATTCCTCTTATCTGCGTTGCTTGGTTCTTGTACAAACATGGTTGTAGCATCGCCAGCAGGATGTACATGAAACGCACCTTCAATTTGATCCTTCTTTCTCCACTCTGCTTGACCAGATTGAGTTTTATATTGATCACCAGGTTGAGTTGGATCGATTGCCATACCACTCGCCCCCGGGACGTATGCTTTTCCGGGCTTTGCATCTATTACAATCTCTTGACCATTTGCATTTTTGCCATAATATCCACCTTCTTCATGCATATTTCCTTTACTATCGCCTGCTTCTGTGTTTGGTTTACTGGCCCTTTCAACAGCATCTCCCATGCGTTTTCTAATATGTGCATTTGGTAACTCTATCGCCGATTTAACTTTATTTTTATCGACAGGATTATTTAGATTAGCTAATGCCCCAGCCTCTTTTTCATCTGTTACAAGATAATTTTTTCCGTCTTTTTTGCCATCAGAGCCAATTTTCATTCCATTATGATCATAATAATCACCCCACATTCCATCGGGATCAATAAATCTTATTGGGTTATTAAACACATATGCAAACGGGGACCATCTCCTTCCTTTTTCGCTTAAAGGATCAATATGAATCCACCGACCAATCTGCCCATCATACATCCTCGCCCCATAATCATACCACTCCAACCCACTGCCATCTCCAAATTCTTTCTCCTGCTTTTCCTTTCCGTTGTATTCGTACTTATTATCCAGTTTACCAATAGCCCGGGAGGAGATCCCCGACATTGTTAACCCAAACGGATAATAATGTCTGTCGCTTTCAGCTATGTATGGAATCTTCTTTTTTCAAAGATCTGTATTGAAAATTAAAGAGTTACAGCCAGAATTCCAAAAAATGAAGAATTTGATTACGGCCATCTTTTTCATTAACAAAGTGAAAAAACGGTAAAAAATGGGAAAAAAACGGTAGTACGATGGTGGAAAAACGAGGGGGATTATTTGGCGGGCATCACTTTATTGAAAACCTTTGATTGGAAATAAAGTTCATGCATTACTGATATGTGGATAACTAAATTGAAAAAATCAATTATTCATTATTTAATTTAGTATAACAGTAACAGTAAACAGTAACGTTTCATTAATCCCTCTGCTCGACATTTCTCTTCTCACTGCAACTTGCTTGTGTAATTCATTTCAAGTTAAGCCCTGATAGTAGATTCGTTAAACTTAATCTTATGCCAAAAAATTGGCTGGCCATTCTATGCGCCTTACTGGCGTATTATACAGCTCCCGCACAGGACAGTAGCGGCATTGCGGTAACTTTACAAAGCCTCCCTGATAAGTATATTACCGAGACCCGGGAAAAAGCCGAGAAGCTGGAAGCCCGTTTGACAGAAACTTCCGTCGCTTTTCTTGAAAAAATGAATAAGGCAGAAACCCGGCTTTTGAATAAAATCCGCAGAAAAGACAGCACATTATTTAAAAGCCTCAAGGCTATTGATCCAGGTTCCCTGAAAAAACTTGCCGATAAAGTTAAAGCCAAGGCCGATCCTATGGGGGGTGTTGTAAACCGCTACTATCCCCTCTGGGATACCGTAAAAACTTCATTGAAGTTTTTACAGCAATACAGTAAAGATCTGGAAAAGTATTCCGCTTCACTTGATAAGGTAAAAATTCTTGAAAACCGGTTCCAGCAAGCCGAGGCAGTTAAAGCATATGTCAAAGAGTATAAAGAAAAGTTGAATACCATACTGGCCAATACACAATGGGCTAAAGAACTGAAACGCCTCAATAAGTCGTATTACTATTATAGTGCTATGCTCCGGGAATACAGGGATATCCTTCAGGACCCCGACAAGATGACTCGCAAGGCACTGCAATTCCTTCAGCAAACACCATTTTTCCAGGACTTCATGAAGAAAAACAGTGAGCTGGCTTCCTTTTTCCGCATCGTGGAAGACCAATATGATCCTGTTAGCTTAATGGGCCTTCAGACACGGATGGATATGCAGGGACTTCTCCAGCAAAGGCTGGCTGCAGGCGGACCTAATGCCATGGGAGCATTGCAGCAACAAATCGGACAGGCACAAAGTGCGTTGACAAAGCTGAAGGATAAACTGGCGCAGGCCGGGGCACAGGCTGGCGATGAAGAATTGCCGGATTTTAAACCCAACAACCAGAAAACCAAATCTTTCTGGAAACGATTGGAGTATGGATCCACTGTTCATTCCACACGTAGTTCGGCTTTATTTCCGGTTACCAGTGATATAGCTGTTACCCTTGGGTATAAGCTAAATGATAAAAGTGTACTAGGTATAGGGAGCAGTTTCCGTATGGGCTGGGGGCAGAATATCCGCAGCATCAATATTACATATCAGGGCTTAGGACTCCGTTCCTTCCTGGACTGGAAACTCAAAGGCTCTTTCTATGTATCCGGTGGGTACGAAATGAACTACCGGCAAGGGTTTACGTCCTTCCAGCAACTGAAAGAGTTCAGTCCATGGCAGCAAAGCGGCTTGCTGGGTGCTTCCAAAATAGTAAGTCTTAAAGGTAAATGGGTAAAGAAAACAAAAGCCTACCTGCTCTGGGATTTTCTCAGTTACCAGCAGATACCCCGTACACAGCCTGTCATATTCAGAATCGGATATACATTTTAATAAAACAACATGAGACATTTCTTCACAATTGTACTTCTAGTCTTTGGACCAATTATAGCCAAGGCGCAAAGTGGGATTTACCAATTCAAACTCGACTCCCTGGCCGGGCAAGCAAAAATCGATTTTGCAACTTTTATGGGAAAGAAAATTCTTGTAATCAATCTGGGGAGTGCTGACAGCAGTTTCTGGCAATATGAAGAATGCAAACAACTGATCCAGCTCTATAAAGACAGTCTTGTGATTGTTGCAGTTCCGGATCTGAATGGAACCTATGAACCTGCTGTCAATACCCAACTTCAGACACTGTATAGCCAATCTGGAACATTCCGATTTCCTGTCAGTACAAAAACTGCAATTAGTGGACCCAATGCTCACCCCTTATTTAAATGGCTGACTACTGCCGGCTTGAATGGGGTTTTAGACACTCAAATACGTAAGCCAGGGTATAAATTCCTGATTGATAAGACTGGAAGGTTGATTGGTGTATATAATCCAAGAGTATCACCAATGAATCCAATCATCCGGACCGCTATTGAAATGCAATACAACTTTTAAAGACATTCGTTTATGATAAGCAGAAAACCGTTCTTGATTGTCACTCTACTATTAATGCAGGCTGTTGCAATTGCACAAACCCCTCAGGTGGATTGGGTTACACAGCTGGCGAGCATGGAATTCAAGGCCCGGCGCGTCATTCCGCCTGCTCCGGAAGCTGCATCCCTGGGAAAATACGGGAATGTACCACTAAGCCTGTTTACAGGAACGCCTTCTGTATCAGTTCCCCTGTACCAACTGGCGGGGAATAACCTGTCGTTACCGATTCAGCTATCCTATAACGCAGGAGGTTTCAATCCGCAGGAGATTGCTGGCTGGGTTGGCCTTGGATGGTCTTTAAGCGCCGGAGGCGTTGTGACCCGCTCTGTTAATGGGAATCCGGATGATGCGACAAACTATTTCAAAACACCTTCACCTTTAGTGGTCCCAAATGTGAATGCAGACCCTTATGCCTATTACGAGTATATGGAAGAGCTCCGAAAGGGTAATCTTGACGCCCAGCCGGATGTGTACTATTATAATTTTGCTGGCCGCTCAGGAAAATTCTACGTAAAGCCGGATAACTCGATCCTCAAAAGGGAAAAAAATGACCTTCAGATCACAGCCGCTGTTTCAGCTCCGGTAGCACAGGTTGTCATCATTGATGAAAAGGGAACACGCTATGAATTCTCAGACTGCGAAGTGGCATCCCTGCAACAGGATGATATTGGGCAGGATGTGCCCATGCATACTTATACTTATGCTTCAAGTATGTACCTGACACGAATCACATCAGCCGACGGATTTGAAGAAATTTCTTTCACTTATTATACAACAAATGACCAGTATCTCTTTAATAATTATTACGCAAACGAAAGCGCAGTCTACACGAGCGTGCAGCCTGTTACAGGAAATGTAACAATGACCGGGCCTGTTTTAAAAGTAAGTACTCCTGCTACAGTCAAAACAAAACGGAAATACCTGCAGCAGATAAGTTTGAAAAGAGCTGGTGTCCTTGTTTCATATATAAATTTTGAATCGGTGGCCGACCAGCGACTGGATCTGGAGCACAATCCCCTGATTGGGTATCCTGGAGAACGCTTACTCAACTCCATTAAAGTTTATGCCAAGAAAAACGGCACTTCGTTCGGCCTGGTAAAGCAGCATAATTTTACTTACAGCTATTTCACAAACAGCGGTAATGCAGCGACTACCGCCAAGCGCCTACGACTCGACAATGTGCAGGAGATCGCGGTCAATCCCTCAGCAGGAAACCCGCCCCCTTACACATTTACGTACAATGATAATGGCCTCATGCCCGATATGACCACCACACAGATGGACCATTGGGGATTTTATAATATGAGCGGTTCTAACCACCTGTATCCGGATCATCTGGTTAACAATGGTAATTTTATAGTAACCGCAGCCAACCGGGCTCCTAACCTCTCGGGGTCTTCGGCTTTCTTGATCAATAAAATAACCTACCCAACAGGAGGCTATACCACATTTGAATATGAGTTGAATAAAGCCAAAGATGCCAATAACCCGGCTGGGCCTTCTATTGATATAGGTGGTGTGCGAATCAAAAAAATGACTGATTACTCATTTCTTGGGAAAAAAGCTACAGAACGTACTTATGAATATTTGCTGGAGGATAATACAACAAGTGGTAAAGCAATAGTCCCGTCTTATGAAAGTTATTCAGTAAATAAGAATTATGCTCCAACTCCAACAGGAGCCAGTGGCTGGATGAATTACTGTGCGTCTCTGTTAAGTTCTACGCAATATACAACCTCGTTTTCTGCAAACGGCGTTATTGGTCTGGGAACTATTCAAGGCAGCCATATTGGCTATTCAAGAGTTATAGAAATGCTTACCGACCCGGCAAACGCCCAACCATTAGGGAAAACAGTTTATAATTATTTTACAAGTGGAGAATGGAATCCGAAAGACGATTATCTGGGAAACGGTGACTTGATCAAGAAATCTATCTATGATAATTCTGGCAAACTGGTCAGTGAAGAAACAAATGAATATACCATCAATACCCTTGGTTCTATCGGTGCCGCGGTACCATCTGTAGCCCAAATGCAGGACAATCAGAGCTTCCTGAATAAATTCAATTCCCCGACCAACGGAGTCTATTATGCCTGGCAGATGTCAACACAGTGCGATCCCTATCAAGTGGATTCCCGCGTATATAAATCAAAATATACAAATGGTGGTTGGGTAGGAACTTATCGCGACAAACAATTAACACAGCAGGTATTCCGCCAATACGACCAGAAGTCGAACAGCTACCTGACCATTACCCGAAAGTTTACCTACGGTAACCCGGCGCATACCCTGGCAACTAAAATTGAGCAATCCACCTCTAATGGCGATTGGGTGGTTACAGAGAAGAAATATCCGCTGGATTATACTATTCCTGGTACCGGCACCCTGGATGCCAATACAGCTGGCATTAAATTGCAAAAGGATAAGAATATTGTGGGGGCAGAAGTGGAAAGCTACCAGTACCGGCAGAACAGTCTCGGTGCCAATAAGCGCTATGTGGCTGGTTCCATAACTACTTATAACGATCTGATACCTTATCCCAAGCAGATCTACCGACTGGAACTGGCCGCTCCGCTTACTGCCTTGACCGCTTCTTCGACCACAGCCGGAAATTTTGTTTTTGATGGAAATTACAAACTGGCAGGATTCCTTAACCTGAACAGTAATGGCACACTCCGTGAACAGGGTAAAAACCAGGATGTGGTATCAGCCTATGTATGGGATTTTGACTATCAGTATCCCACAGCAGAGATCGTAAATGCGCAACTCGACCAGATTGCCTATACCAGTTTTGAATCTGATGGTACTGGTGAATGGTCGACCATCCCTGCCCTGGCCACCCAGCGTGTAGCCAACAGCGGCGTTACGGGAAAGAATGCCTATTCCTTAGTGCCGGGCAACAACATTACAAAAAATGCACTTCCCACAACACGCCAGTATGTAGTTTCCTACTGGTCAAATAATGGACCAGTCAGTGTCAGCACAACAGGAGGTGCAGGGACCCTAAACACTGGCGATGCACATAATGGCTGGACTTATTATGAGCACATTTTACCAGCAGGTATCAGTGCTGTAACCCTCTCTGCAGCTGCATCGCGACTGATCGATGAATTGCGGCTTTACCCGCTGGATGCGCAGATGACTTCCGTGACCTTTGATCCTGGTGTAGGTATGACGGCTCAGAACAGCCCTAAAAACGAAATCAGCAGTTTCGAGTATGATGGCCTCAGCCGCCTGGTGAATGCCCGGGATGAAGACCAGAACATCATCAAGAACCTGAAATACAATTTCGGAACAGACTTTACTCCTCCTGCGCCCAGTGCCCAAACCCTTTTCTATAATGCTGTAAAACAACAGGCCTATGTAAAACAGGGTTGTCCGGTGGGCAGCGAAGGAACCAGTGTCATCTATACAGTACCCTATGGGAAATATATAGGCCTAAATCAGCTAGATGCCGATAATAAGGCTACAGCAGATAACAACGCCAATGGACAGGCCTATGCCAATGCCAACGGTTTGTGTTTGTATTGGAATACTGCACAATCACAGTATTTCAGTAAAAATGATTGTGGCCCGACTCAAGGAACTTCAATATGCAGTACCACTGCTCCGTTGAGGGAACGGTACAGGACTCTATATACGGTACCGGCGCATGTGTACTCTTCTGCTGTTGACTTGACAACTGCCAACAATCTCGCATTGGCCGATATAGCAGCCAATGGACAGAATTATGCCAATACAGTATGCTGGTGCAGCTGTGCTGCGGAAGGACAGAAATTCATCAATAATGTCTGCGAAACCGGAACCCGTTACAACAGCAGTTCTACCTATATCGGGAATGGACAATATCAATGTATTTATTATTACCAGTTCAGCGATGGCTCGGTCAGCCAGTTTTATTCACAGGTAACCACCAGCCCTTGCCCGGTATTCTAAACTAATCTTCATCCTGAATTTCCAACTATGACTCGTATGTTCCATAAATCAGCATTGCTGCTTGCAGCACTCTCCATTTCAGGTATGGCCCTTTTGGCCCAGCCAACTGCCAACCGGAATCATGTGGTGAGTAATACTGTTCTGCAACCTGGAATTACTACACAGGCACAGGTGGATGCTTTAACTGTGGTTACGAGGACTCAGGCCATCAGTTATGTGGATGGATTGGGAAGACCCTTGCAAACCGTAATGACCCAGGCAAATCCGGCACAGAAAGATATCATCTCACCTGTTGAATATGATAATTATGGCCGGGAGATCAAAAAATTCCTGCCCTATGCTGATCTTACGGGCTCTGTTTTCGGTTCACTACGGGTGAATGCCTATGCAGACCAGGCTACTTTTTATAATCCCTCCACCAGCTCAAATTCTGTTGCGAAAGATCTCTATCCGTTCAGCCAGGTCTACATGGAGTTTTCTCCCTTAAGCCGTCCTTTGGAGAATGGAGCACCGGGTCTGACCTGGCAACCGTCCAATAACCATACCACCCAGCCACTGTCGCTGCTGAACGCCGGTCCCGATGATGTGAAACGGTTCACCGTCAGTTTTGTTGCCAATAGTTGGGGGTCTTATTCGCTGGATGGGGTTTTCAATGCCGGTGACCTGTACAAAACCATCATTAAGGATGAAAACGGCAAACAAGTGGTGGAGTTCAAAGACCGGGAAGGGAAGATCTTGCTGAAGAAAGTACAGCTTACTGCTGCTGATGATAATGGCAGCGGCAGCGGACTTGCAGGTTGGCTATGCACTTATTACATATACGATGATTTCAATAACCTTCGTTGCGTTATTCAACCCGAAGGAGTTATGGCCTTGCAGGGGAATGGTTTTGTTTTTACACAAACCATTCTGGACGAACAATGTTTCCGTTATGAATACGATGCCCGAAAGCGAATGATCCGGAAAAAAGTACCGGGGGCAGGAGAAGTGTATTTGGTGTATGATACGCGCGACCGGTTGGTAATGACCCAGGATGCATATCTGCGGAACCTGAACAAATGGCTGGTTACGGTATATGATAATATCAACCGCCCGCTGCTCAGTGGCTTTATGCTGAATACTGGTATGGCCAACAAAAGCTTTGCAACGCATTTATCGGATGCTTACAACAGTACAGGGTATCCGTTTACGTATGCATCTCAACCGGCTACAGCATACTGGGAACCTATTACAGAGAATCATTACGATGACTATTCAAATATTCCCGGGGGGTTAAACGGGAGTTTCATCAGCACTTACGTTAACAGCACGAATTTCATTACCACATATAATGCCCCGGGTTCTTATGCACAGCCAATGACAGCCAGTATGCAAACCAAGGGGCTCGTGACATGGGCTTCAAAGAAAGTGCTGGGCACTAGTACCTGGCTGGTAATGGTCAATATCTATGATGATGATAGCAGGGTGATCCAGGTAAAAAGCCAGAATGTTACCGGCGGAACCGATCTGATCACCAATCAATATGATTTCAGTGGAAAAATCATCCGTTCCCACCTGGCCCATCAGAAATCAGGGGCCAATCCGGATATTTATCAGGTCATTACCAAAACCACCTATGATCATGCCGGAAGGATTTTGAATATCAAAAAAACCATTTCTTCCGGTACGATTACCGGAGTGGAAAAAACAATAGTGCAGAATACCTATGATGAACTCGGACAACTGAAGACCAAAAAACTGGCGACAGACTACAATGCCGGAGCGGGCCTGTAGACCCAGTCCTTCGACTACAATATCCGGAACTGGCTTTTGGGGATAAACCGGAACTACCTGACTGATGCTGGAAATGCCAGCTGGTTTGGATTTGAATTGGGGTATGACCTGCTTACCAATTCGGCGAACCGGAATTTTTCAGCTGCCCAGTACAATGGCAATATCAATGGCCTGATCTGGAAAAGCAAGGGCGATGCCGTACGGCGGAAATACGACTTCAGTTATGATGCCGCCAACCGATTGCTGAAAGGCAATTTTGAGCAGAATGATGCCGGCACCACCTGGGGCAGCAGTGTGATCAATTATTCCATGAAAATGGGTGATGGGGTTTCTCCGACCTCAGCCTATGACCTGAACGGCAATATCAAGGGAATGACCCAGTTTGGCTGGAAACTGGGGGCTTCCAGCGGAACCCCAATTGATAACCTCACCTATACACAAGTGGCAGGCTCCAACCGACTGCAGCAGGTTACAGATGCCAATAATGACAGTACCAGCAAGTTGGGTGATTTCAAATATGATCCACTTACCAAGACAGCCATCGATTACAATTATGACCTCAATGGTAATATGGTGCGCGACCGTAACAAGAAGATCGACCTGATCCGCTATAACCACCTGAACCTGCCCGATTCCATTGTGGTGGCCGGTAAAGGCTCTATTGTATACCAGTACGATGCCTCTGGTGTCAAGCTCCGGAAGATCACCCAGGAGAATAATGCGATCGTAATGTTTGGAGGAACCAATTATACAACCAGTATCACCACAACAACCACCTATGTGGCTGGAGCCGTATACGAAAGCAAGAGCTTTAGTGATGTGGCTTTGACCAGTATGAATTACTCCGACCGCCTGCAGTTTATCGCCCACGAGGAGGGGCGGGTGCGGTACCGTAATGATAACAATACCTTCAATTACGATTATTTCCTGAAAGACCATCTGGGCAATGTGCGCATGGTGCTGACTGAAGAGCAACAGACCGACCTCTATCCCGCCGCCACCATGGAAACGGCTACAGCGGCCACAGAGGAGACGTACTACAGCAACCTGCCGGCCACCCGTGTAGCGGTACCCAGTGGTTATCCGGCCAATACGCCGGCGGGCAATGCCCGCGTGGCCAAAGTGAGCGGTATTGCCGGCGGCATGAAAATTGGTCCTTCAATCACGCTCAAAGTTATGAGTGGTGATAAATTTAATGTTACCGTCAACAGCTGGTGGAGCAGTGCCAGTGCGCCGCAGGCTCCGGTCAGTCCCACTACCGATATTGTGAACGCCCTGATCGCCGGCATCCCCGGCCTGAGTGGCGGCAAGGTTACGGGTGCCGACCTCACCAGTTCGGGTGTACTCACCCCCGGGGTCAACAGTTTCCTGACGTCCAGGGCTTATACTACCACAAAACCAAAGGCTTACCTGAACTGGGTACTGTTTGATGAGCAGTCCAATTTTGTGAGTTCCAGCAGCAGCTGTGAGCAGGTAGCGGGCAGTGGTGTATACAGTACACATACCCGAACCAATTTAACAATTTCCAAAAGCGGATTTTTGTATATTTATGTCAGTAACGAAACGCCGAATATCGACGTGTTCTTTGACAACCTGCAGGTTACCCATGTACGCGGCCCGCTCCTGGAAGAAACCCATTATTATCCGTTTGGGTTAACAATGGCGAGCATCTCCTCCCGGGCTTTTGGTAAACTTGATAATAAGTACGAATACAACGGTAAGGAAAAGCAGGAGAAGGAGTTTGGGGATGGCAGTGGGTTGGAATGGTATGGTTATGGGGCGAGAATGTATGATGGGCAAGTTGGGAGATTTTTTACCCAGGATAGATTTGCTGACTATTATCAGTCTTTACATCCTTATCAATATACCGCTAATAATCCCATAAATTTTATTGATGAGAATGGAGATTACATTACAGTCGACAAAAATGATAAGGATGGGAATGTAATGCTTTCTTTGTTATATGAAGACGGGAAAGCATATTTTTACTCAAAAGACAAGGATGGTAACGTTGTTAAAGGAGATAAATGGGATGGTACTGATGATTTTATAACTCAAACGGTCAACGACCTTAATACAGTTTCTTCAACGAAGCATGGGAAGACAGTTGTAAATGATTTGCAGGGCTCTAAATATGGCTATAACATCTCCGAAGCGAGCAGATTAGATAAATCTGGTTTTGACGGAAAGGATGGTGCCAAAGGAGGAGGAGAAATATCTTATTACCAAAAAGGAGGACCTCATGCGAATGCGTCAACAAACAAGAGCCCTGTTGTATTAGGTCACGAATTATTTCATGCTTGGTCATTTGAGTTTACAAATACAACGAAAGGCATGAATTATGGCCAAAGGCTTCTCCGAGAAACGATGGCAGTGGAATTTGAGAATTACCTTCGAGCAAGTTTTGGAGAAAAAGAAATGAGAACACACTACCGTATTGAGGGGAATAATGAACGGGTTACCAGTTCTAGTATTAACGATGCTTTGAATTACAAACTTCCTTCAGCAAATTATTTATTGAAAGTTCCACTAATTCAAGAAAGAAAATTTTATCAACCTGTCGACGGCACATATGTACCTCAAACAATAAGGACGATGACAATTGATACAAGAAAGCAGAAAATATAAATATGAAAGGATTAAAATTTATAGCAATTATTTTTTTGGTAATAAGCTGTAATGTTCTCCAAAAGGATGACGTCATTAATATTTGTTATTCCGGCAACTTCTATCAAAAGGTTGAAACAATACCTATAATCGATGTAGATAAACTCAAGAAGTTCAATGGAAGATTCATCCAGGTTTCTGGTATACTTCACTACCGTTTTGAAGATGTCGCAATTTATCCAATTGGTTCAAAAAAAACCGAAGAGGCGCTGTGGCTTGATTTACAAGTTCCCACCGAAGTTTCCGAGGTTGATCTTGAACGAGTAGACGGTCAACAAGTAAATATTATTGGTCGCGTAAATCTTTCAAAAAAAGGGCATTGGGGAGGTTATCAGGCTTCTCTTGATAGTGCCTTTTGTATTAAGGGAGTAAATAAATAGAGCTAAACGACCTCAGAAGGCAAGTGCTTTTTTGCATATATATGTAGAGGTCCGAAAATAAATCTTGTAAGATAAACAGACTTGAGTGCCGTAATCGCGCAAGTTCCCTTATAGTATGGCGCAAGTGTCTCCGGCCACAGCAAATTACAATTAATTAAGGTATCAGTATGACCGGAGCATCTTGTGCCTTGGAAAGGAAGAAAATGTATAACAAAGACCACCCCCCCATTTCAGTATTTAACAGCAAGTATTTAATTTGATAGGCCCTTGTCAGAAAGGTAATTTCGTATTTCCGTATATTTATGTCAGTAACGAAACGCCGAATATCGACGTGTTCTTTGACAACCTGCAGGTTACCCATGTACGCGGCCCGCTCCTGGAAGAAACCTATTATTATCCGTTTGGGTTAACAATGGCGGGGATATCCTCCCGCGCTGTCGGCAAACTGGATAATAAGTACGAATACAACGGAAAGGAGAAGCAGGAGAAGGAGTTTGGAGATGGGAGTGGGTTGGAGTGGTATGATTATGGGGCGAGGATGTATGACTCTCAAATTGGAAGATTTCATACGATAGACCCTAATGCAGACAACTATCATCATTGGACACCTTACAATTATGTTGCAAATAACCCTGTTAACGCTGTTGACCCAGACGGAAAAGATGTTATCATCTTAATTTGGGCGACTGCTGATGGAAGTTTTGGACATGCAGCTATTGGTATATCCAACTATAAAGAGGAAAAGTATAAAGATAAGGAGAAATATAAAGGGAAAGATGGTAAGATACACACAAGGGAGGTAGAGAAAACCAGAATGGTTTCTGATGGAACTTATTCATTTTATGAATTAGGGCCGGCAAAAGGGGAGCATTTGGGTAAGGATAACTTTAATGAGGATATCAATGCTTATTATGGAAAGAAAAGTAACGTAACTGAAGGGGAACTTCTTAGTAATAAAAAAGGGGGAAATCCATTATCTGCTTATGACATAGATCAAGCAGACGGAATAGTCAGAATTAAAACAGATTATGCCAGTGATGAGAAAGCGAAAGGCGTTATGAATAATATAAAGAATGAGGATATTGACTATAACGGAGTTTCTAATAACTGTACGACTTATGCAGTTTGTGGAGCAAATGTAGCAACTGGGCAAAATATTGACGCTACCGAAACCATAGAAACAAAATCTCAACGTATTTTAACAGTTACTCCCAATCATTTGTACAAGACTGTTGAAAATATGTCAGGGGCAACTATTATTAAAAACCCTGGAACAAAAGTAAATAATGGCTTTATTGAAGGAAAAACTGGCAGAAAAGCAGGGAAAGCACGTAATAAAAATTGATACTACTTTGAAATCACAACTAATATATTTGATGTTTTTTTCTTACTGTATATTTACTGGCTGTGGAATGAAATTGCCAAACAAAATACATATTTCTGAACGGATGGAGGATGGCAGTTATCATGAAAAGGAAATATTGAATCAGGATAGTATTAGACAGGTTATAAAAATATTATCTCAAAAAAGCAAAGAAGCTAAAGTAAAGTTTTATATGCAATATAATGTAGAGCTGATTTACAGTAATATGAAAATCAATTTTTCTGTTGGTGGGAAATATATGAAATCAGGAGATGGTAAATTTTATCAATTAAAGCAACCCGATAGCCTTTTGCAGCTATTGCAAGTTCAATAAAAAAATAAAGCCCATATCGCACATGCTTCCTAATTGTGTGGCGCAAGTGTTACCGACTATAGTGAGTTAAAATAAATTAGCGCTCTTATATGGCCGTAGCATTTTGTACTCTGGGAAAGACCGAAATTTTTTAGATGACTCGCTCTCATTTCTTAAAATAACTACATTTATTTTACGAGACAGTCCTTTGCCAGGTTGGCAATAACCGTTTTTTGTATATTTATGTAAGTAACGAAACGCCGAATATCGACGTGTTCTTTGACAATCTGCAGGTTACCCATGTACGCGGCCCACTCCTGGAAGAAACCCATTATTATCCGTTTGGGTTAACAATGGCCGGGATATCCTCCCGGGCGGTCGGCAAACTGGATAATAAATACGAATACAACGGAAAGGAAAAGCAGGAGAAGGAGTTTAGTGATGTGAGTGGGTTGGAATGGTATGATTACGGGGCGAGGATGTATGATGGGCAGATTGGGAGATGGCATAATATTGATAGACAGTCAGAGAAATTTTCAGGATTAAGCCCTTACTCGTTTGTTGCAAATAACCCTGCTTTGCTATTCGATCCTAATGGAGAAGATTGGACAATTTCTATGAACCGAAACGAGGATGGTTCTTACACTATTAATATTAATTATAAAGCACAAGTATTGGATAGCAGAACAAATAAGAATCAAGATTTAGATGTAAATGAATTTGCAAAATCAATTAAGACTCAATTTGAAACCATATTTAATACATCATATGAGAAAGATTCTTATGGCCCTGCTATTAAAGTAAATGCAACTGCAGATATTTCAGTGATTGATAGTAAAGATAACTTAGCAAATGATGCTTCCCTTTTGGAAATAAAGGATAGAACTGATAATGATTTTAGAACTAATGATCCGAGATTAGTAGCTTTGGCAAATACAGAAAACGGGAAATACACTTCATTCAATGAGGATTTTGTTAGTTCGATAACTAATAATTCAAATACAAAGACAGCAACTCATGAAATTGGCCACCAAGGAGGCCTCGCTCATCCGTCTGCAGAAACATTTGTTAACTATACAAACAGTGGAGTTTTCCCTTATCGTTATAATCCTTCAAATTTTATGAATCAAAACCATCAGTTTATAGCACCATATTCTGCTAGTAATTTTACAGGGCCTACAAGAGGTCAAATTCTCAGAATTTATGGTCTTTATGCAAACAAACAGCTTAATAGTAATAATATTCAACCATGGAATATTTTTTTAATGAAACCGTTTATATGGTAAGGGTAATTTCAAATTTATATATTTTTTGTTGCTTAAATTTCAGCATACCGCTTTCATTTTTAAGTACAAGTTCTTTTGATAAATGCATATATAAGTATAATTCATGTGAATTTGATGCACAGAAAACAAGGGGTGATGTACGATATGATGTTACGATACTAAAATATCAGATTGCTGATAATTTTAACGATTGCAAACTTCAACTAAGTGAATATTATCTTGTTAAAAGTGGGAGTGATACTTTAAATGTAATTGCACCATATTATGGTTCAAGATCTGATTCAACAATTAAGAAGTACAGATATTCTGCAAATTGGGTTCTTATGCCAAAGAAGGATACATGTTGTTTCGATTTCTATTCATTTATTAATTTGAAAAATGTAATTGATAATAAATACTCAATTCTTTTTGGACAAATAGTACTTGGTATTGACTAGTTAGGTTAAGAATATCTATAATTTACCTAATGAGCTCTTAGATTGGGAAAATCCAGTGGCAGTTTCCCAATATTCTGTCTCCTTAAACTGGAATTTCGGTTCAGCTTGAGGCCTACCCATACCTCGAAGCACCCTAAACTAAAAAATCAGGCTTTTGAAGGATTGTTTCACTTCATCGAAGCGGATAATTTTTCTGATACAACTGAGGCTTGTTCCACTGCCGCAAAAATCATCGGTTTCGGTGAAGATGCCCCCGGCAGGGTTAGCTTTTTAGCTTCATCCAACTGCCAGGCTTCTATAAATTCCATAGGAGTCAGATCGTTCAAGGAACTATGGGTGCGGTAGTTGTTGTACCGAGTACACCCGCCAGACTCATGGGCTGGTTGGCCACTAAGCCAATGCTTCTTCCGGCGAGTCGGGCAAAGCCCACCACAATATTATCGGCAAAGTCTTTCTAGATCTCAAAGAAACTGTCGGCATCACAGATACCCGCGATCACCGCCCGCTTATCATAGGGCTGGTGCCCCTTACCGCGCAAGTTTCCTTCTTTTACGTGCAAGTGTCTCCGGCCACAGCAAATTACAATTAATTAAGGTATCAGTATGGCCGGAGCATCTTGTGCCCTGGCAAGGAAGAAAATGTATAACAAACACCACCCCCATTTCAGTATTTAATATCAAGTAATTAATTTGATAGGCCCTTGTCAGACAGGTAATTTCGTATTTCCGTATATTTATGTAAGTAACGAAACGCCGAATATCGACGTGTTCTTTGACAACCTGCAGGTTACCCATGTACGCGGCCCGCTCCTGGAAGAAACACATTATTATCCGTTTGGGTTAACAATGGCGGGGATATCCTCAAAAGTTTTCAAATCCAATTACTCTTCCAATAAAAAAGGATTTGTCTTCCAAGAGTTTGAAGAGGATCTTGGAATAAAGAGCATTTTTTTTAAATTCCGCAATCTAGATCCTCAAACAGGCAGGTTTCTCCAAGTTGACCCTATTTCGGAAAAGTATCCATTCAATTCAAATTATGCTTATGCTGAGAATAGACCTATTGATGGAATAGATTTAGAAGGGTTAGAATTTTTTAGAACAGTTGGAAATATTATTAGAGACCCGACAAATACTGGTATTTATATCGGTGCTTATATTGCCATTAAAAAAGCAGAATATAATGAATCAATGAATGCTACTGGGAGGTTAGTCACAGGAACCTCAGAAGTTCCTTCAACCCCTGGCCCACCGCAAATACAAAATACGCAAGCATCGCTTAATAAATTAAATGATATAAATAAAGCATCCAAACCTCTTGTTGACGCCTTAGAAATAACCTCAAATCTTGCATCTTTAACACCTATTGGTGAATTCGGTGTTGCAACAAATACATCAAAAGCAATTATTAGAATTATTAGTCAAGATATAAATCTGAGCATCGAAGGTAAAGCCATTAAAGAGGCAATACTTTTAAAACCGGGTTATTTAGAAAGCTTTAAGAATTCAAATTTCTTGATGTGTGAAGCATTAGATGATATAAAAGTATATAGGGTTTTTGGGGGAGAAGCAAAAGAAAAAGGTGGTTTTTTTGGGTTAGTAAAACCGAAAACTTCTGGAGAAGCTGAAAGCTTATATTATCTTGAAAAATACGGAAATGCTGGTACAGATGTAACTCCAGTTACTATTAAAAAAGGCACTCAATTTGCAATTGGAGGAGTTGAAGGAGGAAATGGGATACAAATTTATATTAGTATTGATATGCAAAAAGGAAAGGTTATTTATTTTTCGCAATATTCATCGGCTTTACCAAAGAATTGAAACTAATTTTGTTGTAATATTAAAATATAACATTTTATGGATGGCTGTGTTACAATTCAATAGCTTTATATAAAATCTATTTTATATGAAATTCAAAATTAAACAAAAATTGAAATTTAAAGATAGTACTTTAATACTCTTTGATTTTGGCAACAGATATAACATTACAAGTTCAAACCTTTTGGCATTTGATAAAAACGGTTTTATGCTTTGGTCAGCCGAATGCCCTCTAGTAGGACATTATTCAGAATTTGAAATAAATGAAAATTCAAATACAATCGAAGCAAATCAAGACGGAGTTATGTTCTATGAAATCGGATATGAAGATGGCAAAATTAAATCAAAAAAAATGCGAAAATAGAGCAGAAATAAATTGATTATTATTACCGGCTTAAAACGAATATTAAATTCCAAGCATTAAACTAAAAATAATATTTTTATAAAACTTCATCAGGAGCAGGGGGTATTCCAGCGAAAAACGAGTTTTATAGTTTTTTGACATTATTATCCGTTTGGGTTAACAATGGCGGGGATAATTTCTAAAATTTTGAAGCCAATTTATTATGAGAATAAGTATAATTTCAATGCAATTGAACTGTGTAATGATTTTGATCTTAATATTGGAGAAGCCTTTTTCCGTTACTATGATTCACAAACAGGAAGATGGTGGCAAATTGACCCTAAACCAACAGAATCAGAAAGCCTCTATTCTGGAATTGGTAATAATCCGATACTTAGAAATGATCCATTAGGAGATACCTCAATATATAATGAACAAGGTGTTAGAATAGCTACTTTTGGTACAAATGATATAAATTACTTAATAAAAACTACAAAAACAACATCTCAACTTGGAAGTTCTGACCCAGGTACTGTTTCAAATCCAATTTCAAAGCAAGAAGCGCAAAGAACGGAATACTATTTATCAGAAGCAAGCCTTTGGAGCGAAGCTGCCCCAGTTGATTTTTCACCAGTTAAAAATAATATAGTAAAAATTAAAAATACTGAGCAGATACAAACCGCTGAGAAAAACGTTTCTGCGGATGATGGAAAGGGTGGTTCTAAATCGCAAAATAACAGGGAATATTTTGGCACTTTTACAGCTCAAGGAGCTAATGTATTAACAGGTGCTGTTGCTGATCCTTCCAAAGGGAAACCTGCAGTCTCAAAGAGATATGGAAGAATTGATTATCATAGTCATCCAAGTGGAAGTAAAAGTGTCATTTTACCAGATGGAGGCAGTGCTACTGCATCTTGGAATCAGCCACCATCAGGACAAGATATTAAAACTGCAAAAGGGACAGAATATGTTTTTGCTATGGGAGTACAATTAATATTTGTATATGATAGCAAAGGGGTTAGTGCAATTGTCCCAATGGGTTCAATAAAAAAATAAGTATGTTAAAATCCCTATTTGTTTGTTTACTTTTAAGTATACTTTTTCATACAGGAAGATGCCAAAATACTACACAGAGCTTGTATAAAAAAAGCTTAAAATTTGTAATAGGCGACATTAAATTGCCCTTAGCTGATTCCCTTCTTATTTTATCAGATAATTGCATCCTAGAATTTTCAAAAATACCTGAAATGAAATTTAAAATAGCTGATGCTCATTTTTTCGAAGGGATCTGTTGTGATACAAGCATATTTCTAATTAAGTTAATGCCGATTGAGATTAGCAAAGAAGGTTTAATAATTGGAATCTCCTACCTAAATTTCATTCAAAAAAGTAAAAATAAATCGATTATTAACATTACAAATTACTACTCATATTATAAATTTGATTGTAGTAGACAAATTTATCGGTTATATAAAAGAGAGAAAAAATCAATATAAAAATGGATATATTGCTGAATGCATCTATTAAATAATACTTAATAATGGGTGATTTCAAAATGTTAGCTCCATAACGCGAATAATTCTTACTGTTTTAAATCATTTGGTGCAAGTTGATTGTTTTAATAAGCCAAGAGCCTCTGCTTTTAGTTCAAAGTAATTTGAATTTAATTCAATAAACTGTATGTCTGGAAAAAAATATACCTTGGGAAAGAACTGTGGATATTTCAAAGTCACTGATAATTTCCCCTGGAAAAAGAGCGATATATTTTACCGATAGGACTATTAAGACTGAGTAACATATATTTATATCATATACGAAACGCCGAATATCGACGTGTTCTTTGACAACCTGCAGGTTACCCATGTACGCGGCCCGCTCCTGGAAGAAACCCATTATTATCCGTTTGGGTTAGTAATGGCTGGACTGTCTAGTAAAGCCTTGAATTTTGGCAATCCTTCGAATAGAAAAAAGTTTAATTCTAAAGAAGAGCAAAAGCAAGAGTTTACAGATGCAAGTGGTCTTGATTGGCTAGATTATAATGCAAGAATGTATGATATTGAAATCGGAAAATGGTTTTCAATAGATCCACTAGCTGAAAAATATCATACATTATCTACATATCATTTCTCAGGAAATAATCCCATTAGATATAGAGAACTTGATGGAAAGGAATTTGTTGATGATAAAAATAAAAAGGTGGAAGTTACTAAAAAAAATGGTTTAATTGTCCTAGGAAAAAACGCAACTGCTGATCTTATGAAAATGGCTGAACTTATTAATAAATCTGGCAGTAAGACTGCAATGAATCAATTCATGAGACTTGCGGGAAATTCAACAAAAACTCACTTAGTAATTGATACAAAAAATAATGGGAAAGATGGTATGAATTTATTTGGATATCATCAACCACACGATGCTAGCGGTAAGCCATTAAAATGGGATTCAGAAGCGAAGAAATTTAATGGGGAAGTTGCATTTAATAATAACGGAGAATATAAGGAAGCTACAATTACAATTTTCACTAAGAATATGACACCTGAAAATATTGCAAATGACAATTTGTCTAAATACATGCATGGGACGCTTAAGAAATTGTATCAAGGAATAACAACAAATCAACAAATAGTTTCAACTTTTGGTCACGAGGCAGAACATGATTTAGATCCAGGAACAAGAATGCATGTTAAAGTAATGCAAGGAGGAGGTCAAAGTAATTATCCTGTTGAACCTATAGCATATCAAGTTACCGAACAAATTTATAATGAATTTCCAAAAAGATGAAAACACTATTAATGACATACGCATTATTGTGTAGTACTAATATTATTTTTAATAATTCAATTTGTAATAATATTGCATCTAAAAACTTTCAAAATGAGCCAAAATACAAAACTAAAGATGTTTTAGATTCAATAATTACAACCATAAAGTCATATAACAGTAAAGCAAATTGCTCGATTGGAAAAAATGAAGAATTTGTAAACTTTTTTGTATATGATCTAGTAGATACCGCAAATTTTAAGGATGCTTCAATAATAAGTACAGATCCAAAAATTATTAAGTTTATAGAGGGGCATATATACCATTTTTCTTACGTATATTATGAGTATTCGTTTAGTAATATTTTATTTTTGGAAAATGGAAAAATAGAAATATACAAATCAATTAATTGCACAAATAGTAAAGACAACATTGATTCAATTATTAAAATCTTGACTCCTAAGTTCAAAAAATATGAGAATGATTCAATTGTTCTAAGGTTAAAAAATTTTAGAAAATATGGTCAATATTTTGGACACGATAATTATTCTTATAAATTGAAATGTGATTGTAACCCCTGTGATTAAATTTTAAAATTTGGGGAGCCCCCCCCCCCTCTTTTTTTTCGCGAAAGGTTTCTGCTTGTGTGGCCCCAAATCGCGCAAGTTTCTTCTAGTGTGGCGCAAGTGTCTCCAGCCACAGCAAATTACAACTTATTAAGGTATCAGTATCGCCGGAGCATCTTTTGCTCTGGCAAAGGAAGAAAATGTTAAAAAAACCAACCCATTTCATTATTTATCTGCAAGTATTATATGTTATTGGCTTTTTGCTAGAAAGGCAATTTCGGATTTTTGTATATTTATGTCAGTAACGAAACGCCGAATATCGACGTGTTCTTTGACAACCTGCAGGTTACCCATGTACGCGGCCCGCTCCTGGAAGAAACCCATTATTATCCGTTTGGGTTAACAATGGCGGGGATCTCCTCCCGCGCTGTTGGCAAACTGGATAATAAATACGAATACAACGGAAAGGAAAAGCAGGAGAAAGAGTTTGGAGATGGCAGTGGGTTGGAGTGGTATGATTATGGGGCGAGGATGTATGATGGACAGATTGGAAAATTTCAAAATATAGACCCTTTAGGCGAAAAGCATCATCTTTATTCGCCATACATCTATACCGCAAATAATCCTTTAAAATATATTGATCCAGATGGCAGGGACTTTATTATGTCAATTACAAGGAATAAAAAAGGCGACATAACAAAAATAAATATTTCATCAACAATTTACATTCAAGGAGAAGGAGCATCAGAAGAAAGAGCAAATGATTTGACAACTTTTGCAGCTAAGAATTTAAAAACAAAAAATGTAAGTGGGGTTGAAGTCTCATTTTCAGTTAAATACCAGTATAAAAACATTGACATAAATAAACTTGAAGTAGGTGCCAATATTTTGAATTTTGTAAAAGAAAAAGGCACATCTGGTGTTAACTCAAGGACTCACATTGAAAACGATTTTGTCAGGTCATATACAGGTAGAGCGGGAACAATTTTCAATAGCGGTACTGACAACGCAACAATCTTGCATGAATCAATGCACATGTTAGGGCTAAGTGATAGATATGATGATTACAGAAATAATCCGCTGACAGGAAATGAAAGAGAAACTGTCCCTCACAAAGGATTTGAGCATGATTTGATGGGTAATCGTGAACTTAGTTTAAATGAATATTATTACCAACTTTATAGGATATGGGCAAATGAATTAAGCAAAGTAATCTCAGGAGACAAATTCATTATGAATAGATTTATTGATCGTAACACAAAAGGCTGGCTACTTTCAATATATGAAAACAACGGATACCATATTAACCAAAATGCTGATAACCAATGAAGGCAATTCAAATTTGTATTTTACTATTATTTTTGGGAAGTTGCTTCCATGACAGGGTTAATTTAGGAATTACTAATGGTAATTTCAAAGGCAAAGCAATTTTACTTTTTCATGAACCACTATCTGGAAATACAACTGAAATATTTATATTTCCAATTAATAATTATTCTAAAAAAGGTATAAGTAAAATTCCTGACAATATTTTCAAAGAATTGGAAATTTCTAATGGTGTAAGTGTAAGTAGCATTGATTTAAATTCATTTTTAAAAGAGATTCAAAGTCGATCAAAGAAAATTAGTCTAAATTTAAATGAAGAACTAGCAGATAATTTAAAGTATTTTTATTATTGTATTGTTTATGTTGATTTTAAGAATGCGAAAAATATCACAAGTGAAACAACCGGCTCAAAAAATGATTTTTTGGAGTTAAAGTTTAAATTAATAAATGGCGATATGAAATGTCTCAAATATTACATTGCGAGTGCAACAATTTTTAAAAAAGCATTATGTCTTGAAGATTAATTTTTTTACACCCCTCCAAGAAGTGATTTCATTCTGATTAATATTCTCGTCTTACTCGTAGAGTCTACCTATTTATATAATTCCTCAATAATTCGAGCTTTAAGTGAGTCTGCTATTAACCGAACAACTATCAACAGCATGGATAATTGAAAGAACTGATTGTTTATTCAGTCGGATATTATAAATGCCCTTATTATTCAGGTTGATAAATGGTTCGTGATCACGGTATGCATAGCTTATATCTTGATATTCAAAGCTTATACTAATTCAATATCCAAGGCTTTCCTGAACTAGATTTATTTTTGATGAGCAGTTCAATTTTGTGATTTCCAGCAGCAGCTGTAGCAGGTAGGGACCAGTGGTGTATACAGTACAAATACCCGAACTAATTTAACAATTTCCAAAAGCGGATTTTTGTATATTTATGTCAGTAACGAAACGCCGAATATTGACGTGTTCTTTGACAATCTTCAGGTTACCCATGTACGCGGCCCGCTCCTGGAAGAAACCCATTATTATCCGTTTGGGTTAACAATGGCGGGGATTTCCTCCAAAATTTGGAAAGTAAATTATTACTCTAACAAAAAAGGATTTGTCTTTCAAGAATTTGAAGAGGATTTTGGCGTAAAGAATATTTTTTTTAAGTACCGCAATCAAGATCCTCAAATAGGTCGATTCCTGCAAGTTGATCCGATTTCTGAAAAATATCCATTTAACTCCATTTACGCTTACGCCGAAAATAAACCTATTGATGGTATTGATTTAGAGGGGCTAGAATTTTTTAGAACTGTCGGTAATATTATTAGAGACCCGGCGAATACAGGAATGTATATTGGTGTTTATATTGCCATAAAAAAAGCAGAATATAATGAATCAATGAATGCAACGGGTAGATTAGTAACAGGAACATCTGAGGTTCCGTCTACCCCAGGTCCTCCTCAAATTCAAAACACTCAGGCATCACTAAACAAATTAAATGATATTAATAAGGCATCAAAACCATTAGTTGATGCTTATGAAGTCACTGCAAATCTTGCATCATTAACACCAGTTGGCGAAGCGGGTGCAGCTGCTAATACTTCGAAAGCTATCATTAAAATATTAAAGCAAGATTTTGGCGCAATTGGGCTTAATTTTGAAGGAGCGGCATCTAAAAGTTTTCTTTTAACAAATCCTAGTTTCACTGAAAGTTTTTCAAATTCTAATTATTTAATCTGTGAAGCGTTAGAAGATATTAAGGCCTTTAGAGTTTTTGGTGGAAAGGCTGGTGAAAAAGGAAGTTTTTTAGGATTAACTAAACCCGCTTCTTCAGCGGAAGCTGAAAGCCTATATAATCTTGAAAAATATGGTAACGATGCTTCTTTTGTAACTCCAGTATTAATCAAAAAAGGTACTCAGTTTGCAATTGGAGGTGTAGAAGGAGGTAAAGGTATTCAGATATTTATTCAAGTTGATGTACAAAATGGAAAAATCTTTTATTTATCAAAAAATTCAGAAATATTACCAAAAAAGTGAAGTTCAACTTTTTTATATTCACTTATCATTACAATAATTAATGGTTCTTTAGCAATTTTTTAATCCCCAATAAAATGAATTTTAAAATAAAACAAAAAAAATCATTCGGGAATATAACTTTAGTTTTATTTGATATGAATGATAGATTTTCAGTAAATACGTCAAATCTATTTGCCTTTGATAAAAATGGTTATTTATTATGGTCTGCAGAATGCCCTCCTACTGGTCATTTTTCAGAATTTCAAATCGAGGAAGATTCAAATACAGTTGAAGCTAATCAAAGTAGTGTCCTTTTCTATACAATAAGTCTTGAGGATGGTAGAATCAAATCAACAGAACTGCGAAAATGAGTAATTAAATTTACCTTTTAATAGTGGCTTAGATTTTTAGTTATCGCCTCATAAAGCAAAATATTTCAGATCTTATGAAGTAATTGTTACGGCTTTTCTGCTACTGCAGATTATTTTATTTAGAGAAATTATTTTCCAATTCAACTCTTTTCTATATAAGTAAATTATAAAACGATTCACTTTCTTAAATTATTTTTCTTAATACAAGTACAATTTTAATTATAAAGTCTTAACCGGAATGTAAATAGCGGATATTTGTATAATTATACAAAGACCAAGCGCCGAATATCGACGTGTTCTTTGACAACCTGCAGGTTACCCATGTACGCGGCCCGTTCCTGGAAGAAACCCATTATTATCCGTTTGGGTTAACAATGTCGGGGATCTCCTCCCGGGCTATTGGTAAACTGGATAATAAATACGAATACAACGGAAAGGAGAAGCAAGAGAAAGAGTTTGGGGATGGCAGTGGGTTGGAGTGGTATGATTATGGGGCGAGGATGTATGATGGGCAGATTGGACGGTGGAATGTGATAGATCAGAAATCCGAGAAAGATAATAATATTGGTTTATCGCAATATCAATATGTTGGAAATGATCCAGTGAGATACTTAGATCCAGATGGACAAGATCGAATTGAAAAAATAAAAACAATTGCAAAGGATGGAACAGTATTAATGGAAACTCGAGTTGTAAAAGGCGCCTATAATGTAGTACATAATAACACGTACAATTCTCTTGGATATTTTACAAAAAATGATTACGAGGTACTGACTACCATAGATTTGAGAGGTCCTAATGAGAAAAGAACTCAAAAAGAGACAACACTATACGGATCTGAACATTCAAAAGATATCAGCGCAATGGAAGCTTTAAAAATCGGCATTACAGGAAATGATGGGCCATTATCTTTTGAGAAACCACAATATGTCATTTTTGGCTCTGGAAGAGAAGACCCGGGATGGGGAGATAAGGCTGATCCCGAAAAATCTGTTACAGTAATTGATTTTAAATCTTTTGCATCATTAATGGATATGGCAATGCTCGGTATGAAACTTCCAGATCTAAGGGGTGCAGATCCAAAAAAAATACCAGAACTTATTGACAAAGCAAGAAAAGAAGAAATAAGAAGATTAGAACATCAAGTTGAACAATGCGAAAGTTGTGGCATGATTAAGAAAAATGGAAAACCAATTGACACAACAGGTCAAAATTTATTGCCTAAAGATATTAAAAGAATAAGTCTTGAGAAATTCCATGAATTATAAATTCTATATAATAGCTTCAGCGTTATCAATAGCTATTCAATTTTCTTGTACCAACAATTCACATATTGAATTTCGCCCAATTTACAATAAGGATAGAGTTCTAATAGCAGATAGTGTCATTCAAGGCGGGCTTCTTACTAGCATTATTTTCAGGAATAAGAATATGCAGATTGATAGTATCGTATATGAATATTTTGAAAATAATTATTTGAAATCGAAGTATACTTTTATGGCTGGCAAAAAAGTATTTGAGAATATTGAATTTTATCAAAATGGTACTATTAAAAAATATACTTTTAAAGATGAGGACAACCCAAACATTTATTACGAAAGGGAGTATTTTGATAATGGAAAGTTAAAGAGAATTTTTGGAAGCCCTTTTTATCAAGGATACTTAAGTGATTCAACGAACTCGCAAAATTTTGTTCAAGGTTACGATATCAATTATACATTCTTTGCTCCTAATCCGCCCGATTGCGAATGTCGATTATTTATATACGACTCTATTAATAATAAACGCTCATACTTCGGGAAAAGTAAAACATTTGACTTTCTACATTTAGTTAAACAGGATAATAATGAAGTTGGTATTTTCAAAGTGGATATTTGTATGGAACTTCGAGATTTTTACCTTGACACAATCAATAATTATAAGAAAAGTGTAACATTTAGAGTTATTAAGAAATAATTTTACTACATATCACAGAAGATTAGTAACTCTTTATCCAATATCACCCAAATAGCTCAATACTTTAGCCCATACACTACCCGTTTTGCGCAAGTTCTCTGATTTTGCAGCTCTGATCTTGTAACCCAGGACAGATTAACCACCTAATCAGTACCTTACCCGAAAATGAAAAGTCAAACCTTCCTGCTTATTTCTGAATTTGAAAAATTTATCCGGGCTACGCAAAACGGCAAAAGACGACTGCCAAATGGCCGGAAAATAAGCCCCGGGACTATCGAAAACTACCGCCAAACCCTGCGGATATTGCAAAATTTTGAAGCTAAAACCGGGCAAGCCCTGCTGCTCCGGAAGCCCGGCACCCGGAGCAGTCAATACCTCCACCATCAACTTTCCCGGTACTGGAAATCATTCGCCACTAAATTCAAACACTACCTCAGCCATTGCTGCAATTTCAGTGACGCCTATACAGCTTCGCACTTCAAGAACCTTAAAACCCTTTTCCACTACCTGGCTTCAGAAAAAGGATGGCCGCTTCGCCCTTATACCCGCTACTTTTCCCATTCCTTCCCCGATACCCCACCCCTGGTGCTGGAACAGGAACAGATCGCCTTTCTGGCACAAAACCGGGAATTCGCAGGACGGCTACCCCCTCCCCTGCAAAGGGCCCGGATTCTTTTCCTTTTTGGCTGCTTCACCGCCCTTCGGTTCAGTGACCTTACCCGGCTGAAACGGACACAACTCACTACTTATAATGGCAAACCAGCCCTGAAACTCGTGGTTAAGAAAACAGGACAGTTTCTCGATATTCCCCTGCCACATATTGCCCTGCCCCTGCTGAATGAATGGCAGGAACCCAGGAGCAGCTATCTGCTTCCCCGGCTCTCGTCTGTAAATTTTAACCGGCAGCTTAAAAAATTATTTGAAAGCGCCGGCTGGAATTACCCATTTCCCAAGTTTCAAAGCAACAAAGGGCAATTGACCGAACTCAAAAAGGAATCTAACCGCAGCTGGCGGTTTCACGAACAAATAACCAGCCATACCATGCGGCGTACAGCCATCACCACCTTGCTGCGACAGGGTGTTCCGGAAAACCTGGTCCGCTGCCTGTCGGGGCATAGCCCCGCCAGCAGGGAGTTTCACAAGTATGTAAGCCTGTCCAAAAACTGGTTGGACCATGAAATCAGGGACGCCTGGGTCAGGATTGTACCGTTAGGGTAACACTGTCCACAGCGTCCCCTCCGGGAGACACTGCGGGGATGATTCCGGTTTTTTTGGGGTAAACCACCTTCGTGGGAATGACAATAAGGGGGTGCCCCTTAGCAGACACAGCGGGGATGATTCCGTATTGTTTTTTTGGGGGGGATACCCAACTTCGCGGGTATGAAAGTAACGGGGTTGCGACTTCCATCGGCTCATCGGCTCATTGGCTCATCGCTTAATACCCGATCGCGGCTTTCAGCTTGCCCCATAACTCATTATCAAAACTCGATAACGCAAATTTGGATTCGTTGGCAGCCTCGCCCATGCGAATCACAACCAGTCCTTGCGAAGGCACGACGTATATCTTCTGGTCGTTCTTGCCCAATGCAGCATAGGTATCAGCAGGCGCATTGGGGATCAGGCTGCCGTTGAAGCTGAGCTGCAATGAAGGCAACATATAAGATGCTTTGCCATTCAGCCAGGTAAGATAGCCATAGGAAGGATTGAGGTTCTGGGAACTGCTGGTCTGTGTATTGAGATAAGCCGTGTCACTCAGGATCACCGTTTGATCCCACTTACCCATGTTGAGAAGCAACAAACCAAAACGGGCCATGCTGCGCGGGGTGCTGTAATACACATCATTGAATCCAGTCTTGATCCAAAGGCCCGTCATGCCAATGCGGTCGCGGATCTTTTCCTGGAAATAGGTATTGTAGGATTTGCCGCTGGCACTCTCCACTACTTTATCCAACAAGGTATACGGCGCATTATGATAGGCCCAGCGGGTGCCGGCATCGGCTTTGTATACCAGACAGGCCGGACTGGTACAGTCATTATCCGGCTGTACGGCATCATCCAGTCCCGTGGTCATAGTAAGTTGGTTCTTTACTGTGATCAGGTCTTCCTTGGCCTGTGGCAATGAAGTCCAGCCCTTGCCCAGATAATCCGAAGTCTTATTATTGATATTCAGCAGGCCCTCTTTCTGCGCGATACCCACCAGGAAGGCAGTCATCGTTTTTCCCGCAGAAGCCCAATACCAGTTGCTGTCTGCCGTAAATGTGCCGTAATATTTTTCAATGACGATCTTTCCGTTCTTGAGGACGATAAACCCCTTGGTGGATTTGGACGCCAGATAGGCATCGAGGTCCGCCAGTGCAGCAGCATTCCAGTTCAGGGAAGCGGCCGTTGTGGTTTCCCAGGCCGTTCCGGAAAGCGGCGGAAAATACATTGTGGTTGACGGAGGGGTTACCGGCGGCACAGGATCGGGGGTGGTGCCGGATTTCGAACAAGCCATCAGACTGATACAGAAGAGGATAGGGATAACTGTTTGTTTCATAGCAGGGATTAGACCTGCTATAACGCAAAAAGTTTAGCCGTATTTTTTCATTTTTGGCTTACAAGGGGATATTTCCGTGCTTTTTCCGCGGACGCTTGACCACTTTATTCTCCAGCATGGCAAAGGCTTTGATGAGCTTGCGCCGGGTTTCCCGGGGCTCGATCACTTCATCAATAAAACCGCGCTCGGCAGCCAGATAAGGAGTTGCAAATTTCTCGGCATACTCGGCCTCTTTTTCCAGCAATTTCTTTTCCGGATCAGCAGCTTCCGAGATTTCTTTTTTGAAGATGATCTCGCTCGCGCCCTTGGCACCCATAACCGCAATCTCTGCCGTAGGCCAGGCATAGTTCATGTCGGCACCAATATGCTTGGAGTTCATCACATCATAGGCACCACCATATGCCTTTCGGGTGATCACCGTTACCCGCGGCACAGTGGCCTCACTCAAGGCATAAAGCAGTTTGGCCCCATTGGTAATGATGCCGTTCCATTCCTGGTCGGTGCCCGGCAAAAAGCCCGGTACATCCACCAGCACCAGCAAGGGAATATTAAAGCAATCGCAGAAACGCGTGAAGCGGGCACCTTTTTTGGAACTGTTGATATCGAGTACCCCCGCCAGGCTCATTGGCTGGTTGGCTACAAGGCCAATGCTTCTTCCGGCGAGTCGGGCAAATCCCACCACGATATTATCGGCAAAGTCTTTCTGGATCTCAAAGAAACTGTCGGCATCACAGATCCCCGCGATCACCGCCCGCATATCATAGGGCTGGTGCGCGTTTTCGGGAATGATCGTCTCCAGTTCTTCGCGGAACTCTGTTCCAAGTGTGTACGGCAACTTCGGTAATACATCCTCACAATTCTGCGGCATATAACTGAGCAGCTTCTTGACTTCATTGATGCATTCCATATCATTTGCGGCGGTGAGATGGGTCACCCCGCTTTTGGTGGAATGTGTGGAGGCACCACCCAGTTCTTCCGCGCTCACTTCTTCATTCGTCACTGTCTTCACTACATTGGGACCGGTCACGAACATATAACTGGTCTGCTCCACCATAACGGTGAAATCGGTCATGGCCGGAGAATACACGGCACCACCGGCACAGGGCCCCATGATGGCCGAGATCTGTGGAATAACACCTGAGGCTTGGACATTCCGGTAGAAGATATCGGCATAGCCGCCAAGGGAGCGGACACCTTCCTGGATGCGGGCACCACCGGAGTCGTTGAGCCCCACCATCGGTGCACCGGTTTTCATGGCCATATCCATGATCTTGCAGATCTTCTCGGCATGGGTTTCGGAAAGGGCACCACCGAATACCGTGAAGTCCTGCGCAAACGCATAGACCAGCCGGCCATTCACCGTTCCATAACCGGTAATGACCCCATCACCATAATAGAGCTGGTCTTCCATACCGAAGTCTTTGGTACGATGAATCACCAGCGCACCGATCTCTTCAAAAGAACCCGGATCAAATAAAAGCTGGATGCGTTCCCGCGCGGAAAGTTTGCCTTTCTGGTGTTGCTTCCTGTTGCGGTCTTCACCCCCACCCTGTCGGCTTTGTTCCAGTTTATCGCGGAGTATATCTTTTTTTTCTTTCATGATTTACAACGTTGGATGATCAATGTGCCAGACGGCGTTTCCAGCTGGTAGAAGTGTTATGTACCGGCTGCAATTCCGCTGCTTTTTCCTGCCAGTATTTCACGGCCACCAGTGCCGCCAGTCGGGCACGGGCTTTTTGTTCTTCGCGTATCTTATCGGGTGTAAAATAATTCTTGACAAAATGGGTATCAAAATGGCCGGTGATGAAGGCCTCATGCCCCAGTACAAAACGCCCGAACGGCAAGGTGGTACTGACACCCTCGATGTGGTAAGCCGCAATGGCTTCACGCAACAGCTGCAGGGCTTCGGTACGGTCTTTGGCATGTACGGCCAGTTTGGCGATCATCGGATCATAATAGATGGGGATCGCCATGCCTTCCCGGTATCCATCATCAACCCGTATACCCGGACCTTCCGGTTTTTCATAACGCTCCAGCGTTCCGATAGAGGGCAGGAAATTATTCAGTGGATCTTCCGCATAGACCCGGAGCTCTATGGCATGTCCGTTAATGCTGAGGTCTTCCTGCGTAAACGGTAACGCCTCACCGCGGGCGATCCGGATCTGTTGTTCCACCAGGTCAATACCCGTGATCATTTCGGTTACGGGATGTTCCACCTGCAGGCGGGTATTCATCTCCAGGAAATAGAAATTCAGTTTATCGTCCATCAGGAATTCCACGGTACCCGTGCTGGTATAGTTGCAGGATTTCGCCACCATGACGGCTGCTGCTCCCATTTTCTTCCGGATTTCGGGAGTGAGAATAGCGGAAGGGGATTCTTCCACTACTTTCTGATGCCGCCGCTGGATGCTGCATTCCCGTTCAAACAGGTGAACGGTATTACCGTGATGATCGGCCAGTACCTGGATCTCGATATGGCGCGGACCGCTGACATATTTCTCAATGAAAACTGAGCCATCACCAAAAGCCGACAGGGCTTCACTCATGGCACGGTGCATCTGTTCTTCCAGATCCGCTTCTTTTTCCACGATCCGCATGCCCTTACCACCACCCCCTGCTGAGGCTTTGATAAGTATGGGATATCCCACTTCCGCTGCGATCTTTTTTGCCAGCGCCAGACCATCAATGGCCTGGTCAATACCCGGCACCATGGGAATATTGTATTGCTTCACGCATTCTTTAGCAGCGAGTTTGGAACCCATGATCCGCATGGCATCGGGTCCAGGTCCGATGAAGGTGATCCCGGCATCGGTAACTTTTTGTGCGAAATCGGCATTCTCACTGAGGAATCCATATCCCGGATGGATCCCATCCACGCCGAGTTCCTTACAGAAACGGATGATCTTATCGCCATCCAGGTAGGATTTTGCGGAAGGGGCCTCGCCCAAACAAACCGCTTCATCGGCAAAGAGCACATGCGGGGCATTGCGGTCGGCTTCCGAATACACTGCCACACATTGTATGCCCATCCGGCGGATGGTGCGCATGATGCGGAGGGCGATTTCGCCACGGTTGGCGACCAGGATCTTTTTCATATGCGTTCGTTTCGGATTCTTAGTGTAAATCAATCAGGAGCTGGCCTTTTTCAACTGCCTGTCCCACTTTGACATGTACCGTCTTGATCTTAGCGGCTGAACCGATGGTGATACTGTTTTCCATTTTCATGGCCACCAGGATGAGCAGTTTGGCCCCTTCTTCCAGTTCCATCTCTTCTTCCACGGAAATTTCAAGGATCAGACCGGGCATGGGTGCCTTGATCTGCTTGACCTGTTTCTGCACCCCGGTGCTGTAGCCCATCTTCTCCACAACCTGATCCAAGGCATCCCGGATCTCCACAGCAAAGGTTTCACCTTCCACTTCCAGTTGTTGCTTTTTGCCGATTTGATCCGCATCCAGCAGCCGGACAGTGGCCGAATGATGCTGTTCCAGCAAATGATAACGCTGGTTTCCGGCAGTGGTGATGCTGACCGATTCCAGTTCTTCGGGAGAAAAACTGAATTCAAATTCGCCGGCTTTCACTTTAATGGATGATTGAGTTTGACTCATGAGGCGATGTATTAAACAATGAATAGTAGAAGCTGATGCCGATGCAAGTTCCTGTCTGCAGAGCAGCCCAACGCTGACCCCGCTCAATCCGTTTTAGAATACCCGTCAGGGTCAGCGTTCCAGGTTCCAGACGGATCCGGCTTCCATGGGTTTCCGGTATTCTTTTCCGTTGACCAACACGCGGCATTCGGTATCGGTCTTGCTCCGGATACTGGCTTTTACCAGTTTACCCGCAGCCCATTCCATATCCACTGTAAAGCCACCCCGGGCGCAGAACCCCTCTACTTTTCCGGAAGGCCATTCGGCTGGAAGTGCCGGCAGGAGGTCAATGGCATTCTCATGACTCTGGATGAGCATTTCAGCAATACCGGCAGCTCCTCCGAAATTGCCATCGATCTGGAAAGGAGGATGGGCACAGAAGAGGTTGGCATAGGTACCGCCACCCGACATCTGGATGCCATCACTGTTGGTATAGAACCGGAGTAAATTTTTAATGGCATCATAAGCCCGTTCGCTGTTCTTCAGCCGGGCCCATAAATTGATCCGCCAGGTAATCGCCCAGCCCGTGCCTTCGTTGGTGCGGGTAATCAGTGATTGTTTCACGGCTTCTGCCAGTTCGGGCGTAGTCTGTAAGGTAATACTGGAACCTGGATAAGCGCCGAAGAGGTGCGACAAGTGGCGGTGTTTGGGATCCTGGTCGGCCCAGTCGTGGTACCATTCCTGCAGGTTGCCTTTTTTGCCGATCTGGTAAGGATAGAGTTTTGCATAGACTTCATTAACGCGTTCGCGGAAAGAAGAATCCTTGCGCAGGATCCGTGAGGCTTTGGTAAAATCATTGAAGAGTTCCCGGATCATCGAGAGGTCGGCCGTGGAGCCATACAAAGTCTGGCCATAGTAGCCGTCGGGCGTGATATATACATTCTCTGGAGAAGTAGATGGCGCTGTAATCCAATTCCCGTTTTTGTCTTTCACCAAAAAATCCAGGAAGAACTGCACGGCACCTTTCATCAGGGGATAGGCCTGCTGGGAAAGGAATTTTTTATCCTGGGTATATTGATAATGCTCCCAGAGATGGGTACTCAGCCAGGCGCCGCCCAGGGGCCAGTTGGCCCAGCAGGGACTGCCCTTGCCAAAATCGCCAACGGGGTTCGACATGGCCCAGATATCGGAATTGTGGTGCACCACCCAGCCACCGGCATTATAGTAAAATTTCGCGGTAGCGGCACCGGTAGTAGCCAGTGAACTGATGAAATTAAGCAGGGGCTCATGCATTTCAGGCAGGTTGGCCGTTTCGGCATGCCAGTAGTTCATCTCGGCATTGATATTGGTGGTATAGTTACTGCTCCAGGGTGGCCGCAGTTCCTGGTTCCAGAGGCCTTGCAGGTTGGCAGGTATGCCACTTGGACGGGAGCAGCTGATGAGCAGGTAACGGGCATACTGATAATAGAGGGCGATCAGGCTATTGTCCTTTTCGCCTGCAGTGAAGCGGCGGAGCCGTTCTGTTGTTTCGAGGGTATCCTTCTCATGCCCGCCCAGATCGATCTTCAGGCGGTTGAAAAAACGCTTGTGATCGGAGGTATGGCTTTGCCAGATATGCAGGAAGGGCAGGCCGCTGGCTTTGCGCAGCACACTTTCGGCGATCGCCAGTTCATTCTTTCCGGCGGTACCGGGGTCTTTATCATAGCCATTGAAACTGGTGGCCAGGCTGATCAGGATCACCGCGTCTTGAGTATTCTTCACCGTTACTGTGCTGTCGGTATAGCGCACTTCCCCATTGGTGCGGATCACCTGCAGGCGGGCAGCAAACCGCATGGCATGTATCGTGTCAAATACGACTGCATTGGGCATATTGCCGCGGTAGTTGGGCTCGGCATGTGAAGGGGCATGTCCCCGGTAGACCAACTGGTTTTTCTCTGTATACAATTTTGCAGGCAGGAGTCCGCCAAAACCGATGGTGGCATCGATCTGATCCGGGCCAGTGGCGGTGAGCCGGATCACGATCACCTGCTGCGGACCGGACACAAAAACTTCCCTGGAATAGGTGGTATTTCCGGCTTTGAAACGGGTGGAAGCCACAGCATTTTCCAGGTCCAGGCTTCTGCGGTAATTGGTAACGGGCCCGTTCAGGTTCATGCGGATATTACAATCCCCCAGTGGAGCATATGATTCGCTGAAGGCACCCTGCAGTTTCTTTACTAAAGTGTCGGCTGCGCGGTAATTTTCTGCAAAAAGTGCGGTTCGTACGGCTGCCAGATCGGCGGTATGGTTGGCTGGAGGTGGAGACTGCTGCGGTTTGCCCGCCCAGAGGGTCTGTTCATTCAGGGCCAGCCGTTCCTGCTGTACCCCTCCGTATACCATAACGCCCATACGGCCATTCCCCACCGGCAAGGCTTCTTCAAAACGCTGTGCGGGTTTGCTGTACCAGAGTTGTAAGGACTGGGCTGAAAGATCACTGCATACAACTATAAGGAATAGGAAAGAGAGGGCTTTTTTCATGAGCAGCATATTGATAGGTATACTGCTTGTAATTTAAGGGATTTCGGGGGAACGGTCAGGGTTTGAGCTGGCTTTCAAGTTCGGCTGCAATGGCCGCCACCAGTTCCGGATCGGGGTGCTGGTGTATGGGAATTTCATTATGCAAAACGGCACGGAAATTCCGTTCTTCATCGGGTTCAAAGAGGAGTTCTGCCTCCCCTACTTTCACCCAGATCTTATAGGAAAAACCAAAGGGCCGCAGTTCTGCCGGAAAACTGCGTTCCACGCCTTTATACTGTACGGCCAATTCAAATGCTTCCGCCATGGGGTGAAATTACATCTTATAGCGGTAGGAAATATTGATGACCCGTCCATCGATCGGCGCCCAGAGAGGAACAAACTGCGGGTTTGTAATGGAGCCGGAGAAAATAGCTTCTTTCCGGGTCTGCCGGAAATCGAGCAGGTTCTCACCATTCAGCACCAGGCTGCTGTGTTTGCCGAAATGCTTTTCGATCATGGCAGCCATGAAAAAATAGCCCGGTGTCTCTGTGACGTCGAGGCGGTACTGCCTGCCGTTCCAGGAACCTTCCAGTCCGGCCCTCCAGTTCTCCCATTCTTTCACCAGGGTAAAGGCCATGCGGATCTTCGGGGTATAGGGCATGAAGCGCAGGCCTGCCGGCGCATAATTTCTTCTGGCAATTGTATAGGTATAACCGGCGTAGAGTTCCCAGCCGTATAAGTTCATTTGAATATAGGTATCCCAGCCTTTGGTGGTGACCGGAGCTGTGGCATTTTCAAAAGTAAGGGTACCATTTCCGAGTGTTGTTCCCAACACCGCATGCCGGATCCGGGTCAGGAAGAAAGCATGATTGATAAAAAAACTATTGTCTTCTCCCCAGGTATATTTATAATTCACTTCAGCATTGTACCCCATCGACCGTTCTGCCTTAACGGATTCCGGTACCGGGCCGATCATCCACACCGGTATATCCTGCAATTGCGGGGCAAAGGGATTGGGCAGTTTATACCCTGCTCCGGCACCGGCACGGAATCCCCAATGTTCATCAAAGCGGTGAAACAGTGAGAGCCGGGGCAAGAGGAAATTGCCATAGCGCCGCTGGTAATCGTTCCGCAAGCCGCCTTCCAGCACGGTCTGTTCCCCAAGATTCCTGGTATACTGCGCAAATGCTCCTATTGTAGTATTTGAATACCGGTCTAAATTGGCGGCAATGAGTGGGTCTTTCCGGAACCCATCCAGATAGGCATTGGCGCCGGCAACCAGACTGTATTGCTTTTTAGGAATGAAATAAGACCATTCAGCAAAACCATTCTGCTGTCTGGCCCCATAATAGCTGCCGGGCACTTCGATCGTCCGGTGAAAACTGCTGAAACTGGATTTCCATTCGATCTTGTTTCCTGCAGCGGTATAGTGTTCGGCTGTAAACTCGAGTGTATGGCGACGGGTCTGGTTGTTCTCGAAATACTGGTGGATGGCATCTGGTTTTCCGTCGAGCACCACCATATCTCCGCCTTTCCGGTTATCAGCAGTAAAGGTATACCCGGCCGATACGGTGGTTTTTTCTCCGGGATAAAAAAACAGCCGGGGATGCAGCACCAATATGGAATTCAGGGGCAGGTCGGAGAGCCCGTCTTTATTGACATCTTTTTCTTTCTGGTGCGTGTATCCGGCAAATAAGGTATATCCAAATTTATTATACCGCTTTGCGGCATAGGTGTTCAGGTTGGTTTCATTCAGGGTGCTGCGGTTGAGGGTGAGCACGGCCTCATGTTTGCGGGTGGGTTTTCGCGAAATGATGTTGACCAGTCCGCCGATAGCACCGCCTCCATATAATGTAGAAGCAGATCCTTTGATCAGTTCTACCTGTTTCAGGTCGAGCGGCGGGATACTGAGAATCCCGAAGCCTCCACTGAAGCCATCATACAAGGGCATGCCGTCGCGGAGGATCTGGGTGTATTTGCCGTCCAGTCCCTGAATGCGAACACTGGCATTGCCGCTCACGGCACTGCTTTGCTGGATCTGTATACCACTGATATCGCCCAGGATGCTGGCGATATTGGCCGGCTTGATCGTATTCTCCTCTTCCATTTCCGTACGGCCCAGTACTTCCACTTTAAGCGGTGCATTTTCGATCCGCTGGTTATTGCGGGTGGAGGCGATAACGGTTACTTCTTCCAGGGCCTGCTGGGCCGGCAGCATCCAGGCGACCAGGGTAGTACTACCGCTTACGCTTACCTGAAAGGTCTTTTCTTCATAGCCGGCATGTGTGATCCGGATCCGGTACAACCCATCGGCCAGGGGATGCCGGATCCGTCCGGTACTGTCGCTCAGCGCAACAGCCTTATCATTCACCTGCAGGGTGGCGCCGGAAAGTGGCTGACGGCTGATACTATCGCGTACATCAATAATGAGTTGAGCCGATGCGCCAAAGGAGGATAAGAGCAAGCCTGCCAACAAGAAGGAAAGGAACCGGATATGCATACCCAAAGGTAAAAAATATCCTTCCGGCCCGGCCGGTATTAACCAGCTGATTACAGGATGCCAGGGCTGGTAAAGGCGTGCCCTACAGGTTACCCATTAAGCCAAACGGGTAAGCTTACTGAAAACTGTCTGAAAGCCTGGATAACAATTGAATGATATATAAACCGGAGTTAGCTTTACAGTCCATCCTATCCAATGAAAGACATCCAAACCCGAAACTGACCAAAAATCCAAACCCGTGTAAACCGATTGTGTTCTGAATAATAGTAAGAGTTTTCCGTATCCTTTGGAAGATGGCTTCTGTCCCTGATAAGAAATTACACTAAAAACAACGAAGCCAGATATGGAGCTTGTCAAGGCAATGACAGGCTCTTTTTCTTTTAGTACTACACTGAATGTAAAAACTTTCCTAGGCTGTTTTTCTACGGTTATTATTCACCTGCAATTCGATCTTATGATGCAGGTCTTCCGGACGGAAGGGTTTGTGGATGAAGTCGGTGAAGCCTTTGCTGACCAGGTCGGCATACATGTTCTCATAAACGGCTGCAGTAAAAGCGATGACTGGAATATCGGGGTCTATGCGGCGGATATGCTGCAGGGCTGTAGCACCATCCATTTCCGGCATTTCCAGGTCAAGCAGCAGTACGTCGAAGCGACCGCGGGCAAATTTCTCCACGGCAATCCGGCCATTCTGGGCTTCTGTTACATTGATACCCCATTTCTGCAGGAAGCGTTTGGCCACACTGAGGTTAACGGGATTATCTTCGGCGATCAGCACCTGGGCGCCGTTGAGGGATACCAGCTGACGTGACTGGTCTTCGTTGATATAACGTTTGCGGTTCTCGTTGATCGGCAGTTCAATGGTGAAATGGAAGGTGCTGCCCTTACCCGATTCGCTTTCGAGCTGCAGTTCTCCATTAAACATATTCACCAGCTTCTTGGTGATCGTCAGGCCCAGTCCTGTACCCCCGTATTTCCGGGTGGTATTGATATCAGCCTGTGTAAAGCTCTCAAAGATCTCGCGGTGCTTCTCTTTGGCAATACCGATACCGGTATCCCGTACAATAAACTGTACGGTGGCGCGGGTACTGCTGGCGGCGATTTTCCGGACAGCCAATACGATCTGACCGCTTTCCGTGAATTTCAGGGAATTGGAGAGCAGGTTGCTCAATACCTGATTCAGACGGGTTTCATCGGCCATGAGTTCGATATCGAGCCAGTCTTCCACATCCACCACCAGTTTCAAACCTTTCTCATTGACCTGTACATTGAACTGAGTGGCTACTTTCTTAATAAAGGACTGAATATTGACTGGTGCGATCACCAGTTCCAGCTTGCCGACTTCCATTTTATTGAAGTCGAGGATATCGTTGATGAGCACCATCATGTGCTCCGAACTGTATTTAAGCGTATCGAAATAAGGCTGTTGCTGGGGCAGGCGGTCTTCCTGCAGCAGCAGGTTGGTAGCACCGATAATGCCATTCAGCGGCGTACGAAGCTCATGGCTCATATTCGAGAGGAAGCGGGTCTTCACTTTCACGGCAGCTTCGGCTTTCTCCTTGGCTTTCATCAGCTCAAACTCGGTCATCCGCACATTGGAAATATCGAGGATACTGATCTTGAGGTAGCGGACCTCTTTGTGAATGAAGGGCACCACGCTTACATAACCCGGAAAAGACCGGTTATTCTTGGTAGTGAAGGTGAGTTCACCCTGCCAGTTATTATTGGCGGGATTAAAAGCGCGTTCTATGGCGCTGAACTGTTTCACCTGCTCTTCATCGAACCAGTTCTCAATATGTGTGCCTTCAATTTCCCGGCTTTCGGTAACGCCGAAAAGTTCCATGGCGCGCTGGTTGATATTGGCGATAATATTGGAACGGGCATAGATGATGAATACCCCGTCGAGGGAGGTGTTGTAGATCGTGTCACCGAAATTCTTTTCCTGCAGGATCGCCACTTCATTATCCTTATTCACCCGAAGGATGGCGTAGCTGAACACCATGGTGAGCAGGAAGGAAATGGCGAGGTTGCCGCTGAACAGCCGCTGGTAGAGCTGTTCATTGATCATTTCGATATCATTGGTAGACGGACTAAGAATGATGGCGATGATGAGTGAATAAATAGTAATGGCATATACGATCACCAGTTCCTTGAAGTTCCGCCGGATACTCACCACAAAGGTGAGGGCCAGGAAATAAGGGAAGAAGAGCAGGTAATCACCGGCACGCAATCCTTCCACATAGTTCATGATGATCAGGTAAAGATTCACATTCACTACCGAAACGATCCGTGCCGCTTCCAGTTTCTGTTTACTGTTGAGATAATAGGCCAGGAAAAAGATATAGGCAGCCGTGATATTGATCAGGGCGCTGATATAGAGTCGGTGGTAGAGATAGGTGATGACGGAGAAGAAAATAACCAGGAGGGCAAAAACGATGAACTGGTTGAAACGGGTGATGCGTTTCCGAAGGTCTGGATTCAGCATCTTATCCTTTGCACCGGAATTAATGATATCCTGGTAAAATGATAAGGCCCAATAAAATAATTTGCCCTTCATAGAGTTATTGGATTTACGGATGGCCGGATATTGCTATCCTGCCTGATACATATAACGGAAAAAAAAGGAATCTATTTTATTTTGAGCCCGAATAATCAAGCTAACCCCTTCGTTTTCAACGAAAAATTTGATACTGCCTTCATTCACAGCCTGTATGAGGACGATCTTGCCTATATTGCGGAGATCTTCAGCATTACGGCCACTCAACTGGAAGAAGACATTCCCCTGGCCAAAGCCGCCTTTTCGGGCGACGACCTTACCCTGCTGAAACAACGGGTGCATAAACTCAAGCCCTCTTTCGGTTTTGTGGGACTGACTGCCCTACAGGAAGACTGCCGGATATTTGAAGACCGGTGCAAGGCAGTGAGCGACAAGGCCCTGTTGACTCAGGAGTTCAAGACCCTGGCCGCCCGTCTCGACGAAGCCCTGGAGTTAGTGAAACAGGAACTGGACCGATTAAATAAGTATAACCAGCAATAAATTATGCGTTGGACCTGTGTGATCGTGGAAGACCTGCCTGTGGCAGCTGAATACACCCGCAAGTGCTGCGAAAAATGCGGCCAGCTGGAGGTGATGGGTCAGTTTGCCAATGCGGAAGATGCCCTGCAGTTCCTGAATACGGCGCGGGTAGACCTGCTCTTCCTGGATGTAGAGATGCCGGGGGCGAGTGGATTCGACCTGCTCGACCAGCTGAGTTATGCCCCAAAAGTGATCCTGACCACATCGAAGCCGGAATATGCCTATGATGCGTTTGAATACAGTGTGGTGGACTTCCTGAAAAAGCCCTTTACCTACCAGCGGTTTCTGGAAGCCCTGCAGAAAATCCACCTGAAGGAAGAAACCCCTGTGGCGGAAAGCCAGAGCCCCCTGAATAATGCCATCTTCATCAAGAGCGATGGCAAACTGGTGCGGCTGAATAATGAAGACATCCTCTATATCGAGAGCATGGGCGACTATGTCAAGTTTGTGACTACCGACAAGAAGTATATTACCCACAATACCATCAAGGCCCTGGAAGAGCGGATCAATAAAGAGTACTTCATGAAAGTACACCGCTCCTATATCATCAATATCACCAAGATCGATGATATCCGCGAAAACGACCTCTTCATCAGGGGTACAGAGATTCCCATCTCCAAAGCGCATAAGCAGGATGTGCTCCGGAAGCTCAACATTATCTGATCATTCATCGACCTTTTTCATCCATTCATCGGAATTAGCTGTCCAAACGACTAAAAAACTTCCAGCTGTTCGTATTCCGTTGCATCTTTGTATTGTCAACAGCGCAAAACGTTGGTGACCAACCAAAAGAACCAAGCTGCTTATCAAACGAATTATCGCGACGGTAACAACTGGAAAACAAAATTGAGATCCGTACCCTATCAGAAGTAAACGCGCATCACCACTTCTACCTCTGGATTTCAATGACTTAAAGCCGGACCCCGAAAAGGTCCGGTTTTGATTTTTATATGGGAGGCGACCCACCTACGCTGAAGCTTCGGTGGGTGAAAGAAAGGAGCCAAACGGGCATTTTCGTCCATTCGTCGGGAAAAGGGGGGCCTTCGTCTAATAAAGTCGTTTCCGGGAACCGGGTTTTGCATCTTTGTATTGTCAACAGCGCGAAACGCCAGCGACACCAAAAACAAACTGAAGCCCTGCTTATACAACGAATTATCGCGACGGTAACACTGGAAAAAACCACTAGAATTGAGATCTGAAACAGCTGAAAGGCTTTAACGCAACGAAAAGGATTTCAAGTAATTAGAACCGGGAACTGGACTCCCGGTTTTTTTATTTTTACAGGCTGTACTGCTGCCTGGCTCTTTGCCGGGAAGGCGGGAGGGCGGGAAGGGTGAATGTAAATCCAGTTTTTACCTGTCATTCCACTTTTACCTGTCATTCCACTTTTACCTGTCATTCCCGCTTTAACCTGTCATTCCTGCTTTTACCTGTCATCCCTGCTTTTACCTGTCATTCCCGCGAAGGCGGGAATCCCATACAAGAGATTGATTATATTCTTCTTACAACAATCCCATACTAATCATATTTGAAAGAATTTGATTTGGCTTATTAGGGAGGGGATTCCCGCCTTCGCGGGAATGACAATGAGAGGCGGGAATGACAATGGGGGCAGGAATGTGATACTAAGAGGCGGGAATGACATACTAAGAGGCGGGAATGACACAAAAAGGAAAACTCGGGGTAATTGGGTAGAATAAAACGGGGTTTAAACAGGACGTTAATCGAAGATTTGCCGCCGTTTGTCGAAGAAGGACCCCTGAATGGCGAAAAAACTACCCCGAATGGATTTGGATTTACATCTTTGTATTGTTGATCCGCTGATCCAATGAAAACACCAACTGATCGCACGCTTTAAGCCTTATCCGATCCTATCCCTTGAAACCGCAGCCGTATCCTGAAAACCTGATTACCCTTTTTAACCGAGACCTGAACCTGTAGATCCGATTATCCGTTGAAGACCTTTCGCCAGTCCTGAAAAACACCAATCCGATGCCTGCGAAAGCTGCTCTCAACAGTTAATCGATTCCCTAAACGAATTAAGCCGCCTGAATAAGGCGGCTTTTTTTCTTTTAAAAAACTCAGGTAGGTTCAACCCAGTCCCACTTCTGTATGCATGGCCGGGATCTCTACTTCAAAACCTTTTTTCATCAGCCGCTCCCGGAACTGCTGCTGTACTTCGGGCTCACCATGTACCAGGAACAAGGTTTTCACTTTTTTGGGATCCTGGCAAGCGAGGAACTGGCTCAGGTCTTCATAATCACCATGGGCACTCATACTCCGGATCGCTCCTACTTCGGCATGCACTTCATGCAGCACCCCGAAGATCTTCACTTCCTTGTCGCCCCGCATGAGCCGTCCGCCTAAGGAATGGGGCTCACAATAACCGGTGAGCAGGATTGTATTGCGGCTATTCTCGATATTGTTACTTATGTGGTGCTTCACCCTTCCGGCATCAGCCATACCGCTCGCCGAAATGATCACACAGGGTTCATTCCGGAAGTTGAGCATCTTTGACTGGTCGATGGTCTTGATGTATTTCAGTCCACGGAAGGAAAAGGGATCATCATCCGATTCCAGGATCTTCTGGATGGTTTTATTAAAATAAGCCGGGTATTTCTTGACCACTTCAGTGGCTTCCACACTGAGCGGACTATCCACAAAATATTCGACTTCAGGAAGGCGACGTTCCAGTTCGAGCTGGTTTAGGGCAAAGAGCAATTCCTGTGTACGGCCCACACTGAAGGCGGGGATGATCAGCTTGCCCTTTTTCTGTATACAGGCTTTCTCGATCCACTGCAATAACTGATCGGGTGTGGTGGTCTGTACATCGTGCAGGCTGTTGCCATAGGTGGATTCCAGCAAAATGAAATCGGCCTGCGAAAACTCCTGGGGCGATTTCAGGATCACATCCCGGTAACGGCCTACATCACCACTGAAGGTAATGCGAACGGATTTCCCATTTTCCTTGATCCGCAGGTGCACGGCAGCACTGCCAATGATATGCCCGGCATCGGTGAACATCACTTCTACAAATTCATCGATCCGGAACCAGCCGCCGTATTCAATGGTCTTGAAGTTGGACATGGCGGCCTTGGCATCTTCCAGTGTATACAAGGGCTTGAGATAGGGCAACCCGTCTGCGGCCCGGCGCTTGTTCACATACTTCACATCGTCTTCCTGGATCTCGGCAGAGTCTTCCAGCAAAACGGATGTGAGGTCTTTCGTGGCGGGTGTACAAAAGATATTCCCTCCGAAACCGTCTTTGACCAGTTTCGGGATCAGTCCGCTGTGATCGATATGCGCATGAGACAGGATCAGTGTGCTGACCTCACGCGGTTCAAATCCCCAGTGCCGGTTCAGGGTATCGGTATCCTTACCCATGCCCTGGAACATGCCGCAATCAAGCAGGTATTTTTTCCCGTTCGTCAGCGTAAGCAGGTGCTTGGAACCGGTTACGGTTTGTGCAGCACCATGGAAAGCAATTTTCATATGACTAGTTTAAGATGTCTGTATCAGGCTTGTTTGGCCTTAAACGACCAGGTGATGCGGAAGCGGGCGATCTCCTCCCCTTTTTCATTTCTGCCCGTTGTGGTTACCGTGAGCTGTTGTCCCGTTCCCGATTGTACGGCAGCTTCAATGGCTGCTTTTAATGCCAACCCTTCTTCACAGGTAAATACAGTGATACCGGTGGCTTTCTTGCCGTATTCCGCTTCCATCTTCACCACCAGCATGGAAACGGCGGGTACGCGTTTATACAAATGGGCCATGCTGAGGGCTCCGGTACTGAGTTCGGCCGCCATGGCCAGACAAGCAAAATAGGTGGAGCGGAACGGGTTTTGCGAGAACCATTTATACGGTACGGTAGCCTCGCATCTTGCAGGATCGAGGGAACGGATCCGGACGCCGGAAAAGAAAGCTGCAGGCAGTTTCCAGAACAGGAAGAACCGGAACCGCCAGTAGCTGGTCATGAGCCGGATATAGGCTTCGGTATGGGCTTGCTGGCTCAATAGCGGGTGTATTCTGAGGGATCCAAAGCTTTTTTATTCCAATGCCGGAAAAACTCCATCACTTTATCCTTGCTGTAGCTCTTGTCCTGTTCCAGGTAGGCACTGTTCTGGATATGCAACAGGTTCCCCTTCCCGTCAAGTATCAGAAATACCGGAAATCCGAAACGCTGGGGATAGCCATAACGGGCGAGGATCTCCTTGTTCCGGTTCTCGGGACTGTAATTCTGATGATACACCACGAAGTCTGCCTTCATCATCGAATCCAGCTGTGCATCCTTGGTCACAAACTCATGAAAACGGGCACACCAGATGCACCAGTTGCCACCGATCTGCACAAATACATGTTTGCCGGTGCGGCTGGCTTCGGCTACGGCTACTTTCAATGCAGAATCCGCATTTTCAGTGGGTGAATAGAGTTTGAAATTTTTCATATCCTGACTGAAGGCTGTTGCAGTGCATAATACAGCGGCCAGAATAAATAAGCTCCTTTTCATATTTTGTCCGTTTATTTGTTTATTTCCACGATACAGGCCACCACCTTATTCTCATCCCCTTCCACTTCAAACTGCATCGTACCGTTTCCGGAATTCCGGTAGCGGACATTACGGATGAGGGCACCGGACAGAGCGGCATTCAGGCGCTGGGCAAAATCCTGCGAAGGATTCCGGCTGATGGCTGTATTCAGTGCATACCAGTCGAGCGGCTGCTTACTGATCACCACGGCCATCACATCCTTCGTGCCCAGTGAGTCGGGCGTCATGCTCTTGTCTTTCGGGAAGAGGCGATATCCCGTAATGCCGCAAAAGGGCGAATATTTTGTTTTTGCAGGATCTTCTTTTGTGGGATAGGGAAAGAGCGTATAGCTGGTGCCATCGGTTTCCTTACCGAATACATAGATATAACATTCGGTGCTGTTTTTGATCTCCATTTTAAACTTGCTGCCGGGAGCGACCGGAGTGGTGGTTTCAAAAACATTCCCTCCGGTATTACGCAGGGGGATATAGCCTTTGGCCACGGTTTTCTTGCCATCATATTCCACCTGTACCAGTCCAACTTCAGCAGCAAAGGGCTGATTGGCAGCTTCACCGGTTTTGGCCATGGGCTGCAGACCATAAGCCTCCCGCACGAAATAGCGGAAATGGGAATAGCGTACCCAGGCAAAGCCGTTATTGCCCCATTCCGGCCCCCAACTGTTCATGATCAGGAAGGCACCGCCGTATTTTTTATCATCATAGCCCACCACACACATGGCATGGCCGCCGAATCCCATCTGCGATTCATCGCCATCGGCAGGGTTCCAGACATCCTGTCCCATCATGGGCTGCATGAAACTTTCACCCACCATCATGCCGATCACTACCGGTGCTCCTTGTGCGAGATTTTCCTTGATGGCCCTCAGATCGAGTACATTATTGCGGTCGCCATCGGAAAGGCGGTTAAAGCCCCGCATTTTGAATTGCTCCGCTGCCGCCATTTGCTGCCGGTCGGGTTGGCGGGTGCAATCCTGGTCAGTATAGGGGAACACATCATAAGGAACAGCGCCCTTATTGGTCATGAATTCCATGGCCTTGATGATATAGGAACCCTGGCAACCTTCGAGGCCGATCTGGTTATAGAGGAATGCGGGACTGAACTTCAACTGGTCTCCGGTCATACCGGTACGGGCGGATTCAAGGATGGTGCGGGCGCCATAGGCACTGCTCCAGGCCACACAGCTGCCTTGCTGACCCTGGTTGCCTACTGCGGGTGCAAAACGTTGCAGGTTGGCACTTTCTGGAAGCGGGTTCCTGGTTTCATCATCCGCCAGCGGCTCATAGATCTCGGCTTTCTCAAATTGTTTGGGATCGAGTTGTCCGCCTGTAGCCAGCTTCGCAATATCGGATAATCCGATACCACCCATATTACAACCGCCACCGCCACGGCCCAGCAGGAAATACCCCCCTATGATCAGTGCCAGGATGAGCAGTCCGCCTTTACTGCGGAACAAAGTAAAGAGTAAGGGCAGCAGGTTGAACAATCCACCACCACCACCGCCGCCACCGGGACCTGCGGGAAAACGGCCACCACCGCCGCCACCACTATTATCGTTATACTGGTCTTGCTGATCCTGCGGATCATCGGTCATCCGGATGGGCATATGAAACGATTTTATTGAAGTACTGGATGGGAGATGCAACTGAGGGGTACGGGGTTGCAGGTGTCCCGGAAATTCAGGTATACAAGGTAACGCTTACGGGTGAAGACACAAAAAGGGAGAAGGGAGAGGCCAGAAGCTAGAAGGGAGAAGCAAGAAGCGAGAAGCTAGATACTAGAAGCGAGAGGGAAGAAAGCGGTATTGGTAGCTGTATTTACCTTCTCCCTTCTTGCTTCTAGCTTCTCGCCTTATAACACTTCCACCTGCGTTCGCAACAGATCCTCCAGTTCTTCCCGGCGGCGGATCAGGCGGGCCTGGCCGTCCAGGAGCAGCACTTCGGCGGGACGGAAGCGGCTGTTATAGTTGGAGGCCATTTCGTAGCAATAGGCGCCGGCATTGCGGAAGACGAGCAGATCGCCTTCGCGGACTTCGGGCAGGGAGCGGTTTTCAGCGAAATTGTCAGTTTCACAGATGTAGCCGACTACATTATAGTTTTTGGGACTGCCTTGCGGGTTGGTGATATTTTCGATCTCGTGATAGGAGCCATAGAACATGGGGCGGATCAGGTGATTGAGTCCGGTATCGATGCCTGCAAAGTTGATCTCCCCGGTTTCCTTGATCACATTCACATTGGTGACGAAGTAGCCGCATTCACTTACGATGTATTTACCCGGCTCAAACCAGACCTGCAGGTGACGGCCATGGGCTTGTTCAAACTGGTTGAATTCTTCCGCAACCTTGGCACCAAGCAGCTCAATATCCGTACCTTTTTCTCCCGGCGCATAGGGCACTTTAAAGCCCCCGCCCAGGTCGATCACTTCCAGTTCAGGAAAGCGTCCGGCGATCTCGAATAATACTTCAATGCCTTTGGCAAACACTTCCACGTCTTTGATCTCCGATCCGGTATGGATATGCAGGGTGCGCAGGTGGAGGTTGGTATTGCGGATGATCTCCAGCAATTCATCGAGCTGCTCCAGGGGTACCCCGAACTTGCTTTCGGCATGTCCGGTGGAAATTTTCAGGTTACCACCTGCCATGATATTCGGGCGGAGGCGGACACCTACCGGAAAAGAGTGACCGAATTTCTCCCCGAATTTCCGGAGGTTCGACAGCGAATCGATATTGATGTGGACACCGATCTGGCGGGCGGTTTCGATTTCTGAAAAATGGATATTGTTGGATGTGTAGAGGATCTGGTCGGGAGTAAAGCCGGCTTTCAGTGCCAGCTGCACTTCATTGATGGAGCTGCAGTCTACATTACAACCCAGACTGCGGATGTATTTCAGGATATTAATATTGGTCAGTGCCTTGGCCGCATAGAAAAAGCGGGCATCGGTCTGCTGGAAGGCGCGTTCCAGGCGCTGGTATTGTTCACGGATCTTTTCTGCGTGGTATACATAAAGCGGGGTGCCGTATGCAGCAGCCAGTTGTTTCAGTGTTTCGGATGTTACAGGTTGTGCCATAGAATGGGCAAAGATACTTAAAAAAGAAAGCCTCCTGAAGGGTTCAGGAGGCTTGATCGTATGAATCAACGTTAGTTATCAGGATTCAGGAGCCGGATCGGATTCGTCAGTATGCCCTGTTTCGGGATCCTGGCTATCGGGTTCCGCATCTCCGGTTTCCGTATCCGGTTCGGATTCTTCTGCTTCGGTTTCTGTAATGATCAGTTCACCGGTTTCGGAAACGACGAGGTTAAGGCCTTCCGCTTCTTCGATAGCAGGATTATCTTCTTCCTGAGCATCATAAGAAGTGGTGCCGGGTTCAGGAGTAATAGCCGTGGGGTTCACAAAACTGTCATCGTACACTTCCTTCAGCTTGGGCAGATCTTCGGGTGAATTGATCCCGAAATAGTCCATGAAGTTTTTGGAAGTGGCATATACCAACGGATGGCCGGGCATGCTTTCATTGCGGCCCGTGATCACGATGAGTTCTTTTTCCAGCAGTTTCTGTACGGCATAATCGCTGCTCACCCCGCGGATGGATTCGATCTCGGCCTTGGTAACCGGCTGCTTATAGGCAATGATGGAAAGGGTTTCCAGCGCTGCTGAAGAAAGGCGTTTCAGGAATTTCTCGCCATTGAGCTGGGCAACCGTTTTGTGAAAATCGCGCTTGGTGAGGAATTGCCAGCCGCCGCCGCTCTGGCGGATCTCAAAAGGATAGAAATCCGACTGGTATTTCTCGACGATACCTTCAACGGATGCTTCCACCTGGTCGAGCGTGATCTTGTCTTCCATAAAGCCAAAGGCATTATTGATCAGCTCGGTGAGTTCGAGCGAGGTGAGCGGTTTATCGCTGGCGAAAATAAGGGCCTCCAGATGAGGGATCAAGTTTGAAATTTCCATAAATCCGATACTTACTGAACGTTAAAACACAGGATTATCCAATGGACTGGCGGGCAGTCCGGGCGACGAAAATAAGTCTTGACCGGGAATTGGGAAGGCCGACTTATCAACAGGTAAAGTGCATAAATTTTCCGGAACAACTTAGCCCTGGAGTGCCGCAGCACCGCTCACGATTTCAGTGAGTTCGGTAGTGATGGCAGCCTGGCGGGCCCTGTTGTACGAGATCTTCAGCGATTTCAGCAGTTCATTCGCGTTCTCGGTAGCCTTATCCATGGCGGTCATACGGGCACCATGCTCGGAAGCATTGGCATCCAGTACGGCCTTGAACAGCTGGGTGTTCAGGATCTTGGGCATCAGTTCGGCGATGAGCTGGTCTTTTTCGGGCTCGAAAATGAAGTCGCTCTTCTTGGCACCGGGCTTTTTTTCCACTTTAGGGATGGGGAGGAAGGGTTCAGCCACGAAACGCTGGGTGGCCGCATTCTTGAACTCGCTGTACACCAGTTCAATGCTGTCAAACTCCTTGGTTTCGAAGGCTTTTACTGCAGCCTGGGCGCAGGCCTGTACATTTTCAAAGGTCAGGTGCAGGAAAATATCTTTAAAGGTCGCATCCGTATTGAAACGGTTCTTGGCAAAATGCTCATAGCCTTTTTTGCCGATGCTCCAGATGGTCACATTGCCTTTGGCATGCTGGGATCGTTGCCTTGGCCATTTTGATGATATTGGCATTATAGGCGCCGCAGAGACCACGGTCGCTGGTGATCACGATCAGCAGTACTTTCTCCACGGTACGCTCGGCAGAGAGCGACATGCTGCTGCCACCTTCGGTATTGCTCACGATATTGCTCAGCACTTCCTGCAGTTTGCGGGCATAGGGGCGCATCTGAATAATGCCGTCCTGCGCCTTACGCAGCTTGGCTGCGCTCACCATTTTCATGGCCTTCGTAATCTGCTGGGTATTCTGTACCGATTTGATCCGGTTCCGTACTTCTTTTAATTGACCTGCCATAGTCTGTATTTCGGGCGCAAAAGTACGGAAAGCCGGGAATATATTAATGGGTGGGGGAAAACTTGCGGAATGCCAAATACACTGAGTTTACTGGGTTTACTAAGTTTACTGAGTTATCCCTCCAAACAGTAACCAACTCAGTAAACTCAGTAAACTCAGTAAACCTAGTAAACCATTTAAAAACCTGGTTTTCAGTTATTTAATTTTCATTCTTTCTTTGAAAAATTCACCAACTTTGCAATCCTATGGCCAAAAAGACGACCGGTAAAAAACGGAAAGAACCCGTTATCCTCATCACCAACGACGACGGTATCAACGCTCCGGGTATCCGGAACCTGGTGGAAGCCGTAAAAGACCTGGGAAAAATAGTGGTAGTAGCTCCTGATAAGCCCCAGTCGGGCATGGGACATGCCATTACCATCGGCCAGCCCCTGCGGCTCCATGCGGTACACAGTATTGAAGGTGTGGAAGCCTGGAGTTGTACCGGCACACCGGTGGATTGTGTGAAACTGGCAGTTGACAAAGTACTGCACCGCAAGCCGGATATCTGCCTCAGCGGGATCAATCACGGAGCCAACCATTCGATCAATGTGATCTATTCGGGCACCATGAGTGCTGCAGTGGAAGCGGCCATTGAAAGCATTCCTTCGATTGGTTTTTCGCTGATGGATTTCAGCATTGAAGCCGATTTTGCGGCTGCCCGCACCTATGCCCGGAAAATAGTGGAGAAAGTACTCGAAAAGCCGATTGACAAACACTGTGTGCTGAACGTGAATATTCCGCCGGTTCCGGAAAAACTGATCCGGGGGATCAAGGTCTGCCGCCAGGCCTATGCCAAATATGAAGAAGATTTTATTGAGCGTACCGACCCCAGCGGAAAGAAATATTACTGGCTCACCGGAGAATTCGTGAATTTTGACAAGGGCCGGGATACTGATGTATGGGCGCTGAAAAATAACTATGTGAGTGTGGTGCCGGTACAATTCGATCTCACGAATTACGTTTTGAAAACCCAACTGGAAAAAACCTGGAAAAGCTGATGTTTAAAAAAGATAACCTCCGTTTCGGACTGCTCCTGGGCTTTGCGGCTCCCCTGCTGAGCCTGGTGGTCTATTATTTCGCCAAGTTCTTTCCGCTGTACAGCGTGATGGATGTACTCCGTTTTATGGGCCGCGAGAAAAGCCAGATCACAGCCATATCGGTTACCTGTTTGTTACTGAATATTGCCTTATTCACTTTTTATGTAAATACCAACCGCGACCAGACGGCTAAGGGTATTTTTGCCATTACACTGGTGTACGCCATTGGTTCCATCCTGCTGAAGTTTTTACTCTGAGCCCATTACCTTTACATCCTAAAGCCTGCCCGCCACATGCGATATTATATCATAGCCGGTGAAGCGTCCGGTGACCTTCATGGCAGTAACCTGATCCGCGAATTGCGGCAGTTGGATCCTGCAGCAGAGATCCGGGCCTGGGGTGGCGACCAGATGCAGGCGGCAGGTGCCACCATTGTGATACATTTCCGTGACCTGGCATTCATGGGTTTTGCAGAAGTGGTCATGAACCTCCGCACCATCTTCCGCAATCTGGCATTCTGTAAAAAAGATATTCTGGAGCATCGTCCGGATACCCTGGTACTCGTTGATTATCCCGGCTTCAACCTCCGCATAGCCGAATGGGCACATCAGCAGGGCATCAAAGTGCTGTATTATATTTCCCCGCAGGTATGGGCCTGGAAGGAAAATCGGGTGCGCAAGATGAAGCAGCATATCGGCAAGATGCTGGTGATCCTGCCTTTTGAAAAGCCCTATTTCCGCGACAAATGGAACTGGGAAGTGGAATATACCGGGCATCCGCTCACTGAAGTGGTCAACAAAGCGCTTATTGATCCGCGTTATGACCCGGCCCGGCTGAAGCTGCCTCCCGGCAAAGATGTGATCGCTCTGTTGCCGGGAAGCCGCAAACAGGAGATCCTGAAGAAGCTGCCGGTGATGCTGGAGGTCTCGAAAGAATTTCCCGATTACCAGTTTGTAGTGGCGCGGGCACCCGGACTGGAGGATAATTTTTATGCAACGCTCCTGCAACCCTACCCGAACGTACTGGCCGTAAGTGCCGAAACCTATACCCTCTTGCGTATTGCCCGGGCGGCACTGGTAACCAGCGGTACAGCTACGCTGGAAACGGCCTTGTTTGGCGTGCCGGAAGTAGTTTGCTATATCGGCAATCCCATCAGCTATGCCATTGCCAAACGGATCATCACCATCAAATATATCTCGCTGGTCAACCTGATCATGGACAAACCTGTGGTCACCGAACTGATCCAGCACGATTTTACCGTTGCCCGTGCGAAAGCCGAGCTGGAGCAACTGCTCAATAACGGGGATAAGCAAAAACAGATCCGGGAAGATTATGCAGCGCTCAAATCCCTGCTCGAACAGGGTGGGCATGCCTCACGTACAGCTGCGGAGGCTGTATACCGTTTTGTAACCGCTTAGTGCTTTTTCAGCACCACCAGTTTCACGAAAATGATAATGAGCGCGATCAGGAAGAGGAAG
>JBGAQC010000034.1:0-10820 GCA_044220945.1 Chitinophagaceae bacterium | reverse complement strand
ACCGATCTCGGCGTTTTCGTAAAACGGCTGTTTAATCCCCTCAAAGTAGGTGAAGGCACTACCGACGATAACGGCGAAGTATCAGTGGATGTTCCGGGCAAACTTCCCGGCGATGCCAAGGGAAATATCACTATCCTGGCTAAAATTGATGAAAACGAAACTTTCGGCAATCTGGAAGCTTCTGTAAGCCAGCCCTGGGGTTTACCTGTATCCGACAAGTTGGAAGACCAGCCCCGCGCTTTGTGGAGTGCCCATCCCCCCCTCTGGATGCTGATCACATTTATAGTTCTGATGACGGCAGTATGGGGTCACTATATCGTGATTGTCTATGAGTTATTCCGGCTGCGTAAAGAACCCGTATAATTTTGTAACTTTCTTAAGCAACTCCGAATCTGTAAACAACATCTTTAATTTAATACTAAAAATCCCGCAACATGAAAAAGAGTGTATTAATGCTGTCAATGGCCTGCGTTGCCTTCCTGCTGCTGAGTTTCGTTACCCGGAAGTTCAACGATCCCTGGCCCGTTCCCGAAAAGTATCAGAAAATGGCCAACCCGGTAAAATCCGATGCCGAATCACTGGCAAAAGGCAAGGCCCTCTGGGGACAACATTGCAAGAGCTGCCACGGTACAAAAGGAAAAGGCGACGGTCCCAAAGCCGCACAGTTGGATACCGAATGTGGCGACTTCACAACTGCCGACTTCCAGAAACAATCGGATGGGGCATTGTACTACAAAACATTCGAAGGTCGCAAAGACATGCCCTCTTTCAAGAAAAAAATCACTGACGAAAATGATATGTGGGCTGTAGTAAACTACATGCGTTCCATGAAATAATAAGGCTGACAACGATTGCAGCTATACAGAAAAGCCTCCGTTAACCGGGGGCTTTTTTAATGAAAAACCCTCCCGTAAACACGGGAGGGAACCAAACCCTAAAACTAAAAATAACCCATGAGATTAATCTTCCGCCGCAAGCGGCGGAGCGATCTCAGTGGGTATACGAATATCTTTCCGGACGGGTTGCCCCCTGGTATCGGGAAATCAGCTCCACTGCTTCCAGGCTTCCAGGATTTCTTCGCCGTGGGCCTTGTTTTTCGGACGGAGGAATATATTCCGGATCCGGCCTTTTTCATCGATCAGGAAAGTGGTACGGTGTACGCCCATATAGGTTCGGCCATACAATTGCTTTTCCCCCCATACACCATAGGTATTCAGGAGTTTTTGCTCTGTATCGGCGATCAGGGGAAAGGGAAGGCTGTGTTTCTTCCCGAATTTCAGGTGCCGGGCAGCATCATCCGGGCTCACCCCCAGGATCTCAAACCCGGCCTTTTTTAAAGCAGCATGATTATCCCTCAGGTTGCAGGCCTGTACGGTACAAGTAGGGGTTTCATCCTGTGGATAGAAATACAGGACCAGTTTCTTCCCGGCATAATCTTTCAGGCTGATCTTTTTACCGTTCTGGTCGGTTCCGGTAAAAGCAGGCGCTTTGTCGCCGGCTTGTAAATGGGTAGGCATAGGTAAAAAATTACGGGTCAGGGATTATCGGGTCAGCCGGAAAATACGTTCGGTGCGGTTTCCGGCTTCATCTTCGGCTTTGATCTTCAGTTCATGCTGTCCGGCAGGAAAATGTTCATCAAAGCGGTATATAAAGACCCTTCCTTTATCATTGGTAAAACAAAGCCACTGGCCATCCAGTTCAGCCCGCACGTTTTTAAATTTATCCAGATTGTCTTTTACCGTGAATACCAGCCGGCTGGCTTTCGAGAGATTGGATCCATCTGTAAACCCGATAGGCACGATCTGCGGAGCTTCCAGGTCTGCCAGCAGCCGGTAATTCCCGAAATCACGGAAACGGGCAGCTCCAAATCCCTGTTGCCACTCCACTTTCTGTACATCTTTTTTAGCACCGGAATACCACTGCATCACGGTACGGTTTTTCTCCAGTTCGGATAGGGATGTTGTGGGCCGGATCCGGATCAGGAATGCTTCCTGCAAGGGAATATAAGAGGCCCCGATGGTATGCAGGGAAGAAACAGCCAGGGGATCAGGGGACTCCCGGTAACCGATGTTCACCGCATCATAGAGGCATTTCTCGCCGATGTAGAATTCGGCATTTTCCGCTTCAAAGCCATCAAGCATGCCCGGATAGAAACGTTTACCGGAAGGCAGGCTGGGTAAGGTGGTATGTACAGCTTTGAATTGTATACGGCTGTTAACCGTTGTGCTGTTACCATAGGCATCCCGCACTATGATCTCAAGATCATGTACTGCGCCATCCGACAGGTCCAATATACCGGTTGACCCGGGTTTGCTGTATATAGAAGGCGAATATCCGGGCAGTTCAGACAGGTGCTGGAGCCAGGCCCCGCCCTGTGCACGGGTTTTATAGTCTATATGCGCATTGAGGTAGCGGGTAGTGGTATAGCCCACCTGATCCATCCGGAAGGCGGTTTGAGGCCTGCCATCCAGATACAGTTCGGCCTGTGCCACCCCATTCGGGTTTGAAGAACCGTCGTGGGTATCGAAAGTGGTCAGGGCAAGACTGATCTTCGGCGTAGTAACGATCAAGGTAGCCGGAACGGTGGTGAGTTGGCCTTTGACCAATTTGACTGGGAAAAGCCTCGGACTTTGTTCATAGGTACTGCGGGTCCGGTCGTATACCGCAAGCCGTAACACACGGGGAGCAGTATGATCTTCCAGGGGAAATCCAAAATACAGGGGGTTCAGGTTCACTTCATCAGCTGTACGGCGGATCTCAAAATGGAGGTGGGGTGCCTGCGAACCACCTGTATTGCCGCTATATGCCAGAAAATCGCCCTTGGCTACCGGAAACTGATCGGGACTGAGCTCCAGTTCCAGTTTCCAGGAACTGAGGCGGTATTGCTGTCGTTTCACCCATTGCTCCAGTGCCGGAAAAAACGCATTCAGGTGGGCATATAATGTCGTATAGCCATTGGGGTGCTGGATATAAATGGCACGGCCAAAGCCGCCCGGTTCAATCTTGATCCGCGAAATATATCCGGAAGCAGCGGCAAATACCCGCAGGTTTTCCCGGGCATTGGTTCTCAGGTCGAGCCCCATATGATAATGGTTGGAGCGCAATTCCCCGAAATTGCCACTCAGGCTCATGGGAATCTCCAGCGGATTCCGGAAATATTGCCGGGGATAATCGGGTGCAGGAAAAAACTGGGAGAAAGCAGAAAAGGCAACCAACAGCAGGAACAAGGTGACTGGGATCGATCGCATCAGGTTGATAGACTTAGGATTAACGGTAAACAGCAAAACTACTTGAAAAATACCATTGACTTGTTTTTTCCTTAACATACCGGCGGTTCTGTGGCACGGTATTCGTTCTGTCTGATCATGTCAAAAATTCTCAAAAAAAGTTAAACCTTTTGGGAATTGCGGCGTCTAATATCCGACGGGATTATCCTGTGGTAAGAAATGAAAAATACCCGCTTTCGGGTATGTGTTTTTTTGAACTTTGGAACAGCATTTGGCGTATTAGTATTGTCTACAATAATAGTCAACATCGCAAAGGGGGTTAGTATATGAAAACTACATTCAACAGACTGATTTTAGGAATTGCCCTGAGTGCGGGCGTCCTGGTGGGCATGTTCCGTGGCGCCGAAGCCCGCCAGAAGTGGGTATTCCGTATCAAAAGCCGACTGGATGAAAAAAAGCAGATCGCAGAAGAAAAGAAACAACTGCGTAGTGGTGCCGTTGCACTCGACGAGGTGGAATATGCCGCCTTCCATAAAAGCTGAGCACACAAACAAGAGCAATACAAGCAGCCTCTGCCCCCGGCAGGGGCCTTTTTTTGCCCCTGCCGGGACAAACAGCCATTAGCCTGTTTTCCACATTCGATTCCCACGCTGAAACCCTTGCCTGAAGCGGGTTTCAGGCTGGTTGATAAAAACTTCTCCGGAATGACTGAAAATAGGCGATACCGCCTTACTTTTGCGGAATTTGTTTTTAAAAAAAACTCCCCCCTGCAATGCCGAAAGACAATTCCATCAAGTCAGTCCTTATCATCGGTTCCGGACCCATTATTATCGGACAAGCCTGTGAATTCGACTATTCCGGATCCCAGGCGGCCCGCAGCCTTCGGGAAGAAGGAATCAAGGTTATCCTGATCAACAGTAATCCGGCTACCATCATGACCGACCCCATGATGGCCGACAAGGTATACCTGTTGCCCCTGACCGTGGAAAGTATCGAACAGATTCTGGAAGAAAACCAGATCGATGCGGTATTGCCTACAATGGGTGGCCAGACAGCCCTCAACCTTGCTATGGAAGCGGATGAGCTTGGTGTCTGGAAAAAATACAATACCCGAATGATTGGTGTGGATGTAGCCGCCATCCAGACCGCTGAAGACCGGGAAAAATTCCGTCAGCTGATGGTTAAGATCGGGGTTCCGGTTGCACCTTCCCGGGTAGCCAACTCCATGCTGGAAGGAAAGGATTTCGCCCAGGAGATCGGTTTCCCCCTGGTTATCCGCCCTTCATTTACCCTGGGAGGTACTGGTGGCGGATTTGTTCACGGCAAAGAGGATCTCGATGCCGCCCTGGAAAGAGGTCTTACCGCCTCTCCCATCCATGAAGTACTGGTGGAAAAAGCCGTACTGGGCTGGAAAGAATATGAGCTGGAGCTCCTGCGCGATAAAAATGACAATGTTGCGATCATCTGTACGGTGGAGAACGTGGATCCGATGGGAGTGCATACCGGCGACTCAATCACGGTAGCTCCTGCCATGACCCTGAGTGATACTGCTTTTCAGGAAATGCGGAACAAAGCCATCCTGATGATGCGCAGCCTGGGTAATTTCGCCGGTGGCTGTAACGTACAGTTCGCCCTGAATCCGGAAAATGAAGAGATCATCTCCGTTGAGATCAACCCCCGGGTGAGCCGCTCTTCAGCACTCGCTTCAAAAGCTACAGGATACCCCATTGCAAAAATTGCTGCGAAACTGGCTATCGGATACACCCTCGATGAACTGAAGAACCAGATCACCAAAACCACCAGCGCCTATTTTGAGCCGGCACTCGATTATGTGATCGTGAAAATGCCCCGCTGGAACTTCGACAAATTCAAAGGCGCCAACGACACCCTCGGATTGCAGATGAAGAGTGTAGGAGAAGTGATGTCGATCGGCAGAAGCTTTACGGAAGCCATCCAGAAAGCCTGCCAGAGTCTGGAGAATAACGCAGTGGGACTGGGTAACTATACTCAGAATATCATGAGTGCAGAAGCCCTTATCGAATACATCAAGATCCCGAAATGGGACCGCATATTCCGGATCAAGGATGCGCTCATGCTGGGCGTTTCTGTAAGCACGATTTCAAAAGCCACCGGTATCGACAAATGGTTTGTGAATGAGATCCGCAAGATCGTGGATATGGAAAAAGTGATCGCCAAATACAAGCTCAATACATTGCCGGTAGAAGTACTGCGCGAAGCCAAACACCTGGGTTTCAGTGATGAACAGCTGGCCCTGATCATGCAGGATGGCAATGATGAGTCGATCTATGAAAAACGCAAGGCTGCCGGAATTACCCGTGTGTACAAGATGGTGGACACCTGTTCCGCAGAATTTGAAGCAAAGACCCCCTACTTCTACTCCAGTTTTGAAAATGGCAACATAAACGAAAGCAAGGTCAGCGACCGGAAAAAAGTGATTGTGCTGGGTTCGGGCCCCAACCGCATTGGACAGGGTATTGAATTCGACTACTGCTGCGTGCACGGCCTGCTGGCGCTGAAAGAATGCGGTTATGAAGCCATCATGGTCAACTGTAACCCTGAAACCGTATCGACCGATTTCGACATGGCCGATAAGCTCTACTTTGAACCGGTATTCTGGGAACATCTTTGGGAGATCATTGAACTGGAAAAACCATATGGAGTGATTGTACAGCTGGGTGGTCAAACCGCCCTGAAGCTGTCCAAACGCCTGCACGAAAAGGGCATCCGCCTGATCGGGACCAGTTATGATGATATGGATATCGCTGAAGACCGTGGACGGTTCAGCGACATGCTGAAGGAACTGAATATTCCGTACCCGGACTACGGCACCGCATACACTGTTGATGAAGCCGTGGAAGTAGCCAATAAAGTAGGCTACCCGGTACTGGTAAGGCCGAGTTATGTACTTGGTGGACAGCGGATGCGGATCGTTATCAATGATGAGGAAGTTGAAAAAGCCGTGGTCAGCCTGCTCAAGCATATTCCCGGTAACAAGATCCTGATCGATCACTTCCTCGACCGTTGCCAGGAAGCTGAAATAGACGGCATCTGCGACGGCGAAAATTTCCATGTGATGGGCGTAATGGAACATATTGAACCTGCAGGTATTCACAGTGGCGACAGCAATGCCGTACTGCCCCAGTTCAACCTTACACCACTGATCGTGGAAACAATGGAAGAATATGCCCGGAAAATCGCTTTCCGCCTGAATATCCGCGGACTGATCAATATCCAGTTTGCCATCAAAGACGGGAAAGTATTCGTGATCGAAGCGAATCCCCGTGCTTCCCGCACCACCCCATTCATTGCCAAAGCCTATCAGATCCCTTACCTGAATGTGGCCACTAAAGTAATGCTGGGTGAACTGCGACTGAAAGACCAGAAATTTGTGAAGCGCCTGAAAGGCTATGCCATCAAGGAGCCCGTATTCAGCTTCAACAAATTCCCCGGCGTCAGCCGCGACCTGGGCCCGGAGATGAAATCAACCGGTGAAGCGATCCGCTTTATCAAAGACCTGCGCGATCCGTATTTCCGCCAGCTCTACCGCGAACGCAGCATGCACTTAAGTAAATAATAGTCTATTAAAAGAAACTCCCCGATTGGATCGGGGAGTTTCTTTTTAAGGCAATCTCTTATTACTTAAAACTTATTACTTCATACTGTCACAATTCCATTCCGGATCGCATACAACACCAGGCCCACCCTGCTGTGTACATTCAGCTTGGTAAACAGGGCATTCCGGTAGTCGTCGACCGTACGGGAGCTGACATGCATTTTTTCGGCTATATCCCGGTACGACAATTCGGAGCATACCCAATTGAGAAATTCCTTTTCGCGGTCGTTGAGTTCCTGGTACCCGTTTTCCTGGTCGGCATAGCGGTTCAGGCCACTGACCACCTTGCCGGAGATATCTTCCGGCAGGTACACGTCCTTCTTCATTAATGAATCCAGTGCTTCTTTCATTTCTTCAGGGTCGGCACTTTTGAGGAGATAACCTTTCGCCCCGTTTCGCAGCATGCGGATAATGGTGCGTTCATCACTGAGCATCGTAAGTACCAGGATCTTCACCTGGGGATAATTGGCATGCAGCCATTTGGTGGACTCGAAGCCATCCATTTCCGGCATATTCACGTCCAGGATCACCACATCCGGCACACCTTTCTTCTGGATATTCGGGCGCAGTTCTTTACCATTCGCTGCTTCGAAAGACACTTCATATCCTTCAAAGGAGTGGATCACTTTGGCCAATGCATGACGCAACAGGCTGTGGTCGTCTACAATGGCCACCTGTACAGTGCGGTTCGGTTTAACCATCAGGCTTTTATTTCAGCAGCTTTTGTTTGAATGCGTACAGCGGTACCTTTTCCGACTCCGGTATCGATATCGAGACTGGCTCCGATCAGCGCAGCACGGTTAAACATGCTTTTCAGTCCTACCCCCTTACCGGAAGAAGTACTGTTACGCTTTTCCTGAAGGTCAAATCCGGTACCATTATCCTGTATCAGCATCGCAAATGTATCATCTCCTGCGAAATTCAGCTCTACTTTTATGGCAGTGGCGCGGGAATGTTTGAGGATATTATTCAGGTTTTCCTGAAAGATGCGGAAGATAAAGATGCGTTTCTGGTCGTCAAGCCCTGCTTCCTTGCCTGTTTGATTGAAACTGACCTGCAGCAGGCCCGATTTCTGAATGGTTTCCAGCTCATACCGGATGCAATCGGCCAGGCCCAGGTCTTTTATACGATCGGTATGCAGGCTTTTGGTAATATGGGAAAGATCGCGGATGGCCTGGTTCAGGATCTGGCGCGACTGGTTTACGGGATCATAGGCGGGATGGGCTTTATCCAGGGGCAGAACGGAAAGGGAGATTTTCACCACAGATAGCATCTGCCCGATATTATCATGCAGCTCCTGGGCAATCGTCTTGAAGGTCTGTTCCTGTATCTCGAGTTGTGACTGCAGCAGTTCCTGTTCAAATTCCCTTTTGATGCGGGCCAGTTCCTGTTCCTGCAGGTGCCTGCGGCGCTGATAAAGAAACAGGATCGTAACAATGAACCCTACCAGGAACAGGGCCATGGTAGATCCGATTACGATAATGAAATAGATTTCGGTATTCTGATCCGGCATATAAAGGCTATAGTAAAGATTAGATAAAGCAGCACGTTTGTCCAAGTGAAAAGGAACTCCAGGGTAGAATAACTGAGTCTGGGTATCCGGCTGAGATGGTTCATCATACCCATTACCGGATAGGTACAGGTATAATAGAAGAGCAGGCCGGAAATGATCCAGAACGAGGGCTCGCGAAGCAGGTCAATGAATTCCGGCAAATTGAACAGTTCATAGAAATAGAAAATGCTGTAAATAACGATCAGCAGGCATCCGGTGGCATAGGTGACGCTCTGGAAAGTCTCGATCTTGCCGACAATGATCAGGTTGGTACAGCTCAGCAGAATAAAAAAGAAGATGATCCAGTTCATTTTTCCCTTTACAGAAGGGGAGAAAATAACACTTTTGAGTACAAAGAGGTAAAAGACAAACTCTACAATGACAAAAGCATTATAAAGCGTCAGGTTATTCCGGTCATTACCGGTTGTACGGATCAGGTCTGCCTGTACTTCCACAAAAACAGATGTTGCCAGGAATACGGGGAATAAACGCAGATACAATGGAGCATCTTTCTTAAATAACCAGTATACAGAAGCAATCATCGAGATCAGCATCATATAGATATAAACGGGAAAATGCATCCCGGTCAATTTACTGATTAATTCAGGATATAAAAAAACCTCCCCGGTGAGGGAGGTTCGCTATGTAAAGTACAATTGGCGGTTAAATCACAACGATTCCGTCGTTACCCTTATCAATGATTGTGATACCGATGTCGCCACCGTCATCACCCAGGATACCCGGTTTGCAGAGCGGAGGGCAGGGGCGGCCCACATTGAAAGCGAGGATGCTGCTGCCTGTTTCAGTGGAGATATAGATATTCTTGTCCACTACACCCTCTGCCGTTTCACGGGCCTGCGTGGCTACGAGCACAATAGTCTGACGGTCTTCGTACACTTCTTCCTTCGCAGTCTGCTTGTCGTACACCCCAAAGAACATCCGGATGCCGTCGGCACCACTGGCTTTGGCCTTGTCGAGGAATGCCTGCAGCTCTTCCAGGGAATACCAGATGCTGAGGGAATCCTCTTTACCAATACGCTGTGAGTTGTGCACCCAGCGCTCTTTTTTGTAATTGCTGATCAGGGAATCGGTGTGTTGCGTATTCACGAGTTGACCGGCTTTGCGGTTTGTTGCAGCGATTGTTGTCATGAGAATAAGTTTTTTAAGTGAGTGAATGAACAGATCGCCGTAAAACTAATCCGCATGACAATGCAGATTCTCTTGTTAGAATCTGCTATTCAATTAATTATAAATTAGTATTATTTGTAAAGTAAAGATAGCCAGTTATCAAGAAAAATTGGAGCAGGAAAATACCGTATAAAAACCTCCAAAATACCGTGAAAAAACGGTCCCCAAACTTCGGTAAAAAACGGGGTAGTTGAGGGGGGAAAAAAACAGAAAAATACCGTGAAAAAACGCTTTAGGAAAATAGGCAGGTCTTGAAGAAACGCCGATTTTCGATGTGTTAATCACCTTCGCCTTTTCCAGAAAAATCCAATATCCCTATGGAAACCAACAGGATACTTGCCCCCACCTCTTTTCAGCTGCCTGATTGATCATGCCGAAAAAACACTACGGGAAACGGCGCAGCATGCTTCCCTGTATCCGTTTATTATTTTTTCTCATCACAGGTATACTCTTATACAACTATAAGAACATACCCGGGAGCTTTCTGGCCATACCGGTAACATTACAGATCTGTGCGATCCTGACAAAGTTATTCAACCTGCCGTTTTTTCGCTTCAGGGTTGCCGTTATTAACGGGATTGCCCTCAGTTCACTGCTGGTTTTCACCGGATATTATCTCGCTTACACCAATGACATCCGTAATGATCCGCACTGGGCTGGCCGTTATACAGATTCCTCCATGCAGCAATGTGCCGGTATCCTGGAAACTTCGCCCCAGCGAAAAGCCAGGAGCTATCAGGCCCTTTTACGTCTGGATGCAGTGCAGACCTGCCAGGAGCTGCGTCCGGCTACCGGTTATTGCCTGGTCTATTTCCCTTTATCCGACAGCCTGAACCTTCCACAGGCAGGCGATTATGCCGTATTTAATGCCCCCCTCCATGAAATCCGTTCCCAAAAAGTTCCCGGGGCCTTCGACTATGCCGCCTGGTGCTGGCAGCAGGGCATCCATCACCAGTTGTACGCTAACAAAGGCCGTTATCATGTATTGAATATAACTATATTATATAACCGAATAAAAACAGCATCCGTTTTTCCCCGGTGGCAGGAAAAGCTATCCAATATGCTCCGGCAGCGCATGACAGATCCGCAGGCTGCCGGCATGGCTGCAGCACTGCTGGTAGGATTCAAGGCCGAACTGGATCCGGAGCTGTCACAGACCTATGCAGCGACCGGGGTTTCACATGTGATTGCCATATCTGGTATGCACCTGGGGCTGATC
>JBGAQC010000033.1:0-10970 GCA_044220945.1 Chitinophagaceae bacterium | reverse complement strand
CCCGTCCTGTGAACCGCAACACCTACATACTGGCCGGCACATTAACACCGGCACTACGGATACAAATGCTGAACTGGATTTCACGGTTCAGCATTTTCGCTTTTCTGGAACAACCGCCCGGCGCTGCAGCTCCCGGACAACCCCTCATTATTGCTGGAGCCGGCGCCCTTCACCAGATACAGCGGCAGTCCGGCACTGCCCTCGATGCATTGGAAACATTCCGTCGCGAGACCGGCGACTGGGCCTTTGGCCACTTCAGCTTCGACCTCAAGGCGGAAACAGCAGCAGTAGCTTCCTCCAAGCCAGATCTTATAGGATTTGCAGACCTCTCATTTTTTGTTCCCCGGATCCTCCTCCGCGCATTTGATTCACATATCGAAATTGCAGTAGCAGCAGGTGAAGCGAAGGAAATTGCCAGTGAAATACTGGCAGCGGCTACCGCAATAAACACACAGCCAGTCCAGGCTACCCTGCTGCCGGATCTTTCCAGGGATGAATATCTGGCAAAAGTCGAAGCCCTGCGAAACCATATCCACAGGGGCGATTGTTATGAAATCAATTTTTGCCAGGCTTTCCACGCCGATGTAGCAGAGCTGGATCCATTGTCTGTATATGCCAGCCTAACCGACATTTCCCCCAATCCCTTCTCGGCCTTGTACAGGCAGGAGGAGGCTTGGTTATGTTGCGCCAGCCCGGAACGCTTTCTGCGAAAACAGGGGAACCGGCTGATCAGCGAACCCATGAAAGGTACCCGTCCCCGGATATTGCACAACCCGGCAGCGGATGCAGCAATGAAAACTGAACTGGAAGGGAGTGCGAAAGACCGGGCTGAAAATATAATGGTGGTAGACCTGGTACGGAATGACCTCTCGCACTGCTGCCTGCCCGGATCAGTACAAGTGGAGGAGCTCTGTACCGTATATGCTTTTCCGCAAGTGTATCAGATGATTTCCCGGGTTGCCGGAGTGATTCCGGAAAATACGCCTCTTGCTGCAATCATCCGTCCTTGTTTTCCCATGGGGTCCATGACCGGAGCGCCGAAGAAACGGGTGCTGGAACTGATTGAGCAGTATGAACCTGCCCGGCGGGGCTTATTCTCCGGTGCTTTGGGGTATTTCACTCCCGGGAATGATTTTGATTTTAATGTGGTCATTCGCAGCCTGCTTTACAATGCAGCCAGCGGTCACCTGCAGTACCTGGTGGGATCCGGCATCACGTATGCAAGCAATGCCGAAAAGGAATATGAGGAATGTGATTGGAAAGCGGCAGCGATAAGAAATGTTTTGGGTAATAAGTTATAAGTAATAAGCGATCAGGTATACGTGCCGCTTACTACTTATAACTTCAGCTTTTTACTTCTTCACCGTTGCTTCATTCAGGAGCAACTGCACACTTTCGTTGAGGATCTGGTATTTATTGGCCACAAACAGATCCATTTTTTCGGCGGGCAGCTTCAGTTCATAGCTGTTTTCTGCAGAGGCCATGACCCGGTCGAAGTTGGGGTTATAGCGGTTGAATTCTTCCAGTTCCATCATGATCACACGACTGATCACCATGGAGTGATACTTGCCGGAGACCTTGGCTGTACGGGCTTTTTCCAGTTCAGTGGCACTCAGGTTACGGGTGGCCATGAATTGGGATACGGCGCCCAATTGTTCAGTAGTCTCTGCCTTGGTAAGGGTGGTAATACCGCCCTGGCCTTCAAAAACGTAGTGGGTGCCAATGAATTTCTTGACGTGATTACGGGTTTCGTTGGGCAGGTAACGCTGGATCACCCAGAAATTACGGCTGCCTCCGCTGCGGCGGATCGCACTATAGACATTACCAGGACCACCATTATAAGCGGCGATCACCAGTAGCCAGTCGCCGAACTCCTTATAGAGATCGTTCAGGTAAAGGGCTGCAGCATGGGTGCTCTTTACAAAGTCGCGGCGTTCATCGATCCTGCGGTTGACGGTGAGACCCAGGTCGCGGGCGGTTTGCGGCATGAACTGCCAGGGACCGACGGCTCCGGCCCAGGATACAGCGCTGGTTTTCAGCTTCGACTCGATCACGGCCAGGTATTTCAGCTCACCCGGCAGGCCGTACTTGCGCAGCACTTTGTCCATCATATTAAAGTAGGGCAGCCCCCAATCCTTCATTTTCAGGAGTTCCTCGCTGTTTTCTTCCATATAGTCCTGTACAAAACTCACGGCGCGGGGATTCAGGCGGATGCCATTGGCAGCCCCATCCGTGGTTTGCTCGAACAGTCCATCTATACCGGTTTTGGGCAGGTTGGCCTGCTTCTCCCGGGTGGTGTCGCTCAACTGAGCTGATCCTTTTGGAGCAGCAGCTTTCCGGGGCGCCTTGCCTCCGCCGTTTCCGGCAAAGGACAGGATGCCTGTAAGCATACTGATCATCAGTAACAGTGCAAGTTTCTGCTTCATCATCATTTAATTAACTCAACAAATCGGACCCACTAGGACAGGATCTAAATGATGTTTTAGCATAGGATGGATCGGGAAGAAAGGGATGGGGAAGCTGGGGGTCGGGAATTCAAGGTTTTTCAATTCCGGCTTTCCCTGTACAGGCTCATCCAGTTCCGGGTGAGCTGTAGCAAAGATAACTCGGAAAACCGGTTTGTCATAACCTGTACCCCGAATGGTAAGCCATTACTGTGCCAAAAAAGCGGGATTGAGACCCCAGGAAGGCCTGTTAAGTTGGAAAAGACTGTAAAAATGTCAGCCAGGTACATGGAAATGGGGTCATCGGACTTTTCCCCGAAGGAAAAAGCGGTGGTGGGGGAGTTGGGCAGAAGGATGGCGTCGAAGCTGCTGAAGATCAGGTTGGTTTTGTCTACGAGCTGGCGTCGTACTTTTTGGGCCCGGGTGAAGTAGGCATCGTAATAACCCGCACTTAGGACAAAACTTCCGAGCATAATGCGCTTTTTGACCTCCCAGCCGAAGCCTTCGGATCGGGACTGACAGTAAAAATCTGTTAATCCTAACTTTTTATCCACAGCCCGGTAGCCATAGCGTACCCCGTCGAAGCGGGATAAGTTGGAGGATGCTTCTGCCGTTGTAAGGATATAGTAGGTCGGAACTACGTAATTAAGGTATTCAAAATCAATAGCTTCAACAATGTGCCCATCCTTGCGGAGCTGTTCCGTAAGAGCCAGGAGTTTGCTTTTGATCTCCGGATCAAGTGATTCATTTTCAAGGGCTTCCCGAAAATAGGCGATCCGGAGTTTTTTTGGGGTTTCGGCCAGGGCCTGGCTATAGGGGGCAACCGGGGTGGTTGCGGCCGTACTGTCGAAAGCATCCGGCCCGCTGATCACTTCCAGGGTCAGGGCCAGGTCTTCCGTGGTTTTTGCAAAGAGGCCGATCTGGTCGAAGCTGGAGGCATAGGCAATGAGGCCGTAACGGGATATGCGCCCGTAAGTAGGTTTCAGCCCCAGCACCCCACAGAAATCGGCCGGCTGGCGCACGGAACCTCCGGTATCGGAACCCAGGCTCACCATGCAGCAATCCATCTGGACGGCTACAGCCGATCCTCCGGAAGAGCCTCCGGGAACTTTATCGGGGTTGATGCCATTGCGGACCTTGCCATAGGCAGAATGCTCATTGGTGGAGCCCATGGCAAACTCGTCACAATTGGTATGGCCAATGATGATAGCTCCGGCCTCCAGCAGGCGTTCCACGGCTGTGGCATGGTAAATAGCGGTATAGCCCTTTAAAATGGCGGAACAGGCGTGTACAGGGTGGTCTTTATAACAGAGCACGTCTTTCAGGGCGATGACCACGCCATGCAGGGGTTCCAGGGGGCTTCCGGCCTTTCGGGCGGCATCAAGCGCAGCAGCCCGGTCCAGGGCTTCGGTCTCGTATACCCGCACAAATGCATTCAGGCCTTCATGTGTGCGGATCTGGTTCAGGTAATACTGAACGGCTTCCACACAGGTAGTAGTGCCTTGTTTCAATTCCTCCTGATAGGATGGTATGGAAACGTAGCTGAACAATAGCGTACCCCTGGGTTAGTGCTCAATAAAATAGTGCAGCAAGAATAGAGAAACTCAGCTTAGTTGGCTGAAGGAGACTTGGTGTCTTTTTCGTTCATGCCGTCTTCGATCTCTTTCTTCACATTGTTCTTGGCATCATTGAACTCACGGATACCCTTACCGATTCCGCGCATGAATTCGGGGATCTTACGGCCACCGAAAAGGATCAGAACAGCTAAAACAATCAGGATCCACTCGGTACCTCCGGGCATGCTCAGCAGGAATATGGATTTGATGGCGGCTAATAACATGTTGATGAATTTTGAACCTGCAAAATAGGTTTTTACGGGGAGAATAACAATAAAAAAGAGGCCTCCAAAAGGGGCCTCCTGCTGTATTTTAAGCTCTTTAACGGCTGATTAACCAGCTACTTCGGTATTCATGCGCTTTTCCTTGATACGTGCGCTCTTACCGCTGCGGCCACGCTGGAAGTACAGTTTGGCGCGACGAACACGGCCGGTCTTGTTCAGCTCGATAGAATCGATGTTAGGGCTGTAAATGGGGAAGGTACGCTCCACACCTACACCGTCAGAAATTTTACGTACAGTGAACGAAGCCGTATGGCCTGTACCCTGACGCTTGATCACATCACCACGGAAGCTCTGGATACGCTCCTTGCCACCTTCAATGATCTTGTAGTTAACCGTCACATTATCACCCGCTTTGAATTTCGGGAACTCTTTTTTACCGGTCAACTGCTCGTGTACAAACTGAACTGCTGCGCTCATGAATAAAAATTTAAGGGATGCAAAAGTACGGAATAAGTTGATAAAAGGCCATTTCCGGGCCAAGTTTTTTTAAAAACCCTCAAATCCTTAGCGGGCAACGTTTACCGCGCGTTTTTCGCGGATCACGGTCACTTTGATCTGTCCGGGGAAGGTCATTTCGTTCTGGATCTTCTGGGCGATCTCAAAAGAGAGCTTATCGCTGTCGGCATCCGTCACTTTATCGGCCTCCACGATCACGCGGAGCTCACGGCCGGCCTGGATGGCATAGGCTTTTTCCACACCGGTATAGGCCATGGCCAGGTTCTCCAGGTCTTTGATCCGCTGGAGGTATTGCTGCATGATCTCGCGGCGGGCACCGGGGCGGGCGCCGCTGATGGCGTCGCAGGCCTGTACGATGGGGGAGATCACATACTGCATTTCCATTTCATCGTGGTGCGCACCAATGGCGTTGACCACAGCCGGATTTTCTCCGTATTTCTCTGCAAGTTTCGCACCCAACAGGGCATGGCTCAGTTCAGACTCTTCGTCCGGAACCTTACCGATATCATGCAGCAGGCCGGCGCGCTTGGCCAGTTTGGGGTTCAGGCCCAGTTCTGCTGCCATGGTAGCGCAGAGATTGGCTGTTTCACGGCTGTGCATCAGCAGGTTCTGGCCATAAGAAGAGCGGAACCGCATCCTTCCCACCATACGTACCAGTTCTTTATGTAATCCGTTGATACCGAGTTCGATAATAGTGCGTTCGCCGATTTCCATCACCTGCTCTTCGATCTGGCGGCGGGTTTTCTCCACCACTTCCTCGATACGGGCCGGGTGGATACGGCCATCGGTTACGAGACGCTGGAGACTGAGGCGGGCGATTTCCCGGCGGAGCGGATCGAAGGAAGAAAGAATGATGGCTTCCGGGGTATCATCCACGATCAGGTCTACTCCCGTAGCGGCTTCAATGGCCCGGATATTCCGTCCTTCACGGCCGATGATCTGTCCCTTGATCTCATCACTTTCCAGGTTGAACACTGTGATCGAATTCTCGATGGCCTGTTCGGCGGCGGTGCGCTGGATGGTCTGGATGATGATCTTGCGGGCTTCTTTATTGGCCTTCTGCTTGGCGTCGTCAATAATTTCCTGCTGTACGGCAATCGCCTGGGTCTGGGCTTCCTGCTTGAGGCTTTCCACCAGTTGCACTTTGGCTTCGTCGGCGGTCAGGCCGGCGATCTTCTCCAGACGGCGGATATGCTCTTCCTGGTGTTTTTCCAGTTCCGTACGCTTATGGTTCACCACTTCGATCTGGCGGTTCAGGTTTTCCTTGATCGCCTCATTGTCGCGGATCTGCTTTTCGAGACCGCTTTCTTTCTGGTTCAGGGACTGTTCTTTCTGGCGGATCCGGTTCTCGGCTTCGCTGATCTTCCGGTTCCGGTCGTTGACTTCCCGGTCGTGCTGCCCTTTCAGCTGCACCAGCTTTTCCTTGGCCTCCAGTTCTTTTTCCTTCTTGATGGTTTCAGCGCGGAGTTCTGCTTCGCGGATCAGGGATTGTGCCTGAGAATTGGCTTCATCGATCTGACGGCGGGTATTGGCGGCAAAGATGAACTTGCCGGCTACTATCCCGATTACCAATGCCGCAGCGCCAACTATATACGTGAGTGTATTGGGTTCCATTTGTTGTATTACAATAGGTTAAATTCAAATAATCAAGCTGTTAGTCTGCGAAAATACGAAAACAATGACCAATTACCAATTACCAATGCCCAATTACCGATTACCGGGATTAATTGGTCATTGGTCATTGGTCATCGGTAATTGGTTGTTATCTTTAGCGTCCTTAAAATTCCAACATGAAGTCTCTTTTTTCCCTGTTTTTTGCGATGGTTTCGCTGGCCGTTTCAGCCCAGCAACCCTTTTCCATCAGTGGTGAGCTGAAAGCCCTGAAGTTGCCCGCTGAAAAAGTGTATCTCTACTATGCCAATGGTTCCGACCGGGTTACCGACAGTGCCGTGGTCACCAATGGCCAATACCAGTTCAAGGGTACGATTGCCGAACCCAACCTGGGCCGCCTGAGGATCAAATATGCCCCGGATACCAGTGGCAAGATGCGGGCGATCGACATGAACCGGGACCTGGTAGCCCTCTTTCTGGATGCCAGCAATCTGAAAGCGGTATCCACGGATTCATTTTCCAATATTACCATCACCGGATCGGCTTCCCATAAAGCCTACCAGTCGCTCCAGGCCCAGCTCAAGCCACTGGAAGACCAGCAGCGCGACCTGAGCCGCCAGTATTCGGCCCTTTACCAGAAAAAAGACACAGCCGGCATGAAGGCCATGGAATCAAAATTTGATGATATCGACAAGCTCATGAAAACGGAGTACAAGAAGTACCTGGCTGCCAATCCGCAGTCGCCCGTAGCCCTCTATGCCCTGTCGCAGTTTGCAGGTTGGGAGATCAATGCGGAAGAAGTGGAGCCGCTTTTTGTGAAACTGGCCGAAAATGTACGCAAACGTCCTTCTGCGGTGGAACTCGCGGAGAAGATCGAGATCGCCAAGAAGACCGGAATCGGCAAATTCGCGATGGATTTTACCCAGAACGATACCCTGGGTAAGCCCGTCAGCCTGTCTTCTTTCAAAGGAAAATATATCCTGATCGATTTCTGGGCCAGTTGGTGCGGTCCTTGCCGGCAGGAAAACCCGAACGTGGTAAAAGCGTATAACCAGTTCAAAGACAGAGGCTTTCATATCATTGGCGTGTCACTCGACCAACCCAATGCAAAAGATAAATGGATCAAAGCCATTCACGACGACCAGCTGGCCTGGACTCATGTGAGTGACCTGCAGTACTGGAAAAATGCCGTGGCTGTTCAGTATGGCATCCAGGCGATCCCGCAGAACCTGCTGCTCGATAAAGAAGGCAGGATCATAGCGAAGAACCTGAGAGGGGAGGAGCTGGCGAAAAAACTGGAAGAACTGCTGAAACCTTAAAAACATTAACCACATAGACACATAGTTTGAATGTCCGCATTCATTAAGCCTATGTGCCTATGTGGTTATTATTTGTCCGTCAATGCTTTATCAAGCAAGCCCTCAAGTTTCCGGAGGGAATCGGCGGCATTGGCATCCGGGCTGTTTCCGCCCTGCTGGGTCGCAAACCAGAGGATGACCATGGCGATATAATCCTGCATGTCCTTGCCCGCAAACTGGGTCCGGAACTCGAGGATCTTCTCATTGATCTGCTTCAGGGTCCGGCGTACGGCCTCCTCATCCTGTGGAGCCACTTTCACCCGGTAGGTGCGGTCGCCTATCAGAACATTTATCGGGAGTAAATCTTCCATATATATTTTTTCAAAAGATTTTTGAAATTCAGTACCAGTACCTTACTTTTATCCACATTTAATTCACATCCCCGAAAAGCGTTAGGGCCACTTTAGTTACCGTTCCTGTGAAGCGAAAACACCAAAACACACCACAGATGATTGCTAAAGTCAAGTCACCGGTCTTCATTGACGCGCTGACACTGGAGTTAGTAGCTCCGCCTACTTCACAACTCCGCGCTGTTTTGCGCGATGATAAAGGTTGTGAATGCAGCCGTATGGAAACCGAAATGCCATTGGGCGAACAAACCTTTACCTGGCGAGGCCTGAATGATCTCCCTTATGGGGTGTATACATTGGAACTTACGCAGGGAGAAGAAGAGGTTAAAGTACGGATGGTAAAGCGTGTCTGATCATTCTGCCAACAAAGCGATGCACCGGTCTATCTCCCGTATATATTGATTCAGTTTCCGTTCCAGTTCCTTCTTTGATGCGCCATCTGCTATTCCACTGCTGATTCTTGCTGCTTCCAGTTGCTGTTCCAGCGACAGATTGATTTCCAGCTGATCTTTAATTTTCTGAACCAAGGCGTTCTGATCGGCCTTCAGCTTCTCATTTTCCTTCTTCAGCTGCTGTTGTTGTTTGACCAGCTGCTGCAGTTTTTCGGTGATGCGGATCAGTTCCTGTTCCATGGATTGCTGTTGATTACTGTTTGCGGATTTCAGCCTGGAGGTCCTGTTCCAGTGCAGTCATCAGTTTCGACATCATGCTTTCGATCTCTTTATCGGTGAGGGTTTTCACCGGATCCAGGAAAGTGAAACTGACAGCCAGCGACTTTTTATGGGCACCCAGCTTATCGCTTTCAAAAATATCGAAGAGTTTTACATCCTGCAGTTTATCCAGTTTGAGTTTTTTCACCGTTTTTTCCACTTCCCCGAAGGCCAGCTGGCTGGGTACGATCATCGCCAGGTCGCGGTAAACCGGTAATTGCTTGGGTATTTCACTGAATTTCAGCTGTTGGCTGCGGATGGCGTCCAGCAGGGCTTCCCAGTTGAGGTCGGCAAACCAGACGGACTGGCGGATGTCGAACCGCTTTTGTTCTGCAGCGTTCACATTACCAAGTGTGGCCAGTGATTGTTTGCCCAGTTTCACTTCCAATACCTCATCCAGTTTGGCTGCCTGGGTGGCTTCCCAGTTCAGCCGGGAAAGTCCCATCAGGCTGAACAGGCTGTTCAGGATCCCTTTCAGGAAGTAGAGGTCGGCCGGAATGGCTTTCCCTTTCCAGCTGCCTTCGCGGGTTTCGCCGGTGATATAGAGGCAGAGATGGTCCTTTTCAGCATATTTTCCGGAGCCACCAGTGCTGTATGTCTTGCCGAATTCATAAAACAGCAGGCTGTTGTTTTTCCGGTTCAGGTTGAACGCAACAGCTTCCAGTCCGGTTTCGAGCATGGACGGGCGCATGATATTGTGCTCTACGCTGAGGTTATTCAGCAGGCGAACTGCATGCTCCAGGTCGGCCTCTTCAAAATAGGCGGCATTGGTGATCGAGTTCGTGAAAATTTCGTTGAAACCGGCACCTGAGAGGTAGTTGGCGGTTTTCTCTTTCCAGACCTGTTTGTAGCCGTATTTTTCAATAGAAGGGGAAATGGAAATGGTTGTGGGGATCTCGATATTATCCAATCCGTCGATGCGCATGATCTCTTCCACCACATCGGCCTGCATGCTGATATCGGGTTTGCTGTAGGGTACTTCCAGCAGGATATCGTCCATCCCCTCGCGCATTACTGTGAAGCCCAATGCGGTCAGGATCCGCTTTACGGCATCGGGATGATAATTCTTGCCGCTCAGCTTTTTCAGGAAATGAAATTTCAGGGTCACCTGAGCCTTGGGGGCCGGTGCCGGGTATACATCCACTGCATCGGAGGCAATTTGTCCACCGCCGAGTTCGCAGATCAGTGCAGCAGCACGTTTCAGTACGGTTGCACTGTTGCTGATATCAGTATTCTTTTCGAAAAGGGTGGCCGCATCGGTACGGAGTCCGTGACGGAACGATGTTTTGCGGATATCCACCGGATTGAACCATGCACTTTCCAGGAAGATGCTTGTGGTGGTAGCGGTAACACCGGAATGCTGTCCGCCGAAAACCCCGGCAATGCACATCGGTTCGCCGTTTCCGTTACAGATCATCAGGTCTTCCGCTGCGAGTTTGCGCTCCTTGCCATCGAGCGTGATAAACGGTGTTCCTTCCGGCAGGTTTTTGACGATCACTTTGTTGCCGGCGATGGCGGCTGCATCAAAGGCATGCAGGGGCTGGCCGGTTTCGTGGAGGATATAGTTGGTAATGTCCACGATATTATTGATCGGGCGCTGGCCGATGCTTTTCAGTTTCTGCTGCAGCCATTGCGGGCTTTCCTTCACGGTTACATTGGTGATGGAAATGCCGGAATAGCGCTGGCAGGCTTTCGGATTTTCAATAACGACATCAATGGGCAATACTGTAGTACCGGTTTTCAGGACGGGTACTGCGGGTATGCGGGGTTTGATTTCTTTTTTGTCGTGGTGGCTCAGCCAGGCGCACACATCGCGGGCCACACCCAGATGGCTCATGGCATCCATGCGGTTGGGGGTGAGTCCGATTTCGTAGACCCAGTCGGTATAGGGTTTGAAATAGTCGGCCGCAGGAGTGCCGGGTACAAGGTCGGCTGGCAGCACCAGGATGCCGGAATGGTCTTCACCCAGTCCCACTTCATCCGCAGCGCAGATCATCCCCTGGCTTTCCGAACCCCGGATCTTGGCCAGTTTCATGGTGAGGGGCTCTCCCTTAAAGGGATAGATCGTTGTACCCACAGGGGCAACGATCACTTTTTGTCCGGCGGCTACATTGGGCGCACCGCAAACTATATTCAAGGGC
>JBGAQC010000004.1:0-299567 GCA_044220945.1 Chitinophagaceae bacterium | reverse complement strand
TCTCGTTGCCGGAGAACCCGGTATTGGTAAATCCACCCTCTTCCTGCAGAATGGATTGCAGTTGAAAAACCTGCGTGTGCTGTATATCAGTGGAGAAGAAAGCGAACAGCAGATCAAGATGCGCGCCGACCGGCTGAATGTTTCCAATGAAAATTTCTACCTGCTCACTGAATCGTCTACACAGGTCATCTTCCAGGAAATCAAAAAACTGAAACCGGAGCTGGTGATCGTGGATTCGATACAGACCTTGCAGACTCCATTCCTCGATGCCTCACCCGGCAGCATCTCCCAGATCCGTGAATCGGCAGCTGAACTGCAGCGCTTTGCCAAAGAAACCAATACGCCAGTCATATTAATAGGCCATATTACCAAGGAAGGCAGTATTGCCGGACCCAAGATCCTCGAACATATGGTGGATACCGTCTTGCAGTTTGAAGGGGATCGCCATTATGCCTACCGCATCCTGCGTACCTTGAAGAACCGCTTCGGCAGCACGGCCGAACTCGGTATTTATGAAATGACGGCTGAAGGCATGAGGGGCGTGATCAACCCCAGCGAGATCCTCATCTCCCAGAAAGAAGACCGGCTCAGCGGTATCGCTATTGCGGCCACACTCGAAGGCATGCGCCCCCTGCTCATCGAAGTACAGGCACTCGTTACCCAATCTGTATATGGTACTCCCCAACGCACGGTTACCGGTTTTGACCTGCGCCGCTTACAATTACTACTCGCCGTGCTGGAAAAAAGAGGCGGATTTCATTTCGGCGTGAAAGATGTCTTCCTCAATATTGCCGGTGGATTGAAAATAGAAGACCCCTCCATTGATCTGGCAGTACTGGTGGCCTTGCTCAGCTCTTATGAAGATATTCCGGTACCGGAAAAGATCTGCTTTGCAGGTGAAGTGGGATTAAGTGGCGAGATCCGTGCCGTAAACCGCATTGAACAACGTATTGCTGAAGCAGAAAAACTCGGATTTGACAGTATCATTGTATCCCGCTATAACCAGAAAAACCTCAGTGGACAGAAATTCAATATCCATGTGATCCCCATGGGCCGCGTGGATGAAGTATACCAACATCTCTTTGGATGAGTCTTTCCCTGCAACCGGTACTGAAAGGGTTATTGCAAATTTTCTACCCGCACAATTGTCTCGGTTGCGGAACCGATATACTCGATTCCCATCAACTGCTTTGCCTGCGCTGTACGGCAGCCCTCCCCTATACCCGTTTCCAGCATTTCCGCAATAATCCGGTAGAAAAAATATTCTGGGGACGCGTACCTGTTGAAGCTGCCTGCAGTATTTTATACTTCACCAAAGAATCCCTGCTGCAAGGACTTTTGCATCACTTAAAGTATAAGGACTGTCCGGAGATCGGTACACTGCTGGGGCGCAAAATGGGTGAATCCATCCTGCAGACCCAGCGCTTCCTGCATGCCGATGCATTGGTGCCCCTGCCCTTGTTTCCCAAAAAAGAAAAACAGCGCGGCTATAACCAGGCCACCCTGCTCTGCAAAGGCATGGAAGAAGTCCTTCAACTGCCTGTATTCGACAAAGCCGTGGAGCGGACCCTTGCCACCGAAACCCAGACCCGCAAAAGCCGCAGTGAGCGCTGGAGCAATATGGATGGGCGCTTTGCCTGCAGCCGGCCGGAGCAGCTCCGCAATAAAAATATCGTGCTGGTGGACGATGTAGTCACCACCGGCGCCACCCTGGAAGCCTGCGGACAAGTCATCCTCGATGCCGGGGCCGCCTCCCTGAGCATCATTACCCTGGCTTATACAGCCCACTGATCCACAATTAATAAGGCCGGAAAACGTTAGGTAGAAAACGGAAACGTATTTTTGAAGGACATGAACCGGATCCTGCTCTGCTTACTCTTCCTGGCCCTGCTCGTACAAAGCTGCCGCAAAGACAGCTTCATTACCGGCAAGGATGCCCGTGTGCGGACCTCTGAAGAAGCCCTGCGCTTTGATACTGTATTCACGACCACCGGCTCCGTTACCCAGTTTTTCCGCATTTATAACGATAACAAACAAAAACTGAAACTCAGTAGTGTGAAGTTGGCGGGTGGCAGCGCTTCCTATTTCAAGATCAATGTGGATGGCTTTACCGGACCGGAAGTCAGCAACCTGGAGATGGAAGCGGAAGACAGTCTCTATGTTTTTGTTACGGTGAAAATCAACCCCACTGCTGCTGACCTGCCTTTTGTAGTACAGGACAGCATACAGATCAGTTATAACGGAACAGCGCAATGGGTGAAGCTGGAAGCCTGGGGACAGAATGCCCGCTTTTACCGCTCCCGGGTGATCACGGCCAATGAAAGCTGGGACAACCAGAAGCCCTATGTGATCCTGGGTGGATTACAAGTAGCCCCCAACGTTACCCTAACGATCAATAAGGGCACGCGCGTCTACTTGCATGCCGATGCCCCCTTTGTAGTGGATGGCACCCTGCTGGTACGGGGCGAAAAATACGACAGTACCCGGGTGGTGTTCCAGGGCGACCGCCTCGATGAACCCTACCGCGATTATCCCGCAGCCTGGCCCGGCATCTATTTCCGGCAAACCAGCCGCAACAGCGACCTGCAATATGCTATTATCAAAAATGCCTATCAGGGTATTGTGGTAGACCAGCCTTCGGTGAATGCCAATCCCAAACTGAACCTGCGGGAGAGTATCATTGACAATTGTTATGATGCAGGGATCTTAACCTTGCGCACTGCGGTCAATGCCCAGAACTGCCTGATCAGCAATTGCGGCAAGAATATCATCCTGGCCTATGGCGGCACGTACAATTTTACCCATGTCACCAGTGCGGCCTATTCCAATAATTTCATCCTGCACAAAGAGCCGGCCCTGCTGGTCACCGATTTTGTGAAAGACGGGAATACCATCCTTACAGCACCGCTGACGGCCACCTTTACCAATTGCATCTTCTGGGGCGAGAACGGAACGGTGGACAATGAGGCCATTACATCCAAGCAGGGTACAAATGCCTTTACGGTTAACTTCCGTAATTGTTTATGGAAGGCCAAAACCGATCCTGCCAACAGCGTGATCACCAACAGCATTACCAATATTACCCCCGAGTTCGACAGCATCAATAACCAGAAACGCTACTATGATTTCCGGCTCAAAGACATCTCCCCTGCCCTCAATAAAGGCCTGAATGCCGGCGTACTCCTCGACCTGGATGGAAAGCCGAGGCCGGTGGGTGTGGCGGATATCGGTTGCTACGAAAGGCAGTAGACAGTAGCCGGTAGTCAGTAGCCTGTAGCCAGTAGCCTGTAGTCTGTAGCCAGTAGTCTGTAGTCTGTAGTCAGAATACTGTAAAGGATGAAAGTATAAAGTAGGGGGTTTCGTATTGCAACGGAATCAGATTTTTCAGAAAAGTATTCATTTACAATAACTCACTATTGCATTTTTATCTTTATTTGTCCCCTTTGCAGTTTTCTGTCTACTGCCTTCTGTCTTCTCTTCTGGCTACAGACTACCGGCTACTGGCTACTGTAAAAGCAACGCTTCAAGGATTTTTTTCGTTCTACAACAAAACCCCCGCATCTTTGTTACTCCTATTACACTCACGCTAAAAAACCTGTATATGTTAAAACTTACCTTACTCACCGTTTTCCTGATGGTGGCTGGCGCTCCGATCTATGATTTCAAGGTGCCGGGCCTGGAAGGTGGGCAGATCGACCTGTCCAAATACAAAGGCAAGAAGATCCTGATCGTGAATACCGCTTCCAAATGTGGCTATACTCCGCAGTATACCGAATTACAGCAGCTCTATGATAAGTATAAAGACAAGCTGGTGATCCTCGGATTCCCTGCCAATAATTTTGGTGCGCAGGAGCCGGGCAGCAATGCAGAGATCAGCGAGTTCTGCAAGCGCAATTACGGTGTAACCTTCCCGATGGCAGAGAAAGTATCTGTTAAGGGCGATGACATTCATCCCCTGTTCCAGTACCTCACCGATGAGGCCAAAAAAATGGGTGTGGACGATCCCATCAAGTGGAATTTCACCAAATTCCTGATCGATGAGAAAGGAAAACTGGTTGCTGTTTTCCCAAGCAAAGTGAAGCCGATGAGTGAAGAGCTGACCAAATACCTGAATTGATTTTTGTTCAAGTTTAGTTACCGATAGCCGGCCTTGGGCCGGCTTTTTTATTGCCTGGCTGGGAGGCGAGGTTGTAAAGAGTCGAAGACACTTAAGAGTCGAAGACTCTTAAGAGTCTTCGACTCTTTACAACCCCCTTCTTTCGAAACGCAGCCCTTATCTTTGCCGCATGTCGTTTGAAACCGTCATTGGACAGGATGCTGTAAAGCAACAGCTGGCAGAAATGGTGCACCAGAACCGGCTCAGCCATGCCCTGCTCTTCCTGACCAAGGAAGGCGCCGGAGGCCTGCCCCTGGCACTGGCTTTTGTGCAGTTTATTGTTTGTGAAAAACGGCTGGGGAAGCCAACTGCTGTGGCTGCCGGACCCTCCCTTTTCGGCGATGCGCCCGAACCGGAAGCGCCTGCCACAACCCTGATGGATGCCTGCGGTACCTGCGCCTCCTGCCAGAAAGCGGCGCAGTTCATCCACCCCGATATTCATTATACCTATCCGGTGATCCCGAAAAAATCGGGTGATAAACCGGTGAGTACCGACTATATCAAGGAATGGCGTGAGTTCATCAGCCAGTTTCCATATGGCAATATCTACGACTGGCTCCAGTTCATCGGCGCCGAAAACAAACAGGGGAACATCACCGCTGCCGAGTGTAACGATATCATCCGCAAGATCAACCTCAAAAGTTATGAAGGAGCCTACAAGATCCTCATCCTCTGGATGCCCGAATACCTCGACAAAGAAGGCAACAAGCTCCTGAAGCTGATCGAAGAGCCGCCGGCCGATACCCTCTTTATCCTCGTGGCCGAAAACGAATCACAGATCCTGCCTACCATCCTCTCCCGCTGCCAGTTGGTGAAAATACCGGCTATTGAAAATGCAGCCGTGAGCCAGGCGCTCCAGGACCGGGGCAAACTCAGTCCCGAGCAGGCCTTCCAGGTAGCTGCAGTGGCCGAAGGGAATTACCGGGAAGCCCTGCAACTGATCCAGCATGCCGACGAAGACTGGCAGTCGCTGCTGCGGGAATGGCTCAACAGCATGCTCAAAACCGGCCCCATAGCCCAGGTGAAATGGGTGGAAGATGCCGCTAAAATGGGACGGGAGAAGCAAAAACAGTTCCTCCGGTACTTCAACCACCTGCTGGAACAGGCCATCCGGGTACGGATCGCCGGCACCAACAGCAGTATCGTGATCCCTGCCAATGAGCTGGATTTTGCAGAACGGCTGAATAAAATTGCCGATATCACTCAGCAACAGGCACTTATAGAAGAAATCGACCGGGCGGCCTACTATATTGAGCGGAATGCCAACGCGAAAATGCTCTTCATGGCCCTCACCCTGAAATGCTATCACATCATTGCCGATAAATCATTAATTTTGACAGCGTAGCGAAAAGACTGGTGCAGAAAGAAGTGAATCGGAGATTGCTGCAAATCACGGAATTCCGTTTATTCATATACTGGCAATGAATACCCATTCAGGCCCTTATTGATGAACCACCCCCTCCAACAGGAGATGCGGTGTAGTGTATCCCTTCAGCATTCCCCTTTTCCAATTTATTCATTAAGCGTAAAACCCGAATATACGAATGGGCTGTAGTTCCTGTGGCACAGCGGAAGGTAAAGTGTTGGGATGCAAAAGCAATGGCGGATGCAGCAGCGGCAGTTGTAACCGCATGAATGCGTACGACTGGCTGAGCAACCTGCCGATGCCGGATGCCGAAAGTACCTGCCGGGTGATTGAAGTGAGCTTCAATAACGGAAGCCGGAAAGACTATTTCCGTAACAATACCACGCATTTTTTTGAGAAAGGGGATATGATCACGGTGGAAGGTGTGGCCGGTTTTGACGTGGGCATGGTGAACCTGACCGGTGAAATTGTACGCCTCCAGCTGAAGAAGAATGGCATCGACGAGTTTGACGAGAACATGAAAAAAGTGCTCCGCCGCGCCGGTGACCGTGATGTGGAGCAGATGAACCAGAATAAAGCCCGCGAAGCAGAAGCCGTGATCCGTTCCCGCGCTATTGCCAAGCAGCTGAATCTCGCCATGAAGATCAGTGAAGTGGAGATCCAGGCCGATGGCCGGAAAGCCACTTTCTTCTATATTGCCGACGACCGCGTGGATTTCCGGGAACTGATCAAAGTGTATGCCCGCGAATTCAAGGTGAAAGTGGAAATGCGCCAGATCGGTGCCCGCCAGGAAGCCGCCAAAGTAGGCGGTATCGGCAGTTGCGGCCGTGAACTCTGCTGCAGCAGCTGGCTCACCGATTTCAAATCGGTCAACACCACAGCGGCTCGCTATCAGAACCTCTCCATCAACCAATCCAAACTCAGCGGCCAGTGCGGACGCCTCAAGTGCTGCCTGAACTATGAGCTGGATACCTATCTGGATGCCCTGCAACATTTCCCCGACAATGCAGAAACCCTGCAGGTGGCCAAGGGAAGGGCTTTCCTGATCAAGAAAGATATCTTCAAGAACCTCATGTGGTATACCCTGCCCGACAGTAATAAGCAATATCCGCTTACGATTGAACGGGTACGGAAGATCAAACAGCTGAATGCACAGGGTGTGATCCCCGAAGAGCTGGAAGCCGTTGATGTTACTTCTACCAAGGCCAAGGAAGTGGAACCCGAATTTGTAGATGTAGTGGGCCATTTCAGCCTGCGCAGTCTCGAGAAAAACGACAAGAAACGCCGCCAGCAACAACAACAGCAAAGAGGCGGAAAAGGCCAGCAACGCCAGGGTGGCGGCGGTCAACAGAACCGTCCTCCGCAACAGCAACGGGAAGGTGGCAACCGGCAACAACCCCGTGAAGGCGGTAACCGGCCACCACAACAAAACCGTCCGCCCCAGCAACGGGAAGGCGGTAACCGGCCGCAACAACAGCAACGTCCGCAGCAGCCCAGACGGGATGACAGGCGTCCACCTGGCCGTCCTACCAGACCGGATAACCCGAATAATAACCCGCCCGCTGCATCCTGAGTACCGTTCAGCGGATTTCACGATTTATTGACAGCAAGCCGCTGCCTGTTGCAGTACCTTTGTGTATTGCCGGAAACAGCTTTTATCCGGATTCAACATGCGAACTGTTCAACTCCTGCTGCTCCTTATGCTCACCTGGGCGATCATTGCTCCCGGGTGCATGACCTTCCGTAAAACGGATGCAGTGATGCAGGAACGCTTTGCCAAAAAAGGAGTGGTACTGCAAACCCGTACCACTACCATCAATGGTCACCATCTCCATTATGCGCAAACCGGGGCCGATAGTTTACCGACATTGATCTTTGTGCATGGCACGCCCGGCAGCTGGGATGCTTTTGCCGGATACCTGGAAGATTCTTTGCTGCGTAAGCAATACCGGATGATCTCGATCGACCGTCCCGGATTCGGTTACAGTGATTTTGGGAAAGCCTATCCCATGCAGGCACAATCGGATATCATCAGTCCCTTATTAAAGACCTTGCAGAACGGGCAACCGGCTTACCTGGTGGGCCATTCGATGGGCGGGCCGATGGTATTGAAACTGGCAGCAGATAATCCAGGTCTGTATACCGGCATAGTAGTGATTTCCGGCTCCATTGATCCGGCTGAAGAAAAAGCGGAAAAATGGCGGCCCTGGCTCTTCAAGACTCCATTAAATTACCTGGTACCTGGCGCTTTCCGCCCTTCCAATGAGGAACAGTGGTACCTGAAAACGGATCTCCAGCAACTGAAACAGCAATTGCCTGATATCCGGATTCCTGTCTATTTTATACATGGAGAACAGGATGGCTGGGTGCCACCGGGCAATGTGGATTATGGCAAAAGCCAGCTGAAAAATGCCCCGGTCACCGGCGTATTGCTCTTTCCGGGAGCCAACCATTTTATCCCCTGGACACGCTTCAATGAGATCCGTAATGTATTGGTTTCCTTGCCTTTAGCCGACAAAGCCGCACATTCCCTCTGCTCTTATTAATTTTGTATATTGTATTTTATAAAAAACACGCCTTATGGCTGAATTATTTAAATCGGGTAATCCGACCCTCTCCCAGAAAATCTTCGACAAGAACATGGCCTACTCCCAAGGTGAGACCATGACGGAAAAAGGCACGCTCAATAAATTCGGGCTGCTGATCATTTTACTGATCGCTTCCGCCTCCTTTACCTGGAAAGCTTTTGCAGAAGGTAAGGACATCATGGGCTGGATGATCGGAGGCGCCATTGTGGGCTTTATCATCGCCATTGTACTGGCCTTTAAACCCGTTTGGTCTTCCTTCCTCGCACCCATTTATGCACTGGCTGAAGGTGTATTTCTCGGTGCGATATCCGCATTCTATAATGATGCCTTTGCAGAAAAAGCACCCGGCATTGTGATGCAGGCGGTTTGTATCACATTCGGCGTAGTGATCGCCATGTTTGCGCTTTACCGCTTCCAGGTGATCAAGGCCACAGAGAAATTCAAGTCGGTTGTGATCACGGCTACAGTTGGCATCGCGCTATTCTACCTGATCGCCATTGTACTGCGTATGTTCAATATCCATATCAACTTCCTGCATGAAGGATCCACTTTCGGCATCATCTTCTCGCTGGTAGTGGTAGGCATTGCTGCCCTGAACCTGATCCTGGATTTTGACATGATCGAAAACGGTATCGCCATGGGCGCTCCCAAATACATGGAATGGTATGGCGCGTTCGGATTGATGGTAACGATCGTGTGGTTGTACCTGGAGATCTTACGGTTGCTGTCGAAGTTCGCGAGCAGAAAATAATGTGGAAATGTGCTGATGTGAAAATGTGGAAATGAAATTCCTGACGGAATCCATTTCCACATTTTTATTTAGCTTCACATCCCTAATTTTATCACATCTCCACATCTCCACATCTCCACATCTCCACATCTCCACATCTCCACATCTCCACATCTCCACATCTCCACATCTCCACATCTCCACATCAATTTACCATCCATCTCCATCCAGCATATTCCCCAATCCGCCTAAAATACTGCCTTCATCCTTACGTGTGGTCGTTCCGTAGGAAATAATTCGGCTGGCCAGTCGGCTGATGGGCAGGGTCTGGATCCATACTTTACCGGGACCGCGCAGGGTGGCAAAGAAGAGACCTTCACCACCGAAGAGGGTATTCTTGATACCGCCTACAAATTCAATATCGTAGTGAATGGTTTGGGTATAGGCCACCAGACAGCCGGTATCAATGCGAAGCATTTCTCCGGGCTGGAGGATGCGCTCGAACACATGGCCGCCGGCATGTACAAAAGCCATACCGTCGCCTTCCAGTTTCTGCATGATAAAGCCTTCACCGCCGAAGAGGCCGGTACCCAGCTTCCGCTGGAATTCGATACCTACACTCACGCCTTTGGCTGCTGCCAGGAACGCATCTTTCTGGCAGATCACTTTGCCATTCAGTTCCATCAGGTCGAGCGGAATGATCTTGCCGGGATAGGGTGAAGCAAAGCTTACGCGCTTTTTCCCCTGGCTCATATTGGTGAACGCTGTCATGAACAGGCTTTCACCGGTGAGTACACGCTTGCCGGCCGACATCAGCTTGCCGAGAAAGCCGCCGGTCTGTTGCCGGGAGCCATCGCCAAAAATGGTTTCCATTTGTACGCCGTCGTCCATCATCATAAAGGCACCGCTTTCTGCAACAGCGGTTTCCTGAGGATCCAGTTCCACTTCCACATATTGCATCTCTTCCCCAATGATCCGGTAATCGATCTCATGATTTGTTCTCATGGTAAACTGTCTTTTATAAGGTTTTGAAAGGCAAAGGTACCACAGCCCCCGACAAAAAAAACGTCCCTTCGGTGAAACCCGGAGGGACGTCGGTAAAACCGGAAGACCGGTTTACGAATTATGCTTTCGGTACGCCGTTCCACACTTTTTTGCCGGTAAGCGCACGTACCAGGTACATGATGCCGACAAAAATGAAGAAGAAGGGACCGGTGAAACCGATCAATGCGATGAACCGTGTTCCATAGAAGCGGGCCATGGGGCGGCGCAGGCGTTCGGAGATGATATACATACTGGGTACCATCACCAGGGTCAGGAAGAACGCGAAGATCAGTCCGTAGATGATCGTCCAGCTCAGCGGACCCCAGAACACCACGCTGTCGCCACCGAAGAAGATCTTCGGATCCAGGTGCTGGAAGAGGGACACGAAATCGATATTGAATCCAACCGCCAGCGGCAACAAGCCGAGCATGGTAGCTAATGCGGTCAGCAATACCGGAATGATCCGGATCTTACCCGCCTGGATGGCTGCCTCACGGGTACGCATACCGCGGCCGCGGAGCTCGTCGGTGAATTCGATCAGCAGGATACCGTTCTTGACTACGATACCGGCCAGACCTACCACACCAGTGCCCACCATGATCGATGATACCGTCATGCCGGTAACGGCATAACCGATCAGTACCCCGATGATGGAGAAGAAGATCTCCGTCAGCACGATAAAGGGCTTACTCATGGAGTTGAACTGGATCACGAGGATCAGGAAAATGAGCAACAAGGCATAGAGCAGAGAAGTACCGAGGAAGGAAATGGTTTCCTGCTGTTGTTCGCTCACCCCGCTCTGGCGGATGGTTACATCCACCGGCAGGCGGTACTTGGTCTTGAACTCATCCAGCTTGCGGCCCAGGGCCTGGTTGATCTGGGTGGTTTGTGAAGGATCGAGCACGTTCGACTGCAGCTGGATGGTACGGCGGTAGTTTTTCCGTTTGATACCTCCGGAGGTATTGGTGTAATCGATCTTCGCCACAGCATTCAGCGGGATCTGCTTAATGGCCATGGTGTTGAAATCACGGAAGGTGATCCGCATATTCATCAGGTCGGTGATATTATTCCGTACCAGATCATTATAGCGGAGCTGGATCTTGTATTCATCTTCTCCCTGCTTCAGCTTGCTGATCTCCTTGCCGAATACGGCGGTACGGATCTCCATACCGATCTGTCCGGTGCTCACACCTTCGATCAATGCCTTCTCCCGGTCTACGATCACAGAGATCTCCGGATTGGTGAGGTCGGCATCGAGGGTCAGTTTCTCCACGCCTTCCACACTATTAGTGTCCAGGAAGTTTTTCAGGTCGTAAGCAACTTTCGAAATCGATTCGAATTCATCACCCACCACTTCAATATTCACCGGTGGCTCGTTATCGGGGCCATTCGATTCCTGGTCTACCACAATTTCAGTTCCCGGAATATCTTTCAGGTCTTCCCGGATCTTATCGAGGTAGGGCTGGGTCGACTTGCCGTGCCGCTTTTCAAATTCCACAAAACTTACCTGAATGCGTCCAAGGTTGGTACGGGCACTCCGGTTGAAGTCGCGCGGGTTATTGGCACTCACCGCTACGTTGGTGATCACACTCTCCACAATGGAGCCTTCCCTTCCGGGCAACTGGTCGCCCAGTTGTTTGGCCACACGCTTTTCGAGTTCACGGGTCACCGAGTCGGTATGGATAACATTGGTACCCACCGGCATCTTGAGGTATACATAGATATAGTTGGGCTCTCCCTTGGGGAAGAACTGCACCCCATTACCGCGGATCACCACCATCACAACGGAGATGGGGAAGAGGATAAACAAAGCCGTCAGCAACCAGGCCGGGCGGCTGCCTACCAGTACCCAGCGCAGGAGTTTCTCGTAGCGGTTCATCAGTCCGGGCAGAATGCGGTTCTGGAAATAATGGATCACATGACGGATCACGAATACATTGAGAACCGACATCACGGGGATCATGATCAGGAAATTGCCGAACCCATGCCAGCTGAAGCTATGGAAGAGCACGCCCATGATCAGGAAGAACCAGAACCACCATTGGCGGAAGATCTTCTTCGCCGGCATTTCATGTCCCTTGCCTTCAGGCTTCATAAAGCTTACGGCAAATACAGGGTTGAAAATGAAGGCAACGATCAGTGAGGCGGCCAGGGTCAGGATCAGCATCACCGGCAGGTAGATCATGAATTTACCGACCAGGCCTTTCCAGGCCAGCAGCGGGAAGAAAGGCGCCAGCGTGGTGAGCGTACCGGCGAGTACCGGCAACCACACTTCACCAGCCGCTTCCTTGGCCGATCGGACAATGGGTATTTTACCATTCTGGTAAATACGGTGGGTATTCTCGATCACCACAATGGCGTCATCCACGATGATGCCCAGTCCGAAGAGCAGGGCAAAAAGTACGATGAAGTTCAGGGTTACACTGCCCCCCACAAAGGCATCCGCCACCGGCAGGAAGAGGAAGGCCACGAACACACTCAGGGGCACACTGAGGGCCACGAAGAAGGCGTTCGTCACCCCCATGAAAAACATCAGGATCAGGAGTACCAGCACGAAGCCGATAATAATGGTATTGATGAGTTCATTGAAGGAGGTCTTGGTCATTTTGCTGAGGTCGCCGGTAAACTCCACCCGCAGATCGGGGGGCAGTTCCTGGCTCGTTTTCATCTCTGCCACGATTTCCTTGATGCGGTCGGCAGCATCGATCAGGTTTTCACCCGAGCGCTTGATGATATTCAGCGTGATCACATTCTTGCCATCTAGGCGGGCATAGCTTTCTTTCTCTTTCACGGTATCTTTCAACTCGGCAATATCGCGGAGATAGATCGGGGCGCCCTGGATATTCTTCACCACGATATTCTGCATATCGTATACAGAATTGAAAAGACCTTTCACGCGGATCGTGCGCTTCATATCCATCACTTCCACCTGTCCGGCACTGATATCCCTGTTTTCGCGGGAGATCGCATTCTCGATATCGGTGAAGCTGATCTTGGCCACCTGCATTTTGTAAGGATCCACATTGATCTGGATCTCACGCTCAGGAGCACCCACGATATCGGCACGGGTGATCTGCTTCAGCTCTTCGAAGCGGTCCTGCAATTTGTCGGCATATTGCTTCAGTTTTACGCCATCATAATCGCCGCTCACGTTCACATACAGTACGGGGATCTCGCTGAACGCGAATTCCTGTACATCGGGTTGGGCGGTGAGGTCGTTGGGCAGATCGGTCTTGGCCTTATCCACCGCATCTTTCACCTTTTGCTTGGCGATATCCGGCTTTACATCGGTATCGAACTCCACGATCAGCAGGGAGAAATCCTGCTGCGAGGTGGAGGTCACCTTACTCACTTTGGCACCGCTGATCGACTTGATCTGCTTTTCGATGGGGCGGGTTACCAGGTTCTCGATGTCTTTGGGAGAGTTGCCCACATAGATGGTAGACACGGAGATCGTGGGTACCGTAATATCAGGGAACTGCTCTTTGGGGAGCGTGTTGAATTTGTTGAGACCATACAGGGAGATCAGTATCGCAAGGATATAGATCACAGTGGTGTTATCCACCGCCCAGCTGGTTATCTTAAACTCCTTGAATTTTTTTCCAAGGCCTTCTGTCAGTTTCATCCGTTTGAATTTTAGGATTCCTCCCTGTTGTACAGGGGCTAAGGTTATATTACTTGACCAGTTTCACCAGTTGACCTTCATAGAGGGTCTGGTAGCCTTCGGTTACCAGCTGGTCGCCGGCCGCGAGTCCTGATTTCACTTCAATATTGCCTTCGTAGGATTCGCCGGTTATGATCGACTTGCGGCGAGCATAGGACTTATCCCCTTTGGTTTCCATCACATACACATATTTGCCCTTTTCATCGCTCTGCACCATATTCACCGGAACGGCAATGATGTTGCTAGCGGCATAGTCCTGGATCTTCACGATAGCCACCTGGTTGGGCTTGAAGGCCTTGTTATAAGCCAGTTTCACTTCGGCGATGAATCCGCGTGAGCTGGCATTGATCGACTGGCTGATCACGCTGATCTCGCCCGGTACAGCAATACCCAGATCCGGAACATTGATCATCACTTTGCTGCCTTTGGACACCCGGGAGAGGTAATTTTCGGGGATATCCACTACCGCTTTGAGGCGGCTGGTATTCACGATCTTGATCTGCGGACCGGCAGCGGTAACACCCTGGAACATTTCGCCTACGCGTACATTCACTTCATCGGCCACACCGCTTACTTCTGCATAAACATTGCTGGTATTGAGTTGCTCTTTCAGAACAGCCATCTGCTTTTCGATTGCTTCCACATTATTTTTGGCTGTCAGGAACTGTACTTCCGTGCCGATACCCTGTTCCCAGAGATTCTTCTGGCGGTTGAAGATATTGGTGGCAAAGTCGAGCTGCGACTGCAGCTGCTTGAGATTCTGCTGCAGGATGGCATCATCCAGTTTCAGCAGCAGTTGTCCCTTGTTCACATTATCACCCTTTTTTACAAACAGGGCTTTTACCTGGCCACCCATGCCGCGGGGGGTTACATAAGAAATATCTTCTGCATCAATTTTACCCTGGAGGTCGATATAATGCGTGAAGTTGACCGGGTTGAGGGCCATCACTTCGATCTGGCGGGCGATCTGTTTAACGCCGCCGGCGGTATCGAGTTTGGCTATTTCTCCTTCCAGTTTCAGAATGGATTCGTTCAATTTAACCTGTTCGGTCTTGAGTTTCTGCAATTCCGCTTTCTTACCGGCCAGGCTGTTGGTATCGGCTCCGGAGTTACAGGCCGGCACAGCCGCGATAGTGGCGATCAGCAGCATTACAGTGATACGTTGTTTCATCAGTTTGTTTTTTATCGTTAACACGTTATTTTCTGTTTAGAGTTTTCCAATGGCTTTCTGGTAATCCACCCGGGCGATGATGGCATCATAGAGGGCGGAGAAATAGTTGGTTTGTGCCAGGCGGAGTTCGGTCTGTGCATTGGTGATCTCCATATTGGAACCCAGTCCCTGTTCATATTTGATCTTGGTTACACCGTATACATTCTCCGCCAGCTGCATGTTCTTTTTCTGGTAGTCCATAGTGATAATGGCATTCTTATACCGGATCCGGGCCTGCTCCACATCGTGATCGATGCTCATTTTCAGCAGCTCCATATTATTGGTATACTTCTCCAGGTCGTAACGGGCCTTGTTGATGGAAGCATTCCTGCCGAAGCCCTGGAAAATGGGAGCGGTGATCTTGAATCCGATCAGTGAAGTGGGGAACCATTTTTCGGAGGTCTTGAAGAAGTTGAAGCTGTTGCGCTGGGCATTCGTACTGAACGAACCAAAGAGGGCCACTGTAGGCAGTTTGGCCAGCTGGTATCGTTTTACATTATATCCGCCCAGTTTCTTGAGGATCTCCAGTTGCTGGATCTCTTTCCGGTCGGAAGCATTATAGGATTCTTCGAGCAGGTCAGCTTTCAGCTGGTTATCGGCCAGTGTGTCTGTCAGTACAAGGGCCTGTGCTACGGGCATACCCATCAGCATTTTCAGGCCGAGATTGCCGGACTCGATCTGGTTCAGCACTTTCTGCTTTTCGGTCTGCAGGTTGATCAGGGTAACATCGAGCTTATCGATATCCAGTTTTTCAGCGAAGCCGTTCTTGAACAACTCACGGGTATCTTTCTGGAGTTTGGTGAGTTTGTCAATATTGGCATCCAGTGCAGCCACTTGCTTGCGGGCGGCCACCAGCTGGAAATAGATCTTGTGGATATTCGCCTTGATATTCTCTTCGGTCACTTCAGCACCTTTCTGTGCCAGTTCCACAGCAGCAGCACGGGCCTGGAGGCCAACGAATACCTGTCCGTCGAACAACAGTTGGGATACCTCAAAACCGAGGCTGGCACTGTACTTGGTACCGAACTGGGCATTGATAAAACCGATATCCGTCGGGATCTGGATCGCATTGCCGTTCCCGTCTTTCACTCCTTCTTTCTGCAATACACCATAAGTGCCGAGTGCAATGAAGTTGGGGAATACCTGGGTAGCCACCTGCGGAAAATAGTTGGCTCCGAGGCTGGCTCCGACACGGGGATAGGCTGCGGCCGTGAACTCACGGTTGGTTTCTTCCTGGATACGTATATCCAGCAGTGCATTTTTCACCTGCACGCTGTTCTTCTTCGCATAGTCTACACATTGCTGCACGGAAAAGGCATTGAGTTCCTGGGCCTGGACGGCAATGGAAAAGGATAAGGCGGTAAGAAATACAGAGAGGCGGATCATAGATTTACTTTGCATGTCCATTTATGGTTAATTTTCTTTGTGGGTCTGATTTATATTTTTCAATGAGTTTATATCCTTTTGTGGTTACCAGTCCATATACATAATGTTCGATCAGCTGCCGGCTTACATCGGCCAGATCATATTTCCGTAACGGGAATACATCTGTATTAAAGGGCACCATCATGCTGCCGAGGCGGTAGCGGGTCATCACATCCACATTGATGTCGGGGCGATACAACCCTTCGGCAATACCCCGCTGGAGATTATCGGCAATGATCTTGCCCACAAATTCCTGCTTATGCTTCTCCACACGCTGCCAGGTACGGTAGTGGAATTTCGCGAGGTCGGATAAGACCACCGGATTCAGGTGCCGGAACTGCTCAATGATCATATCCATCGTCAGGAAGATCTCATCCACGGCATCACGGGCATTCATATAACAATGGCGGCAGTCCTGCTGCATCAGCTCCAGTTCATTGTCCATCATCCGGTCGACCAGCTCGTCTTTGTCCGCGAAAAACTGATAGATCGTCTTTTTGCTCATACCCAGGTGCGAAGCAATATCATCCATGGATACGGAACGGATCCCCAGCCGCATGAAGAGCTCGCGGGCCTTAACCAATATGCGTTCACTTTGTTCCATAATCGAAATGAAGGCGCAAAACTATGGAAACGCGGAGCGTAATCAAAGTTTCCGGGGTGTTTTTTTTTGCCGTTCCTCCTTTCCGGGGCATACAACCGTAAGTTTCGGGATATGCGGGAATACCCGGATATCAACCTAATTTTGTGAGAAATACGGATTTATATATGAGTGCCAAAACCACACTGCGTAAAGCGTTCCAGTATTTCTTACAGGGACTGATCATCCTGGCGCCGATCGCCATTACCATTTATGCAGTGAGCAGCCTGTTTACTTTTGTGGACAGCATTCTGCCCAATATCGTAGACGAGGTCGCCCCGAATTTACTTCGGGACACGCAGGGTAACCGGATAAAAATTCCGGGAGCAGGCTCCATATTAGTAATCCTGATCGTGATCGGGGTGGGCTATATCTCCTCCTCCTTCATTGTCAGCCGCTTAGTAGACCTTTTTGATAAAATCCTGGAGCGCACGCCCGGTATAAAGATCATTTACAGTACGGTCAAGGATTTCTTCGAGGCTTTTGCGGGCAACAAACGGAAGTTCGACCGTTCTGTACTGGTCAGCATTGAAGCCAATGATGTATGGCGGGTCGGGTTTATCACCCAGGAAGAAGTCAAGCAATTCGGATTAAATGAATATGTAGCTGTTTATATACCACAGAGTTATGCATTTGCCGGTCACCTCTACTTTGTGAAAAAAGACAGGATCCGTTTACTCACCGATATCAGCTCTGCCGATGCCATGAAATTTGCGATCTCCGGCGGTGTTACCGATATCGACGAGGAGCCGGAACCTGCGCCGGAAACCCGCACTACATGATCAAACGACTGATTCTCTTCCTGCTCCTCTGCTGCAGTACCCAGCAGAGTTATTGCTGGGGCTTTTATGCCCACAAACAAATCAATACCCTGGCGGTTTTTCTCCTGCCACCTGAAATGCTGTTGTTTTACAAGCAGCATATTGATTTTATTACTGAACATGCCGTAGACCCCGACAAGCGCCGGTATGCTGTGGCGGAGGAAGGAGCCCGCCATTATATAGATATTGACCATTATGGCCGTTATCCGCAGTACGATCTCCCCCGGAAATGGGTGGATGCAGTTGCGGCCCGTACCGAAGACAGTCTACAGCAATATGGTATTGTACCCTGGTGGGTGCAGACCATGCAATATCGTTTGACAGCCGCTTTCCGGGAACGCAATGCCGGAAAAATCCTCAAGCTATCTGCGGAAATCGGTCACTATATCGGTGATGCCCATGTACCCCTCCATGCTTCAGGTAACCATAATGGCCAGCTCACCGGCCAGCACGGTATTCACGGATTCTGGGAGTCGCGGATACCCGAATTACTGGCCGAAAAAGAATGGGATTTTTTCATAGGTCCCTGTGCCTATATCGAAGACCCGCTGAATTTTATATGGGACCGGGTACTGGAAAGTGCTGCTGCTTCAGATACGGTACTCCGCTATGAAAAAGCCCTCAGCAACCGGTTTCCGGCCGACCGGAAATATGCCTATGAAGAACGCAACGGGCAGATCCTGAAAACCTATTCCCGCTCCTACAGCCTGAGTTATAACCGGATGCTGAACAATATGGTGGAACGGCGGATGCAGCAATCGGTATTTGCAGTAGCCTCTTTCTGGTATACGGCCTGGGTGAATGCCGGACAGCCGGATCTGACCGGGTTGAGCCGGCTGGATTGGACAGCCGCCGACCAGCAGGCACTCGACAGTCTCGACAGCCAATGGCGGACTGGGGTATTAAAGGGGAGAGCCTGTGAACAGCTTCCCTGAAATCCAAATGACTGTTAGCGGCGAATCAAGTAATTTTGTGGCCTCAACAAACCTGCCAACCCTTGGGAGTTACCACCACCAGAAAAGTACACAATTTCAATTCCGGCCCGAGTATCCTTCCCCGCGAAGTTTTTGAAGCAGCCAGCCAGGCCATACTCGACTTTGAAGGTTCCGGCCTGTCGATCCTGGAGTTGGGTCACCGCACCGACCGTTTCCAGGCAGTCATGGATGAAGCGGTTCAGCTGACCCGCGAACTGATGCAACTAAGTGCCGACCAGGAAGTACTCTTTCTTCATGGAGGTGCCAGTACCCAGTTCATGCAGGTGCCGATGAACCTGCTGGATGAAACCGGCACTGCATCATATACAGAAACAGGTACCTGGGCCAATAAGGCCATCAAGGAAGCCAAACTGTTTGGCCATGTCACTATAGCAGGATCTTCCAAAGACACGGGATTCACGAGCATCCCCAAAGATCTCGACATCACTCCCGGTGCCGCCTACCTGCATATCACCACCAATGAAACCATTGCCGGAACACAGTGGCATAACATCCCTTATGACTGCGGCGTTCCCCTCGTAGCCGATATGAGCAGTGATATCCTGAGCCGTCCACTGGATTTCCAGCGCTTCGGACTGATCTATGCCGGTGCCCAGAAAAATATGGGTGCCGCCGGGGTTAATCTGGTAGTTGTCAATAAAAACCTGCTGGGCAAGGTCAGCCGGAAGATCCCCACCATGCTTGATTACCGCAACCATATCCAGGAAGGCAGCATGCTGAACACCCCTCCGGTATTTGCAGTGTATGTAGTATTACTCACCTTGCGCTGGCTGAAAAAAATGGGTGGTGTGGAAGCTATGGCGCCCCTCAATGCACGGAAGGCACAGCTGGTTTACGATACGATCGATTCACTCCCTCTCTTCCGCGGCACTGTTGCCAAAGAAGACCGGAGCCAGATGAACGCTGTTTTCGTGATGGAACAACCTGAACTGGAAAAAGAATTCTTAAATATTTGCAAAGAAAACGGCATGATCGGTGTCAAAGGCCACCGGAGTGTAGGTGGATTCCGTCTTTCCCTGTATAATGCACTCCCGCTGGAAAGCGTGGAGGCCATGACCGACCTGATGAAGGATTTTGCCCGAAGAAAAGGCTGATAAACGAATTATGGTAACAATAACCCCTTTCAAAGCATTGCGCCCTGCTGCCGGACTGGCAAAAGCAGTGGCTTCCCGTCCGTACGATGTATTGAATTCTGCTGAAGCCCGCGTGGAAACGCAGGGTAATCCCGACAGTTTCCTGCATATCACCAAATCGGAGATCGATCTTCCCGAGAACACGGATATCCATACCCAGCAGGTATACGACAAGGCCAAGGAAAACCTGGATGCCTTTATCCGTAAAGGTGTGCTGATGCGGGAAGACAAAGCCTGTTATTATATCTATACGCTGGTAATGAACGGCCGTAGCCAGACCGGTCTGGTTTGTGGCAGCTCGGTAAAGGATTATGAACAGGACCGCATCAAGAAGCATGAATTCACCCGTCCGGAGAAAGAACTGGACCGGATCAATCACATCAAAACCACCGGAGCACAAACCGGCAATGTTTTCCTGGCTTACCGGAATGTAGCCGAAGTGGATGCCCTGATCGCCAGTTGGAAAACGACCAATTCGCCGATCTATGATTTTACAGCTGAGGATGGCATCCAGCATACCATCTGGGTAGTAAAAGATCAGGCCGTGATCGATCAGATAACGACTTTATTTGCAACCAAGGTTCCCTGTACCTATATCGCCGACGGGCATCACCGGGCTGCTTCTGCTGCCAAAGTGCGGAAGGCATTGGGCAAGAAAGCACAGGCCGGAGCAGATTATTTCCTGACCACCCTGTTTCCTGCCGCAGAACTGGCGATACTGGATTATAACCGGGTCGTGAAAGACCTGAATGGCATGAGTGGTGAAGAGTTGCTGAGTTCTTTACAGGAAGATTTTGATGTGACCCTGATCGGCAAAGAAGCCTACCGTCCGGAATCCCTGCACGATTTCGGTATGTACCTCGGCGGCAAATGGTACAAACTCACTGCCCGTGAAGACAGCTATACAGATGATCCGATCGGCGTACTGGACGTAACCATACTTTCTCAAAGTGTGCTGAACAAGCAATTGGGCATTAAAGACCAGCGCACAGATAAGCGGATTGATTTCGTGGGAGGTATCCGTGGACTGGGCGAACTGGAAAAGCGGGTGAACAGCGGGGAGATGGCCGTGGCCTTCAGCCTGTATCCGGTCTCCATTGAGCAATTATTTGCCATTGCCGATTCCGGTGAAGTGATGCCGCCCAAGAGTACCTGGTTTGAACCCAAGCTGAGGGATGGGTTGCTAACGCATTTGATTGGTGAGTAGTCAATAGTGAGTGGTGAGTGGTGAGTGGTGAATGATAAAATGAAAACTTCTGTATGAAAAAAATAGTATTCCTGTTTTTAGCTTTCGCTGCTTTTTCCTCGCTGCAGGCGCAGGAAAGGGACCCGAAGAAACTGCAGGAAACGGCACGCACCTTTATGCGTCAGGGTGATTTCAGTAATGCCCTGGTGGTATTGAACCGTGCCCTGGAGCTCGATCCCGGTAACCTGGAATTGTTGAAAGACCTGGCCCTGACCCATTATTATAAAAAGGACCTGGCATCGGCCCTGGGTGTGGCCAAACCGCTTGCCGAACGCAAGGATGTGGACGTACAGAGCTACCAGATCCTCGGGCTGATCTATAAAGCCCTGGAAGAGAAGAAAGAAGTCGATAAAATGTATAAGGCTGCCCTGAAGAAATTTCCGGCCAGCGGCGTTTTATACAATGAATACGGAGAACTGCTCTGGGCAAAGAATGAATTTGCCGAAGCGATAAAAAACTGGGAAAGAGGCATTGAAAGCGAACCCAGCCTGCCGGGGAACTATTATAATGCGGCCAAGTATTATTATATGTCGGCTGATAAAGTGTGGGGACTGTTGTACGGGGAGATCTTCGTGAACATGGAAAGTTATACCCAGCGTACAGTAGAGATCAAGCAGCTGCTGCTGGATGGTTATAAAAAATTGTACGCTGAAGCGGATCTGGCAAGGAACCAGAACATGAAAAATGAATTTGTTGCCGCATTTATCGGTCTGTACCAGAAACATGCAGAAACCGTATCGATCGGTATCACTCCGGAAACAATTGCTGCAGTCCGCACCCGCTTCATCCTGGAATGGATGGACAAATATGGAGCCCGTTTCCCCTTCCGCCTTTTCGAACATCATAACCAGCTGCTGAAACTGGGATTCTTTGATGCCTATAATCAGTGGATCTTCGGTGCTGCCACCAACCTGGCAGCCTATGAAGAATGGACCCGTTCAAATGCAGAAGTCAATAAGGAATTCCTGCGCCTGCAGCAGAACCGGATCTTCAAAGTGCCGGGCGGACAGTATTATAATAAAATGCCGAACTGATGAAAGCCCGGGGGAAAATTTCCGGAATACTCCGCTATGCGGTATTCCTGGTTTTTTTCACTTTACTGGCGCTGGAAGTACTGCTCCGCTTCATTTATCCTTTTCCCAACAAAGTAAGAGGAGAGCGTTTTGAACTTGCCACAAATACGACCTACCGGCTGGTCAATGATTTCAATCCCCGCCTGGATAGCCTGATCATCAACCACCGCAACAGCCTGGGATTCCGGGGTGCAGAACCTGCCCGTAAAAAGGGCCTGTTTATATTGGCCTCCGGAGGCAGCACCACGGCCTGTACTTTTTTGTCGGAAGGCCATACCTGGTGTGATATGCTGCAGCAGCTTTCCGGAGATTCAGTTACGGTGAATAATGCCGGTCTCGATGGCCATTCCAGTTTCGGCAACCTGGCCCTCCTGAAATATTACCTGCCCGGATTACCGGTAAAGCCGGATATTATCCTCTTCATGTGCGGAGCCAACGATGTAGACCGGAATGATCTTCCGGATTACAATATGGATCAGCAGAAAGGTTTTTTTCAGCGTAGCAAAAGCTGGCTACGAACGCACAGTGAAACCCTGCGCCTCATTACGGATCTCAAGAATCGCTGGTTCCCCAACGATATTTATTCCGACCGACGCTATTGGCAGTTTGCCAATGCACAGCCGCTTGAATTAAGTAACGCCTATATTGATTCCAGCCTCTTCCATCAGGAACCCTTGCTGAAAAATTACAGAGCCAGACTGGACCATATGATCACCCTTTGCAGGGAACAGGGTATTCAACCGGTATTTATCAGCCAGGCGCTGGCCTATACCAGTCCGGATAAACAGACCCCTGTTTCCGGAAATCCTTTGCAGCGCATGAACCAGATGGACAACGGCCTGCTCTTTTACCGGAAACTGCAGTTGTATAATACAGTAACCCGGGAAACCTGCCTGGCAAAGCAAATCCCCTTCATAGACCTGGCAGAAAAACTCCCAGCCGATACCACGTTTTTTTATGACCCTGTTCATTTTACCAACCGGGGCGCTGATACTGTCGGCAAAATCATTTATCAGGAACTGGCCCCGATACTCCGGAGCCGTTGATGAACCATTGCACATTCAAGCCTGCTGTTTTACGGTATTATATGGGCACAATTCTATATATTTAAGGACTAACGAAATTGCCTGTCATGACTACGCCGCAACGTTTATTTGATTGTATCCCCCTGCAACTGTCGAAAGGCGGATTGGCTGATATGCTCGCTGCCAAGGAAGGGGGTCAATGGAAGAAATACTCCACTCAGGATGTGGAAGATATCGTGTTATCACTGAGCGCCGGCCTTCTCGCCCTGGGTGTAAGCCGTAATGACAATACCGTGGAAGGCCGTGACAAAGTAGCTATCTTATCCAAAAACAGGCCGGAATGGATCCTGCTCGATCTTGCCGTACAGCAATGCGGTGGCATCCTCGCTCCTATTTATCCCACCATCAATGTAAATGAGCTGGAATTTGTATTGAAAGATGCAGCAGTGAAGTTTGTGTTTGTGAATGATGAAGACCTCTACCTGAAAGTACTCAGCCTGAAAGACCGCCTGCCCCGGCTGGAAGCCATTTTCACATTCGAACATGTAGCCAATGCCCGTCACTGGAAAGAGGTGATTGGCCTCGCCACACCGGCATTACGGGAACAGGTAAAAGAAACAGCAGCATCCATCCGTAATGAAGATGTGGCAACGATCATATATACTTCCGGGACTACAGGCACTCCAAAAGGGGTAATGCTATCTCATAATAATATCCTGAGCAATGTACTGGCAACGGTGCCTTGTTTACCACCAGAGGCTCACCTGAAGGCATTGAGCTTTCTGCCCCTCAACCATATTTTTGAGCGGATGATCACCTACCTGCACTTGTTCAAATGCACCTCCATCTACTATGCAGAAAGCCTGGAAACCATTGCCGCCAACCTGCAGGAAGTGAAGCCCGACCTGTTTACTACTGTACCACGGCTGCTGGAAAAAGTATATGACCGCATTATGGCAAAGGGTAATGAATTAAGCGGTGTAAAACGGAAATTATTCTTTTGGGCACATGGCCTGGCTGAAAAATACGAGATCAACAAACCCCTTCCCCTGGCCTACCAGATCCAGCTGAAACTGGCCAACAAACTGGTGTTCAGCAAATGGAGGGAGGCCCTCGGAAATAATATCAAATGTATCGTTACGGGGGGAGCAGCCTGTCAGGTGCGGTTGATCCGCATTTTTACCGCCGCAGAAATCCCCATACTCGAGGGCTATGGTCTTACAGAATCCTCTCCGGTAATATGTGTTAACCGCTATGAAGTGGAGGAAAGAATGTTCGGTACGGTTGGCCCGGCGATCAGTGGAGTGGAGCTCCGCATCGCAGAAGACGGAGAGATCCTGTGTAAAGGGCCCAATGTGATGCTGGGTTATTATAAAAGGCCCGACCTTACTGCAGAAGTGATTAAAGATGGCTGGCTGCTGACTGGTGATATTGGCGAGTTACTCGACAACCGGTTTCTCAAGATCACCGACCGGAAAAAAGAATTATTCAAGACCAGCGGGGGCAAATATGTGGCGCCCCTTCCCATTGAAAGCAAACTGAAAGAATCTCCCTTTGTGGAACAGGTCATGATCGTAGGTCCGGAACGGAAATTTGTGGGTGCGCTGATCATACCTTCTTTTCCCAACCTGCGCGACTGGTGCCGGCATAATGGGGTTGCGGATGCCAGCAATGAGGAGTTGATCCGAAACAAGGAAGTCCGCACGCTTTACCGCGAACTGGTAGAGAGTTTCAATAAATTCTTCAACCATGTAGAGCAGGTGAAGAAATTTGAACTGCTGCCCCATGAATGGACGGTGGAAACCGGTGAGATGACGCCCAAACTTTCGCTGAAACGAAAAGTGATCATGGAGCGGTACAGGGATGCGATTGAGCGGATCTATGATTGATGAGCCGATGAGCCAATTAGCCGATGAGCCGATTAGCCGATATCAGACAATCAGGATGCGCGAAGTTTCCGTCTGGTGAGTTTGAGTATGATATATAATACAATGGAAAACAGGAGGAGCAGGGCCCAGGGATTATGTAGGGAAATGCTGTTCTCCAGATGATTAAAAGGTATTGTCGTAAAGGCCCAGAAGATCAGGTTGAGCCAGAGAAATCCGGTCTTTTCCTGATAGAGTGCTTTATAGAAACGGAAAGATTGCTGATAAGGCACCCATTTCTCCAATGCAGGAATAAATGAGGGTCTGGAATCGGCCCAGTTTTCATAAGCTTCCCCGAATTTACCGCGCAGGTAGGCCTCTTCGGCCAGCATGATCCGTTCATAATACAGCCAGTAGACCAGCAGGAATAAGCCTATAAACCAGGTGTTGAAAGTGAGTATGGCGGCTCCCAGCCACATCAAAAAGTTACCGAGATAGAGCGGATGCCGGCAAAGCGAATACATTCCTGTACTGTTCAGGCAATCCGCGATCTGTTCCTGGGTATTTCTTCCCGAAGTACGCAGCGGGGCATACCCGACAATAATAAACCGCAATACCAGTCCGGCGAAAGAAATCATATACGCCAAAATGGTGATCAGCTGTACATGCGGTTGCATCCAGAGGTCCGGAAGCGTAAACATCCGAACCAATAAAGCGGGGATCAGGATCAGGACAGGCAGAACGCCCCGGTAACGGAATAAGAGGTTGCCATCAGCAACCATTTGTTGTTGCAAAGCCATTTTCAGCTGTTTAGGGTATTGCAGGAAAAGTATTTCCTTTCTCCACCGGATAAAGTTAAACAGCAGGATTACCAGAAGGATACAGATAGTAGTTATTAATATGTTATTGAAAACCACTATCTGTATCACAGCTGGCCATTCTATCAGGCAACCCCTGCCGGAGAGAAGTACAGCATTACGGCAAGGATAATTACTACAACGATCAGAGAAAGCACCACATCAAGCCAGTTCCAGCTGGCACGAGATGCGGCTTTATCTTCAGCAACCGTAGTTGCGAATGTGAGTCCATTGAGATGTGTTTCTGTGGGCTTTGGTGTAAGCAGGCTCACCACTACCATCCAGGTGGCACTGAACAGGAAAAGATAGATACAGAAGTACAGGAAGTTCATGGTAGCGAACTGGTACAGCACTCCGCCTTCCGGCAGTTTATCTGCGAAAAGCTGCATGGTCAGTTTAGCCACACCAATGATGAAGCCTACTACCATTGAAGAATAGGCACCAGTTGCATTCAGGCGCTTGAAGAATACACCGAGCAGGAATACGGCTGCAATGGGTGGTGCCAGATACGACTGCACGCTTTGGAGGTAATTGTAAAGTCCCCCTCCGATGCGCGACATCAGGGGGATCCAGGCCATACCGAGCAGTACCACCACACCGGTTGCAATCCGACCTACCCGCACCAGTTGTTTTTCTGTTGCATCGGGATGCTGCTTCTGGTAGATATCCATGGTATACAAGGTGGAACAGGCATTATAAACAGACGCCAGGGAACTCATCAGGGCTGCTAGCAATCCGCCGGCCAGGAGTCCCCGAAGGCCAACGGGCATCAATGTTTTCACCATGGTGGGGAAGGCGGCATCGTAATTATCCATCTGCAGTTTTCCTTGTTCTTTCAATACAAAGGCAATGAGGCCCGGGATCAAAAAGATAAAGAAAGGCAGCAGCTTCAGATAAGCGGCAAAGATGGTACCGCGACGGGCCTCGCGTTCGTTTTTACCTGCCAGGCAACGTTGTACGATATGCTGGTCGGTACACCAGTACCATAGTCCCACTATTGGTGAAGCGAACAGGATCCCCGCCCATGGATATTCCGGATCATTGAGTGGCGGGAACATATTGAGTTTGCCTTTGCCCATTTGTTGTACACTGCTGATGAGGTTATCCCAACCGCCCACTTCCTGGATACCGAATACCAGCAGTACCAGTGAACCGAGCAATAGCACAATAGCCTGGATGGCTTCGGTATACATTACTGCATGAAGTCCGCCGAAAATGGTATAGACACCGGTCACCACCACAAGAATAATGGCGCCAGTCCAGAAATCCACCCCCAGGAACTGGTTAAACACCAGGGCTCCTGCTGAGATCGTAACTGAGGCTTTGGCAATGACATAGCTGAGGAGTTGTATAATCGAAAGCAGGCGGCGGGCCTGAGGGTTAAAACGGCGTTCCAGGAATTCGGGCATGGTATACACCTGGCTGCGCATATAAAAGGGGACAAAGACCCAGCCTAGAACCAGCACCAGATAGGAATGCAGTTCATAGTGCCCGAGTACGGTTCCGGAGCGGGCGGCAGATCCGGCGAGACCCACGATATGTTCAGAGCCCACGTTAGAGGCCAGGATCGAGGCACCGATCACGAACCAGCCGAGGTTCCGGTTGGCGAGAAAGTAGTCGGAAGGGTTTTCTTTGCTTTTGCGGATGGACCAAACGGAGATACCGGCGATAATAACCAGGTAAATACCTACAAATACCCAATCGATGGGACCAAGAAAAGTATTCATATAGCAGTCAGCGTTTTAAGGCACAGCCGTTCAGCTGTGTGAAGTCCCTAAATATAAGGCATAATCCGGAAACCGGTTCATGGGCCCTAAAAAATTGAATTTTAGTATATTTGCGGCCGGTTTTGGTCCCGTAGTTCAATGGATATCCCCAACAAGGTTGGGGACTAAACTTTTGATACTGGAAAAAATGATATGGTCCCGTAGTTCAATGGATAGAATAGAAGTTTCCTAAACTTTTGATACAGGTTCGATTCCTGTCGGGACTACCCAACCGGAATTTTTGAGAATCACCTCAGAAGTTCCGGCTTTTTTTTCCTCTGTATTGCCCTTCAGACGGGCAATACAGTAAAATAAGCTGTTCATTTTTGTGGTTCGAGTTTGGTCATTTTTCTTGTTATAGAAGAAACCTTCCGGAAATACCCTCATTTGAAGTTTTCTTTTTTCTCTGTAATCACTGGAAGCCCACACAGACGGCAGTTCCAGCACATAATCCAATGATCTTTCAATGTATTTTTCAAGGTTCGAGGTACTGAATAGTGTCTTGTTTAAAAACTGATTTAATTCCTCCTTATCAGCTTTTAGTTTTGCAGTATGCTTGTAATATAAATCAGCCTTTATATCCTCCTCAATAAAGCGTTCTTCTAACCTTTCGAGTTTCTCATCCAGTTCTTTAATCTTAGCTTTGTAATGATCAACGTTATCTTTTCTTTCGGTATTCAGCGTCGAATAAATCTGGCGCAGTTCCATTTTGTACAGTTCGATATATTCTTCTTTTAAAGTGATGTCTTCCAAAAGTTGTTCAAATTTCTTATGAAGTGATTTGGCACTGACATTACAGGTACATTTGCCTTTACCATCACATTTATAATAGTACAACCCTTTCTTCTTAACCAGATAACCCCGCAGATTTTCGCCACATCCTTCACACCTGCCGTAGAGTTTTAATGGCAGGTTATCATTCAGTGGGTCTGCTTTATAACCATGAGGGATTTTACCCTTCTCCCTGTTTGCACGCAGGAAGATTTCCTGAGACACTAATTTTTCATGTCTTCCCTCAACTACTTTTCCTTCGAGCAATGAATGTGATAAGATGCCGCAGTAAAAAGGATTGGTTAAGATAGCACTCAACCGGTTATGTTTTAGCTTTAATCCATACGCCTCTAATCGTTTTACCATTTCAACGATGGTGATGCCTTCATTGGCCTTCCATAAAAATGCCTTTCGCAATATTTTTCCTTTTTCGTTTATAACAACCAGGATTTCACCATTGACTTTAACATTATCATATCCGAAAGGTGCCTGGCAAGGCCATATCCCGGCTTCTAAATGTTCTTTCATCCCGGTGATTGTTTTTGCCCTTCTCAGATCATTATCATACTGACTGAACAGAAACAGGATGTTTTGCTGCAGCACCCCCGCAGGGTTATTGGTATCAATGGGCTGTGTTACTGAAACAATCTGAATACCAAGTAGCCTGAGTTGGCGTGAAAGCCAGATCGCATTATCACCTGTACGGCTGAACCGTTCAAGGCTGTAAACAATAATCTTTAACCTTCCCTTCTTTTTTCTTTTACAGAACTCAATCATACGCTTGAACTCCTTACGTTCATCGCTATCCGCAGATTCGTATGTTCCCCCGAAACATCCAAGAATGTCATACCCTGCTTTACTGGCATATTGCCTGCAGGCTTTCATCTGGGATTCCAGGCTCATGTTCTCCATTTGTTCCTTGCTGGATACTCTTGTGTAAATGACACATTCATTCACTTCAATCATTTCCAGTTCTTCACCCTTCGCATACTTTGAAAAAATCGTTAACGTTTCCATTTTTAAAGGTTTAATAAGTGAGGTAATACATCACAATAATATTGATAATCAACAACTTATGCAAGTTTTTGTTGTTAAAATCAAGCCGCCTGATTTATAGCGGGAATATCGCAGACTTCACGGCAGAATAACTGATAACTGATTAAAGCTGGATCATGTAGTGTTCCGATAATGTTTTCTATATCTTCGGGTGTAGCATCCTTAAATTGTGGGAAAGATTTTACCTGTTCTGCGGTCAGATATAACCGTTTGTCTGTTTCCGAATGATCGGGGTGCTGATCTAACCAATCTTCAATACTGATAATTGTTGACATAGGATTTATTTTTCACTAACCTATATCTGTGCAATATACTGGTTCTCCCTTTGATGCGCTAAATGTCGGTTAATACAATTTTTAAGTAATAAGCTGTTCTGAATTTTAACAACTTTAGGCATATATTTTTGTATTCCCAAAATCTGAAATTTATTTTTTCTTACTTAGAACATTAACGGAATTATCTAATATCCTTAGTATTCATTGCCGCACTTGTTATTTTAAACCTCTATTTGTTTTATATAATTTATTGTATTATTAACCTTAATCAAACTTCCCAATAATATTATTGATAACAATGTTAAATTAGCAGTATCAAATAAATCCCGCGGCTGGCATGGTTTTATATATAATTCTTTTTTTAACACAAAACCATTTTTTATGAAATCTACAGTATTGTTTGCAGCTACTTTCATCCTCAGTCTTGCCTTCATTGTTTCCTGCAACAATTCAGGGCAAAACACAACAAGTTCAGAAAATCAGACTCCGAAGCCGGACTCAACTGCTAACAAAACTGCTGAAACAAGCAGCGGTAATGAAAAAGCAGGGGTTGGAAAGTTTCAACACGTCGAGTTAACGCATCCCCTTGATCAGAAGATGATTGCTGCCGGTAAGGGCGTTTATGATCTGAAATGCGGTTCCTGTCATAAGTTAACTGATGAAAAATTGGTTGGTCCGGGTTGGAAAGGAGTTACAGATAGAAGAACGCCTGAATGGATTATGAATTTTGTTACGAACACAGAAGAAATGCTTGAAAAAAATCAGGAAGCAAAAAATTTGTATGAAGTGTGTCTGGTGAAAATGCCGAACCAGAATTTAAGTGATAATGATGCCCGTGCCATACTGGAATTTCAACGAAACAATGACGGGAAAAAATAACAATTATTTTAGTGTAATCTGATTTGAAGCTGGCCGGGGTGTAATAGCTCTGGCCAGTATTATTAAGAGGGCTCCTGTAAACAATAATAAAGCGGCTCCCCATAGTAGCCAGGGAAAAATCTGGCTCGTTGAGTAAAACATTAGTCCGATACCATCAACCAGTAAAATGACTTCATTTATAATAACCGCAGCGATGAAAAAAATGATTGAACTGTAAGCCAGTTTTTTTTCTACCCTTAGCCATCCGCTGGTAATGAAATCGGAAAGGATAAAGAAACTGACAAAACCAAGAAATACAAGATGAAGAAAGCCGATAATTATTGGCCTGAATCCAAAAACAGTATTCCGGAGCGAAGGGATGACGGTTCCTAACTGCAGCAGCATCTTAATAGTGAATGAAACCAAAGAAAGCACCACAAGTAGGTGCGCCAGCCTTACAATTTTTACAGCCGCATAGTTTAGCTTAAAAACAAACAGGGAAAAATAGATAAGTGACAGCAACAATAATATACAGGCTGCTATTGCAATGCCATGAACATAAACGTTATAGTGGCGCATAATGAGCGATAGAAATACAGCAGGTAATACGGATATTACCATTATAGCACTAAAAATATTTATTCTTTTTTTTGTAATGGTATCTGCATTTCCCATAAGATGGTTAAATAAAAGTGCAAATACCGACAGCGTAAATAAGCCATTATACTGAAAATGCAAGAAAATATATATGGCATTCCGGTATAGGATGGCATTGCCTGATTTCGTAGCCATAATATAGGCAAGTGTAAAAGGCCCTACAGAGGAAATAACCAGACTTAGGAGTGCTCCAATACTTAAAAGTTTTACAGCACTCTGTTTTCTTTGTATCAAGATGTCCTTTATGAATACCCAACTGAATAAGTAAGTAATAAAAATGAATGTTGTAGAAAAAAGAATGGAGAAAAAGGCATAGCCCCGAAAGGGAAAAGACAAAGCCATGCCTAATGAAGAGATCTCAATGCCCCAAAGTAACCATTGATAGACATTTTTTTGTTGCTGCTTTTCACCGAGCAGTTTTTCAATATACAGTACCATCAAAGCAAGGGTTACCCAGCCTCCAAAAGCAAAATGAGAATGGGCACTTAAAAAGTTTCTGTAGTCAACAAAGGGAATCGGGAACAAAAACTTTGTTCGTAGCGTAAGACCCAACAGTGCCAGGATGCATAAATTGACTAAGCACAGGGTTACCCATAATTTTTTTTGTTTCATATTCCAGCCCTTTCAAGATTATTCGGCAACAAAAGCGCCCATTGCTCCCATATCTGCATCTGCAAACGAATGATCAACAAAAGTATAGCGGCCTTTTTCAGGAATTACAAATTCTATTACTGCACCACTGGCCGGGCCAAGAAAAACTGATTGTAATCCGACAAGCTCATTTTTCGGGTTTCCATCTATCCATACCTTGTCTAAAATGGTTCCGATCACATGAAAACTGGTAGCATTGTTTGGCCCGACATTCAGCAGGTATAAACGAATTCGTTCTCCAGCTTTTACTTTCAGTGGGTTGATCACATATTGCCCCACCTTACCATTAAACGTTACGAAACTGGGTTGTTTTAATCTTGCAATAGCTGTGTCAGGAATGTAAACATCTCCTTGTTTTTTTAAGTAGAATTCATTTTGAACAATTGCAAATTCACGATCTGCTTTTCCCGGATAGCCGTCCTTTGGTTCTACAATGACCATTCCAACCATACCATATATCATATGCATTAAAACCATCGGCGTCCCGCAGTGATACATAAACACACCGGGGTAGTTCGCCGTCCACCTGAATTGTATGGTTTCTCCGGGGTTAATACTCCGATACTTATCTTCCGGGTTTACCATTGCTGCATGGAAGTCTATTGAATGAGGCATCGGTATCATATTCATCTGCATAGTCATGTTTTTCATGGTATCGTTTGAGCGGTCGGTCATTGAAAAGCGGATGGTTTGACCAACTTTTACATGCAAAACGGGTCCAGGTACTGATCCTCCATACATCCAGGCTACATAGGATACCGCTTTTGAAACCTGAAACAATTCATGAGTAACATCGAATTTAACATCAATAGTGTCACCGTCCTGAAGCTTTGGTACATCCGGCCCAAATGCCAAAGGTCCTTTGCTATGTATATCACTGTTGGGCTGGGTTGTGACGACTGCTTTTGGAGAACCATACAATTTGGAAGATTGCTCCCCGCTATGTTTGTTATCTGAGCAGGCTGATAACAAAATAAAATCATGGTCGCGCAGAAAAGAAAATGTTTCATGACTGGAGTTTTGAGTTAACTTAATAAAAAAGCAATATATTTTTTTAAATGCAATTCCGGAGAGAAGAACAAGCTGCATTTATAATTTCAGTCCTTGCAAAAAAACCCTTCTGAAAAAAAGATCCCTAATGTAAAATTAATAATAAATGAAAGTTTAAATTGTCACGCAGAAACAATTTTCCTTATATAGAAATAATGCTTCATTCAGTATGTGGAAACAACATCAGGATTTGAGATCTGTTGCAATCACCCCTTCCAAAATTGTTCCTTCCATTCAGAAGGGGGGTGTGCGTTCTTATCAATCTGTCGAAAAATATCATCCAGTCCTTCTTTGGGAATAATCCGCTCAATATGGGGAAATAGCTCCCGCTCTTCAAAGCGGATATGATCATGAAGGAGTACAACAAATGCATTGATTTCCGAAACAGCCAGACTTTCAATTTTAAATATATATTCTCTCATAGCATTATGCTCTTGTTGCATCCGTAATCCCAATATATCATTTGATGGCAACTGAATCAGCAAAAATTTTTCTTCACTATCAAAATGTTCTTGCAGGTGGTTAGACCAGAACCAACTCATAAATTCTTTTATAACCAGTAATGAAACATTTTTCTTTAACCCTTCCCGTATTCTCCACGCGAATAACAGGCCTTCGTAATGCTCCCTTGATAAAGGGGCTAACTGTTCGCTTCTTGATTGGGGCTTTCTTTCTGCCATGATGCAAAATTATATAGATGCCGTCTTGGCTACCTGCTTTTTATCAAATTTTAATCCTGCTATTAAATATTCATCCTGCAGATTAAAGCAAAGCTTAAGATGATTATTTTATTTTGTTATTCAGTTTAGCTCCTCCATTCTTAAATTCATCAGCAAGTGATTGAATACTTTTTGTTTCGAACAGATCAATTAACCGGCCTTTTATTAACTTATAACTGGCATGCATCGGGCAGGGTTTGACTTCTGAGCATTGCTTTAGTCCAAGTACACATTTTCCCAGTATTCCGTCTTCGTTCATAGCTACAAGGATGGATCGCACCGGTAATTTTTTAGCTTTTTCAGTAAGAAAAAAACCGCCGTTTGGCCCCCGTACTGAACTGACTATTTTATTGTCTTTGGAAAGTAGCTGCAATATTTTAGCTGTAAATGACCGGGGAGAGTCAATTGCTTTTGCGATTTCAGCAAGTCCCGGTTTATTTTTATCCGAACTCCTTTGGGCTATATAGATGGTAGCCCGCAAAGCATATTCAGTTGCTTTTGAAAACATGCATATTTTTTTAAAAGGTAATCTACTTGTTATTTTCTAAATGCTCTTATTGATCCATTCGGCGTAAGAATCTTTTGTCTCGTATAATTTTAAAGCCTTCAATTGTACGCTTCCAGGTAATTTCTTTGTAATTGCATTGCGTATAAAAATAAGCAGATTTTCTGCTGTGGGCTCTGCATTCCACATTATTATGTTTTCGGGCGAAGGCATACCAGGGTTTTTATCCAGAAAACTGTTTGACAAAAGCAGCTTATGATCGAGCCTTTCGATAACTTCTGAGTTTACCATGTTTTTTAATTCTTTGAAATCTAAAATAAAACCCGGGGCTCGTATGTAATCACTATCACCGGCAGTACCTGATACGGTGACATGCAACTCATAAGAATGACCATGTATGCCCCTGCATAGCCCATTATAACCATCGATGGCATGAGCCATTTCAAAGTGAAATATTTTTTTGATCTGCAGCATAAATAATAATCCGGAGGTATGTTTCTTTTGATGACAGGTAATAGAAAGACCGTGGCAATAAACAGCCAGGGACGATATTGCCCGCAGATTTTCACTGACCAAGTAAAACCCGCATAAATAATTAAGGACAAATTTATCCTTAATTATTATATTTACACAATAATTCTGTTTTATGGCAAATAAAAGTTTTATCAGTTACCTGCTGAACCCCAAAAACTGGTGGTTGCCTTTATTAATTATTTTCATCATCAGCATCGCTGGGGTGATGATGATAGCTATGCATACTTATACCGAAGCCCCGCCGGTTGCTAACTATGTTTCTTCAAAAAATGAAACGGTGTTTTCAAAAGAAGATGTGCTGAAAGGACAAGCGGTGTTTCAGAAATATGCTTTGATGGAATATGGCAGTATGTTTGGTGATGGCGCTAACCGAGGGCCTGATTAATCTGCTTAAGCGTTGCACATGGTTTCTCACTATATGAATGATTATTACCGGTCGCAAATGACAGCAGGCCTCAATGATGAATTAGTAAAGAAAGGAATGGCCGAACAGATAAAAGCAGAAATCAAAACCAACCGGTATTCTAAAGAAAATAATAGTGTAACGTTAACCGATGCACAGCTATTTTCCGCAAATGAATTGGTAAGATATTATACTCAAAAATTTACTGACCCTTCTTTTTCCGGGGCATTTAAACCGGCAAAATATATCACTGACACAAATGAAATAAGATCATTGACTGCCTTCTTTTTCTGGGGGGCATGGGTTTGCGGTGTGGAGAGACCGGGAGAACGTTACAGTTATACACATAACTGGCCTTATGATCCATCGGCTGGCAATATGCCGAGTGCTGCAATCATCCTCTGGAGCATCATTGGATCATTGGGATTGATATTTGGTCTTGGCGTTGTACTCTATTATCATGGTAAACTGGAAAAGCTGGACGACACTGTTTATACCAGCAATGCGCAGCCATTCATGTCAAAAGGAGAAATCCAAAAATTCCAGCCCGATGCTGTACAAAGAGCTACGTACAAGTTTTTTTATGTTGCTATTTTGCTCTTTGCTGTTCAGGTTTTAGCAGGCATTCTAACTGTTCATGATTTTGTGGGACTTGTCAATTTTTTTGGATTTAATATTTCTGAACCGTTACCCATTACTGTAACAAGAAGCTGGCATGTACAACTATCTATTCTATGGATATCGGCTTGTTGGATCGGTGCTTCGTTTTTTATGATGTCGCTTGTCTCACCAAAACAAGCACCCAAACAGGTAAAATTGATCAATACTATTTTTTGGATCACCATTATATTGGTGGCAGGGTCAATGGCCGGTATATTGCTTGGTCCAAAAGGCGTCACAGGAAAAAATTGGTATTGGTTTGGTCACCAGGGATGGGAATATGTCGAGATCGGAAAATTTTGGCAGGGATTACTTGGGGTAGTATTTATTATCTGGGCAATCACATTGTACCGGGGCATTAGACCTGTGATGAAATTGAAACAACCGTGGGCTTTACCTAATTGGTTAGTATATGCAACGTTCAGCATTATTTTGTTATTGATCTCTGGTTTCGTTGCTACGCCAAAAACCAATTTTGTCATTGCAGATTTCTGGCGCTGGATGGTAGTACACATGTGGGCAGAAGCATTCTTTGAAGTGTTTACTACGGTACTGATCGGCTATTTCATGGTAGTGATGGGTTTGGTAAGCAGGCAGGCCGCAACTAGAGTTATTTATTTAGCAACCTTATTGTTTCTCGGTTCGGGTTTATTGGGCATCTCGCATAATTTTTACTGGAATGCAAAACCTGTTTTCACAATGGCACTTGGTTCTGTGTTTTCTACCTTACAAGTGGTGCCATTGGTATTACTCACCCTTGAAGCCTGGCGTTTCAGCAAACTTCCCAAAGTACTTGAAGCAAACAATAAAGTAAACGGCGATCTGAATAAACGATTTGGATTTTCAGAAGTGTTTTTATTTTTAGTTGCAGTCAACTTCTGGAATTTCTTTGGAGCGGGTGTATTAGGATTCATTATCAACCTTCCTATTGCTAACTACTATGAACACGGCACCTACCTTACCGTTAACCATGGTCATGCTGCACTGATGGGTGTATATGGAAATCTTGCCTTGGCAGCCGTATTATTTTGTACCCAATTATTATTGAAAGCAGATTGGTGGAAACCCCGAACTATTAAAACTGCTTTTTGGTCGATTAATATTGGATTGCTATTGATGGTTTTACTTGATTTGTTCCCTGCAGGTATATGGCAATTTAAAACAGTAACAGAACAGGGCTTATGGTATGCCCGCAGTCATTCTTTTATTGAGAGTACCGGGTTTCAAACATTGACCTGGTTACGCATCATCGGAGGATCCCTATTCACCGTGGGAGGAGTGATCCCGCTTGTTATTTTTATTGTGAAAAGCAGGAAAGGTTTGAAACAAAATGATTGCTTTGCACCAATGAGTCAATCCGCCGCAAGTTTAACCGAAGAAAAGCCGATCGCTGTTTAATAAAATTGTTACTGTCTGAAAATTTTCAAACATCAATAAATATTATTTATATGGCTCAACATGAAATAGAAACGCAATGGATGGGAAAGATGCAATTCAACGCTTTGGTCAATGGTCATACAGATATAATGGATGCACCGCAACAGTCAGGTGGTGAAGAAATGGGCCCTATTCCTAAACCTTTTATTCTTGTGGCCCTCTCCGGTTGCACAGGTATGGATATTGTAGCGATACTTCGCAAGGCCAATATTGAAGTGAAGGATTTTAATTTAAAAGTAACCGGCGAACTAAGCAGGACACCGCCGCTTGAATACGTTGCCATTCATATTAACTATGAAATAAAAGGACAGGTTGCTCAGAACGAAGCTGTACTGAAAGCTGTTAGTGACTCCCAGGAAAAAATATGCGGAGTAAGCCACATGCTGAAAAAAGCAATGCCTGTTACCTGGGAGATCAACTTCAATGGAGAAAAAATCTTTTCAAATAAAGTAGAAAAGCAATTAGAGGAAAATTGTAAATCATAACTAATCCAACGATCTGGATAACGTGAAAAAAGAACTAATGTCTAAAACGCCTCTTGTCTATTCCTGTTCGGGTTGCAGCAGCGCTGCGCAGATGGCTAATTATATTGCAATACAGCTTGACCGGGCAGGAATAGCTGAAATGTCCTGTATTGCGGGGGTGGGTGGGAATGTAAAATCACTTGTCCGCACAGCGCTTTCCGGCAGAAAAATCATTGTTATTGATGGTTGTCCCTTAGCCTGCAGCAAAGCATGTCTGCACCATCACCATATTACCCCTGATATGCATCTTGAGCTGACAGCGATGGGGGTCAGTAAAAGGCAGCACGAAGATTTTGATTTGATACAGGCAGATAAAATCTTGACCTTAATTATGGACAAACTACCGGAACATTCCATTGCTGGTGTATTGAAGCAAATTGAATGAAAAACTATAAAAAGCCATCGGAATCTGAAACGGTTAAGACCGAAGTGGTATGTCCCAACGACACTAACCCAATAGGCATTTTAAAGGGAGGACGTTTAGTAGAATGGATGGATGTTGCCGCAGCCGTATGCGCACAAATGCATACAGAAAAAATTTGTGTGACGGCTTCGATCAACCAGGTTGATTTTTATGTAGCAGCCCGGGCTGGGGATATTATTACCATTTCTGCCAGCATAACAAGGAGTTTTAACAAGTCATTGGAAGTATTCGTTTTTGCTTTTGCAAGAAATATATTAACCGGGAAAAATCAATTGGTGAGCCAGGCCTATTTCACTTTTGTAGCGCTTGCCAAAAATGGTAAGCCTACAAAGACCATTCCTGTAAAACCAGTTACTCTATCCGAAAAGAAACAATATGAAGAAGCGCTGATGCGCAAACGCAAATCACATAGAAACGGAAAAGACCAATGAGTATATTGATGAAAGTGCAATTTGAATTATTGTTTCCGTGCGTTTTGGTACTTATATAAATAAAACAGCAGCAAAAAAATTAAAGCAAACAGCCAAAGTCTCCCTGTTAGAATAATAAAATTAGTATGAACGAGCGGATCAAAAAGTTTATAAAAAAGCAAACCTGTGCCTCAGTTTGCTGTATCGATAGCTCGGGAAAGCCTTATTGTTTTTCGGTGTTTTTTGCATTTGACAACAATAAGTGTTTATTGTATTATAAATCTTCAAACGATACGAAACATGCTCATTTGTTGAGGCTTAACCCGGCAGTTGCCGGAACTATTTTACCAGATAAACTAAGCATGGTTGGCATAAAAGGCATACAATTCGAAGGAGCCGTCCTTGCATTCAATGATAATGAAAATAACAATGCAGCATCTGTTTATTATGGTAAACACCCAATGGCAAGAACAATACCGGGTGAACTATGGACGATTCGGATCGATTATATAAAATTCACCGACAAAAGCCTTGGTTTTGGAAGCAAATTGGTTTGGAGCAGGGAGGAATTGTCACTTTTTAGTAAATAAAAGTACTTAAATACTTTTATTTACTGGTTTCCGTTACCTTTGTATTCTAAAATTATAATTATGCAAACAAAAACAGATAATGTCCTTGATGTAACAATCCTTGAGCCCCGGCAAAAAACATCCAACTATTTTCAGGCATTTTGATGAATTAAATGAAGGTGAAAGCCTGACCATTCACAATGACCATGATCCCAAGCCGCTCTATTATCAATTGCTCGGTGAAAGAGGAAATATTTTTACCTGGACATACCTGGAACAGGGACCTGAATAGTGGAAAGTAAACATCACCAAACATATTAGTGGAGAAAAAGATGAAACACTGGGCGAGATAGCGGCAAAAGACCTGCGCAAGGCTCAGGTTTTTAAAAAATATGGCTTGGATTTTTGCTGTGGCGGAAAGAAAACGGTGAAAGAAGCATGTAAAGAAAAAGGATTCGATGTAACAAAAATCGAACAGGAATTGCAGCAGGCTGATAAAATTCCTTCTTCCCGCCCTTTACCTTATACTGAGTGGAGTCTTGATTTTCTCGCTGACTATATTGTGAATACACATCATAGTTATATAAAGAAAAATTTACCGGATATAAAAGCTTGTGCTGATAAAGTGGCAAAAGTTCATGGAGGCCGCCATGCGGAATTGCTGCCGGTAAAACAACTGGTGGATGATGTTTATACCGAAATGATGAACCACATGGTGAAAGAAGAAAAAGTTTTATTTCCTTATATAAAAGAACTGGCGGTGGCCGAAAACAATACCCAACCGTTGCAGGCTGCGCATTTTGGTACAGTTCAAAACCCGATCAATATGATGGAAATGGAACACGAGATGGTTGCAAAGAATCTTTCTGAAATACGGGAACTCACCAGCAATTACAGTTTGCCGGAAGATGCCTGTGCTTCGTACAGTCTGTTGTATCGTTTGCTGGATGAATTTGAAGAAGACCTGTATTTGCATGTGCACTTGGAAAATAATATTTTATTTCCCAAAGCATTGGAGATTGAAAAAAAATTATCCTGCTGAAAACCCTGCTGAAAATTTAATAATGAATATTAACGTCAATACAAAAATTGCTGCAATACTAAAACAGCATCCCGGTGCCCTGGAAATCATCATCAGCATAGCGCCCAAGTTCAATAAACTGCGCAATCCATTATTGCGAAAGCTGATGGCATCACGGACTTCCATCAGCATGGCAAGCAAAGCAGGTGGATGTTCGGTTGATGACTTCTTTGAGAAACTGAAACCACTGGGCTTTGTAGCTGATAAAACAGTTCAGGTTAAAAAAGAAGAAATATCAAATACTGTTCCTCCATTTGTCAAAACAATCAATGAGACACAAACCGCTGAATTAGATGTAAGACCTGTTATTGAAAGTGGTAAAGATCCTTTCCATATCATCATGGATAAGATAAAGCAATTAAAAAGGGGTGAGGTATTAAAACTCACCAATAGTTTTGAACCCGTACCCTTGATTCAAATTTTGAGCAAACAAGGATTTGACTATTATGTCGAAACCATAAATGACAATCTGGTCAATACTTATTTTCATAAAATAACAAGCGCAAAAACCGTCGAAACACTTGAAAAGAAAACAAGTGAAGATTGGGATGAGGTTATTAGGAGGCTTGAAAATAATTTAGTAACCATTGATGTCCGTCACCTGGAAATGCCTTTGCCTATGATGAAGATACTTGAGGCGTTAGAGAAATTACCCGTTGATCGTGCATTATTTGTTTATCACAAGCGCATCCCTGTGTTTTTATTGCCTGAATTGGCCGAAAGAAAATTTGACTACGGGTAAATGAGATCCATGATGGCGAAGTACATTTATTAATTTTTAAATCCTGAAATGTTTGCTCCCGGCAGCACGGATATTACTGTTAAAAACACCTCTCATAAGGTAGTGCTGCCCTTTTATGTGTATGCTGCAGGCTCGCTTTTGATCAGCACAATCATGTTGTGTTTTTCTGCTGAAGCATTTACGCGACATTATTTTCAACCGCATATTCTCGCCATTACTCATACTATGGCATTGGGATGGGGAACCATGATTATTTTAGGTGCCAGCCACCAGTTGGTGCCTGTGCTGACCGAAAAAAGTTTGCATAGCATCAAACTTGCTTATGCCTCGTTTATATTCGCTGGCATTGGAATCCCTATATTGGTTTATGGTTTTCATAATTTCAACATGGGCTGGCCAGCCCGCTGGGGAGGAGGTCTTGTTTTGCTTGCAGCCGTCTGTTATGTTATTAATCTTTATCTGACGATAGGTAAAAACAAAAACATACATGCAGTTTTTGTTCTGACGGGTTCGTTTTGGTTGCTGATTACAGTTGCCATAGGTTTGACACTGGTATATAATTTTAGTTATAAATTCTTACCGGAAAGTTCATTGTCTTATCTTCCTTTACACGCCCATCTCGGAATTATTGGGTGGTTCTTATTATTGGTTACCGGTGTAGGCTCACGATTAATCCCGATGTTCTTGATATCAAAATATAGCAATAACAGGCTGCTTTGGCTTATTTTTATTCTGATCAATGGCGGTTTGCTATTTTTTATGATGTCGTTTCTTTTCGTTTCGAATGATTATCTTTTTATAATTCCCGCTATAGCCGTTTTGTTAGCTCTTATTTTATTTGCCTATTATTGTTACCAGAGTTTTAAGTTTCGTATCCGTAAAAGGATCGATGAACAAATGAAGATATCCCTGTTTTCAGTACTACTGATGATCGTGCCGCCTGTTTTCCTGCTGGTTGTCACTGGTTGTTTTATTACCGATAAAATGAGTGGAAGAATGGCACTTATTTATGGGTTCATTATTTTTTTTGGATGGATAACCGCCATCATCTTTGGAATGACATTTAAAACGCTACCATTTATCGTTTGGAATAAAGTATATCATGATAAAGCAGGGTTAGGCAAAACACCAAACCCTAAAGATCTTTTTAATAATAAGGTATTCTTTGTCATGGCATTGATTTATCTTACAGGTTTTGTCTTGTTTATAACAGGAGCAAGTCTTTCCAACCCTTCAATGCTTTCTATTGCTGCTGCTGTACTGATTATTGCTGCTGTTTTGTATAATTGGAATGTGATAAGACTGTTGTTACATAAACGAAAAATACAATGAACGTTATTACTAATAGCACTATTAAATGTACTGTGGCATTAGCTGCGTTGGAAAGCGTCCTTGATCCGGAGATTGGATTGAATGTAGTTGATCTTGGACTGATATACCAGGTGGACTTTGATGAGGCTGAAAGAAAAATTTATATAACCATGACATTGACAACACAGTTTTGCCCAATGGGGGAATCAATAACAACTGCGGTAAAACGTGTCTTGGAAAACACATTCCGGGGTGAATCCGTTGTATTGCAATTGAGTTTTGATCCGCTCTGGAGTCATGAACGGATTTCAGAACAGGGGAAACACTATTTAAATAGATAATTAATAATGCTAAGTCTTACTTGCAAAACCGCTATAAAGGCCGTGATTTATCTTGCTTCAAAGTTTGAATCAGGTGAAAAAGCGGGCATTAAAGAAATTGCTGATTATATTCAGGCCAGTGAACATACGGTGGGTAAGCTGCTGCAAACATTGGTAAAAGAAAAGGTGATTAACAGCAGCAAAGGGCCCAATGGTGGATTTTATGTTAGTTCTAATCAAAAGAATCAGTCTTTAATAAATATCGTAGAAGCTATTGATGGGAAAGCCGTTTTTAATCAATGTGGTTTGGGCTTAAGTAAATGTTCTGCAACACACCCATGTGCGATTCATAATGACTATAAAATAATAAGGGATTTGTTTGAAAAGCTATGCAGAGAGAAAAAGATTAGTGGTGTCTCTATGAATATATTGGGGAATATTTAAACACGATCATGAGCAATTTGTATAGTTATCACACAAACTGTCTTCACTAAATTTTCATTAATTCTTTAATGATCCTTAATCATTCATCAATTAGTGCGGCATTTGTTTGACAAGAAAACTTTAATAAGTTCAGTTTCTTAAGCCACCTGTTACTCTGTAAAAAACGAGTGATCAGCCAACAACGAAAGTAGATATACAATAAAAAACCGGCTCAGGAATGAACCGGTTTGTTTTTACCAACCTCCGAGAGAAAACCAAACTTTAGCGAGGATTCTGCACTATCCCGCTGAGTGTAATATAATACTCCCCTAATTTAGGACCAGAAGGGTCGTTAGCTAAGTTAAGGTTTCTTTCATTTCCATGGTCATTACGCAGCTCTTTGAATAGACTCTTGATACCGGATATTGGGTGTTTGAAGGGTAGTATGGTGGATTTTGGGTAGTATGGTGGATTTTATCGTGATAGTAGTCGATGTGGCTTTGAACTCCCTTAAAAAGTTCAAAGCCATCATCGACGGGATTCAAGTACACGTACTCGTATTTCAAAGTCTTCCAGAAGCGTTCTATCCAGATATTGTCTAGGGCCCGGCCTTTGCCGTCCATTGATATCAGGATGCCCTCCTGTTCAAGGTATTGCGTCCACAGCGCACTGGTATACTGGCTGCCCTGGTCGCTATTCACGATTTCGGGTTTTCCGTGAGTGGCAATTGCCTCTTCCAAAACGTTCTTGCACCACTGGGCGGACATCGAGTTGCTGATACCCCAACCGACAATTTTACGGCTGTACACATCGATAATGGCTGTTATGTACATATAACCCTGCTTCATCGGGATGAACGTGATATCTGTACACCAGACCTGGTTGGCATGGGAAATCTTTATCCCTTTGAGCAGGTAGGGCTTGATAAACTCCCTCAGTCCTGATTTGGTCAGGTTCTTACGACGGTAAAGGGTGTTTCGGCCCATGATCCTGAATAATCTCCGGATACGCTTCGGACCCGCAATAAAACCCATTGCAGTCAGCAGCAGCACCATCGATTTTACGCCCTCTGTGGGGTGTTTAGTCAGGTGACGATCCATGATATTCATCATCTCGATATTCTCAGGTTTTTCCGGAGCAGGCTTGTAATACACCTGGCTACGGCTAATGGACAAAAGTTCGCATTGTCTTCGGACAGAGATTTTTGAAACACGTGGTTGAACCAGCTGTCTCCTCAGATCTCGATCCCCAGCTTCTTGCAACTTTTTTTTAAAAACTCATTCTCGACCTTCAGCTGGCCTATGGCCGCATACAGTTTTTCCGTATCCTGATCTTGTTGTTGGGCAGGCGCTTCTCTTTCAAACGTTGCCGACAGGTTCTCCAGGAACTCGGCCTTCCATTTGGAGACCATCACCGGGTTCACACCAAATCTCTTGCCTAACTCGGCTAGCGTTTGATGATTTTTTACAGCTTCAAGTGCTACTTTTGCCTTAAAGTCGGCGCTAAATTTTTTTCGGGGTTGCTTGTTCATAATTGAGGTTAATTTAATGAAAATTATTAACTAACCCACTGGCCCGATTTTAGGGGTGATTTTTTACAGCTTCAAGTGCTACTTTTGCCTTAAAGTCGGCGCTAAATTTTTTTCGGGGTTGCTTGTTCATAATTGAGGTTAATTTAATGAAAATTATTAACTAACCCACTGGCCCGATTTTAGGGGAGTATTATAGGATATCGATGTTTTTTATACGCATGCTTTTCTTGCAAAACAAATAAATCCTTTGAATAAGCTGATTTCTAAATTGAATGAAATAAATAAAAAATCGTCTATTTAAACTCAAGTGAACTTGAATATAGTAGAAAATCACAGGCTGAAAGAGTTGATTTATGAGGATGTTTCAACTTATCCCAATAGCTCAATTGGTTAAATACATCAACGCTTTGGCACCGAAATTCCATACAGAAAAATCAACACATAGCCATAGGCTAAATTGAAATTAATGGTTTTATTCAAGCCACCATTGATTCAAGAATTGATCAGTTACACTGGAAAGTAATTTTTTTTGCATAAAGTATCGAAACCTGCATTTTTTTCGCAAATAATACTCCTTAAAAATTAAAGCAGGAAAATGTAATTGGATTTACATTATTAAATAAGAACTGGTACAATCTTCCAGTATCCCACATCTAAATAAATGAAGTCTATGGAAAAAGAAACATTATCCCGTAAAGAACTATACGACTTAGTTTGGTCTGTCCCGCTGCTTACTCTTTCCCGGAAATATGCGATATCAGATGTTGGACTTCGAAAAATCTGCATCAAAATGGAAATACCATTGCCTAAAGCAGGCCATTGGCAAAAACTTCACTTCGGTAAGAAAACAAATAAGCCTAAACTTTCTACGAGTTATACAGGTGAACAGGACGTCACGCTGAGTCTGAGAACGGAAGAAATGAAAAAAAATTTAGCTACCCCTTCTCCTTCAAAAATTCTTCAGCAAAAAATTGAAACAGAAATGAAGTCTGGTTTAACTGTTCCTGACAAGCTCAGCAATCCCGATAATCTGATTGTGGCAGCAAGAGAAAGCCTTAACAGAAAAGACAGGTATGAGCACAATGGTTTGGTATCCTGTGAAAGAAACAGATTAGAGATCAGGGTTGCAAAGGGTAATATTCTAAGAGCGTTGAGATTTATGGATACATTAATAAAAGCATTAAAAACAAGAGGGCATGAAATATTAATTGAAAATGACTCTACTAATATTTTAATCAATACACAAAAGCTGAAAGTAAGCCTTAGAGAGAAAACAAAAAGAGTTCCTGGAAAAGAACGATGGCAGACCTATGATTATATTCCAACGGATATTTTAATATTTAAGCTTGATGAGGTATTGTACAACCGGGAGTGGATCGATGGAAAGCTAAAGTTAGAAAACCAATTATCGTTAATATTGGCAAAGCTTGAACTCATAAGTGAAGAACTGAACGAAAGACATAAAATGTGGCAAAAACAGCGGGAAGAAAACCAAAGAAAAATTGAGATTCAAAAAGAAGGATGTATTACATAAACTGTGTCAGTTCTGATTTCATCAGATATTCAATTTAAGTCTTTCTCCAAAAATAATCGATAACTGAGCTAGGGTCTGGTTCCAGTTGTGTACCGGTTTATTCCACTTGGCAGTGATGTTTTCCTGTACCAAAAACAGTAGTTTCATCAGTGCGTCTTCGCTTTGGAAGGCCCCCTTGGTTTTGGTTACAGCCCGCAGCTGGCGGTGGAACCCTTCGATGATATTGGTGGTATACATGATCCGTCGGATCTCTTTCACGTACTGGAAGTAATGACTCAGTCTGGGCCAGTTCTTGCGCCAGGACTCGATCACCTTCGGATAGCGTTGGCCCCAGTTGGTGGCCAGTTGTTCCAGGCTGCGCTCCGCCTGCTCTTTGGTGGTTGCCCGATACACCCCTTGAAGATCCTTCATGAATGGTTTTACATCCTTGTAGGAAAGATACTTTTGGGAGTTGCGGATCTGGTGGACCACACAGAGCTGGACTTCCGTTTGCGGAAAGATCGTCTCAATGGCTTCCGCGAACCCTTGCAGGTTATCGATCGATGCAATGAAGATATCCTCAACACCCCGGTTCTGCAGATCAGTAAGTACCTGCAGCCAGAACTTCGCCCCTTCGTTCTCGCCAATGTACATGCCTAACAGCTCTTTATACCCGTCCTGGTTAAGCCCAATGATGCAGTAAACTGCCCGGTTAACTACCCGGCCTTCGTGCCTTACTTTGTAGTGGATCGCATCGAGCCAGACAAAGGGATAGACCCGTTCCAATGGCCGGCTACGCCACTCCTGGATCAGGGGCAGGATCTTGTCGGTAACACGGCTGATCGTGGCGGGCGATACATCCAGATCGTACATCTCGCTGAGATGGTCACGGATGTCGCCGTAGCTGGCTCCACGGGCGTACAGTGCGATGATCTGGCGGTCCAGGTCCACCCCCAGGGTCTTTTGCCGTTTGGCTAAGATTTCCGGCTCAAAGGTCCCATTGCGGTCCCTGGGAGTCTCGATCTCGATATTCCCCACGGGTGTTTTAACCTGCTTGCGGCCCTTTCCGTTCTTGCGGTTAGGAGCTTCTTCCTCTTCGATATGGGCTTCCAGTTCGCCGTTCATGGCCTCTTCCAGGAACTGCTTGAGCAGCGGGGTAAATACACCTTCTTTCCCCAGCAAACTTCCTCCTTGTTTTAACCGGCTGGCGGCCTGCTTTTTAAAAGCTTCGAAGTCAAATGATTGTTTTTCTGTCATCTCCATTTGTGTTAGTTTTAAAGTTACTAAACTTCAAACTGACACACTTTTTGCAACACTCTCTTCTCAAATCAGCCCGCTGGCATAAAGCTGTTAATCTGAGAAATTACATCAACGAAGTTGAAGCTAAAGCCAAGGTTGAAAACCGCCTGAATGACGAGCTGCAATCATGGCTTTCATGGGCCAGGAAGAAAGCCGACTGGTATGATCCCTTTACCGAAACTCCTGATGAACTGCTGCAAGATATCGATCGGGAAACGCTGGAGCCTATTAAAAAGCCTTATTCATATAGCTGGTAACATCAAGCCTTTTCTGCTCGGATATTCAGATTCAATAGCAATTTTTTCCTACCTTTCCGAGAGACTGGATAGCTGAAAGGCGGTCATGGATTTCTTTAACCCAGTTTACAATTTTATTCGATAATAATCCTGTCGGGACTACTTGTAATGCGCTGATTTTCCTTTTTCACATAAAGGAGTCAGCGCTTTTTTATTCTTCATTTGATCTGAATCAACATTGAATTGTGGCCGAGATGTCCCACTGCTTGGTTTTTTTGTTAAGCGCAGTTAAATCCCCTTTTAAGGGGAGTGTTTGCCAGGGCTGGATTGATACATTCACGCAAACACATCTCCCATAACCTTCAGTAACCAACGAATGAAACGCTATTTTTTATTGCCCCTTACTTTATTGTGCAGTTATGTAAGCCTCTCCCAGAATGTAGGTATTGGCACCAGCAGTCCCACAGCCCTGCTGCATGTAAATGACAGTGCGGTGCTCTTTTCTGGACCGCTCACCATACCCAACAGCACTTCCTATCTTCCACCTGCCTCGGGCAAAGGGGTGAGGCTGATGTGGTATCCGCAAAAGGGAGCACTACGGGCTGGTGCTGTGTCATCTACGCAATGGGATAAAGACAGTATTGGGGTAGTTTCCTTTGCTTTTGGAACCGATGTAAAGGCATCTGGTGCTTTGTCTGTAGCACTTGGTGGTTTTAATACTGCGAGTGGACCGTCAGCTGTCGCATTGGGAAATAGTAATACAGCCAGTGGCTATGGTTCAACAAGTTTAGGAATCAATAATACAGCCAGTGGCAGTTATGCCACCAGTCTGGGTTGGGGTACTCTAGCCAGTGGCGAATACTCTTTGAGTGATGGGTATTTTACAATTGCCAGCGGCACACAATCCTATTGTGGTGGTGACCGTTCCATTTCATCTGGACTCCTTGGTTTCTCCTTTGGCACACACACCTGGGCCGCTGGCGATTTTTCTGCCGCATTCGGCTATGGAACAAACGCCAAGGGCTGGAATAGTTTTGCCATCGGGAATAACACAAAAACCAGAAGCACCAGTGAACTGGCGATAGGCCAGTTTAACGATACATCAAATACAAACCGGCTCTTTGAAATCGGTAATGGAACCTCGGATGCCGCCCGTTCCAATGCGCTCACAGTGCTGCTAAATGGCAATATAGGCATCGGAACCACTGCTCCTGCGTTAGGTTCGGCTGGCACCGGGTTGCACCTCGTGAATAATACATACACCCAACTCCGTGTGGAATCCTCCTCTGGAAGCGCGGGTATTGAATACAAATCCGCTGGCGGGCATTTATATGAAACGCAAACCGATATCAGTAGCAATTTTTTCATATTCGACCGGACTGCAGGCACCTACCGGTTTTTCATGAACAGTAGCGGCAATCTTGGACTTGGCGGCAATACCAACCCGACCGCACCATTGACATTCCCGCCTTCGCTAACCAAAAAAATCACCCTCTATCCCGGTGGAACAGGCGATGTTGGCCTGTCGGTTTCCGGGAATGACCTGCGGATCTATGCCGATAATGTAAACGCCCGCGTTTCATTTGGCTATGATGATTTTACCAATGGCTTTACTTCACGTGCATATGTTCCTGCGTCAGGTACAAATGCCCTCGTGGTTTTGGGGAATATGCTGGTAAACGGGACAGCCTATTCTTCGGATATCCGCTTCAAGAAAAATATACAGCCGATTACCGGATCACTGGACCGGATCCAGTCCCTTCAAGGCGTCTGGTATGAAATGAACCGTCAGGCCTTTCCAGACCGCAATTTTGCGGAAGGGCAGCAGACCGGTCTCATTGCCCAGGAAGTGGAGAAAATCATTCCTGAAGTGGTGAGTACGGCTCCGGATGGTTACAAATCGGTGGATTATGCCAAACTGGTACCTTACCTGATAGAAGGGATCAAAACACAGCAGCAACAACTCATCCAGGCACAGGAAACAGACAGGCTTCTTAAGGAGAAAGTGGATAAACTGCAGCTGGAACTGGAGAAACAGCATCAGGAGTTGCAGGAACTGAAAAAAATATTGGAGCAATTCCCGAAGAAATAAATACAGCAGAAGTACTTGCTTTTGAAACCGGTCAGAGTTTTATAAAGCTCCCCGTAATGTGATGATCACCGGTTATCACTTTATAAATATAGGTTCCCTTAGGTAGCTGGCCCACATTCACCTGCACTTCCTGCATTCCGGTAAAAAGGGTATGAAATTCCTGGCTATGGAGCAAGACGCCCGTACTGGAATAGACCGAATGGATATTCTTTTTCCCGGCAAATTCACTGTACCGGAATGATACAACTGTTTGTACAGGGTTGGGAAAGATTTTATATGTAGGAGGGGCTTGTAGTTCCAGTGTATCGGTTCCACCCTGGTATTCAAATGCCCCTATGTCGGAAAACACGCCGCTGGGGCGATGATTCCCCAGGATATCAATTTCTACTCCGCGACTGTCTGCATATGCAGCATTGATCAATGGGGAGCGCGGCAGTGGTTCATAGGTCGTATGGGAAACACCCGCCTGACTGAAGCCTTGTGACAGGAAATTATTCTTGATGGCTACATCAGCCTGCGGACTGCTGATCATGATATATGCCTTTTCCGGACTGACCCCGGATACTGCATAGTGCCCGAAATTACCGGGATGTATGATCAGGTTGGATGCGATCAGGTTTTTTCTGGTTTTCAAACTTTGAAAGCGGATGCCATCAGACTTGGGATTAATAATAGTATTAAAAAGGATATATACCGATGAGTCGGACTGGGCGGACACGTCACTTATAAAAATCCCATGTTTCATAGCGGTCGGGTCGTCGGGCCGGTACGACTGGCCGGCATTTACGATCACATTATTGAAGATGCGGTTGCCTCCCAGTCCGTGGTTTTCAATGCCCACCCCTTTACCATCGGTGATCCTGTTGTTATAACAATCACATTTTGATCCGCCGCCCAGCAGGATACCCGACATCTGGTTATTCATTTCAGCCTGACTGTCGAATGTGACTTTGTTATTGTAAACCGCACAACCCGATACGGCAGAACTGACCTGGATGGCATCGCAGCCTGTATGCGTAACAATATTATTATAGACTTCAACGCCCCGAAGAACCGGCGGATATAGCAATGAATCGATACCGTTACAATTAATCATTTTCCCGCTATATGAAGCGCTGCCAATATACATTCCCTCATTTCCGGTATTGGCGATATAGTTGTCGTGGATCCTGGTGTTGAACTGTATGAAATTATCCCGGGATACCGGATGGGAACAATCCGGTTCTGTTTTGGCCATTATACCACTGGTGAGGCAGTTTTCTATGGATATATGATCCAGTTCAAAATCAGTGGCCAGGTCATTAATACCGATACCGGCACCCGCCATCACCTTGCTGATCTGAATTCCATATTGTACAGCAGCATCACCCGTTCCGGAAATCCGGAAAAATGAGGAGTGCACTACTGATATACCATAATACTCATTCGTAGAGATCACTACCGCTCCGCTCCTGTTGATGATGCAGATCGGCTTGCCCTCAGCTCCATGCAGATACCGGAAAAGGATCTTGTTCCGTTGTCCGGCAGCCAGGAAAATAGTATCCCCTGGTTTCAGTTGACTATACGGGTATACAGTTCCATCAACAAGTGCTGTACTGGTTTCGACTACGACAAAGTGAGCCTGAGTTGAAGACAGGGAAAATAAGAAGGAGAAAAGCAGCAGCACGAGCTTGACAGGGCAAATGGCAGCACGTGAAAGTCCGGATAAATTGCTGCGGTTTTCCATGGGGTAAATAATAGAATTTGACAGAAGCGGGTCATGCCTCTGTTTCTCGCTACAAAATAGCCTGAAGGTGCTGTAATTCAAACTAGAGCATCCGGATCCTTGCTAGAATAAGTGTCACTACTTAGGTCTGGGGTAAAGAACGTACATGAGGGTTATAATACTTCTCCAGGAATTCCTTTTTGGAATCATGATAAGAAGATACTGCACCTAGCTTATACATGCAGTAGATATAGATCCAGGCTGGATCGATCTGGTTAGGCAGGAAGCCTGCCCGGGCACTGCCGGGATAGAGATGGTGGTTATTATGCCATTCACCGGTAAACATACCGGGTCGGGTCTGGTTTACGGATAAATTGCGCCGGTCGAAATCCAGCCCATCAACATGCATTTCCTTCCCGCTGGCATGTCCAGTATAATTAAATGCCCGTACTCCGATAAACCAGAGCATGGCGCTGCTGAAAAGGGCGGTAACCAGTCCCATACCCCCGGTAAAATACAAGAGGAAAAACCAGAAGGTCCAGTTCAGCAGCCATGTTGTTATGGTATAAAGGGGTGTTGCCAGTGAGCCCCAGCGCTGGTATTGCTGGTAGGTATTCAGCTTTACGCCGGTATGCTTCATGAAATGCGTTGCCTTGGTATAATCCTTTTCCGAAAGACCTTCGGCTATACGCTGGTGATTGAATTCCGCCAGCATGCAATACCAGAGTCCGGCCCGCGAATTATACGGGTCACCAGGCAGGTCGGATTTCACATGATGCACATGGTGGGAAACCACATAGATCTCTTCAGCGAGTGTTTTGATCACGAGATGCTGTGTAATAAAACGCCATACCGGGTGACTGAATTTATAGGCACGGTGTGTACAATAGCGGTGGAACCAGATGGTACCATGTGTACCCATCACGATCAGACTGTACAGCACCACAACAATGAGTAAGGGGATGCTGAAGTAACGGGTCAAAAAAAGCACCAGAAAAGGCAGCATGGCGGCGATCATCACTACTGTGAGCAGGGAAAGCCAGTTTTTCCGGGATTTGAAAATATTGATCCGTGACAACACTTCGCGGAACAGTGTTTTTGTTTCCGGTATAATCAGTTCGCCTTTTTCATTCTGCCATCCGTATGAGGGCTTGTGCAGGATCTCGTCGATAAATGCCATGTCGGGTTGCTTGGGGTAATAATCGTTCTGCTAAATATGATACTTTTCAGTTGAACTGCAAGATAAATGTACAGAGAAGAAGAAATGCTACTGGCCGTTAGTAAACAATCCGATTGACCCAGACAGGTTTCTGCAATTCAGCTGCTCAATCTACTCTATTTAACCCAGCTTTCCCTGATTTGTCTAAACTTCAGGGTAAATGGGTGTTGTATAAGGTTGACAGCCTTATAAGGTTGTCAACCGTTTTTACAACCGTATGAACGAAAAAAGCAACTTTCTGGTTGTAAAACTTACTTTTTTGCCTGAAATGAGTATATGTGATGATTATTTCAGCAATTCCAGCACATGATGAAAGGACACCCGGCAATTCTCCAGCCATTTGGAAAAATCCCCATCATCACTCACCCATTTGTAACTGGTCAGCGGGATCTGATAACGCCGGCAGATCTTTGCCATGGCATAGAGCTCCATATCGAATACCGAACAGCGTTCGATCTGCTCCAGGTAATGGGGGGAGTATTTGGGTAATTGGAGGTGGTCGTAAAAGTAGTCAGTGGTAAAGCAGGAATAAGGTGAGGCAGGATCCAGTTCAATACTATCGCTGTTTTCTTCAAACGCCGTATGGCCATAGGCACAAATGGGTGAACAGTCGATGTCCTGATGCACCCGCCCGATCTTGATGATCTCACCCAGCTGGTGCCTGCGCGATCCGCAGGAACCGATATTGACGAGTTCAGTGGCTCCCCTCCGGATCGCTTCCATAGCACCCCCCGCTGCATTGATCTTCCCCACACCACAGTAAAGCACCGGATGACCATAAATTTCCTGTACCTGTTCCACTTCATCGGGAACGGCTACGATATAATATCTGACCATAATTACTTAACTCAAAAAAGAATACTAAATATTATGCCAATGCTCTGAATCTCAGTTATCCGCGCCTTCCAGTTGCTTTTCCAGTTGATGAATTTCTGCAGGGGTGAGGTATCTCCATTTTCCGGTTTCCAGGTTGCCCAGCTGGATGTGCATGATACGGATCCTTTTCAGGGTTTTTACCTTATAACCAAAGGCCTCACACATCCGGCGGATCTGGCGGTTCAGGCCTTGCTTGAGGATGATGCGGAACCGTCGCCCCCCTTCCTGACGGATGAAGCAGGGCAAGGTTTTGGTATCCAGTATCCGTACCCCCTGGCTCATTTCACGGATCACTTCGGGCCGGAGCTCCTGGTCTACCGTTACAATATATTCTTTCTCATTATTATTACTGGAACGGAGGATACGGTTGACGATATCGCCATCATTGGTCAACAGGATCAGTCCTTCTGAATCCTTGTCTAGCCTTCCCACCGGAAAGATCCGCTTGGGATGGTTCATGAAGCTGATGATATTCGTCTTGTCTTTCAGGTCAGTTGTGGATGTAACACCTACGGGCTTATTCAGTGCAATATAAATTGGACGTTGCTGGTTTTTGATACGCTCCCCATCAATCGCCACTATATCACCGGGATGCACCCGGGCCGTAAGTTCAGCCAGTTCATCATTAATGGTCACCCGGGCCTGCTCAATCAGCTTTTCAGCTTCCCGTCGGGAACAAAATCCACTGTTGCTGATATATTTATTGATCTGGATACCGGCGTCTGCTGTGTTTTTCATCCAGGCAAAGATACAATATCCATATGGTGGAGAAAATGCGGTGGTTTACTCCTGGCTTACCGCTGACTTATGCGGGATCTTTGTCATGGCATATTCCGTGATCGCCGTGATGGACAAACTGGGATTTACACCGGGGTTTGCAGAAATCATGCTTCCATCGCAAACCAGGATATTCTTATAATTATAGACGCGGTTCTGTGCATCAATCACCCCTGAAGTTTCATCAGCCCCCATACAGGCGCCACCCAGTATATGCGCTGTGGTAGGTATTCCGAAAAGTGCTTCCGTACTCATCACCAAAGCCCTGCCGTTGATAATGGCCTCTACTTTCCCGGCCAGCTCCTGCGCCTTGGGATTAAAGGCAGTGGGTGCCGGGCCGCTGTCGAGCTGCGTCCGCAAACCTCCAAAAACATTCTTTTTAAGGCTGAGAGAAGAGTCAATGCTTTCCATATACAACAGGATCTGTGTGCGCTTACTCCAGTCATCCACAAATGCCATCCGGAGGTAGTCTATAGGGTGGCTGAAAAACTCCCGGAACATATTGAAAAAGCGGATAAAGAAATTCCTTCCGCTGATCATTGGTGCCATGAAAAGGCGCCAGAAGCCTGCACCTTCCGAATACTTTACCGGCTCAATGGAGCGGCGCTCATCCAGTTGTACAATAGAGCCAATGGCAATGCCTTCAGAGAAGACCAGTTTATCGCGGGTGGTCACACCAATCAGGCTTTCTGAATTGGTACGCACCCCCTTTCCCACCGCTGAAGGCAACCGGGGCATGGTGGTTTCCCTTAGTTTCAGCAATAAGGGCACTGTGCCCATGACCCCACCTGAAAAGATCACTCCTTTTGTACGCAGCTTGCCGGTTTTACCAAACCATCGGAGTGAATCCTTGAAGTGTACTTCATAACCTGCGCTGCCGTCTTCACTCAACGGGATCACCCGGGTCACTTCCTTTTCAGCCATGATCTGTACACCAAGCTGCTGTGCCAGCCACAGATAGTTCTTATCCAGTGTATTCTTGGAATTATACCGGCATCCCAGCATACATCCCCCGCATAATTTACAGCCGGTTCTGTCGGGGCCTTTTCCGTTGAAATAAGGATCGGGTACAGTTACTTCCGGTGTACCAAAATAAACTGCTACATCCGTTTTCTGAAATGCCTCCGGCTTGCCAATCTCTGTTGCCAGCTGCTGCATCACTTTCTCACTCCGGCTGGTATAGGGATGCGTGTAAGCACCCAACATGGTTTTTGCCTGCTGGTAAAAAGGTTTCAGCTCCTCCTGCCAGTTGGCCAGTCCCTTCCACGATCCTGTATTGAAAAATGCATCCCCTGGCACAGGAAGGGTATTTGCATACACAAGGGAGCCGCCGCCAACACCTGTGCCACTGAGCACACCTACATGGCGGAAAAATGTCATCTTAAAGATCCCTTGTAAGCCCAACGAAGGCAGCCATAACCATTTCCTCAGGTTCCAGTTGGTTTTAGGGAAGTCTTCCGGCTTATTGAACCATTTTCCTTTTTCAATGACCAGTACTTTATACCCTTTCTCCGCCAGACGAAGCGCGGATACCGACCCGCCAAAACCGGATCCGATCACGATATAATCAAAATCCATTTCCATACTGCTACAATTTACAAAAGCTGCCGGCACCGTTTCAGGATTTTTGCTAACTTCCCTCAAACCCTTACAAACATGCAACGCAGAAAAATCACATTAGATGAATCAGAGATCCCCACACATTGGTACAATATCGTATCCGATATGCCCAACAAACCACTGCCCCCGCTGCACCCCGGTACCGGGCAGCCCATCGGACCAGAAGCACTGGCTCCGTTATTCCCAATGGAACTGATCAAACAGGAAGTTACAGCAGAAAAATGGGTGGAGATCCCCGACGAAGTGCGCGACCTCTATTCCATCTGGCGCCCAACGCCCATGTTCAGGGCTTATGGGTTGGAAAAAGCACTGGGTACAAAATCGAAGATCTATTATAAATATGAAGGAGTAAGCCCCGCCGGATCGCATAAACCCAATACCGCCATACCGCAGGCCTATTACAATGCAAAAGAAGGTGTGAAGAAAATTGCTACGGAAACCGGTGCCGGCCAATGGGGAAGTTCACTCAGTTTTGCCTGTAAGCTGTTCGGTATTGAATGCGAAGTGTTCATGGTGAAAGTAAGTTATGAAGGCAAGCCCTATCGCAAACTTATGATGAATACCTGGGGGGCTACGGTACATTCCTCTCCCACTACGCTCACCAATGCTGGTCGCAGCATATTGGAAAAGGACCCCAACTCACCGGGCAGTCTCGGTATCGCCATTTCAGAAGCTGTTGAAGTGGCTGCCACGCACGACGATACCAAATATTCCCTTGGCTCGGTGCTGAATCACGTATTGATGCACCAGACCGTTATCGGGCTGGAAGCCCTTAAACAATTTGAAAAGGCAGGAGATTATCCCGATATCGTTATTGCGCCTTTTGGCGGCGGCTCCAATTTTGCCGGTATCAGTTTCCCCTTCCTGGAAAAGAACCTTACCGGAGGAAAAAAGGTAAAAGCAATTGCGGTTGAACCCACCTCCTGTCCCAAACTGACAAGGGGTGTTTTCCGCTACGATTTTGGCGATACGGTGGGCATGACCCCGCTGCTGCCCATGTATACTCTGGGACATAATTTTGTTCCCTCGCCCATACATGCGGGAGGTCTCCGCTATCATGGTGCCGGAGCTATAATCAGCCAGTTGCTGAAAGACGGGATTATAGAAGCGGATGCCATCAACCAGACTGAGTGTTTTGAAGCTGGTGTGTTATTCTCCCAGGCAGAAGGAGTGATCCCTGCTCCGGAAGCCACACATGCTATTGCAGAAGTGGTGCGTCAGGCCAAACAAGCCGATGAAGAAGGGGTATCCAAAACAATACTCTTCAATCTGTGTGGCCATGGCCATTTCGACCTCAGTGCCTATGAGCAATACCTGAATGGCAAACTGGTGGATTTTGAAGTGACCCAGGAACAGATCAATGCGAGCCTGGCAGAACTCAACACCCCCGAAATCAAATAAAACACCCCCCTTTCAGCCGGTCAGCAGCTTGATTTGCAGGAACCTGCACAAATTGCTGACCGGCTACTTATTTACCCTTAGCTGCCGCCTGCTATTTTACGGTACCTGACCAAGGTCAGTGCTTAAGAGTTAAACCCGACATACTTTTACATGTCGAAATACAGTTATCTGTTCGTCAATATCCAATCTACCTTAAATCTGTGAATATGAAAAACTTCTGTTCATTCCTTCTTTTTGTACTGTTCAGTTCTACGGTATACGCAACGGGAACTCCTACAGCCCGCTGGGAGTATGTTTCAGCCGCACAAAAAAATCTGAAAGCTGAATTAAGCTGGAAAGTTATCTGCAATAAGCCTATTTCCTATTTCAACATTGAACAATTTAATGTATCCGGCGAATGGGAAGTGATCGGTACCGTAAAGGCTACCGCCCAGGATTGTGATTATCATTTCACCGATGCCAGTCCCTTATTCGGGCAAAACCACTATCGTATCGTATTGTATGACACAGAATGCAATCCTACGATCAGCAATGTGGTCACACTGAACTTTTCCGACGCCGTGGGCTTTGCCTTATATGACAATGAATCCGGAAGTGGAAAGATCAAGGTTATTCTGCCCACCACTTCCCGTATCTGCATTTTCAACAGCGATGGAACTGAAGTATTCTGCATGCCGTTCCCGGCAGGTGTCCAGTATGTAGACCTGAGCAATCTGAAAAAAGGAAACTACAAGATCCGCAATGCCGGAGTTGTTAAAGAACTATCACTTAAATAATCAGATAAATAAAAAGAGATAAGGGATAAGCAATCCGGTATGGATTGCTTATCCCTTATCTCTTTTTTAGCCTCCTACTTCCTTTCAAATCTCGCTTGGAAGAACCGCAGGTATTTCGGTTCATAAATCATTTTCATCCCTTTGATCGATTTACGACGCTCATATACCCGGGCTGTTGATTCAGCCACAACATCCATATGCGCCTGTGTATAGACCCTTCTGGGTATGGTAAACCGTACCAGTTCCAGCTTGGGCAGATAATTACTGCCATCGGCTTTTCTTCCGGCAGAAACGATGCCTCTTTCCATGGTACGTACTCCTGAATCCAGATAAACCTCGGCTGCCAGTGTCTGTGCCGGAAACTGTTCCTGGGGAATATGCGGCAGGAATTTCCTTGCGTCCACGAAAATGCCATGCCCGCCAATGGGCTGCACGATCGGCACCCCGTATTCGATCATTTTATTGCCCAGATAGATCACCTGACCCACACGGGCCCGGATATGGTCATCGCTTACACTTTCCCGGATACCAATGGCCATCGCCTCCATATCACGGCCAGCCAGCCCACCATAGGTATGCAAGCCTTCATACACCACTACCATATTTCGTGCTTCTTCAAATACATCCCAGTCATTTATAGCCAGAAATCCACCGATATTCACCAGTGCATCTTTCTTGGCGCTCATGGTAGCGCCATCCGTATACGAGCAGATCTCCTTTACAATAGCTGCGATGCTTTTCTTTGCAAATCCTTTTTCCCTTTGCTGAATGAAGAAGGCGTTTTCTGCCACCCGGGTCATGTCATGAATAATGCGGATGCCCAGTTTCCGGGTATACTTGTAAAGTGCTTTCAGATTGGCCATACTGATGGGCTGTCCGCCTGCCATATTCACACTAGTGGCGATACTGACATAAGGGATTTTTTCTGCTCCGTATTTCCTGACCAGCTTTTCCAGTTTACCAAGATCCACATCTCCCTTGAAGGGATGCAGGCTTTCCGGATCATGTGCTTCATCAATGATAATATCTTCAAATTTTCCTCCAGCAAGCTCCTGATGGAGGCGGGTGGTAGTGAAATACATATTCCCCGGTACGATATCTCCGGGCTTGATGAGGATTTTCGAGAGTATGTTTTCGGCACCACGTCCCTGATGGGTAGGCACCAGATACTTGTAACCATAAACGGATTGTACGGTCTCTTCCAGATGATAGAAGTTGCGGCTCCCTGCATAGGCTTCATCGCCCAGCATCATGCCGGCCCATTGCCGGTCGCTCATGGCAGCGGTTCCGCTGTCGGTAAGCAGGTCGATATAAACATCTTCAGAACGGAGTAAAAAAGTATTATAGCCTGCTTCAGCAAGGGCTTTTTTCCGTTGTGCCGGAGTGGTCATAGCCAGCAATTCCACCATTTTGATCTTGAAGGGTTCTGCCCAGCTGTGGGGGATCTGTTTCATATTGGTCAGTATTTACAGGTTTGAGAGATGATTGATCATGCTGTTACCGGTTCCAGTTTCGCAGTGAAATGACGCAATACAGGTGCTTCTTCAATGATGCGCAGTCCATTGATGTGACCGCGTTTTGCAAAGACTTCCAGGATCACTTCAGCCACATAATCAATATGGCTTTGTGTGTAGACCCGCCGGGGTATGGCCATACGCACCAGTTCCAGCATGGCCGGCTGCAGGCTGCCATCGGCATTGTACTTGCCGAACATCAGGCTTCCGATCTCCACAGCACGGATTCCCCCCTCAAGGTATAAGGCGGCAAGCAAAGCCTGTCCGGGATACTGTTCTACAGGCAGATGCGGCAAAAATGCTTTGGCATCCAGATAAACGGCGTGGCCACCAGCTGGCTGCATCACAGGTACTCCCGCAGCCACCAGCTTTTCGGTCAGGTATTCAATACTGCGGATCCGGTACTGCAGGTAATGTTCATCCAGCACTTCTTCGAGCCCAACAGCTATAGCTTCCAGATCCCTGCCGGCCAGTCCGCCATAAGTAGGGAACCCCTCGGTGATCACCAGCAGGTTCCTGCATTTTGTAGCTAGAGCTGCATCGTTAAGTGCAAGAAAACCGCCGATATTGGCAAAAGCGTCCTTTTTGGCACTCATAGTGCACCCATCCGCCAAGGAAAACATTTCCTGCGCAATGGATTCAACACTTCGACCGGCATAACCCTCCTCTCTGCACTTGATGAAATAGCTGTTTTCTGCAAAGCGGCAGGCATCGATAAAAAAGGGGATATTGTATTTCTGGCAGATCTGATGGACAGCCCTGATATTAGCCATGCTCACCGGCTGCCCGCCTCCCGAATTATTGGTTACAGTAAGGATACAAAGCGGTATCGCATCGGCCCCTTTTTCCTGAATGAATCGCTCCATTGCTGCACAGTCCATATTGCCTTTGAATGGAGCCGGCCGTTGCGGATAGTGGCCTTCTTCACAAAGAAAATCCACTCCTGTTGCACCGGAATATTCAATATTGGCACGTGTGGTATCAAAAAGGGTATTACTTACCACATATTTTCCTTTGCCGCCGATTATAGAGAACAGGATCTTCTCAGCGGCCCGCCCCTGGTGGGTAGGTATGATATGAGACATTCCAGTAAGGCCCTGGATTACTTTTTCAAAGCGGTAGAAACTCGGACTGCCGGCATAGGATTCATCGCCTTTCATTATGGCAGCCCATTGCGATCCGCTCATGGCACTGGTACCACTGTCGGTAAGCAGATCAATAAGCACATCATCGGCATGCAGCAGAAAAGGGTTATAAAAAGCTTCGGCAATTTTCCGGCTGCGCTCATCGCGGGTAGTAAAGCGGATGGGTTCAACCGATTTAATACGGAAAGGTTCAATGATCGTATTCATGAAGAAAAGATTCAGTAGTAAATGGAAATGATCTACCGGCACGGCATCAGCATGCCGTAAGAGGGAGGGAGATATCAGCCTGGTCTGCGTATGATCTTCGCAAAGAGGGTCATACAGCAAAGGTGGGAGAAAGAACTGTGGTTTTTTATGACTTTGGTCAATAAAAAAAGGCGGCAATTGCCGCCTTCATTATAACCTGAATGGATCAGAATCCTACATCATAATTCACCACTTTCATTTCGACCCTCCTGTTTTTCGAAAGGGCTGCTGGCGTGTTGCTGTTGATCAGCGGCTTGGTGTCGCCATAACCAACGGCTTTGAGGCGATACGGTGAAATGCCTTTCGACATCAGGTAGATGCGCACGCTGTTGGCACGGGCTTCAGAAAGCGGCTGGTGATTGCGCGGGTCACCATCACTGCTGGTATGGCCTTCAATGATCAGATTAAGGGTCGGATCTTCCTTAAGAACACGTACAACTTCATTCAATACAGTCTTTGAATCGGGTGTAAGAATCACACTCTTATACTCAAACTGGATCCGTTTTGCTGCCGTATTCACTTTTTCCACCACTTTCTTTTTCACTGGCGGACAACCCTGGTTTTCTGCCACACCTTTTACTTTCGGGCATTTATCCTCATCATCATTAATACCATCCTTATCTGTATCCGGTACGGGACATCCTTTATATTTGGCTACACCTGCGCTGTCGGGGCATTTATCCTCTGCATCAGGAATACCGTCTTTATCGCGGTCAGGAACCGGGCATCCTTTAAACTCCTTGACGCCAGCCATATCCGGACATTTATCTTCTTCATCATTAAAACCATCTTTGTCGGTATCCGGTATGGGACAGCCATTGTAACGGGCAAGTCCTTTCACATCGGGACACTTATCTGCATTATCGGGGATGCTGTCGCCGTCCTTATCCGGGCAACCTTTTGCAGCAAGAGTTCCTGCGAGTTCGGGACAAGCATCACTATCGTCGGGCACGCCATCTTTGTCGCTGTCTTTAGGCGCTTTCGGCTTCTTCGGTTTTTTTTCTTTGGCCTGCTCCCTGTTCAGGAAAATACCGAGAGTGGCTCCATAGGTCTGGTGCCTGTATTTTCCAACTGCAGCATCCATATAAAAATCCTGGATGCCCTGCGTGTAAAATGCATTCAGAATAACCGGGCCTATTTCGAATCCTGCCTTGCCATTCCAGCCCAGATCCACATTCTGATATCCGACTGAAGCTGTTGGCACTTTAAGGTCCTTGTTATTGTATTCCAGTACCTGACCACCAGACAGGTTATATGTCCTGTTTTCCTTTCCGGAATACAGGAAACCGATATACGGACCAGCACCCAATGTGAACCGAAGGGGGCCGGCGATTTTCAATTTTACCGTGAGATTTGCCGGCACTTCCAGATAATTCAGGAACTGACTTCCTCTGGCTTTCTGGACATTCCCTGTAGTATATGAGCCTTCGAATCCACGTCCTTTCATGGTATAACTCATCCCGGTCTGAAAATACAAAACGGGAGTACGGGTCAGTCGCCATTCTGCTACAATGCCGCCATGAAAACCATCCCGACCGGTAAAACCGGAATAGTTCAGGGTGTCCCATAATGGCGCGCCATTTCCTGGAACAGCTGCATGTTGAACACCTCCGGTTAACGCGATGCGGAATTGAGCCTTGGAAAGAAAGGCAACGAATAACAAAAACAGCAACAAGGCGGAATGCTTATACATAAACGGTTCGGTTAATGGAAGGATAAGCCTTTAACGCTATTTCCTGCAAATATATCATAATTCAGCCCCTTGAATTTTAAAAAAAATTGGTTTTCAGCGAGTTAACCAAAGCCGTACAACCTGATGTTGGCCCGGGATGTCATCTCCCCTGAAGATGACATCTCCAAAGCAACGTGCAACCCGTTCACACTAAAAATCAGTAGCTTTGCGGCATGAAATTTTATAACCTCTTGATTCGCTATCGGTTACTGATAGGAATCCTGCTGATTGCCCTGGGTGTTGCCGTGAATGTATGGAGCAGTTTCTGGCCTGCTTTTCCCGCCTATCTGATCGGGGTGATCCTGGTGGCTGGTCACTTTTTTATCGGCCCGCTCCGCCTGATTCAGGAACACCTGGAAAATGGAGATATGGAAGGAGCCGAAAAAGTCCTCAATTCCATCCGTTACCCCGGACTGCTGTATAAACCCATCCGCTCAGCCTATTATACCGTCAAGGGCCAGCTGGCTATGATGAAACAGGATTTCGACGGAGCCGAAAAAATGATGAAGAAAGGCCTTGACCTCGGTACCCCTATGAAAGAAGTGAAAGGCGCCAGTATGCTCCAGATGGGCATGATCGCCATGCAGAAAGGGGATGTAAAACAGGCTGAAAGCTATATCCGCCAGGCCATCCGCGAAGGGCTGCCCGACAAGGAAAATGAAGCAGCAGCCTACCTGCAGATGTGCACCATCATGCTGAATAAAGGGAATATCACCCATTTCCGCGCAGGCAAAGAATACTTCCGTAAAGCCAAAGCACTCAAACCCACACAACCCGAGATCGTAAAACAGATCAAGGAAATCGAAAAATACATTAACCGGATTCCGGGTTAGTGAGTAGTGAATAGTCAATAGTGAATATATTATAATGAAGCGGCCGGATCTTAGTCAGATCCGGCCGCTTACGTATTGTCAATTATCTATTCACTATTGACTATTCACTATTGACCTTTCACTTTCCCGAACAGCTCTTCCACTTTCCTGTACCTGTACTCAAAAATACTCCTGAGCTTGGCCGCCACAAAAAGGCTGTTGGCAATTTCGCCCAGAAAGCCCAGCGGGATTTTATAATGAACAATATCGCGCATTTCCACACCTCCCGGCACTTCCCGGAAATGATGCTGGTGGTGCCATAAACTGTAGGGGCCAAAGCGCTGCTCGTCTACAAAAAATTTCCCCTCCTGCACATGAGTGATTTCTGTCATCCAGTACATGGGTATATTCAGGACAGGCCGCACTTTATATTCGATGAGCTGGCCCTGATACATTTTGGTACCATGGAACTTAGATATGATCTGGAAGCCCATGCCATCAGGCGTGATCGCCTGCAGGTTTGCAGGGTCGGAGAAGAAATCCCAGGCCTTTTCCAATGAAACAGGAAGTACCTGGATGGTCTGGAATGAATGTACAGCCATTATACCGGTTTGCTATAATAACCGGAATTGCCGGAAATAGTTCAGAGCGCGTAGTCTTTTTTGAGCTGTCCGATGCAATCATTGATCACTGCGATCACCTGATCCACCATTTCCGGAAGCGATTCCACAGCGGTTTGCGTCTTTGCATTATTCTCCAGGGTACGGATCTCCTGTTTCAGGGAACTGATACCCATTGAGTCTATGGTTGATTTCAGCTTATGCGCGATCTTTCCGGTAGCATCCCAGTCTCCCTTTAACTGGCTTTCTTTAAGATCAGTAAGGGTCACAGGCATGGTGTCGATGAACAGGCGGATCATATTGACTACAAAGTCATTATCACCACCTGCAATGGCTTCCAGCATGGATAATTCGTAAGGTTTGCCTGATGTTTCCATAATCCTGGGTTTTGAAATGGTATAGGAAATTTCCTTAACCGAGAGCGGTACGGGTTCCAGGCTATTGCTGATCACCCGGAACAGGCTTTCTTCAGTAAACGGTTTGGCAAGATAGTCGTTCATACCCGCTTTCAGGTACTTCTCACTGTCTCCTTTCAACGCATTGGCAGTCAAGGCAACAATCGGCACAGCGGCTTTTACCGGATTTTCCAGCAGGCGGATCCTGCGTGTGGCCTCCATGCCATCCATCACAGGCATCTGAATATCCATGAGGATCAGATCATACTCGTTCGCTTCCAGTTTACGGATGGCTTCTTCCCCATTGAACGCAAAGTCGGCAGTAAAGCCCCAGCTCTCCAGTATATGCCGGGCCAGGAACTGGTTCAGCTCCACATCTTCTGCAACAAGTACATGCTTGGCACCCAGAGAGCGGTAATCGATATCTTTTGGCAAATCGTCTTTACTGCTGGGAAGCACCGAACTGATCTCGAAGGGGATGACAAAATAGAATTCAGAACCCTTGCCAGGTTCGCTCTTTACTTTCAACACGCCACCCATCATGTGGATCAGTTCCCGGCAGATGCTCAGCCCCAATCCTGTGCCCCCATGCGTACGCGATACTGCCGCATCGGCCTGAACAAAGGGTTCAAATATCTCGGCCAGCTTTTCCGGAGGGATCCCGATACCCGTATCCCTGACAGAAAACCGGATGAAAACACGGCTGCCTTCACGCTCCTCTGCGGATGTTTCCACCAACACCTCACCATGTTCAGTGAATTTCAGTGCATTACTGATCAGGTTATTCAATACCTGACTGAGCCGGTATGGATCATTGATCACGGCAACTGCATCTTTCAGCCTGTTCCTGTAAGTAAGCCGAAGCCCTTTTTCTTCGGCTTTGAATGTGAACGACTGCCGGCACATCTCCACCCGTTCCGGAACGGAAAAGGCAATATGCTCCAGGTTGAGCTTACCCATGATGATCTTTTCCAGATCAAGTATATCATTGACGATCACCAACAGGTTATTCGATGATTCCTGTATCAGCTTTACATAATTGCGCTGCTGCTCATTCAGCTCGGTTTTTGCCAATAATGCAGAAATTCCCATAACACCATTCATTGGTGTACGGATCTCATGGCTCATATTAGCCAGGAAACTTTCCTTGGCCCGTGCTACTTCCTCCGTCAGCTTCTTGGCTTCTTTCAGCTCCTCTTCTGCGTGCACCCGCTCGGTGATATCCTGTGAAAATCCTATGATATAGGGATCCTGCCCGGGTTCATCCATCTTGTAGTTCTGGAACAGGAGGTAGATCACTTTACCTTCTTTGCTGATGATCCGGAAAAGGCCTTCGCATTTTCCGGAAGAAAGGATCTCTTCCAGGTATGCTTCGAAATTGGCAACATCACTGGCGGGCATGAATTCGCTGATCTTGCGGCCGATCATTTCCGCTTCACTAAACTGGACTGCAGCAGAGATAGCAGGGTTTACTGAAAGCAACCGGCCTTCCAGATCATGAGTGCAGATCAGGGCCAGGCTGTACTGGATCAGGTCGCGGTATCTTTTTTCACTGCGGTGAATGGCTTCTTCTGCTTTCTTCCGCTCTGTGATATTCAATCCATATCCGATCACAATACTCACCTCCCCGTTCCGGTCTACAACCGGATACATTTTCCGGAGGTAGTATTCGGGCAATCCGTTTTTCCCGGTCAGTTTTTCTTCCCATTCTTTCTGTGTTTTCGCTTCCAGCACACTACGAAACAACTGACCCCTGCCATCCAGTGAAGCAGGATCTTTGCCCCGGTACCTGCAATAATCCTGGTCGTTTTTACCGATGATCCATTTCCGCAGTTCAGGATCCGAAATGGCTATCGGATTTACAAAAAGGTAATGGTGCTGCTTATCAAAAACAGCTATGTCGGCAGGTATATTATTCAGTATGTCTTCATAAAACTGCCGCTGTTTATCCAGCACAGCATCCATCTTCTTTTCTTCTGTAATATCTCGGTATACCCAGAGATGTCCTTCATAAAACCTGTCGTTCCATACAGGGATAAAATCCCGGCGCATCACTTTGCCATTCTTCATCCGCAGTTCTTCATTAGCCTGGAACTTCCTGTCGTGGAGCAGCAGGCGGATCCCCCGGATAAATCCTTCAGGGTCTTCAAATTCCTCCATGGCCTGTTCGGCCATCAGGTTACAGTCTGCCCCAACCATGTCCTCCGCTTTCATCGGAATACCGAACATTTCGCAGAACCGGTCATTTACCAGTACAACCTGACGGTACTCGTCTTCCAGCATTATACCATAGTTCAGATGTCTGGATAACAACTCCAGTCGGTGACTGGCAAGCTGGAGTTCCCTGTTCTTTGTTTCCACAGCAACCGTACGCTCTTCTACTTTTGCTTCCAGCAGCTGGTTGGCAGTATATAATTCTGTAGCCTTGGCCTCCAATAACTGCTCAGCCTGCTTTCTGGCGCGGCGCTCCCGTTCCAGTAACTGTTTTAATGCCAATATCTCCGCATTCAGGTCCATGGCCAAACTAATGTTATTGTAAATAAGATATCTCCCCTGCCCTTTTCAGCAACAGCTATCTCCACAGGTGTATTATAATATTGAGCTGCCCCTTTCAGGAGCCCATAGGCCAGGTCTCCCATGTCACGTTTCGACTGATACAGCAGCTCCAGGGTACGCTCATTAATCCGTTTTGTCTCAAAATAGGGAAGCTCCGAATCCGGGTGTATTTTTTTGACTTCGCGATGAATGTAATTATGCATACTCTCCAGTAATGTAAAAAGGTCATATTCCTTCCGCATAAAATGGGGATAGTACTCCGTGATGCGTTTAAAAAAATATTCCCCGAAATGCCGGAACAGCTGATGGGTGGGCAGGCCGCTTTCCAGAGAAAGCCGTTCGGCCAGTACAAATATTTCCTGATGATCGTAAGTGCCAATGGCGGTATACACACCTCCGCTCTTCAACAGCGACGATTCCAGTATCTTATTCGCAACGGTATACCCGTATTGCGATTCGACCATCTCCATGAACTCTGTAAAAACAATTCCCCTCATAGCCTATTTGATTATCAGTTCTCCTGCATTTACCATCCTGTATATTGTTGATTTGCCGACATCCAGTTTCCGGGCTACGGTCAGCACATCCCTGTCGTATTTGTCGAGAAAATGCTGGATGATCTGGATCTCATACTGTTTCAATGATTTCTCCTGTGCCATCAGGTTATTGACAGATGAAGGCGTATGCAGCGTAAGGTGGTCGGGCTGTATGGTTTCCCCGTCGGCCATCACCACTGCCAGTTCAATCACAGATTTTAATTCGCGGACATTACCCGGAAATGCATACTCCAGCAGCTTTTCCTGCGCTTGCAGCGACAGCGTTTTCCGGTCCAGTTGGTTTTCCTTGCAATACTGGTCCATGAAGTGCTTTGATAAAAGGAGAATATCACTGCCCCGGTCGCGGAGCGGTGGCAACTGGATCGGAAGGCCGATCAGTCGGTAATACAGGTCTTCCCGGAAACGTTTTTGCTGGACTTCATCGAGCAGGTTGCGATGCGTGGCTACGATGATGCGGGCATTGACCGGAACCACTTCGTTACCCCCGACACGCACAATTTCACGCTCCTGCAGTACCCTTAATAGTTTTGACTGGAGGTTTAGCTCGAGTTCACCGATCTCATCCAGAAATAAGGTGCCATTATTGGCTTCCTCAAATTTCCCGATCCTTCGGGTAAGAGCGCCGGTGAAAGCCCCTTTCTCATGGCCAAATAATTCACTTTCAATCAACTCTTTGGGAATAGCCGCCACATTCACGGCAACGAAGGGCTTTTTATGCCGGTCAGAATTATAATGTATGGCCCTGGCCACCATTTCCTTTCCTGTACCTGTTTCTCCATTGATAGATACGGTAATATTCGATTTGGCGGCCTTCTCCACCAGACTATAGATCTTTTCCATGGAAGGGCTTTTGCCCAGCAGGAAACGGGAAAAGTCATACTGCTTCGCCACCTGCTCCTTCAGCTCCTCCACTTCCTGGCGCAGGCCGATGATCTCCCGGAGGTGATTCAGCGAATTCCAGATATGATCCTTGGTCTCTTCATCTTTTACGATGTAATCAAATGCGCCGTTCTTCAGGAGATTGATGGCTGTGCCCACATCATCCTGGCCGGAAATAATGATCACTTGTATCGAAGGGTTGACTTCCTTGATCTTTTTCAATACCTCACTGCCATCCATATCGGGCATGGAATAATCCAGCGTCACCACATCGGGCGCTTCGTATAATGCAGCAAAAAAATCCTTGGCCTTCTCAAAACGGCGGACTTCATAGTCCGGATTCAGGGAAAGATAATGGTGCAGCATGGAACCATACCAGGTATCATCTTCCAGAATGAAGATGCGGAGGTTGCGACTGTTCTTCATAAAATAGGATTGCAGTATTCAAAACGTGACGGATCTTTATTTTATTCCCAAAAACGGACGTTTTCCCGGTATTAAAAAGGACTATTTCGGCAATATCTAAGCTATTCAGTATCAGGTTTTAAAGGTTTACTCTTAGGCGGACTTTTATTTGACAAAGCACCTTGTATCAGCCTCCTTTCCCGCCAGCGAAGCCGAATCTGTATCTTTGGAATATGCGCATGAACCGGGAAGAACTGGCCCTCCATTTTGCCAGTGAATTTGAAAAATTGAATGAAAAACAACGTCTTGCAGTCGATATCCTGGAAGGACCGGTAATGGTGATTGCCGGCCCCGGTACCGGAAAAACCCAGATCCTGGCCAGCCGGATCGGGAAGATCCTGCTCGAAACAGACGCAGCGCCTGAAAACATCCTCTGCCTCACCTATACCGAAGCCGGTGTAGTAGCGATGCGCAAACGCCTGCTGCAGTTTATAGGACCCGATGCCTATAAAGTGAATATTTATACCTTCCATGCCTTCTGTAATGATGTGATCCAGGAGAACCTCTCCCTTTTTGAAAAAACCGCGCTCGACCCCATTTCTGAGCTGGAAAGCATCAGCCTGTTCAAGGAACTGATCGACACCCTTCCTAAAAACAATCCGTTGAAACGCTACCGGGGGGATGTGTACTATGAAGTGCGCAACCTGCAACAGCTTTTCAGCACCATGAAAAAAGAAGGCTGGACCCCTGAATGGATCATTCAGAAAATTGACGAATACATTAATGACCTGCCCAACCGGGATGAATATATCGCGAAAAGGGCGGTAAAGGAGTTCAAAAAAGGTGATGTCCGCACCGATAAAATTGCTGAGGAAAAAGAGAAGACCGAAAAACTTCGGGCGGCCGTCAACCAGTTCCCCCGCTACCAGGAAATGATGCGCCGGCATAACCGCTACGACTTCGATGACATGATCAACTGGGTGATCGGAGCCTTTGAAACCAATAAAAACCTCCTTGCCAACTACCAGGAAAAATTCCAGTATATCCTGGTCGATGAATACCAGGATACCAGTGGTACCCAGAACCGTATTGTGGAACTGCTGATCAGCTACTGGGACAAACCCAATGTGTTTGTGGTGGGCGACGACGACCAGAGTATCTACCGCTTCCAGGGAGCCAATATCGAGAACATGCTGCAATTTGCAGACAACTATAAAGAGCACCTGTTTACTGTAGTGCTCACGCACAACTACCGCTCTACCCAACCCATCCTGGACCTCTCCAAAGCACTGATCAGCCGCAATAATGAAAGGCTGGTGAACCAGCTGCCCGACCTGAGCAAAGACCTGGAGGCCAAAGGCAAATTCGCGGATATCCACGCAGCACCTGCTGTGGTGGAATATGAAACCCAACGTTCCGAAATGATCGGGATCGCAAAGGCCGTTCAGGAACTGACCCGTCAAGGTGTAGCTCCCGGTAAAATTGCCATCATCTATAAGGAAAATAAATACGGCGAAGAACTCACGCGCTACCTCAGCCGGCTGGATATACCGGTATACAGCAAACGCAGCATGAATATCCTGGAAATCCCGCTGGCCCGGAAAGTGATCCTGATGCTGAAATACATCGCCGCAGAACTGGATACCCCTTATGGAGGTGATGAAATGCTGTTTGAGATCCTGCATGCGCAATGGTGGAATATTCCCCCCATAGAAGTTGCCAAATTATCAGTGGAAGTGGCAGATACCAACAGCTCACGCGGTGAAAAAACCTCCCTGCGCCGCCGTTTGCTCGAAAAAGCGCTGACACCACCTAAGGACCTGTTCTCTGCGGGGCTCCCGGAGCCCATGCGAAAGGCTTCCGAAGTACTGGAACAACTGATCCAGGACGCCCCGAACAGTACCCTGCAGCACCTTTTTGAAAAAATCATCCGCAAAACAGGTGTGCTCACCAGTATCATGCAGAGCCCGGAAAAACATTTTGAACTGCAAGTGATCACCGGCATTTTCGATTTCCTTAAGGAAGAAACCCGCCGGAAACCCATGATGGATATCCAGGAACTCGTGGCCCTGTTTGCACTGATGGAAAAAGAAGAGATCCGCCTGCCCCTGGTACAGGTCAGCGGAACGGAAAAAGGCGTGAACCTGCTGACGGCCCACAGTTCCAAGGGCCTGGAATTTGAATTTGTGTTCCTTGCCGGTTGTAATGCGTCGATCTGGGAGAAAAAACGGAAACCTTCCGGAGGATATACCCTGCCCGATACCCTTTTTGCTTCACAACCGCAGAGCCGGGATGAAGAAGAATTACGCCGGCTCTTTTATGTTGCCACCACCCGTGCCGAAAAAGAACTGGCCATTTCATACAGCCGTTTCAAGAATGACGGCAAGGAAATGGAGCCTTCCCGGTTTGTAGCAGAAATAATCGATGGCCTGCAGCTGAGTACCAGTCCGGGTATTGTAACAGCTGAAGATATTGCCGCTTTCAGTATCCTGCAATTCGGGGAAGACACTGCACCGGAGATCGAAGCCATGGAAGCAGCGTTTATAGACCCCCTGCTGGATAAATTTGTGATGAACGTAACGGCGTTGAACAATTTCCTGCATTGTCCGCTGGAATTCTATTTCAATAACCTGGTGCGCATCCCTTCCCCCAAAAATGAAGCCACCGAGTTCGGATCTGCAGTACACTTTGCACTGGAGAAACTGTTCAAACGCATGCAGGATGAAGGCACAGAACAATTCCCGCCCAAAGCCGTATTTATTGAAGATTTCGAATGGTACATGCAGCGGCACCGGGAGAGTTTTACACAGGAGCAGTTCGACCGACGTATGGAATACGGCCGTGAAGTGCTCGACAAATACTACGACAACCGGGTACCGGCCTTCAGCAGGATCGTGGTGACCGAACGGTTTATCAAGAATGTTACGGTGAATGGCGTACCCCTCAAAGGCAAACTCGATAAACTCGAATTTGAGGGCAAATCAGTGAATGTAGTGGATTATAAGACCGGCGATCCCGACAAAGCCCTGCCCAAACTGAAAGGCCCCGATGCCAAAAACCCGGATGGGGGTGATTACTGGCGCCAGGCGGTGTTTTATAAACTGCTGGTAGATCACTACGAACAGAAAGACTGGAAAGCCATCAGTACCGAATTCGACTTTATTGAACCGGACAAGAAAAAACAATACCGGAAAGAGAAAGTCATGATCACACCCCCCGACCTGGAAACCGTGAAACAACAGATCAGTACGGTATGGGACCGGATCAAGGCAAAGGATTTTTATACCGGCTGCGGCAAGGAAGATTGCCATTGGTGTTCCTTTGTGAAAACCAACAACCTGGCCATAGCCCTCCACGACCTCGAAGAACCCGAAACCTGATCCCATTCACTACTCACCACTCACTACTCACTATTCACCATTTTAACTTTCCGCTTTGCCCCATTCCCTGTATTTTGCGCCCGCAATGAAGGCCATCCAAAAAATACTGACCGGCGTCCTCAGCCTGCTGGGCATCAGCCTCTTCCTCCTGCCGCTGGCCACCCTGCCCACCGGATGCGCCAATATTGTACCGCCCCTCGGTGGTGATAAAGACACGCTTGCGCCGGTTCTCACCAGGGCTCTGCCCAACGATTCCACGGTAAACTTTGACGGGAAGAAAATCACATTGCTGTTCGACGAATACATCCAGCTCGACAATATCAACGAAAACCTGATCGTATCCCCCACACCTAAACTGGCACCGGAAGTAACCGCCAAACTGAAGACCCTCACCATTACGCTAAAGGATACGCCGCTGCCAAATACTACTTATACGTTTGATTTTGGCAACGGAATCAAAGACATCAACGAGAATAATATCCTCCGCAATTTCAGCTATACATTCTCTACAGGTCCTGTACTGGAACAGGGAATGCTTTCTGGTGCCGTTCTGCTTGCAGAAACCGGCAAACCCGACAGCACCCTGATCGCCATGCTCTACAGCGATGGGGATGATTCCACCGTATACAAAGAAAAGCCCCGCTATATCACCCGGGTGAACCGGGAGGGCAAATTTCTCTTCAAAAACCTGCCATCCGGTAAATTTTACCTCTACGCCCTGAAAGATGAGGGGAACAGCAAACGCTACATGAGTAAAAAGCAGCTCTTTGCTTTTGCCAATACGCCCGTAACCATCGGTGTACCGGAACAGGGCATCACCTTGTATGCCTATGCGGAAAAAGAAGAGGCCAAAGACAACCGCAACAACCGTATTCCCGCTGCAGCGCGGACCGCTGCTGCGAACGACAAAAAACTCCGTTTTGAAACGAATCTTGAAAACGGTGAACTCGACCTGCTGAAACAACTGGAATTCTATTTCAAAACGGCGCCACTGAAAAGCTATGACAGTTCAAAAGTGGTTTTTGCAGATGAAAAGTATATGCCCATCAGCAACTACAGGCTTGTAAAGGATACTTCAAATACCCGCTTAACCCTCCAGTATGCCTGGAAGGAAAACACCCAGTATTACCTGATCGTTGATAAAGCTTTTGCTACGGATACTGCCGGACGTCAGCTGGTAAAAAACGATACCCTCACCTTCCGTACCCGAAAAGCCGCATTCTACGGAGCTGTTCACCTGCGCTTCCTGAACCTCGACCTGAAAACCCATCCGGTACTGCAGTTTATACAAGGCGGGAATGTGGTGAAATCACATGTTTTTACTTCCAGGGAATTTACCGCCCCCCTCTTCCTTCCCGGCGAATATGAACTCCGCATTCTCTTTGATGACAACCAGAACGGGGTTTGGGACCCCGGACAGTTTTTTGGCACCCGCCGCCAGCCCGAGAAAGTACGGCCCATTGAACGGAAAATCAATGTAAAGCCCAACTGGGACAACGAAATCGATATTACTTTATAGGTGAACCGTTATATGCAAAACGGCTAACTTTGCAGCATGCAATTCTCCTCCGTTTTACTGGAAAATGCCGTTAACGAGTTCTCGCGCCTGCCGGGGATCGGGAAAAAAACAGCATTGCGGCTGGTGCTCCATTTGTTGAAAACGGAGCCGGCTAAAGTCGCTGCTTTCGGAGAAGCCGTCCTGAAAATGCGTAATGAGATCAAGTTCTGCCAGCGCTGCTTCAATGTGGCCGATGGTGATATCTGTTCGATTTGTGCCAACAGCATGCGCCGGCAGGAGATCATCTGCGTGGTGGAATCGATCCGCGATGTGATCGCCATTGAAAACACCCAGCAGTTCAGCGGCACCTACCATGTATTGGGCGGGATCATCTCCCCCCTGGATGGCGTTGGCCCCGACCAGCTCAATATCGAAACCCTGGTCAACCGTGTACACAAGGAAAAAACAGAGGAACTCATTTTTGCCCTCAACCCCACCATCCAGGGAGATACCACGATCTACTATATCCAGAAGAAACTCCAGCCTCTCGGTATCCGGATCACCACCATTGCCCGGGGCATCGCTTTTGGCGGGGAACTGGAATATGCCGACGAACTCACCCTGGGCCGCAGCCTGCAGAACCGGATGCCTGTAGAGAGCTATGTTTCAAACCGTTAAACAGGTATTTTTATTCCCCTTTCAATGTTGTACCTTTGTGCCGGAACAGGCGGATTTGTTTATTGTTCGGCCTTTCTTCAGGTTACAGGACCGCAACGGAACTAATAAACGTATCGCAGCAATGCGGATTCCCCGCTTATCATTTCCGGTCTTGTATCAATGTCCGAACCAGTAACACCGGCACTCCCTGTTTCCCCTGACAAATGGATATCCGTAAGGAATTAGAAAAACGCATTCTCGTGATCGATGGCGCTATGGGCACCATGATCCAGCGCTATAAGCTCACTGAAGCCGACTACCGGGGCGACCGCTTCCGCGACTGGCCTTCGGATGTAAAGGGCAATAATGACCTGCTCTGCATCACCCGGCCCGATGTGATCCGGGCCATTCACACGGAATATCTCTATGCCGGTGCGGATATCATTGAAACCAACACCTTCAGCAGTACCGTCATTGCCCAGGCCGACTACGGAATGGAATCGCTGGCCTATGAACTGAATGTGGCCGCTGCCCGTTGCGCCCGTGAAGCCATTGATGCCTATTTCGCGAAACCCGACCGTTTGGGCAGAAAAGGAGCTTTTGTTGCCGGCGCCATCGGCCCCCTGAATAAAACATTGTCCCTTTCGCCCGATGTCAATAATCCGGGTTTTCGTGCGGTCAGCTTCGATGAAGTGGTGAATGCCTACTATGAGCAGGTGTCTGGCCTGGTCGACGGTGGTGCCGACCTCTTACTGATCGAAACCATCTTCGATACCCTGAATGCCAAAGGCGCGATCTATGCCATCAAGAAATATTTCCAGGAAACCGGTAAGCCCGAATTGCCGGTGATGATCAGTGGTACGATTACGGATGCTTCCGGGCGTACGCTCAGCGGACAAACCCTGGAAGCTTTCTACACTTCCGTGATGCATGCCCGTCCACTCAGCGTGGGACTGAACTGTGCGTTAGGTGCAAAAGAGATGCGGTCGCATATTGAAGAACTGTCGCAGCTGGCTTCCTGTTTCGTATCTGCCTATCCCAACGCCGGCCTGCCGAATGCGATGGGAGAGTACGACGAACGGCCGGAAGATACCGGCCATTACCTGGAAGAATGGGCGAAAGAAGGATTCGTGAATATTGTAGGTGGCTGCTGCGGCACCACTCCCGATCATATCAGGCATATCGCAGATCATGTACGTAGTATCAATCCGCGGCCTTTACCTGTTGTGGCCGAAGTGCTTTAACCACAAAGGCACGAAGGCACAAAGGGAAAAATGAGAATTGTATTAAACAACTTGTAATTCTTGCTTTGTTTTTTGAGATAACAGATTATGTATCATTACTCAAAAAATGGCACATCTGACTAAAAGAGAAGAAGAATTAGGGAAAATACTGGTTGACATTGCGTTCAGGATACATTCGAAATTAGGACCGGGTTTATTAGAAACTGTATATGAAAAAATTTTTGCCAGTGAGTTGGAACGGTTATCCATTCCTTATGAAAAACAGAAAACTGTACCTATCTGGTTCAATGGGAAAAAGATCGAGAACGGATTAAGGGTTGATTTGCTGGTCGATGATCTCGTGATTGTGGAAATCAAAGCCCAGGAACAGTTCCACCCTGTGTGGGAAGCGCAATTACTGAGTTATCTTAAATTAACCGGACTTGAACTTGGATATCTGATCAATTTCCATGTCCCCTTGATAAAAAACGGTATTAAAAGAAGAGTACTATAAAAAATCTTTGTGCCTTAGTGCCTTAGTGTTTAAAACAATGATAAAGCCTTACTTACGCTTAGCCGGACTTGAGCCCCTGGTGATCCGCCCCGAAACGAATTTCGTGAACGTGGGTGAACGCACCAACGTAACCGGCTCGAAGAAGTTTGCCCGCCTCATCCGGGAAAACAAATACGAAGAAGCCCTCAGCGTGGCCCGCCAGCAAGTGGAAAACGGTGCCCAGGTACTGGATGTGAACATGGACGATGCCCTGCTCGACGGGGTCAAAGCCATGACCACTTTCCTTAACCTGCTGCAAAGTGAGCCCGATATCGCCCGGATCCCCATCATGATCGATTCCTCCAAATTCGAGATCATTGAGGCCGGACTCAAATGCGTGCAGGGCAAGTGTATCGTGAATTCCATTTCCCTGAAAGAAGGCGAACAGAAATTTATCGAACAGGCCATCATCTGCCAGCGTTTCGGTGCTGCCGTAATTGTGATGGCATTCGATGAAAAAGGCCAGGCCGACAGCAAGGACCGCAAAGTGGAGATCTGTCACCGCGCCTATAAACTGCTGACCGGCAAGCTCGGCTTCCTGCCCCAGGACATCATATTCGACCCGAACATTTTTGCGGTAGCCACCGGACTGGAAGAACACAATAACTATGGCGTTGATTTCATAGAAGCCACCCGGGAGATCAAGCAATTAATGCCCCTTACCAAAGTAAGCGGCGGCGTCAGCAACCTGTCGTTCTCTTTCCGGGGCAATGACCATGTGCGCGAAGCCATGCACAGCGTTTTCCTCTTCCATGCCATCAAAGCAGGTATGGATATGGGTATCGTCAATGCCGGACAGCTGGTGGTATACGATGAAATTGAACCTGCATTGCGGCTGCTTTGCGAAGACGTGATCCTCAACAGGAACAACGACAATAACGAAGCCACGGAAAAACTGATCACATTCGCGGAAACGGTTAAAGGGAAAGGCAAGGAAGAGAAAAAAGATGATGCCTGGCGTAATACAACGGTTGAAGAACGGCTCAAACACGCCCTCATCAATGGCATCACCGATTATATTGATATTGACACCGAAGAAGCCCGCCTCAAATACGGTAAACCCCTGGAAGTGATCGAAGGACCGCTCATGGCCGGGATGAATGTAGTGGGCGATCTCTTCGGCGCAGGCAAGATGTTCCTGCCCCAGGTGGTGAAAAGTGCCCGTGTCATGAAAAAAAGTGTGGCCTGGCTAACGCCCTATATCGAGGCGGAAAAGAAAGAAGCCAGCAATGCCCCGCTGATCCTGCTCGCCACTGTTAAAGGTGACGTACACGATATCGGAAAAAACATTGTGGGTGTGGTACTGGGTTGTAATGGTTACAATATCCACGACATGGGTGTAATGGTGCCGGCAGACAAGATCCTCGACACCGCTGAAAAAATCAAGGCAGATATTATCGGCCTCAGTGGCCTTATCACGCCTTCCTTGGATGAAATGGTGCATGTGGCCCATGAAATGAAACGGCGGGGCATGAAACAACCCCTGCTGATCGGCGGTGCCACCACTTCACGCATGCATACAGCCGTAAAGATCGCCCCCCAGTATGATAATGGCGTGATCCATGTGCTCGATGCCTCCCGCAGCGTAACAGTAGCAGGCACCTTGCTGAATCCGGAGAATAAACCTGCTTACCTGAACAGCCTCCAGACCGAATACCGGAAACTGGCAGAAGATTTCAATAACCGGAGATCGGCCAAAGAATACCTGACTGTTGAAGCAGCGCGCAACAATAAAGCTACCATAAAGTGGGATGCATACACTCCGGTGTCCCCTTCCTTTACAGGAACACGCAGTTTTGTCAACTTCCCCCTGGCGGAACTCCGCAACTATATTGACTGGTCCCCATTCTTCATTGCCTGGGAAATGCACGGAAAGTATCCCGCTATCCTCAAAGACGAGAAGATCGGCACCGAAGCCACTAAACTCTTTGAAGACGCCAACCGCCTGCTCGATCAGCTGATCGCTGAAAACTGGCTGCAGGCACAGGGCGTGATCGGGTTCTGGCCAGCTGCTGCAGTGGCCGATGACACCGTTGCTGTTTATAATGGCGGACAAACCCTGCACCTGGAATTCCTGCGTCAGCAGGTGAAGAAAGCCGCGGGCCAGGCCAATTTCAGTCTGGCAGATTTTATCCAGCCGGCTACTACATCCGGAAGTACTGACCATATAGGCGCATTCTCTGTAACCATTCATGGCCTGGAGCCCCATATCAAACGAATGGAAGCCGCGCATGACGATTACAACAAGATCATGCTGCAGGCATTGGCCGACCGGTTGGCAGAAGCATTTGCCGAATGCCTGCACCACCAGGTGCGTACAACACATTGGGGTTATGCAGCGAATGAGGCCCTCAGTAACGATGAACTGATCCGCGAAGCCTACAGCGGCATCCGCCCCGCCCCTGGTTATCCGGCCTGTCCCGACCATACAGAAAAACACAAGCTGTTTCAATTGCTGGGCGGCACCGAAGCCACCGGTATCACCCTTACCGAATCACTGGCCATGTATCCCGCAGCTTCGGTATGCGGCTGGTATTTCAGTCACCCGGAAAGTCAGTATTTTGGGGTCGGAAAGATCAAGGAAGACCAGCTGAATGATTATACATCCCGAAAAGGTTTCACAAAAGAAGAAGCTACGAAATGGCTGCGCCCTGTAATGGAAGACTAAACCCTGGCAACATGAAAAAATACACCCTTTACCTGTTTTCGCTCTTCGCTGTTGTATATACACTGCCCGTATCGGGTCAGCAAAAATCACCAGAAAAGAAAAAGGCAGAGATCTATTTTTCCTGGGGCTACAATACGGAATGGTATACCCGGGGCCGCTTACATATTGATCAGCCTTCACTGGGCAATAAATATGTGATCAATCAGTTCAGGGCGCACGATCACCGGGGCTGGGATGAAGGATTATTTTCGCGTGCCCTCACGATCCCCCAATACAATTACCGCCTGGGTTTCTTCCTGAAAAAAAACCCCTCACTCGGTTTTGAGATCAATTTCGATCATACCAAATACCTGATCACAGATGCCCAGTATGTACATCTGAAAGGCACTTATGAAAACCGGCAGATCGACAGTATGGCATTTTTTGCCAACTCAAACGGTTCATATTACTACCTGAATAATGGGGCCAATTTCCTGCTCTTCAATATAGTGAAGCGGGCACAGAAATACATCAATCCAAAAGGCACGGTGAAAATTGATCTCCTCGGAAAAGCCGGCATCGGTCCGCTGGTTCCCCATGTAGAGAACAGTTTTTTCGGAAAGGCCAACAAGCCCCATTTCCAGCTGGGTGGCTGGAATATCGGAACAGAAGGTGCTGTACGTGCCACCTTCTTCCATCATGTATACCTCGAATTTTCGGGCAAACTGGATTATGCCCGTTATTCGGGTCTTAAAATCTATGAAGGCAAAGCCCGCCAGGCCTTTGGTACGGCAGAGCTTATCCTCAGCCTGGGGCTCACGCTTTGATCAATATTACTTTTTCTTCCTGGGTAGAGCAGCAGGCTTGTACAGCTTATACCGTTTCAGGTCATCATCTGTAGCTGGTTTCACATGTATGGCTGCCCCTCCGCCTTCACCCAGTTTCAACTGTAGTATAGTGTGCTGGTCCACCAGTACTGTACTGATCTGGTAAGCTTCGGGGTTTTTCCGCCATTGGGCATCCGGAGCATCCATATACAATACCGCAGTATATTTTCTGCCGGGGTCCAGAAAATCAAGTGGCAATACAGCGGTCCTTGCCTGTTCATCGGTAATACAGCCGCCAAACCAGGTATCACCGCCTTTTGCTTTCCGGAAAATACTGACAAAATCGCCTGGCTCAGCCTCCAGAATACGGGTATCATCCCAGTCAACCGCCACATCTTTAATAAACTGAAATGCATCTGGCCGGGCTTCATAGTTTTCCGGCAGGTCGGCTGCCATCTGCAAAGGTGAATACAGGGTTATATAAAGTGCCAGTTGCTTTGCCAGAGTGGTGTGCACCTGTTCCTTCTTGGTTGAATCATAGCTGCTCATTTTAATCTTAAAAATACCAGGCGTATAGTCCATTGGCCCACCCATCAGCCGGGTAAACGGCAGTATCGTTTCATGTTCCGGAGGATTGCCCACACTCCAGGCATTGAACTCATTCCCACGGGCCGCTTCACAAGCCAGCCAGTTGGGATAGGTGCGGTGCAGTCCTGTTGGCCGAACGGGCTCATGCGCGTCGAGCATGATACCGTATGCGGCGGTTTTTTGTGCCACCCTTTCAAAATGGCGGATCATCCACTGGCTGTCGTGATGCTCCCCCCGGGGTATTATCCGGCCAACATAACCGGTTTTCACGGCATCATATCCATTGGCTTTCATGAACCGGTAGGCGGTATCCATCCAGCGTTCATAATTGGTGACCGATCCCGATGTTTCATGGTGCATGATCAGTTTCACGCCTTTTGTCCGGGCATACTCACGGAGTTCCTGTACATCAAAATCCGGATACGGCGTTACAAAATCAAATACATCTTCTTTCCATTGACCGAACCAGTCTTCCCAACCTGTATTCCACCCTTCCACCAACACCGATGGAATCCCGTTTGCTGCTGCAAAATCGATATACCGCTTTACATTTTTTGTATTGGCACCATGGGGTTTTACGGCATCATTCTGCATACCGGCCTGTGTTCCGGAATAATCCCAGCTCGACTTTCCCACATGCATTTCCCACCATACGCCGACAAATTTCTGCGGGTGAATCCAATCCGTATTGGCAATAACAGAAGGGCTATTGAGATTCAGAATTAGTTTCGATGCCAGGATCTGCCGCGCATCATCACTGACAATGATCGTGCGCCAGGGTGTTTCTGCCGGAGTACGGAGATAAGCCTTATTACCTGCAGCATCCGGTACCAGTTGCGCTTTCAATGAAAAAACGGACTTATCAATCAGCAGGTTCATGGCGGGGTAATTCACCAATGCGGCTTCATGAATATTAATATAAAGCCCTTCTGCCGTTTTCAGCATCAGGGGAGTCTGTACGCCATTGGCACTGAATGGTGTTTTAGCATGAATTTCGTTGGCTGGCCCGGTGGCGAATGCATTTACTGTACTCAGCTGGCCGGTATTATAGGCATACTCATTGGTATCATAATCACCGGGAATCCAGAAGGCCTTATGGTCGCCTGTCAGGGCAAATCCAGTGAGTTCATCTTCAATGATAAAATGCCGGAGTGTTGCCTGTTCCGGAAACTGATACCGGAAACCCAATCCGTCATCAAAGAGCCTGAAAATAATACACAACTCAATTGCAGGGGTGTTTTGACTGACCAGTTTTAACTTCAGCTCGTGGTACTGATTTTTTATGGTTTTAACTTCCCCCCATACCGGATTCCATTGGTCATTGGTAATGCTGGTATCTGCAGACCGGATGACAAAGCGGTTCAATACGGCTTCAGGATTCCGTAGCCGGAACCCCAGCGGAGAAGGCAGCAGTACGGGTTGGTTTTTATACTGGAGCTGATAAAGCAACCCTCCGGCAGCTTCCTGAACGATGCTTAATTTCAGGGATCCGGAAGGTGAAGTAATGGTACTGACTGTTTTCTGTTGTGCGAAGGTGATGCGCATGCCTGTATAAAACAGGATGATGAGCAGTATTAAGATGCGGCGGGCCATATGCTGAATTTTGGGGCAAAGCTAGCTGCGCGCCATCCGCCAACATATGACATTGGTCAGCGTTTCTCAAACAACCACCACAGCCTTTTACGGTGTTTTACCGCATAATGCTGGCTGACAAAAGTCCGGATATGTTCCATGGCTTCTTCGGCATCATCGGTGAACAGGACCAGTTTCAGGTCATCCCGGTTGATCGTACCACCCAGGGCCATTTGTTCGAGATAATCCCACAACTCTTTGTAATACACGGTTCCAAACAGGACCACCGGGAAATGGTGAATGGTCTGTGTCTGGATCAAGGTGAGTGTTTCAAAAAATTCATCCATGGTGCCAAACCCTCCGGGCATGATAATAAATCCATAGGAATACTTTACCAGGAGCACTTTGCGGACAAAAAAATGTTCAAAGCAAAGTGTTTTATGCAGGTATGGATTGGGTTTCTGCTCAAAAGGCAACTGGATATTACATCCGACAGACACTCCTCCATTTTCATAGGCTCCCCTGTTGGCAGCTTCCATGATACCGGGTCCGCCGCCTGTCATGGTAACAAAACCCATTCCGGCTATCTTCTGCCCGAACAGTCTTGCGGCTGCATACATCGGGTGATCCTCTTTATAACGTGCTGAGCCAAAAACAGTAATACAAGGACCAATGAAATGGAGGTTCCTGAACCCATAAATAAACTGCCGGAATACCCTCAGGGCAAACAGTAATTCGGAGGTTCTTGCTTTGGGGCCTTCCAGATAGACATGTTCCCGGACCGGGATCAGCGGCGACCCGTCTTTCTTTTTAAGGGATGCTTCCATTTCTGATGTAAATTGCTTTCAATTTAGTCATTAACCGGCAGACCTGTACTGAGCACGGTCAGCTGAAACTCAACTGATATGCGTATCATTTCCTATAATGTGAACGGCATCCGTGCCGCCATGAAAAAAGGCTTTGTGGAATGGCTGCAAACCGATCCCGCCGATATCATCTGCATCCAGGAAACCAAAGCAGAGAAAGATAATGTGAATCACAAGCTGTTCACCGACCTGGGTTTTCATGACTATTGGTTCAGTGCACGTAAAAAAGGATACAGTGGTGTGGCTGTTTTCACAAAGATAAAACCCGATCATGTGGAATACGGCAATGGACATGGCCCCAGTGATGAAGAAGGCCGTGTAATCCAGCTCGATTTTGGAGATATCCGGCTGATCAATGCCTATTTCCCTTCCGGCACCAGCGGGGGTGAACGGCAGGACTTTAAGTATTCCTGGCTCGATGAAATGTACACATACCTTGAAAAACTAAAGAAAAAATACCCGAAGCTGATCCTTTGCGGAGATTATAATATCGCACATAAAGAAATTGACATCCATGATCCGAAAGGAAATAAGCAGTCTTCGGGTTTTCTGCCGGAGGAAAGGGCCTGGATGGATAAGTTTTATGATACCGGCTGGGTAGACAGTTTCCGCGAAGTACATCCCGAACCGCACCGGTACAGCTGGTGGAGCCAGCGCTTCCCGAGCGTGCGGCTGAACAACAAAGGCTGGCGGATTGATTATATCAATGTTACGGAGCCATTGCGTAAAAAAATCAAGGATGCCGAGATCTATCCGGATGTGAAACACAGCGACCATTGCCCTGTTTTCCTGGAGTTGAAAAAATAAACAACAGCCATGTATATCTACAATGTAACCAATAAAGTGAGCTGGGCCATCAAGGATCAGTGGGTACAATGGATGAAGGAGGTACATATTCCCGAAGTAATGGCCACAGGTTGTTTTACGGAAAGCCGTCTGCTGCATTTACTGGAAAACGACGATGAAGAAGGAGCAACCTATGCAGTCCAGTATAGGGTAGCCTCAAAGGAAAATTATGAGTACTATATCAATACTTATGCCCCGGCCTTACGACAGGATGCCCTCAACCGCTGGAGAGATCAGTTCATTGCATTCAGAACCATTATGCAGGTTGTGCACTGATTGTGGGTAAGGTGAAAATCAGGGAAATGCCTGTGAAACAAGGAGTTCCGACCTGCTTTCTTCTAAAACCCTTGACTGGAGCGGATTCCAGCGCTTTTTCCCTATACGAACAGGTCAAAAAAATTTTTTAGGGACGTAAAAGCGGTTAAATTTGCCCCCTGCTAAAAAATAAAAATTTCACCATGAACAAAGCTGAATTGATCGCTAAGCTTGCCGACGACGCAGGCATCACTAAAACACAGGCGAATGCTGCGCTCGACTCTTTTGTAGAAGCAGTTACCAAAACATTAAAAGGCGGTGGCAAAGTTACCCTCGTGGGTTTCGGCACTTTCTCCGTATCCAAACGAAATGCCCGTAATGGCCGCAATCCCCAGACTGGAGCCGTTATCAAGATCAAGGCTAAAAAAGTAGCCCGTTTCAAAGCCGGAAAAGAACTTTCTGCCAAATTATAACAGCAGCTTTGTCCGAAACAATACCATCAATTTTTTAAACAATAAACTGATTACAATGGGAAGAGGAGATAAAAAAACCAAGAAAGGCAAAACCTTCAAAGGTTCCTATGGTAAAAGCCGTCCGGCTAGAACCAAAAAAGCTGCAGCTGCCAAGAAGTAAGCACTGCCTTCAACTAATGCTAAAGCCCTTTTCAGTGAAAAGGGCTTTTTTTATTTTAAGGTGCCAGCCGTTCCCGTTTCCAGTTTCCGGCATCATCCAGTATATATTGTATGCGATCGTGCAGTCTTGATGGCCTGCCCTGCCAGTATTCAAAACAGACCGGCTTAACCCGGTATCCACCCCAGTGCGGAGGGCGTTCCGGTGCACGGCCTTCAAACTTCTTGTTGAGTGCCGCTTCCCTTTCGGTGAGCCATTCCCTGCCGGGAATCACCGTGCTTTGCGGGGAAACCCAGGCACCCAGGCGGCTGCCGGCAGGACGGCTGTTGAAATAGTCATCGCTTTCCGCAGCCGAAACTTTTCCTACAATGCCTGTAATGCGGATCTGCCGTTCGAGTTCTTTCCAGAAGAAGACCAGGCAGGCCCTTGGGTTTTCAGCGAGTTCCTGGCCTTTAAAGCTCTCGTAATTGGTATAGAAAACAAAGCCCTGCTCATCATAGCCCTTCAGCAACACGATACGGGCGGAAGGTACACCGGCAGCAGATGCCGTAGCAAGGGTCATGGCATTCACTTCATCGATCTGCGCATCGATGGCTTCCTGCCACCACAAGCCAAACTGGTGAAAGGGATTTGCACTCACTTCATGCTCGGAGAGTGAATGCTGCATGTACTCTTTGCGGATATCAGCGACATTGTCCATAATAACGATTGAGGACACAAAATTACCGAATCGCCGCTTTTCAGTGGGGAATTAAGGGGAATGAATTTGATCAGCTGTACTGCTGACGCCCGCTAGATACTTGAATCACCTTCTTCCGGACGCTGTGCAGAAACCCTGGCCAGCATGGATTCAATTTCACCGATCCGGCGTAATTGGTTCTCCAGCTTCTTATTATGTTCGGCTACCTGCTGCAGGTCGGTATTCAGCTCTTCCAGGAAACCGACTTTTTTCATCAGTTGCTGGCGCTGGAAATTTGATTCGCGGAGTTTGTCTTCGGCATCGGCCAGCAAACGGGTCAGGCGCTGGTTTTCTTCCATCATGCCGAGGTATTTCAGTTTCAATTCGTCGAAGTCCTTGGTCAGCTTGAAATAGTTCTGCTGCAGTTCTTCGAATTCGAAATTGCGGTGCTGCGGGTTTACAATATGGGTCTCCACTTTCTGGATCTTCTCCTGCAGGTTGTTGAATTCGCCATAAGCGCGGTCAAGCCGCTCCTGCATTTCGCGGGAAAGGGAAGATTGCTGCCGGATCTGCTTGATCTCGGTTTCCTTATCGGTAAGTGATTTACGCAGTTCCCGCAGCTGTACATTGAGCTCTTCATTCGCTTTCTGCATTTCCATATGCTTCTGCTCGGTCTCTTTCAGCATATCGATCTGCTCCAGCAATAAGCTGATGCGGTGGTTGTGTTCAAAAAGGTTGGTCTGCGCCTGTTTCAGTTGTTCCAGGTATTCGGCGGTAGGCACTTCTGTAGCTTTGGAGGCTTGCTCTTTCAGCATACGACGGGCCTCCTGCTGGATATCGTGCAGTTCCTGTTCCATCTGGCGCTCGCTTTCGCGGGCTTCTTCCAGTTCCTTCTTCAGGTTTTCGTATTTCTTTTCCTGGAAATCGAGCTGCTCATAATACTTCAGGCGCCATTGATCGAAATCCGAGATCTCGGTTTCCGGTGTCTTTTCTTCGATCTTGATCTGCTTTTTGCTGCTAAGGAAGAAGTGGATGGCAAATCCCAATATCATTGCCCCCAGCTGGAAGATGATAATCTCCACCAAGCTGATCTGCAGGCCCAGGATGAGGGGTAAATTGTTCATAACGGTTCGGAAATAAGCGTTTAATTCTTTGGGAATTAAATAAACCGTTTTTCAGTGGAATTGAATCAGCTCAGGGAAATAACAAAACCACCTGCCGGTGGTTTTTCAGGATCGAAAAATAGTGTGCATTTCCGGTATCTGCAAGCCCGGATCAAAATATATTTATTAGAATATGATTATCAGCCTTTTACGAGGGTTCCGACTTTTTCACCGCATACCACTGCCCGCAGGTTACCGGGCTTATTCATGTCGAATACAATAATGGGAAGGTTATTCTCCATACAGAGGGTAAAAGCGGTCATATCCATCACTTTCAGGTTCTTGGAGATGCATTCCTGGAAGCTGATCACATTGAATTTGGTAGCTGAGGGGTCCTTTTCAGGGTCTGCTGTATAGATACCATCAACACGGGTACCTTTGAGGATCACATCCGCCTGTATTTCGATGGCCCGGAGTGAGCCGGCCGTATCTGTTGTGAAATAAGGGTTACCGGTACCGGCTCCAAAAATCACCACACGGCCTTTTTCCACGTGACGGATGGCCCGTCGGCGGATATAGGGTTCAGCGATCTGCTCCATTTTAATGGCGCTCTGTAAACGCGTATACACGCCCAGTTTCTCCAGCATGGCCTGGATGGCCATACCATTGATCACCGTGGCCAGCATGCCCATATAGTCGCCGTGCGCCCGCTCAATGCCTGTTTCCCCTTCATTCATCCCCCGGTAAATATTGCCGCCCCCGATCACTACAGCCACCTGAACACCCAGATCTGCGATCTCCTTGATATCCCTGGCGTATTTTTCGATCACTACAGGGTCAAGGCCAAATGACTTGTCGCCCATCAGAGACTCTCCGGACAACTTGAGCAGGATGCGTTTGTATTTGGGAAGCATGGGGGGAATGTTTGTACCGCAAGATACTAAAAAGTAATAAGTTATACATACTTAGTAATCAGTCGGACCCCGATAACGTGCACATCCCCTTGCTTAATACTTACTACTTACAACGGATTAGTTATAAATGATAAGGCCTGGTAGCGTACCGCTACCAGGCCTTATATATTTCAGATCGCGTCCGGGAATTATCCCAGAGCTACTCTTTTGAACTCACTCACTTTCACATCACCGTTACCTTTCAGGTAGTCGGCAACGCTCTTGCTGCTGTCTTTCACGAAAGCCTGGCTGAGCAGGGTGCTTTCCTTGAAGAAGGCGTTCAGTTTGCCTTCTGCAATTTTAGCCACCATTTCATCGGGCTTGCCAGCCATTTTGGGGTCGTTCTTGATCTGCTCGGTAACGATGGCCCTTTCGCGCTCAACGGTAGCGGCAGGAACAGAAGAAGCATCTACGGCAACGGGATTCATAGCCGCGATCTGCATGGCTACGTCTTTACCGGCCTCTGCGGCTTCCTTATCCATACCCACGAGCACACCGATACGGTTGGCACCGTGAATGTAAGAAGCCACATAGGGGGCATCCACACGCTCAAACTTGGTGATACCGATCTTTTCACCGATAGAAGCCAGTTTGTCGTTCACCATATCGGCCACTTTCGCGCCGTTGATGGAAACATTATTCAGTTCTTCAATGCTCTTCACATTATTGGCAATGGCTGCGTCAGCAATTACCTGGGCAAAAGCCACGAAATCAGCATTCTTGCTCACGAAGTCGGTTTCACAGCTGACACAAACCGCAATACCGGTTTTGTTATCGGCAGTTGTCTTGGCCAGTACCACCCCTTCTTTCGCTTCGCGGTCGCCACGGAGAGCAGCCACTTTAGCACCTTTTTTACGAAGCCAGTCGATCGCTGCTTCGAAATCGCCATTGGATTCGGTCAGGGCCTTGCGGCAATCCATCATACCGGCACCGGTAGCCTGGCGGAGCTTATTGATATCAGCTGCAGAAATAGTTACAGTAGACATATATATGAGTTGAAAATTTGAAAAAGAATATTAGGGAGTTATAAGTAATAAGTTATAAGTAGTAAGATAGCAGCAACCTGATGTTTTCCGACTCTTCTTATTACTTATAACTTAAAACTCATTACTTATTACTTTCCTGCGGGACGACGGCTGGCACCACCAGGTACACGGCGCTTCTGTCCGCCACCACCGGCTGCACCACCACGGCCACGGCCGCCACGGGCAGCTTCAGCTTCGGCTTCAGCCTGCAGGCGTGCTGCTTTCTTTTCCTTTTCGTCGTCATTCACTTCTTCCACATCCTCATCTTTGGCAGCCTGACGCTCGGCCAGACCTTCTGCGATAGCGGCTGTGACATACTGGGTGATGATGGCGATGGATTTGGTAGCATCGTCGTTTGCGGGGATCGGGAAATCCACTTTATTGGGGTCGCAGTTGGTATCCACCATGCCGAAGGTCATAATGCCCAGGCGCTTGGCTTCTGCCAGTGCGATATGCTCATGACCGATGTCGATGATGAACAGGGCAGCAGGTACACGGCCCAGCTGAGCGATACCGCCCAGTACTTTGTCCATTTTATCACGGTCGCGAACCAGTGTAAGGCGTTCTTTCTTGGTCAGGCTCTCGGCACTGCCGTCGCCCAGCATCTTGTCGATGCTCTGCATCTTCTTCACGCTCTTGCGAACGGTGTTGAAGTTGGTGAGCATACCACCCAGCCAGCGCTCAGTGGCATAAGGCATATTCACACTCTTGGCGCACTCAGTCACGATTTCCTTGGCCTGCTTCTTGGTACCCACGAACATGATCTTCTTACCGGCGCGGGCCATCTGTTTCAGGGCAGCAGCTGCTTCCTGGAGGCTCTCGGTGGTTTTATTCAGGTCAATGATGTGAATGCCTTTCTTTTCAGCGAAAATATACGGCAGCATTTTGGGGTTCCACTTCTTGCGCAGGTGTCCGAAGTGTACACCGGCATCCAGAAGTTGCTGCTGAAGAGAAGTGTTATTTTCCATTTTACTTGTTTGATCAGTTGACAAATTGATAAAAGCCTTCCGGATCCGGAGATCCGGGAAGCGGTTCGATTAACGCTTGCTGAACTGGTAGCTGCGGCGTGCTTTCTTGTGACCGAATTTCTTACGTTCAACAGAGCGGGGATCGCGCTTCAGAACACCGGCTGCCTTTAAAGCAGGACGGAACTCGGGGTTGATCTCAACCAGCGCACGGCCAATACCCAGCTTGGCGGCTTCAGCCTGACCTTTCATGCCACCACCGGCAGCATTGATCTTTACATCATATTTGTCGAGCTGCTGTGTGGTCTTCAACGGAAGCTCCACCTGGTTCTGCAGGTAGATCAGTGAAAAATATTCTTTATAGTCTTTGTCGTTAACTGTGATCTTGCCGGTACCCTTGGACAGGAATACGCGTGTCACAGCTTCTTTACGACGTCCTACACCATTTTTTTGCTTTTCCATTATACTTGTTTTGGAATTGAATGTGGAAGGTTAAATCAGAACTTCAGTTCTTTGGGTTGCTGTGCACCATGCTGATGTTCAGCACCGGCATACACAAATAATTTTTTGATCATTTTGCGACCCAGACGGTTCTTGGGTAACATGCCGCGTACAGCACGCTCCAGCAGAGCCTCGGGACGGCGCTTCAGCAGGTCCTTGGCAATCTCGATCTTCTGTCCGCCAGGATATCCGGAAAACGTAATGTATTCCTTCTCTTCCATCTTGTTGCCGGTGAACTTCACTTTGTCGGCATTGATAATGATCACATAGTCTCCGCAATCAACATGTGGCGTGTAATAGGCTTTGTTCTTACCGCGAAGAACAGCAGCAATACGGGCACACATGCGACCTACGGTTTGATTGGTACCGTCTACAACGTACCAGTTACGCTGTACGGTAGCCGCGTTGGCATGTTTGGTGGTGAAATGTAATTTGCTCATAACTTTTTAATTATCAGCGCAATACGCGCATTTTGTGAAAAATTCCGGACGGACCATCCTCCGCCCCGGCCCCGATCCTCAGTGGTTGCCTACCGATTTTTAGGGAGCGCAAAGATAGCCCTTTCCCTTCTTTCCTACCAAAGAAAAACCGGCTTATTTTTTATCGCACCTTTATAACTCATTGATATACAATAAAAATTTTTACTCGGTTTGAAAATAGTGGAGCTGAGTGGTGAGTAGTGAGTAGTGAGTAGTCAATAGCGAATCGTTGGAAAACTATCGTTGCGCCGTTGCGTCGCTGCGAGAACCCAAAACCGTGAACTGGTCTGGCGCCAGCCATCGGCTAATCGGCCAATCGGCTTATCTTCGTCACATGCCTACACATGCCCTCGGCCGCTCTGTTTTTGGTGACCCTGCCAATAGCGGCAACCTGATGACCCGCGAAGACGCCCTGCAATTACTGGAAGAATGGGTACCGAATGAACGCCTCCGCCTCCACATGCTCCAGGTCGGTGCCGTCATGAAAGCCTGGGCCCTGGAAAAAGAAGGCGCCGATGCCGTTACAGCCCTGAAATGGGAACTGGCTGGCCTGCTCCACGATGCCGACTGGGAAAAATACCCCGACGACCACTGCCGTATCATTATTGAAGAACTGGAACGCCGCCAGATCGATCCCGAAGTAATCCATTGCATCGCCTCGCATGGCCCCCGCTATTTTGAGGTGGAGCCGGAAAATCAGATGGATAAGATGATCTACTGCATTGATGAGCTCTCCGGTTTTATCCATGCTGCCGCTCTCATCCGCCCCACCCGCTATGAAGGACTGGATGAGAAAAGCATCCTGAAAAAACTGAAGACCCCTTCCTTCGCCGCACAAGTAAGTCGCGATGATATCCAGGATGCCATCAGCCGCGTGCCCGGGCTCACCCTGGAAGAACTGATCCGCTTTATTATAGCCCACCAACAAAATATCGGTTAACATGAAAGCTGCTTTTGCTTCCTGCGCCCTATTGTCTGTACTCACCATGGCTTTTTCCTGCACCAGCCCCGAAACAAAAACAGCCACCAGCGCTACAGCCCAGGATACCGCCTGGTGGAAGGAAGCCATCGTGTACCAGATCTATCCGCGGAGTTTCCAGGACAGCGATGGGGATGGCATTGGTGATCTCAAAGGGATCATTTCCCGCCTCGACTATATCAAAAGCCTGGGGGTAACTGCTGTATGGCTCAACCCCATTTACCAGTCGCCCAATGATGATAACGGTTATGATATTTCCGATTACCGGAACATCATGAAAGAGTTCGGCACCATGGCCGATTATGATTCACTGGTTGCCGGCATGCACCGACGCGGTATCAAACTGGTGATGGATATTGTGGTGAACCATTCCAGTGATGAACACTACTGGTTCCAGGAATCCCGAAAGTCACGCACCAGCCCTTACCGCAACTACTACCATTGGTGGAATGCCGAGAAAGGAAAGCCTACACCCCGTTACAGCCTTTTCGATATCAATCACGACGCCTGGAAATACGACAGTACAACCAATGCTTATTACCTGCATTATTTCTCCCGTAAACAACCCGACCTCAACTGGTCGAACCCCAAACTCCGGCAGGAAGTATATGATATCATGAATTTCTGGAGGGGAAAAGGAGCGGATGGATTCCGGCTGGATGCTTTCCAGTTTTCAGCTAAAGACACCAGCTTCCCTGCATTTCCCGAAGGCTATGAAAAACACTTCATCGATTATTATGCCATGGGGCCTGGTATCCACGACTACCTGAAAGAAATGAACCGGGAGGTTTTCGGCAAATACAATATGATGAGCGTGGCAGAAGGTGCCGGGCGTAACCTGCAGGATGCCCACGACCTGGTTGATCCGGAACGCAATGAACTGGGTATAGCCTACGCCTTTGATGCAGTAGACCTGGCCAAACCCGAAGGTTACAGCATCCTTACATTTAAACAGATCTTCACCCGCTGGGACAGCGCCTTTGCCGATAAGGGCTGGCTGGCCATTTACCTTTCCAATCACGACCAGGCCCGGATGGTCAGCCGATTCGGGAACGACAGTCCGGAATTTCGTGACCTGTCTTCGAAAATGCTGAACACCTTCCTGATGACCATGCGCGGTACTCCGTTTTATTATAATGGTGATGAACTGGCCATGACCAATGCGGGCTTCAAAACCATTGAAGAATACCGCGACATGCCCACGCTGAATGAATATCAATACCAGCTGAAAAACGGAGGGGATATCAAAAAATTCCTGCAACAGATCAGCTTTACCTGCCGCGATAATGGCAGGACCCCATTCCAGTGGGACAGCAGCTTCAATGCCGGCTTCTCGACAGGAACACCCTGGCTCCGTCTGAATGTCAATTATAAAAGCCTGAATGTGGCCGCACAGGAAAAAGACCCGAATAGTGTGCTGAACCATTTCCGGAAACTGACTGCACTGCGACTGGCCAACAAGGCACTGATCTATGGCAAATACACGATCCTGGATAAAGAGAACCCGGCTGTTTACACCTATACACGGGAATATGAAGGCCGGAAATTCCTGGTATTACTCAATTTCACCGCAAAGCCAGCCCCCTACAACCTGCCGGAAAAAACCGGTAAAGGAACCCTGGTGGCGCAGAATTATCCGGATGCACCTGCGGAAGGTTTGTTAAGGCCTTACGAAGCCGTGGTACTGGCCTATTGAATATAACCGGATGCCATTACTTTTGCACTTCAACATCATGACCCAACCGGTTAACTGAAGCGGATATGAAAAAAAAATCGTGGATATTCCTGGCCCTGATACTGATGGCCCTGACTGCATATTACCTGCTGATTCCCTCCTCACAAAACTATACGGTCACTATAGCTGCCCGAGCCAACCAGCACCCTGCCTACCGTGCTCTGATCGATGACACCAGCTGGAAGCTTTGGTGGCCAGGCAACCATGATAAAAACAAACTGACGCTCGGTGCAGTCCGGTATACCGAAGGACGGCAGCAATTCAACTCACAGGAAGTCCTGCTGTCTGCAGCCGGTTTCGACAGTCTCAGCAGTGAGATCATTATTGTTCCGATTAATTTTGATTCCATCCAGATCGGGTGGCAACTCAATTGGAAGAACAGTATGAACCCTTTTAAAAGATACAGTGATTTCAGCACAGGCAAGGCTTTGGCCGCAAATATGCAGACCATCCTGAATGCCTTTAAGGGTTATATCAGCAATAAGGAAAACCTGTACAGCTTTGATATCCGCGAAAGCAAAGTAAAAGACACGGTCATGATCGCCACAAAAGGCACTACTACCGGATGGCCTCCGGTGGCGCATACCTACTCGCTGATCCGCAAACTGCAGGAACACATCGCCAAACAAGGTGCCACGGCCGTGAATTATCCCATGATGCATGTTTCCGATCTGGGCAACAATGTTTATGAAACGCAGGTAGCCATCCCCGTTAACAGGCTGCTGCCTGAAACCAAGGAGGTATACATCAAACGTATGATCCTGGGGAATATACTGGAAGGAGAGGTAAAAGGAGGTTATAACCGGATCAATGCAGCATTGAAAATGATGGACCTTTATATCAAGGACTACGGAAAAACACCTCCGGCCATTCCGTTCCAGTTGATCATCACCGACCGCCTGGCAGAACCCGACAGCAGCAAGTGGGTTACCCGCCTGTATTATCCGGTATTCTGATCAGTTCCCGAAACGGACCACACGCAGGCTGTCGTTATTCCGCGCCAGTACAAACACCGGCTTCCCATTCAGCAGCAGGGTGCGGGCCTTGCGGATCTCTCCTTTCCATTGTAAAGGCAGCGGATCTGCAAATTGTGCATTCCCTTTATTAAGCAATACCGAACCGAAATCGGCATCATACCGGCCCATCTGGATATTGGAGCCGTAAAAATTTCCCATGCACAAAAGATCCTGTCGCCCATCCTGGTTAAAATCGCTGACCAGGAAACACCGGTATGGGCTCAGCTGGGCCTGCCAGGGCAATGGCGACAGCTTGAAGTTTCCTTTTCCGTCGTTGACAAGGAGTGCATTGCTCATTTCAGTAGCCACTAAAACCGTAGCTTCTTTCAGCTTTTCTTTCCCGACCAGTGTTTCCAGATCAGCTTTGGCAAAATCAGCTGCGTAAAGGAATTTCTTTTTCAGGAGCGGGAGCTGCTTCTGTAATTCGTCTTTATTGGCAAACACGAGTTCTTTGCCATTCAGGTAATAAGTAAGCAATTGTTCTTTCTTTCCATTGCCGTCAAAATCGGCATAATACAGACGGAGCGGTTCCTGTGCTGTTGCCCTGAGCCGGCTGTTCCATCCCAGGTTGCCAGCCACCAGGTCGATGTCACCATCATTGTCGATATCCACCGGTTGCAGGGCCTGCCACCAACCGTTTTGGGTTGTCAGGTTCTTCCGAGTAAACCGGCCTTTATCATTGATAAATGCAGTAACCGGTCCCCATTCCAGGCTAAGCACCAGGTCCAGGTCCTTGTCGCCGTCAATATCCGACCAGCTGCCTCCGGTCACAAAACCTGCCTGTCCGAGTTCTTTTGCAACAGCAGGAGTTATATCTTTAAAATTCCCCTTGCCATCGTTCTGCAACAAGTAGGATTGCGGCACAGCTCCATATTCCCAGGGTACTGCACGTCCACCGAAGAACAGGTCAGTAAACCCATCCCCGTTAAAATCGCATGGCAGTACGCAGGAAGCCGTAAGGTAGATTCCGGCAAATGCATCTGGTTGTTCGGTCAGCAACCCTTGTGCGTTATTCAGGAAGAGACGAGGGCTCAGGTGTTTGTCTTCTCCGTAATATTCATTTCCGCCGCTGGCCAGGATCAGGTCCGGATAATGGTCATTATTCACATCCTGCCATACAGCATCGGTTTCTTCATACATGGTATCGGCATCGAGTGCCGGTTGCTGCGAACGGACCAGTTTCCCATCAGGCGTTTGCAAAAACAATCCGGGTCTGTAGGTTTTGGAAGCGCCTACAAAAAGGTCTTCCCGGCCATCTCCATTCATGTCTGCCACAGCCAGTGCTGGCCCTTCCCTGGATACCATTTGCGGGATCAGGGGTTCCCGGTCAAATTCCACAAAGGGGTTCTCTTCATGCTTATATGCCAGTCCGGTTTGTGCAGTGATATCGGTCCATTGCGGAACTCCTTTCCATCCTGTATTCAGGCGGAAACCGGCAAAGTTGAATTTCGGTAGTCCGTTGCGGTACTTCAGTTTCCGGTTTAGCCCTCCGGCCGTTTCCATCTTTTCATACGAACCATCGGGCCAGATCAGCACCAATGAATCCGGTCTCGACTGCTTCATGCCAGCCTGCAAGGGAATTTCCATGCTCGACTGGAAACCACGGACAGGGTATTTTTCATACGTATGAATTCCGGCGCTGTCGTATACCAGCAAACGGGTGCCTATGGCATTCCGGTTATTTTGCGGACCCTCCAGCTGCAAGCGCAGTGCCGGTGCTCCCTGCTTATCATTTGCCGTATTCCGGTAGATCAATACGGGATCATCAATATTGTTCACCACAATATCCAGGTCGCCATCATTGTCCAGATCAGCGTACACGGCGCCATTACTGAATGTGGGAAGGTCTCCCTTTACAGCTTCATTGATCTTTTCAAACGACAGTTTGCCGCGGTTGGCAAAAAACTGGTTGGGGAGTTTTATTTCCGGAAAGGTATTGACCAGCGCCATGTCTTTGTCATCCAACCGGTTTTCCCGGATCTTCTGCTGCAGTTCTTCATTCGATGCAAAGTTTACGTAATCGATATCATTGAGCCGTTTTGGAATGCCATTGGAAATAAAGAGGTCTTTCCGTCCATCATTATCAAAATCCATCCAGAGGGGTGCCCAGCTCCAGTCGGTGGCATATACACCGGAGTACAGGCCGGTTTCACTGAACAGGCCATTTCGGCGGTTCCATTGCAGGTTGTTGCGGGCATACTGGTAATTGTAGCCATGGCGGATCTTGAACGTGAAAATATCATAGGCATCCTCGCCGAGCGACCGTTTCAGGATATACGGATCATAGGGCAGCATATCCATGGAAATGATCTCGGGCCAGCCATCGTTGTCGGCATCTGCCACATCCACACCCATCGAGAACTGGCTGGTATGCATGATGGCATCATTAAGGGTATCCCGGAAGCTGCCATTGTGCTGGTTGATATAGAGGTAATCATTTTCGTGAAAGTCATTACCGATATAGAGGTCAGGATAACCGTCCAGGTTGATATCCGAAACGGAAATACCCAGTCCATATCCGATGATGGAGCTGTTGATGCCGCTGCTGCGGGTGATGTCGGTGTAATGGTTTCCGTCATTACGGAACAAGCGGTCGCCAGCCACACTGTCGTAGGTATTTACATAACTGCTGCGCTCCGCAAATGTACCATTGAAACGAAGGGAATGATTCAGCAGGTAACAGTCGAGGTCACCGTCAAGATCCATATCGAAGAAGGCCGCTTGTGTACTGAATCCCGAAAACTGCAGTCCCCAGCGGGCGGCTTGTTCCTGGTATACGGGCACACCATCTGCGCCGATCTTCTGGCATACGAGCAGGAGGTTCTTGCTTTTCAGGGTTTCATACTTGCCGACCCGGCAAACATAAATATCCAGCAGCCCGTCATTATTGATATCCACCACACTCACCCCGGTACTCCAGCCGCCATCATCCGGGATACCTGCAGCAGCAGTTACATCCCGGAAATGTAGTTTTCCTTCATTCAGGTAGAGCTGGCAGCGTCCCTGGTTGGATGCAAAGAACAGATCGGTTTGTCCGTCGTTATTGAAATCTCCGGCACCTACCCCTGCCCCGTTATAGAAATACATGTACTTGAACATGTTGAAGGAGGCAGAAGGCGTCAGTTTATTTGTAAAACGGATTCCGGTCTGTTCTGCACCCAGTGATTCAAAAGCCACGGGCACCGCTTTTTCTCCGTTCTTACAGGAACTGAAAAGCCCGAATGCAAGAACAACCAGTACAGTATACTTCAAAAAATCAGTTCGCGTGCGCATGGGATCAGTTCGGTGATTTTATTTTCAACAGCACAGGTGCTTCATTATTCTGCAATACCAGAACAGCCGGTTGCTTATTGATATGCAGGTAACTGAGGTCGCGGATCTGGCCACGCAGCAGGAGCCCTGACTTTTCGCTGGGCAATTCTGTCCAGCTGCGGTTGCCTTTATTCAACAGTATATGACCGAAACTCGCATCCAGCCGGCAGAACTGCGGAAGCAGGTTGAACCGGTTGCCGCCTGCCATGATATCATTTTTACCGTCACCATCCAGGTCAACTATCAGAAAGGCATTGAGGGAAGACCACTGCATGTCCATGGGCAAAGCCTGGAGGGTAAACCGGCCATTGCCTTCATTGTAGGCGATCACTGAAGTTCCTGTGGCAAAGGTCTTCACCTTGCATTTTTTCATCACTTCCGGCGTAAACAGGTCCTGAATCGCTTTATTACCAAAATCCTTGTACTGCAGGTTCTGTTTCTTGATCGATACCACCTGGTCGGTCAGTTCCCGCTTGAGGAATACCGGCATATCCCTGCCGTTGATGGTTCGTGTGATGATTTTCTCCGGTGATCCGTTATTGTCAAAATCGCTGGTAAACATTTTCACTGGATGCGTGGAATCGGGCTTGAGGTAGAAATTCTCACCGATATTTCCCAGTACCAGGTCATCGTCACCATCTCCATCCAGGTCGGCGGCTACCAGTGTCTGCCACCAGCCATTCAGTCCGTCGAGTGATGTGGCTTTTGGAGTCAGCTGACCTTGTTGCCAGGTAAAGAGCCGTGGCGCCATCCAGTCGCCCGTAAGGATCAGATCAGGAACGGCATTGCCGGTGATCTTTGCCCATTGGGCGCCGGTGATCATACCGGCATACTGCAACGCCGGGGCTTTCTGTGCAGTTACATCAGTGAAATGGCCCTTGCCATCATTCTCGAGCAGATAGCTCTGCGGATCAAGCCCGTAATTCAGGGAAACACTTCTGCTGCCAACAAACAGGTCGATATCGCCATCCTGGTCGTAATCGCAGGGGGCTACCACGGCGTTATTATCGCCACTGGAAGGCAGTGCTGTGCTGTCGAAACTGAAATTGCCTTTGCCATCATTTCGGTAGAGGCGGTTCATCAGTTCAGGGCTGCCCGGATCGCGGTTATTGCCGCCCGAACCTACAAAGAGGTCGAGGTCGCCATCTTTATCCGCATCAAAAAACAGGGTGGCGATATCCTCATTATTCGCAAATCGTTCGAAAACAGGCTCGGCTTTTTTGATCCAGCCATTGGAGGTCTGCAGATAGAGTTGGCCGGCCTGACGTGAAGCGCCGCCAATATAAACATCCTCCAGGCCGTCTCCATTCACATCTCCTATAGCGGCTTTTGGTCCTTCATGAGAAAGCATTACAGGTATATTCCTGTCATAATAGGAATCCACAAAACCATCTTCTTCATGCTTATCCATCTTCACTGCTACAGGCTGTAATAAAGCAGCACCGGGTACCACTGGGGTTTCCTGCCATTTCGGGCCTTCACCGGTCCAGCTCACCTGAAGCACTTTATTGATCTCGGGTTTCAGCAGGCGGGTCTGGGTGAGGTCGGGCCAGCTGATGATCACCGAATCCACAGTACGTTTGCCGAGACCGGCAATAATTTTATAATCCACCGAGCTCTGGAAGCCCCGGCTTGGGATCAGTTCGCGGGTGATGATCTCGCTTCCCGTATAGATCTGCACCAATGAACCCAGGGCAAAGCTGTTCTGGCCTTTGCCTTTGAGCTGGATACCGATATAGTTATTGGCATTCTTTTCCCGGCTGTGGTTCCTGTAGATGAAGGCCGGTTCGTTCACATTATTGATCACCAGATCGAGGTCACCGTCATTATCCAGGTCGCCATATGCGGCACCATTGGAAAAAGAGGCGTCGGTAAAGCCCCAGTTCACGCCTTCATCGGCAAACTGCAGGTTGCCTTTGTTATGGAAGGCCTTATTGCGTACCGGAACAGATGGCATCTTGCTGATGATCTCTTCCACCTGCTCTTTCTGACCGGTCATCACCATTTTCTGGATCACATCATTGGCAAAAAAGTCGATGAAGTCCTGGTTGGTGACATCGTTATAGATACCGTTACAAACATAGATATCCGAGAGCCCGTCGTTATCGGCATCAAAGATCAGTCCTCCCCAGCTCCAGTCGCTGGCCGCTACACCGCCATAGAAAGCGGCTTCACTGAACTTGCCGTTTTTTCGGTTTACCTGGAGCACATTTTGCATGAACTGGTAGTAGAAACCGGATTTCACTTTCAGCTGCTGTACATCCGTGTTTTCAAATGAAGTAGTGGTTTTGAGGCGATAGTCGTCATCAGGCAGCATTTCGGTGACAAAGAGATCCGGATAGCCATCGTTATTGATATCGGCCATATCAGCGCCCATGGAGGAGTGGCTGAGGTGCTGCATATAGTCTTCGAGCTGGTCTTTGAAGGTGCCGTTTTGCTGGTTGATATAGAGGTAATCCCGCTCAAAGAAGTCGTTCGACACGTATACATCAGGATAGTGGTCGCCGTTTACATCGCCCACAGTTACGCCAAGGCCAAAGCTGATGAGGCTGCCGTAAATGCCCGCCTGCTCACTGATGTCTACATAACGCCCGTTGTCGTTCCGGAAAAAGCGGTCGCCGCCACCTTTCAGGTAATCGGCAACAGGCCAGTTGGGAGCCCGCAGGTCACGCTTGTTGGCATAGTTGAGGGTATTGACCGGAATGAAGGAATTATTGATGATAAACACATCGAGGTCGCCATCCAGGTCATAATCGAAGAAGGCCGCATGCGTGGCATACCCGCCTTCATTCACCAGGTTATACTTTTCTGCAGATTCTGTGAAGGTCAGGTCCTTATTGTTGATATAGAGCCGGCTTTTCGGGGCGCGGCCTTCAATAAAGCCTGCGTTACAAACATAAATATCCAGCCAGCCGTCGTTATTGATATCCACCATCACTACGCCGGTGCTCCACTGGTCGGCATCCGCCACACCCGCCTTTTCGGTAATATCCTCGAAGGTGAAATTCCCTTTATTGAGATAGAGTTTATTGGAACCCATATTGGCGGTGAAGAATACATCAGCCAGTCCATCGTTATTGATATCGCCAATGGCTGTTCCGCCGCCATTATAAAAGTTCCGGTAACTGAAAATATTGAAGTCTTTCGTATTCTTTACCGTATTAGTGAAACTGATACCGGTATGATCTTCCAGGGTAAAGAGGGTATCAGCCGGCTTCCGGTCTTTACAGGCAACCAGAACCAGGAAGGTGAAGGCAAGAATGGAGGTGATTCGTTTCAGGAGCATATCAGGTACTTTGATCCGGCATACGAAGTTCCGCTCTTTTGCTGGAAATACACCGGTATAAAAAGCAAAAGGGTCATAAAATTATGACCCTTTTGCATCTGTTATTTGAAACGCCGGATTACTTGTTATAACCGGGGTTCTGTGCCAGGTTGGGGTTAACAGCGAGCTGTTCGTTGGGGATGGGGAAGAGGAGGCGCTCAGCAGTAGAGGCACCTTTTTCCTGCCATGCGTTCAGGAATTTACCGAAACGCACGAGGTCATTTCTTCTCCAGCCTTCCCAGTACAGTTCACGGCCACGCTCATCGAGCAGACCATCAACAGTGATGGAAGCCAGGGCAGAGGCACCGCTGCGTGCACGGATCGCATTCACGATGGTGAGGGCACCAGCGCTGTTTCCGGTGCGGAGCAGGGCTTCAGCTTTCATCAGCTGAACGTCGGCATAACGGAAGATCACGTACTCGTTTTCTGCGGGGAACTCGGTGATATAATCCGGGGGATACTTGATCACACGGATACCGGTAACCTCAAGGTTAGTACCTGTTTCTTTCAGTTTCACTTCGCGGGTGAAAGCGAGCGGAGCACCGCTACGGTCTTTCAGGGCAGTACCGTTCTGGTCGAACTGCTGACCTACCAGCAGACCTACGCGCAGACCGGAAACGTTGGTAACACCAGTGTAGGAGTCGCCACGGCGTTTGTCGGCAGCTTCAAATTTGTCGTAGAAGTCAGACAGGGTAGTGAAACCGTTCCAACCGCTGGGACGCTGGTTGTAGTGCAGGGTGCAATACCAGCGGCTCTGGTTGTTACCACCGCGTACACCGTTGGTGTTCTCCAGGGCCCAGATGATCTCTGTAGACTTGGAGCTGTTGTCGCGGCTGAAGTTATCGTAATAGTTCGGAGTCAGGGAGAAACCAGTGATCTGGTCGGCCAGTGTTACCACCTGTGCCATATCAGCAGCAGCGAATGTGGGTGCAGCGCGGTTGGCATATACCCCTTTGTTGAGGTATAATTTCATGAGCAGTGCACGGGCAGCATTCTTGTTTGCCTTGATGATGCTGGAAGCAGGCAGGTCATTGATGATGGCGTTCAGCTCGCTGATGATGAAATCAGCAGCAGCAGCGCCTTTCTTGGTTTCGGGCAGTTTCTTCAGGTCTTTCAGGTCGGAACGGAAAGGCACCTGATCCCAGCCATCCAGACATGCAAACATAGACACGGCACGGATGAAGCGGGCTTCAGCAGCCTGCTGGGGAGTGGGGCTTTTTTCCAGAACCTGAGAGGCAGCGAACTGCGCCTGCAGGAGTTCACGGTAAGTATCAGCGAGGAACTGGTGATCTGCGTTCCAGCTATGAGAGTGTAATACACGCCATACACCGTTGTCGTCCCAGTCGGGTCCACGGGTAGGTCCAACGGCTTCGTCGGTAGTGTGTTCAGAAGCAGCCCAGAAGCGGGACTGATCCTGGAATGGGTTGTTCAGGCTCTCGTAAGCACTCTGCAAGAGACCTGCTGCGTTTACGCTGCTGCTTTCGATATTCAGGGCACCGCGCTGGTTTTGCTCCAGTTTGGTACAGGCCACGCTGAATACCAGGACAAGGAACAGCATGAATAATTTGAGGGACTTCATATAGTTTAGCATTTATTAGAGATTACAAACCAAAATTGATTCCTAAAACTACAGAGCGTGCTGAGGGATAAGGAGTGTACTCGATACCCAGAGACGGTACGCCATTGATGCTCTTGTCAACGTTTACTTCAGGATCGAAACCAGTGTACTTCGTAATGATGAACAGGTTCTGACCAGTCAGTGAAACGGTGGCATTGCGGAACACTTTACCTACGCTGCCCAGACGGTAGCTGATCGTGGCGTTAGCCAGTTTCAGGTAGTCGCCTTTTTCCAGGTAACGGGTAGAAGGTGCCAGCGGGTTAGACGTGCTCTCCTTAACGCTTCCTTTGATGATATTCTTGGAAATGTTACGGCCACCGATGATGTTACCGATGGGTAACACGGAATTCTCGGTATTGTTGTAGAGATAGTGACCGAAGGCGCCGTTCATGTTAACGAACAGCATCCATTTTTTCCAGGATACATCGGTAGAAAGACCGAGGATCATTTTGGGGTTTGGTGAACCAACGTAGTCGAGGTTATCGCTGCCGTCGGCGTTGAGTTTATAGATGCTCTGACCAGTGGTTTTGTCGATGCCTTCAAAGGTTCTGAGGTAGAACACGTTGATGGGCTGACCGCTAACCAGACGCTGAGAAGTGGCTCCGGAGATACCCTGACCGCTCAGTGAACCGGTCTGGATGGCACCTACGAAATCTTTCAGTTCATTCTTCTGGAAGGCCAGGTTCACACCGAGGTTCCAGTTCAGGTCTTTCTGACGAACGATAGCACCGTTGATAGCGAGTTCGAGACCGCTGTTCACGATAGTACCATCGAGGTTAGTCCAGAAACGGATCGGAGGACCAGGCTGGGTAACCACCTGCTGGAAGATGGGGTCAGTTGTTTTACGGGTATAGTAGTCGATAGAACCGTTGATACGTCCGTCGAGGAATCCGAAGTCCAGACCGATATTGGCCAGGGTGTTGGTTTCCCAGCGGATGTTATCGTTTTCCAGAGAAGCTACGTCGGTATTCACGCCCTGACCGATGTTAACCACACGGAGAGGGGCGTTGTTGGGGAACTCCTGGTTACCGGTCTGACCCCAGCTGGCGCGAAGGCTCAGGTTGCTGATGGTTTTGTTACCGGCGAGGAAAGACTCATTGCTGATGGCCCAACGGGCAGCAACTGAGGGGAAGTTACCATATGCATTGTTCTTACCGAACTTGTTGGAACCGTCGCGACGGATCGTAGCAGTCAGGAAGTATTTGTCGTCGAAGTTCAGGTTAACGCGACCAAAATAAGACTGCAGTTCAGCAATCGCGTCTGCGAAAGAATACATGCTTCTGTCAACAGCCGGAACGTTCTGCATATAGTTATAATAGTGCAGACCGGGATAGTCAACAAAGTTGTTACCCTGCATGCCTGAACCAGTAAAGTCGTTCTTCAGGTATTCGTAACCTACGAGAGCCTGCAGACCGAGTTTGGAGGTCAGTTGTTTGTTATAGTTCAGGGTGTGGGTCAGCACCTGGTTCAGCAGACGGTTGTTGCTGATCTGGGCGAAACCACGGTTGCCCTGGATGTTCAGCCAACGGCGGATCTCGGTTTTCCGTTCGCCACGGCTGAAGTTAACAGAGTACATCATTTTGTACTCGAGATCGTTGGTGATCTTGTAGCTGGGAGCGATGCTGGCCAGTACAGAAGTCACGTTATTGATATCATCATAAGCGGCCAGTACTGCCAGGGGGTTCAGGGTAGTGGCACCGAGAGCGGGGTTGGTGGGCTGAGCTTCAGTCCAGTCCATTTTCGCGGTGGGGTTCCACTGAAGGGCGTTGGCAATCAAGCTACCCTGGAAACCGGCATCATTAGAGATGGGGGCTCCATTGGTAGTGGTGTTGGATGTGATGATGTTGAAGTCCAAGCCGAGCTTTTTGCTTTCCAGGAACTTGTAAGAACCGTTGAAGTTGGCAGTCAGCTTTTTAAAGCCAGACTCTTTAACGATACCTTCCATGTTCTGGTAACCTACTGATACGCGGTATCTGCCGGCATCGTTGCCCTGAGAAATGGCCAGATTATAATTTTGTGTGATAGCGCTGCGGGTGATGGCATCCATAGCGTCTACATTACCACCAAAGTTACCGCTGGTCAGGCCGTATTTGGTGAGGGTAGCGCGGAATTCGTCACCGCTCAGTACTTCCAGCTTTTTCAGCAGGGTGCTTACACCTACAGAAGAAGTGAAATCAATTTTTGCGGCACCGCTCTGACCTCTTTTGGTATTGATGATCACAACACCATTGGCACCACGGGAACCGTAGATGGCAGTGGCAGAAGCGTCTTTCAGTACCTCCATGGAGGCGATGTCGTTGGGGTTGATGAAGTTCAGGGGGTTGTCGCCAGGCGCACCACCCAGTGCAGTACCCAGTCCGGGAGCGGCAGAACCTGCGAGAGGAACACCGTCAACCACGAAGAGGGGCTGGTTGCCTGAACGAATAGAAGAAATACCACGGATACGTACAGTGGTAGCGCCACCGGGAGCACCGGTATTGTTGATCACCTGTACACCGGCTACTTTACCCTGGATCAGCTGATCAGGAGCAGTCAGTACACCCTGGTTGAAATCGCGGGCTTTTACAGAAGCTACCGAACCGGTAATGTCTTTCCGGCGGGCAGTACCATAACCCACAACTACTACTTCATTCAGGTTGGAACCTGAAGAAGACAGGCTTACGTCCACAGCAGTCTTTCCGATAATGGAAATGTCCTGTGTACCAAAACCTACATAAGAGATGGTGAGTGCGGTAACATTGGAAGCAACGCTGATACGGAAGGTACCATCGGCTCCTGTTACTGTACCACCGGCATTAGAGCCGCTGGGTACTACGGAGGCACCGGCAATGGGTGAGCCATCCTTCGCATCAGTAACCTTACCGGAGATCACTTTTTCCTGGGCGTATGACGCCAGCGCAAAGGTGAGCGTAAGCAACAGCATCATACTGGCTGTTAGCAGTCGTTTGAGGGTCATAAACAATGATTATAATTGGTTATCAAATGACAAAGCATTGTGTACCAAGTACACACGGGGCACAATTTTACTGTTATTTTTCAATATTCAGAAAAAATTAACAGAAAATGATCCCGTACAGTTCTCAGAAACAAAAAACAAAGAAAAACCGGGAAGGCTAAATCCTTGAAAAACAAAGCATCCCCTTACATAGACAAAGCCATTCTGAAAACGCTGCCTGAATTTTTGCGTCCCGGTTTTTCCGTATCGGGCTGCCCTTTCCCGGAGCAGCTACTCCGGAATTGCAACCCCTGCTACCGCACAATCTTCGTATTTCATTGATTTCAAAGGGATAAGAATCACACACCTTAATCGGGTTCAAAGTAGAAATATTTCCGGTTTCCTGATTGGATTGCCTTACTTTAGCTTCCGCAAACATTTGCGCAAACTTTGCGCAAATGTTTGCGGTGGATAACTTTCAGGCCAAAATTTTAAAAAGCCGGAGCATGAGAACCAAAGCCACTTTAAAAAATATCTCGGAGAGCCTTCACCTGAGTATATCAACGGTTTCAAGGGCGCTGAAAAATCATCCGGATATCTCCGATGAAACGAAGGCCAAAGTAATGGAACTGGCCGCCCTGATGGAATATGAACCGAATACCTATGCCATTAACCTGCGGACCAACCGCAGCAAGACCTTTGGACTGATGGTTCCGGAGATTTCCAACTTCTTTTACCATTCCTTTATCTCTTCTGTAGAAGAAGAAGCGCGGCGACTGGGTTATACGCTGCTGATCCTGCAATCGGGTGATGACCCCGCCATTGAAATGGAAAACCTGCGGCTCTGCCGGATGAACCGGGTAGCCGGCCTTTTTGTCTGCATCTCTACACAAACCCGGGATATCAAACCTTTCCTGAAACTGGATGAAATCGGCATACCGGTCATTTTCTTTGATAAGGTGCCCGCATTTGAAGCCTGTAATAAAGTATGTGTGGCCGATGAAGAAGCCGGTGTGCTGGCCGCCACCACATTACTCGAACAGCAACCCCAATCTATCCTGGCCCTTTTCGGCAGTCCTGATCTACTGATCACCCAGAAAAGGCAGAAAGCCTTTACCGAAACCATTGCCTCCTATAAAAAGGCTGTGCCGGTAACCATCCGATATGCGGCCTCCAGTACGGAAGCCTGCCAGCACACACTCAGCGCATTACGGCATGCCCAAAGGCCGGATGCTGTATTCTCGATGAGCGATGAGATCCTGACCGGAGTAATGAAAGCGGTACAGGAACTGAAGATCCCGGTGCCGGAAGGCATCCATGTGCTGTCGATCTGTAATAATGGATTTATCCCCAACCTCTATGTTCCTGCGGTCACCTATATTGAAACCAGCGGCTTTGCACTGGGCAAACTGGCCATGAAACGCATGGTGGATCATATGAACGGGAAGACATTTGTACAGGAACTGATCCTGCCGTCGAAGGTGGTGCGCGGGGGGAGCTTGTAGAGAGTAGACAGTAGCCAGTAGTCAGTAGACAGTAGAGAAGGGAGAAGGGAGAAGGGAGAAGAAAGAAGAGAGAAGAGAACGAATAATGGTTAAGTCAGCAAAAAAAGCCAGTATTGAATCTGCAAAGTTTCAATACTGGCTTTTCATATTTTCTTTTCACATCTGTCTTCTGTCCTCTGTCTACTGTCTACTGACTACTGACTACTGTCTACTGACTACTGTCTACTGACTACTGGCTACTGTCTACTGGCTACTGGCATTCTCAAACTTCCCCGCATTAAACTGATACAGCTTTCCCGGCCGGTGCGGCACATCCTGTTCCAGTTCATTTACATCCACAAGCCAGTCCATCAGGAAGAATTTCTTGCGGAAATTGCGGCGGTCGAGCTTGGTGCCAAGAATCGCTTCATATAAGCATTGCAACTCGCGTAAGGAAAACTTTTCCGGCAGCAGGTTGAAGACCACAGGATGTTCCATGATCTTTTCCTGAAGCTGTTTCATGCAGGTATCCAGGATCAGTTTATGGTCGAAAGCGAGGCTTCTGATCTCATTCACCGGATGCCAGTGCAACTGGTTATGCGACAGCTTCAGCTGGTGGTTCTTGATATTGATCAGTGAATAATAGGCTGTAGTAATGACTCGGCCCGCTGGGTGACGGCCCACGTCACCAAATGTATGTACCTGCTCCAGGAACACATCATCCAGTCCGGTCCGGTCTTTTAAAACCCGATAAGGAGCTGTATCCAGGTTTTCTTCTGGTTTTACCAGATCGCCGAGCAGGGACCACTGGTCTTTATATTCTTCCAGATCCGACCGGATCAGCAATACTTTGAGTTCACTATTTTCAAAACCGAGGATCACGCAGTCTACTGATAATGCGATCCGGAAATAATCCCGGTTCTCGGAGATCAGCTGCTCAACGGTCTTTTGCGATGCGGTTGTCATATTAAGGGGTTCAAATATAGGGATCAGAAATCAAATATGAGTTGCTGCACCAGCCTGCGCTGTCCAAACTCCAGTTGCAGGAAATAGGTTCCCCGCTGCAACGGCTGCAATACGGTAAACTGGTCCAGGTTCACCCGGTATACACCTTTCACTTTAAACCCTTCCTGCAAAACAGCCGTTTGCTGGCCCAGGCTGTTCACCAGACGCAGTGTCAGTTTGCCGCTTTCCGGAATTTCATATTGCACCACTGCCTGCCGGCGGACTACCGGATTCGGTGACACCATCAGGCTGATCCGGCTTCCATTATAGGGAACTTCCACTACCGGGGTGGTGAGTGCATAGATCGGATAGGTCACATTCCTGTTCACATAAACATGATATTCTCCGGGCTGCAGGGTAAAGCTTTGCAATGCGCCGGATGCCGTTACTGTAGTTCCTGTAAAATAATCGTACCAGGTGCCGGCGTTCTGGAATGCAACTGATCCGGTTTGTGCCACCACATCGAAGTTTCCGATCACCAGTATATTGGAAGTATCTGTGGTGAGCTTGAACCATTTGAATGCCCCATTCAGGCTGCGGTCAACGCGATTGGTAACGAAACCTGCCTTGAAAGAGGGATGATTGCGCAGCGCATTCAGCCCCTTGTACACATCCAGCAGGCGCTTCCGGTCGGTATTCTGCAGGTAATCCCAGCGGATCGGTTTGGGATCCAGGCGGCAATTGCTGTTTACCGTTCCGTTCTGGCAGGTGTTGATCGAATAATCATAGCCGAGTTCACCGAATTGCCAGATCATTTTCGGACCGGGCATGGTCAGGAAGAACGAAGCGGCGAGTTCACTGCGTCGCAGGGCAGTCACCGGGTCTTTAATATTATAACCGGAAGAAGCAACTCCTTCAATCAGGTTCTTGTACATCATGCGTTCTTCGTCATGGCTTTCCATATACGAGATCAGGTGGGGCTGGTTCCAGCCACGGGAGGTAAAGAGTGCTCCGTCAAAATTGGAATTGGCCACAGCACCTTTTGCAGCTTCCGTATAATTATAATTCATGTTGCCCCAGAGCATCATGCCATAGTCCGACAGATCTTTCTCTTCGGAATTATCGGCGAAATGCTCCAGGATCACATAGCTGCCGGGAGATTTGAGCATAAGGGTATCGTAATAGCGTTTCCAGATGGCTACACGGCTGGCGTCGTAAGCGCCCCATGCACCCACATTACAGTTGCCGCCATTCGCATCGCAGGTATTCACTTGTGTAAATCCTTTGGAAAGGTCGAACCGGAATCCATCGATCCTGTAGTTCACCAGCCAGTGTTCCACCACCCTGCTGAAGAAGGCCTGTGTGGCAGCACTTTCGTGATTCATGTCGTAGCCCACGTTGAACGCATGGCGGGCCGTGGGGTTGAACCAGGGATTATTGGCGGCCGGACGGCCAGTGGCGTTATCGAAGTACAATTGTACCAGCGGACTTTGTCCGAATGAATGGTTGAGTGCGATATCCATGATCACCGCGATGCCTTGTTTATGGCATTCATCAATGAATTCCTTCATGCGGGTGTCTGTGCCATAATATTTATCGGGAGCAAGATAGTAGGATGGGTTATAGCCCCAGCTGATATTGCCTTCAAACTCGTTGACCGGCATCAGTTCAATGGCGTTTATGCCCAGGCTCTTGAGATAGGGCAGCGAATCTTTTGTTGTTTTCCAGTCTCGGGCGCTGTTGAAATCCCGGATCAGCAATTCGTAGATCACGAGGCTCCGCTTATCGGGCCGGGTAAAAGCCGGAGCGGTCCATACATAAGCTGGTTTGGCGGTTTGCAGTACACTGACGATTCCGGTGGTTTTATTATTGGGATAGGGCTTCAGGTTGGGATAAGAGGTGATGAATACATCATTAGCCTGGTCCAGTATTTTTTCAGCATAGGGATCGCCGATCCGGATCGTATTGTCGACCAGGTACTGGAAACCATATTCGGTACCTGGAGTGAGTCCGGTCAGCCGGATCCAGTAGCGGTTGCCATCGGGGGTACGGTTTAGCTGGTGCACCAGGGTTTCAGTCCAGTTATTGAAATCACCAATCAGTGAAACCCGGGTTTTATTGGGTGCATAGAGTACCAAAACCGCGCTGGTATCGCCGGGCTGGTAATTGATGCCATCCCGGGTGCCTGCGGGTTGTGCGGCTATGTTAACTGCAGGAGGAACAAAAAAGTTGAGGGTGTCGCTGATCTCCGAAGCACCTGCAGTAGCCCTTGCCACGATCTGCTGTGAACCACCGGTTGCAATGGTAACGGAATCTACGATCTGGTTACCAGTTGCAGTATTGATCTGCGTTCCGTTAAAAAAGAGTTTGATGGTGCTGATCTGGCTGGCCCCCCAGGTAATATACACTTTTGAGCCTACAGCGGCATTAATAGGTTCGGGAACAGGAACGTAGCGCGGTTCGAACAGGGGAAGCAGGTATCGGCCGGCCAGTTCAGTGCCATAAACGGGTATATACATATCACTGCCATCTGCATTACGCTGCACCACAGTTCCGGCGCCATTACGGAAGAGAATGACAATTTTCTGGATGGTTTCTCCGGCAGGCACTCCAAAAAAACTGCGGATATTATTGATGGTGTACTGGTATTTGTTATTGCCGAGGGAGATGGCTTTAGCGGCAGGGTCAGTAGTAGCCCAGGTGAATTTCACATAGCGCCATCCCCCGGCTCCGTTACTGAGATTGGTGATCACGCCTACGTGCACATACACATCACTGGTGGTGGCGTAATTGAAGAGGCCCTGGTTTCCCTTGCTGCAATCCACCACAATATTCACAGTGGAATTGTCTTGCGGGAAGGATGGGGTAACCGTCAGCAATTGTGCTGAAGCCTTTGCTGTAAAGGCAACAAAAAGGATCAACACAGCGGAACGGATAAGGCGGCGGCGCAGGAAATTAGTCGGCATAAGTATTTTTTTAGTCATATAGCAGTGGGCAGCAGGCTGCCGGGAGACGGGTTCCAATTTAACAAAAGAAGACGTTACCACCATGTGGGGTAACGTCTTCAGCTGTTTCACACACACAAAAGCTATTACAGTTTCGTCAGTTTATACTGATTGGTGAGGAAGTTCACCACGATCTTGTAATTACCAGTTACATCGGGAGCGGGCATATCATCGCCTTCGGGCTTGAAGCCGCCACCTAATCCGATTCCGGTAGCTGTTCCATTCACGGCGCCGAATTTCTTACCCCAGTTTCCGTTTTCAGGAAGGAAGAGGTATTTCTTTCCGGTGGTCATGGCGAGCGTGAGCTCAAACCTTGATGAGTTCACACGGGTGAACTGCTGTGAAGGAGTGGGTACCGGATTGTTCCAGCCGCCGGGTGTGGCATCCCCCACAATAAAGAGGTCGGTGGGCAGGCCATGCTGCTGGGTAAACGGGGTGACAGTGAATTTACCGGTCTGGAAATCCAGGATGATCTTGTAGAGGCCGGCTGTTGCAGGTCCGGGGATATTATCGCCACCGGAAACACGGAATACAAAGTCGCCGCCGGCATTCAGTCCGGGTAAACTGTTATTGGCAACGCAAAATTTGGAGTCCCAGCTTCCGTTCTGGGGAAGTACCAGGTATTCGGAACCGCCATTGAGCTGGAAGATACCGCCAAAAGTGGTTTCATCGAGTTGTTCGAATTCCTGTGTGGGAGTGGGAACCGGGTTGTTCCATCCCCCCTGTGTGGCACTGCCTACAAGGAAGAGTTTTCCTGTGGTGGGAAGGGCTACTTTGGGAGGTATCTTATACGTGGTGTACTTCAGTTTGAGTACATTAGATACATAACGCTCATTGTTGTTCGCATAAGAGGAGATGACGCGTACATCCACGTCGTAAGCGGTATTGAAAGCGGTATTGTAGGCAAGAACAATACTGTTCAGTTCCTTGGCGAGGAAGGTGGTACTGCGCACACCTTTCAGTTCGCGGGATACAGCCTTGGCAAAATTCCTGCCGGTAGAGTCGATCTCCACGATATACTTAACGGTGGATGAATCGGTGGCATATTCCGGGTTGGTCCAGCTGAGGGTCAATGCCACACTGTTGGAGTCTGCCGGTGCGGGAGCAATGGTTGAGGCAGAAGCACTCAGCACCGGAAGCTTACCGCTGTTGAAGAAGGGCAGTTCGGCCTTCTTATCGCAGGCTGTCAGGAACAACGCCGCGACCACTGTGAGAAAACTGATATTTTTTAAAAGTTTCATCTGTGTTGATTTAATTGTTTATCAATCGCGGGTGGTTATTGTTTTACAGCCGAGAACTTGCCGGTCTGGAAATCCACCGTGATCTTGTAAGTACCATCCACATCGGGTGAAGGGATATCGGCACCACCACTCGACTTGAACACAAAGTCGCCGCCGCCTGCCAGTCCGGGAATTGAATTATCCTCCACACAATACTTGGTAGCCCAGCTTCCGTTTTCCGGTAACAGCAGATAGTGTTTGCCTGCCAGAAGGGCTACCGTGATCTCATACTTTGTATTTGAAACTTTTGTGAACTGCTGCGACGGTGTGGGCACCGGATTGTTCCAGCCTCCCGGAGTGGCGTCTCCAACAATATACAGTGCGCTGGTTGCAGGCAGTTGTACTTTGGGCGGAGGCGCAAAGGGTGTTGCGGTAAATGTCACCGTATTGGAAGCCAGGGGTACTGCATTGGAAGCCAGTGTGGCGGTAATGCGTACCTGCATATTATACTGGCGGCCAAAAGTCAGCAGCATGGTATTACCGAGGATGCCGTTCAATTCCGCAACGGTAAATGTTTTGGAAAGGTCACGGGGGATCACGGTGATATACTTGACCGAACTGCTGAAATTGGCACCTGCAGTGTCCATTTCAAATTTATATGACACATCCAGTGAGTTCGTGCCGGTTGTGAATTCATAGTTGGGGTTGGTCCAGGAGAACTTGATCGCCTGTTCCGCTTCCTTGCCGGCAGCGAGCGTAACTGCTGCCGTGCTGGCGCTTACCACGGGGGCAGCTCCACCTGTAACGAACACCTGGTTCTCCTGTTTTTTACAGGAAACCGCTGCCAGTATGAGGAGGAAGAGCCCGGTTATTTTCAATTGTTTCATGTTTAATGCGATTTATTGTGTTTGACAATATCCGTTGAATCAATAGCCGGTATTCTGCTTAAGGTTTGAGTTCACGTTGATCTCGGCAGCCGGAATCGGGTATACATTGCGGAAATCATCTACCGCACGACCGGAGGGCACACCGCCTTTCCAGGGCCACAGGTAGGTAGCTGTGGTGAACTGGTTGTAACGGATAAGGTCAGTACGGCGTTTTCCTTCCCAATGCAGTTCGCGGGCTCTTTCGTCGAGTACATCCTGCAGGTTGATGCTGGCAGCATTACCGGAAGTGTTTCCGTAGGCGCGCTGACGCAGGGCGTTGAAATAAGTGAGTGCCTGTGCATTGCTGCCACCGGTACCACCACGCAGTACGGCTTCCGCATAGATCAGGTAAGCTTCAGCCAGGCGGAACATGGGGAAATCGGTATCCACCCAGGTAGGGTTGGAACCAGGAGCACCAGAGGACGTCACATTTTTCCATTTACGGATGCTGTAACCGTCGCGGAATTCACTGATGTTATTGATTGCTTTTGCCTGTCCGGCAGACTGGAAGTTTGCCCTTTTATCTGTTGCACCGCTCGGATCAGCAAATTTATCAACGAGTGCGCTGGTGGTACGTAATCCTCCCCAGCCAAAATCGATGCCGAATTCGCCAACCACCATATCACCGCCAACCGGTGCATGAACCAGGAAAGTGGTTCCACCCCAGGTACGGGCATTGGTGCCGTCGAAGGCAATGGAAAATATGGCTTCGGGTGAAGTATGATTGTCTGCCAGAAACTGGTTACGGTAATTGCTGTTGAGCGTATAGCCTGCAGCAATCACTTTATTCACCTGGGTGATAGCTTCTGTATACTTCGGGGATTTGATGTACACTTCTGCATTCAGGTAAAGGTTAGCCAGCAGCATCCACACAGCGGCTTTGTCTGCCCTGCCGTATTCATTAGACTTGGGAGCAGGTAACAGCGATTCAACCGCCAGGCACTCCGATTCAATGTAGCTGAACAATTCTGCCTTGGTGGCCTGCTTGGGCAGGAATGCACCAACCGCATCATTTTCCGTAACGAAGGTTACGCTTCCATAGAGGTCGAGGGCATGCCAGTAACTGAGGGCACGGAGAAAACGGGCTTCGGCGCGATAGGCCTTGATCTTATCCGCATTGGCACCAGTGATGCCGCGGGCGGCTACTTTGTCATCAGCAGATTCTGCAATAAACGAGTTGGCCAGTGTGATCTGATAGAAGATCCGGCTGTACAGGGCACGGTTGAAATTGTCAGCAGAGGTCCAGTCCATATCATGAAAATCCTTGATGGTCTGGTCATTCCATCCAATGACAGCTTCATCGGTGCTCAATTCCTGAAGGTTCCAGTAATTCCGCAGGTAAGAGGAAAAACCTTCGTCGATACCGCCGAGGTCACCAGAGCCTGCCGGACCGGCATTGCCGGTAAGGGCAAGGCCGGCATATACTTTAGCCAGCGAGCTTCTGTAACCCGCCTCGTTTTTATAGAGCTGGTCCGAGGTAGTGGAATACTTCGGGCTCCGGTTAAGATCTTTGGTGCAGGCCACCAGTGCGCTGATACCGAGGACCGTGATCAAAATTTTATTAAAGTTCATATGACTTGATTTTTTGATTGGTATTAGAAATCCAGGTTAAAGCCGAGGGCGTAGATCCGCGGACGGGGGAAGATCGTATTGTCGATACCTCCATTGATCTCAGGATCCAGGCCGCTGTATTTCGTAATAACAAATACATTCTGAATGTTCGCATTCACACGGAGGTCGGCTTTTCCTTTCATGATCTGCCCTACATGATAATTCAGGTAGAGGTTGTCCATGCGGAGGAAAGAGGCATTCTCCAGGTAATAATCGGTCCAGGTCTGACGGTTGGCAAAGCCTGTAGTCAGCACATTGGTATGACCGTTATTCAGGTAGTTCTGTCCGGTGAAAATATTCTGCAGGATACCGGAATTGGCACGTACGGCATTGTACATGTAGTTACCGGTATTGGCGCGGAGCACGAATCCTGCATTCCATTTTTTATAGGATGCCGAAGCAGTAAAGCCCATGAACACGGTGGGATCCGGGTTTTTCACCCAGTTCTTATCAAAGTCTCCAATGATACCATCGCGGTTGCGGTCAACATACAAACCTTCAATCGGCAGGCCGGTTTTGGGATCATATACCTGTTGGTACAGGAAGAAGGTAGACGGACGATGGCCCACACTATGGATCTGTACATTATTGAATCCTGTTCCACCGGTTTCAGCACCGAGGAAGCTGGGATCTTTTGCCAGTTGCAGTTTGGTGATCTCATTCTGGATGATATAGGTGAGGTTGAAACCCAGATCCAGGGAGAAATCACCTTTATCGATCACATTGCTGTTGATCACGAATTCCAGACCGCGGTTCTTGATGGAACCTACGTTGGTGAGCAGCTGGTTGGTGAAATTGGTACCGGCAGCGGCAGGCACAACAGCCAGCAGGTCGCGGGTATCTTTTTCATAATAGTCTACGGAGAAGTTGAGGCGGTTGCTGAGCAGGCCCACATCCACGCCGATATTACGGGTTTCGGTTTCTTCCCATTTCAGGTTGGCATCAAATCCCTGCGGACGGGCCAGTGTTACGTAACCACTGCCAAACTGGTAGCGGGCGGCACTGTCGCTGAAGAAATAGGCGGGCAGGTAATTGTAATCGCCGATTCCGTCCTGCTGGCCGGTGATACCCCAGCCGAGGCGGAGTTTCAGGTTCGAAACGATCTTGTTATTCTTCAGGAAGTTTTCATCACTTACTTTCCATGCAAAGGCGGCAGAGGGGAAATTACCCCAGCGGTTATTCTCGCTGAAGCGGGAAGAACCGTCGCGGCGCAGCGTGGCAGTAATGAGGTACTTGTCCATCAGTGCATAGTTCAAGCGGCCATAAAAAGATACGAGGGTATTCTGCGTTTCGAAAGGAATACCGGCCGGTGTCTGGATGGTTTTGCCATCGGCCTGATAGTCGGGGCGTGCAGGGCTCTTGGTCAGCCAGTCCTGCCAGCTGTAACCGGCAATGAAATCAACACGGCTGCGGATGCTCTTGATATCCTTCACATAGTTCAGGTAAAACTCGAGGAGCTTGTTGGTTTTATCCTGCTGGTAAGTATTATTCACGCCTTTGCGGGTGAAATCGGAAGCGGCTGTAGCGGGAACAAAGATGCTGCCCTCGCCATGAGCGCGGTCGATACCCAGGTTCAGGTTGGCCCTCAGGTCGGGAAGGAAATGGAATTTGTAATCCAGCTGGATGTTACCGATCAACCGGCTTACATCACTTTTATCATCGCGCTGGTTCAGCAGGCCCAGGGGGTTCTTGGGAGCGAGTCCATTGAGTGTGCCGTTTGAATTGGTCCACTCGCTGTATCCACCGAAGTCAGTTTTGCCCGACATAATGGGTTTGGTGGGATCGAAATAAACAGCTGATCCGATGGCCCCCTGATTAGCGAAGAAGTTTTTGGAGAGTGAATACTTGATATTGGTATTCACGGTAAGGTGATTGTCGAAGAACTTGGGATTCAGGTTCAGGCCGATAGAAGCCCGGTTCAGGTTACTTCTTTTCAGGATACCATCCTGGTTGAGGTAACCGATCGACAAGCGATAGGGAAGCTTCTTGATACCGCCGGTTACAGCGATATTATTATCAGTCATGAAGGCCGGACGGTAAATTTCTTCCTGCCAGTTGGTATTGGCACTGCCCAGCATGGCTTTTTCCGAATTGGTACCCTTGCTCTGTACGAGGTTGCGGTACTGGTCGGCACTCATCACATCCACTGTACCGGTTTTTACAGCTACCGAGTTCAGTGTACTGAAAGAAATATGGAGTTTGTCGGCACGGCCCTTACGGGTGGTGATCAGGATAACCCCGTTGGCTGCGCGGGAGCCGTAGATGGCTGCTGCGGAAGCGTCTTTGAGGATATTGAAACTTTCAATATCGTTGGGGTTGATCAGTGAAAGCGGGTTGGGAGAACCGGCAATACCGGCATTCTCTACAGGAACCCCGTCAATAACGATCAGCGGATCATTACTGGCATTGAGTGAGGTACCGCCGCGGATCCGGATGCGGGAGCCGATACCCGGCTGTCCGCTGTTGGAACTGATCTGTACACCGGCCACTTTACCGGCGATCAGTTGTTCAGGTGTGGTAATGGGCCCTTTTACAAAGTCCTTGGCCGAAACTGCGGTAACAGCACCGGTCAGGTCTTTTTTCTTCTGGGTACCATAACCTACTACCACTACCTCATTGAGGTTGGTTTGTGTGCTCACCAGCGAAATGCTGAGCGGACCGTTTCCGGTTGCATCCACTTCGAGGCGGCCAAATCCGATAGAGGTAATAACGAGAGTTTTTACAGATGGTCCGATGCGGAGTGAGAATGAACCATCGTTTCCTGTGGTGGTACCACCTGCTGTTCCCTTGGGAGCAACGCTGGCGCCGATAACGGGAGAACCGTCCTTGGAGTCAGTTACTTTACCTGACACGGTCCGGTCCTGTGCCCATACTGCCAATGGAGAGACCATGAGAAATAGCCATGCTATCCCCAGCAGCAATCGTCTTTTGGTCATAAACAATAATTTTAATTAAGGTGTGTGTTCAATACACATTGCTAGTGTGTATTAAGTACACAAAGTAATAGAAATTTGATTTCGCCCAAAAATTTGTTGAACTGATCTTGGTCATGTGTTCTATAATTATCTGATTATCTGTAAATTGAAAGCTAACAATAGTATGTTTTCCGGGCAGGAAAAGAGGCTGTTCCGGTGCCTTACCTTTACGCTAAAGTCTGTTTCATGTATACTGCTGCACAAACCCGCCAACTACAGCAACAAACTGTTGCCTTACTAAAAGAGGAATTCCCTGCTTCAACAGAAGCCGGTCTGCAGGAAGTCCGTGCTGTATTGCGGTTTCATGAATACCGGTATTATATTTTGAATGATCCGCTGATTGCCGATGTGGAATATGACCGCTTATTCAAGTGGCTGGAAAAAACAGAAGCGCAGCATCCGGAGCTGGTTACTGCAGACTCTCCTACCCAGCGTGTAGCCAAGGGGCTCACCAAAGAGTTTATGACGGTACAGCATCTTGTACCCATGTTATCCCTGGAAAACTCGTATGATGCGGATGACCTGCGCGACTGGGACCGGAAAGTGCGGGAATTATCGGGTGTGTTGGAACCGGTGTACTGTGTGGAACCCAAGTTTGACGGGGCGAGTATATCCCTCATCTATGAGAATGACCTGCTCAGCCGTGGAGCCACTCGGGGAGATGGCGTTTATGGTGATGAGATCACCACCAATATCAAACAGATCCGTTCCGTACCCTTATCGGCACGGTTTTCGGAATACGGGATCCAGCAGATCGAGATCAGGGGCGAGGTGTTACTGACAAAAGCAAACTTCAAGAACTATAATGAACAGCTGATGGCACAGGGGCTGGCACCGCTGGCCAACCCACGCAATGCGGCGGCAGGTTCTTTACGCATCAAGGATCCAAAGGAAGTAAGCCGTAGAAACCTGGAAGCCTTTCTCTACCACATCAGTTATTATACCGCCAGTGGTGCAGCTGTTCCCCAGCCCTTGCAGCATCACAGCAGCGGCCTGCAAATGCTGTGGGACCTGGGCTTCCGGAGTCCGGTAAAGGAAAAAAAGGTTTTAAAGGGAATTGATGCGGTGATTGACTACTGTCTGGCTTTTGAAACCGGCAGGGATGAACTGCCCTATGAAATTGACGGTATGGTGATCAAGCTCGATGATGTGGCACAGCAGGAACAGCTGGGCATGACATCCCATCACCCCCGCTGGGCCATTGCATTCAAGTTCAAAGCCCGTCAGGCCACCAGCAAACTGATCGGGGTGGAGTTCCAGGTGGGCCGTACCGGTTCAGTAACACCAGTCGCAAAGATAGAGCCGGTACCTATTGGTGGGGTAACCGTTAGTTCGATCTCCCTGTTCAATGAAGACGTGATCCGGGAGAAAGACCTGATGATCGGCGATACGGTATTGGTGGAACGTGCTGGGGATGTGATTCCTTATATAGTCCGGTCACAGGCAGAATTACGTACCGGTCAGGAAGAGCCGATCCGATTTCCGCGGCACTGTCCGGTATGCGGTACTGCATTGGAAAAGCCGGAAGAAGAAGCCGTATGGCGGTGTAATAATGTGGAATGTCCGGCGCAGGTGGTGGAGAAGATCATCCATTTTACCAGCAAGGATGCCATGGATATCCGGGGACTGGGCGAAGCCAATATCCGCAAGTTCCATGAATTGGGTTTATTAAAGGATATACCGGGTATCTACACCCTGCCTTTTGACAGGATCCGGGAAATGGATGGGTTTGGAACAAAAAGCCTGTCCAACCTGCAGGCTGCCATTGAAGCATCCAAGCAACAGCCATTGCACCGGCTGATCTTTGGACTCGGCATCCGTTACGTTGGCGAAACCACAGCGAAAACGCTGGCGAATGCGGTGCAGGACCTTCGTGAATTGGGCAGTAAAACGGAAGAGGAGTTGCGTCAGCTGGAAGATGTGGGAACCAAAGTAGCTTCCAGTATATATTCGTTTTTTCATAATCCGAAGAATCTCCAGTTACTGGAGGAATTAACCGAACTGGGGTTGCAGCTGCATCAGGATAAAAAAGCGGCTGCTACAGGAGATCAGCGGCTTGCCGGGCTGAGTTTCCTGTTTACAGGCACATTGAGCACATTGAAACGCAGTGAAGCAGAAGCTTTAGTGGAATCGCTGGGCGGCAAATTACTCAGTGGCGTGAGTGCTAAGCTAAACTACCTAATAGCAGGTGAAGATGCGGGTTCCAAGCTGGAAAAGGCCCGGAAAATACCTTCTGTAAAGATCATTTCAGAGGAAGATTTTATCAAAATGACACAATAGTGAGATTATTTCAGCCCCGCCTGCACGAAACCGTTCGTTTTTTTGTTTAACTTTATGCAAAAGGAAAAAGCGATGGTAAAAAAAATCCCAGGTGAGGTGTGGAAACCACTCCAGTTTCCCGGCTGGAAACACCTCCGTAAAAAGTATGCATTGTCGTCAACCGGCCGTATAGCCAGTTATTACGATGATGTGAACGAGGACGGGAAACTCCTCGAAGGTTCACTCACCACCGGTTACCGGACTCTCAACCTGCACCGTCCGGGCAATAACGGTACCTTGTACATTCACCGCGAACTGGCTCGGTTATTCATCAAGAAAGCCTCTCCGAAGCACAAGTATGTGATTCATGTGAATCACAACAAGCTCGACAATTCAGTAAAAAACCTGAAATGGGCGACCCTTGATGAAATGATCAGCCACCAGCAAGGCAGTCCTGCCAAGATCGCCTACAAAAAAGTACAGGCCAACCGCACCGAAGGTTTAAAGCTCAATGCCAAGCAGGTTGCTGCTATTAAAAAGACATTGAACGACAAGAACCGTAAGATCACCATCAAGAAATTGGCGGAGAAATTCGGTGTCAGCGAAATGACGATGTACCGGATCAAGAGTGGCGAAAACTGGGGAAGGGTGAAAGCCTGATTCCCGTAACGGATCAAAACGTTGAAACAGTCCTGCATGCGACCAGGGCTGTTTTTTTTTATGATGACCAATTCCCAATTACCGATGACCAATTACCAATGACATATGATTAACAGTACGACTTTGACTTTTCTGCGTCAGCTGAAAAAGAACAATAACAAAGCCTGGTTTGATGCCCACCGCAAGGATTATGAGGCTGCCAAACTGAATTTTGAGCAGTTCATCCAGCAGGTGATCGACCAGCACAGCAAAAAAGATCCATCCTTGTCGGGTATGGCTGCCAAGAGCTGTATGTTCCGGATCAACCGGGATGTCCGTTTCAGCAAGGACAAGTCTCCCTATAAGACCAACTTCGGTGCCTTTATCAATAAGGGAGGAAAGAAATCGCCGCTGGCGGGGTATTACTTCCATTTAGAACCGGGAGGGGCTTTCTGTGGCGGTGGCATGTATATGCCGGAGCCGCCGATGCTGGCGAAGATCCGTCAGGAAGTGGACTATAACCTGCCGGCATTCCGGAAGATCATCGGCAGTACGGCTTTCAAAAAGCAGTATGGCGGCCTGAGTACCAGTGAAGAATACAGCCTGACCCGTGTTCCAAAAGGTTATGAAGCCGATAACCCCGCTGCCGAATACCTGAAACTGAAAAGTTTTGTAGCGTTACAGCAACTGGACGACAAGAACCTGACTTCAAAAGACCTCTTGAAAAACACGCTGGCCGCTTTTGTTGCTCTTCAACCTCTGGTGGTTTTCCTGAATACGGCTGCCGAAGAATAATCCTGCTGTTTCCGGTCATAGCAGCATGTACCAACCGGCCGGAACCCTGTTTTAGTACAAATGCACTATTGTACGAGGTATGTATGGTGCAGAACTTTATGGAAACGAATACACCATGAAGTCGCTGACCTTAATGCTATTCCTTCTTACAGGAGGTACTGTATCTGCACAAGCAGTTTCTTTCCAGACTTTAAAAGGCAAAAAATACGATTACCGGATTGACGTTCCAGCCGGAAAATACGAGCATGATGTCTCCTCATCAGAGCGGGAAAGCTGGGGCGGTACGAATGAGCCGTATGTCCGGGTCGATGCGCAAAAAAATATTGACTACCCCGATGGCCCGAATTGGGCTGCCAGAGGGGGGATGTACAGTTTTGCTGTTACAGAGGGCCGCAGCTACAATGGGGAAGTGGCAGAATTCACTGAAACCAAAAAAGAAATTAAGGACGGATATAAATATGAAGCGCATTTTCTTCTGAAATCTGCGGAAGCCAGCAGGGAATACTATGTGATTGGTGCTGCGTTGACACAGGGTAAATATAAATTCAGCGAGCGCAAGTGGGTGATCGCAACCCTGGTCTTTCATAAACCCCATCCGGACCGTGAAGCAATTACAGCCCGGTTTTTTGAATCATTCCGTTTCAGCCACTAATCGTACCCTGGACCATTAAGCCGCTGCAAAAGCCGGTTAAAACCACTTATTTCGGATTGCAATTTTTACCGCTTCCACCTTATTCGTTACATGCAGTTTCCGGTAAATGCTGGAGATATGATTACGGACCGTATTCGGGCTGACATACATGGCATTTGCAATCATCTTATAATCCTGGCCATTGACCAGGCCATTCAGCACTTCCTTTTCACGGTCGCTCAGCGGATTTTTACCGTTCCCTTCTTTTTCGCGCGGTTGCAGCCGGGCAAAGAGCTGCAAGGCTTTACGCGCAATGACAGGCGAAAAGGGAACGGCCCGGTGTTCCTGAACTTCACGGATCGCATGCAATAACTGTACTGCGGATTCATCTTTGAGCAGGTAACCTGTTGCTCCGGCCCGGATCGCTTCAAATATCTTGTCGTCGTCGTCGAACACGGTGAGCATGATAAATTCGAGAGATGGATAGAGCGGCCTTGCCCGGCTAACCGTTTCTATGCCATTCAGTTCGGGCATATCAATATCCATCAGTACTATATCGGGATATTCTTCAGGCTTACGGACCCGCATCTCTTCCAGAAAAACTGCACCATTCTCAGCCATGAAGAGTATGGACATATCACCGGCCTGTTTCAGCTTGTCGCTGATACCGATGCGCATGAGGCGCTGGTCGTCTACTATGGCCAGTTTGATCATTTCCTTAAAATTAAGCGATAAGGGCATTGCCTGCAATAGTGCATCCGCACTAGGCATTCCTGCGCAGTTCCAGTTCAATCCGGGTACCTTTTCCAGCTGCGGTTTCCAGATGGAAACCGATACCCGCTTCAGCGGCCCTTTTACGCATATTGTTGAGTCCATAGCCGGTTTTCACATCGGGAAGGGAAAAACCGGATCCGTTATCAGCAATGCTGAGGCCCAAAAGCAGTGCGGCATCCGAATGGAAACGGATCTCCAGCTTTTCAGCTCCGCTGTATTTTACAGCATTATTCAGTGCTTCCTGGGCGATCCGGAACAGTTGCAATACCTGGTCTTTGGGCAGCTCTTCCTCTGTTGCAAACGACTCCGAATACTGTACCTGTAATGGAATATACCGGCTGATATAGGTTTTCAGTTTATCGGCAAAGGCCAGGTTCGTGACGGGTTTTTCATTCAGGGCCCAGATGGTTTCCCGAAGGGTATCCATAATACTCCGTCCGACACCTTTTACTTGCTGCACCTGTTGAAGATTAGCGCTTTCCAGATCTTCGAGGTTCATAAGCATATAGGTAACCTGTGCTCCCACATTATCGTGCAGGTCGCGGCTGATCCGTTCCCGTTCCTGATGGATCTTGCGGAGTGTATCCACTTCCCGTTGCAGCTTTTCGGACCTTCTGCGGTAGATCGTATAAACGATACTCAGGGTTATACCGATCAGGAGCAGTGCTGCTGACAGATAAGCCAATTGGGACAAATACCAGGGTGGTAAAATTTCAACCGGCACCTGTGTTATGGGGTTCAGTGCATCGGGTTTGCCGGCTTTGAGTTCCAGTTGATAATTTCCCGGAGAGAGATACAAGCGCAGCAGGTTGTTTTTTCCCAAAAACTGCCAGGCCGTATCGCTTCCCGCAATGCGGTAGCTGTATTCATTGTCGGACCTGAAATTCAGTGTACTGAACAGGATACTGATATCGGCAATGGCATAGGGAATACTGAAACGGGCAGGAAGCTTATAGTATACCGGGTCTGTGAGTATACTATCGCGTGCCATAAGGGAGGTTATCCGTACCTGCAGGTTCCCTGTTGCGGAAGAACTGAGCCCAGGGATTATCCTGTTGATCCCGTTAGTGCCGCCCCAGATCAGTTCACCTGCCGGCATTTGCAGGCAGGCATTGGTATTGAATTCTTTTCCCTGCAGGCCGTCCTCTTCAGTAAAAATTTCAATGCGATTACCGGCTGGATTCAAACTGAATAATCCGTTATTGGTACTGCACCAGATCCGGTGCTGCCGGTCTTCCAGAACAGCGTAAAGATAATTATCCGGCAAGCCTTCCCTGGTGGTCCATTGGTTCAGTTTTTTACCCTGATTACTGTACCGGATCAGGCCCTGATCGGTTGCTGCATAGAGCTGGTTGCCGGTTGGCAGCAGGGCTTTCACCACTGCTGCGCTGCCGGTTTCAAAACGGGCGAGGCTACCTGAGCGTATGTTGTAATGCAGGATCTGGTTATGATCGGCCCACCAGAGCTCATCTTCGCTGCCTTTGCATAACGCTTCATTATAGCGGCTTTCGCCCGGAACAACGCGGAAGAGTTCCAATGCCTGCTGCTTTCTGTGAAAGCCCAGGATACCATTGCGGCACATCAGCCAAAGGTCTCCGTTCTGCATTTCCACAACCCGGTCGAAATAAAAACGCGCGCCATATTGCCGGAACCGGCTCCTGAGAGAATCCGGGATCTGCAAAGCAAGTTTACCGAGGGGTTGTCCGGTAAAGCGGTTGATGCGTACCGGATCTTCATATTCGCCCCAGGCTATCAGTTCCTTCGGGTTCAATACAGCAAAAGCATTATACCCTTTCCGGTAAGACTTTCCGGCAGTGAGTGCTGCAGGGCTGATTTTATGTATGATATGTCCAAGGCTGTCGTAAACCACAATACCATTCTGGAAACTGCCTGTCCACAGCCATGAGGTTGCTGTATCCAGATAAAGGCTGCGGATAAAGTTATCGGAAGGGGTGACTGACCGTATAAGCCGGAACTGCTGACGGGATGCCTGCATCAGGAGCATGCCTTCGGTGTTGGTGCCGATCCAACAGTTACCGGAGCTGTCGCGGTAAAGGCAGTTTACATTTCCAGTACTGATCAGGGGTTGATGGGCTTCTGTAGTGAGTGGCGCAGTAGCCGTACCGGTATATTTATTGATATAAAAGAGCTGATCATAAATGGCACAGAGAAAATAGTTGTTATTGAAATCACTGCTGGAGAAAACACCAGGTATTCCGGGAAAACTCCCTTTTGCCAGCGGCTCTCCGGCACAGTTGATCAGATACCAACTGGCGGGAATGGCCGATTCTGCTATGAAGTACCTGTTGTTTTCCAGCGCCAGTACACGGGGCATTTTCCAGTTGCGTGCATTAAGCCTGCAAACGATCCTGTTTTGTTTCAGGTTCAGGTGGAGCAGGCTGTCCCGGACCAGGAACACACAGGAACCATCTTCCTGGGGAGAGAGTTGTGTGATTTCATGGGCAGTAAAGGGATAACCTTTGATAGACGGCCCCTTATAACAGATCTCCTGTTTTCGGGTATCGATACAATAGAAGGCATCATTCTGGTGATAGAGCCACAGGTTTTGCTGGTCATCTTCGCCCACCCAGAGCATGCCTTCCAGGCTGTTCTCCACAACAGGTACCTGAAAGCGGATGATGTTATAAAACCGGCCTTTTTTCCGGTTGAAATAGCTAAGTCCGCGGTTATGTGAAATCCAGATATTTCCGGAATGATCGGCCCGGAGGTAGCACTGGCGGTCGCTGAGCAGCTGTCCTTCCTGATCACCGGAGGGAATGGTATAAAAACGGTAGCCGTCATATTTCTGCAGACCGCCGCTGGTACTGATCCAGAGAAAGCCTTCTGCGTCTTTCACAATGCTTCTTACTGTATTTTGCAGCAGTCCCTCTGCGGTGGTAATTCTCTTTACGGGCAGGGAAAGGGGAAGGCTTTGGGATAAAGCCAGCAGGGGGAAGAAAAGGAATAACAATACGGCGCGCAGGTTTCGGGGTTTTCTGCTAATTAAGCCAAAAAAGGGGAATGCCTGTACGTGCTGGCGGGTATTTTGGTGCACAAAAAAACCCCTCCGTTGAAGCGGAGGGGAAACAAACAAAATGATACAATTTATTGATACAAAGGGTGGTTAAGCAGATATCAGATTCGTATTACAAAAGTCTGCAATTGATCTGAATCTGAGCCTGATTAAAGTCAGGTTATCAATAAATTAGGTAAAAATCAATGCTCATTTAAGTAAAATTACTTAACCAGAGAGGGTTGTACAGAGTTGCCAACTGTATACAGTTGGCAACCCTGTACAACCCTTTAAAACTTAAAGCAGGCCTTTCCCCAGCAGGAATTCAGCGATCTGTACAGCATTGGTTGCTGCTCCTTTTCTAAGGTTATCGCTTACTACCCACATATTGAGGGTTTTGGGCTGGGTTTCATCGCGGCGCAGGCGGCCAACAAATACTTCATCACGCTCATGTGCATCCTTAGGCATGGGGTATTGCTGGGTAGCGGGATCGTCTACCAGTACCACACCAGGAGCAGCGGCCAGTAACTGCTTCACTTCACTGAGGTCGAAATCCTGCTCGAATTCGATATTCACGCTTTCGCTGTGACCACCCATTACCGGGATACGTACCGTTGTGGCAGTAACGCGGATGGAGTCGTCGCGCATGATCTTCTTGGTTTCATTCACCATTTTCATTTCCTCCTTGGTATAGCCATTATCAAGGAAAACATCGATCTGGGGGATCACATTCAGGTCAATTGGATATTTATAGGCCATCTCACCCTGTACACCCTTGCGCTCATTCATCAGCTGGTTCACAGCCTTTACACCGGTACCGGTAACACTCTGGTAGGTGCTGACCACAATGCGCTTCGCCTGGTATTTTTTATGCAGCGGGTTCAGCGCCACAACCATCTGGATAGTGGAACAGTTGGGATTGGCAATGATCTTATCTGCTGCAGTAAGTGCGTCAGCATTGATCTCCGGAACCACCAGCTTTTTGGTGGGATCCATACGCCAGGCGGAAGAATTATCGATCACGGTAATACCGGCTTCGGCAAATTTGGGTGCCCATTCGGTGGAAGTACCGCCACCTGCGGAGAAAATAGCAACGGCCGATTTCGCCGCAATTGCATCGGTCATGCTTACCACCTTGAATTTCTTACCCTTGAATTCCACTTCCTTGCCAACAGATTTTTCTGAAGCCACGGGAATCAGTTCGGTAACGGGGAAATTTCGTTCTGCAAGGACCTGCAGCATTTTGGTTCCCACCAGTCCGGTGGCACCTACAACGGCTACTTTCATTTTCGCTTTTACTTTTTTGGTTTATGAATATCAATAAAAAAAGCCCTCCGTTATGGAAGGCCTTAGGCTTTTATATGGATACATATATGACGCCGTTAACCTTCCCTCAGGAACGTTTCTTTGTGCGTTTAATATGTTTCACCATGTTCATGTTGTGCCGCAAAACTACAGTACCCGGAGTGGCTGAGCAAATTTTTTATTTTAGCTGCTAACAAATGTTCATGAAAGCCACCCTCTTTATCCCTTTACTGCTTTGGTGCCTGCACACCATGGCCCAGGCACCTGCCCGATACAGCGTTGTCATCAATGAGATCTTTGCCGACCCCTCTCCTTCCAATGGATTGCCGTCCACCGAGTTCATTGAACTCTATAACCGATCAGCTGCAGTGGTGAACCTGAAAGGCTGGAAGCTCAGTGACGGCAGCAGTACCGCAGTGATCAGCAGTTCCCTGCTGCTGCAACCCGACAGTTTTCTCATCCTTTGCCCGGCAGCCGGACTCACGGCCTATTCCTTTTACGGCAGGGCCCTATCCCTCAGCAATTTCCCTTCCCTGAATAATGAAGGCGACCTGATCAGCCTGCTGACCAGCGACGGCACCGTGATGCATGCTGTTTCGTATACACCAGACTGGTATAATAATACCCTTAAAGCCCAGGGTGGCTGGACCCTGGAGCTGATCGATCCGGGTTTGGCCTGCGCCGGAAAAAGCAGCTGGACGGCCAGTACTCATGCCGGTGGCGGCACACCTGGTAGGATCAATGCCAGTTTTGGAACAGCCCCTGCTCCGGCGCCACTCCAATTGCAATATGCTTACCCGGCCGACAGCAGTACTGTATTGCTGTTCTTCAGCGGTACTGCCGACAGCGCCTCCGCAAGTGCTGCCGGTCTGTATTCATTCAGTCCGCAGCTTTTTGTAGAAAAGGCCACCGTAACAGCTCCGCTGTTCAACAGGGTGGAGCTCCACCTGAACAATCCAATGCAGCCGGGCATTATTTATACATTGACAGCAAAAGGGCTCAGCAATTGCACCGGTCTTTTAAGTAATACTCAAGTTATAGCTACCGGGCTTCCTGTAACACCGGTAGCCGGCTCGCTGGTGATCAATGAGCTCCTGTTCGATCCGAAAAGCGGAGGTGCAGATTATGTGGAATTGTTCAACCGCAGCGGGCAATTGCTGGACCTCAGCAGCTGCTATCTGGCCAACCGGAACAGTAGCGGTATCCTATACAATATGGAACGCATCAGTACAGATCCCCTGCTCTGTTTTGCCGGCGGTTATCCGGTGATCAGTCCGGATACGGCAGCAATCCTGAAAAATTTTACAGTGGCTGCACCTGCCGCACTGATCCAGGCGGCATTGCCTTCTTTACCTGACAGCGATGGGCATCTGGTACTGGTCTCCAAAACCGGTGAAGTCATTGATGAAGTTGCATATGATGACCAATGGCATCATCCGCTCATCGATAATAAAGAAGGAGTGGCGTTGGAGCGGATCGATCCTTCAGGTCCGAGCCAGGATGCAGGTAACTGGACCTCAGCAGCTTCACTGGCTGGTTTCGGAACTCCTACTGCGGTGAATTCCCAGTTTGCCAGCGGTTTTCCGCAGGCAGGAATAGTATATGTTGATCCCGCTGTATTCAGTCCTAACCAGGACGGGTTTCAGGACAGGGCGGGTATTTATTACAGGAATGCGGTTTCCGGCACCACTGCAAGAATCCGTATCCTGGATGCCCGGGGTATTCCGGTACGTACACTGATCCCCATTGGTACCTTGCAGCAGGAAGGCGTGATCTGGTGGGATGGTACAGACGACCAGCTTCACCCGGTCAGCACGGGAATCTATGTACTGCTGGCAGAATTATTCACGCCAAAAGGGAAGGTGAAGCGCTATAAATACGCAATTACAATTGCCAATGCTCAATGACCAATTACCAATTGAATACAGTTATCATTGGTCATTGAAGTTCTATATCGAAGCTGGAGAGATTGACGAACTGCTGGATGCGGTTATTGATATCTTCTTTCCCTACTTCTTTCAGGCGTTCCGGGCCGAATTTCTCGACACAGAAGGAGGCCATTGCCGAACCTACAATGATGGCACGTTTCATATTCTCAAAAGAGATATCACCGGTTTTTGCAAGATGACCGATAAAGCCTCCGGCAAACGTATCGCCGGCACCGGTGGGGTCAAATACTTCTTCGAGGGGAAGGGCGGGCGCAAAGAATACACGGTCTTCATGGAACAGTAATGCTCCGTGTTCGCCTTTCTTGATGATCAGGTATTTCGGGCCCATTGCCTGTATGGCTTTGGCGGCTTTTACCAATGAGAACTGTCCGCTGAGTTCGCGGGCTTCACTGTCGTTCACCAGCAGTACATCCACCATTTTCAATGCCTGTTCGAGGGCGGGCATGGCGGTTTCCATCCAGAAATTCATGGTATCCATTACGATCAGGCGGGGCTTATGCTTCAGCTGGTTGATCACTTTGATCTGGAGACTGGGGTCGATATTGCCGAGCATGAGGAAATCGGCACCCTGATAGGAATCGGGGATCACGGGATTGAAATCCAGCAATACATTCAGGTCGGTCACCAGGGTATCGCGGGTATTCATATCGAGGTGGTATTTCCCACTCCAGAAGAAGGTCTTCTTTTCCTTATTGATCTCTACGCCATCAAGTACCACGCCCCTTCTTTTGAGTTCGGCAAGTTCTTCTTCCGGGAAGTCAAATCCTACGATCGACATCTGGTTCACCGGCTGTACAAAATTGCTGGCAGCATAGGCCAGGTATGTAGCGGAACCGCCTACAATACTGGAGGTTTTGCCAAAGGGAGTTTCAATGGCATCGATGTTCATGGTACCCACAACGATCAGAGACATAATACTTTATTTAACCGGGCTGAAGAATGGAGCGCAATACCGCAGGCGGGGAAAACCCGGTCTTTCCCCTGTCCGGAACGGCGTGCAAACCTACTGCTTTTTTGCGAGTTAACCGGAAGCAGGGGGCTGAAAACCATGCTGAATCCGTTAGCAGGAAAACCGGCAAAACATCCAACAGAATTGAAAAAATGCACAAATGACCGTTAGTATACTTATCTTTGGCCGGATAAGCATAAGACCATGGCAAAGATCAAAAGCAGCAAAAGCAATACCCGCAAGGATGTCATCATATCCAAAGCTGCCCGTTTATTCCGTGAAAAAGGGTACAGTGCCACTTCCATGCGCGACCTGGCCGAACATGTGGGCGTAGAGGCAGCCAGCCTGTATAACCATATCCGTTCCAAGGCAGAGATCCTCCAGGAGATCTGTTTCAAGACGGCGAATAAGTTCATGGACCATATTACGGAAGTAGAAGCCAGCGACCAGCGCAGCATTGCCCGTATCGAAGCCATCCTCCGTTTTCATATCCGTCAGATCGTTACCCACTATGAGGAAGTTTATGTGATGGACCGGGAGTGGAAACACCTGACCGACCCCTATCTCTCCAACATGCAAAGCCAGCGTCGCTCTTACCGTCAGCGGATCGCTGCCATCATTGAAGACGGTATCCGTAAGGGCGAGATCAAAGCCATCGATGCCCCTACAGCTGTATTGATCATATTACATGCCGTCAGCGGTATTGAAAGCTGGCACCGCAGTGTGAAACGGATCAGTGCGGAAATGCTGGAAGACAATATGGTCATGATCCTTGTGGAAGGTCTCCGGAAATAAGGCATCTCCTTTGTCTGTAGCGGTAAACAAAATCTAACGATCGGCTCATGTCGAAACATTTTCATTGCCTGCGCGTCGCTGAAGTGAGACGTGAAACACCGGATTGTGTTTCTGTTCAACTGGAAGTACCCGCAGGTCTCCAGGAACTCTTCCAGTACAAGGCAGGACAAAACCTGTCGATCCGGAAAATACTGAATGGCGAGGAAGTCCGCCGTACCTATTCCCTTTGCAGTGCGCCTCAGGACAAAGAATGGCGGATCGCCATTAAAAAAGTGCCGGGTGGTGCATTCAGTACTTATGCGAATGAAGTACTTATAGCGGGTGAGGAATGGGATGTGATGCCGCCATCAGGCAGCTTTACCACACCATTTGACGCCCAACAGAAAAAAAATTACCTGGCCATTGCAGCTGGCAGTGGCATAACACCGGTGCTGTCGTTGATTAAAACGATTCTGGCAACAGAGCCCAAAAGCAGCTTTACCCTTGTATACGGCAACCGAAACCGGCACTCCATCCTTTTCTTTGAAACACTGGAAGCCCTGAAAAATAAATACATCGACCGCTTTACCCTGATCCACCTGCTGAGTCGCGAAGCAACTGATTCGCCCCTCAACAATGGCCGGGTTACAAAAGAAAAATTAACTGAACTGGAGCGGCTGATCGATTATACCACGGTCGACGAATGTTTTCTCTGCGGTCCGGAAGCCATGACCCTTTCTGCAAGGGATTTCCTGGAAGCCAAAGGAATGCTGCGTAAAAAAATTCATGCCGAGTTGTTCAACAGCGGAGGTAAATCGCAACCCGTACCTATAGCGCAAACCGCAGTTTCGGGCAAGCAAACATCCCTGAAACTTACATTAGACGGACGGACACTGGACCTGTCTATTCCGCAAGATGGGCATACCAGTATATTGGATGCTGCTATTGCACAAGGTGCCGACCTGCCCTATGCCTGTAAAGGAGGCATGTGCTGCACCTGTAAGGCGAAACTGCTGGAAGGTCAGGTAAAAATGGACATCCACTGGGGCCTGGAAGATGAACAGGTAGCCAATGGCTATATACTGACCTGCCAGAGTATTCCGTTGACGGATAAGGTGCGGGTGGATTTTGATGCGTGAGGGAGCGGGAATCGAGAATCGACAATCGAGAATCGACAATCGACAATCGGGAATAGGTAAATTATAACTTATGGAGTTGCAAGAACTATTTGATGCGAAGATCGAACAGGAGGTAAAGATCGAGCCGAAGGACTGGATGCCGGAGGCCTACCGGAAAACGAATATCCGGCAGATCAGCCAGCACGCCCATAGTGAAATTGTGGGCATGCTGCCGGAAGGCAACTGGATCACCCGTGCCCCTTCCCTGAAACGGAAAGCGATCCTGCTGGCCAAGGTACAGGATGAAGCAGGGCATGGCCTCTACCTTTATTCTGCCTGCGAAACCCTCGGCATTTCAAGGGAGGAAACGATCAATGACCTGCACAGTGGTAAAGCAAAATATTCCTCCATCTTCAACTACCCGACCCTGAGCTGGGCCGATATCGGCGCCATCGGCTGGCTGGTGGATGGTGCAGCCATCATGAACCAGGTCATGCTCACCCGTACCTCTTATGGCCCTTATGCCCGGGCCATGGTGCGGATCTGTAAGGAAGAAAGTTTTCACCAGCGTCAGGGTTTTGAATCATTGTTGGTGCTGAGTAAAGGCTCTCCCGAACAAAGAGCCATGTGCCAGGATGCGATCAACCGTTGGTGGTGGCCTGCGCTGATGATGTTTGGTCCGCGCGATTCGGAAAGTTCCAACAGCGACCTGAGCATGAAGTGGAAGATCAAACGCAAGAGCAATGATGAACTGCGCCAGAATTTTGTAGATATGATCGCCGAGCAGATCAAATTCCTGGATATGACCCTTCCGGACCCTGCATTGAAATGGAATGAAGCGCGTGGCCATTATGATTTTGGAGAGATCAACTGGGAAGAATTCTGGCAGGTCGTGAAAGGAAATGGCCCCTGCAACAAACAGCGCCTCGAGGCCCGCCGCAAAGCCTGGGAAGACGGCGAATGGGTTCGTGAAGCAGCTGCTGCTTATGCTAAAAAAAAATCAAACCACTAAGACACTAAGACACGAAGAGAAGGAATTTACTTGGTGTCTTAGTGCCTTTGTGGTTCAAAAAATAAATATGAAAATTCAAAAGTACTATTACGGCGATATACCGGATCAGGGGGGTGGTTCCAGTGAACCCAATACTCAATCGCAAAAACGCAGCGACTGGCCCCTTTGGGAAGTATTCATCCGAAGCAAACAGGGGCTTGATCACAAACATGTGGGCAGCCTGCATGCAGCCGATGCACCAATGGCCATCGAAAATGCCCGGGATGTTTACACCCGCCGCATGGAAGGGATCAGTATCTGGGTGGTGGAATCAGCCCATATCCATGCCAGCAATCCGGATGAGGCAGCATCTTTATATGACCCGGCTTCCGATAAAGTGTACCGGCATCCTACTTTCTATGAGCTGCCTGATGCATTAAACCATATGTAAACCTGAGTAAAGAACGATGTCGCCATTCATCAAATACCTGTTGTACCTGGCCGATTCGCATCTCATCCTTTCGCACCGTAACAGCGAATGGTGCGGTCATGGACCCGTACTGGAACAGGATATCGCTATCACCAATATTTCGCTTGACCTGCTGGGCCAGGCACGCAATTATTATCAGTATGCGGCTACTCTTCTTGGTGGCACCACAACTGAAGACACCCTTGCCTATCATCGTTCCGAACGGGAATTCCGCAACCTGTTGCTTACAGAGCAACCCAGGGGCGATTGGGCAGTAACCGTGTTACGCCAGTATTTTTTCAGCAGCTTCCAGCAATTGCTGCAACAGGAATTAGTACACCATCCGGATCAGCAGATGGCTGCCATCGCAGCAAAATCACTGAAGGAGATCCAGTACCACCTCCGCTGGAGCAGTGAATGGGTGGTGCGATTAGGTGATGGCACTGCAGCAAGTGCAGAAAGACTCCAGGCTGCGCTGGTACAACTCTGGCACTATACCGGAGAATGTTTTATAGCAGCCGATTACGAAACCGAAGCCGGCATACCGGTGGCAACGCTCAAAGACGCCTGGCAAGCACAACTGCAAGCTGTATTTGCTGCCGCTGGCTTAACAATGCCGCAGGAAAGTTTTATGCAGACCGGCGGAAAGATGGGTGTTCATACAGAGCATCTTGGCTTTATTCTGGCCGACCTGCAGTATGTACAACGGGCGTATCCGGGGAATGAATGGTGAGAAAATGTGGAGATGTGAAGATGTGAAGATGTGAAAATACAAATACAATATGCGGGAAGCGGGGAAAATAATGGAGTTGCTGGAAAGCATTAAGGATCCGGAGATACCGGTACTGAGTATTGTGGATCTGGGGATCGTGCGCGGTGTTGAAACATCAGACCAGACTGTAACCATTACCCTCTCTCCTACTTATACGGGGTGCCCGGGCATGGACCTAATTGGTGCTGAGATAAGAGCCCTCTTGTTACAGGAAGGGTTTACTACAGTTGCGATTAAAACAGCCCTGGCACCGGCATGGACCACCGACTGGATGAGTGAAAAAGGAAAACAGGCCCTTGCCGCATATGGCATCGCTCCTCCTGATAAACGATTCTCCATTCCTGAAGATGGCGTAGGCTGTCCGCACTGTCATTCAACTGCAACCCGGCTGGTCAGCACCTTCAGCAGTACTGCCTGTAAAGCATTATACCAATGCAGGGACTGTGGGGAACCATTTGATTATTTCAAATGTCACTAGCCAATGGCCGATGACCAATGACCGATTAGAGCGGGATTACTCAAATTTTATGGGGGAGGTTTTGTTGATCCAGTCTACTGTTTTCTTCGTCCAGCGCGGGGCTTTGAGCCGCCAGCCTATATAGAAATTGAAACTGAAATAGCGTTTATTCATCCGGTCGAGGTTTTCGATCCGGTGCCCGTAATTCCGGAAATAGGTATCCAGTCCGGCATAGAGCCGGTCACCGTTATAGCCGGCACTTCCCTGTACAACATATCCGGTAGACAGACTCGTTCCTTTGGTCCGTTCCAGGACACGGCTGATAGTATAGGAAACCGATTTAAAGATATCCACTCCGATACTGGGACCTGCTGCGCCGCTGAAATAGACCCTTCTGGAAACCGCCCAGGTGGCAGCAAAAGGGACAATCAGGTTCAGGTCGAGGCTGGAGGTGCTTTCATTCTCCACACCCAGGTTCAGGTCTTCCTTGTCTTCAAAGAGAAACAGGGCGGTATGTAATACAGGAATAACAGACCATGCCGATTTTAACTGAACTTCAGTGCCGCTGTTGAGTGCAGAAAGCGAGAACCGCGGATTGGGGTTATAGCGAAGTTGCAAGGAAAGCTGCGATGCAGTAAACCCCGGAAAAAGATAATAGGGCGTATCCGGTTTGGCAATACCGAGTTCGGCAGAGTTCTCCAGATAGAAGCCCTTGGTGGAGCTGATATCACCCCGGAGATAGAATTTCTTTAGGGCAAATCCGGCACCAAAAGTATTTTCCGTTGTTTTTCCCTTCTTGTTTCCGTTTTGCCCGCCATTAAACAAGCGTGTGGAGAAGCTTCCCCCGGCATCTATAAAGCGGTATGATCCGCCATAGGTAAACGTGTTCGTTACATTTGGACTCAGGTAGAGTTTGAAGTTATTGGGATAAAACAGCCGGTATGTCGTTACTCGCCTTTTAAAACCGGTTTCCAGATGGATCAGGGTATCCAGTTTCAGGATATAGTCGGATACCGGGGTCTTGTTTTGCTTTTTTGCAAGTACAACAAGGCTGTCCTGGCTGAATACCGGAACAGCTGCCAGCAGCAGAATGGTTATAAAGGATAGAGTAGTCCGCAATCGAATAACGGGTATATCCAAAGATAAAGATCGGGTACGGGATTTAACTTTCTTTCCCTGCAGCGGGTTTCGTATTTTTACACTATAAGCCCTTTTATGAGCAGCGTTTTATTTGAAGTACAGGATGGCCTGGCCCGGATCACCCTGAACCGGCCCGACAAACTCAATTCCTTTAACAGGGAAATGGCTTTGTTGCTCCAGCAGTACCTGGACGAATGCGCCGGCAGTGCTGTACGCGCTGTTTTGCTCACCGGCTCCGGAAAAGGATTTTGTGCCGGCCAGGACCTGGCAGAACTGACAGGCCACAATCCTCCAACCATGACGCAGATCCTGAGCGAGCATTATAATCCAATTATCAAAAAGATCCGCAACCTGCCCAAACCGGTAGTAGCGGCAGTAAATGGCGTGGCTGCAGGTGCAGGTGCCAATATTGCCTTGTGTTGCGATGTTGTAGTGGCCTCAGAACAAGCTGCATTCATCCAGGCATTTTCCAAAATCGGCCTGATCCCCGACAGCGGCGGAACCTTCTTCCTGCCCCGTCTGATCGGATTCCAGCGTGCTTCGGCCCTGATGCTGCTGGGCGACAAAGTAAATGCGAAAGAAGCATTGGAAATGGGCTTGTTGTATAAAGTGTTTCCTGCTGCCGATTTTGCTGCTGCCGCCACAGCACTTGCAGTTCAGCTGAGCCAGATGCCCACCCGTGGACTGGCTCTCACCAAACATGCATTGAATCAATCTTTTCAAAATACCCTGGAACAGCAACTGGAACTGGAAGACCGCTTTCAGCAGGATGCTGCACTTACGTACGATTACCGGGAAGGTGTATCCGCATTCCTGGAAAAAAGACAGCCTCTCTTTAAAGGAGTATAAAAACCAAAAGCATGACAACAGATGTACTGGCTATTGATGTGGTGAACCATATGGTTGCCAATGATTATTTCAGCCAATGGATGGGCGTGGAAGTCCTGGAGATCCGGGAAGGCTACAGCCGTATCCGGATGAATATCCGCAAGGAAATGGTGAACGGATTCGGGATCGTACATGGCGGGATACCATTTTCCCTTGCCGACAGTGCATTTGCATTTGCCTGCAATAACCGGAACAACCTGTCGGTAGCCCTCGACTGCTCCATCACCTTTACAAAGGCCATCAATCTTGGCGATACCCTTACTGCGGAAGCAAAAGAAATCCATAATGGCCGCAGTACGGGTGTGTATGTGATCACCATCAGCAACCAGGAAGCGATGCAGGTGGCGCTCTTCAAGGGCACCTGCTTCCGCACCGGAAAAAAACTGATCGATTCGGGCTCACTCTAATACGGTTTTTTCATGATCTATGCATTCAAAGGATACAAGCCTGTTGTGCATGAAAGCAGCTTTGTGCATCCCCAGGCTGCTGTTACCGGAAATGTACTTATCGGAAAAGACTGTTATATCGGTCCCGGTGCCGCATTGCGGGGCGACTGGGGACAGATCATCCTGGAAGACGGCTGTAATGTGCAGGAAAACTGTACAATTCACATGTTTCCGGGGTTAACTGTTTTACTGAAATCCGGTTCGCATATTGGTCATGGTGCTGTTATCCATGGTGCAACGATCGGAAGGAATTGCCTGGTGGGCATGAATGCCGTGCTGATGGATCATGTGGAATTAGGTGATGAGTGTATTGTAGGGGCCCTGAGTTTTGTAAAACAGGATGAAAAGATACCACCACGGTCGCTGTTGGCGGGTAATCCCGCAAAAATCATCAAGGCGGTAAGTGATGAAATGATCGCCTGGAAAACCGAAGGCACAGCGTTGTATCAGCAATTACCTGCCGACATGAAGGAATACTGGTATCCCTGCGAACCCTTACGCGAACCTGAACCCAACCGCAGTGTTCAGGAACAGAAATACCGCAACTGGACCAAATGATGCCCCTGCGGCAGCGGATAAGCCTTCCATATTCATTACCTTTGCCAGCGAATGGAGAAGAATTTCATTGATTATATCCGGGTTTTCTGCAGAAGCGGGCACGGAGGTGCTGGCAGTAAGCACTTTATGCGCACCAAGTTCAACCCCCAGGCCGGTCCTGATGGCGGTGACGGCGGGCGGGGTGGCCATATTATTCTCCGGGGCAATAAAAACACCTGGACCCTCCTGCACCTGCGTTACATGAAAAATGTACTGGCAGAAAACGGCGAATCGGGCAGTGGTAATAACTGCACCGGCCGTTCGGGCAAGGATGTGATCATTGATGTGCCTCTGGGCACGGTAGCCCGTGATGAAGAAACCGGCGAGCTGGAGGGCGAGATCCTCGAAGATGGCCAGGAGATCGTCTGGATCAAGGGCGGCCGCGGAGGTTTGGGCAATGCCCATTTTGCCACTGCCACCAATCAGGCACCCGAGCATGCGCAGCCAGGCGAACCTGGGCAGGAAGCCTGGAAGATCCTCGAACTGAAAGTATTGGCGGATGTGGGGCTGGTAGGTTTCCCGAATGCCGGCAAATCCACCCTGCTTTCAGTGATCACCGCAGCCAAGCCGAAAATTGCCGATTATGCTTTTACCACCCTTACCCCGCAGCTGGGTATGGTGGAATACCGCGATAATAAAAGTTTCTGTATTGCCGACCTGCCCGGGATCATTGAAGGGGCTGCTGAAGGCCGCGGACTGGGACACCGGTTCCTGCGTCATATTGAACGGAATCCGGCATTGCTTTTTGTCATTCCGGCCGACAGCAATGACCACCGGAAAGAGTTCGATATCCTGTTGAAAGAACTCGAAGAATACAATGCAGAACTCCTGCACAAACAATTCGTTATCGGCATCAGCAAGTCTGATATGCTGGATGATGAACTGAAAGATGCCATCCGTAAAGAAATGCCCCGGGAACTGCCCCTGCAGTTTTTCTCCTCTATCACCCGGGAGGGCCTTACACAGCTGAAGGACCTGCTTTGGAAAGCGCTGAATACGGATAAGTCCTGAGTTATACGGTTCCGGTATTACGTATAACTTTTTACTAACCAAAGTCATCTTTTTCATTTCCCGATTTCTCCTAAGTTTGTCACTACAAAATGCTTGATCATGAAAAAAATCCTCTTTTGCTTTTTGCTGGGGCTGATGCTTGCGCCCCGTACCAAGGCCGATGAAGGCATGTGGCTTCCCCTGCTGCTCGGAGAGCAGGTATACAATGATATGGTGAAGCGCGGCCTGAAGCTTTCCAAAGAACAATTATACAGTATCAACAAGGCTTCCATCAAGGATGCCATCATCCTGTTCGGTGGTTTTTGTACCGGTGAGATCGTGAGCAACCAGGGACTGATCTTCACCAATCACCATTGTGGCTATGATGCCATCGCCACAGCGAGTAGCGTGGAACATAATTACCTGCGCGATGGCTTTATTGCCAAAAATTTTTCGGAGGAAATCCCTTCACAAGGATTGTATGCGGAATTCCTCGTAAAAATTGAGGATGTGACAAAGGAAGTGGAAGATGCGGCCGCCGGACTAACCGGTAGTGCACGGGCTGCCAAAGTCGGTGAAACCATCGCGGCCATCAATAAACGCTATGCCGATCCGGACAAACATATCAATGCCCGGGTGAGCACCCTCTTCCGCGGCAACCAGTTCCTCGTGTTTGTTTACCAGCGTTACACAGATATCCGTCTGGTAGGCGCCCCGGCTGAAAGCGTGGGCAAATTTGGTGGCGATACCGACAACTGGGAATGGCCCCGGCATACCGGCGATTTCTCCGTATTCCGTGTGTACATGAGCAAAGACGGCCAGCCGGCTGATTATGCAGCGGATAATGTACCCCTGAAGCCCAAACATTTCCTGCCCGTTTCCATCAAAGGATTTAAAGACGGCGATTATTCCATGATCTATGGTTATCCCGGAAGCACCAACCGCTATGAAACTTCTTACGGCATCCGTCAGAAAATTGACATTGATAACCCCACACTGGTGAAACTGCGTGATATGCGCCTCAAATACATGTTTGAGGAAATGAAAAAAGACCCTGCTGTAAAACTGCAGCTGGCCAGCGATTATGCATCCATCGCCAATTACTGGAAATTCTTTGACGGCGAAACCAAACAGTTGCTCAAGTATAAGATCTATGAGCAAAAGCAGGAAGCTGAAGCGAAATATGCAGCCTGGGCAAAAGGCAAACCTGAATTTGAAAAGCTCTTCAGCGACTGGAGTGCCGCTTACGATAAATGGCGTCCGTACAGCAAACACCGGATGTATATCAATGAAGGTATCATGGGTTCACCCCTCATGGCTTTTGCCGCCAGCCTGATGAATCTTGAAAATGCACTGGTGAAAAGTGGTTCGTCGGCAGATATCAAGAAAGCACTGGCTGGGGCCGAAGAAGCCCGCACAGAATTCATCAAGAGTGAAAATGTGATCAGCGACCGGAATATCCTCGGTACGGTTTTAGAGATGTATTATGAAGACGTCGACAAAAACCAGCATCCGATCGGCTTTTATGATAACCTGAAAGCCAGCACCGGCGACTTGAAAGATGCCAATACCTACAAAAAGTATGCAGCACAGGTCTTCGCCAATACCATGATCCTGGACGATAACAAATGGAAGGCTTTTGCTACCAATCCCACCGGTGTAGCCCTCCAGAACGATCCGGCATTTGCCACCGCTACGGCTTTCCTGAAAAGCTGGCAAGGCAAGTACCTGCCCTTCTACCAGCAGTTCAATACGGCCAACAATGAGTTCGCACGCCTCTACCTGAAAGGGGTGATGCAGATGGACCCGGTCAAAGCGAAGAAAATGTATCCGGATGCCACACTCACCATGCGGGTAAGTTTCGGCAATGTGAAAAGTTACCAGCCGCGGGATGCCGTAAAATATGATTATGTAACCACCATGAGTGGCGTACTGGATAAATACAAACCCGGCGATTATGAATTTGACCTTCCGGCCAAAGTGCTGGAACTGGCCAAAAAGAAAGACTATGGCCCTTATGCCGATCCGGTGAAGAAAGACCTGGTCGTGGGCTTTATCACCACCAATGATATTACCGGAGGTAATTCCGGCTCACCGGTGATCGACGCCAATGGCAACCTGATCGGGCTCTGCTTCGATGGTAACTACGAAGCCCTCAGCCATAAAGTGGCGTTCGACAAGGACCTGAACCGTACGATTTGTGTGGATGTACGATATGTATTATGGTGTATTGATAAAGTTGGAGGAGGTTCCAACATAATAAAAGAACTGAAACTCGTTAAATAAACTAAAACCCCGGTCAATGACCGGGGTTTTTCTTACTCACTATTTTGCCTGAACGCTTTTAATTGCCTGTTCTTTCCTATATTCAGGCCCTAAAACCAACTGCATATGGAAGAAACAACAAATTACCTGCAGGACCTGGAGCAGGAGATCAATCTGGACCCCGCCACACCCGGTATCCGTTTCCTGAATCTGATCATTGACACAGCAGTGTATTACGCACTTACATTTGTATCCGGCATCCTTTATGGATTATACCTTGTCAAAACAGATGGGCAAATGGACGAAGGTGGGGGCACCCAGCTGGTATTACTCGTGCTGGCCCTGATACCTTACCTGCTCTATTATTCTTTGATGGAAGCATTTGCCGGGGGACGCACCATCGGAAAAATGGCAACCGGCACCTATGTGGTACAGACCAACGGGGAGGCCGTGAGTTTTGGAAAAGCATTTCTCCGGACTATCATACGTTTTGTTCCTTTTGAACCGTTCAGTATGCTGGGCGGCCGGCCCTGGCACGACAGCTGGACAGATACTGTTGTCGTTAAAAAAAGTAGATAAAAAAAGAGCCGCCCCCTTCTAAGTTAGGGGCGGCTCTTTTTTATTCCGGACTGTTATCTTTCCAGCGCCAGAGATGCAGACATGCATAAGTAAGGTAGGGCGACCACTTTGCCGAGATGCGTAGCATTTCCTGTTTCAGGAATTTTTTATCTTCTTTATCAATCTTGTAAATAGCCGCCATGGCATTCTGGATACCCAGGTCATCCACGGCAAATACATCTTCCCGCCCGAGTGCAAACATGAGCAGCATTTCCACAGTCCAGCGCCCCACCCCCTTGATCTCCGTGAGATAACTGATCACTTCCTCATTTGTCATGGCCTGCAATTTCCGTGCATCCATGCCTTTTTCCAGTTGAAAGCGTGCCACATGCTGCACATAAGTGGCTTTAGCGTTGGAGAGTCCGGCAGTACGCAAGGTTTCAATAGTACAGGCAAGGATCTGTTCCGGCGCAGGCTCTTTACCGCCGAATAATCCAATGAAGCGGGCATAGATCACATCAGCCACTTTTGTGGACAATTGCTGGCTGATAATGGATGCGCAAAGGTAGTTACAGATATTCTTCCGTTTCTTCAGGGTATGGGTGCCCTGTTGTTCAATGAGTTTTTTCAGGCGTTTATCCCTGGACAGGTGATCGGCATAGGTGGTGGCCATAATTTCAATTGGACTGTCAATTTAGCGATTAATTTTGCCAAATGGCAAGGCAATTGCTCCTTACTGCAGATGGATCGCATACGGTGGAACTGGAACCTGGTGGTGAAACATTTCACTCCCGTCATGGGGCCATACAGGAATCAGCACATGTTTATATGGCACAGGGCTGGGATCAGCTCCCGAAAGCAGCTGGCCGGAAGGTTTCCGTTCTGGAAATGGGGCTGGGAACAGGACTCAATGTATTACTGACGCTGCTGAAAGCCCGCTCAGAAGGGGTATCTGTTTACTATGAAGCCCTCGAATTGTATCCACTGGAAGAAGCGCTGTATACTTCCCTGAATTATTGCAGCTGCCTGCAAAAACCCGAACTGCATCCGGTATTCCTGAAGATCCATGAAGCGGAGTGGGAACAGCCGGTACAGGTGGAAAAAGGTTTTGAACTGATCAAGAAGAAGGTTTCACTTACTGCATTCATTCCTGGGCAACAGTATTCTCTGATCTATTTTGATGCCTTTTCTCCGAACAACCAGGGGGACTTATGGACCATTGAACAATTCTCCAGGCTTTACCAGGCTTTGGAACCCGGAGGGCTGCTGGTTACTTATTGCAGCAAATCGGATGTGCGCCGGGCAATGCAGGCAGCAGGTTTTACTGTCGGAAAAGTGCCGGGGCCCTGGGGCAAAAGGGATATGGTGCAAGCTTCCAAAATCTGATGGTGTCAGGCCTCAGCCCATTGTTTAAAATCAGCGACCCGTTCCCTGCTGATCACAATTTCTTCATTGGCGGGAGCCCCCTTAACCTGGAGACGCAACCTGCTGTTGGAATAAGGTCTGATCTGCTGGATAGCCGTATAACGGATCAGGTATTTCCGGTTGAGTCGGAAAAACTGTTCAGGATCGAGCAGGGTTTCCAGTTTCTCCAGCGTATAATCGATGACGTAACGGTTACCTTCTTTGTCAACCAGGTATACGATCTTGTTCTCTGCCTGGAAGTAGGCGATATCAGGAGTTTCCACGAAAAAGAGTTTCTGCCCCACTTTAGCCAGGAACCGTGCCTTATACCGGTTCTCTTTTATATCCGTAAGCTGTTGCAATAAACCGGCATAATCGGGCAGGATGGAAAAGGAGCGCAGCGACCTGAATTTGGCAATAGCCTGCTGCATGGCTTCTGCCGTAACAGGCTTGAGGATATAATCGATACTGAAGTGCCTGAACGCTTCAATGGCATACTGGTCGTATGCGGTGGCGAAGATCACAGGCACCTGAATGTTCAGTGTTTCAAATACTTTAAAAGAATGCCCATCACTCAGGTGAATATCAAAAATAAGCAGGTCGGGGCGCTGGTGCTGCTGGAGGAATTGTATGGTTTCTTCAATGCTTTCGCATACACCTACTACTTCGGCTTCCGGACATACTTCCTGCAATATATGGCCCAGGCGTTCAGCGGCCAGCCATTCATCTTCTGCAATGAGCACACGCATAGGAATCAGTTTAATTGAAGCAGGGGAAGCCGTACCAGGAATTCGGTATCGGTCTTCTCAATGGTAACAGCCTTGCTGGAGATAAGTTCGTAGCGCTTACGGATATTTTGAAGGCCGATTTGTCCCGATTGTTCAGGAATGGTTTTCGGTTGCAGGTTATTACGTACAGTAAGCTGCCCATTTTCATTGATTTCCACGGCTATATGCAGTGGCTTATTTTTTGATACCACATTATGCTTGATGGCATTCTCGATCAACATCTGCAAGGCTACCGGGATCACATAACGGCGTTTATACTGTTCAGGGATCTGGAGGTCTACTTCCAGCCCCTGATCGAACCGTTTTTTCAGCAGGAAAAGGTAGGGCTGGATAAAATCCAGTTCATGCTGCAGTTCCACCAGTTCCTTGTCCTGATTGGTCAGCACATACCGGTATACTTTTGCAAATTCCTCAATAAAGCGGTTGGCCTCAGGATTATCGCGGATCACAAGGCTCGACAGTACATTCAGGTTATTGAAGAGGAAATGGGGATTAATCTGGCTGCGGATCAATTGCAGCTGGGCCATGGTACTGTTCCGGCGTAATTCTTCCGCCTCCATCCATTGCCGGCGGTATTCCCCGAAAAAAAACAGGATGGCATTGATCAGATGAAAAAAGAGATTGACCAGTCCTGCATAGATGAGATTGAGCTTGAGCGGAACGATATTCGCTTTCAGGTCATTCTGGTGGATGCCCATACCCACCAGGCTCACCACCAGCAGGGTCGACAAAACCGCAGAGACGGTTCCTGCAATAAAGAATGCAGCTAAGAAGCGGACCTTGTTCTTCTGCGGATCAAACTGTTTCCGGATCCAGGGTTCCAGCAAGCGGCCAGCTTCCCATACCATGAGGGTGATCAGCGCAATGGTCAGCAGGGCGTAATACCAGGGAATATCGAGATGAAAATAGAAATACACTTCACACAATTCGGTGTTGATGAACGTGTAAAGTGCCAGTGCTGCTATAAAGAAGTACCTGTACCGGTGATTAAACATAAAGTGTAATTAATGGTCCCGGAGCAATCCCGGGACCATTGATCAGATCATCAGGGTAATAATACTTTATCAATAACATGGATCACCCCGTTGGTGGCCATGAGATCTGTTGCTGTGATTCCTGAAGCACTGGTATTGGCAGTACCTTTTACTTTGGCACCGCCGGTCAGCGTAATGGTTACTTTTCCGCCTTGTGCAGTAGCCGGTTGAATGCCCTCGGCCAGGTCAGAAGAGAACACGCGTGCACTGATTACATGGTATAACAGGATATTCTTCAAAGTGTTCGGGTCGGCAGCATTAATGGAGGCAATGGTCGGGAAGCCGGCATCGATAAAGGCCTGATTGGTAGGCGCAAATACAGTGAGCGGACCTGCCCCGCTGAGTGCTCCGGAAATACTGGTACCACTGGCATCTGCACGGAGTACAGCAGCCACCAGGTAGGTAAAGTTGGCATTGGCCTGTGCTACCTGAACAATGTTGCCGGCAGCGGGGAGGATCACACGGTCTACAATATGGATCACACCATTAGCGGCGCTTACATCGGCCGTAGTCACTTTCACACCATTCACAAAAACACCGGAGCTGTTGCGGGTCACAAAGAGTTTACCGCCATTGAATGCGGTCACTTCGGCATTCGGACCTGCGGGAACAGCTGTGCTGAGTACTTTGGAAGTGAGTACATGATACTTTAAGATATTCTTTAACGCGTCAACCGGAGTGCTGTTGATCGCATCCAGGGTCAGTCCGGCTTTGGTAAAAGCTTCATCAGTAGGCGCGAATACGGTCAGGTTCGGTGTATTGGCCAGTGTGTCGGCCAGTCCGGCACGGATCACGGCTGCTTCCAGAATGGTGAAACTGGCATTGTTCACCACCACTTCAGTAATGGTTTCCTGACGGGGGGTATCTTCATCTTTATCACAGGATACCCAGGTAAATGCAGATAAGGTAAGCAGGATTGCTGCGGCAAACCTGGTGCGGAAAAGGTGTTTCATGATCATTTGTTTTGTTTAAGTAAATAACAAATCCGGATCCCGGTTTTCACTACAGGAGGGAGTGAACCGTTTAATTTCGGGATGAACTGCAGCACTGAAGGAGTGAACCTGTTTAATTAAAAAATAAACCCGGCTGAATAGCCGGGTTTGTATATGCTGCTGTAAGAGATTCTTGTAGAAATCAGCTGAAGGAGATGCTGACGCTGCCATCCTTATCATCTTTCATGACGATACCCAGTTCCTGCAACTGGTTCCGGATCTTATCGGAAGTGGCATAATCCTTTTTGGCGCGGGCGTCTTTGCGGATCTCGACCAGCAATTCCAGTACACCGTTCAACTTGCTGTTATCCTGTATGGTTTCCGCCTTAATTCCCAGCACCTGTTCGAGGAAGAGCTCCATCTTCTGGCGCAGTTCTTTCAATACTGCAGCTCCCAGATCGGAAGCCGGGATCAGTTTATCCTTGACAGAGTTGATGACCGGTACCAGTTCAAACATGTTGGCGAGTACTTTGGCCGTACTCAGGTCGTCGTTCATGAATTCCTCAAATTCAGCGACCAGCTTCAGCACTTTGGTGCATAAGGCAGTATCATTACCGGTTTCCTGTAATGCTGTTTCCTGTGCGGCAATTTTCTTCAGGGCATCATGGGCATCCCATAAACGCTTCAGTCCTTTTTCAGCAGCCTGCAGCGCTTCATTGCTGAAATCGAGTGTGCTGCGGTAATGGGTTTGCAGGATAAAGAAGCGGATCGTCATCGGGGCATAGGCCTGCTGGAGCAAGGGATGAGCGCCACTGAAAAGTTCAGTAAGCTTGATCACATTATTATAGCTCTTACCCATCTTCTTGCCGTTGATGGTGATCATGTTATTATGCATCCAGTAACGGGCAGGCACATGGCCGCCATGGCAGATACAGCTCTGTGCAATTTCACTTTCATGGTGCGGGAACATCAGGTCCATACCACCACCATGGATATCAAATTCCTCGCCCAGGTATTTGCTGCTCATGGCCGAGCATTCGATATGCCAGCCGGGAAAACCCGCGCCCCAGGGACTGGCCCAGCGCATGATATGTTCCGGTGCTGCTTTTTTCCAGAGGGCGAAATCCTGTTTGTTGCGTTTCTCCTCCTGTCCTTCAAGATCCCGGGTGGTTTCCAGGAGGTCATCCATTACACGGCCGCTGAGTTTGCCGTAAGGATATTTCTCCGCATATTTCTTTACATCGAAATAGACGCTGCCATTCACTTCATAGGCGTAGCCTTCTTCGATGATCTTCTTGATCATTTCGATCTGCTCCACGATATGACCGGTTGCCGTAGGTTCGATGGAAGGTTCCAGGTTATTAAGCTGGTTCATGGCCCAATGAAAGAGGTTGGTGTATTTCTGCACCAGCTCCATGGGCTCCAGTTTTTCCAGTATGGCTTTCTTGGAGATCTTGTCTTCTGCTTCCCGGCCTTCTTCTTCAAAGTGACCGGCGTCGGTGATATTGCGGACATAGCGCACTTTATACCCGAGGTACTGGAGGTAACGGTTAACAACATCAAAGGTTACATAAGGACGGGCATGGCCCAGGTGGCTTTCACCACTAACAGTGGGGCCGCAAACGTACATGCCCACATGGCCTGTAGTGATCGGTTGAAAGGTTTCTTTCTGCCGGGTATAGGAATTATAGACTTTTAACATGGTGTTGCTGATAGGTTGTACCGGAACAAGGCTGTTGCCGGATAGATTGAAAAAATGGATTTATCCCGCTAGTCCGGGACAACAACAACAGGTGAAGGAAAACTGCAGGGTCATGCGCAAATATACTCATTTTCCGGGTGCAGGCAGGGAAAAGTCCACAACTACCGGATAATGATCTGAATAGGGTACCCGGTCGATCTGGAATTGCTGTACCCGGAAGGCCTTATTCAGGAGCACATAGTCAATCCGCAAAGTTGGAAAAATCCGGCTGTACGTGCGTCCCAGCCCCCCTCCTTTCTCGAGAAAGGCATCCTGCCGCTTGCCTTTTATGGTTGCATAGGAATAGGAAGTCGGAACGTCATTGAAATCGCCGCAAAGGATCTCGGCCGTTTGGGAACTATCGAGCACTTTCCGGACCAGTTCTGCCTGTTCACTGCGGAGCTGGTAACCCCTTTTGAGTTTACGCAAAATGCTTTTGGAGGCGTCCATTAAACTATCGTCAGCTGTCTTGATGATCTCCAGACTGTGGTAGTCCTCCTCCTCCAGATGCACCGACTGGAGGTGTGTGGTGAATACCCGTATTACCGTATCCCCTGCCTGTATATCTGCTGCAATCAGGCTTTCTCCCTTTCCTGGGCGGGAGCCTTTTAATTTCCATTGAAAGGTTTGCAGTATAGGGTATTTTGAAAAGATCATCACGCCGGCAGATACCATGCCACGCCTTAGCTTATAATCTATGGCAAAATGATGGTACGGATACCCCATGTCGGCAAATGCACCGGAGCGGAACTGCTTTTTCCCCGGCATTTCAGCCTCCAGGTATTCCTGGAAGCAGATGATATCCGGATTCTTTTCAGCAATGTACTCCATGATAGCTTTGCTGTAATTCTCCCGCTGTCTCTTCCAGCGGGCCTGTTCGTCGAACCAGAAGATATTCCAGCTCATGATCCGCAGTTGCTGGCTGTCGGTTTTGGGCAAGGCTGCGCTTGTGCTTCGAAATGCCACCACAGTAAACAGGTCTGGCAATGAAAGCAGTAATACTGCCGCCGACAGCCAGGCCCAGCGGGAGCGGAAAAACAACCATCCGCCAACAAAGAGGAAATTAGCCAGGAAAAGCAGGGGAAAACCCAGTCCCAATATGGCGATCCACCAGGCGTGAACAGGGGCAATCCAGTGGTGCAGCAAGCTGAGGGCCAGTAGTAAAGCGGCTATACAATTGGAGCTAATGAGCAGCTTTTTAGAGAAGGACCTTAAAAAACCCTGCATGCCCAAATTTACAGATTATCGTCTTCTGCAGCTCTTTTCAGGATCTGTTTCTCTTCTTCGGTCAGTTTGTGGTAGCCTTGTTCACCGATCTTGTCGAGTATGGCATCAATCCGTTTCTGGGTGAGATTGGGCATTTTCTTAAAGGGTGCTGTGCCGGCTGTTTCGTAGAAGATCTCTTCCCTGATCTTGCTGCGCACCGTTTCCGGAGCGGGACTGAACACATGGCTGCTCCAGTAGAAGAAGCGGTTCATACCAGCGCCCCAGTCTTTCCCTTTTCTCAACTGTATCATAAACAGCCATCCGAAAACGGCTCCTCCAATATGGGAGATATGTCCACCCGGATTGTTCATTCCTGCAATCATGGCCACATCCACCAGCACATAGATCACGGTAACGATCCAGAGGGGGATCCCGCCATGGATCATCGGGAAAAGGCGGTAATTGGGAGCCAGTATAGTGGTAGCCAGGGCAATAGCCATGATACCGGCTGAAGCACCCTCGAGGGTAGCTGTATACCGGATATCCCGGAAAGCCGGCAGCAGGTTGAGTGCTGCAACATAAAACAAGGCTCCGGCAAGCGCGCCATAGATGAAGAGGGGGACGATGGATTTATTACCGGTAAGGTCTTGCAGGATATAACCGAATACCCAGAGCCAGATCAGGTTGCCGATCAGGTGAAACACCCCTTCATGGATGAACATATAAGTAAAGATGGTCCAGGGGCGATGCAAGATCCCGTCCAGCTTGGAAGGCAGCACAAACCAGCTGTGCACATTCTGGAAATAAGAGGCGGTGGCCGCTTCGTACACCGGATTGGTCATCACCATGGCCAGCTGGATAAACTTGAAAATGCAGAAGACTATGGTAAGGATAGCCAGCAGCAGCATCAGGGTATTTCCCTGTTGGCCCAGGATGGATCTTGAATGACGTTCCGGCATAGTGCCCGTTTAATTTAGTGCGTGAAATTACAAATCGGCCTGCAAAAGCGGAAACCCCGCAGTACCCTTCCTGTATTTTAACAGATAATCAGCCCTTTGGTTGGGTCAATAGAAATGTCTCCGGTTCCTTTTATTCCAGATAATGACCATGATGAGGCCTACCGCGGCACCTCCCAGGTGGGCCCAGTGGGCCACATTATCGCCGGCTGAATTGCGGATACCGAGCCAGAGTTCCATGGCACCGTAGAACAATACAAACCATTTGGCTTTAATGGGAAAGAAGAAGTACAGGTAGATCAGGCTGTTGGGGAACAGGTACCCAAAAGCCGCCAGGCAGCCGAAAACCGCTCCAGAGGCGCCAACGGTTGGAGTGTTCATCCGGAAATCATCTGCAAAACGGAGTGAATCCTGGTCGCTGAGTGGCAAGCGATGGAAGGTTTCCCAGACTGGGGTAAGTTCATAATAAAGGGTAGCCAGATGAAGCACTGCTGCTCCCAGGCCACAAGCCATATAGAAGATCAGGAAGCGCTTCGGTCCCCAGAGATTCTCCAGGATACTGCCAAACATCCACAGCGCAAACATATTAAAGAAGATGTGATCGAAGCCGCCATGCATGAAGAGATGGGTCACCAGCTGGTGGGGGCGGAAGTATTCAGACCGGATATCGTGGAGGGCAAAGAGATGCTCGAAATTGAAACTGGGATTGGTACCAAAAACATTCTGTGCGAAAAACACCAGGGCATTCACAATCACCAGATTCTTGATAACGGGGGGAATCAGCTCAAATCGTCCGGGCCTGAATTCAGTCATTCCATTTGTTTGAGAGGCAAATATCGGTTGCTTTGGCCGATTTGGCTCTGCTCTTAACTATTTTTTGAGCTTCAGCTGGGCTACATTTTCAATGTGCAGGGTATGCGGGAACATGTCTACCGGCTGGATGCGGGTTACTGCATATTTTTCCCCCAGCAGGTTGAGATCTCGGGCCTGGGTAGCGGGGTTACAGCTTACATACACCACCAGGGGCGCTTCCATGTCCAGTATCTTCTGCACCAGTTTTTCGTGCATGCCGGCCCGGGGAGGATCCGTAATGATCACATCGGGTTTGCCATGGGCAGCAAAGAATTCATCGTTACAGACATCGATCACATCCCCTGCAAAGAACCGGGCATCGGTCAACCCGTTGAGGGCTGCATTCTCTTTCGCATCAGCAATAGCTTCGGCAACGGTTTCCACACCAATGATCCTGCCGGCCTGGCGGCTGACGAAGATGCCGATACTGCCGGTGCCGCAGTAAAGATCATATACGGTTTCCTTTCCGGTCAATTCCGCAAAATCGCGGGTGATCCGGTAGAGCTGTTCGCCCTGTGCAGTATTGGTCTGGAAAAAGGATTTGGGGCCGATCTTGAACTTAAAATCCTCCAGAGTCTCGATCACATAACCCGGGCCGGAATAGACTACCGGTTCGAGGTCATAGAGGCTGTCGTTGAATTTTTTATTGATGGTATAAAGCAGGGTGGTGATCTCAGGTACTGTTCTTTTCAGATGCTCTAGCAAGAGCCCGATCCTTTCATCTTCTTCGGTTACCACCACATTCACCATAATCTCTCCGCTACGGCAGATACGGAGCAGTACATTGCGCAGGTAACCCGTGTGCATGCGGATATCATAAAAAGGCCATTGGTTGCTGATGGCGAATTCCTTGATACAGGTCCGGATGCGGTTGGTAGGTTCAGCCTGCAGGTGACATTGGTCGATATTCACCACTTTGTCAAAAAAACCACGGGCATGGAATCCGGCCACTTCCGCATAAGTAGATAGTTCCGGGTTAGTGATCTCTGCCGGTGTCAGGAAGCGCTTGTTGGCAAAAGTATATTCGATCTTGTTGCGGTAATTGCGTTGATCCGCGGCACCTGCAATGGGAGCGATCTCCGGCAGGGGGACCTTACCGATCCGCTGGAGGGTATCGGCCACTTGTTTCTGCTTGTAGAACAACTGCTTTTCATAGGGCAGCATTTGCCACTGGCAACCTCCGCAGACACCAAAATGGGTGCAAAAGGGCTGCACGCGGTCGGATGCATATTCATGAAAATGGACAGGCCTGCCTTCCGCCCAATCCTTTTTACTTTTGGAGAGCCGAATATCCACCACATCACCCGGCACCACTTCTTCAATAAACACCACTTTCCCGTCTACCCGCGCGAGGCATTTTCCTTCTCCGGCATGGTCTTCCACCCGCACCTGGCGCAGGATCGTATTTTTTGCTTTTTTTCTCACGCCGCGAAGATAAACACAATGTGCCGATGTGCCAATGTGCCGATATGCCAATGAGACTTAACTTTATGCAATATGGAGCAGCGGAAAATACAGGACAGCCGTTATGCAGGTATTTATTATATGCTGCTGGCGGCACTGGGGTTTTCGCTGATGGGCGCTTTTGGCAAGCTGCTGAAACATTCGTTCAACGCCCCGCAACTGGTGTTTTACCGGAACCTTATTGGCATGTTTTTCCTGGCTTTTTCACTCTGGCAGAAGCCGGTACAGCAAACCGGGGGCCGGTTGGGACTACTGATCTTCCGGGGCATCATGGGCACACTCGCGCTCTATACCCTGCTCTATAATATCATTCATATTCCACTGGGTGCAGCCCTCACGTACAATACGATCAATACCTTCTACATCGCCATCCTCTCGGGCTGGTTGCTGAAAGAAAAACTGAATGGATGGATCTGGACCTGTATCGTAATAGGTTTTGCCGGTGTGCTGCTGATCTATAAACCGGATGGTGATTTCAGCTGGAAATATCATGGAGTGGGTATCCTGCACGGCCTGTTATCGGCAGCAGCCTATATGTCGATCAGCTCGCTGAACAAACACTACGATACCCGGGTGATCGTATTATCCTTCCTCTCCAGCGGACTGCTCCTGCCCCTGTTAATGATGGGTATCGGAGCAGCGTTTCACCTGCCCCCCGATGATTTTTTCTTTCCGGTATTCCGGTTTCCGGTTGGAGTGGAGTACTTCTACTTACTCGGCATGGGAGTTACTGCGCTGCTGGGACAGTATTTTGTAACCCGGGCCTATTCCAGTGATAAAGCCGGCATTGTTGCGGCTATCGGATACAGTAATATCCTTTTTGCCATGTTCTTCGGCGTGCTGCTGGGCGATGCGCTGCCCGACTGGATCAGCTTAGTGGGCGTGGTGCTGGTGATCGGCAGCGGAGTGGTTATAGCATTAAGAAAAATGTGAAGATGTGAAGATGTGGAAATGTGGAGATGAAGTAATCAGTCTGCTTTCATTTCCACATCTTCACATTTCCACATTAAATCATTGCTTATTATATTTCTTCTCGGCTTCTTTCGCTTTTTCGAAATCGAGCACTACCCCATTGATGCAATAGCGCAGGCCGGTGGGCGGGGGACCGTCTTCAAATACGTGACCGAGGTGGGCTTTGCAGCGGCCGCACTGGGTTTCCGTACGGCTCATGCCATGTGAATTATCCGGCGTATAAATGATACTGCCTTTGCTGATCGGCTCATAGAAACTGGGCCAGCCGCAACCGCTGTCGAATTTGGTATTACTCCGGAACAGGGGATTGCCGCAGGCTGCACAATAGTAGGTACCCACTTCATCAAATTTCTCGAATTTGCTGGTCCAGGGCCGTTCCGTGCCTTTCTGCCGGGCGATATAATAAACATCGGCAGGCAGTAATTTTTTCCATTCTTCTTCAGTGAGATTCACTTTAGAAGTGTCTTTCCTGTTATAAACGGGGTTCTTGCCGGAGGGTGTATCCATAGTTGCTGTTTTTTGAGGTGAATGTGACTGGGAATAGGTACACTGCTGCAGACCCAGGGTGAGCAGGCAGATGGCGGTAAGGTAGATGGCTTTCATTGCTCTCATATAGTTGAATAACAAAGATACGCCGTCAGGGTTCGGTCGGTTGTCGGCCGGGCGACATACGAACAGGTGTTAACATTTCTTTTTCTGATTGAAATCAGGGTCCCGTTTACTGAAATATTAAGACGCATCCTTTATATTTGTCCGTACACCAAGACAATAATTGCTCCATGTTCAATTTAATTCTTTTTGGCCCTCCCGGAAGTGGAAAAGGCACACAATCTGAGAAACTTATCACGCGCTATGGCCTGAAACACCTGAGTACGGGCGACCTGCTCAGGAGTGAGATTGCGGCCCAGACCCCGTTGGGACTGGCAGCCAAAAGCATCATGGACAAGGGGCAACTGGTACCCGATGAAGTGGTGATTGAAATGATCAATTCTGCCCTGGAAAACAATCCCCAGGCCAAGGGTTTCCTGTTCGACGGTTTCCCCCGTACCACAGCCCAGGCTGAAGCGCTGGATAAACTGCTGAACCAGAAGAATTCATCCATTGCCGTAGTACTGGCGCTTCAGGTCGGCAAGGAGGAGCTGGTGAGCCGTCTCCTGAACCGGGGCAAGACCTCCGGCCGCAGCGATGATACCGATGAATCGGTGATCCGTTCCCGCATTGAAGAGTACGAACGCAAAACTGCTGTAGTAGCCGAATATTACCAGCAGTTCGGGAAAGTGGAGCTGATCAAGGGTGAAGGCTCGATCGAAGAGATCTTTGAATCCCTCTGCACACAGATCGAAAAGCGGATGTAAGCCGCCGCTTATTATAAAATAAAAAACCCCGGAATGTTCCGGGGTTTTTTATTTTACTTTTTCAATAAAGAGTCTCCTTTCTGCAGGCTGTTAAGAATGGCCTCTTTCATTTTTGTCACTTTCTGTTTCTCTGATTCCAGATAGGCTGCCCGCTCATTGGGTTTGTCTTTCAGACTGTCGAGTTTGAATTCTTCCATCCAGGTATTCATGCTCATTTCTGCATATTGCAGGTCTTCCAGCAGGCCCTTCAGTCCGGCTTCATACTCCCTGTTGCGTTTTGCCGCCGGTACGGCACCTACACTGTCCAACAGCAATTTTGTCTTTTTAATATACTTGCTGAGTTTGACCATCCGGGCCATGCCGGCATCATGCCCTTCCAGTACATCGTGTACCAGGGAATCTTCATGGGTCTGCAGTTTCGGTATTCCGGTTTGGGGAGTATCGGATGCAGCCGGGTTTCCGGAGCAGGCTGCAAATGCTGCTGCGGCAATAAGTAAAAGGAATAGTACTTGTTTCATCAGGTAATTATTGTTTCAGGTAAGTTGCCGTATCCGCCAGGAATGTCTGTTTGCATTCGTCGGAGCAAAAGCCATAGGTTTTCCCGCCAACTAGTGCAGAGTCGGTATAAGAATGACCGATCTCCATACCGCAAACAGGATCTTTGAGGGCTATTTGCTGCGCACCGGTTTCCGTTGGGGCTGCTTTGGATTCCGGCATACTCATTTTTTTATCTTCCTGCTGTTGGCAGGATACACTCAGCAGGAGTACTCCTGCAAATACCAGTTTTTTCATGCTTTATTCTTTTTCTGTTGTTTTTTTCTGAATCGGGGTGTTGTAATAAAGAACAGGGTCATTCCGCTGAGGATGGCTGCCAGTCCGGCTGCAGAAAAAATCCGCAGCACCCAGTTATTGATATTATCCCTTCCGGAATAATCCATGGTATGGAGCATCCATAGAAAGTCAAAGATACGCCATTGGTTATTGCGTAAGCTTTGAACGGTACCCTGAGCAGCTGACACATACACTGTTGTATTTGCTGGTGCCCCAAAGGTAATGGCCCAGGCGGGCAATGGCTTTTCCCTGTATTCATGATGCGGGCCTGTGCTGTCGATATAGTCAATTCTTTCCACCTCAGCCGTTACCGAAATAGCATCGATGGCGAGCTGGGTGGCTTCTGCTTTTGACAAGGGTGGTCGCAGCAATCCGGTATGGGCATCCACAAGCCGGGCTTGCGCATGCTGTTTCCGGAACTGGATCTGGTAGGTTAGCGCACCATTAATGCTGACCATCTGGATTTTCTCAGGAAATGCAGCAGTATCGCCCTGTTGCGCAGCCAGCAGGGCTTTTGCAGGTGAACAGACGGCACTATCGGGCAGCAACAGGGGAAGCGGTTTTTTCAGGTCGTCACCCCGGATTTTATCTATAGATGTCCAGCTGAAGTAAAGTCCGCCAAGGGTCCACAGGAAAAACTGGATCCCCAGGATCAATCCCAGCCAGCGGTGCCAGCGGCGGATTTTTTTCTGAAAATGCAATCCACTCATTGATACTTTTTTTATTTCTTATCGTATTTAAGGAACAGTGGCATGAGGCTCATATCATACATCTGCCGCATCATGTCCACGATCAGTTCAGGGCTTTTGTCCACCCCGCCGCCGGAAACCGGGGGATGCGGATCGTATTCCAGATTCAGCATAATGCCCTGGGTGAACCGCTCCCCTTTCAGGTCATTGATAATGGCCAGGCTCATGTCGATACCGGCAGTTACCCCTGCGGAAGTCCAGTATTTGCCATCTTTGACCCAGCGTTGGGGTATGAAGGTGGCTCCATAATACTTCAGCCGTTCTTCAGCACGGTACCAGTTCGTGGTGGCTTTGCGGTCTTTCAGTAACCCAGCAGCTCCCAGTATCCAGGCACCGGTACATACACTGGTCGTATAGATCGTGCCCTTATCGATCTCCCGGATCCAGTTGAGGATGGCGGTATCCTGGGTTACCATAAACGTTTCTGCGGCTCCGCCCGGAACCACGAGAAGATCGAGGTGCTTTACCTGGCTGATGGTTGTATCCACTTTCACCTGCATACCGCTCTGGTTGCGGATCAGGCCTTTTTCCTTTGCTATAAAAAACACTTTGACTCCGCCCATTTCGGAAAGGGTTTCGAAAGGTCCCATCGCATCCAGTGTCTGATACCCATTATAGAGCAGCACCCCGATGGTTTTCACCGGATATTTTGAGGGTGTACTGATAATGGACATCATTTCTTTCTGCCTGTCATTCTGGCCATAACCTGAAATGACAAGCAAGAGCATGCAAGAGCATTGCAGTATTTTAAACATATTATTGTAATTAAAGGAAAGAAATCATTGCCGTATGTTACAGCAACAAATAATCAATCACACTGTATTGTGTGTCGACGTAGCTTTCTTAAAAAGGAATAAAAAAGGTGACTGTATAAAAACTCAGCAGCCTGGGGGATGAAAAACAGGAATAGCCCGGTCCATGGGTTTACCGATTGCAGTAGTCCGTGAAAACTCCTGTATCAGTGGTTCAACAGCAAAGATCTGCTGCTGGTAGAATGAGCGGGAAGAGAGTGTTTCGCTTTTGGCAGATGACTTAGAATCAGGAGCCTGCTGTTCTTTCTGCTCATCCTGTTTCAGTTTCTTCATCATCTGGCATTTGCCATTACAATGCAGTTTCGGGCGGGCTTTATTTTCGCAATTTTTGCTGTAGGTTTCCGTATTGACGTAATAGTCGGCCACCCGGAAAACCCTGGAGAATGTGCTGGCGGCAAATACCAACAATAAAACCGTCGCTATGACTTTACGGAGTAACATGAAAACAAAAATAACCACGCAAATGTATTGAATAGCTGACATTAATCACATAAGGCAGGTTCTTTCAAATTCTGCTAATTTCGCTGTTCAACGCTTGCACTATGAGAAAACTTGGAAATTATATCTGTGGTAACTGGGTAACCGGCGACGGGGAAGGCCAGTTGCTCTATAACGCCGTCAGTGGCGAAGCCCTGGCTTCTGCTTCTACCAAAGGACTTGATTTCAATGCCATTACGCAATATGCCCGGGAGAAAGGCAATCCGGCCTTACGGAAAATGACGTTCCATGAAAGAGGCCGCATGCTCCGCGCCCTGGCACTTGAACTCCGCAAGCATCTCGATGAATTTTACCGCATCAGCTATATGACCGGTGCTACAAAGGCGGATAGCTGGATCGACATTGAAGGAGGTATCGGGAATCTCTTTGCCAATGCTTCCCTGCGGCGGAAATTCCCGGATACGTCTTTCTGTGTGGACGGTGAATCCCACAATCTCAGTAAAGGCAACAGTTTCATGGGCCTGCACCTGCTGGTACCCAAAGAGGGCACTGCCATCCATATCAACGCCTTTAATTTTCCGGTCTGGGGTATGCTGGAAAAAATAGCCGTGAACTTACTGGCCGGTGTACCCGCTATTGTAAAGCCGGCTACTGTTACGTCATACCTCACGGAAGCCGTTGTCAAACGGATCATTGCCTCCGGTATTCTTCCCGATGGCGCCCTGCAGTTAATCTGCGGATCAGCAGGCGACCTGCTCGATCATACGCAGTCGCAGGATGTGGTCACCTTTACCGGATCGGCAAGCACCGGCAAACTGCTCCGCTCCCATCCCCGGATACTGAGTGAGAATATTCCCTTCACCATGGAAGCCGATTCATTGAACTGTATTGTCTTGGGAGAGGATGTGGAGCCGGGTTCGGCAGAATGGGATATTTTCATCAAGGAGGTCCGCAAGGAAATGACCATCAAAGCCGGACAGAAATGTACGGCCATCCGCCGCATTTTTGTACCGGATCAAAAACTGGATTCAGTAATAGCTGCTGTTTCCAAAGCGCTGTCGCAGACCACCATCGGTAATCCATTGAACGAAAAAGTACGGATGGGAGCCCTGGCTGGTAAAACCCAGTTACAGGAAGTGAAGACACAGGTGCAGCAGCTGCTGGCCGGATCACAACTGGTATATGGCAGCCTGGATAGCGTATCCCTGATTGATGCCGACGCACAACTAGGTGCCTTTCTTTCTCCCCTCCTGCTGGTCAACGATAAACCGTTCACCAATACTGCTTCTCATGAAATTGAAGCTTTTGGTCCGGTCAGCACCCTCATGCCATACCGCAACCTGGATGATGCCATTGCATTGAGCAAAAAAGGAAAAGGCTCCCTTTGCAGTTCGATTGTTACAGCCAATGATACCACTGCCCGGACTTATGTACTGGAAACTGCTTCCCATCATGGACGGATCCTGGTACTGAACAGCGAGTCGGCCAAAGAAAGTACGGGACATGGTTCTCCCCTGCCCTTGCTGGTACATGGCGGACCGGGCCGGGCCGGTGGTGGTGAGGAAATGGGCGGTATACGCGGTGTAAAGCATTATATGCAGCGGACCGCAGTACAGGGAAGTCCGACAACGCTTACTGCGATCACCGAAGTCTATCAGCAATATGCCCAGGGAAAAGATCCGGGTAAACATCCCTTCCTCAAGTATTTTGAGGAATTGCAGATCGGCGACCAGCTGCTCACGGAAAAACGGCTGATCACCGCTGAAGATATCAATGCCTTTGCCGACCTGAGCGGGGATCATTTCTATGCGCACAAAACAGCTACCGACTTCACCGGAACGATGTTTGAACAACAGGTGGCCCATGGGTATTTCGTCATGAGCCTGGCAGCCGGCCTTTTTGTGGAGGGCTATGCTAAAAATCCGGTACTCCTGAATTATGGTATTGACGAACTGCGGTTTACCAAGCCGGTTTATCCCGGAGCCCAGATCCATATCCGGTTTACCTGTAAGGAAAAGACTGCCCAGGAGCAGAAAGAGGAGAACGATATCCCGAAAGGCATTGTAAAATGGCTGGTGGAAATGCTGGATGACTCCGAAGAGCCGCTGGTGGGTATTGCCACGATCCTTACCATGGTGGCGAAGAAGGCGTAACTTTGCAGTAAATGCTTGTTATGGAACCTTATGTTCAATCTGAATACCATCAGGGTATCACTACTATAGAGTTTTTTCATCCGCAAAGCAATTCCCTGCCTTCCGCTTTACTGGAAAAACTGGCGCAGACCATTCATGGTGCCGGCAACGATGAGGATACCAAAGTGATCCTGCTCCGTTCTGCTGGTGATAAGGCTTTTTGCGCGGGTGCTTCTTTTGATGAATTAATGGCAATCCGGAATGAACAGGAAGGATTGCGTTTTTTCAGTGGTTTTGCCCATGTGATCAATGCCATGCGCAAATGCCCGAAGTTTATTGTGGCCCGGATCCAGGGGAAATGCGTGGGAGGAGGCGTAGGCATTGCCGCTGCTGCCGATTACGCCATTGCAACAGAAAAAGCCGATGTGAAACTCAGCGAACTGGCCGTTGGCATTGGCCCCTTTGTGGTAGGTCCTGCAGTGGAACGGAAGATCGGTACCGCCGCTTTCAGCCAGCTGGCCATTGATGCGCATATGTGGCGCAGTGCCGAATGGGCCCTTAAAAGAGGGCTTTTTGCAGAAGTATATCAGGCGCCCGACAGTATGGAAGAAGGCCTGCACCGGTTGCTGAACAGCCTGGTTCATTCCAGTCCGAAAGCCATGGCCGAAATGAAAAAAATCTTCTGGAAAGGCACCGAGCATTGGGACCAGCTCCTGCTGGATCGCGCGGCTATCAGTGGCCGTCTGGTGCTGAGTGAGTTTACGAGGAATGCGATAGAGAAATTCAAAAAGAAGTGAGTGGTGAGTAGTGAGTAGTCACATCCCCAAAGCCTGCTGCAGCAAAAACATCCCGATACCAGCTATATAGCCCAGGAATGCCAGCAACGCAATGCGTTTGAGATACCAGAAGAATTCGATCTTTTCAATCCCCATGGCTGCCACTCCTGCTGCCGATCCGATGATCAGGATACTGCCGCCTGTTCCGGAACAGAATGCCATAAAATGCCAGAATGCATCATCGGCGGGAAAATGTTCGAGGGAATACATGCCCATGGACGCTGCCACCAGTGGCACATTATCCACCACTGCACTAAGCAAGCCGATCACGGAAACGATAAGAGTCTTGTTGCCCAGGTGCTGGTCGAGTGCTTCGGCGGCATGATGCAATACACCCAAGGATTCCAGCGCAGCCACACTGATCAGTATGCCGAGGAAGAACAGGATGCTGGGTGTATCCACTTTACGGATGGCATTCATCACAGAATAAAAGCTCTTGGCTTCTTCATCCTTACGCTTATGGATCAGTTCAGTAACCACCCAGATAATACCAAGACCCAGCATCATGCCCATATAGGGAGGCAAATGCGTGATGGTCTTAAAAGCAGGCACACATAAGAGAATGCCCAGTCCGGTGAAGAACACCACATTGCGGTCACTTACTGTCGTTTGTGGTTTGTCGGGGAAGGTATCGGGAGTGGCCAGCTCCAGGCTGCCTTTCATGCGGAATCCGGCAATGAGCAACGGCACCACCATACTTACAATACTGGGAAGGAGTACATGCTTCATGATCTGTATGGTGCTGACCTGTCCGCCGATCCAGAGCATGGTAGTGGTTACATCACCAATCGGCGACCAGGCACCACCCGAATTGGCTGCGATTACGATCAGTCCGCTGTACATCAGGCGGAGCTCCTTTTCCTTTACGATCTTCCGTACCAGCGATACCATAACAATGGCTGTGGTAAGGTTATCGAGAATAGCGGAAAGGAAAAAGGTGATGATACTGAGTAACCACATCAGCTTCACTTTGCTGGTGGTTTGGATACGACTGGTGATCACTTCGAATCCATCATGGGTATCGATCAGCTCCACAATGGTCATGGCACCCAGCAGGAAAAAAAGAATTTCCGCAATACCACCCAGATGGCCTACAAGCTGTTCATTGATCGGGTGTGCATCAGCTGCATTCACAATATAAAGGGTCCAGCACAGTACACCCGTGATCAGCGCAGTGGCGGCTTTGTTGATATGCAGGGGGTGTTCCAGTGTAATGGCCAGATAGCCGATCACAAACACCGCGATGATCAGTACAGTCATGTGAAACAGTATTTAGGAGGTTCCGCTTACCGTTTTACAGGAAGGGGTTAAATATTGAGACCGCCGCAAACACTGATGGTTTGTCCGGTAACATAAGAGCCCATTTCGCTGGCGAGGAACAAAGCCACATTAGCGATATCCTCCGCAGAAGCAAAGCGGTTCAGGGGAATGCCGGCTTTATATTTTTCAGCACCTTCTCCCTCTTTGAGGTAGCTGGTCATATCGGTTTCCACGAAACCGGGGGCGATGGCATTACAACGGATATTCCTGGACCCGAGTTCTTTGGCTACCGATTTGGTAAACCCGATGATGCCGGCTTTGCTGGCTGCATAGCTGCCTTGTCCTGCATTACCTGTTTCACCAATGATGGAGCTCATGTTGATGATCACGCCGCTTTTGGCTTTCATCATGGGGCGGATCACCTGCTTGGTCATATAGAAAACGCTGTTCAGGTTCACTTTGATCACATCTTCCCATTGTTCGGGAGTCATGCGCAGGAGCAGGTTATCTTTTGAGATACCGGCATTATTGACGCAGATATCCACCGCTCCGAATTCCTTCAGCACATCATTCACAAAAGCCTCACACTGGGCAAAATCGCCGGCATTGCTTTTATAGGCTTTGGCTTTCACACCGAAAGCCGCCGCTTTCGCTTCAACGGCAGCTGCTTTTTCAGCACTGCTGTCGCTCACATAGGTAAATGCCACATTAGCGCCCTGTTCTGCAAATTTGAGCACAATGCCTTCGCCGATCCCCCGGGCTGCGCCGGTAACAATTGCTGTTTTTCCCTGTAATAATTTCATATTGTTGGTATTCTGGAATGTGCTGCAAAGAAACTGCTTTTTCAGTAATTCTGTTCACGGAGCAGTTGCAGGAGTTCGTCAATATGTTTCCGGTCATTGCTGAGGCGGGGCACTTTATGCTGTCCCCCCAGTTTACCTTTTTGCTTCAGCCAGGATCCGAATAAGCCCTTGGGAACCGAATGTACCACCGGCAGGCCAAGTGCAATACTTTTATGCCGCTTGGCTTCATAATCGCTGTTCTGCCGTTTCAGTTCCTGATCCAGGCTTGCTGTAAAATCCTGCAATGAAGCCGGCTCCTGTTCAAACTCGATCAGCCACTCGTGGGCTCCATTACCGGTTTCACTGAAATAGACCGGAGCTGCGGTATAATCATTCACCACCACACCGCAATGTACAGCCGCTGCCGCAATGGCTTTATCCGCATTATCAACGATCAGTTCCTCGCCGAAAGCGTTGATATAATGTTTCAACCGGCCACTGACCCTGATCCGGAAGGGGTTAAGGGAGGTAAATTGTACCGTATCGCCTACCAGATAACGCCAGAGGCCGCCATTGGTACTGATCACCAATGCATAATTCTTGCCCAGTTCCACATCGGTCAGGCCGATGGTATGCGGTTGTTCCTTTCCGTATTCTTCAATGGGCATGAACTCCATGAAGATGCCATGATCGGTAAAGAGGAGCATGCCGTCTTCACCAGGCCGGTCCTGCGCAGCAAAAAAGCCTTCACTGGCATTGTACATTTCCAGGTAGTGGATCTTTTTGCCGATGAGCCGGTCGAACTGCTCCCGGTAAGGAACAAAAGATACCCCGCCGTGCATATAGAGCTCCAGTGAGGGCCATACTTCGGCCATGGTCTTTTTTCCGGTGAGTTCGAGGATCCGTTTAAAGAGGATAAGGGTCCAGGTAGGCACACCCGAAATTGATGTCACATTTTCCTTCATCGTGCTCAGTGCCAGTTTCTCGATCTTCGACTCCCATTCGTCCATCAGGGCGATGCTGAGGTCCGGGGTCCGGATCCAATGCCCCCAGAACGGCGAATTTTGCAGGAGCACGGCACTGAGGTCGCCATACTGGGCTTCTTCGTTGAGCGGGTTGATGGTATGGCTTCCGCCGATCACCAGGCCCTTGCCTGTCAGCAGGTCGGAATCGGGATTGAATTCATAATAGAGGGTCAGTACATCCTTGGCAGCCTTGTAATGGCAGTCGTGCAGGCTTTCTTCAGTAACCGGAATGAATTTGCTTTTATCACTGGTGGTGCCGCTGCTTTTGGCGAACCAGAACACCGGGGTATTCCAGAGAATGTTCTGCTCCCCATCCATGATCCGCTGGATATAAGGCTTCATGTCATCGTACTCATGAATGGGTACGGCCTGCTTGAACGACTTCACATTGAAGAGTTCAGAAAAGCGGTATTTCCGTCCGAATTCAGTGTATTGGGCGGAAGTCACCAGATCCTGTAATACTTCACGTTGGGCATCGGCAGGATGGGTTATCCATCCGTCGATACGCCAGCGACGGAGGCGGGCCAGGGAAGATATGGCTGGAGAGAGTATCCGCATGTATTGCGGCAAAATAAGCCATTTTACCCAAAGGCCATGAGACTAAAGTCATAGGGGTAAAAGGGGCAACAGCTCTTCGATCTTTTCCAGCTGACGGAACCGCTCATGCACAACAGGTTCTTCCACGGTTTCATGCACCCAGGTGGTGTGATAAGGGATATGGATACCATGCCCGCCCAGCGCCAGTACCGGAAGGATATCCGATTTCAGGGAATTCCCGATCATCAGGAACTGGTCGGGCCGGATATCGAGGTGGCGGATGAGTTTTTCGTAATCCTTCTCCTTTTTATCGCTCATGATCTCGATATGGTGGAAATAGCCTTCCAGGGCTGATTTACGAAGCTTCCGTTCCTGGTCGAGCAGATCGCCCTTGGTGGCTACCACCAGACGGTATTTACCGTTCAGCTGGCGCAAAACAGCTTCCACACCATCCAGCAGTTCAATAGGCTTATCAAGAAGTGCTTTGCCGTAATCCAGGATCCGGTTCACCATGGTCTGATTGAGGCGGTCGCCGGTAATCCTTGCAGCGGTTTCCACCATGGAGAGCATGAACCCTTTCACACCATAGCCATAGCGTTCGAGGTTCTGCATTTCCGTGCGGAAGAGCTCCTGTCCAACAGTATGATGCGGGAGGTAATCTTCAAATAAGGCACAAAAGAGGTCTTCCGTTTCCCGGAAATAGGGTTCATTTACCCAGAGGGTGTCGTCCGCATCAAATGCGATCACTTTTACATCCATAAAAAAGATATTAATCCTGTGTGCCGGCCTCGCCGGATGCTGCCACACGGGCTTCTTCGTGAAGATAATCCTTTCGTTTCAGTTCGAAATTCCGGCCCAGATAGAGGCGGCGTACCTGTTCGTCTGCTGCCAGCTCTTCAGCCGTACCGTGCTTGAAGATCTTTCCTTCAATGAGCAGGTAGGCACGGTCGCAGATGGAAAGGGTTTCGTTGACGTTATGGTCGGTAATGAGGATTCCGATATTCTTGTATTTGAGGCGGGCTACTACGCTCTGGATATCTTCCACGGCAATGGGGTCCACACCGGCAAAAGGTTCGTCGAGCAGGATGAATTTGGGATCCACGGCCAGGGCACGGGCGATTTCCGTACGGCGCCGTTCACCGCCACTGAGGCTATCGCCCTGGTTTTTGCGGACATGGTGCAGGCGGAATTCATCCAGCAGGGCTTCCAGTTTTTCCCTTTGCTGGGCCCTGGTCAGTTTCGTCATTTCGAGCACAGCCATGATATTGTCTTCCACGCTCATTTTGCGGAACACACTGGCTTCCTGGGGCAGGTAACCGATACCCAGCTGCGCCCTTTTGTACATAGGCATCTGGGTGATATCCTGCTGATCCAGAAACACTTTGCCTTCATCGGGTTTGATAAGGCCCACCACCATATAAAACGTAGTGGTTTTGCCGGCGCCATTGGGACCCAGCAGGCCCACGATCTCCCCTTGTTTCACATTCACGGAAACCTGGTTGACGACGGTACGGCGCCCATAGCGCTTTACCAGTTGTTCTGTATGGATTTCGCTGATCACAGGGCTGCAAATTAGTACAAAATACCGGTTCGGCGGCATCCCAACCCCCGGCAGCACCTATTCTTTAACAGGCATTTGTAATAAAGCCGCTATTGAACTAAGTTTGCAGGCTTATAAAGAAGTACATGAAAGTCATCGAGCATATCAATAACGCCAAAAGCACGCTGGTCTCTTTCGAGATCCTGCCGCCTTTGAAAGGTAAAACCATCAATTCCATTTATGAACACCTGGACCCCCTGATGGAATTCAAGCCTTCTTTCATCAATGTCACGTATCACCGCAGTGAATTTGTATTCAAGAAAAAAGCGGATGGCACTTTTGACAAGGTGGAAGTGCGGAAGCGTCCGGGAACAGTAGGGATCTGTGCCGCCATCATGAACCATTACCATGTGGACGCGGTGCCGCACCTGATCTGCGGGGGCTTCAACAAGCGGGAAACCGAAGATGCCCTGATTGACCTGAATTTTATCGGCGTGGACAATGTACTGGTACTGCGGGGCGATGCCGCCAAGAATGAAACCGTTTTTGAGCCGGAAGCCGGTGGCAACCGCTATGCGCTGGACCTGCTCAAGCAGACGGTGAACCTGAACAATGGCATTTACCTGGAAGAAGATATCCGCGATGGCTTCCGCACCAATTTCTGTATTGGTGTAGCCGGGTATCCCGAAAAGCATTTCGAAGCACCCAACCTGGCAACCGACCTGAATCACCTGAAGGCCAAAGTGGATGCCGGTGCAGAATACATCACCACGCAGATGTTCTTCGATAACAGCAAGTACTTCGCTTTCGTGAAAGCCTGCCGGGAAGCAGGTATTGAAGTGCCTATCATACCCGGTCTTAAGCCGATCACTTCCAAGAAACAGCTCAGTGTCATTCCCCGCACCTTCCATGTGGATATCCCCACCGAACTCAGCAATGAGATCCTGAAATGCAAAACAGATGCAGATGTGGAACAGGTGGGTACCGAATGGCTGCTGCAACAATCAAAGGAGCTGAAAGCGGCCAACGTGCCCGTTCTCCATTATTACACACTGGGAAAACCCCGGGTGATCTATAATGTGGTGAGCAAGTTATAAGTATCCCTTATTTGGGTAGTTTCTTCAGCACTGCTTCATTCACCTTCACCGGATACTTTTTCTTCAACTGCTTCAGCCATTCCTCTTCGAGGTAGCCCTGGTAATCGTTGATCACAAAACCGCGGGCATCGTTGAATGTGCGGGGTGCGCGGTCCTTATAAATTGTAAGAATATAGCAAAAGGTTACGCTATTATCGGTTTCATTTTTAACTGGTGCTGTGATCAATCCTTTACTGAATGCAGTTCGCTCCAGTACCGGTAGTTGTCCCAGTTCAAAGCGGCCTGAATCACCCTGCAGGTTACCACTGCTGTACTCGATCAGTTTACGCCAGTCGGCCGGCGATTCTTCAATAGCTTTCATTGCGGTTTGTGCGAGGGAGTCACTGGAAGCAGTAAAGATCAGGGCGTCTGCGCTGGCTTCCCACCAGTATTTGTCTTTATGCGCCGCATAGTATTGCAGCAATCCGGCAGTATCCATTGCCGCTGCATCCCAGATCTTCCGTTGCATGATCTCAAAGAGGAGGTTCCCCTCCTTGAATTCACGGAGCTGACTGGAAAAGTCCTTATTATAATCTTCCAGGTGATCCCTGTAATATTCAAGCGAGGTTGTTTCCCGGTATTCGTCAAAGAGTTGCTGTACTGTTTTGTTGCCGCGGAGGTTGGCATAATCACGTACCGTTTCCAGATAGGCGATCCAGTCGCGCAGCAGCACCTGCTGTTTCGCAAACGCAAAGAGCGGTGTGGCCGGTTTCAGGGAAGACGATTTGGGCAGTGGCTTATTGGCCAATACCGCTTCGCTGGTTTCTTTGAAGGGGCCGGCAGGAACCGGAAATGGCTTGTATCCGGTTTGCATGCCGATCTTGCGGATCAGCATTTTCCGGGCTACTGTATTACGGTCATTCGCCGCGATCTGCTGGCGAAAGGATTCACGATGGGCGGCATTGGATGGATCATTCTGCAGGGGGCTGCGACTGATCCTTTTGAGAATATGGTACCCGAATTCCGTTGCAAAGGGTTTGCTGATATCGCCGTCTTTGGCAAGCGCATACGCAGCATCCTCAAAGCGCGGTGAGTAGCGGGCCGTACCGAATTCAGGCAGTTCACCGCCGGTCTGGTAGGTAATATTGTCATTGCTGAACCGGAGTGCGAGATCCTTGAAATCAGCCCCTTTCTGCAAAAGGTTGTAAACCGAATCGGCCAGATGTTGTGTGGCTTCGATCTGTGCATTACCGGCATCCGGAGGAAAGGACAGCAGTATCTGGGCTATACGCCATCTTCCTGAAGCCGGGCGTTCGCGGTTGTTTTTGAAAATATGAAACCCGATGGGTGATTGGTAAGGTGCTGCAATCTTCCCTACGGGGATTGCATAAACAATATTTTCAAGATCGTAAGGCAATACAAAAGTGGTGATAAACCCGATACGGCCATTATTTTTACGTACTTCAGGGTCGTCGGAAAATTCTGCAGCCAGCTTTTCAAAGGATTCGCCTTTCTGCAAACGGGCGTAGATGCCTGCTGCTTTAGCACGGGCTTTTTCTGTTTCGGCGGCAGCTGCTCCCGAACTCAATGCAATATAGATATGGGAAAGGTCGATTTCCTTCCGGCTCCGCTGCATGGCTTCATCGATCAGGTTCTTCATGCTGGCTTCATCACTCATGTACGATTCAGCGATCTGTGCACGGAAACTCCGGAGTTCAGCAACCTGCCCGGCGAGGGTATCCAGTTTCTGGTCAAATGCGGCCTGCACTTTCAGTTTAAAGCGGATATAGAGGTCGAGATAATCACGGTAAGCCTGATCCGTGGGTTTTACATCCGCATTGTTCTTATTCCAGGCTTTCAGGAATTCTTCACGGCTTACGCTACGGGAGCCATAGGAGAAGAGTGGCTGCGCCTGCAGGGTGCCCAGGAAACCGGCAAATGTCAGTAGCAGTAAAATTCGTTTCATCGTATAATGGATTTTTACTTTTTCAGTTTCAGCGAGATCACTTCATCCAGTTGCTCAAAACTGAGCTTTTTGGCGATGATCCGTTTTTCCTTGTCGAGCAGGTAAAGCATGGGCGTCTGGTACACATCAAAGAGCTGGCGGTAGCTGGGCTTGCCGGCAGCGGCAACAGCAGCAGCGGTTTCGGGAAGCTCGTACACATGATACCAGTTATCCAGGTGATGCTCCTTGATAAAGCTGATCCAGTTGTCTTTGCCGCCATCGGTCATTACACCATACACTTTCACGCCCATTTGCTGCCATTTGGCTTTATACATGGAGTCGATCCGGGGTACGGTTTCCTTGCAATGGCCGCAGGTAGGATCCCAGAAACAGAGAATGGTGAGATCCGCCTTTACTTCATATAATGTGGTGCGTTTACCGGTACTGTCCACCATATCCAGGTCTGCAGCCGGTTTCCCGATCAGGTTGGCCATCATGCTGTAGGCCCGCTTGAACATGAACTCCTTGTATTGCTCGGTGAAGAAATCGGTCTGACCGGTGTTGATATACTTTTCAAAGAGGTGTACGAATACGGCATCCTGCCCCATATACTCGGGATTGATGTATTTCTGTACAAAATGCACCATCAGGAATTTATACATTTCACGGCTCGGTCGGGCATAGAGGATCATGTGATCCACTTCTTTGATGATACTGTCGGGTATCGGCGCAACGAGATCCCTGTAATAGCGTTCGAGTTTGCCTTCAAAGAAGGGAGTTCGGATAAGCCGTTCATCGTCGAAGCTGACACCGTCCCAGTAATGGCCTTTATAATACTGGTAGGCATAGTTCGAGTCGTATTTCCCTCCGGGATGCTTTGCTGCCGGAGGAACAACAGGCTCCTTCATGGCTTTGAACAGTGCGGTGAGGATATGGGCGGGATATTTCTTTTCGATACTGTCGCGGTAGTGCTGCATCTGGTCGCTGAGCCTGCGTGATTCTGCTTTCAGGGCTGTGGCATTGGGCGGAGCAGGTGAGGCATTCAACTGACTATTGATGCCGGCAATGGCAGTGCCGGTTTTATTGGCATAACGGGTATACTGCTGGAAGAGCAGGTTATCCGCCGATCCGGTAAACACCACGCCATCGGGAATGCGGGTGGTATCTGCAGTAATGGAAAACTGTTGTTGTTTATCGAGCAGGAGTTCGAAGAGGATTTCCTTGCGGGGTGAGACGATGAAATAGATGCCGCCGGGGAGTTTGGTTTTTCCTTTAAACACGCCTTTGCTGTTGGCATCGAGAAGGGCAGAATCGGCCAAGGCCTTTTTAGAACCGTAATAGTACCCTAGATAGATGTAGGTGTTTTTATAGGGCTTGAGGGTTATGGGAATGGTATATCCTGTTTGTGCCAGGATGATGGAGGAAAGCAAGAGGGCTATAGTGCTGGTCAGGATTCTTTTCATGTGTGGTCAACGAAAAAAAAGGTTTAGCAGGATATATACAACGCTTTGTTTGTTAATTCCTTGCGAAGATACTGTTGTTTACGGGTTGTACAACCTGGAACGTTGGGGGCTAGATGAAAAAAGAGCTGTTAATCAGTGATTTATTGTGTTGTGCGCGAGGTTGTATTTTACCCAAGATGTCATCTCCCCACCAGATGTCATCTCCCCATCAGATGACATCTGAACCATTTATCCAATTGAAACTCAGTCTATTCATTATTCCATTAATTTTAAGGACTCAAAACCAACGGCTCATGAAACAATTTCTATTCGCGCTTGCATTGCTGCTAACCTGCCTGGCCCAGGCCCAGCAGGTGAATCTCAACACCCATTTCAAGTCCTGGAAACCCCGCAATATCGGCCCGGCCGGTATGAGCGGCCGTATCACCGCCATTGACGCGGTACAAAACAACCCGAATATCATCTACGTCGGCGCTGCCTCAGGTGGCGTCTGGAAAACCACGAACGGCGGTGCCGAATGGAATCCTGTTTTTGATGAACAACCGATCCTGAATATCGGATCTGTTGCCATCCAGCAGTCGAACCCTGCTGTGGTTTGGGTAGGAACCGGCGAAGGAAATCCCCGTAACTCCATCAATATCGGGGAAGGCATTTACCGTTCACTCGATGGTGGAACCACCTGGAAACGGATGGGACTGGAAAAAACCCGGAATATCCACCGGATCATCATCGACCCCAATAATCCCAATACCATCTACGCTGCCGCTATCGGTAACCCCTACGGGGAACACCCCGAACGCGGTGTATTCAAAAGCACCGACGGCGGTGAAACCTGGAACAAGATCCTCTATGTAAACGATACCACCGGTTGCGCTGAACTGGTGATGGATCCCTCCAATCCCAATAAACTCATTGCTTCCATGTGGCAGCACCGCCGCCAACCCTGGACCTTCACCAGTGGTGGCAAAGGCAGCGGTCTCTATATTACTGTAGACGGCGGCAAGACCTGGAAGAAATTCACTAAGGAAGATGGCATTCCCGATGGCAACCTCGGCCGTATTGGTATCGCTTTTGCCCGCAGTATGCCCTCCCGTGTATACGCCAAGATCGAAGCCACGAAAAACGGTTTCTATAAAAGCGATGATGGCGGTTTCAAATGGACACTGGTCAACAGTGACCCCGACCAGATCACCGACCGACCCTTCTACTATCAGGAAATTTATGTGGATCCCAGGAATGAGAACCGCATCTATGATATCCACTCTACGGTGACTTTCAGCGAAGATGGCGGAAAAAGCTTCCAGACCCTGATCCCTTACAGTGGTATCCACCCCGACCACCACGCCTGGTGGATCAACCCCAACGACCCCAACTTCATCATTGAAGGAAACGATGGCGGTATCGGCATGAGCCGCGACCGCGGCGCCAACTGGACCTTTGACGAAAAACTGCCCGTTGGGCAATTCTACCATATCAATGTAGATAACCAGATCCCCTACCATGTAATGGGTGGCATGCAGGATAACGGCAGCTGGCATGGCCCTGCTTATACCTGGACCAACGGGGGCATCCGTAACTATTACTGGGAAAATGTTGGCGGCGGCGATGGCTTTGATGTGATGGCCGACCCTGATGATAATAACTGGATCTATTCCATGAGCCAGGGCGGCAGCGTGGGCAAACAGAATATCAAGACCGGTGAACGCTGGTTCATCAAACCACCTGCTGTTGACCTCAATGTAAAACTCCGTTTCAACTGGAACTCGGCCATGGCTCAGGATCCTTTCGATGCCGCTACCATCTATTATGGCAGCCAGTTCCTGCACAAAAGCACCAACAAGGGCGCTGCCTGGGAAACTATTTCCCCCGACCTGACCACTAATAATCCCGATCAGCAGAAACAGGATGAAACCGGCGGTCTCACACTGGATATCACCGGTGCTGAAACATTCAATACCATCCTCGCCATTGCGCCTTCCCCCAAACAGAAAGGTGTGATCTGGGTAGGTACCGATGACGGGAATGTACAACTCACTACCGATGGTGGTAAAACCTGGACCAGTTTCCGCGGCAAGATCCCCGGAATGCCTGTTGGCGCCTGGGTGCCCCAGATACAGGCTTCCCGTTTCAATGCCGGTGAAGCTTTTGTAGTTACCAATGATTACCGCAGGGGAGATTTCAAGCCTTATATCTTCCGTACCACAGATTTCGGAAAGACCTGGACCCGCCTGATCGATGAAAACAAAGTGCGCGGTTATGCGCTTTGCGTACTGCAGGACCCCACAGAACCCAACCTGATCTTCGCAGGTACGGAACACGGCCTCTGGATCAGCCTGGATAACGGAGCCAGTTTCCAGCAATGGAAAAACGGCTATCCCTCTGTTTCCACCTACGACCTGGCCATCCAGGAGCGGGAAGCAGATCTCGCGATCGCAACATTCGGTCGTTCACTGTGGATACTGGATGATATTCGTCCGCTGCGACAGCTTGCTGCGACCAAAGGTGTACCTGCAAAAAATCTCACTGTATTCAAAGCTCCTGATGCCTATCAGGCCAATTACCGCGCTGCCACTGGTTACGAATGGAGTGTAGCGGGTATTTATGATGCCGAAAACCGCAGAAGAGGCGCTGCCATTGCCTTTTATATTTCCAAATTACCGGAAGCACCGAAGCGTGATAGCGCTGCAACTGCTGCAGCCGCACCCGTACCACCCGCAGTAGAAGTGGGTGCTGGTAATCCTGGTGGCGGCGGTGGTCGCCAAGGTGGCGGTGGTGGACTTGGTGGCTTTGGTGGTGGCCGTGGTGGTATGGGAGGTGGTTCCCGCGACAGCGTGTGGGTCCGTATCTATAATGATAAGAATGAAGCCATCCGCACTCTGCGCTGGAAAGCCGATACCGGACTGAACCGCAATTACTGGGGTATGGAAGAGAAAGGATTCCGTGGTGCTGGTGCACCCAAACCCCGGCCCGGAACTCCCGAACCCGGTGGCTTTGCAGTATTACCCGGAAAATATAAAGTGGTGATCACTATGGGTCGCGAATCCGATTCCACTTTTATCAATGTGTATGATGATCCGCGGATGGAAAATAAAAACGACGTAAAACTGGCCCAGCGTGAATTATACGCCCGTTTACGCAAGAGTACAGACAAACTGAATGAGGCTACAGACCGCCTGAATGATGCCAGCGAACTACTTACCAAAATGAATACGCAGCTGCAGAATGTGGAAGGGAAGGAAGCCGACACGCTGCGTAAAGCCACGAAGGCTTTACAGGATTCGGTTAAAGCTATCCGTGAGTACATCAGCGGCAAACCCGGGGAAAAACAGGGTATCTCCCGCTCCCTCGCTCCTACTGTAATGAGCCGCGTGGGTGAGGCCAACCAGGGTATCGGTTCCAAACTCACCAAACCCGGCGCTCAGGAACTGCAACTGATCGCCAATGCCGAGAAACTGATAGCCGAAACCGTGGCACGCACCAATGCCTTGTTTGAAAACCAGTGGAAGGCCTATCGTAAACTGGTGGAAGAGACCAAAGTGAACCTGTTCAAGGATTATAAGCCCATCGAATAGTATTGCATAATATGTATTATTCCAGCCCTTTTTGAATATCACTTCAAAAAGGGCTTTTTCATTTACTGTAAAACCTGTTACAGATTACTTTCAACTCTCTTTATCTTTGTATCATGAAACTGTCAAACCTCTCCTCAACCCTTATCGGCTCCGAGATCGTCAAGATCGGAGGTGAGATCCGTGAAAAAATACGCAAGGGTGAAAAAGTATATAATTATACCGTGGGTGATTTCGATCCAGCCCTGTTTCCCATCCCTGCAAAACTGGAAGAAGCCGTGATCGAGGCCTACCGAAAGCACTTCACCAATTATCCGGCGGCAGAAGGCAACCTCGACCTGAGGGAGTCCATTACCCGCTTCCTGACCATCTGGCAAGGCCTGGACTACGACCTGGATGAAATCCTCGTGGCTTCAGGCGGGCGTCCATTGATCTACGCCACCTTCCGTGCACTGGTCGACAAAGGCGATAAGGTGATCTACCCGGTACCCTCCTGGAATAATAACCATTATGTTCATTTTGTGGAAGGGCAGCATGTAATGATCGAATGCACAGCGGCAACCAACTTCATGCCTACGGCAGAGCTGTTGCAGCCCCACCTGAAAGATGCCACCCTGCTGGCACTTTGCTCGCCCCAGAACCCGACCGGTACCACTTTTACCCGCGAAACCCTGGAAGCGATCTGCGATATGGTGATCCGTGAAAACCGGAACCGGGAGGAAGGTGAAAAGAAACTCTATGTGATGTACGACCAGATGTACTGGCACCTCACTTACGGAAAGATCCGGCATTTCGATCCGGTTTCTCTCCGTCCGGAGATGAAAGAATTCACCATCTATATTGATGCCATCAGCAAGGTGTTTGCCGCAACCGGTGTACGGGTTGGCTGGGCCATGGGACCGGCAACCATTATTTCAAAAATGAAAGCCATTCTCACCCATGTTGGCGCCTGGGCCCCTATGGCCGAACAAAAAGGAGTGGCACAATACCTGCGCGAGCAACAGGATATTTCCGATTACCTGCAGCATTTCAAATCGGAGATCCAGGAACGGCTTACCCGGATACATGACGGCTTCCAGCAGCTGAAAGCTGCCGGATTGCCTGTTGATGCCATTGCACCTGAAGCCGCTATTTACCTTACTGTAAAAATTGATGCTGCCGGAAAAACCACGCCAGCCGGCACCCTGCTGCCCGACCAGCAGGCTGTTACTGCCCACCTGCTCGATACCGCAAAGATTGCATTGGTACCCTTCTATGCGTTTGGCACGAATAAAAACAGTCCCTGGTACCGGCTCAGTGTGGGCACTTGCAAGAAAGAAGAAATTGATGAGATGCTGGCTTCTTTAAAGGAGGCGTTGAGTGGGTTGAAATAGTGAGTAGTCAATAGTGAATAAATAAAAGCGCCCCGTAAGATGCTTACGGGGCGCTTATTATTTTTTGGAAAACTGAAGGCAGTCTCAGTTGTTGTTTGAAATAAAGATAAAGGGCTTGAGTTTGCGTTCGCGCATGAATCGTTCCACACCGTTGGTATCACGGATCTTTTTAAAGCGGTTGAGATCATATACTTCATGGGCCTTTGAAACCGTATCGAGGGTTTCAAATTCCTGCAACAATTTATGGATCCGCTCCAACTCCACTTTGATGAGGTCGGCATCCATGAAATCATCTTTCACTAAAACAAGCATGTCACGATTGGGTGGTCTCATTACAATCAGAATTTAATAACCTACAAAACCCCGGTTTAACCCGCATCCGCATTTTTTGGATGTTCCGCCCATACTGCGGCTGCCGGCGCAGGAAACAACCAGCACACACAAGGCTAAAACAACGAAAACACGTAAGAAGTTGACCTTTTTCATAAGATTGACGTTTACTAATTTAGAACTATTTTGCAGAAAATTTAGTATACGGATTGTCACAGGAACCTGTTAAAAATCATCCTGCAACGGGCCGGAAAGTGGTTTTTTCGCCGCTCGACTGGGGACTGGGACATACCACCCGGAGTATTCCGCTCCTCCAAACGCTCGAACACCTGGGTTTTTCTCTCATAATTGCTTGTAATTCAACACAATTTAACATTCTCCGCCCCCATTTCCCCGGAGCCCGCTTCGAAAAACTCGAGGGCTACCACATCAACTTCGGCAAAAGCCGGGCCGGAACCCTGTTCCATATCGCTTTTCAGGCTCCTAAAATATTGACCAGAATCAAAGCAGAAAATGCCTGGCTTAAGGATTTCTGCTTAGCCGAAAAACCGGATCTGGTGTTGTCCGACAGCCGCTTCGGCTTCTGGTTTCCAGGCTGTCCGAGTATTATGTTAACCCACCAATTGCAGATCCGGACGGGTTTGGGCAGCTTTGCCGACAGGCTGATCCACCATTATAACCGGAACTGGATGACAAATTTTGACCAGGTCTGGGTAGCGGATCATCCTCTGCCATCAAACCGGCTAGCGGGTCAGCTTTCCACAGCTCCCGAAAGCGGTCTCACACCTGTTTACCTGGGCCCGCTCAGTCGTTTTACTGCCTGTACTGCCTCAACAGTACAAGCAAAAGGAATCAGTGTTATTCTATCCGGGCCAGAACCCCAGCGGACGTTGCTGGAAGAGAACATTATCGCTGAAGCCCTCTCCTGTTCACAGGCACTTACATTAGTACGGGGCTTACCGGCTGCTGCTGCTATGCCATCCCTTCCCTCTTATATTAAATGCTTCAATCATCTGGATGCGGCAGCATTACAGCAAGTGCTCTGTAACAGTGCCTTTGTGATCAGCCGATCGGGTTATTCTTCACTGATGGATTATGCCGCCACCGGTACTAAAGCTATTCTCATCCCAACGCCGGGGCAGGCGGAACAGGAATATCTGGCCGATCACTGCCAAAGTAAAGGCTGGGCATTGGCTATGCCGCAATCTTCCTTCCAACTGAAAAGGGCTTTAGACGCTGCAGTTGCTTTTCCCTATTCACCCTTCCCTGAAACGACAGGCGTTCTCAAAAAAGCAGTGTCGGAAAGCCTGCGGCAGCTTGGTGTATTACCACTGAACTGAATTAGTTTTGCGCCTTAAATCGGAGTGTTTGAAAAACTGGAAATCACATCTTGCTGTATTGAGTGCCAACCTGCTCTTCGGCATCAATTTCAGCACGGTACAATATATCACGAAACGGTTTATCGGACCCTTCGGGCTCAATGTGATCCGTGTAGGTGTAAGCACCCTGCTGCTTTGGATCCTCTGGATGTTCTCTTCCACCAAAGCGGGCATCCGCAAAGAACATATTGGTCGTTTTATCTTATGCGCCATTACAGGCGTAGTGATCAACCAGGCCCTTTTCATCAAAGGGCTCTCCATGACCCTGAGCATTCATGCTTCACTGCTCATTCTGGTAACACCGGTCTTTATCTCAATTGTGGCCGCCTGGGTGGGTACCGAGCCCATGAACCTGTTTAAAGCAGGCGGACTGATCACTGCCATCAGCGGAGCGGTGATGCTGGCCCTGCAGCGGGATCATACCGGAACCGCCGAATCGGTGTTATGGGGTGATATCTTCATTATCATCAATGCCATTTCATACGCTGTCTACTTTGTGCTGGTGAAACCGCTGATGCTGGCCTATAATCCGGTACATGTTACGCGGTGGGTCTTTACAATCGGCCTTGTATTTACCTTGCTCATCGGCTGGAACCAGTTTTCTGTAATTCCATGGTCCGGATTCGGCTGGAAAGAATATGCAGCTACCGGTTTTATCGTGATCGGTGCTACATTCCTGGCTTATCTTTTCAACCTATATGGCATCCACCATCTGGGAGCCTCCATTACCGGCACCTATATCTATACACAACCCGTATTTGCCTCGCTGATCGCGGTACTGGTACTGAATGAAACTTTCGGCTGGTATAAATTCATAGCTGCTGCACTCATCATCAGCGGGGTGATGCTGGTCAGCCGGAAACCCAGAATGGATGAGCCCAGGAATTAAGGCTGTACAGCCTTCGGGTAATCAAAAAAGAGGAATTTCGTTGCTGCAGTTTCGATGTCTTTCCATTGTTCGCATTCCAATTCCACCGCATAGAACGAACAGGTAGGCATATTGTCGACCCGTACACTACTGAGTGTATTGGCAAAAGCGGTAATGCCGTAATTATGGGAAAAGAGGGCTACAGTCTGTACGGTATCCGGCAGCGCCTTTACCTGTTCCAGGAATTCCGGGATTCCGGCCATATAAAGGGAAGGGGCCAGTTGGATGTCTTCCGCCGTTTTTCCATATGCTTCTGCAAAAAAACCGGCCGTTTTCCGGGCACGTTTGGCAGTGCTGGACAAGAAGAGGTCTATTTGGGGGATTTTCTTGTTCAAACGGACGGCCATTTCGGGTGCATCTTTCCTGCCCCGCTCGTTGAGCGGCCGGTCGAAATCGTTCTGGCCGGGGTCGGCCCAGCTGCTTTTGGCATGCCGGATCAGGATCAGGGTCTTCATATCAAAAAAGAAAAAGGGGAAATGAATTCCCCTTAACGATGTGTTTTCACCAAAGATATCAGAAAAATGAGTTGATGCTGATCAAGATCTGTTGAATTGATCAACGTTGCCCATTTATAACAAATACTTTGCCAGATCTGCCGGATCAGTATCCTCTCACATTTTTTCCTTCCATATAATTGATAAAGGCCTTATTCACGACCTTATTACCACCTGGTGTGGGATAATTGCCGGTAAAGTACCAGTCGCCGGTATTGGTGGGACAAGCCTTATGCAGGTTTTCAATGGTCTGGAAGATCACCTGGATCGGTATATCGAATCCTTTCGGGGTGATCAGCTGCGCAATTTTATCGGTGATCTCCTGAGTTGTGAAGTTGCCGTACACCTGTTTCACCAGGTTCTCCGTATGGAGCATGCCGGTGCGGTTCAGCTCTTTGAGCTTTTTGTAGATATCCTGCAGTTTTTCTTCCATGCCCTTGTCTTTCCACAATTCGATGGCAGCCCGGAAGGCTATGAAATCACCCAGTTTACTCATATCGATGCCATAGCAATCGGGATAGCGGATCTGGGGCGAAGAGGAAACGATGATGATCTTTTTCGGCTTGAGGCGGGCCAGCATGCGCACAATGCTTTCCTTGAGGGTGGTACCCCGCACAATGGAATCGTCGATCACCACCAGGGTATCCTGGTTGGGGCGCACGGTACCATATGTAATATCATAAACGTGCTGCACCATTTCATTCCGGTTGGCATCTTCTGTAATAAAGGTCCGCAGCTTCACGTCTTTGATCGCCACTTTCTCCACACGGATACGGCGGTTGATCAGTTCAGACAGCTTTTCTTCAGTTACATCATTACCCCAGGAGAGGATACGCTGGATCTTGGTCTTGTTCAGGTAATCTTCCATCCCTTTTTGCAGCCCGTAGAACGCCACTTCTGCGGTATTCGGAATGAATGAGAAGATCGTATTCTTCAGGTCGTGGTTGATGGCATTGAGTACCTGTTCGCTGATATTATACCCCAGTGCCGAACGTTCGCTGTAAATTTTTTCATCACTGCCCCGGGAGAAATAGATCCGCTCAAAGCTGCAGGCCTTGCGTTCTTTGGCCGGCAGTACTTCATCATGAATGATCGTTCCATCCGCCTTTACGATCAATCCCTTGCCGGGCATCAGTTCCTGTACTTCATTTTCACCCACATTGAATACGGTACGGATGGCGGCCCGTTCGGAAGCAGCCACCACCACATCATCATTCATATAGAAATAGGCGGGGCGTATGCCATGGGCATCGCGGAATACGAAGGAGTCGCCATTACCGAGCAGTCCGCCTACTGTAAACCCGCCGTCAAAAAGCGGAACCGCTTTGCGAAGCACATCCAATACATCCAGGTCTTCGGGATGGCCATCATCGGCATTCACGAGAAAATGATGGATCACTTCCATCATGGCGGCCAGGTCACTCTGCTTCTGGAATTCACCTGGATCGATATTGACCAGGGAAAAGAGTTCGTCGGTATTAACAAGGTTGAAATTACCTGCCAGCGCCAGGTTCCGGGCGGGGATGGTATTGCGCTTGATAAAGGGGTGGCAGAACTCCACATTATTCCGGCCCTGGGTACCATAGCGGAGATGGCCGAGCAGCAGTTCTCCCAGGAAGGAGATATGGCCTTTCATGAGGCCGGGGTGTTTCGTAATATCGGCCTGGAATTTCTCCAGTTCCTTTACCTCATTATTGATCTTCGTGAAAATGTCTACGATCGGCTGGTTGGCATTACTCCGGATCCGCTGAAGGAAGGGATAACCCGGTTCCACATTGAGTTTGACGGCAGCAACCCCGGCACCGTCCTGGCCCCGGTTATGTTGCTTTTCCATCAGCAGGTAGAGCTTGTTGAGGCCCCAGAGTACGGTTCCGTACTGCTGCTGATAATAGGAGAACGGCTTACGTAACCTGATGAATGCCAGCCCGCATTCATGTTTAATGGCATCACTCATGGAGGAGGTTGAAATTTCCGGGAAAGCGCAAAGGTAAGCCGATTTTGGAAATTTCCCGGTAAGGGGAAGAACCGGGGATAAAGGGGGAAAAAAAGCCCCTGATCTTCATAGGACCGGGGGGCAGTTTCTCTTCAGGATAAAAGATTTTGCGGCATTTTCAAGGATACAGGTTCCTGGGTTTTTCAAGAGGATAAGAACCTTCAAAACGGACCGGAAAATGCAAATGAAAAGGGGCGGATGCAAGCACACGCCCCTGTAATTGCCTATTTTACAGAATAAATCGCTGCCCCGCTAGGGGTATGCAATTAGACCACTGTTACGAGCAAACAATCGTTAGATATAGGTAGCTGTATTATTGATAAAATTCACCAGTGACGCAGAATTTTTAAGTTTAAGTTTCTTCAGGATATTATGCCGGTGCACTTCAACAGTCTTGAGTGAAATGTTCAGCTGTGTGGCGATCTCTTTGGAAGACAGGCCTTCCTTGATCAGGTTGATGATCTGGATCTCCCTTTCGGTAAGGGCGTTTACATTCGGGGTGTCTTTGTTCTCCTCGAGTACCAGTTCCGAAATATTGTTCTTGATTTCATCGCAGATATACTTGTTGCCATTCTGCACTTCCAGGATGGCTTTGATCATCTCCTCCTTGGAAGAGTTCTTGGTAACATAGCCGCGGGCGCCGATCTGCAGCATTTTCTTGGCATAAGCGGGTTGCGAGTGCATGGAAACGCCGATGATGCGCGAAGCGGGAGATACTTTCCGGATCTTTTCAGTGGCTTCAAATCCTGAAATCGGAGTCATATTGATATCCATCAGGATGATCTGCGGCCGTTTCTGCCGGGCCATTTCAACGGCTTCTTCGGAGTCGCCGCATTCGGCCACTACTTCAAAGCGGGGGTCATTGTTGAGGATATAGCTCCAGGTTTCCCGGATCAACTTGTGATCATCTGCAATCATAATACTGATCTTTTGCATAACTGTGGTTTTATAAATTTAAAATAGGTATACTTACGGTTAAACAGCATCCTTTTCCGGGTGCTGCCTTGATATCCACTTTTCCATTGAAGAGTTCAGCGCGGCTCATGATATTGGTCAGCCCCAGCCCCTTCTTCAGTTTCACCTGATCCGGATCGAATCCTTTTCCATCGTCGGCTATCGACATCCGGATCTCATTATTGTCTTCATGCAACTCGATCATCAGGTTATGAGCCGCTGAATGTTTGATAACATTATTGACCTGTTCCTGCACAATCCGGAACAGCATCAGTTTCTGCTGTTCGTTCAGTTTATTGTCGATCTCGCCGGAATGCTGGAAGTCTACATTAAACGTACGGGTGATCTTGATGCTTTCAACCAGGTCGTGTACGGATTCCACCAGGCCCAGATCGCCGATACTGGCAGGCACCAGTGAACGGGAGATGGTACGTATCTCATTGATGGCATCACTGATATTGTTCATGCCCATGCGGATCAGGTTGAGGCGGTCGTTTTCGTCTGAATGGGCCACCTCCAGGTATAATTTTGTAGTAGACAGGATCTGGTTCACGTTATCATGCAGTTCTTTACCGATCAGGGACCTTTCTTTTTCCTGCGCTTCCACTACGGCCTGCGCCACCAGTTTCTGCTTATTGATCTCCTGTTTGAGTACTTTCTTTTCCAGTTCGCGTTTCTCCGTAACATCCTGCATGGAACCCACCATCCGGCTGACTTTGCCCAATTGGTTGTAGATAAGGAAACCCCGGTCGGACACCAGTACATATTTGCCATCCGTTTTTCTGAAGCGGTATTCCTCCTGCCATACCTGCTGGCTGTGGCTATTGATAAATGTTTCCATACTCTTCAATACCCGATCGCGGTCTTGCGGATGAATATTATTTTCCCAGATCTGGTCGGCTTCATTATAATAGCCGGCTTTATATCCAAAAAGGGAGTGGAACCCTTCGCCCCAGTAGATAGACCTGGTGTTGAGGTCAGTATCCCAGATGGCATCATTGGTAGCCATGGTAGCGAGCAGGTAACGTTCGTTACTGATCTTGATCTTCTCTTCCGATTGTTTGTTTTCCAGGATGACCCGGAGGATATTGACTGCCCGCTCCAGGGTTTCGATCTGTTCCTGGGAGGGGTACATGGGTTTTTTTGTGTAGATCGCAAAACTGGCCAGACTATGGTTCTCTGCGCCCTTGATAATATATGACCAGCATGAACAAAAACCGAATTGTTTTGCCAGTACTCTATAATCCGCCCAGAGCGGATCGGTTTCTATATCCGTTACGATCACATTTTTACCAGTATACAATGCTGTACCACAGGAACCTGCTTGGGGCCCTGATTTAAGGCCACGGATCTGCTCAGTATATTCCTCAGGGATACTCGGCCCCGAAAGCGGATCCAGGGTCTGGCTGTCTTCATTATACAGGATCAGGGAGCAATAGATTCCGGGGAAAATGGTTTCCAGCCCTTTCAGGTAAAAATCCGCCGTGCCTTTCAGGTTCCCCTGTGCGCCGGCATTCATCTCAAGCACTTCTTTTTCGAGGCGCAGGTGCAATTCCTGCCGTTTGCGCTTCGTGATATCGCGGAAAAACAGAAAGAGTCCCTGTGAAGAAGGGAAGACCGACATTTCCACCCACATTTTCCAGAGGTTGCTCCAGTATTCGCGAGAATAACTCTGTTGGATGCTGGCTGGTTCATTAACAATATCGGGTATGCTCAGGCTGAGCCCCGGAACCAGTTCCAGCAGGTCGCGGCCGATTGCTTTTTCCTGTGCAATACCGGTTGAATCTTCAAATACCTTGTTCCAGAGCAGGACTTTCCGGTTATTATCAATGGCAATAAAGCCGTCGGTAATACTGTTCAGGATGATATTCATCCGTTCCGAAAACTGGCGGAGCTGTTCGGCATTATGCTGAAGTTCGCTTTCGGAGGTTTTCCGCTGGGTGATATCGACAACAGTGGCCACAACGGCATCCGGTTTTTCCCGGTTCTCCGAATAGTAGATAGGCTCGGTATTAATGCTTGTCCATATGACTGGTGCATCGCCATGTCTCAGGCCCAGAATCGTATTCCGTACGGAGCGACCTTCTCTCAGCGACACTACATGCGGGTGTTCACTCAATTGTTTAGGCACTCCCTGCTCATCAAAGACCTTCCACTCCGGATTTGAGTTGTCTTTCCCTTTCATGGCATCCATATTCAGCCGGAGTATCATTTCGGCACTTTTATTGGCCATCAGGATCTTTCCTTCACTGTTGTACAGGATGATACCTTCACCCAATGCATTCACCAGCGAGCGGTAGCGTTCTTCGCTGTTCCGCAGTTCATCTTCGGCTTTCTTCCGGTAAGTGATATCCCTGTTGATGCCTACCAGGCCCACCCGGTTACCGTTTTCATCATTCAGGAAAGAAACAGAGCTGTGCAGGAAGAGCTTGCGTCCGTCTTCCTGTTCCACGAAAACATCGCCGCTCCAGATCCCGTATTTGTTGACATGTTCCTTTGCTGCCTCCCGGGAATCTGAAATAAACTGCATGTTAACTACTTCGCTCATTTGTTTCCCAACGGCATCCGCTGCAGCAACCTGGAAGATCTTTTCTGCGCCTTTATTCCAGGCAACCACCTGGTAATTCAGGTCTACAGCAATCACTGCATCCGAGATCTCCTGCATGACTCTGGCCTGGAACCGCATTTTTTCCTCAATCGTTTTCCGGTCGTGAATATCTATGAGTGATCCGATATAGCCTTCAAAAGTGCCATCACTCAGGAAGCGGGGGGTCGACTGGTCCAGTACCCAGCGGTATTCACCGGTGTGTTTCCTGAGCCGGTATTCGATCAGCACCGGTTCCATCCGTTCAAAATGGGACTGGTAGCTTGCTGCAGCAGCATCCCGTTCGTCCGGATGAATCAGCTCTTCCCAGCCAGTTTCATTTACCGCATCAAGATCCATCCCGATAAAATCGGTGCAGTACTTATTCAGGTAGGTCGTATGATTATTCTTATCGCTCACCCAGATCATCACCGGAGCGTGATCGGCCAGCTGGCGGAAACGGGTTTCACTTTCCTGAATCCTGATCTCCGACAACCTTCTTTGTATGGCATTGGAAAGTACTGCCGTATAGGCTTTAAGGATGTCCTGCTCCACCTCACCCCAAACTGATTTATCTTTCAAAGACATGAATCCAATGACGCCCCACAATTCATTTTTCAACAGGACAGGGTAGGTAATTACAGATTTTATGTGCTGCTGCTGAATTGAATTTTTAAAAGACTGGGTTTTCATTTCATCCACATCAAAAATGAGCGGCTCATTTCGGTTGAGTGAATTATAAATTTCCTGCCGGTCGCCAAAATCGACTTCATTTATGCTAAGTTCACGTTGTTCTTTTTCAATATTCGGGTTCAGCCATTTGTATTTCAGATATGCGATCGGCCTGTCTTTTTCAAACTTGTTTTCGAGTACAAAAGCCCGTTCTGCACCCATTGCAGTTCCAAGTTCCCGGATCGCTTTCTGAATTGATTCGTCATAATCGTTACCCTGCAACAGTTCCGCAGACAATCCGGAAATAATGGACAGTAACTTGTCTTTGTATTCAATTTTTTCCTGCGCCTCAATGATCGGGGTAAACTCGTTCGCTACGGCTATTATGGAAAAGATAGCCCCTTCCGAATCATATTCCGGGGACAGGGTCATGAGCAGGTTGTAATTCTTGCCCGGTGAGCTGTTGGAGGGGATCCTGAACGTAAAACTCTCTTTGCTCCCTTCATTAAAAACGCGCTCCCCCTTCTCTTGAAGCATCTGCCATACGGAAGGGGCGATGCCTACTTCCAGCGGAGTCCTGCCATTAAAGATCTCAGGGGGCTGGTTGAAGGTATGTTTTGCCGCATGATTGATATAGGTGATCCGGTAATTCCGGTCAAAGCGGAAGATCAGTGCCTGTACATTCTCAGAAAGGTTCCGGTATTGCTCTTCCCGGTTGCGGATCTCGAGTTCGGCTTTTTTGATCTGAGTGATGTCACGCTGCATACCCCATACCCGCTCGAGTTTACCATTTTCAATCACTCCGATCAATGAATTGCTGATAAAAATCCGGTTACCCCACTTGTCAAGTTCATGCGACTCCACATTCTCGAGCCGGAATCCTGAACGGATAAACTGTTTCAGATATTCAATATTAAAGGGATCGGTGCTGGGCAACAGTGTTTCAAGGTCCATACCGATCATCTCGCTTGAATTCTCGTAACCGTACATACGGGCAAACGCATCGTTGCATTCCGTAAGCCTGCCATATTTATAGAAGGAATCAATCAACTCATCTTCCGGAATCTGGATACTGATCTTTCCGGAAATATTCTCGATACGCCAGATGCCTTCCGTACTCTGCTGGATAAAAGCGCGGTAGCGTTCTTCACTCTGGATCAGGGCTTTCTGCGCCAGTCGCTGCTCGGTAACATCCGTTTGCACCCCCCAGATCCGGGTCACAAATCCATCTTTAATAATAGCAAAGAGATCATTAAGGAAATATTTCTTATTCCCTTTTGTATCGTACTGCACTGAAGGTGCGCGCAACAGTTTATACCCGTTTTGAACAAATTTCACTGCTGTATCCGGAGTGAAATTGTTATTCATACTGACAAAATCTTTCAGCCGGGCGCCGATCAGTTGTGCGGAGTTCTTAAATCCATACAACTCGGCCATCCGTTCATTACATTCTGCCAGATAGGCATGCTGGAAGAACTGATCCACTTGTTCTTCCAGGGGGTCATTGATATTGATCGGTTGTTCGAGATCACCGCGCCAGATAATTTCCGTACTCTGGTGGATGAAGTCCTTGTAGCGTTTCTCGCTGCGCTTGAGCTGGTCCTGAGTCCGTTTAAGTTCGGTTACATCGTGCTGTGTACCCCATACACGTATCAGTTTACCCTCCTCAACAATGCCCACCAGGTTATTCATCAACACCATTATCTCTCCTGACGCATTCACTTCAACTGTTTCCAGACCATTCAGCCGGAATCCATTATCCCTGAACTGGCGGAGCAGGTCAATACTGATCCCGGCATTGCCATTACGCAGCAGGGCAATCGGTTTACCGATCAGTTCTTCTGCGTTTGCAGCACCGTTCAGCTTAACATAAGCCTCATTACATTCAGCCAGATAGCCTTCTTCCCGGAAATAAGCCAGCATTTCCTCAAAAGGTGCCAGAACTGAAATGCCTTCCGGTGTTTCTATCCGGTATATGGCTTCGGATGAGTTCTGCAGAAAAACGGAATACCGCTGCTCGGCTGATTCCGCCCTTTTCAACGCTTCACGCAGGTCGGTAATATCGAGCGACATGCCGATCGCATAAAGCGGACTGCCATCTTCCTTGAATAAAAATGATAATGATGTACGGAGCCAGTGCCATTCATTGTCGGCCGAACGTACCCTGTAGATCACATTACGTACCGGGCGCCGGCTGTCAATAGCCCTTGCGATCGCTTCGTAACAGATACTCCAGTCGTCTGGATGTACTACTGCTTCAAAATGGAGATTACTGAAATCCTTTATCGGAAAGCCAAAAGAACGTTCAAACTCCGGGGATACAAAAAGCAGTTTTCCGGTAGCGTCAATTTTGTAAATGATCTCAGTAGCATTCTGGATCACTTCCTGGAACTCTTTGGAAGGATCTGGAACCAGTACCTGTTTTTTGTCTGTTTTCAGTTGAAACTGGACCGGGTGTTTTTTTGAAGCGCCTTTCAGGCCCACTTCAAGAATTACCCGTGTACCGGCACTACCCTTTTCCAGCAACTGCAGTACTTTTTTAGCGGTTGCTGTATGAATCAGGTCTTTTAATGATGTTTCGGTGAGCGCTTTCCGGGTTAATCCGGTGATTTTCAACAGATCCTGAGAAGCATACACGACCCGCCCCCTTGAATCCGTGGTTAGTTTCAGGTTTGCAGGCTTTTTGTTGCCTGACTTAGGATTGGACCGGTTTCGCTGTTTTTGCATAAGTGGTTCACCAAGCGGTGAAACTTTACATTTAAGCCTTGGTTTAGGGAAAACTTAAACGTAAATACTTATCTAAGCTAAATAATAAGCCTATTCTTGCTTAGGCAAACCGGTAGAAATTTCTAAAATTAGGTGAATACACCTACTATTGATTCGGTTTTGAAGCGTACTGCCACCACATATTGAGGTTAGCGCAACCTTTGAACTCGTCGTCGAGCATGATATAATAATTCGGCAGTTTTCCGGCAAACCACTTTTCGAGCACCTGTTGTTTTTTCAGTTCCAATGCACGTTGCGCAATACGGTTATAATCGTCTTTCATGTTCTCGCGGTGGGGCTCCGAACGGCTTTTGAGATAAACGACCCGTACGGCTTTACGTTGTCTCTCGTCTTCAAACACCACAGGGGCAGAGAACTCACCAGGTTTCATTTTGTCGAGCATCAGCACCATGCCCTTATCCAGCTGATCAATGGTAAGATAGCTCCCATTAGGGCCTTGCTTTAATCCACCGTAATATTTTGCATTGGGGTCTTCACTGTATTTGCTGGTGGCTTCTCCAAAAGAGAGGGTGCCTGCAATCAGTTTGGACCGCACGCTGTCCAGCTTCTGCATAGCTTCCTGCACTTCTGTTTCTGTGATCTTGGGGATCCGGAGGATATGTCGGATCACCGCATCATCTCCGGCGCGTTGCACCATCTGGATGATATGATACCCAAACTGGGTCTTGAACACCGGCGATACCTGCCCGTCTTTCAGGCGGAAGGCCTGGTTAATGAAGACCTGATCCCAGGTTTTTTCATTCCGGCTGATGGTATACTGGCCGCCGCTGTTCTTGCTTCCAGGGTCATCCGTGTACAAGGTAGCAAGGGTTTCAAAACGGGTTTGCCCCGCCTCTACCTGCTGTTTGTAATCGGCCAGTTCATCCTGGCTGAGTTTTTCAAAATCGCGGCTGGCCTTGGGGTAAACAACAATTTCACCGATCTCCACTTCCGATTCATAAAAGGGCAGGCTGTCTTTGGGGATCTTGTCCCAATACGCTTTGGCCTCCACCGGCGTGATCTTCACATTCTCCACCACTTTATCTTTCATCCGTTCGGCCAGTTTCATATCCCGGAACCGTTGGCGAAGGTCATCCTTGATCTGGTAAACGGTACGTCCTGCGATCTCCTCCAAAGCCTCTTTCGAGCCGTACATATTGATGAATCCGCGGACCTGGTTCTCCAGCAGCGCTTCAATTTCCTCATCCGTAACAACCAGTGAATCTTTTTCAGCCTGCAGCATCAGTGCCTTGATCACGAGTATCTGGTCGAATGCCACACAGGGTGCATTATCGGGAACAGGTTCATTGCGGCGCTGGCGGTCCTGGATCTCATTATATACATCGGAGCGGAGGATGATCTTATCTCCAACAATTCCTACAATTTTATCGGCCACCACTTTATGCTGCTGTGCCCGGGCACTCCAGGCCAGTGAAACAACGCACAGGAAAACAAACAGTTTCTTCATAATGCTGCTATAAGGGACTCAAATTTAAGCGACTGGCCGCTCTCCGGGGTTTGCCGGTGCGGCTTTTAACAAAACATTGCCGGGCGTTAACAGCAGATCCCAAAGGGTTCACCTCCGGGATCTGCACGGGAACGCTCCCGGGTATTATAATGTACGTTTTACTTCTTCCTCTTCAAAGGCTTCCACGATATCGCCTACACGGATATCATTGAAACTGCGGATGGTAAGACCGCATTCCATGCCGGCGGACACATCTTTCACGTCGTCTTTGAAACGTTTCAGTGATGCCAGTTCGGCACTTTGTCCTTCCCCTTTGGGGAATTCCACAATACCATCGCGGATGATGCGGATCTTGGAATTGCGGCTGATCTTTCCATCGAGCACATAACAACCTGCCACGGTGGCTTTGTCGAAACGGAATACGTTGCGGACTTCCACATTGGCCACGATCTTTTCCTGGATCGTCGGTTCAAGCATACCTTCCATAGCGCTCTTGATCTCTTCAATAGCGTTATAGATGATGGAGTAGAGCTTGATCTCCACACCTTCTGCTTCGGCCAGACGGGCTGCCTGTGCAGAGGGGCGTACGTTAAAGCCCAATATGATGGCATCGGATGCAGTAGCGAGCAGTACATCACTTTCGGTGATGGCACCCACTGCTTTGAGCACCACGTTGACCACGATCTCCTGCGTGCTGAGTTTCTGCAGTGAGTCGGACAGGGCTTCCACAGAACCATCCACGTCACCTTTAAGGATGAGGTTAAGTTCTTTAAAGTTACCCAGGGCCAGACGGCGGCCGATCTCATCGAGGGTGATATGTTTCTTGGTACGGATACCTTGTTCGCGGAGGATCTGGGCCCGTTTATTGGCTACTTCCTTGGCTTCGCTTTCATCTTCATATACGCGGAATTTTTCACCTGCCTGGGGTGCACCGTTCAATCCGAGGATCAGCACAGGTGTGGAAGGCGGTGCTTCTTCGGCACGCTTGTTCCGTTCGTTGAACATGGCTTTTACACGGCCGTAATGCTGGCCGGATACCACGATATCGCCCTGACGCAGGGTACCATTCTGTACCAGCACGGTCGCCACATAACCACGGCCTTTATCCAGGGTGGCTTCAATGATGGTTCCGGAGGCTTCGCGGTCGGGATTGGCTTTCAGGTCGAGGAGTTCGGCTTCCAGCAGGATCTTTTCGAGGAGGGCATCCACATTCAGTCCTTTTTTGGCGCTGATCTCCTGGCTCTGGTATTTACCACCCCATTCTTCCACGAGCAGATTCATCTGCGAGAGCTGTTCGTAGATCTTCTGGGGGTTGGCACCATCTTTATCGATCTTGTTGACTGCAAAGATCATGGGTACACCGGCAGCCTGCGCATGGCTGATGGCCTCACGGGTCTGGGGCATCACGGCGTCGTCGGCTGCTACCACGATCACGGCAATATCCGTTACTTTGGCACCACGGGCACGCATGGCCGTAAAGGCTTCGTGACCGGGTGTATCCAGGAATGCGATCTTTTTACCATTGGCGAGCGTCACTTCATAGGCACCGATGTGCTGGGTGATACCACCCGCCTCACCGGCTACTACGTTCGCGCTGCGGATATAGTCGAGCAGTGAGGTCTTACCATGGTCAACGTGACCCATGATCGTTACAATGGGTGCGCGGTGCTTCTGGTCTTCCTCATCATCCACTTCCTCTTCTTCCTCCATTTCCAACTGCTTTTCCATATCAATGAACTCAACGGTGAAACCGAATTCACCGGCCACAAGTTCAATTACTTCGGCATCCAGGCGCTGGTTGATCGATACCATCAGGCCGAGGCTCATACACTTGCTGATCACTTCAGCGAAGCTGACATCCATCAGGTTGGCGAGTTCGCTTACACTGATGAACTCGGTCACCATCAGCTTGTTGTCCTGACCCTCTTCGTTACCGGCCATATCCGCCATTTCCTGACGTTTTTCACGACGGTATTTGGCTTTCAGGCTCTTGCCTCTTCCACCGGTACCGGCCAGTTTGGCCTGGGTTTCGCGGATCTTATTCTGGATTTCCTTTTCGTCGATCTCTTTCTGTTCACGGGGGGTGTGACGGTCGTTACGTCCATGTCCGCCACCGGAACGATTCTGCCCGGTGTTTCTGGTGAGTGTGGGGCGGGGGCCACCACCCTGACCCGGTCCGCCCTGACGGCGTTGCTGGTTATCGGGGGCTGCAGGCAGGTCTCCTTTTTTCTCGATGGGGATCCGCTTACGTTTGCGTTTCTCATCACCGGGTTTGGGACGGGTATCGCCTTCCACGGGGAGTTCTATCTTACCAAGGATCTTGGGTCCTTCGAGTTTATCAGCACGGAGGTTTTCGATCACCGGCTTTTCGGCTTCTGCCTCAGGAGAAGCGGGTGCTTCAGCTTCAGGCTGGGGCTCGGGAGCCGGTTCCGGTTTAGCCGGAGCTTCTGCTTCGGGAGCAGCTTCTGCTTTTTTCTTGCTGCTTTTCTTGGGACGGGTGGAAGAGTCGATGGCAGAGAGGTCGATCTTGTCTACTACTTTCGGTCCTTCAATTTCCGGGGCTTCCACTTTTACCACTTCAGGCTCAGGTGCCGCAACGGGTTCGGGTTTCTTTTCCACCACGGGTTCTGCAACGGGTTCAACGGCCGGTGCAGGCGCGGGTTTCTCTTCTTCTTTCTTTGTTTCCTTCTTGAAAACAACTGTTTCTTCTTCTTTTTTCTTCTTGGCCTCCGCGCTTCCTTTGGGCAGGTCGATCTGGTCGCTCTTGAGTTTCGCCACTTTATCACTGGCGAATTCCTGCTGCAGGCTGCGGTACATCTCTTCCGTTAATTTGGAAGTAGGCTTCAGGTCGTCGCGGTTGAAGCCCTTGCCGGCGAGGTACTCAATGATCGTGTCCTGGCCAACGTTGAACTCCTTGGCCGCGGCTAAAAGTCTCGGTAATTTTAAATCTGACATTCAGTTGTTTTATTAATTCCGGGTAAGCACTTGGTATCAGCGGATGCCTGTTGGCTTACAGTTTATTCTTTTTCGAATTCTTCTTTCAGGATCCTGCGTACTTCCAGGATCGTTTCTTTTTCCAGGTCGGTACGGCGTTCCAGTTCTTCTGCGGTCAGTTCCATTACACTGCGTGCGGTATCACAACCGATGCGCTTGAACTCATCGATCACCCAGGTTTCGATCTCATCGCTGAATTCGTCGAGGTCGATATCGTATTCAGTGGGTTCGCCTTCTGTATCGCGGAATACATCGATGCTGTAACCGGTCAGTTCCTGGGCCAGTTTGATATTCACCCCTTTCTTGCCGATAGCCAGGGAAACCTGGTCGGGCTTGAGGAATACATTGGCGTGTTTGCCTTCATTATCGAGGTCCATGCTCGAAATACGGGCGGGGGTGAGTGAACGCTGGATGAGCAGCTGGATATTATTGGTCCAGTTGATCACGTCGATATTTTCATTCTTCAGTTCCCGTACGATACCGTGGATACGACTACCTTTCATACCTACGCAGGCACCAACAGGATCGATACGGTCGTCGTACGACTCAACAGCCACTTTGGCGCGTTCGCCGGGTTCGCGTACGATCTTCTTGATCACGATCAGGCCATCGAAGATCTCGGGTACTTCAATTTCCAGGAGTTTGGCCAGGAATAAGGGGGAAGTACGGGAGAGGATGATCACCGGTGCATTATTCTTGAGTTCCACTTTCTTTACTACAGCACGGATATTCTCGCCTTTCTTGAAATAATCCTGAGGGATCTGCTCCGATTTGGGCAGGATCAGCTCATTACCTTCCTCGTCCAGCAACAGGATCTCTTTTTTCCATACCTGGTACACTTCAGCGCTGATGATATCACCCACGCGGTCACCGTATTTTTTCACCAGCACATTCTTCTTCAGGTCGCTGATACGGGAAGCGAGGGTTTGTTTGGCAGCGAGGATCGCGCGGCGGCCGAAATCGTAGATATTCACTTCTTCATAGAGCTCTTCGCCCACTTCGAAGTCGGGTTCGATCTTCACGGCATCGCTGTATCCGATCTCTGCAAGGGGATCGTTTACGGCGCCGTCTTCCACAATCATGCGTCTGCGGATGATTTCCAGGTCACCTTTTTCAGCATTCACGATCACGTCGAAATTTTCATCGCTGCCGTATTTTTTGCGGAGCAATGTCTTGAATACGTCTTCCACTACTTTCATCATCGTGGGACGGTCAATATTTTCGGCTTCCTTGAATTCCTGGAAAGCTTCGATCAGATTGATACTTGCCATATTCTACAAATTTAAGCGCCGGTTCACCCGGGATTTTTAAATACTACCTGAAGTTTGGTCGATTTTATGTTAGGAAATAAAAACTCGTGTTCGATCACCTCTTTCTTTTTGTTCTTGCCTCTTGTCTCTTCCACGGTGATACCGGTTTCGGATACGGCTTTCAGCACCCCTTCTGTCTTGCGGCCATCGTTGAGCAGCACTTCCACGGGGCGTCCGGTATTTTTTACATACTGGCGGTGGAGTTTGAGGGGCTCATCCAGGCCGGGCGAACTCAGTTCCAGGGAGAAATCGCCATCGGGGAACCAGCCGGTTTCTTCGATCTTTTTATACAAAGCGCGGTTCAGGGCAATGCATTTTTCGATGGTAATTCCCTGATCTCCATCTACATACACTTTAAAATTATTGGTGGGTTTTACCCGGGCATCCACCAGGAAATAGGCGGGATCCTCCTGCAGTAATTCTTCCAACATTGTTGTGATCGCTTGAATCGGACTGTCCATGTTCGGGGGTGATAAAAGAAGAAGGGAACGGACCCCGTTCCCTTCTCATCATCAATTCCAGCACAAATGTACGGTATTTCCGGGTTTTCCACCAAACCGGATTTTAAAATCAGGGGGTGGGCTGACAGCCGTGCAGGGTGCCGGCGGCGGAAATGGGGTATCTTTAGGAAAATCAAGAGTTATGGCAACGCAAGACAGTTTTGGTTCCTATTTCCGGGAAGGAAAAGACCTGTTGCAGGATTATGTGGAAACGAGGCTGGAACTATACCGGCTGCAGGGCATCCGGGCAGTCAGCAAAACGGCTGGCTACCTGCTCTGGCTGATCCTGGCCATTTTCATGATCTGGATGATCGGTTTGTTTGCGGCGCTGGTTTTTGCCTTCTGGATGAGTGAACTCACCGGAAGCATGGTCTACGGCTTCGGCATCACCCTGGGTATCATTATCATTAAAGTGCTGTTAATGAGGGCTTTCCGCAGGCAACTTTTTGTTGATCCCATCATCCGGAAGATCATCCGCAAATTGCAGGAAGCCGAAGAAAAACCTGTTGAGTAACCCTGAAAAAATACCCGAATCATGGCAAAAGCAACAAGCATACGGAACCTCGACCAGCTGGAGAAAGAGATCTACCGGCTGAAACTGGAGGCCCGGCAATCGGAAGGCCGGATGAATGACCATATCGACAAACTGCAAACACAGTTCGGCAGCATGCTCCGGAATACCGTATTCCCCAAAAAAGAGACGGCAGCTTCAGCAGCGTCAGGAATGGTTAACAGTTTCCTGGAACACGATGGACTGCGCCATTCAGTGAGCCGGCTGCTGAACAAGCTGGCCGACAAGGCCGCCGAGGGACTTGACGGACTGGTGGAGCGGGTGTTCCGGAAAGAATGACTGCTTCCCTATATTAAGGAGGTTGTAAAAAGGGTTGACAACCTTATAAGGTTGTCAACCCTTTTTACAACCCAAAACTTACCAGAACAGCATAATCAGGACCAAAATGACTCCCGCTGCAGTGAACCAGAGCCCCTTTCGGAAGATCTTTGTTTTCGGCAGGAACATAAAGAAGGAAGACACTACAAAAAACAGGAGCGAAGCCCCGAAAAAGATATTGAAATAGAAGAGCGGATCCTTGGTAGTGGCTTTATGCAATTTATTCAGCGCCTCAATGGCTTTGGGCAACTGCATGGTCTTGATGACCGCCTTGCCTGTCAGTGTATCCAGCGTTCCATTCTTGAATACCCAGGTGCTGCCTTCTGTTTTTTCAATTTTAAAATCGCGGATATTCAGTTGTTTGCCGGCCTCTTCCCTGCTGACCGGAAGCGGTACCGATTTTTCTGTGATTTTTTCACTTTTCAGGAAATTGGTGGAGCGGAAGATCATGATCACGCCACTGAAAGCATAGATCGTCATAACGCCTGCCAGAAAATAACCGAGATAGCGGTGCCAGATCCGCATGTTGGTGGATGTACTCATTTTGCCTGTTTAAGGGTTCTTGTCTTGATATATCAGACGAAACTCTAATAAAAAACTTTCGCTGCAAAATATCTAAATACTGCAGGTTCTGTTTTCAAAAAAAGGAATTCTCCTTCCGGTATCGGGAAGTAGCGGCGATTATTGCAAATAAGAAGCCAGGAACCGGGTGAACCGGTAAACGTCGGTAAAGTTGCTGACCCATCCCAGGGAAACGCGGATGGCTCCCCGCATTTTACCCAATGCTTCATTCATGCCTGCCGGATCTGCATCGGGATGGGAGGAAAAATAGCGGGCCAGTTCATCCCTGCTGATGGCATGATTGATCTCATCAATTCCGGGGTTGCAGAAACAACCGGTACGAAGGGAGATCTGTTGCTGGTTGGCAGCTTGTTCTACCGGAAAATAAGGTATCGGTGCGCCATCAGGGGCAAAAAGGTTGAAGATGATGGTTCCACCGCGGGCATGCATATCCTGCGGGCCAAAAACCTGTACCAGCGGTTGTCCATTGGAATGCCGCATCGCCAGGAGTTCTCCGAGTAACCACTCCGTCAGAATAGACACCCGTTGCTGTATGGTTTGAATACCGATGGACTGCACCAGTTCAAAACCGAAACGAAGGGCGGGGATACCCAGATAATTCAGGGTCCCGTCTTCAAAGCGTTCAAAGTCGCCGGCAAGGAAAAAATCGTCGGTGCTTACGCCTACCATTTTTACTGTTCCGCCTGCAAACCATGCTTTCCTGAGTTTTTCAAAGATCTCATTCCGCACCAGCAAGGCGCCCAGGCCGGTCGGGTAACCGAAAATCTTGTAAAAAGACATGGTCACGAAGTCGGGTTTATATATGGAAAGATCCAGTTCGTTAGTAGGTACAAATGCAGCAGCATCAAGCAACACATCCCAGCCATGCTGGTGGGCGGTTTCAATCCAGCCAAGATCGTGTTTAACCCCCGACACATTCGATTGTGCCGGAAAGGCAAACAGCCGGTTGGATTTATCCTGATGTGCCCCGAGTTCCTGGAGCAATGCAGCTTCATTGATACGCAGGTCTTCAATGCGGACCGGGCTATAGCTGTGCGATGCATTTTTCTTCCGGCAATATTCCCGGATGCCATTTACTGAATTGTGATTATCAAACAGCAGGAGAAAATGTCCGTTATCTTCAAAAGGATATCCCTCGCCGATTATTTTGAGTGCCTGCGAAGCATTCGCGGTGAAGATGAGTTGATAATCTGAGGCATGGAAATAGTCGCGGATATAGGCCCGGGTTTCTTCAATGAGCTTACCCGAAAGTTTTGAAGTGGGATTGGTACTATGCGGATTTCCGAATACATGATTACCCAGTAAAGCAGCATGCTGTTCTATCTGGCGTTTCGCATACAGGCTGCCGCCGGTAAAATCAAGATATACCTGTCCGTTTTCATCGAGCCGGGAAAAGTCTGTTTTCCGCAATTCTCCAAGGGCTGAAGTTGTGCAATAGGCTGGATACCGTTTCAGGAATGCATCGTAGGCTTCCTGGTCCTGTTTCAGCAAATCGTAGCGCGATGTAGGCATACAATAGGGTTCTGTACCAAAATATTGGCTCTGGAAAATTACCCCATAAATACCAGAGTCATCGTGATACTTGTCACGGTTTGGCGGATGCTCAGAAATGCTGACTGCATTTGTATCTTTGCGCTATGTTTCTCCGCACAGTACTTTGGATCATAGTGATCTATCTGAGTTACCGGTTCATTTTTAATTTCCTGATTCCGGTGATCAAAGCCACGCGCCAACTGAAACGCCAGATGAATGGGTTCCGGGAGCAGATGGAAGCACAAAACGGTGCACCCCCACCTCCTCCCCGTCAGGAAGACAAACCAGCCCCATCCGGCGACTATATCGAATTTGAAGAAGTAAAAGACTGAATTTTACTGCAACCCTGCAGTGCGCAGTTCCAGTCCGGGTAAAGCCGGCAGGTTACTGCTGGTGGTATTCAGGTAGAAATAACTCACCGCGGAATAATCATCGATCCGGTAAAAATTCACCCAGCCCTTGGGGAAGGCAGGATCATTCAAAGCGGGAACCGGATTACGTTCATAGAGCCTGGTGAATCCATCGGGACCATCAACGGACACCGGTTCAAGAGGTATACCTTTATTAAATACAGAACGGACTTCATCCAGTTCGCCACCGCCGATCTCCTGTAAATGCACTTTTAAAGAGCTGCTGAAATACACCGCGTCAGGAATATGCCAGCGGTAGAATAGGTATTGCTTGAGCGAATCACTGGCCAGCGGACAGCCCTGGAAGCGGTTGGCAAATGCCCCCAGTCCCCAGCCAGTGCCGATATAATCTTCTGTTCCCGTTCCATTAATTGTGGGATACTTAGTGTCTCCGTCCAGATACATTTTCACTTCCCCTTCACCCCACCAGGTATTGCCGTAGCGTTTATCGGCATTAACCCCAACGCTCATGCCCAGAAATCGTCCGCGGCCTTTCAATTCCGGCAGCACTTCAAAATCCTGTTTCAATGGATTGGAGGGCTGGCGGGTCCAGTAGGCATGAAAATAGAGGGCATCGGCCGGCAGGGAAGGCAGTTGGATAATGTCGATGTCATAATAGAGCATTGATTGCCGGGTACTGCCTTCATTGGTGAGCACCACTTTCGCGCTTTTGCGGAAGGGCATGGCGATATAACAATTATAGGAACGTCCTTCAGGACTCGAAAACAAAGCCGATTCGAAAGTGGTGGTCTTACCCAGGTTGGCTACAAAGAAGTCGCCAAAAGGCACGTCAACAGCCGGTTTGGGATCTCCATCCCAGTACATCCGCAGACGCATGCTGCGCAGGGTTTTGGGGTCGCGGTCGCGTACGGTAAACCACATACGCTGGATCACCCCGGCACCTTTTACATCGAGCAAAGTCTTGCTCTCCCCTGCCTGCAGGCGTTCAAAAGCATTTCCTTTAGCAGTCCTGTTTGTTTTTCCTCCGGCTCCTTTACTGCCATTGGGGTTCTCAAAACTGCTGACGCGCGATTGTGCGCCAGCAGGAAAGCGATAGTCCTGGGCAGTAAGCAGAGCAGGCAGCAGGAATACTACCAGCAGGAGTTGGCAACGTTGGAGCATATGGTGAGGTTTTACGTACTATGCAAGAAGTACAACGTAAATCGTATTACTTGATTAATTCAAACCCCGCTTCTTTGACATCACGTGAATTACCGCCTACAAATACTTTAAAGTCGCCGGGCTCTGCCACGAATTTCAGGTCGCTGTTATAGAATTTCAGGTCGTCCACGCTGATCGTGAACGTGATGGTCTTGCTTTCGCCTGCATTCAGGCTGATCTTCTGGAATCCTTTCAGTTCTTTCACCGGCCGGGCGATACTGCCCACTACATCGCGGATATACAGTTGTACCACTTCGGAACCTGTGCGGCTGCCGCTGTTGGTTACGGTAACTGTGGCGGTGATCTTCTCCCCGGCTTTCATTTTAGCCGCACTGAGTTTAACATCACTATAGCTGAAGGAAGCATAGCTCAATCCATAACCAAAGGGATAGAGCGGTTCATTGGGAATATCAAGGTAATTGGACTTAAACTTCGCAAAATCTTCATGATTATATGGGCGACCGGTATTGAGCATGCTGTGATATACCGGGATCTGTCCAACTGCCACCGGAAATGAGGTAGTGAGTTTACCGGAAGGATTTACATCTCCGAAAAGTACATCTGCAATGGCATTACCGCCTTCTGTTCCGCCGAACCATACATCAAGGATGGCAGGGATGTTGTCGGATTCCCATTTCAGGGTCATGGGGCGGCCATTATATAATACCAGCACAATGGGTTTGCCTGTTTTTGCGAGGGCCTTGAGGAGATTTTTCTGGCTTTCCTGCAGGTCGAGGTTGGCCATGCTGGCTGCTTCTCCGGTCATATCCGCCGCTTCACCCACCACAGCAACCACCACATCGGATTGCTGGGCGGCAGCCACGGCTTCATTGATCATTTCATCGGCACTGCGTTTATCGGTATCGATCTCCACACCAAACACATTGGAATGCTTCACCACATTAGGGTCATCCGAAATATTCGCGCCTTTGGCATAGAGGATCTTAGCCCCACCGGCAACGGACTTAATACCTTCCATAACGGTTACCGCCTTATCGAATTCGCCGGACACACTCCAGGTGCCGAGCATATTGCGGCGGCTGTCGGCCAGCGGACCAACAACTGCAATGGTTCCCGATTTCTTCAGCGGAAGCAGTTGTTTGTCGTTCTTGAGCAGTACAAAACTGCTGGCGGCGACTTCACGGGCAAAGCTGCGGTTTGCAGCGGTCAGGATATCGCGGCCCGGACGGGATTCATTGCAATAGCGGTAGGGATCTTCAAAGAGACCCAGCTTGTATTTCATTTCCAGGATCCGGCGGCAGGCCTGTTCGATCTGCTGCAGGGTTACTTTTTTCTGCTCCAGTGATTTTTTGAGGGTGGTCAGGAATCCTTCGCCCACCATATCCATATCGAGGCCGGCATTCAGGGCAAGGGCGCTAACCTGCTGCAGGTCGCCCATGCCATGGTTCGACATTTCATTTACGGACGTATAATCGGACACCACCAGGCCTTTGAAGCCCCACTGCTTGCGCAGTACATCGGTAAGCAGCCATTTGTTACCGGTTGCGGGAATGCCATCAACAACGTTGAATGAACTCATTACAGAACCTACACCGGCATCCACTGCTGCTTTATAAGGTGGCAGGTAGTTGTTATACATGGCTACGCGGCTCATGTCAACGGTATTGTAATCACGGCCGCCTTCAGCACCACCATATAATGCATAGTGCTTCACGCAAGGCCACCACTGTATTGTCTTTGGAAAGGTCATTGGTCTGGTATCCTTTCACCATGGCAGCTGCAATTTTACCGCCGAGATAGGGATCTTCACCAGAACCTTCGGCTATACGGCCCCAGCGGGGATCGCGGGCGATATCCACCATGGGAGAAAAGACCCAGTTGAGCCCATCTGCCGTAGCTTCGGTTGCGGCCACACGGGCTGTTTTTTCAATCAGGTTCAGATCCCAGCTGCAGGAAAGACCCAGCGGCACGGGAAATACGGTTTTATGCCCATGGATCACATCGGATCCAAAGAAGAGTGGGATCTTGAGTCGAGAGGTTTTCACGGCCAGGTCCTGTGCCTGACGGATCTTTTCAGGACCGATGATGCCGAAGAGTCCTCCCACCTGGCCCTTGCTGATCTTGGATTCCACATCCTTACTCACTACAGATCCGGTTACTGCACCACCGGGTGTAACCAGGTTAAGCTGGCCGATCTTTTCATCAAGTGTCATCTTTGCCATGAGGGCATTGACAAATCCATTCATTTTGGCATCCTGTGCGGTGGCGTTAACAGAAATACAAACCAGTACAAGGAAGAGTAATCGTTTCATATAGCTTTAGTTAATGTGGAGAAGTGAAAATGTGGAAATGTGAAAATACGAAATGGTATTAATTAAAGTACTAAAATACTGTATTTATAGATTGTCAGACCTGATCTGTATCAGCCAAAAATCACCCCGGTTTTCCTCCTAGGCATTTCCACATCTTCACATCTCCACATCTTCACATTAACCCATCTCCACATTTTCACATCTTCACATTTCCACATCAAGACACCATCGGATACGGAAAGCTGGACTCCAGTTCAATTCTCTTTCCGGTAGCACCCGAGGCGCGTGCGGCTTCAATGATCTCCAGAACATGTAGTGCATGAAGGGCATTGATCCGGGGCTCTGTTCCTGTTGCCAGCGCTTCGCTGATCACCGATGCTCCTTGCTGCCACACATAGCCTTGCGGGTCTTCTGCATATTTCACAGGCGGCTCGGTCCATGAAGTAGCCAGATTCACGCCGAATGGCGCCCAATCGTAACCGATCAGTCCCATATTTCCCTGGCTGCCCCAAATGGTGATGGTATGGTTGTTCTGTCCCTTGCCCTCGTGACCATAGGGATCGAAGTAATTGAATCCGCATTGCACATGGCTGAGAACGCCGTTTCCATGATCCATGATCAGCTGGGCATTATCTTCAGCCACTACCTTGATCTTCCCTTTATCATCTACGGTACGTTCCGGTGTTACAATGCTGGTCATGGCTACTACCGCTTTCGCCGGACCGAGCAGTCCGGTAAGCGTAGCAATATTATATACACCCAGATCGGGCAGACTGCCGCCGCCTTTCTCGTAGAAGAAGGCCGACCAGGTGGGGCCGGTATGGCCGTAATGGGCATGGGCAGCCGCTACTTTGCCCAGTTTACCTTCCTGGATGGCCTTGCTCATGAAGGCGAACTGCGGACTGTTCACCACGGCCGGTGCTCCCCAGATACGGAGTTTTTTAGAGGCAGCGAGTTCGTAGAGTTCTTTCCCGGCCTTGTAGGTATTCGCCATGGGTTTCTCGCTCCAAACATGTTTGCCTGCCAGTAAGGCCTGCCGGTTCAGGTGTTCATGTTCCTGCATATCCGTCAGGGTAAGCATCAGGTCGAAAGGCGCACCGGCAAGCAGTTTATCGATATGCGGATAGCTGTTGGGGATCTTGTATTCTTTCGCGCGGGTAAGTGCGCGGTCATATTTGATATCACAGCAACTCACTAATTCCACAAAGGGTGATTTGCTGATATGAGGCAGGTATTGGGTGCTGACCGACCCGCAGCCGATCACAGCTACGCGTATCCGCTTTGCGGGAAGTCCGGATGCAAGCGACTCAAGGTTACTTAACAATGTACCTGCAGCAAGCAGGCTGGCCGATTGGATAAATGCAGCGCGGTTCATATAGAGTCGTTTCGGTTGTACTGAGTTACTGTCGTGTTGTAGTGAAACCAAGTTTTTTTAACCCCGACTGGATCTCCGGGCAACTCATAAAGAGTTTCCAAAGTAATCCGCTGCGGTGGTTTTCGATCATGACAATGATCGGTCCCTGGTCGATGGCCAGATAACTGCCCGCATACCAGTTCTGTGTTTCATTGAATGCATCAATAAACCCATACTTCCCCCAGATCTTCGGGCCGAGGTCCTGGTAAAAATGCCGCAGGGCCTGCATGCTGTATTCCGGTGTATACGGAAACGCACTGAGTGCCGCAGTGGGTGAGATGGTACCATGATCATTGGTGGGTGAATGGGCATCATAGCCATTCACGGCATCACTGGCGGTCAGTCCCCAGCAATCAGGGCCATAGCCTTTGAATTTTCCGGGATTTCTCAGGCAATGTTCGCGGTTGATCAGGGTATGATTCCGGTTCTGTTCCCAGTAATCGGCATAACGGTCTTTGAGCCCGCGGGGATCCAGTCCCAGAAATGAATAATGGGAAAAGAAGAGCGGCCCTCCATAGTCAAATCCCAATGGAAGTTTTATACCGTAGAACTCTTTCCCGTTTTTGAAGAAATTGCTTTCGGCCCAACCGCGGTGGTAAACGGAAGCCGGAACCGGATAGCGTTCTGCGCTGGCTGCCAGTACATACATGATCAGGCATTCATTGAAGCCCCTCACCGGGAAATTCATAGCCCAGCCGTTATTAGGGCTCCAGTGCCAGAAGAGCACTTCCTGTCCGCCATTCGTAAACCAGTTCCATTCCACTTCACTCCAGATCCAGCCGATGCGGTTCCTTAATTCAGTTTCAGTTGTATTTGAGCCGGTAAAATACTGCCGGGCGCAGAGCAAGCCTTGCAGGAGATAAGAAGTCTCTACCAGATCTGCACCATCATCCTTCCGGGAGAACGGGATCGTTTTACCTGTTGCGCCGTTGAGCCAATGCGGGAAAACACCATGGTAGCTATCGGCTTTCAGCAGGAAATTGACCATTTTCAGTAAAAACGCTGCAGCGGTATCGCGTCCGATCCATTTCCGGTCGGTAGCTACGATCACCGACATGATACCCATGCCGGTTCCTCCGGTGGTCACCACTTCATCGCCGTATCCGTAAGCTACATTACTGCGTTCGCGGCTCATGCCGCTTACCGGATGGGCAAAGTCCCAGAAATAGCGGAAGGTTTGTTTTTGTACAAGGTCGAGCAGGGCGGAGTCGGAAAGTTTTTGTTGTGCCTGTACGCAACAAGCTGATATCAGGAATAACAGGAGCAATCCATGGCTTTTTTTCATTCGGTCAGCAGTTAAATCTGTTAAAGATATGGCGCAGAAAAACCTAAGTTACGCATCCCAGTCTTGATTTCCGGGCAGGAGGTGAATAACTGCCAGAGCAGTCCTGAACGGTAATTTTCAATCATTACAATTTCAGGCCCCTGGTCAATGGCCAGGAAGGAGCCCGCATACCAGGGTGTTTTCAGGCTGAAGGCATCCACAAAGCCGTAGGTCTTGAAGAGCCGGTTGCCCATGGTATAATAAAAGAATTTCAGTGCGGCCATCGATTCAACCGGAGTATAGGGGAATGAAGACAAAGCTGCTGTGGGTGCGATATACCCCTGATCGTTGGTGGGTGAACTGGCGGTATACCCACCGGAAATATCACTGGCGGTCAGCCCCCAACAGGATGCACTGTATCCGAAAAAGCCCTTGGGATTAGCTTTACAGTATTCGTAATTGATGCGGGTATGATTGATCACCTGGTCCTGGTAATTGGCATAGGCATCACTTAATCCAAAAGGGTTGATCCCTAAAAAAGAATAATGTGCAAAAAACAGGGGGCCTCCTTGTGCTGGCCCTAAAGGCAATGGGTATCCATAATAGGTGTTCCCGTTTTTCAATGCACCATTCTGTGCCCAGCCATTATCGTACACAGCTTTGGGAATGCTATAGTTTGTGGAAGACGCGGCCAGCACATAGGTGACCAGGCATTCATTCCATCCCCGGATAGGCATATTCATATCCCAGCCGTAATTGGGGCTCCAGTGCCAGTATAATACGTTTTCATTATTTTTCCGGAACCAGTTCCATTCTACTGCATTTACCAGTTTATTGATACTGTCGCGCAGGGCTGCTTCAGCAGGTTCCAAACCGTTAAAATACTGCCTTGCCGAAAGCAGTCCCATCACCAGATATGACGTTTCCACCAGGTCGGCACCGTCGTCTTTCTGGCTGAACGGTACGGTGGCGCCGGTATTTCCATTCAGCCAGTGGGGGAATGCGCCGTGGTATTTAACCGCTTTATTATTGAGAAAATCGGTAATGGTTTGTATCCGGGTCAACCCCTCCTGGCGTGTAATAAAATTGCGGTGAATGCCGGTTATGATGGCCATTACTCCGAAACCGGACCCCCCGGATGTTACTACATCGCCTGAACTGTTCCGCTCGCGGGCCAGGCCGGATACAGGATGTCCAAAATCCCAGAAATAACTAAAGGTCTGCCGTTGCACGAGGTCAAGCAGCGCAGCATCGGTGATCCTGGGGAACTTGTCGGTGGAATCTATTTTTGTCAGCAGGGTCAATGAAAGCGGCGTCTTCAAAATGCCCCCTTTTTTCTCCTTAAGCGATTCTTTTACGAACAGGTTATAACGGCTGATAGCCCCGAATGCTGCTGAAGGCTGCAGCATTACCACACTGTCGCCTTTTTCATAGCTCACGGTATATGTCAGTGGACCGCCACTGGCTTCCTGCAATTCAATTGCAGTATTGACTGTTGCGCGGTCAATTGCGGCATTGAATTCAAACCGGAATCCCGCTCCAGGTTCTACTTCTACATAGTCATAGGCGTCGGCCTTCCCGCCTGCTGCCCAATGATTCAGGTTAAAGTTCACTGGTCCGGGAGGCGGGGGTACAGGGTCTGGTGTTGATTTCTTATTACATGCCGGAAAGAAAAAAACCTGTGCCCCCAACAGCACGATATACAAATATTGTTTACGCATCTTACTGAACGATCAATGTGGCAATGGAATGGGGCCGGGCCTTGATCTCCGCAGCCTTTCCTCCGATCCAGAGATAATAAGGCGTTTCTTTATCCCCCTGGTTCATCACGATCACCACCAGCTTGCCGTCAGCATTCCGGAATGCAGTGGTCAGGAACTGGCTGCGGCTGGCAGCAGCGCTGACCCTGCGGGCTCCCGGCGTGATATATTTTGAGAAATGACCGATATAATAATAGGCATTGGTATAGATCAGCTTGCCGGTTTTGGTATCGCCATGTACGGGTGCAAAACAGAAATTCTGCACATGGTTGGGACCTCCGGTTTCATCGAGCAGGATATTCCAGTCGGTGAAACCTTCCATGCCATTATTAAAATCATTGATCATGCTGCGGCCATATTCTTCACCCAAAGACCAGGCATAATAGCGGCTGGCATTGAAGCTTTCGGCACAGCCTTCTGTAAACAGGATATGTTTGTCAGGATAGGCTTCATGCACGCGTTTGATGTTTTCATACATGGGCGTCCCGCCACTCCAGTCTTCATACCAGTGGAAGCCGATACCCCAGGCATATTTGGCTGCTTCGGGATCATCAAAATAGGTCTGTGCCCGCTGATAGATCAGGTCTCGGTTATGATCCCAAACGATGATCTTCTTGTCTTTTAATCCTTCTTTTTCCATAGTGGGGCCGAGATGGTTCTTCAGGAAATCCCGCTCTTCTTCAGCCGTATAGATACAGCTTTCCCAGCGTTGTGTGGCCATCGGTTCATTCTGCACGGAAATGCCCCATACGGGTATCCCTTCCTTCTCATATTCCTTGATGAATTTTGTGTAATACATCGCCCAGCTGCTGTAGTATTCCGGTTTCAGTTTACCACCATGAAGCATATCATTATTGGCCTTCATCCAGGCGGGTGGGCTCCAGGGACTTGCGAATACCGTTAGCGCTCCTCCGGCAGCCTTGATGGATTCCTTGATAAAGGGGATCTTGAATTTACGGTCGGGTTCAATATTGAAGGATTTCAGTTCTTTATCATTGCTGTCAACATAGGTATAACTGCCGCTGCTGAAATCGCAGCTGTTGATATTGGTGCGGGCAATGGTATATCCGATCCCTTTTTCCTTGTCGAAGTAAGCCTGCAGCAATTCCTGCTGTTTGTCCTTCGGCAGTTTGTAAAACGTTTCGGCCGAAGCATCCGTCAGTGCCGCACCAACTCCCATATACGACTGGTAGGTTTTTCCGGGATCCACAAAAATGCAGATCTGTGTTTCCAGGGGCTGGGGCATTGCTGTAAAACTTACTGTGTCGGTTGCGGAGAGCCGCAGTTCCGTACTGTCTGCCGTTGTGTACACCAGCACTTTTTTATTATCGGTACTGAACGCATCTTTTTTTGATGTAGCTGTTGCAGTTTGTTCTGCCGGTTGCTGGCAGGCTGCTGCGAGCATTAGAATTGCGGGAATGGTTATCTTTTTCATGTTGCGCTTTTTAACTATAAATCACCAGGCACAGGTTATTGCGGATCCTGCGCCGATTTTCTGAATAAATTGTTTGTCGCCACTGACTACAGTAAATTCCCTGGGCTGATCCCCTTCATTCAGCACCAGCAACACGGTTTTCCCCTGTGGGGTTTTAAATGCCACAGTACTGAGTCCATCCGGTTCGGTACTGCTGATCCGCACAGAACCCGGCGGAATCATCCGGGAAGCCTGTCCAATGATATAATACGAAACATTCCGTTTTACCTGATCGCCATCAATTGTCAGTGCGCCCTTACATTCGGTACAGCCGCCGGGAGTATGCGGATTCCAGGTGGAATCGCTGGCGAGGTTCCATTCCAATACCACACTGCTCCAGTTCCTTGTTGTTCCGATCACAATATGTTTGATATGCCATTTGAAATCGCCGGCAAAATCGCTTTTGGAGCCGGTCCATTGTTCAGTAAAATACAGGGCTTTATCAGGATGCGCCGTTTTCACTTTGGAAAGTGCGGTCTCATCCCCCTCATAAAGATGGAAAGCAGCGCCATATACGTACTTACGCGCTGCACTGTCGTTCAATACAGTGATCGGATATTCGGGATGGTTGCCATTATGATCCCAGGCCAGGATCTTGGTCTTCAGCCCGGCTGCTGCAAAAGCAGGGCCTACATGATCCCGGATCAGTTCCGTCTGTTCTGTTGCAGTCATCAGCAGACTGGGATTATTGCCGCCATGTTCGGGTTCATTCTGCAGAGTTACCGCATCTATTGTGATCCCTTCAGCAGCATAGGCCTTGATATAGCGGACAAAGTAAGCTGCATATACTCCATAATACTGCTTCAGCAGGTGGCCGCCTTTCGTGCTGTCGTTATCTTTCATCCAGATGGGCGGACTCCAGGGTGAACCCATGATTCGCAGATCCGGACGAATGGCCAGTATTTCTTTGAGCACCGGGATCAGTGCCGAGCGGTCTTTATCGATCGAGAAGCTGGCCAAAGCAGTATCTGTTTTTCCGGCGGGCAGGTCATCATAACTGAACACCGTCGCATCCAGGTCTGAAGCGCCGATACTGATCCGGAGGTAACTGATGCCCAGCGCTGTTCCTGTAGTATCGAAGAGCTCCTGCAACAGGGCCTTCCGTTTATCCGGAGCCATCTTATACAATACCTGGGCGCTGCCACCGGTTAGTGCATAGCCAAAGCCTTCCATGGTCTGGAATTGCTGCTTATCGTCCACCACCACTTTCACGGCGGCCATGGTCGGGCCTGCAAAGGCGGTAGTTGATGATTCGAGCAGTTTTGTGCCATCTGCGCTGGTGGTCAAAACAGTAACTGCCCCAGTGTCTCCGGAGGGGTTCAGGTTACAGGATAAAAGGGAAACGGCTGCTGCTGCAAGCCCCAGAAAAACTGATTTTTTCATATTTGTGTTCAGGTCAAATTTATTTTACTTCAAAAAAACGGAGTGGCCCATTATTGGAAGCAATGACGAGCTGCTGCCTGTCTTCTTTTGATTTTACCCATTGAAGATCGCGGATTTCCGATGTATAACCCGGTAAAACTCCGGCCACTGTAATGCCTTTCCTGGCATCACCCTGGAAAATAACCGGGAGCATGGCATCATACCGGCCTTCATAGGGCAAAACTCCATAAAAATTCCCGCCGGCTATAAAGCGCTTTTGTGCAGGCGGTCCAAAAGGCGAAAAGCGCATCAGTGGAGCCAGCTGCAGTTCGGCAGGCAGGTCCTGGCGTACAAATCCGCCTTTACCATCGTTAATAAACACTGAAGAAGATAATACTTCAGCCTTCAGTTCAGCATAATCCTTGAACAGGTCGTTCATCATGAATTGTACGGTTTCTCCTGCCACTTCACTATAGGTAAGGTATGCTTTTTTCAATACCGGCATGGAACGCTCCAGTTCGTCTTTGGCAAGGAAGGTATATTCTTTCCCATTGATCGTATAGCACATCAGTTGCTCCATAGAGCCGTTATTATCAAAATCTTTGACATATAGCTTGAGAGGACCCGATTTGCCGGCATATAGCTTGGAGTTCTGTCCCCAGTTTCCGGCCAGCAGATCGGTTTTCCCGTCTCCATTCACATCCGCAGGCAAAAGGGTCTGCCATAGACCGGTGGATGCGGGCAGGTCGTAGGATTCGAAATGGCCTTTGTTGTTCCTGAAGATCTTCACTGGCATCCACTCACCGGTTACGATCAGTTCAGGCCAGCTGTCGCCATCCAGGTCTGCAAAGGCTGCTGAAGTAACCATGCCGATATTCTGGAGAAATATGGTTGCAGCAGTAGCCAGGTCAAAAGTTGCGTTCCCCCTATTCAGATAGAGATAGGAGTTCATGGGTTTGCCATATGCTGTTACGCTCGACAGGTTCCCGATAAAGAAATCCAGGTCGCCGTCATGGTCCACATCGGCAACTGCTACACAGGATTTGTTTTCATATTGTTCCGGAAAGGCCTGCTCTTTTAGCGTGAAATGGCCTTTGCCATCATTGATATAGAGTCGGTCCTGCCCCTGACGGCCATTTTCCAGTACTTCATTGCCGCCACTGACCACCAGCAGGTCGGGGTGCTTGTCGCCGTTGGCATCAAAAAAGACGGCGTCCACATCTTCACATTGTACACTTGGTGCAAATACCGAAGTATCTGCCGGCTGGAAACTGCCATTGCTTTGCCTGATCAGCAATGTTCCGGGCTGTCCTTTTGCACCGCAGGCATAGATATCATCAAGTCCATCGCCATTAACATCAGCTACGGCAATTTTAGGGCCCCGGGTGGATTCTACGTGCGGGATCAGGTATTGTACATTGAAGTCCTTAAGGTCATTTTCAATATGCCGCCAGTTGCCATCGGGCACCTGCACTTCAGTGAGCAAACCATTGGTTGGGGGAAAGAATTTGTTATACTCAAAAACGCCACCGGCATTTTTCTGTAAAAGGGTGAGGGGTTTCCCGGCAGGGATATTCCGGACCAGTTCAAAACGCTGGTCGGGCCATACCACCAGAATACTGTCGGCAGTTGCCTGATTACCCATCCCGAAATGCAGGCGGGTTTCCGTGGCACTCTGAAAACCCCGGGTAGTCATCAGCTGCTGGAATTGCAGGCGGGGCGCACCGCTGCTGTCTTTCGTAAACAAATAGGCTTTCGCTCCGATTCCAAATGTGTTTTTCCCATCTCCTTTGAAAGTGAGGGTCAGCGAGCGGGTATTGGCCGAATTATTTTTGAGCACTACTGCTTTCTGGTTGATACAGTTCATGACCAGGTCCAGGTCGCCGTCATTGTCAAGGTCTGCATAGGAAGAACCGTTATAATACCCTTTCATGGCTCCTGTGCCCCATTGGTTACTGACATCAGTAAACCCTATACCCCCACTGCCTTTAAAGAAGAAGGGATGTGAGGCGCCATCCGGCATCTTGTCGATCGCCTGCAGGTCGAAGGCATTGGTCTTGTCAATGTCCATTTTCTGCACGAGATCGGAAACGAACTTCACATAATCCAGGTCCACCGGGCGTTTCACGATGCCACTGGAAATAAACAGATCCTTATTCCCGTCATTATCAAAATCGGCCAGCAGGGGGCTCCAGCTCCAGTCGGTAGCGGCAATGCCACTCTGCAATCCCGTTTCACTGAAACTGATGCCGCTGCCGTTATTGCGCTGCAGGCAGTTGCGGGAAAACTGGTTCTGGTAACCATGGCCCATCAGTTTGAAGTTATAGGTATCCAGATGTTCGTCGCTGCCATAGGTCTTTAAGGTTTTCTCATCCGGAGGCAGCATATCTACAGTCACCACATCGATCTGGCCGTCATTATTAAAATCGGCTGCATCATTTCCCATACTGAAGCGGCTGTAATGACGGAAATGGGCGTCGCCGCTTTCGGTGAATGTGCCGTTATGGTTATTAATATAATAGTAGTCGTTTTCATGAAAGTCGTTGCCGATATAAATATCTTCCCAGCCATCGTTGTTGAAATCGGCAATTGCGATGCCGAGGCCATAACCCAGGCTGCTCTGGTAAATACCGGCTGCGGCCGACACATCCGTGAATTTCCCTGTTGTGGCAAGGTCATTTCGCATGAGCCGGTCACCGCCCATGGGATCGTATTTACGGCGGAAAGCTGTATCGAGGATATTGGAATTCGGCTTCTGTGAATGATTGAGCAGGTAGGCATCGAGGTCGCCGTCATGGTCATAATCGAAGAAAGCTGCCTGTGTACCGAAACCGGAGAAGGCGAGGCCGTATTGTTCAGCGGATTCGGTAAATGTATTTTTTCCGGAATTGATAAAAAGCTCGTTATGCCCCTTGAGGTTATGGTGCTGGCTGGAAGCGGTAACATAGATGTCCAGGAAACCATCGCCGTTCACATCCGCCATGGTAACGCCTGAGCTCCAGTCGATATTCCCTGCTACTCCGGCCGATGCTGTGATGTCTTCAAAACTGAGGTTGCCTTTATTGAGGTAGAGTTTATTATTGCCATGTGTATTGGCGGTAAAATAAAGGTCAGGCAGTCCGTCATTATTAATATCCCCAATGGCTACTCCTCCACCATTATAATAATAGAGATAATAAAGGATATTGAACATATCCTTGTCGACGATCTTATTTTCAAAATCTATATGCGTGGTTGCTGCCGGTACTGCAGTGAAAAGGGCGTCAGCCGGCACACTGTTTTCATTGCTTTTACAGGAAGCCAGCAACAATACAGCTGTCAATACAGAAAGAAAGAGGCTGCGGGAGGAGATCATGGTGAAGCAATTGTTATACAAGTTACACTGTTCTGCGGGGGATACGGGCAAAAGAGAAAAAAAGGGCTGCAAAGCCTGCAGCCCTTTATCAGATAACAGATCCGGATCTGTGTTATTTCTTGTTTACAAAAAGATCTCTTACTTCTGTTGCAGTAAGGGCCTTGTTGTACATACGGAACTGATCGAGAGAGCCGGTATAGGCTTTTATCCAGTCATCGGTTGGTCCCTGAGACCCGCCGTCCTTATTCCAGGCACCCAGGATGAGTTTGGTGGCTCCTTTCAGGTCAAGTGCACCGCGGGGATTGGCACCATCTTTCACATCGGTTGCGGAAGCAGGGGCACTGTCGAGTGCAGAACCATCAAAATAGTACGTCATTTTGGAATTGGTCTGATCATAAACAAAGGCCAGGTGATGCCAGTTGCCATCCATCAGGGGTTTGTTGAATTTATTGGCATCGGGGAATTCCAGCCACTGGTCCATCAGACCCAGTTTCAGTACGGTAGACGTGGGGCTACCATGCTCCAGCAGGAGGAAGATAGCGCTGTGGTGCCAGCCGTATTTGTCATCTACCAATGAGAAGACAAACTCGGTACGGCCCTGATCGGTATTCTTCATCCAGAATGCAATGGTCATACTGGTGGAGAGGCGGAAGTCGTTGGCAGCAGAATAGGTCATCGACTTGCCATCTGCACCTTTCACGGCTTTACCGCTGATACCATCCACCGTCTGCAGCGGATTGGTTGCCGCAAAGTTGGCGCGGATACTGTCCACCGCATTCATCAGTGGATTGGCGGTAGTGCCGTCAAATGCTGCATAAAATTTCAGCGGGCCGCCTGGAGGGTTTGCGTCCTTCAGGTAATCGCCAAGTGTCGGGCGCGACATTTTCTGGCAGCCGCCCAGTACCACCAGCAAGGAACCGGCCAGGAGGAGGTTAATGATATTTCTTTTGTTTAGCATTGCGTTTATTTTTCGGTTATACAACAATGTGAATTTTATTACCAGCAGGGATTCTGTACCAGAACTCCGCCTGCAAAGTCGATCGCCGACTGGGGCAGGGGATAATACTTGTTACAAGGCTGATAACCCTGCGGAGCCAGTACGGTTTCTGCATCACCCCAGCGTACCAGGTCGAAGAACCGTTCGCCTTCCATGGCCAGTTCCACACGGCGTTCCTGCTTGATGGCAGCACGGAGCTGGGCCTGTGAGGTAAAGGAAATGGCTGAGAGACCGGCGCGGGCCCTGATCTGGTTCACCCATTTAAGGGCATCGGCCTGATTGGATGCACCCCCCAGTTCGTTGGCGGCTTCAGCAGCCAGCAGGAGGATATCAGAGTAGCGGAGCAGGATATGGTTGATCCATTTGTTCTGCCGGCTGCCGGTAAAGGTCTGCATGCTGGGTTCCGGATATACCTTCTTGTTCCAGTATTTCCTCGGAACGGTAGGATAGGCAGGAACGGTTTTACCATAGCCATCGTCCTGCCCGGAATAAAGGATAGTAGCCCCTTTGCGGGCATCACCTGCTTCATAAGCGTCTACCAGATTCTGGGTAGGAGCATTCCAGCCCCAGCCAAGATCCCAGTCACCAGAACCCCTTACTCCCTGTTCAACGCCATATTCATAACTGTTGTCAGGGATACCATTTGCGCCGAGATCGGCCTGCACCTCAAACAAAGATTCAGAAGAGTTCTCCCCGGCAACTTTGAACAGTGTGGAGTAATTGGAAAGCAGTGAATACTTTCCGGAGTTGATGATGGTCTGGCAAAGGGCCAGTGCTCCTGCATAATCCTTACGGTAGATCTTCGCCTTAGCCAAAAGTCCCATGGCTGTATATTTGGTCAAACGTCCGGGAAAACGGGAGTTTCCGGAGGCGTTATTCCAGTTTTCGGGCAGGTTGGCAATACCAGCCTGCAGGTCTGCATCGATCAGTGCATAGATCTCGTTCACAGAAGACTTGGGCTTCTTGGCATCATTGGGATTGTAGATGCGGAAGTCGATCTTGGGAACTTCGCCGAATACCCTGACCAGGTTGAAATAGGTGAGTGCGCGGAAGAATTTGGCTTCTGCGATATTCACCTGGGATGCCGGGTCACTCAGCTTGAGTGAGTCGGCGATCTGCAATACCGTATTGGCTTTGCTGATCAGGTTGTAGTTCTGGTCCCAGTAGATGGAAGCAGCCCAATGGCTCTTCTGGTACTGGAAATTATCAAAAACAGTAGCCCAATCGGATCCGTCGGCATCGCTGGACCCTTTCATGGCATCATCATCGCGGAAGGAGTGGATACCGAACCAGGGGATACTGTTGAACCCGTGGTAGGAACCGTTACGGTCAAGGAATGATCCATACAGGCCGAACACCTGGCCTTCAAGGCCACCCTGATTCAGGTCGTCGAGTGAAGCCGAAAGTGGTTTACGGTCCAGAAATTTCTGGCAGGCTCCGAGTCCGCCGGCAAGGGCAGCAAGCAGCGCAATGAAAATGAATTTATTCAGTTTATTCATAACCGTTGATTTGTCTGGATTGATTAAAAGTTAACATTGATACCTCCGGAAACGATACGGGGAATCGGGTCGTTACCTACGTCAACACCAAAAGAAGTGGGCGATCCGCCGAATTCAGGTGAATATCCGGAGTTCTTCTTCCAGGTCTTGAGGTTCTGTACGTTTACGAAAACACGCACACTTTTCACTACACCGCTCTTCAGCATGGCAGGAGTGAAATTGTATCCCAGCTGCAGGTTGCGGACGCGGATATAGCTGCCGTCTTCAATACCATAATTAGAGGGAAGGCGGTTAGTGGTGTGGTTATCGCCCAGAATCGGGTCCCAGTTGGATGTACCTTCTCCATGCCAGCGGTTCAGCTTGAAGGCCGGATAATTGAATTTGGTATACGGCAGTTCAGAGCTTCCCCAGTACCGGTAGATCTCATTGCCATAAACACCCTGTACATCCACACTCAGGTCGAGGTTTTTGTATTTGAGTGTAACGTTACCGCCATAGATGAAATCCGGAGTGGGATTTCCGATCAAGGTACGGTCGTCGGGAGTGATCACACCATCACCATTCAGGTCTTCATACTTCAGGTCGCCGGGGCCATACGAGTTACCAAGGTTCATGATGGGGTATTTCAGCTTGTCGGCATACGACTGGAACACACCGGCCACTTTATATCCGTAGAAGTATCCGATCGGGAAACCGGCAGTGGTCATGCTCGGGAACTGTTCGTCGGGAGTTGTTTTATAGGGCGAGTTCAGGAACTTGTTGTTGAAAGTGGTCATGTTACCAGAGATGGTCATCACCAGGTCTTTGGCCAGTTCGCGGGTATAGCTGAGTGAAATTTCGAGACCCTTGTTGCGCATGTTACCAATATTGGTCAGGGTCTGGTTACCTACACCAGTGCCGATGAGGGCGAGCAGGTCTCTGGTCTTCTTATTATAATAGGCCACTTCACCATGTACGCTCCGGTTGAAGGCATCGAACTCAAGGCCGATCTCCTTACTCTCTACGGTTTCCCAATGAAGGTTGGGATCGGCGAGGTAGTTCTCGCGGTACACCGGTACAATGATGCTGCCGAATACGGCAGTAGCTGAAGTTGACAGGGCAGGATATGCAGGATAGTCAAATCCATAGGTATTCTGAACACCTAATACACCCCAGCTGGCTTTCAGCTTCAGGTAATCGAAAATATTCTGTCCGGCAAAGAAGTCTTCGCGGCTGATATCCCAGGCAGCACCCACAGAGTAGAAATTCTGGCCCTGATTGCCATAATCCTGGCGCCAGGCTGAGGTCCAGTCACGGCGGAAGGAGGCATTCAGCATATACTTGCCCTGGAAATTATAGAGCAGGCGGAGGAGACCCGAAACGGTTGCTTTCTCCCACTGGGAAGAAGAAGCCTGACGGGTGGCTACATCGCCGAATCCATTATCGATATACCAGAACCGCTTGTTGTTCGGGATAGGGCTACCGGTCAGCGATTGCTTGATGGAACCGAATAATCCGCGGTATTCATTATAATAGGTCGTGAATCCGCTCATAATTGTCAGTCCATGTCCGCCGAAGTTCTTTTTGAACGTGAGGATATGATCCTGCTGGAATTTGTTCCAGCGCTGGTTGCTCTGGCTGACTGCTGTACGGCGGTAGCCGTTATGGATGAAAACCGAATTGCTGATCGGGTCGTAGAGGCTGTCGATCGGTGTATAGGTACGGCCGTCCACATTCGACATGTCTGCATAAAACGTAGAGCGCAGGTTGAAATAGTGGAGGAAGTTGATCTCGGCAAATACGCTAGATACCATCCGGCTTTCATAGTTCAGTTCCTTATCCCAGTTATCATTCAGTTCCATGGCCGGGTTGGTCATCTGGCCTGCCTGGATAGCCAGGTTGGAATAGGCTTTATGGGTTTCATCATAAACCGGTGAAATGGGCAGAACGCGGCGCGCAGTAAACAGCAGGTCTTTGGCACGACTGTAAGGTGAGCGCTGGCGGATACCATTCAGTGTAAAACCGATCTTGATGGCTTTGCTGAGCTTGAACTCGTCGTTGATATTAAAGGAGATCTTCTGCAGTTGTTCGTGATTGATCACCCCTTCTTCGTAAGTATGGCCAATACCCATGTAGAACTTATTCCGCTCGCTGGCACCGGAAACACTCACGTTGGTGGTGCTTACTTTACCCGTGCGGGTCAGGGCACTTACCCAATCGGTATTGCCATTCCAGGGGGTGAAATCAAAAAGGTCCTGGCCGGTAATGCCGAGATTGGCCTGTTCTTCTTCAAAGAGGGTCCTGAATTCTGAAGCGTTGACCATGGCGATCTTATCCACCAGGGTCTTGGCACCGAATATGGTATTGAAGTTGACATTGATCTGTCCGGCTTTGGCTTTCTTGGTGGTAATGGCAATAACACCATTGGCACCACGAACACCGAAGATCGCGAGGGAGGAGGCGTCTTTCAGGATCTCGATCGACTCGATATCGTTCGGATTCAGGAAGCTGATATTGTCATTGAATATACCGTCGACCAGGTACAACGGTTTTACACCGGAGGGTGAAAGACTGTTTGTACCGCGGATGCGGATATCGGGTTCCTGACCGGGCGTGCCGGAGTTCACTACACTTAAACCGGCAACTTTACCCTGCAGGGAAGCTACGGGATTGAGGTTAGGTTTATCAGCCACATCGCGACCGGAGATCTTGGCGATGGAACCGGTAAGGTCGCGCTTGGCGGCTGTACCATAACCAATCACCACTACTTCGTCCAGTTTTTTCTGGGAGAGCGACAGTTTAACGCTGAAAATAGTCTGTCCTTTTACGGCAATTTCCTGGGTTTCATAACCCACGGCAGAGATGACCAGTGTGGCATTATCCGGTGCCACCAGAGAGAAATTACCATTGTTATCGGTAACTGTTCCCCGTGTCGTTCCTTTTATTGTAATAGAAACACCGGAAAGGGCTTCTCCGTTTTCACCGGTGATCTTACCGGTAATTTTATTGTCCTGGGGAATCTCCGGGTTTTCGGAGCGGATAGCTATAAGGTTGTTTTCCAGTCTTTTGTAAGAAAGTGTGGTGCCACTGAACATTCTTTGCAGCACTTCTGTTATTTCTGCATTGCTGAAAGAAACGTTTACTTTCTGCTGGAGTTCTTTTAAGCGGCTATTGTACAGGAATCTGAAATTGCCCTGTTTTTCAATGGTATTCAGCACTTTGCTGATCTCTACGTCATTGGCACTGATCGTGATTGTCTGGGCACTCAGATTGGCCATGGTATTCAATACGCAGCAAACCGTCAGGATCAGGGTTAGTTTCATAATCAATAGCGGCTTTTTCAGGGCTTGCCTGGCCCCTGCAATCGATGATTTTTTCATACTTTTATCATTAAGGGTTTGAATGGAAATACCGCTTCTGTTAAGCAAACACCGCGGATTTCATTATGTAACTCCAGAAAGGGGAATGCGCCAACATTTCCCTTTCCCTTAATGTCTCACTCAGGTGGAATTCTGATAGTTGTTCATAAGCAGTTTACCGTTTGCTGTATTATTTAATAGATGATGACTGTTTTGCCTGCAATCTCATATTTAAGCCGGTAGGCATAAGCCAGGGCTTCCATCGCTTCCGGCAGGGTCTCGGTAATAAACGTTCCCTTCACCCGCATATCCTCAATACTCCGGTTCCGGAATTCAAACTTCACATCATACCATCTTTCCATCTTATGCGCCACATCGATCATGGGTTCATCGAGGAATTGTAACTTATTGTACGCCCAGGCTGTTTCCACTGCTACTGAATCACCTTCCTTGTAAGTCAGTTGCTGGATGGCAATAATGGGTTCGAGCGTTGCTTTTTTCCGGATGGTTGCCGGGCGTGGTGCAATTTTATCTTCATCATTCAACACCACGATCTTTTCATTGGGCTTGAGGATGTATTTTTCATTGGGGCGCTTCCGTACCATTACTTCCACACTGCCGCGGATCAGGCTGGTTTCCGTCGTTTTATCACCCGGATAGCTTTTTACATTGAACTGGGTGCCCAATACTTTCACATCTATAGAGGCGGTATGGATAATAAAAGGCTTCTTCGGGTTTTTCACTACATCAAAAAAGCCTTCACCGATCAGTTCCACTTCCCGGAGCACCTGCCCGAATTCCTGATTATTATAATTCAGCTTACTGCCTGAATTCAGCCATACATTCGAACCATCGGGTAACTGGATATGGGTCTTCGAGCCGTTCTTGGTAGATACTTCGCTTTTAACCATGGCATCCGGCTTATCGGAGGAGTCTCCGGCTTTTGCCGCAGGACGGAAAAACCACCAACCGCCTACTACAAGCAGCACCACTGCTGCTGCCCAGGACAAGGAGCGCATTCTCCGGAAGCGCTTCAAGGGAACAACTTCCTTAGCTGAATACCCGCTGTGCGCCTCGGTTTCATGCAATTCAATTCCCTGTTCCCGCATGCGGGAAAGGTGACGGTGATAGGCCTGATCTGCTTCTCTTTTTTCCTGCAAATTCATGGGGGAATTCCTCCAAAGCCGGTCAAAAGCTTCTATAGATATATGTAAATCAGGGTTTTGTGAGATGAGTTGCGTGAGCTCGGCCAGTTCCTCTGTCGTAGCTTCCCCGGCCATTTTCCTGGCTAATAAATCCCAAATTCTGTCTTGAGTCATAAATACAACATGCAGTTGAACCTCTAAAGACCCCGCCCGACGCGGAATCTACTAAGCGGTCTTTAACTTTTTTTTAAAAATCCCGGGTCAGTTGTTCCGGATGGCTTTGTCGATGTCGAAACGGATGGCGGAATTGATCTTCTTCAGCGCGATAGCTATCTGATTATCAATTGTTTTTACGGAAATCTGAAGAATTTTGGCGACCTCTTTATAACGGAGCCGGTCTTCTTTGATCAGCTTAAAGATCAGGCGGCATTGGGGGGGTAATTGTTGTATGGCATCCTCTATTTTCCGGACCATTTCTGCGGTGAGGATCAGTTCTTCCGGTGTCCAGTTCAGGCTTTGAAGCTCCACTTCAAGGTCGTCGAGACTGACGGATGCCTGCTTTTTCTGTTTTTGAAGGTATTTCAAGGCGGTATTCTTCACACTCACATAGAGATACACGCGGAGGTTCTCGATGGCTTCGATCTCACTGCGCTTTTCCCAGATCCGGATGAACACATCCGATACAATTTCTTCAGCCTGTTCGCGGGACTTAATAAAGGTAAAAGCAAACTGTTCCAGGGGTTTAAAGAAATGAGTGAACAGATCACGATAGGCGTGTTCATCATCATATACAGCGATCCGACGCTGGAGTTCTTTTATGGCAGTCGTTGAGAGCATATGGGGGGGTAACCGGGACAATATTAGAATTTTTTTTTCTGGGTGATCAAAAACAAACTACAGAAAACCGCATGATTTAAATCATGTTACCCGGAAAGCAGCATTTCTGAAAGGCTGTTGTCTGATGCAAAAAACTGTAACGCAAAGGATATCAGTCCTGAATGCTGGCGTATTCTACATAAAACCGGTTCCGGCTTAGTAGATTCGCAGCAGTAAACAGTCTTATTCGGTCAAACCTCAATGAGCACCTTATTCTTTACAGCCATGCGTAAACTGATCCTTCTTCTTATACCGGTCCTGCTCGTAGTGCAGGGCAAAACCCAGTTCCTGAGTGTCAGCGGTAAAAAAACCATCAATAGTTCCACCGGACAGGAAGTGGTGCTCCAGGCCATGAACTTTGGCAACTGGATGGTCATGGAAGGTTATATGATGAAATCTTCATCGCAGGCTACATCACAGCATCTCTGGAAGCAGAAACTGAATACCTTGATCGGGTCCGCCAATACCGATGCCTTTTATACAGCATGGCTGAAAAAATATGTAACGGAGGCTGACATCCAACTGATCAAAAGCTGGGGTTTCAATGCCGTCCGCCTGCCCCTGCATTATGAATACTTTGTAAATGCAGGCAGTCCTGATGTCTGGAATGATCTGGGGTTTACGGTAACCGACAGCGTACTCGCCTGGTGCAGCCGGAACCAGGTGTATGCAGTGCTCGACCTGCATGCCTGTCCGGGAGGACAAAACAATGGCGACATCAGCGACTATGACAACACCAAGCCATCCCTTTGGGAAAGCGAAGCCAACCGCAGCAAAACCGTGCGGTTATGGCGCCGATTATCAGAACGGTATAAAAACGAGGCCTGGGTGGCCGGTTATGACCTGATCAATGAGCCGGCCTGGGATCTGCCGGGAGGCACATTGCTAAGGAACCTGTATGGCCGCATTACGGATACCATACGGACTAACGGAGATAATCACGTGCTATTTATCGAGGGAAACTGGTATTCGAATGATTATACCGGACTCACTCCCGCCTGGGATGCGAATATGGTGTATGTATTCCACAAATACTGGACAGTGAATACCGATGCCGCCATCCAATTCGCACTGGATATCCGCAACAGCCAGAACCGGCCCATCTGGTGCGGGGAGCATGGTGAGAACAGCAACCACTGGTTTACAGAACTGACTGAACTGCTGCAGGCCAACAATATCGGTTCTTCCTGGTGGCCCTACAAAAAACTGGAAAGCATCAATGGATTTACCGATGCCCGTTTTCCGCCGAATTATAACGAGTTGCTCAATTATTTCGGAGGTACCAATCCGAACCTTTCTCCGGCAACGGCGGTTTCAATACTAACAGCCCTGGCCGACAGTGTACAACTCCAGCATTGCACCGTTAAGCAGGAAAACGTCCGTGCCATTACTTCACAAGCCGGGAACCGCAACACTGCGCCTTATGTCGTTACGGCTATTCCCGGTAAACTATATACCTCCGATTACGACCAGGGCATGAACGGTTTTGCCTACAATGACCTGAACTGGGCTGATTACCGGCTTACCGCAGGCACCAACAATACCTGGAACAACAGCTGGAACGGCAGGAACAACGGCGTGGACCAGTACCCGACCACAGATGCGTTCACTAACGGGTTTACCACGGGATGGTTTAACCGCACCGAGTGGATGAAATATACAGTGAATGTAGCTACAGCCGGAACTTATACAGTCCAGTTCCGGATCGCCAATGGCAGCGGAGTGTCGGGCACACTGCAGGTGCAGAATGAAGACGGCACCGAATTGCTGGGAACCGTATCTGTTCCTTCAACCGGTGGGTGGACCAGCTGGAATACGGTTACCGCCACAGTTGTATTCCGTAACAGCGGGCAGCAGAAGATCCGTTTGGCGAACACAGATGGGGAGTACAATATCAGTGCACTTGACTTCAGTTACCTCAATAATACCATTCCCGCTCCGGTGGCTGTAGTGCCGCTGCCGCGCTATATTATTCTGAAAGGAAATAACAACCTGTATGTAACGGCTTCCGGACCTGACAATGTGCTGACCTGTACCGGAACAATCCCTGCCTATTATGAAACTTTCACCGTGGTGGATGCCGGTGGTGGACTGGTAGCCCTGAAAGGCAATAACGGAAAATACCTGACCGTAGTGAGTACCAGCCAGCGGCTGTTCTGCAATGCTGCTTCCATCGGAACCAATGAGAAATTCACCCTGGCGGATTACTGTGGCATGGTCACCCTGAAAGGATATAATAACCTCTATGTCTCTTCTGAAAACGGAGCAACCGGTGGAATGACCTGTAACCGAGGCGTACCCGGCACCTGGGAATATTTCAATGGAACCCTGCTCAAAACGGATAATTCCGCCACTGCCGTAGTGGAACTGAACGGCCTGCAATTCCAGATCTACCCCAATCCTGTGCTGGATCAACTGGTTGTCAGTTCACCAACAGCCCCGCATCGTTCTCTGATCATCTATGATGGTATGGGGCGGGTAAAACATGTGCAACGCATTACACATGACCGGGAGGTGGTGTACACCCAAAACTGGCAGAAAGGCATCTATTTTCTGGAACTTCGTTCGGGCAACCGTACGGCGATGACCCGATTTATCAAAGGATAAGGGTAAGTAACTGGGCACTATGCACTTAGCGCTCTTGCAACAGGTGCAGATTTCTGCAGCAGACTGCCTTAATTTTTTTACATTTGCGTCCGGATTGAAGGTCCTCCGGGGCCCGGAAAATCCAAAATGGACCCTTAGCTCAGTCGGTTAGAGCAGCAGACTCATAATCTGCGGGTCGTTGGTTCGATCCCAACAGGGTCCACAGAAAAGGCAGCCCATGGATGCATGGGCCCTTTTTTTAACCTTAACCTTTCATTAACCCGATTGACGATACTTTTGAACCTCATTTAATTAACATGAAGCGTATTGTAGTTTTTGTTTTTGGATTACTCCTCACCGGCACTGTACTGGCACAGGATTCTGCTGCCGTGAAGAAAATGAAGAAAGACTGGAGTAAAGTGAGCCTGGCCAATCGTCCAAAAGACCATTTCCTGATCCAAATGGGTTATAATAACTGGACCAAGGTTCCTGATTCCATCAATAATAAAGGAATCCACCGTTCTGTGAATGTGTACTTTATGATGGATTTTCCGTTCAAAACCGATCCCCGGATCAGTGTGGCTATCGGTGCAGGTGTGAGCAGCGACAACCAGTATTTCAAGACTACATCCATTGATATTGCGGGCAAACTGAAGAACGAACTCACCTTCAAAAATGTGAGCGATACCACGCATTTCAAGAAATATAAAATGCAGACGACCTATCTGGAAGCTCCTATAGAACTGCGTTTTACAAAAGACCCTGAAAATCCCAACAAAAGCTTCAAGGGCGCACTGGGTGTAAAGATCGGAACCCTGGTAGGTGCCAGTGTGAAAGGCAAGAACTGGGTGAACAGCAAGGGTAACCTGATCAATGGCTATACCCAGAAAGAAAAGTCGAAAACTTTCATCAATAATACCCGCATGAGCATCATGGGCCGTGTAGGCTATGGCATTATCAGCATTTATGCCAGCTACCAGCTCAATGCCTTTATCAAAGACGGACTCGGACCCGATATCCGTCCGATGCAGATCGGTATCACGATCAGCGGACTCTAACCAATTACCAATTCCCAATGCCCAATGGCCAATTGAAACCAATTGTTCATTGGGCATTTGTATTTTGCATTGGTCATCGGTAATTGGTCATTGGCCATTGTACATTATCTTTGTGGTTTACTAAACTCTTGCTACTTGATAGACCAGGCGAACCGGATCGAGAAAGAAGAACAGGCTGTGCTTGTGGGGCTGATCACCAAAGACCAGACCGAGGCACAGGTCAAGGAATACCTGGATGAACTGGCATTTCTGGCTGAAACAGCTGGTGCCATCACAGTCAAGCGGTATATCCAGAAACTGCCGCATCCCGACAGCAAGACCTTTATCGGCAAAGGAAAACTGGAAGAAATCCAAAAATATATTGCAGGCAAAAATATCCGCGTGGCCATTTTTGACGATGAACTTAGTGGCGCGCAGATCAATAATATCGAGAAAGTCCTCAATGTGAAAACCATTGACCGTTCCGACCTGATCCTCGACATCTTTGCCCGCAGGGCCAAGACCGCCCAGGCACGTGCACAGGTGGAACTGGCGCAATACCAGTATATCCTCCCCCGTCTGCGGGGTATGTGGAAACACCTTGAGCGCTTGGGAGGTGGTATCGGCACAAGGGGTCCCGGTGAATCGGAGATCGAGACCGACCGCCGGATCGTACGTGAAAAGATCACCCTGCTCAAGAAAAAACTGGCGGAGATCGACAAGCAGTCGTTTACCCAGCGGAAAGACCGGGGTGAATTCATCCGGGTAGCCCTGGTGGGTTATACTAACGTGGGCAAGTCCACGCTGATGACCCTGCTGAGCAAGAGTGAAGTGTTTGCTGAAAACAAACTCTTTGCCACATTAGACACCACCACCCGAAAAGTGGTGTTCGAAACCACGCCTTTCCTGCTGAGTGATACTGTAGGATTCATCCGCAAACTGCCGCACCATCTGGTGGAAAGTTTCAAAAGCACCCTGGATGAAGTACGGGAGGCCGATATCTTACTGCATGTAGTGGATATTTCCCATCCGGGTTATGAAGACCAGATCGGTGTGGTGAACAAGACCCTGCAGGATATCAAAGCTTTCGACAAGCCGATCATCACCATCTTCAACAAGATGGACCAGTATGAGAAAAACACCTTTGATCCCTGGCTGGAAGATGATGTGAAACAAAGCATTCTTGTTGACCTGAAAGAACGCTGGGAAAATGAACTGCAGGGTAATTGCGTCTTTGTTTCAGCAATTGAAAAACGCAATATCGACCTGTTACGCCATACCATACTTTCTAAAGTGCGCGAATTGTACCGCGTCCGCTATCCTTACAAATCTGAATTCTTCTACTGATGTTTGACAGAAAGATGACCTGGCACCGGGTGGCAGCTCATCCGGATGAGCTTAATTTCGCAGCCAACCAGATTGCTGTTACCGAGGCTGGCGGAAAGAAACTTTGTGTGGCCCGTTTTAAAGATACCTACACCTGTTTTGCCTATAAATGTCCGCATGCCAGCGGCATCATGGCCGATGGATTTCTCGATGCCCTCGGCAATGTGGTTTGCCCCCTGCACCGCTACCGCTTTGATCCGAAAACCGGACGCAATGTAAGTGGTGAGGGCTATTATTTAAAAACCTATCCGGTGGAAGTCCGTGACGAAGGACTCTTTGTCGGAATCTGAAAAAAACTCATGTCAACGAAACAACTGCTGCAGCTTTGTGCTGCTTTACTGCTATTTATTTCAGCTAACGCTCAGGAACTCGATCCGGTAACCGTCACCGAAAGCCTCCAGCGCCAGCAACTCCGCAAAACCGGCCGCAATATCACGATCCTTACGCGGGAAGAGATCCGTCAGTTACCTGTACATAGCCTGGATGAACTGCTGCGTTATGCCCCCGGGGTTGAAGTTCAGCAACGCGGACCACAGGGTGCACAGAGTGATCTCGTGATCCGGGGCGGTACCTACCAACAGGTATTGGTGGTGGTGGATGGTGTAAGGCTCAACGATCCGCTGACGGGTCATTTCAGCAGTTACCTCCCTGTGCATATGGAGGATATCGAACGGATCGAAGTGATCAAGGGAGCTGCGGCGGCAGTATTTGGTCCGGATGCAGTGGGTGGTGTAATACAGATCATCACCAGAAAAGCACCTGAAAAAGATGCCGCTGTCGGTCATCAGCTTGCTGCCGGCATTACTGCAGGTTCTTATGGCCTCCTGAATTACAGGGCCTGGGCATCACGGGAAGGCAAGGGCAGCCTGCTCAGTGCCGGATACCAGCATCAGGGTGCCGATGGCCCTGCGCTGCGCGGCACTACCAGTTATTTTTTCAACGACCTGGCCAGTATACAGTTCAGCAAACGGCTGGACGACCAATGGAAATTGGCGCTTCGTGCTGCCTATGATTCCCGGGATTTCAATGCGCAGAATTTCTATACTACTTTTCTGAGTGATACCGCGAAAGAAACCGTTCGTTCCACCTGGCAACAGGCAACGGTAAGCCGTGAAAAAGGAGCATCCCTCTTCACGGTACTGTTAGGAGCCAAGCAACTGAAAGATGTATACTTTTTCCGGCCCAGTTCTGCGCCCAACCAGAACCGTTCCAACCTGTATAATGCAGATATCCGGCACAGCTACCGGTTTACCAAAGGCAATGCCCGGCTCACAACCGGTATACAGCTCTTCAGTCGTGCGATCCGCTCCAACGACCGGGGCAATCACGCACTCTTGCACAGCGGAGTATATGCTTTGCTGCAGCATTCCATAAAAGAACAATGGTTTTTTACAGAGAGCCTGCGGGGCGACTGGGATGAGCGTTATGGCTGGGTACTGGTGCCCCAGTTCAATGCAGCCTGGGTAGGGAAACTGCTTTCCGTCAGGGGCAGTATCGGAAGAGGTATTCGGGATGCGGATTTCACAGAGCGGTATAATAATTATAACAAGACATTGGTAACGGGTGGCAGTATCGGGAATCCCTGGCTGACTGCTGAGAAGAGCCTGAACTGGGAGCTGGGTGCCGACTTATTCCTTCCTGAAGGGATGCAACTGCGGACCACCTATTTCCAGCGCAGCCAGTCGGAGCTGATCGACTGGATCACCACACCCTATGCGAATATGCCGCGGAAAGACAACCTCTCCCCTACTGGCACTTTTGCACTAGCCCGGAATTTTGCCGATGTCTCGACACGTGGCGTGGAACTGGACCTGGGTGGTAAACACAGTTTTGGGAAAAGCAACCTTCGCTGGAATACGGGTCTGATCTGGCTCGAATCCAAGGCAGCTGGTGCAGCGCCTTTATCCTTTTATCTTTCCTCACATGCCCGCTGGCTCTGGAACAGTTCTTTTTTGCTGAGCAATTCTTTTGGGAGTATTTCCTTCACTACATTATATAAACAGCGGGCCCGTCAGGTTTCGAATGCCCTGAATGCGGAAGTCAGTAAAGATTATTTTATTGCGAATATCCGGCTGGAGAAATATGCCTGGAAGCAGCAGCTGAGTTTCCTGCTTCAGGTGGACAACCTCTTCGACCGTTCTTACAGTGATCTGCTGGGTTCCCGCATGCCTGGCCGCTGGATCTCAGGCGGGGTAACACTGCGGCTTAACTGATAATTTTTTATACCACAAAGACGCGAAGACACCAAGTCTCCATGAATTAAACAAACAAACCAACAGCTGATTTCTTAAAAATTTCTTTGTGCCTTTGTGTCTTTGTGGTTCAATCATCCTTGCCAGGATTCTTTCCGGATGCGGTAGACCACATTATTTTTTACAGCTTCCCCGTAGTAGGCAACAGCCTCGATACCGATCTGTTCTGCACCGAGTTTTTCCATAGCGGTACGTGAGCGCATATTATGTTCCCCTACATGGAAGATCACCGTATCCACGAAAGTGAAGGCATGGGCCAGCATCAGGTGTTTGGCCGCGCGGTTATAGCCTTTCCGCCAGGTGGAGCGGGCAAAGAACGTGTACCCGATCTTAAGTTCCTTTTTTTCCGGATCATGGTCGTAATAGCGGGAACAACCGATCGGTTCTCCGGAGGCGGCATCCCGGATCAGGAAGGCGCCTTTCGATTCCATGGCGCCGGTAAAATAGTTGCGGAAAACAGGTTCCTGCCAGCGGTCGGGATTGGGGTGTTGCTCCCAGATACCGGGGTCGGCGGCTACGGGGTAGAGAATAGCCCAGTCGGATTCCTGTAAAGGACTGATTAACACTTTATTATCTGCTAATATGGGGGGTTGGAGCAGGCTCATGGTAGCTGTTCAGGATTTTTTTGGAATAACGCAAAATGAAATCAGCCTCATAAAATTACCGTTTCCAGACGGCTAATTTTATTGAAAATTGGAGCAATGGCGATAAGCCCCAGCAACTGGTACCGGATTGTGCGCAAGGGACAGGATCTGTCCTTTTCTGAAAAAGGCATTGCTGTAGTGGAACTGGCCGGTTTACGGTTCTGCATCACGTTCTGGCGCGGCGAATGGTTCGCCTTTTCCTTCAGATGTCCGCACCGGGGGGCCTTATTGTCGGAGGGCCGGATCGATGAGGGAGGCAATGTGGTATGTCCGCTGCACGGGCAGCGCTATAGCCTGCAAACCGGTGCCTGTTTATCGGGTGAGGAGTATCCCCTGGTGCGCTGGAAGGTGGAAGAGCGGGCTGACGGCCTTTATATGGAGGTAAAGGGCTTGATTTCCAGTTAATGGGAATTTCAAAAAAAGCCTGGAAAGCTTTTGGGGAAAGGGGAAAATGCTTATTTTTGCTGCCCCAAAAGGGAATACTCCTCCTTAGCTCAGTTGGTTAGAGCATCTGACTGTTAATCAGAGGGTCTCAGGTTCAAGTCCTGAAGGGGGAGCAGAATAAAGAAGCCTTGTAAATCAAACCTTTACAAGGCTTTTTTATTTTACCCTAACCGGATAATTAAACCGGTGCGTTTAGTTACGCTAACAGCACTTCAGCAGGAATACTTAGCTCTTTGTGAAACAGTTTTGCCAATTCAAGCGTAAGTGGCTTGCGCCTGTTTAGTAATGCAGACACATATCCTTTGCTACCGAATTTTCCAACCAAATCTTTATTCTTCAAACCCAGATCGTGCATCTTGAGTTTAATTACCTCAATCGGGTCGGGTACAGGAACAGGGTAATGAACATCTTCGTACTGCTTTATCAGTAAAAGAGCCACCTGCACTTTTTCTCCTGCCGGACTACCAGGCTTAACTTGATTATCAAATTGCCTGTCAACCCAATCAAGATATTCCTGGTATTGTTTTTTAGTTTTTATTATTTGAAGTTCCATAATTATTTCTTTTTATTTTGAACAGTTGTTACATCAATTTTATCATATTCAGCATGCGTACCAAACCATTTTACCTGGATGGCTTTAAACCCGAAAACAATTCTTACAACCAATCTGTATTTATTTCCCATGATATTAAAAACCACCCTGTCATCTGCAACAAGACTGGCACTTCCGTACACTTTTTTTAATTCATTAAAGTTTTTAAAATCCGCCTCCACCAGTTCATGATACCACTCCTGCAGCGCTGTAGCAGCAACAGGATATCTCTTGCAATATTCCAGCAACGTCTTTCTGGTTATGATATTAAACACGATACAAAGGTAATAAAAGTTTTCTAATAGAAAACTTGTTCAATTCCTTTTAACAAAGTCCCGAGTTTATAAATAACCCTCAGATCCTCAATGATCTGGTTCGAGTTAATCTCACTTAGGGGAGCGAAAGAAAGTTTGAGTGGGAGTGTGGAGTGTGATAAGCAACAAACTTTAATGAAATCAGCCGGGTTTTACCCGGCTTTTTTTTGCCCTAAATCAAATAGTGGAAAGCGGAATCAATTGTATTTTGGTTGTGCACCTAACAATAAACAGGTTGGCCCCAAAACATTTCTTTTATGGCTCCTGTCTTCCAAAGAATTCAAAATAACCGCGTTACGATCTTTGCAGGCATATTGATCGTTTTGGCTTGTGGATTGCCCTGGTGGCTGATCGATTACAAAGCTTACTCGCTGAATTCGGTATACACCTATGTCTCCATAGGCAGTTGTTTGCTGGGCGCATTCCTCCTGACCTTGTTTACCCGGTTATCGTTCAAAGAAGTTCTGGTCATTGCTTTGGTCTCACACCTGATTGCTTTTGGCATCAAGGTACTGCTGGATACAATTGAAGACACTACCAATCATAACCTCCTGCCTTTCGAAATGGGCTTTTACCTGATTATTGACCTGGCAGGTTGTTCTGCACTGATCGGAGCCGGGTTGCTGATCCGAAAGCTCTTTATCAAAAAGGCTGTTTAATAAAGGTTTTTAGCTGTTCAATGTAGCTACAATTGTACCAGCCGAAACAAATACGTATTTTGTTTCAATTCATTTTTTCATAGTTTTCCTGAAATCCTGATCTATGCCGGGTTATCATATTGCCGAGATCAATATCGCTAAAATGAAGGGGGTGAATATCAACGATCCCATCATGAAGGAATTCGCAGACAATCTGGATGAAGTCAACCGGATCGCTGAAAAAAGCGAAGGCTTTGTATGGCGGCTGAAAGATGACAACAATAATGCCACCAACTTTAATCCTTACAACGATGTACAGATCATTATAAATGTTTCGGTCTGGACTTCCATAGAAACACTGGAGCAGTTCATGTATCGCACTTTTCATTCCGAATTCCTGCGGCGCCGCAAAGAATGGTTTATTACTTATGGTACCGCCCATACTGCCATGTGGTGGGTTCCGCAGGGGCATATCCCCAGTTTGCAGGAAGCCGTGGAGAAATTAGACTACCTGCAGCAACACGGCCCCTCTCCCCTTTCCTTCGATCTGAAAAACAAGTTTCCGGCACCAGAGGATTTTAAATAACGCTGCAGCGACTTCGAGCAAAGCGAGAAGTCTTATTCCCCTCAACACCCGACCGTAATTCCGAGCGCAGCGTGGAACCCAAAGCCGCTTTTACCGCTGCAGCCACTTCGAGCAAAGCGACTTCGAGCGCAGCGAGAAGTCTCATTTCCCTCAACAAACACGACCGTCATTCCGAGCGAAGCGAGGAACCCGTGCCGCTTTTACCGCTGCAGCGACTTCGAGCAAAGCGACTTCGAGCAAAAGCGAGAAGTCTTATTCCCCTCCACAAAAACGACCGTCATTCCGAGCGAAGCGAGAACCCAAAGCCACTATTAACGCTGCAGCGACTTCGAGCAAAGCGACTTCGAGCAAAGCGAGAAGTCTCATTTCCCTCAACAAACACGATCGTCATTCCGAGCGAAGCGAGGAACCCGTGCCGCTTTTACCGCTGCAGCGACTTCGAGCAAAGCGACTTCGAGCAAAGCGAGAAGTCTCATTTCCCTCAACAAACACGATCGTCATTCCGAGCGAAGCGAGGAACCCGTGCCGCTTTTACCGCTGCAGCGACTTCGAGCAAAGCGAGAAGTCTGGCTTCTGGTTTTGCAAAATTCATTTATCAGCGCTTTCCTGATTGAGTAAGTTTCCTCGCTCCGCTCGGAATGACAGCCTTCCCCTGAGGGCAAGGCTGGGTTTCTCACTTCGTTCGAAACCTCTTCTCCGAAAAGTGATTTCAACATTGTATTTGGGTGAAAAAGCTGTTACACAATAAGTTCAGTGATGAATTTTTGCACAACAAATTCATCTATGCAAAACCCTGATAAAAAGCAGTATGCTGTTTACATTGTTACAAACCCGAATAAGACAACTTTATACATTGGAGTGACGAATAACCTGCCTGCCCGCCTTTTTGAGCATTGGGAAAACAGGGGAAAAACCGACACGTTCGCAGGAAAATATTTCTGCCATAACCTCATTTATTATGAAGTATATGACGACATCAGGATAGCCATAAAGCGGGAAAAAGAACTCAAGAAATGGCGGAGGGAGAAAAAAGAGGCTTTGATCAACACTAAAAATCCAGAATGGAAATTTTTGAATGCAGCAATACCCAACCAATGGCCATTTATACATCATAAAAGGCGGTAACCGTAAAAACGTCATACCATTGGAACCTATTACTTAGTACCCTTGAATCAGAAATGGGTAATTTTTGCTAATCACTCGCTTTTCATGTATATTCATCTGCTAAATTCTGCAGCATGAAATTCCTGATTTCCCTTTGCCTGGCTTGCGGCCCATTTATTCTGCAGGCACAGACCAATAGCTACAACAAAAGCTCATTCATGGTGCAGGGCGACAAAGCACCCAATACCCATTATATTGGTGAAGCCTGGTTAAGTACACTGGTACGGGCGGAAGGCGACAGCAGTTATAACATTACGAAGGCAACATTCAGGGCCAATTCCACCTTAGACTGGCATAAACATGCTTCGGCTCAGGTATTGATCATTGTAGAAGGCGAAGCCTATTACCAGGAACGCGGCAAAGATCCGGTGATCCTTAAAAAAGGGGATGTACTCAAGTGTGAAAAAGGAATAGAGCATTGGCATTCGTCCACAAAAGAAAGCTGGGTGACCTACCTTGCTATATATGGCGGCTCTCAACCTACAGTGTGGACCGAAAAGCTGACACAGGAATATTATGATAGTATTGCTCAAAAATTGAGCGGGAAGTAACCCGCACATGAAGTTTCTGCATACCCTAAATATCATTCGCAAAAAACAGGAAAAGAGCCGTTTATCCTAAATCCCAGGTAAAATTTGTCAGGAAGGGTATTTTTGACTTCCAATCAACCCAATATGAAATCACGAATCCCTCTTATTCCGATCGCGGCCCTTTCCCTCCTGCTGATCCCCCTCATCGCCATGCAGTTTACCAATGAAGTAAAATGGTCGGGGTTCGATTTCCTTATAATGGGCGTACTGCTGCTCATAGCCGGAACAGCTATCGAATTGGTTCGCCGAAAATTCAAAAACAATTCCAAAAAATGGCTGCTTATAGCAGCAGTGGTGGTCGTATTCCTTCTTATCTGGGCTGAACTGGCCGTTGGAATTTTCGGTACCCCTTTTGCCGGAAACTGATTGCACCGCTGCGGTTATTCTGCTGAAAGTCTAATACTTTATTTCGCCACTGTTTTACTGCAGACCGGGTTCGTTCCGGCCTGAAGTGTATAACCATTAGGGTGAAAAAAGTCTTTATTACCCTGTATGCCACTAAAAGCCGGGAGGGCTTACTGAAGGACAAAGCTGTTACCACCGAAAACGATCCCTGATGCTAAGGGTATCATTTGAGAAAGAAATTGTCGCGGAACAAAAAGGCACTGTCCTACTTATCCGGTAAGTCAATTGATCCCACCCTGATGGCAGCATCAAACGACCAGTTTCACCAATTTGTATGAAGTAAGATTTCGCTGATCCGTAACTTCAAGCACAATAAACATTGCCTGACCTTTCACTGCAGTTCCAGGAACGACAATAATTGTATTCAGCGATTGAGTTGAAGTAATCAGTGGATGGGGGGCAGACAGGCTACCGGAGAAGTTCCACCAACGGACTGAAATGGAATCCCCGTCCGGATCTTTAACGACTGCTTCCAGTTTTACTTTTGCCCCGGGTTTTACTTTAATTACGGCGGGTGATCGTAAGGTTATTACCGGGGTATGGTTGGCTGCTGTATAATCACCGGTAACGGTCCATTGCATCCGGGCAGCAAAATCGTTCTGCGCTGCCGCAAAAAAATCCGGAAACGGGGCTTCATCCGCTTTTTGTGCAGCCCGGCTGCGCAGCATACTGTCAGTGATCACAAGGTCTTTTACTTTAGCCGTATCATTACTGAATGGATCAACGGCAAGCGGATCCGGCTCCTGCAGGCGGCCCGACCAGCCCCCTGGATTATTTTTATCGATGGCATTCAAACCATTGTCGAGAAGGTTCATGAATGTAAAAGTATCCCCTTCTCCCAGCCAGGAACCCTGTGGCTGAACAGGCATCCAGACCACATAGCCCATTTTCTTTAACTCCTCACTGGTGTAACCCTGCATACCAAAATAGTCGAAGATATCGCCTTTCACCAGTTGCTTGCCATCTCCCCAAACCCGGTAAAGGGCACCCATAGGTCCTTTTGACGATATGTTGGCTTTCATCCAATCGGCAGTAAGGTAGGCTGCATTTTCCTTTGAAGCCACCAGCTGGGCACCATATCCGTAATTGGGTCCTTTACTGAATTGACGGTACTCTACTTCCGGCCAGTTGGGTTTGATATAGGAGCCATACGTGCCATCCTGGTCGCCTGAAGGAAGGATCACCAGCTTCCGGCTGATCTTTTTCTTCAGTTCCAGCCAGTTTTTCTTCGACCTGTTTTCATCTTCAATCGACTTCAGGGCACGCGCAATGGTGCTTTGTCCACCCCAGGCTGTTACATAAACAGGCCCGGGCATATTATCCATTAGAACAGCCTTGATCAGATCCGATCCTTCGGTATCCTTTGAAAAATCTCCTTCAAATTCAATATTCCCATACCTGATTTTTGATTTGAGATACCCCGGCAGCGGAAAGGCCGGATTATGGATCACCAGGTTATAGTATATTTTTTCATAGGCTTCTACCGCCTCATGGATAAACCGTTCATCTTTTTTCCAGCGATAACTTTCACAGGGACACAGGTGCAATCCATACCGGTCATATTCACGCCCGGGCACCATGAACTTTGTACCCTTGCCATCCCCTTTCCAGTGAAACTGGCTGCTGGCATAGATCAATCCTTCCACCCTGAAATCGGCACTATACAGCAGAAAGCGGATCAGGGAATTGAGGTCATCCAGTTCCGGGTCGGCTGTAATAATGATCCGTGGCTTTGTACGGGCACCCTGTGCCATACCGTCAATGGAAACAGCTGTAAAACAAATCAGGAAGTACAGGAAATAAACTATCCTTCGCATATGCAATCATTGGAAAGTGAGTATTAAAACTACTGAAAACTGCCGGAATCTCAGCGCGACAGGATCAGGATGCTGACCGGTACTTTAAGCCCTTCTTCTTCCACCACGCTGCTTTCTGTACGGATCACAAAAGGCTGGAGGGCATCCACAAATTTATTGGCGATGAGGCGTTGCGGTGTAGCCAGGATAATATCTGTACCCTTATCAAGGAAGTTCCGGATCAATTGCAATAAAGCGCCAAACTGGTCGGGTGCATAATTTATATCGCTGAGCAAAAGTGTATCTGCAACCAGTGGTTCCGGGAAACTGTTCCAGTCGAGGCAGAGAGCCTGAACATTTTCGAGCTTCCGGTGCCGGATGTTCTTTTCCAGCTGTAGTACCGCTTCTGGTGAATGATCACTCACTACAAGTGAATTGGTTTTGCGGGCTATGGTAAATGATGGCAGTCCCAATCCTGCTCCGATCTCTAATACATTCTTCCCTTCCGTCCATTGCGGTTCTGCCTGCAGGAATGCCGTGAGCGCTTTCGCAGCCGGCCATACTTTGGCCCAAAATGGAAAAGGGGTTCCGGGATTCTGCTGCAGCTTTCTTTCATAGGTTGGTTTTATTAATTCCGGGTCAGGAATATACAGCACTGTACCATCGTCCAGTTGCAAAAGCAGATCCGTATAAGTCAAGTCAGCAGCAGAATCCATAATTTTTCAAATGATCACCGCAATTTCATATTCACCGGATCCCAGTGAATGATCTTTTTGGAAAAATAACTTTCATTACAGGCCAGTGCCGGAGCTGCAGCCCGGAATCCAAATACGCCATCTTCCACCACTTGTTTGCCTGTGCGGATGGCATCAAAGAAATTGGTGAAATGGTCGAGGTGTTCGCTGTATCCCGGAGGCGCTTTGAACACCACATCTTCTTTCAGCTTTTTCTTGCGTTGTTCGGCAGTCCATTTTGCTTCATAGTCTTTCTGCATTTCCTGCTGGAGGGCTTTAGGGAAGGTAAATACGGAATCATATCCGCCAAATCCCGGAGCTTCCGGCATAATGCTGTGTTTTACGGTGATATCATTCCCTCTTACGGTCATCACGCCTTCTGAACCCACGAGCTGGATCAGTTCCTGTCCGCCGGTTCCACTGATAAAATTGACTTGCAGGGTCAACTGGAAAGCCGGATGGTTTTCATTGGCCCCATACTGCATCACACCACTCATCACATCAGGCATATTGCGCCCATCGTTCCAATAGCTGAATTGCCCGGTACTGTAGATCGTTTCCGGTCCTTTGGAATTCGTGATCAGGTGTGTACCGCTGAGCAGGTGGATGAAGAGGTCTCCCGCCACACCGGTACCTACTTCCTTGAATGCCCGCCACCAGAAAAAGCGTTTGGCATCGAAAGGCATTTTCTCCGTGATGGCGATAAAGCGCTCCCAGTCGGTGGTTTCTGCACTGGCATCTTTCGGAATAGTATATTCCCAGGCACCGATCGAACTCTGGCGGTCGTATACGGCATTCACCATATTCAGCTTTCCGATCTCGCCCGCTGCCAGCAGTTCTTTGGCTTTTGCCAGGCCGATACTACTTACGCGCTGGCTGCCTACCTGCAGTACTTTATTATACTTTTTCTGGGCCGCAATCACATCGTATCCTTCTTTTATTTTTGATACCATCGGCTTTTCACAATACACATGCTTGCCTTTGGCCAGGGCATCAATCGTGATCTTTGCATGCCAGCAATCGGTGGTGGCAATGATCACGGCATCAATATCACTGCGCTCCAGCAGTTCTTTATAATTACGGGTCATGAACAGGTCTTTGCCATAGGTTTCACGGGCATTTTCCAACCGGCCTGTATATAAATCACAGATCCCGGCCAGTTCCACACCCGGAACTTTCAATGCGGTACCCAGGTCAAAATGGCCTTGTATGCCAAACCCGATCACGCCGAGCCGGATCGTTTCGCCGCTGGAGATCTTCTTTTCATAACGGAGGATCCGTTCTTCGGTTTTCTCACGGGCTGCGTCGGAAGCCAATGGAGCTGTTACAGCTGCAAGACCGGTGGCGCCGATCTGTTGCAGGAATCTTCTTCTGGATGATGCGGAGTTATCTGACATTTGGAATCGTTTTATTTTACGGAATAACTGACAAAGGCGATCTTTTTACTATCGGGGCTCCAGGACGGTACATTAATGGTTCCCTGGCCACCATAAAAAACTGGTGTAAGGTCACGGATGGATTTATTCTTCAGCGTCATCAGTCGCAGCTTTACATTTTTCCCGAAAAGGTGCTGTTGCTTCTCGTCTGATGTATACGCTATATAAACGATGTATTTGTTATCCGGTGAGGGATGCGCAAACCAGTTGGAGTTTTCGTCGAAGGTGAGCTGTTCGGCATTGCTACCATCGGGTTTCATGCGCCAGATCTGCATATGGCCCGACCGGTAGGAATTGAGGTAGATGTATTTTCCATCGGGTGAATACTCAGGACCATCATCCAGTCCGGGCGTGGTGGTGATCCGGCGTTCAGCCCCTCCATTCACATCGATGGCATATACGTCGTATTCATTATTCCGTTCGGCACAGTATACCAGCGTTTTGCCGTCCGGACTCCAGCCATGCCAGTAGGAAGGCGTCTGCGTGGTAACGAGTCGGGGGATGCCGCCTTTCACGGGCATCACGTAGATCATCGATTTATAGGTTTTGGAAGAGGTGTCTTTCCGGTTGTTATGGCTGATGGCCAGCCATTTTTTATCGGGAGAGATCCCATGATCATTATTGCATTCCACTGCAAAATCCGTATTGAGGGATTTCAGCTGGCGCGATTTAAGATCAAGTGTATACAACCTGCCGTAACTGTTTACGATGAGATAGCCATCAGGATGCCAGTTCGGGGCCTCAAAATGCTTGTTGGTGGAAAAGACGGTGTCAATTTTGCCTGTTGTGATATCCAGTATTTGTATATAACTGGTAGTGTCTCCTGACGCTTTACCGGAAACAGTTGTTATAAGCAGTACAGCGCAAAAAAGGAAACCCATCCGTAGCGGCTTTCTCATATAGCAATTGTTGACACTAAATATAAGCTAAAAAAAGAGAATGTGATCGGGTCCACTGTTCAATTCCGGAACAGGTAACTGAACTTGACCATGAACAGGTTGCCCGGATATTGCCGGCGCAGGCTGCTGAAGCCGCTGCCCAGGTCAAAATCGCCGGTGGGGTCGAACAGGGTACGGTCCTGCGACCAGACCAGAAAAAGGGTTGACCCCACTTTGTATTCCCAGCGCAATACGAGGTTACTGCGGAACTGTTGGTAACTGAAATCCGGATTGAGTATGGAGAAATCAGGAGAGCCATCTTTATTATCATCGATCTCCAGCATTGTACCATTCTTGACTGCCTGAACTGAAGAAAAGCGGTTTTCATAATGTGCAGCGAGCGGATCGGTCACTTCCTTGAAGCGGGTGTATTGCCCAACAGATACAAAGGGACTTCCATAATACTGTATGGTCAGTTGCGGTGTCAGCGCCAGGTCGGCCCGGAATGAGATCCCCAGATTTTTATTATTGACACGGCCCAGCATCCAGGCTGTAGTGCCATTCAGTTTGGGAAAGGGACCGATATACTGCAATTCGTCCACATTGCTGGTATACGCCGGCAAGAGGGAAAGCAGGAGGTTTGATACGGGACGGAAGCTGAATTCAGGAGCCAGGTTCCAGAAACGGAGGGTGCCTCCTGCTCCGCTGCGGCTCATCCCTTTAAAAGCGAAAATGAATTTTTTTGCGAGGCTGCTTTGCAGTTGCCAGACAAAGCCCAGCTGGTTGGGTACCAACATGGAAGGACCTCCCCTCAGGATCCATTCATCCCTGTACCGGTAATTAAATTGAGTGGTTACAGTAGCCTGCCAGTTATTCATGAACTCGGCCTGCGCCGTCAGTTTTTCATAGTCATAAACATGCACCCCTCTGGCATCCCAGGCATTCTGGTGCTGGAATACAAAACTGTAATTCTTGAACACCCTGGTGTTGATACGCTCGAAATAGGAAATATTGAGGTTATTCTTGATCAGGTTCGACAACAACATGAATCCAAGATCATTCGTTTCCAAACCCGGTGAACGGTAGATCAGCTCTTCATTAAACCGCCAATGGCCTTTACTCCATTTCCCGATCCGTAGGGATGCGCCCACCCCATTGAGGTTGGTCCGGTTGGTATCGAGAACGATGCCTTTGAAATCAGGTCGCTGGTAATAACGTGCAGAAGATGACTGTAACCGGCCAATGGCCTGCCGGTCGCCACTGATGGCACTGCCGATCAGTTTCGCCTCGAAGAAATACTTGCGGTCTTTCCAGTAACGGGTAAACTCCAATCCATACGTAAATGCATTTGACGATAAAAAGCGGAGGTCTGCCGAGCGGATACTGCGGTGCGAATGGGTGAGGATTCCTCCGAAAATAGTGTTGCCCTGGTCAAAATCCTGCTGGAAACGGCCAACAAAATAATTGGTGAAGGGCTCAACGGCCATTTTGGAGTCAATATTATGATCATGAATTTCGGCCATGGTTTGCGGAGTGACCGATTCAATGATGCCGATCGAGAGTCCTTTAGCGGTTTTTCCGGAAAATTTGAAAGCGCCACCTATATTGGTAAACTCGGGCATACGCATCGTATCATAAGCGGGATGGAAAGAAGGCGCATGACCGATCCGGCGGGAATAAAAGAGCTGGTCTTCATCGAATTTGAATTCGAAGATATTCTTCCCTTCGGTAAAGAAGGGCCGCTTTTCTTCGAAATAGGTTTCAAATGCCGTCAGGTTCATTACGGAGGGATCCGATTCCACTTGACCGAAATCCGGATTCACCGTAGCATTCAGTGTAAAATTATTCGAGATGCCGATCTTGGCGTCTAGTCCAGCGCGTAACTGAAACCGGCTTCCGGTAGCATAGGGATTACCCGCAATGGATTTGTTTGTGGTGAGCTTGGTCGAGAAATAAGGCGCCAACTCCAGCCGCCGTGCTTTTTTCATGCCAGAAAGGCCATGCAGTTCACCGAAAGTATATACCAGTCCTGTTCCGTCGTTTGCGATCCGGTTCCAGTGACTCTCTTCAACAAAGCGGTTCACCACACGCCACACATTCATGCCCCATACCTGATCAGGGGCCGAACTGTAGCGGAGCTGGCTGAGCGGAATGCGGAACTCTGCAGTCCAGGCCGTGTCTTCATACCCCACTTTGCCATCCCATACCGCGTCCCAGTTCATATCCCAGCCATCATTATGGACAAATACATCCAGTTTCTGGCCGGCTGCCGTTAGGTCAAACTCAAATGCAGTCCGATGATCAAAATAACTGTCGATGGTGATTCCGGCAAGGTCACCGTCAAAATTATCCCTTCTGCCGAGCCGTTTGGTGATCTTGTCGACTTCATCTACCATCCGCAGGGCGACATAAATATATTTGTCATCGTACAGGATCTTGAGGTATGTAGGGCGGAATGCCTTAGCTCCGTAAACAGGAGAATACTGCGAGAAATTGGTTTGCCATTCGCCGGAGCTCCAGCAGCTATCGGTCAGCTTACCATCCACCAGCGGAGGCTGTGAAATACGATGCGTGGTATAGATCCGCTTGGGGCGTTGCGTCGTATCACCAGGATTTGCAAAAACAGCAGCTTGTATCAGGAGCAATACTGATAAATGCAGTAGTTGGTGTAAAGGATTGCGCTGCTGCAATGAATATGATTAAATATCAGAATATATTATTCCCGATAAATGTAACATAAATCATCATATATATACACTGACGAATATCAGGATTTTGGTAGCTTAGCTGATCATGAAAAAACTAACAACGATTCTTGTTTTGATGCTTTCCGTTCTTGCAGGATGGACCCAACCGGTCACCCATAGCGGCAATCCCTTATTTCCCGGCTGGTATGCCGATCCGGAAGCGGCTATTTTCGGGAAAACCTACTGGATCTTTCCGACCTATTCTGCAAAATATGAGCAGCAGGTCTTTCTCGATGCATTCTCCTCCGCCGATCTGACCAACTGGAAAAAACACCCGCATGTAATTGATACCGCTGCCGTAAAATGGGCGAAACGGGCTATGTGGGCGCCTGCAATAATTGAGAAAGACCATAAATATTACATATTCTTCGCAGCAAATGATATCCAAAGTAATGCGGAATATGGGGGTATCGGTGTGGGAGTGGCCGATAAACCGGAAGGTCCTTACCGCGATCACCTGGGCAAACCCCTGATCGGCCAGTTTTATAATGGCGCGCAACCCATCGACCAGTTTGTTTTCCAGGACAAGGGAAAATATTATATGATCTATGGTGGTTGGCGCCATTGCAATTTGGTACAGCTGAACAGTGATTTCACAGGGCTGATGCCTTATGAAGATGGATCTTATTATAAAGAGATCACGCCGGAAGGATATGTGGAAGGGCCCTTTATGTTCAAGCGGAATAACAAATACTATTTCATGTGGAGCGAAGGCGGCTGGACCGGTCCCGATTACAGTGTGGCTTATGCCATTGCTGATAATCCAGCCGGACCCTTCACCCGGGTGGGGAAGATCCTGCAGCAGGATCCTGGCATTGCCACGGGTGCCGGACATCATTCGGTGATCCATATACCCGGTACGGATGATTACTATATCGTGTACCACCGCAGGCCTTTGACAGAGAAAGACGGGAATTCACGGGAAACCTGCATAGATATCATGAAGTTTGCTGCCGATGGAACAATCATTCCGGTGAAGATCACCAGGGAAGGTGTACCCAAAAGAAAACTGTAATTATAAAATAAGAGAAACTAACATAAAAATTATTTTCATGCTGGAACTGGGGATCATGAGTTTTGCCGATGTGGAGCCGGAACAATCTGGCTCACCGGCATTGCATACACAGCAGCGATTAAAGGACCTGATGGAAGAGATCCGGCTGGCCGATGAACTGGGACTGGATGTATTTGGTATTGGTGAACACCACCGTCCTGACTATGCCGTATCCTCTCCTGCTACTATTCTTGCCGCAGCTGCCATGATCACCAAACAGATCCGGCTCACGAGTGCGGTAACCGTATTAAGTTCGGATGATCCGGTACGGGTCTATCAATCCTTCGCCACAGTGGACCAGTTATCGGGGGGCCGAGCCGAGATCATGGCAGGTCGTGGCTCCTTCATTGAATCCTTTCCCCTGTTTGGATATGACCTGAACTGGTATGAAGAACTGTTTGAAGAGCGGCTGGATCTTCTATTGAAGATCATCGCCTCCGAAAAAGTAAGCTGGAAAGGAAAACTACGGGCACCGATCAATAATCTGGGTGTATACCCCAGGGCTTTGCAAACGGAACTTCCTTTATGGCTGGCAGCCGGTGGCACACCTGCTTCGGCCATCCGTGCGGCAAAACTCAAATTGCCGCTGATGCTGGCGATCATTGGTGGTGAGCCCAGCTATTTCACCCGCTTCATGGATCTTTACAAACAGGCCTTGGCAAAAGAAGGGCATGATCCCAAAGCCATCCGTCTTGGTATTAATAACCATGTTTTCATTGGCGAAGAATCCCAGAAAGCAGCCGACGTATTTTATCCGCATTATGCCCAGATGATGTACCGCGTTGGTAAAGAAAGAGGCTGGCAACCCCTGACCCGCGAGCAATACGATTACCTCAGGGCTCCGGAGGGTGCATTGATGGTGGGGAGTCCGCAGCAGGTGATCGATAAAATACTTTATGAACATGAACTCTTCGGCTTCACCCGTTTCCTGGCGCAGGCCAGTATCGGTTTTGTACCACACGACAAGATCATGAAGTCGATTGAACTGTATGGCACTGTTGTAGTACCTGCAGTACGGAAATCCTTACACCAATGAAAAGCAGAAACGACTATATCTTCATAGAAACCGATGCGGAACATCCCGGATTCCAGGCATTGTGCAAGGAACTGGAAAATGAATTACGTGAACGGGATGGAGAGCAGGCAGATGCCGCTGCTGCATTGAATGCCATTGATTCCCTGACGGTAGTAGTACTGGTGCTGGATGATGAAAACCCCATTGCCTGTGGCGGGTTCCGGCCTTACGAAAGCGAAACGGTTGAACTGAAACGGATGTATGTGAAACCGGCTTACCGCAGACAACAATTGGCTTCGCAGGTACTCACCGAACTGGAACAACTGGCCAAAGCCTATCAGTATAAATATTGTATACTGGAAACCGGCAGCAATCAGCCGGAAGCGATGGCGCTTTATGAGAAGAAAGGTTATAAAGCCATTCCCTCTTTTGGAAGGTATACCGGCAACGCAAACAGCCGCTGTTATAAAAAAAGAATCTGAACATGATTGGCATCCTCATACAATTAGCGCTTTCCTGGCTGATCATCTGGCTGGCCGAGAAAGGGGATCTCGGATTTATGGGATTGCGTCCAACTGTATCCAGGATGCGGGATTTTACCGGATTTTTGCTGCTAGCTGCAGGCTGCAGTTCGCTGACTTTTTTTCTCCGGATGTATTTTGGCCAGGAACGATGGGTACTCAACCCGGATTTCAGCCTGAGCCTGCTTTGGAACGGGATCTGGTACAATGTGAAGTCGGTGTTATTTGAAGAGCTGATCTTCCGTGGGGTTTTATTTTACCTGCTCATTAAAAAACTGGGCAGCCGTTACGCGTTATGGATCTCCGCAACAGCATTCGGTATCTACCATTGGTTCTCCTATGGCATTCTTGGAGATCCTGGAGCCATGATAGTAGTGTTCCTGATTACTGGAGCAGCCGGTATTGTCTATGGTCTGGGCTACCAACGCACCGGAACGCTCTGGGTACCCATCGCCTTGCATTTCGGATGGAACTTCACCAATGCCTTTGTTTTTTCCAATGGGAATACCGGTAAGGGTATACTGGTGGAAGTGCTCCCTGCACCTGATATTACAGTAGGGTATTTTGCTTATTACCTGATCAGCTATCTTCACCTGTTCCTGTTTTATTTGCTCAATATCCTACTGCTGATCCGGCGAAAATCACCATTCCACAAGTCAATGGCTTGAAATCACAAGCCATTAACAAATTTATACAGTACCTTTATTGCGCTGAAGAGCAGTTCAGTCAACAAGCGTTACAGATCGCCCACCTCTAACACTTCACGTTCGCTGCTCCTTCCCCGTTTGCCTTTTATTGCTGTTTGCTGTACCGGTATGGTACCGGATAAACCATGTAATTAATCAGATACAGATATGAAAAAACTGATTCTTACCCTGCTTTGCGCCAGCTTCATTACGGCGCTTCATGCACAGACCGACAGTTTACTGACAGCATTATTGGATACGGCAGCACCCGTACAAAAAGAATTGCTCCCGCCCCGGATGCTCTTTACCCAACGGCTGATGTGGGGGGAAAAAGGGCTCTTGCATTTTGGAAAGCCCCTGACTGAAGAACGCAGGGTCAGCGACCTCAAGATCCGGCGGACGATGCTGGTGACTCACCAGGTACTCGGACTGGCAACAATGGGTGGATTATTGGGACAAGCGATTGTGGGTCCACGCCTCTATAAAAACGGGAATACCGGAAACCTTAAGGAATTTCATGAAGGGCTCGCCGCATTTACCAACACCACGTATTCGCTGACCGCAGTAATGTCAATATTTGCGCCACCGCCCATGGTTAGCCGCGACCACGGTATTACTCCAATACGGTTACACAAATGGCTGGCCATACTTCATATGAGCGGCATGATCGCCACCAATATCTTCGCCAGCCAGCTGGAAGGGGCACATAATCCCAATATCAAAGCCTATCACCGGGCGGCAGCATTCACCACATTTGCAGCTTATACTGCAGCGCTGATCACCATCAAACTGAAATAAACCGATGAAATACGTATTATTCATAGCGGCAGCATTTGCCTCGCTGACCGTTGTAGCAGGTAACAATCCTGTCATCAAAAGTGCCCGGCTCGATAAAAGCCAGTCGACCATCACCTATCATATGAATCATCCCATGCACAGTTGGGATGGCGTTAGCAAGGCCGTGGATGGCATTGTGCAATATGATGAAAAAAGCCTGCAGGTTTCCAAGGTCGCCATTGCTGTAAAAGTTTCGAGTTTTGACAGCGATAATTCCAACCGTGATTCCCATATGATGGAAGTGACAGAAGCCATCAAGTATCCAAATGTCACTTTTGTAAGTACCGCCATAACCGATAACGGATCAATACTGGATATTACCGGCACACTCAGCTTCCATGGAGTAAGCAAAAACATTCATTTTACCGCCACCAAAAACCGTTCGGGCAATCGTGTTACTGTTACTGGCAACTTTATCATCCTGATCGAAGAATATAATCTGGAGCGCCCCTCCCTGATGATGGTGAAAACCGATAATGAAGTGGGCATGAAGTTTACTGCTGTTTTCGATCTTGTACCATAAGTGATTCTAAATCATATATTTAAGAGAAATAAGGAGAAATATTTTGCCATATCATTCTTTTCATCGTAATATTGCGATGAATATGGGCGCAACAAAAACAGCAGACTATTCCGAAACCGAACTGGCCCTGGCGCGGTACGCCAAAGCCTTATCGCATCCGGCACGGATCGCCATCCTGCAGCTCTTGCTGCAAAAGCAGGCTTGTATCTGCGGGGATATCGTGGAAGAGCTGCCCCTCTCCCAATCCACTGTTTCACAACACCTGAAAGAGCTGAAAGCAGCCGGATTGATCAAGGGGGAGATTGAAGGGGTTTCCACCTGTTACTGTATTGACGATACGGAATGGCAGAAAGCAAAGCAATTGCTGGGCGGACTGCTGGATAAAAGTGCCACCTGCGGAACAGGTTGTTGCTGATTTTTTTTGCCCTGATTCATCGCATTATTACGATTAAACAAAACCTCCATCTATATGCAAACAGCAGATCAATTAAAAGAACTGGTAAAACAGAAATACAGTGAAATCGCCCAGCAGGATCTGGCCACCAACATGAGCTCCTGTTGCGGATCGGGCGAATGCTCCACCGAAGTGTATAATATCATGACCGATGATTATACGAATGTGGAAGGGTATAATAAGGATGCAGACCTGGGCCTGGGCTGCGGACTGCCTACGCAGTTTGCCCGGATCAAACCGGGTGATGTGGTGATTGACCTGGGTAGTGGAGCAGGTAACGATTGCTTTATTGCCCGCCATGAAACCGGTCCGCAAGGAAAAGTGATCGGTATTGATTTCACTCCGGCCATGATTGACCGTGCCCGGCAGAATGCTGAAGTGCGTGGTTATAATAATGTAGAATTCCGTCAGGGAGATATTGAAAAAATGCCGGTAACGGCCAATACAGCTGATGTGATCGTCAGCAACTGCGTATTGAACCTGGTGCCTGATAAGGATGCCGTATTTAAAGAGATCTTCCGTGTACTCAAGCCCGGTGGCCATTTCAGCATCAGTGATGTGGTGCTGGTAGGTGAATTACCCGCTGCCCTTAAAGAAACGGCAGAAATGTATGCCGGTTGTGTGGCAGGTGCGATCCAGAAAGATGTATATCTTGAGCTGATAAAGATCAATGGATTTGAAACGATCACGATCCAGAAAGAAAAGCCGATCATCATTCCTGATGATATCCTCAGCAAGTACCTGAATGCAGAAGAAATGGCGCTGTTGAAAGACAGCCGGATGGGCATATTCAGCATCACTGTATTTGCCCGCAAGCCGCAGGCAGAAGCAAAAAAATGCTGTGAGCCTGGTAGCGGGTGCTGCTGAAAAGTAATAGGTTTTAGGTAATAAGAAAATACCAAATATTTAATGAAAAAGATCCTTGTATTATGTACGGGTAACAGCTGCCGGAGCCAGATGGCACATGGTTACCTGCAGCATTTTGCCGGAAGCCGGGCTGAAGTATACAGCGCCGGTGTGGAAACCCATGGGGTAAATCCCGGAGCCATTGCAACCATGAAGGCCGATGGCATTGATATCTCCCACCATACGTCAAATAATGTACTGGAGTACCGTGATATCGACTTTGACTACGTAATTACAGTATGTGATAATGCCCGCGAGCGTTGTCCCTACTTCCCCTCCAATGCCAAAAAATTCCATTACAATTTTCCCGACCCGGCCAAAGCCAAAGGGAGTCCGGAAGAAATCACTGCCGAATTTGCACGGGTACGGGATATGATCCGGGACTACTGCCGCAATTTCATCAACGAACAGCTCGCAACCCACTAACCATGACAACAGCAACCAACGCTAATTGCGCCCCGGCTCATGAACGGAAAAAACTGAAATTCCTGGACCGCTATCTCACGCTCTGGATCTTTCTGGCCATGATTCTCGGTGTAGGCATTGGTTATTTCTTTCCGGAAGCAGCCGATTCCATCAACAGTTATTCCAGTGGTACCACCAATATTCCGCTGGCTGTGGGGCTGATCCTGATGATGTATCCGCCTTTTACAAAAGTGAAATACAACCAGCTGGGACAGGTATTCCGCAATAAACGCATACTGGGCATTTCACTGCTGCTGAACTGGGTGATCGGTCCGCTACTGATGTTTGTGTTGTCGTTGGTATTCCTGCGCGACCAGCCGGAGTATATGTCGGGACTGATCCTCATCGGACTGGCCCGTTGTATTGCCATGGTGATCGTGTGGAATGAACTGGCGGAGGGCAGCAGGGAATACGCTGCCGGACTTGTGGCGTTGAACAGCCTATTCCAGGTGGCCTTGTACAGTGTCTATGCCTGGGTATTTGTAACCGTTTTACCGCCGTTATTTGGGTTCAAGGGACTTACTGTAGCGATCACCATTGGGCAGATCGCTGAATCGGTGGCCATTTACCTGGGAATTCCCTTCCTGGCAGGTTTTCTTACCCGTTACCTGCTGATCCGCTGGAAGGGAGAAGACTGGTTTACCAAACAGTTCATTCCACTGGTGTCCCCGATTACCCTGATCGCATTGCTGTTTACGATCCTTGTGATGTTCAGCCTGAAAGGGCAGGCCATTGTAAAGATCCCGCTGGATGTACTGCGCATTGCCCTTCCACTGGTGATCTATTTCGCCATCATGTTTTTTATCAGCTTTTTGATCGGCAAAAAAATGGGCGCTGATTACAGCACCAATACATCGATTGCCTTTACCGCTGCCGGAAACAATTTTGAACTGGCAATCGCAGTTGCCATTGGTGTATTTGGTATCAACAGTGGCCAGGCTTTTGCAGGCGTGATCGGTCCCTTGGTGGAAGTGCCTGCATTGATCCTGCTCGTGAATGTAGCGTTCTGGCTGCGCGACCGGTATTATGGGAAGCCCGGTGTGGTGCAGTGATCAGTTTCCGGAAGGTGTAACCTGAAACAATACGGTTCCTGCCTGTTCGTTCCCGGCTGCTGTGGATGCTATAATTTTTATCCGGTAGGTACCCGGAAGGTCATTTGTGGTAAACTGCAGCTGCAGCCTGCCCTGGGCATCTGGCTTTAGATCTGTTTCGCGCCAAAGCCGGGGTGAAAGATCAGCTGTTGTACTTCCAGCATCTGTCCGCTCCATATATGTTGGTATGGTATTCTCCTGAATTCCATGAAAGGGCTGGATCCAGTAACCAGCCGGCCATGTAAATCCAGCGCCATCTTTTTTATACGACTTATAGTGCATCAGTCCCTGATAAGTACTGTACCCGATAATATATCGTTGCGGTATCAGGTCAACCGATTCCAGCAGCAGGGGGTCCAGCTTCATCAGGGCATTCATGGATGCAGCCGGAAGCGGGATCCCATCCAGCATCACCAGTCCATGTTCCTTGAAATATGTATTACCGGGAAGGTCCATGATCCGGATCTGCATATCCTCCTCCCCTGATTTTTTTACCCGGGCTTCATGAATGAATTCAATGATCAGCTCTTCCATATTCGGATACCGCACATAATCATCGAAGCGGTACCGTTTATAGGGCTCTCCGTAAAAATCAGTGGTGTCTTTATCTTCCTGAGTAAGGGTTAACCAGGATGCTGTCTGATACCATTGTGCGGCACGGACTTCCTGCATCCGGCTTTCGATAGCAGCACGCAGCGTTTCAGGCAAGGAAAGACAAGGGAAGGCTATGGGTGGTACCGTACCCGCTTCTCCGGAAAAACGGATCTGTGTTTTTGCGCGTACGGAATCTTCTGCAAAACAGATCAGCGTTTGATCCCCATTAAGCAAAGGCAATATGAAAGAGGCCATACCTTTTTCATCGGTACTGCTGTTTGAAATTGCGGATTGTCCCCCCAAAACAGCCAATGTTAACCGGATACCTGCCATAGGCCGGTCATTGTCTTTATCGGTCGCCTTTACAGTAACCGTATGCCCTTCCAGTTCAGGTACCTGCAGGTCTGCATGGGTAAACGACAGTGGGTATAAGGCATTCACGCTATCGGTCATCTCCTCCAGCCGGTCGTAGCGACTGATATAGCAGGCAGCTTGCGTGATCCCTGCAGGCAATTGTATGGTGGAGTTGAGTTTTCCGCGTGTACCTGTTGATGGGATGGAAAGAGACAGGTCAAGGCTTTGTTTTTTTTGCTGTTCCGGTTGCGGGAGCGCAGCGGCAGTACAGGAGCCTGGCGGCTTTGCAGGATTGATCACCATTACAGCTGTTGTATTTGTAACACCACTACCTCCTTTTACATAAGCGTCCAGAAAATAATAATCGGACCGTACTCCTTTTGGAATGGCAAGCCACCCATTGAACTTACCATCCTGAAGCTGGAGTCCGGACTCTGAAACTGCTGTGCCGGTCCGGTCGAGCAATTGTATATGCATAATCCGGGATATGGATTGCTGTTGCTGTACGATACCGTCCACCCAAATGAGTTCACCGGAAAGATAGGCCTGCTGATCGGCATGCAGGGTAATTCGCACGGGCTGCTGGGCAATTGCCTGCTGCACCAGAACAGCAAAACAGAGAAGCAATATGAAGCGGAAACGCAGCATGGGTTACCAGTATGAAGGTTTGGTTAATGTGCCACCGGTTAGCCGGCAGTCTACACAGATCCGGGGAGCTAGCCCATAGCCTCCCCCCGTGATATAAAATGCGGGCAGGTAGTCTGGATGATTCGCCAGGTAGAACTCGGCTGAAGCCTGATTGCCGCGTGTTACGGCATCACAATCCAATGCCTCGTTGCGGAACGGCCATCCGGAGACCTGTGAGTTACGGATGAAGATGCGGTGCTCGGTCCGGTTGCCCACAGAAACCCAGCCCAGTACTTGTTGCTGCGGGTCATTGGTGCAAACAAGATTGGTGGGCACTTTTGAGGGTTGCGGATCAAAAAGAGTCCCGGTAAGCTCGGTATTCTTACGCTGGATATCCCAATAGTTATAGGCTTCTTTAGTGATGGAATATTGTTGTACCAGGATACTGTATCGCACATATAATTTGTCTGATGGGCCATTTAATACAGTTACAGGCTGATAGCTGATCACATTGGCAGACTGGCTGCTGTTATCTGCCAGTATAATGGTATGTGAACTGTCTTCCTTATAACAGGCATAGATCATTTGCGCGGGAGTACGCAATACGATCTGCCCGTTCACAAAATCGTAGAGGGATTCGTAGCGGGCATCGTTCTCCCAGGTTTCCCGGAAGGTCCACCGGTAATAGGGACTGCCGCCTGCCGGGTTATGGGTATGTACAAAAATGCGGACGATCCGCTCCGGGCCGTTATAGGTGAACGTTACACTGTCGATCGGCGGAGTAATCATAGGTTGGGACAAAGGCGACTGCAACTGCTTTCCACTGCTGGTCTCTACCTGCAACTGGTAACTGGTATTCGGGTCCAGGGAAAGCGAGCTGCTGTAGACCCCGGAACTGACTTCAGGCAGCCGGTAGCGGGTTCCGTTTGCCGATACGATATCTACTTTGGCAAATACTTCGGGGGCCGGCTGATCGGGGTTGGAAAGGCTGCGCAGCCGGGAAAGGTGAAAGGTGTTCTCCACATTAGTACCTGTTACAATATCGCCTTCCACGATCACCACCTGCTGGTCGGTACCGGTAACCGGAAGGCTGAAGGGTTTCCTGCAGGAGAAAACCAGCAACAGCGAAAAGGCCGCTATATATAGTTTCAGTTGCATCAGAACTTCAGGTTAAAGGTGACGAATGGCAGTGCTGTGGCAAATACAGACAGCTGATACCCTTTGATCTTTCCATTCTCCAGGGTATAATAAACCGAATAGGGATTGTCCCTTCCTGTAATATTATAGACGCCAAAGGTCCAGGAGGTATGAAAGCGTTGTTTCAATTTGGGGCTGTTCTCGATATTCATCGACAGATCCACACGGAAGAAGTCGGGGATCCGGTAGGCATTCCGTTCTGAATAAAAGACGCGCGGTGCTCCGCCCACATCATAAATACCCACAGGAAAAGTAACCGGGCGTCCTGTACTATAAGTCGTGTTGATGGAAAGGCTCACCCGCTGGGTAAAGCGGTAATTGGTCACCAGGTTAACAATATGCGGCTTATCGAAATTGGCGCGGTAGAAGTCGTTATTGTTAATGGTCTCTCCCGCCAGCGGGTCATTCACTTTCAGGAAAGACCGCATATAGGTATAACTCAGCCAGCCGTTGAATTTGCCCTGGTTCTTTTTGATCTGGAATTCGGCGCCATAAGCTTTCCCATCGGTATTGATCACTTCACGTTCGAGTGCGGGGTTCAGCAACAAACGGGCACCACTCTTATAATCGAGGATATGCTTTGTGTTCTTATAATAGGCTTCAACAGAAATTTCGATTCCTTTACTGCCTGGCTGAAGATAATAACCAACAGAGAATTGTGTCCCTTTTTGCGGCTGGATATATGTATCACTGAGTTTCCAGATATCGGTCGGTGAAATGGCGGTGGTATTGCTGATCACCTGAATAAACTGCTGCAGGGTATTCACACTGAGTTTCACGGAAGCCCGGTTGCTGATGAGATAGCGTGCCGAGAAACGGAATTCGGGACCCTGTTTGTTTGCGATCGGTTTGCCATTGGTGTATTGTACAGAATCAATAACCGTGTTTTCCCTTCTGGGCTGTCCATCCTGATAAATATACACTGTTGCAGGTCCCGTTTTCCGGTAGTATACAAAGCGGACGCCGCCCTGCACAGAAAACTTTTCACTGATCCGGAACTGATCTCCCAGGAAGAGTGCAGATTCAGTTGCTCTTTCCTGCTGCAGGTTAACCGGTTTGACGAGCGAGGCCGCATTGGTGGGGGTGATCTGCCCCGGGTCCAGCTGGTACTGGATATGCTGCAATCCCATAGTAATTTCATGCCGGTTGTCGGGTGTGTATTTGAAATCCGCCCGACCGCTGTATTGGTTAATCCCGAAACCGAGATCAAATTCATTGACCGGGTTACTGTTCGTTGTGATGGAATACCGGTAATGATCCACTCCGGCAGAAATAACATGACTGAATTTATCAGAATAATTGTGCCGCCATTTGATGCGGCCGTTTGCATTGACATAACGATAAGTGGAGTCAGCGCTGAGCCGGAAACGGTCGTTACTGGCATATGCCGTGATATAGAGCTGGTCTTTATCCGTGAGTTTATCGGAGAAATGCAGGAGCAGGTCCTGGAAACCGGCCCGGCTGTTCTTAAAGGAAGGGTCTTTCAGGTTCCGGATCAGCCAGTCGGAATAGGTCAGGCGTCCTCCTACCAGTATCGTTGATTTTTCTTTAGCCAGCGGACCTTCCAGCATAAAGCGGCTGGTCATTGGGCCAATGCCTACTGTTCCGGTCAGTTCTTTGCTGTTGCCGTCTTTTGTACTGATATCCATCACCGATGAGATACGTCCGCCCAGCCGTTCGGGAATAGCGCTTTTATAGAGTTCGAGTCCGCGGATCACATCCGGATCCACAGCCGAGAATAAACCGAACACATGGGTCGGATTGAAAAGGGTCATATCATTCAGGAGGATCAGGTTCTGGTCGGCACTGCCACCGCGCACATTGAAGCCCACGGTTCCTTCGCCAACGGAAGTGACACCGGGCAAGGTGAGCAGGGAACGGAGTACATCGGTTTCTCCAAATATCGCAGGGATCTGCTTGATGGTTTTCAGGTTCAGCCGCTCCACCCCCATCTGCAATCCCCGTACATTCGATTGGCGGGGAGCTACTACCAATGCAGATTTCAGGCTGCGGATCTCTTCCTGCATATCCAGGTCGAGGCGGCCGGGGCCGAGTACCTCCACCTGACGGATCAATTCCACCATACCCACACTGCTGATCCGGAGCCGTGCACGTCCCTTGGGCAGCGTGATCGTATAAAAACCAAAGGCATCCGATGAAACACCAGCAGCCTTTCCCTCCACTGTAACCGATGCGGCCACTACAGGTTCGCCGTTACGGGCATCCCGGATATAGCCGGTGATCACAGCAGTAGTACCCGCTGCTCCTTTCTTGCCAATTGTATAAATACGGTTATCGACAGTGGCCTTCACTATTTTTTCCTCTTCCTCTTCTTTGTCTGTTTTCGGAGAAGGTACTGCTGTAAAATAATCTGCCGGCAAACTTACAGCCGGTGTAGGGCCGTTGTAAATAAAAATACGTCCGTAGCTGTCTTTGTACAATTGCAGGCCTGTTCCATTCAATTGTTCCCGGAGGATGGTTTCCGGATTTCCGGTTACCGGACGGATATGAAGGGAGTCGGTCTGCTTTTTATCATAAAAGATCCGGATCGTATGCTGTTTTTCCAATACCTGTACCAGGCTGTCGAATGCTGCCCGCTGCTGCGCTGCAAGCATCAGTCCGTTTGCTGTCAGGAATACCAAGAGGAGTAATTGCTTCACTGGCTGTCAGATTCTAAATAACGTATAGCGGCAACAGCCGTCTGTACAGGTTCTTTTTTAAAGCTGTGCTTCTTGCTTTTGAGATGCTGCTTTACTGCAGCTGCTTTTTTACCATAGCGATTTGCGAGATCGTCAACGCTTTTTATTTCTGTAAAACCGGCTTCATCCGTAAGAAACAATTTTGCGCTTAACTGGTAATGAAGCTGGAAATCGTTGCCGGTGATCTTTATCTTGCGCCATTTAACGAGCAAGGATTTCCTGCCCTGCCAGGCCAATTCATAAAATGCTTCCTCGGGAGTTTCCAGTTTTCTTTTGATGAATTGCCGGCCGGCAATGGTAAATGCCGCTGTCTTCTTCCGGATCAATTCAATCCAGAAAAGACCGTCGGCATCCTTGAGCAGGAGCAGATCGTCTTCACAATCATAGTAAAAACCGGCACCGGTATACCAGTTACCATTATATAAGATATTCCCCACTGAAGTATCTGTCATCAGGAAGGGACTGCCCATATCGGGCGTGAAATTCTTGGAATACCCTTTGCCGTTCAGGAGCAGGCTACTGGCTTTGAGCGTATCGCCCGGCAAGGGATCAGCAGTATGGATCGTTACAGAAAGGGAGAGCAGCGCAGCCAGTAAATGCATACCGGAAGGTACCAAAATTTTTCAGAAGCTCGTTGCATTAACGATCTGATTACTCAACCGATTGCATTTGCATTCAGCGTTTAGTCATATTAGTAAATCAATGTATCTATTGTTTAAATCGGTAGAGGTAGGGCGCCTTATGCGCGCCACCCGTCATCCTTTTATCGACCACTTCGAGTATATCCATGGCCAGCATTTTCCGCTGGAAACTGGTACGTAACAGTTTTTGGCCGAGTATGGTTTCATACAACCCCTGCAGCTCTTTCATGGTGAAAGTCTCCGGCATGAGATTGAAGCCTACCAGCTTTCTGTCGAGGTCTTCCTGCAGCCGGGTCAACGCTGTTTGAATAATACTGCGGTGATCCTGGATCAGCTTCGGGATCTTGCGGATATCCACCCATTGGCAGGCATCCGACAATTCATCTTTCGCCGGAATGGCTTTGGTAAAATCAACCAATGCATAGTAACTGATGGAGATGAACCGCTGCAGGAGAAAATGATCGGCCGGCGGTTTTTTGCCCTGCGCCACCAGGAACTCCTTTATGGAATTATCCTGGCGGTCATTCCGCCCAAACGTATGGAACTGTTCAAGATAGATATCGCTCAGGCCGGTCCGGTCTTTCAGGATCCGTTTGGCCGCATCATCAATATGCTCGGTTTTCAGGATAAAGCCGCCCGGCAGGGCATACTCGCGGGTATGTTTGTACTGCAGCAGTAAAACCATCATCCGGCCTTCATGATAGCCGAAAATGACCGTATCAATGGCTATATGCGGCAGGAAGAGCCCGTCAAAATCCACTTTTTCCCATTGCGCTTTATGTTTTGCCTTGCCCATTCCGGTAAAATCTGTGCGGCCAATATACACTATTTTCGTATTATTGTCTCCTAACTGAGACAATATGAAAAAAACCTCCTTCCTCCTCGCCGGCTTGCTGTGCCTGCTGCAGCTTGCCCAGGCACAACTGATCACCGGCGAAAACACCGCAGTCACCCAGACCGAATCGGGTAAAGTGCGCGGCTACATTCACAATGGCATTTATACGTACAAAGGGATCCCCTATGCGGAAGCCAAACGCTTTGAACTGCCGCAGAAACCACGGAAATGGAACGGCGTCAGAAGCTCCATGACTTATGGGCCGGTAGCGCCACTGGAGCGCCCCACCACCAGTGTACAGGATGAAAGTGAATTCTTCTTCCACCACGACTGGGGCTATACCAGTGAAGACTGCCTGCGGATCAATATCTGGAGTACCGGGATCAACGATGGCAAAAAACGGCCGGTATTGTTCTGGATCCATGGAGGCGGTTTTACCGCAGGTTCTTCCCAGGAATTGCCGTCTTACGACGGCGAAAACCTTTCTAAAAAAGGTGATGTGGTGGTGGTATCCATCAACCACCGGTTGAATGTTTTGGGCTTTCTGGATCTTTCAGCATATGGAGAGAAATACAAGCATTCTGCCAACCTGAGTATTATCGATCTCCGTGCGGCGCTGGAATGGGTGCGCGATAATATTGCTAATTTCGGTGGAGACCCGGGTAATGTCACCATCTTTGGACAGAGCGGTGGCGGTGCCAAAGTGAATACCCTGATGGCCATGCCCAGTGCGAAAGGCCTCTTCCATAAAGCCATCAACCAGAGCGGCGCCTGGCGTTCTTCCATGAAGGAAAAAGCCCAGACACAGGAAGTGGGTGCCGAGCTCCTGAAAGTGCTGAACCTCCAACCGGAACAGGTGGATAGCCTGCAGAAAATACCCTATCAGACACTGGCCGATGCTGCCAATAAAGCGCTGAACATCGTTAACCAGCGGGCAGCCAAGTCCGGGAAACCCGTTGATGGCATCAGTGCCGGTTGGGGACCCAGCATGGATGGCGAAGACCTGCCCTACCAATTACTCTCGCCTGAAGCCATGGAACTTTCGAAAAATATTCCCTTGCTGATCGGTACCGTGAAAAATGAATTTGTAATGTCGGCCTTCACGGGTAAGACCAAAGCTTCACTGGATGAAGTGAAAGGCATCCTGAAAAACCGCTATAAGGATAAAACAGATGCATTCATTGCGGCAGTGAAAAAAGTATACCCGAACGATACCCTGCCCAGCGACCTGATGGATGTGGATGTTATGTTCCGCCCTGGTGCAGTAAGCCAGGCGAAGCAGAAAGCTGCCCTGAATGCAGCTCCGGTTTATATGTACCTGTTTACGTACCAGAGCCCTGTACTGGATGGCAAGTTCAAATCCTTCCATTGTATGGAGCTGCCTTTTGTATTTAATAATATCGCGCGTTGTGAGGAAATGACCGGTGGACGGAAAGAAACGTATGTTCTGGCGGATAAAATAAGTGCGGCATGGATCGCTTTTGCGCGCACGGGCAATCCGGGCCATAAAGGATTACCGGTATGGCCGGCATTCAATGCTGAGAAAACAGCCACCATGCATTTCAATACGGTTTGCGAAGTGAAACCGCAGCTGGATAAGGAGTTGTTTGAGATTGCAGGAAGTAATTAATTTTTACCACTGCGCCTGCGCCGTAGCTTCAGCGCAGGAGCATAGGCACATAGAAAATGATATATCGATAAATACCAATTATGAAAAAGAAACTAGCAGGACTCATAGCGATGATCACTATTACAGTGGCACAAGCGCAAAGCGGATTTGTTACGGTGAAAAACACCAAGGGGCCGGTACTGGGGTATTCTCCGGAATCGGGCGTACAGATCCTGACGGTAAATGGTCTTAAGTTCAAAGACCTGAACAAGAATGGCAAACTGGATGCTTATGAAGACTGGCGCCTGCCGGTAGATCAGCGGGCCAAAGATCTGGCCAGCAAGATGACGGTGGAACAGATCGCAGGTCTCATGCTTTACAGCGCGCACCAGGCCGTTCCAGGTAATCCCCGTGGTTTTGGCGCTTCCACTTATAATGGCAAGCCCTTCCCTGAAAGCGGTGCCGCTGCTTCCGACCTGAGCGACCAGCAGCAAAAATTCCTGAAAGAAGATAACCTGCGGCATGTGCTCGTCACCAGAGTACAGAGTCCGGAAGTGGCTGCCGAATGGAATAACAAACTGCAGGCTTTTGTAGAAGGCCTGGGACTGGGCATACCTGCCAATAACAGTACTGATCCCCGGCATCAGGCAGTTTCCAGTGCAGAATACAATTACGGATCCGGCGGCACCATCTCCATGTGGCCCGAAAGCCTGGGAATGGCGGCTACCTTCGACCCGGTACTGGTGAGAAAGTTCGGCAGCATTGCCGCACAGGAATACCGGGCATTGGGCATTGCCACTGCTCTATCGCCCCAGATCGACCTGGGTACGGAGCCCCGCTGGAACCGGATCAATGGCACTTTTGGTGAAGACCCCCGGCTTTCAGCCGATTTGTCCCGTGCCTATGTGGATGGCTTCCAGACTTCAACCGGTACATCCGAGATCATGAATGGCTGGGGTTATCATAGTGTGAACACCATGGTGAAGCATTGGCCCAGCGGAGGACCGGAAGAAGGGGGTCGTGATGCACATTTCGCCTACGGTAAATTCGCTGTATATCCCGGTAATAATTTCCAGACCCAGCTGAAGCCCTTTACAGAAGGTGCCTTCAAACTGAATGGCAAGACCGGTAAAGCTGCAGCAGTAATGCCTTACTATACCATTTCCTACGGACAGGATAACGTGAATAAGGAGAATGTAGGTAACAGTTACAGCAAATACATCATCACCGACCTGCTTCGCAAAAAATATGGATACGATGGTGTGGTGTGCACCGACTGGATGATCACCGCAGATGAAGGAAAAACACCCGACCAGTTCATGGGTAAATCCTGGGGCGTGGAAAGCCTTACCATTGCCCAGCGCCATTACAAGGTACTCAATGCCGGCGTGGACCAGTTTGGCGGAAACAATGATGCCAAACCGGTACTCGAAGCCTATGCCATGGGGGTAAAGGAATTCGGTGAAGCCGTTTACCGCAAGCGTTTTGAACAATCTGCTGTGCGTTTGCTGCGCAATATCTTCCAGACCGGGTTGTTTGAAAATCCTTACCTGGATGCTGCCACCACAAAATCGGTTGTGGGCAATCCCGAATTCATGAAAGCAGGCTATGAAGCACAGCTTAAATCAGTGGTGTTACTGAAGAATAAAGCTTCCGTATTGCCGCTGAAGAAAGGCATTACGGTTTATGTGCCCAAGCGGGTGATCCCTGCAGGCCGCGACTGGTTCGGCAACAGCAGCCCGGAGCGTATTGAAGATGCGGTGAATACCGAATTGCTGAAAAAATATTTTACAGTAACCGATGATCCCTCCAAAGCAGATTTGGCCATTGTATTTGTAAAAGGCCCGATGGGTGGTACCGGTTATGATATAGTGGACCGTAAAGCAGGAGGCAATGGCTATGTACCCATTACCTTACAATACAAGCCGTATACGGCTACCAATGCAAGAGCGCAGAGCATTGCCGCTGGTGATCCGGTGATCGATCCCAGCATTACCAACCGTTCTTATAAGGGCAAGACAACAACAGCTGCCAACTACAAAGACCTGGATGCTATTCTGGATACCAAAAAAGCCATGAATGGCAAACCGGTGATCGTTTCCATGGCATTGAGCAATCCTGCCGTAGTGAATGAGTTTGAGAAAGAGGTAAATGGTATCCTGGTATCTTTTGGGGTACAGGACCAGGCCCTGCTCGATATCCTCACCGGAAAAGCAGAACCTTCGGCCTTATTACCGGTACAGCTGCCGGCTGATATGGAAACCGTGGAAGCCAATAAAGAAGATGTGCCTCACGATTTGAAATGCCATAAGGATTCAGAAGGGCATATGTATGATTTCGGATACGGCCTCAACTGGAAAGGTGTGATCAATGACGCACGGACAGCCAAGTACCGTTTAGTGCGGAAATAATTCATTTTCAAACAGGTAGGATCGCTGGGGTTGTAAACAGTCGAAGACTCTTAAGAGTCTTCGACTGTTTACAACCCCAGTTTCTTTTTTGACAGGAGTTTTACAATACCCCCTTGTTTTTGTAACCTCAATCACAAATCCCGAAATCCTAAAATGGTAGATTTGATACATGAATCAGGATTCAAAACAGCACTGGGAAAAGATCTACCGCACCAAAGCACCACATGAGGTGAGCTGGACGCAGGAAGTTCCTGTACTGTCGCTTGACTTCATCCGGCGATTGGGACTGCCCAAAACAGCCCGGATCATTGATGTGGGGGGCGGCGACAGCAAACTGGTGGACCATCTGTTACAGGAAGGTTATACGAATATCACAGTACTGGATATTTCCGCTGCGGCGATTGAACGGGCTAAAAGCCGGTTGGGTGCAGCGGCAGAAAATGTAAAATGGATCGTTGCTGATATCCTTGACTTCAAACCCAAAGAGCAATACGATTGCTGGCACGACCGTGCTGCCTTTCATTTCCAGACCAGCCAGGAGAAAATTGATGTCTATCTCAATATCGTACGCAAGGCTGCAAAAGGGATCGTGATCGTAGGGACCTTTTCAACTGAGGGGCCGCAAAAATGCAGCGGACTGGAGGTGAAACAATACAACGAAGCCAGCATGAAAACCACTTTCGAAGCAAACGAATTCAGAAATATTGAATGCCGCCGTGAAGATCATATCACCCCGGCGGGAGCGGTGCAGAATTTTGTTTTCTGCAGTTTTATCAACCTTGCACAGCAGCAAGCCGCCTGATCGCTTTTTAACAGGTCAACAGCAGTCAACTACAGGGCCCCGCAGCAGGGGCTCTGTTTTTTTATGCCGGCAGCGATTCCGTATGCTTCTTGAAATTCTCCAGGATCATCTGCCAGCCTGCCTGCTGCATCTCCGCAGGATTCTGGTTCTCCGGCTGAAACAATTCAGTCACCCTTGTGCCAGTTCCCTCTGCAGCAAACTGAACCGTCAGCTTCCGGCCATCCCCCAGGGTGATCTCCAGTAATTGTTCGGGGACGATCTGGTCGTAGGTGCCTCAGAAATCAAACTCCATGGATCCGTCACGGGCTGCCATTACATAATGAAACTCCCCTCCTACTATAAACTTGTTATAGGCTCCCGGGCAATGCCAATCGGCCACGGCAAAATTCCATTGCATCACATGCTCCGGGCTGTTCCAGCATTCCCATACCCTGGCAAGTGTTGCGTTGACCCATGTACTGACCTGTATGCGTTCCATATACTTACTTTAGATAAAGATACCGAATCCGGTTACTCTTGTTTGAATTTTGTAAAAATTGCTCTTAATAGTATAAGGGCACTAATCTGAAGCTTTGTTTCTTTGCATCGAACGCTTAAAACAGGTCAATATGCTATACCGTAATCTGGGTAAGACATCTTTAGAAGTTTCTGCCATAGGGCTTGGCTGTATGGGGATGAGCTTCGGGCTGGGTCCTGCCGCCGACAAAGCAGAAATGATCCGGCTGATGCATGCTGCCGTTGATGCCGGCATTAGCTTTTTTGATACTGCAGAGGTCTATGGCCCTTACACTAACGAAGATCTGGTGGGTGAGGCCCTGGCTCCTTATAAAAACAAGGTGTCCATCGCTACAAAATTTGGTTTTAACCTGAATGAAGATCGCAGTCCGGGCTGGACGGGTGTCAACAGCCACCCGGAACGGATCATCAAAGCTGTGGAAGGCAGCCTGAAGCGTCTCCGGGTAGAAACAATTCATCTGCTTTACCAGCACCGGGTGGACCCAACAGTGCCTATTGAAGAGGTGGCGGGCACAGTAAAAGACCTGATCGCCCAGGGGAAAGTACAGCATTTTGGTCTTTCTGAAGCCGGTGCGCAAACTATACGAAAGGCTCATGCGGTACAGCCTGTAACAGCATTGCAAAGCGAATACTCACTCTGGACACGCGGCATCGAAAAAGAAATCCTGCCGGTTCTGGAAGAACTGGGCATTGGTTTGGTACCTTTCAGTCCACTGGGAAAAGGCTACCTCACCGGTACCCTGAACGAACAGAGCAGTTTTGCCGCAGGTGATATCCGGGCAGGCTTACCCCGTTTCACACCGGAAGCCCTGAAACAGAACCAGACCCTTATCCGCTTACTCGAAGCAACTGCTTCGGAAAAGAACGCCACTCCAGCCCAGATCGCGTTGGCCTGGTTGCTGGCGCAAAAACCCTGGATCGTACCGATCCCGGGAACAACCAAACAACACCGGATGCTGGAAAACACTGCCGCTGCTGGGATCCAATTAAGCAAAGAAGAAGTGGATGCTATTGGTACAGCAGCTGCGGCCGTTGCTATTCTCGGGAACCGCTATACCGAAGCCATGGAAAAGATGACCGGCCTTTAATGCACACCATCATGAATAAACTGGTTTTGCTCCTGCTGTTCATCATCAGCCGGCAAAACGTTTTTGCACAGGTGAAAGACAGCACAGTGAAAGATCCGGAATTCCATCTTTCTGGCAATCTTTCCATGAATCACAATGGCATGTCCATGATTCCCAGTTTTTCACTGGGGAAACCCGCTTTTATCGCTGAGTTGTCGGCTGGAAAAGGCCGCTTGAGTTTTGATCCGCAGTTCCGGTTCGACCTCGATGGACTCAAACCCTGGTCTTTTGTGTTCTGGTTCCGCTACAAGATGATTACAAAAGGTAAATTCAGGCTCTCTGTTGGCGGACATCCCGCTTATAATTTCAAACGGATCACAGTGACACAGAACGGCAGCTCCAAAAGCATGCTCACTCCGGTACGCTATTTTGCAGAAGAACTGGCTCCGGTGTATCATTTCAGCAAACATGCCAGTATCGGCATATACTACCTGCACAGCTATGGTGCCGACTCCCTGGCTACCCGCCAAACAAATTTCATTACCCTGAACAGTACCCTGCAATTATTACCGGATCAATCAAAATTCCTGTTGCGTTTTACACCCCAGGTGTATTACCTGAAAATGGATCATACCGATGGCTATTATGCCAGTGCCGGGCTCCAGCTGAATCATAAAACGATACCAGTATTTGCAGGGGTCCAGACCAATAAAAAATTCCATTCCACCATTCCCGGGAAGGATTTTGTCTGGAACCTCTACGCCGGCTATACCTTCAACGCGATACTGCATAAAAAACAACACTGATCCGATGAAAGCCGGGAAATTGTTATCTTACTATGACATGCAGAAGGTTGAAAAGATAGCAGACTTCTATAAGCGTAAATTCAACTGGGTGCCGGAAAACCTCCGGGAAGGGATCGGGCATTTTAATTTATTCCGCCTGGAAACCTATGCCGGAGATAATGCGCCACCGATACCCTACAGCAGACGTGATTTTTATAAAGTGATGCTGGTACAGGGAAACAGCCGGGTTTATTATGCAGATAAGGTAATTGAAGTCGGCAAACAGGCGCTTTCCTTTTCCAATCCGCTGATCCCCTACAAATGGGAGCACCTTACACCGCTGACGGGATATTACTGCATATTCGACAGCTCTTTTTTCAGCCAGTTCGGCAACCTGGGCCAGTATGAAATGTTCCAGCCGTCCGGTACTCCCGTATATGAATTAACAGACGAGCAGGTGGTGACGGTCAGGCACTGTTTCCAGAAGATGGATGCTGAACTCAATTCCGACTACCCGCATAAATATGATGTATTACGCAACCTGGTGTTTGAATTGATCCATTTTGCACTCAAGAGCCAACCTGCCGTTCAGTCCAGCCGGAGTCCCGTTAATGCTTCCCAACGTATTGCAGCAATTTTTTTAGAATTACTCGAGCGGCAATTCCCTATTGATGATACTCATAGTGAAATTAAACTGCGTACCGCCTCTGCATTTGCTTCGCAACTGGCTGTACATGTCAATCACCTGAACCGTGCAGTCAAGGAAAATACAGGAAAAACCACATCCCAACTGATCCAGGAACGCTTATTACAGGAAGCGCGGATCCTGCTGAAGCACAGCAGCTGGCCCGTATCCAACATTGCCTGGGCTTTGGGCTTCAGGGAAGTCAGCCATTTCAATAATTTCTTCAAGAAGGAAACGGGACAATCTCCCCTGCAGTTCCGGAAAGCCTGATCAGAATTTCTCCAGCAATTCCAGTTCTTCTTCTTCAGCAACAGCCGGATTGGCTGCATACTTCAGTCTTCGGGAGCCAGCCAGAAGAATGATTAACCCCAGCAAGGAACAACAACTCATCACCGCCATCATGGGTTGCGGGGTATTATTAAAGAATAGCCCCACCAGTGCAGAAGCAAGCGCTCCACAAGCCATCTGGAAAGCACCCATCAGCGCAGCGGCACTGCCTGCTCCTTTAGAGAAAGGGGCCATGGCGAGGGCTGCTGCATTGGGGAATGTAAAACCCTGGCAGCTCAGGAAGATACAGAGTAATATAATGGTAGTTGTGATGGTCAGCCAGCCGCCATATGCGCCGGTAACCAGCAATAATCCGGCAATGGATTGAATAGTCATGACCACGCGCAGGATGGAAGCACTCTGGTATTTTTTCAGGATCAGGTTGTTCAGTTGACTACTGGCAATCAATCCGGCAGCGATCAATGCGAAGATCCAGCCGTATTGCTGTTCGTTTACCTGATAATATTTCATGAACACAAAAGGCGATCCGCCGAGGTAAGCAAAGAGGCCGGCTGCAGCGATAGATCCAGCCAGGGCATAGTTCACATATTGGGGTTCCCGCAGCACCATCCGGTATGAACGGAGAATGGCCATGGGCTTTAACGAGAAGGAGGGATCGGGGCCTTTGCTCTCCGGCAGTTTAGACCATACCACCAGGAATGCACCGGCCGTAAGGACAGCCAGCACTACAAATACCCATTGCCATCCGGCATATGCTACAATGTAACTGCCTGCAGTTGGTGCGAGTATGGGGGATACTCCGAGGATGAGGATCAGCATGGAGAAGATCTTCGCGCTTTCGTTCACGGGGAACAGGTCGCGCACAATGGCATTGGGAGCCACCATACCCACACAGCCGCCAACCGCCTGTAAAAAACGGAACACGATGAGCATCTCCACTGAACTGGAAAAAGCGCAACCGATGGATGCCAGTATATACAGTGCCAATCCAATGAGCAAGGGCTTTTTCCTGCCGAAGCGGTCGAGCAGGGGACCACAGATCAGCTGTCCGGCGCAGATACCTATGAAAAATGAAGATAACGTGTAACTGACCTGATCCACAGTACTGTTCAGGGCTGTTGCGATGGTCGGGAAACCTGGCAGGTACATATCGATTGAGAAAGGGCCGATAGTGGCCAGCATCCCCAGGATCAGGATGATCAGTGTGCGGTTTTGTTTCTCCATAGCAGTGGTAACCTGCAAGTTACCAGTTTCTCAGCGGAACTGCCGGGAATTTCTATACATTCGTTTCCTGCTTTACTGTCTGATAATATTAATCATTTAAACCAACCACTGTATGACACCGAATCGTTTATTCCTTGTCCTTGCAATGTTCACCTTATCCATTGCAAAAGCGAATGCCCAGGCTTCAATTGATGATATGGTCAAAGAATGGGAACGGGCCAAAGCCTACACCAAAGAGTATCTCGATGCGATGCCGGAAACCGGCTATGCACTAAAGCCAACACCTGAAATGCGGTCTTTTGCACAACAGATGCTGCACCTCACCGACGCCAATTATGGATTTGTTGCCGCCATTACCGGCGAAAAAGCTCCTGTTGGATTCGGTGATATGGAAAAAGTAACCGACCAGTCGAAAGCCAATGTAACGAAACTGGTTTTAGAAGGGTACGATTATGTAATCAATTCCCTGAAAAAACAAAGTCCGGCACAGCTGGGTGAAACGGTCAAACTCCTGGGTCGTTTTGAGATGACCAAAGGAATGGCTTTTGCCAAACTGTTTGAGCACCAGACCCACCACCGCGGACAAACCACCGTATACATCCGCCTGGCTGGCGCAAAACCGCCTCAGGAAAAACTGTTTTAACGACTTTACCGCTCAGAAAAGGGGCCGCTGGATCAGCGGCCCCTTTTTTATTGATTTAAATCGTAAAGAGAAGTCCGGTAGCCTCACTAAGCATAACTACTGAACTGCCGGAATCCCTCTTTGAGAATCATTGTAATGCATTTCAGCCGGTTCATGGGATGACAATTGTCATACCGGCAGGGTAGCATAGTTTCTACTTTGTATAAACGCTGTTTCGCAGCACTCCTTAGATCACGAAACCCTGTTCAGATGAAACCGTTAACCTTTACCCTCCTCTTACTCATTTCGGCTTCCGGGCTGAATGCCAATACCCGCCAACAGGAGCCCCCCACACTCTGGAAAATATTTACTGTAACACCTGTCGGAAATGATGTAGTGCTCAACTGGGTGACCATTACTGAAATGAATGTGGTCACTTATTATGTACAGCACAGCAAAGACGCCCTTCACTGGGAATGCATTGATACCATTGCCACGGAGAATGCCAGTTTTACCGGAACGGAATTCCGTTTTATCCATAAGAACCCCGGATCAGGGGATCACTATTACCGGGTGATCACGATCGACCAGGTCCGGTTTGAAGAAAGCAGTCCGGTGCGCAAGATCACACAGGAAAATGTATCGGGCTTATTCCGGATCCTCGAAAACCCCGTTACTGGAAAAACTGCAAAAGTGGATTGTGCTGCTCCCGTTGAGATACAGGTGTTGGACCGTTCGGGAAAATTGCTCCTGCGCCGCAAACTGGAAGCGGGGAACAACATGATTGACTTGAGTCAATTTCATAGCGGGTTATACATTATTTCAGCAGGCGGAAATACTAATAAATTAATAGTCAATTAAAAACGGGTTGTAAACGGTTGCAAACTGTATACAGTTTGCAACCGTTTACAACTGCCATTTACTACCACCATTTACAACCACTTTTTTTCAGGTTTTCCTTATTTTCACCAAAATAAGGCTCATGATCAAGCGCATTCTCTCCCTCCTGGGGATCGGCCTGCTGGTACTGGCGGCTGTGGTTCTTTTCAACACCTTCAATTACAAACCTGCTCCCATTGATGCGGGCATCCAGCTCAAACTGGTGAAATTGGATTCTGCCGCCCAACATCTCGGCGAAGCAATCCGTATTAAAACCGTTTCTTTTGGCGATACTTTACCCGTTGATACTGCCGAGTTCCTGAAATTCCGGGCCTTTATGGAGCATACCTACCCGCTGATGCACCAGAAACTGGAGAAACAGACCTTCAATGAATTCAGCTATGTATTCAAATGGACCGGGAAAGACAGTACTGCTGCTCCCTATGTACTGATGGCCCATCTGGATGTAGTGCCTGTTGAACCCGTTGCAGAAAAAATGTGGACCCACCCGTCTTTCAGTGGTGAGATCATCAACGATACCATCTGGGGACGTGGTGCAGTTGACGACAAAGGCTCTGCCATTGCCGTGATGGAAGCAGCAGAAATGCTGCTGCGGGAGGGTTTCCAGCCTGCCCGTACCATTTATTTTTCTTTCGGACATGATGAGGAAATTTCCGGTCCGCGCGGTGCCAAGATCATTTCCAAATGGTTCCAGGACAACAATATCCATCCGGCACTGGTGATTGATGAAGGCGGCCTGGTGGATACCAAGCGATTAAAAGGAGTAAAGCACCCTGTGGCATTGATCGGTACCGGAGAAAAAGGGTATACCAATATTGACATGAGTGTTGAAATCCCCGGCGGACACTCCTCCATGCCGGCCAAAGAAACAGCTATTGATGTGCTGAATAAAGCAATTGGAAAGGTTCGTGAGAAACAGATGCCGGCCCGGATGCCGGTTGCAGTAAACGAATTACTCCAGCGTACGGGCCCCGAACAGGATTTCGCAACCCGCATGGCACTGTCGAACATGTGGCTGTTCAAACCAGCCGTAATGAGCCAGCTGGAAAAGACCAAGGAGACCAATGCCATGATCCATACGGTGATCGTACCCACCATCGTACGTTCCGGTATCAAGGATAATGTGATCCCCACTGTGGCGAAAGCAACATTCAATAGCCGCATCCTGCCGGGAGATAAAAGCGATGATGTCCTGAATTTTGTTAAGAATGCGGTGAACGACGAAAGGGTCAAGGTAACCAAACAGTCCTTATCACTGTTCGAGCCCTCAGGGATCACACCTGCCGATCATCCGGCATTTAAAAAGATCGAAGCGATTACCCGGCTTACTGTGCCGGATGTACTCGTGACACCTTATCTGATCATTGGCGCAACAGATTCCCGCTACTTCCGGCCCTTCAGCGAGGCAGTGCTGAACTTTGCGCCTATGCAGGATGTGAACGGATTCCATGGCATTGACGAGCGGCTAGGGGTGAACGACCTCAACCGCATGATCAGTTTTTACCGGTTGTTTTTAATGGAGAAATAAAGTTGTACAAACCCCGTAGTTGTATGGGGGTTGTAAAAAGGGTTGACAACCTTATAAGGTTGTCAACCCTTTTTACATTTCCTTTAACACGCTATTGTAACAGATATTACAATCCTCCTCTTTATATCAAAATAACTTTATTATGGTTCATTGACAGAACACCCTAAATTTTCTATTATGAAAAGCTATCATTTCAACCGTTGGCTCGTATTGCTCTTTATTTCATTGATCAGCTTCAGCGCCTGCTCCAAAAACCAGGCTGGTATTGCAACGTATACCGATCCGGCTTATGCCGACCTGCAAAGAGCTATAGATACATTACCGCTGGAGCCCCTGTCTGATGAGGAAAGGTCCGGCCTGATTCAAATGCGGGAAGAAGAAAAACTGGCCCGTGATGTATATATCTACTTATACCAGAAATGGAGCCTGAAACCCTTCTCCAATATTTCATCGAGTGAACAAATGCATATGGATGCTGTATTGGCACTACTGAATAAATACGCAATTCCCGATCCCGCAAAAGATAAACTACCCGGAGTTTTCAGCAGCCCTGCGCTTCAGGCATTGTACAACAGTTTGATAGAAAAAGGCAATACCAGCCTGGTTGATGCACTGACTGTTGGTGCCACTATTGAAGATCTCGATATCTATGACCTGAAAGGGCTTGTGGAAAAAACAGACAACAAAGATATATTACTGGTTTACGACAATCTGGCCAGAGGGAGCAGGAATCACATCAGAGCGTTCACCCGGAATCTGACCCAACATGGAGGTTCATATACCCCTGTATATCTAACGCCGGAAGAATATAAAATCATTATTGAAGGTTCCATGGAAACGGGCAGAGGCTGAGGCAATTCTGCTAAAACTCGCCGCCAAATCCTTCCTTCAACAACCGGAAATACTCTTTCTTATTGAAACTGTACAGGAAGGGTGCCTTATGCGCCCCGCCACTGTACAGCTTTTCTTTTTTCTCCAGTATACCTAACGACAGCATCTTCCGGTTGAAGTTGGACCGGTCGAGCTTCCGGTTGAGGATGGTTTCGTAAATGGACTGCAGACTTTTTAATGTAAAGGTTTCAGGCAGGAGATTATACCCGATCGGCTGGTAGTTCAGGTGCTGCCGCATGGAAGCCAGTGCCGCCTTGATAATATCTTTATGGTCAAAGATCAGTTGCGGGATCTTGTCGATATCAAACCAGGCACAAGAGAGGGACAACGGATCGGGTACAGGCTTTACTTTATCAAACTCCACCAGGGCATAATACCCGATGGTAATAAACCGCTGTAAAAACCATTTGTTGTTCTCCGCATCAAGGTCCATCCACTTGATCATGCCCTTCACCAGGGTCTCCCGCGAACGGCGCGGATCGCCAAAAACGGCAAACTGCTGCAGGTACACGCGTTTCAGTCCGGTGCGCGACTGCAGCACATGCTGCGCCGCAGTATCCACCGACTCCCCCTTATGCACGTACCCCCCCGGCAGCATCCAGTGCTTCCGGTCCTGGCATTCCAGGAGTAACACTTTCAACTGGTTATCATGAAATCCGAAAATCACATTATCTACGGATACCCCGGGAAGGAAGGCATCTGCCTCAAAACCAAAGGCGGTTCCCAGGTAATTCTTTTGCTTGGCCATAACACCCCGAATAACGGAATTTTTGTGAAAGTATACAAAAAGAAGTAATATTGTGTCAGTTTGACCCAATACAATTTATCACATTAACCGATCATTTTATGAAGTTGCTTTCCCTGCACCTGTTCAGCATCAGTTTCCTGCTGGCTGTTTCTGGTGCGTCTGCCCAGACCCTGCCCCAACTGGGCAAAAATCCAGTAAGTGAAGTGGTAAAAGCCATGACCCTTGAGGAAAAAGTTAACCTGGTTGTTGGGGGCGGCATGTATGTTCCCGGTATGCCCATGCCCGGTTCAGGTGCCCCGGCCACAGAAGCCCAGAAACGGGTAACCGGTGCCGCAGGTACTACCTATGCCATTCCCCGTTTAGGTATTCCCGGTATTGTGGTATGCGACGGACCCGCTGGCGTGCATGCTTTCAACGGTGGCAAAAGCCGCCTGTACTATGCCACCGCCTGGCCCATCGGCAGCCTTCTCGCTTCCAGCTGGGATACGGCGCTGGTCCGTAAAGTAGGTGAGGTATATGGCAATGAAGCCAAAGAATATGGTATTGATGTGATCCTGGGACCCGGTATGAACATCCACCGCAATCCGCTGGGTGCCCGCAATTTTGAATATTATTCCGAAGATCCCCTGCTCACCGGCACGATCGCCGCTGCGATGATCAATGGTATCCAGAGTAATGGTGTTGGTGTATCCGCCAAACACTTCTTCGCCAATAACCAGGAAACCAACCGCAGCTCGGTGAATACCATTATGAGTGAACGAGCCATGCGGGAGATCTATCTCAAAGGCTGGCAGATCATGCTGAAACAGTCCAATCCCTGGACCATCATGAGCTCCTATAACCTGGTAAATGGACCCTACACTTCAGAAAATCCGGAATTACTGCGGACCATCCTGCGCACCGAATTCGGCTTTAAAGGTTTTGTAATGACCGACTGGTTCGGTGGAAAAAATCCGGTGGAACAGCAACGCGCCGGCAATAACCTGATCATGCCCGGATTGCCTCCGCAGAAAAAAGCCATCCTGGATGCCGTGAAAGCCGGACAACTCGATGAAAAGATCCTCGACCAGAACTGCGAAGAGATCCTGAATATCGTACTGCTCACTCCTGCTTTTAAAAATTTCAAATACAGTGATAACCCGCCGCTGAAAGAAGATGCCCAGGTGTCCCGCGCAGCGGCTGCTGAAAGCATGGTGCTGCTGAAAAATGAATCCAATGTATTGCCGGTACAGCCCGGCACCAGTCTGGCGGTATTTGGCAATAACCAACTCGACCTGGTTGCCGGCGGAACCGGAAGTGGTGATGTCAATAAAATGTATGTAGTGCATCTGGCCGAAGGCCTGTTCAAAGCCGGTTATGCGCTGAATACCGATCTCTTCCGCGCCTATTCGGCTTATCTCGAAGCAGAAAATGCCAAAAAGCCAAAACGCACCATGATGGAAGAACTGATGAGTCCGGCGAAACCGATCGCAGAAATGCAGGTTGGCGCCGACCTGATCAATAAGGCAGCTGCCCAATCCAGCATCGCACTGATCGCCATTGGCCGGAATGCCGGGGAAGGCAACGACCGTAAAGTGGCAGACGACTATTATCTCACTGAAAAAGAAAAAAGCCTGATCAAAGCCGTTAGTGATGCCTTCCATGCCCAGGGTAAAAAAGTGATCGTGACCCTGAATATCGGTGGTGTGGTGGATGTGATGCAATGGCGCGACCAGGTGGATGCCATCCTCCTGGCCTGGCACCCCGGCCTTGAAGGCGGCAATGCCATCGCCGATGTGCTTTCCGGAAAAGTCAATCCTTCCGGTAAACTGGCTACTACTTTCCCGGCCAAATATGAAGATGATATTACTGCCAAAAACTTCCCGGGAAGGGAGATCCCCGGTTCCGATAAACCCGGCCTATTTGGACAGAAACAAGTGGATGCCGAAGTGATCTATGAAGAAGGCGTATACATGGGCTACCGGTATTACAGCAGTTTCGGCGTGCAGACTGCCTATCCGTTTGGATTTGGGCTCTCCTATACCCAATTCGCCTACAGCAACCTGAAACTGAGTGCCCCCGTGCTGAACGACCGGATACAGGTAGCTGTAACGATCACCAATACCGGTAAAGTGGCCGGAAAAGAAGTGGGGCAACTCTATGTATCCGCTCCGGGTGTAAAACTGGACAAGCCTTCAATGGAATTGAAAGCCTTTGCTAAAACGCGACTGCTGCAGCCCGGTGAATCGCAGGAACTGCTCTTTACACTTACTCCGGCAGATCTCGCTTCTTTTGTTACGGCAACCAGCAGCTGGACCGCCGAAGCCGGAGACTATACCGTACGGATCGGTAACTCCCAGCAAACCCTGCTTTCCGGAACCTTCAAGTTGCCAAAAGAAGCAGTAATTGAAAAGGTCAATAAAGTACTTGTACCGAAAGTGGTGATCAATGAAGTAAAACTTCCGTTGAACAAAGCCAAAAAGTAAACGGTGTTTATTAGTAGCGGGCCCTTCCCCTTCAACCGGGAAGGGCTTTTTTATGCAAATGCCTTACCTTTCCAGAAACCGTTTTCTATGCCGATGTTCGCTGCTGTTCCTGTTCTGCCCTTCCAGGATGGTGAAGCCACGGTTGCTTTTTATACCGCCTTCGGGTTTGAATGCAATGCCAACTGGAAAGACTATCTCATGATGAAACGTGACGCCATCGAACTGCATTTCTGGAAATGCGATGACCGCCATATTGCCGAAAACTCCGGTTGCTATATCCGTGTAAAAGATATTGACCCCATATATAAACAATGTCAGTCGCTGGGCATCGTGCATCCAAATGGGCCCTTGAAAGATCACCCCTGGAAAATGCGGGAGTTCAGCATCCTCGATAATAATGGAAATTGCCTGCGGATCGGCGAAAGCCTGGTATAGCAGTGATCAATACACGATCTCTGTTTCGTATGGGGCCTGCTGCTGGTAGAGCTTCCAGAAAATTTCTGCAATGGCGGCAGGATTATAGCGTTCATCATCTTTTTTCACAAAACCAGTAACGGTAACAGTGGCCACATGTACATTGGAGTGCTTGAGCCCCACTGCAGTACCCAGTACCAGATTGCGCATGGCTGCTTTGCCCAGCGCCAGTCCGGCCATTCCCGGTTGCGGATAGAGCGAGAGACCTCCACCAGTGAAGAAAAGTTTCCCTTCATTCTGTTCTTTGAATTTCGGAAGATAGCGTTTCAATACATGAAAGGGTCCGCCGGCATTCACATCCAGCTGCTGGATAATGCTGGCCCAGTCTTCCTCTTCCAGAGGTTTATAAACGGATGCTGATGCATTATAATGGACCAGGTCGGGCGAACCGCCTTTTGCTTCCAGCTGATCAAGTGCCGCATAAAGCGCTGCTGCATTACCGGTATCTGCTACAGCATAATAAGCTGTGATGCCCGAACGGTTCAAGGTAGCTGTCTCCTCTTTCAGTTTTGCTTCGTTACGGGCAATGAGTCCGATCGCAAAGCCTTTTTCCCCAAATAACCGGGCAACACCCTGGCTGATTCCGGTACCCGCCCCAATGATTATCGCAAACATAAGGTTGATTTAAAAACGGAAAATAAGTACAAAATCGGGAAGTTTTCAAAAGCGCAGTCCGGACCAGGACTGATCCCCGGCCGGAAATATTATCCGGCGAATGGCTGGATCTCCCCCCGGTTCAGCCGGAAATTGACCCTGATCAAATCCTTTCGGAAATCCCGGCACGATTCCTGAACTTTATGGCCTGATCCTTGTTCTGCTGTTAAACAAAGTATACAAGATGCAAACAGCAGCACTATATCACCCCACCAGTTTCCAGGTGAACGAGAACGGCACACTCATCATGCCTGTTCAGGAATCTGAAATGGACTGGGAAGTATTCACCAACGAACTCGAATTCGAATAGTCTTTTTTGCCTAAGGCACTGATTGAGGATAACCCCGGATTGGTTCCGGGGTTTTTTATTTTCTCAACGCATCAGCTGCCCCGGGTTCCCCCGGTTTTCTGCTGGCGTTTGGCCGGACCGGCAGCCTTATTGCTGGCGGCAGGCTTCTGGATGAATTTGGAGTTGCTGCTCTGGGTGTTTTTGCCGGTTCCGGCAGCCCCTTTCTTGGCAGCGATCTTCGGATTAATATGGAATCCCATAGTTTATACTGTTTGGCTAAATATACTGAAAATTAGCGAGTTGGTCAAAGGATCTGGCTGAATTCCAGCCTTTCACCGTCCGGACCCAGGATAAAGAAGAACTTCATCCCCCTTTGAAAAAAGGGCAATTTCACCGGCTCCGGCTCCAGGGGCGCAAAGCCATTTTCCTTCAGGATCCGGTACGTGGCGTTAATATCATCCACATCAAAAGCCACATGATCGATATGCCCGTTCCGGCGGGTCCGGACCTCTTCGAGGTCGGCCGGACCCAGCTGATAGAGCTCCATGACGACTCCTGATTTCTCCATCATGGCCACCCGGACGGTTTCACCCTGGTGCACAAATTCGCGGGACATAGTATCGCGGAAACCCAGCGACTCATAAAAAGCCACAGAGCGGCGGATATCGGTTACCGGCAAACCTACATGTTGCAGGTGATTGATCTTTAATTCCATAACTACTTATTAAATCGTTCAAATAACAAGGCTGATAATTTCCGGGTCAGTACCCAGGCTTCATTCTCATGTACCCAGCTGCTGTCCTGGTTGTTCTTGGTGAAAATGCTGAGGATATAAGGATGCCGGGCATTCACATACAACACTTCACTCCGGCTCTGGTCTACCGCCCCGTTCTTGTCGGCCGTAAACACCCCCGCGGGTATCGGCTCCAGGGCTTCTTCATCCCAATACTGCCGGCTCATGATCTTCAGCATCCGCGCTGAACTTTCTTTCGATAAGATCTCGCCTTTTACAATACGTTCAAAAATGTCCGCCATTTCCCTTGGCGTGGTTTGTCCCCAGCCATAAACAGACCGGTACGCTTCCCGTCCCGGTGTACGGCTGTTCACCCGGGTATTTTTATACCCCAGCGAATCCATCAGGGCATTAATGGCGGTTCCCGTTCCGGCAACCGACTGCAGCCATAAGCTGGCATTATTATCCGATATCGTCATCATCAGCATCATCACTTTGCTCAGTTCAATGGGCGTGCCCGGCTTGAGATAACCGGCTATATCTTCAGCCGGTTCATATTTCATGGTATCGGCCCAGACCAGGTGCTGGTGATAGTCGAGTTCCTGATGCTGTATGCGGTTCATGATGGTAATGAGGATCGGCACTTTCACAATGCTGGCGGTGGGGAATACGGTATCCGAATTAATCGCCACCGATCTGCCGGTCTTGAGGTCTTTGATATAGATGCCGATATCGCCCCTGAATCCTTTGATCAGGTCCTTAACGGCAGCCGTCAGCCTGGTATCGTTCTTTTCCGCAGGTTGTGCCAGCAGTGAGCCGGCGTAAAAAAGAAAAAAGAGGAGTGTTGTAATAACTTTTGTCATAAGTAGTTGCAGGGCTTTTCTTTAACAACCTAAAAATACTAAGATTTTTGGCATTCGGTGACAAAGACTTTATATTTGTACAAACAGGTAATAATATGGAGATTAAAACGGATTTATTTTTAGGCGATAGCAAAACAATGCTCAAAAAACTTCCAGATAACTCAGTTGACCTTATTGTTACATCTCCTCCGTACGCAGACCAGCGTAAAGGAACTTATGGTGGTATTCATCCTGACAAATACGTTGAATGGTTTCTTCCAATTACAAAAGAACTACTTAGGGTATTAAAGCCTACGGGGACATTCATTCTTAATATAAAGGAAAAAGTCGTTGAAGGCGAAAGAAGCGTTTATGTAATGGAATTAATTCTAGAAATGCGTAAGCAAGGTTGGTTATGGACAGAGGAGTTTATATGGCATAAGAAAAACTGTTACCCTGGCAAATGGCCAAATCGGTTTCGCGACGCTTGGGAAAGATTACTGCAGTTCAATAAGGATAAGAAATTTAACATGTATCAAGAGCAAGTGATGGTTCCAATGGGCGACTGGGCAAAATCAAGGCTTAAAAACCTTAGTGAAACTGATAAAGTAAGAGACAACTCAAAAGTCGGGAGTGGCTTTGGTAAAAATATTTCGAATTGGCTTTCAAGAGACAAGGCTTTCCCCACTAATGTTCTTCATTTGGCAACAGAGTGTAGTAATAAAAATCATAGCGCTGCTTTTCCTGAAGAACTTCCTGAATGGTTTATTAAACTGTTTACAAAAGAAAATGACACGGTCCTTGACCCCTTTATGGGGTCTGGAACAACAATATTAGTATCAAACAGAATGAAACGACACTCAATTGGTATTGACATAGTTCCTGACTACTATGAAATGGTCAAAAAACAAATTAAACCATTAGAATTATATTTGCTAGAGCCGAAAGTAAAGTATGAAACAGCTAAACCTAAAAGACGTTACGCAGTACGTTGAGGAAAACATTGGCACCTTTCACCAAAAAAGAATTGCAGGACTTAGCGAATTAAAGTTAAAAAAAATATTGGCTAAGAAAAACCCTTATCTATTTAAGGCAAAATATATCTTGACTGCACAGGATATTATTGTGAGTTTAACTGATGCCTTTATTTCATCTCAAGAAGAAACAATTTTTGGGGACTGGCTTGAAGGACTTGCAATTTTTATCAACGGCAAAGTATTTGACGGTCGTAAATCTGGGATTCCTGGAATTGATTTAGAATTTGATAAAGATAGTATTCGTTATATTGTAACAATAAAATCTGGGCCAAATTGGGGTAACAGTTCACAGATTGGTAAAATGAGAGCCGATTTCAAGACCGCGCAAAAGACACTTCGTACAAGTAATTCACAACTTAATATTATACCCGTTAATGGTTGTTGCTACGGTAGAGATAATAATTCAGATAAAGGGGATTATTTCAAATATTGTGGTCAAAAGTTTTGGGAGTTTATTTCTGGTGATACAGATCTTTTTACAAAAATCATTGATCCACTTGGGCATAAAGCAAAAGAACGTAACGATGACTTTATTCAATCATATTCGCAAATGATAAATAAGTTCACAAAAGAGTTTGCAGATACTTTCTGTATGCAAAATGGTTCAATTGATTGGGATAAACTTTTACGCTTCAATTCTGCTATAATTGCACCAAAAAATTAGTCACTTATTCTATATTTTAAATTTCAAATTATGTCACAATGTTTAGTTCCAGGATGTAATAACCCGGCTCCATACTATTTAGGAATACGACTTCGTAGGCCTGCAGACAGAAGAAATGGGAGACGTAGACCTGCAGGAACAGCTATTTGGGCTCCGAACTGCAATGCACACCTTTGTGCGGTACATGCCTCGCAGGGTTATGAAATTGAAATTAAACTTACTCCAATTACAACCCGACAAATAACTACACATACTTCTGCCGGGGGTAATATCATTACAAACTCAACGCCTATCAATCACTTACCTTAAACTGTTTGTTGTCAAAGCCTTTTTTCGTACAAACCTTTACTATGGGAGCCTCCAAACGTAAATCCTGGGTTCAAAAGCGCGATAGTGCTGAAGTGGCCCATATCGAAAAACTGGAAAAAGACTGGTCCGACATGAAAGCAGGCGACAAAATGCTGATCGCCACTCCACGGCTGATTGATGCCTATATCCGGGAGATCCCGAAAGGAAAAGAAAGCAGCCTGCTGCAATTGCGAAAGGATATTGCCGCTGAGCATGGGGCGGACAATTGTTGTCCCCTTACTTCCGGCATCTTCCTGCGGATCGTTGCCGAAGCCGCCTATGAAGAATATACGGGCGGAAAAGCATTGAAAGCCATTACCCCTTTTTGGCGGATCATCAACCTCAAAATGCCCACGGCAAAAAAACTCAGCTTTGGTACCGATTTTCTGAAGGAGCAACGAAAAAAGGAAGGGCTCGATAAAAACTAAGCTCCTATTTTGGCGAATAGTGCCGGGATAACTTACTTTTAGCAAAACAGGTCATATGGATTATGAAATCATTCTGCGTTTTCTGCTCGCCGCACTCTGGGGCGGTATTGTGGGTGCCGAACGCGAGTACCGCAGCAAGACCGCCGGTTTCCGTACCATGATCATGATCTCATTGGGCTCCTGCATCTTCACCCTCATGTCGTTTGAACTGGGCATGGCCGAAAGCCACGATCGGATCGCCTCCAATATCGTTACCGGTGTCGGATTCCTGGGTGCGGGTGTGATCTTCATCGAACGGAACCGCGTGAGCGGCATTACGACTGCTGCCACCATCTGGGCCGTTGCTGCTATTGGTATGTGTATTGGCGCCGGACAGTATGTAGCAGCCGGCAGTGCCAGCATCCTTATTTTTCTGGTGCTTGCCGTACTCCCTTATCTCGAGCGTAAACTCGACCGCTATAATGTATCAAAGACCTATTTCTTTATAGTGAATGGCAAACATGATTCCAGCAGCGAGTTCCAGGAACTGATCCATCAATCCGGATTAACGTATTCCTCGATCGCCACTGTAAAAGAACAGGAGTTGTATTCCTATACCTGGCAGGTATACGGTCATGCCGATGCACATAAAAAACTGGTGGATGCTTTGTCTTCTGATCCGCGCATCTCCCGTTTATCATATTAATAGGCCATGACAGCAGCAGCCGTATCCCCGCAAGCGAACCATCCGGAAGCCGGACAGGTATACCGCAAATTGATCTACCGGTTGGTGCCGGTATTGTTCATCTGTTATATCCTGGCTTATCTCGACAGGGTTAATGTGGGTTTCGCCAAATTGGCGATGAAAGAAGAACCCTGGTTTTCGGATGCTGTCTTTGCTACAGGCTCCGGCATTTTTTTCATCGGCTACTTTTTATTCGAAGTACCCGGCAACCTGCTCCTGCACCGGATCGGCGCCAGGGTCTGGATCACCCGAATTATGATCAGCTGGGGCATTCTGTCTACGCTCTGTGCACTCAGCAGCACTCCATTTACGTTTTATCTTTTCCGGTTTCTCCTGGGAATTGCCGAAGCCGGTTTCTTTCCCGGAATATTATTGTATCTCACGTATTGGTTCCCGAAACGCTACCGCGTGCAACTGGTGGCCCTGTTCATGACCGCAGTAACAGTTGCCGGTGTGATCGGTTCTCCTTTATCCGGCTGGATCCTCGACCAGATGTCGGCCAGCACACACCTGAAATCCTGGCAATGGTTGTTTGTGATAGAAGGCATTCCCAGTTTCCTGCTCGGCCTCTTTCTTCCCTTCCTGTTAACCGACCGCCCCGAAAAAGCCAGCTGGCTCAGTACAGCAGAGAAGAAACTTATTGCAGCTGAGCTGCATGCAGAAGAGCAGTCCAAACAAGCAGTTGCTGCAACAGCAACACAGGCGCTGCGTTCCGGAAAAGTATGGCTCTTCTGTATGATCTATTTCGGGCTGGTGATCGGCCTCTATGGCGTTTCCTTCTGGCTGCCCCAGATCATTTCATCTACCATCACCCAGGATAAAACCAGCATTGGTTTCTATGCCGCCATTCCCTGGCTCTTTGCCACCGTGGGTATGATCATTTATGGGCGTCATTCAGATCGCACCGGTGAACGGCACTGGCATATTATCATCGCTGCCTTCCTCGCCATGTGTGGTTTTATTGCAAGTGGTATGGCCGGACTGCCTGCAGCCTGGATACTCATCTTTCTCTGTGTAGCCACAACTGGTGTGATGTGCGGGGTAACCTGTTTCTGGTCCTTGCCCGCTGCTGTGTTATCGGGTACGGCTGCCGCTGCAGGCATTGCCCTGGTGAATTCGGTGGGCAACCTGGCCGGATACCTGAGTCCCGAACTCTTTGCGGCGCTGAAAGCAAAATTCAGTCTCGGTACAGCACTCATGGGAACCGGGCTGGCACAGGGCGGCAGTGCCCTTTTAGTGGGCTTATTGCTAATTGCTGCAAGTAAGAAAGTACGCTGACAGGCCGCATCCCGTATCTTAGTGGCCATTCTTATTTACCCGGATATTACACCGTCATGAAATACCTGTTTTTTTCAATTGCAGTATTGCTGTTCAGCAGCGTCAAAGCGCAGGAAGTCCCTTTTGTTATAACCACAAAAGCCTGGAATGCCGATTCATTGGGAAATCATCGTGCAGTAGTTGCTGTACAACAGCCGGCAACAGCCGTAAAAGTATACTTGCCCTGGCGCCGAAGGGACCAGCATCCGGAACTGAAACGGATCATCGTACAGGATGGACAGACAGGTGCCCGCATCACAAACGTTAAACTGCTCTCCCTGAACCGGGAAGCAGGTGAGCTGCTTTTTGAACCGGTATCAGGCGCAGGCACTTATTATATCTATTACCTGCCCATGCGCAATGAAGGCCGCTCGAATTATCCAAGAGGTGTATATCTGAAACCGGATACAACAGCCGCTGCTGCATGGCTGAGTGCATTGCCGGCTACAGCACCAACAGCTACGCTCACTCAATTTGAATCCATCAACCAGCTGCATAGCTTTTATCCCATGGAAGTGATTGCCACTGCGGAAGAAAAAGCGGTACTGCTGCAACAACACAAAGCACCCTTTCTGCTTTTTCCGGAAGAGCGGAACTATCCGATCGTCATGACCGATGAACTGCCCTACCGCTGGGTGAAGCAAGGCCCTCAGCAAAAGATCAGCGGAACAGCGGACCGCGGCGAATGGTTTGCGTTTCAGATCGGTCTCTATGCGCAAGACGCTACCGGTCCGGTAAAAATCAACTTTAGCAATTTAAACGGACCGAAAGGTGCGCTTATCCCTTCCGGAAAACTCACCTGCATTAACCTGGAGGGCACTACTTATGATGCAAAGCCCTTAAAGAAAACTGTTGCTGTGGATGCGGGTAAGGTTCAGGCATTCTGGTGTGGACTGGATGTGCCCGAACAAGCTGTTCCCGGTATATATAAAGGAACTGCTGTGGTGGAAACGAATACAGGCAAACAAACCCTGCAACTTGATTTTACAATTACGCCTTCACTCAGTAAAGCCCATGGAGAAGACGAGCCCTGGAAACAGACCCGCCTGAAATGGCTGAACTCCACATTGGCCCAGGAGAATACAGTGATTGCGCCGTATACACCGCTGAAAGTGGACAAGAACCGGATCAGCCTGCTGGGGCGCACCCTGGTGATTGGAAAAGATGGTTTGCCGGAACAGATCGAGACCTATTTCACACCGGAAATGACTGGATTAAGGCCCCAGCCTAACCGGATACTGGCCGCTCCCATGCAGTTCCGGATCTCTGCAGCGGATGGCAGTACCATCAAAATGAGTAATACAGGGCAATGGACAATGGCGCGCTCACCCGGTACGGTAAACTGGAGCACCCAGAACCGCTCTGCAGAAGTGGATATGCAAGTGAGTGCATCACTGGAGTTTGACGGTTTTGCTTATTATACAGTCAAGCTTGTTGCCCGCAAAGCAGTTAGCCTGAATGATATTGCCCTGGAGATGCCTTTCAACAATGCAGCAGCTACTTATATGATGGGCCTGGGACAGAAAGGCGGTTATCGCCCGGATGACTTCAACTGGAAATGGGAAGTGGCTACCAAAAACCAGGATGGTGCCTGGATCGGGGCTGTGAATGCCGGATTACAATATTCACTGCGCGATGAACATTATGTACGTCCGCTGAATACGAACTTCTATCTGCAGAAACCTCTGTTATTACCCAGTTCCTGGGGGAATGCCAACAAGGGCGGCATCACGATCACCCGGAATCAGGAAACCGTACTGGTCAATAACTATAGTGGTGGCAGGACGATGGAGGCAGGCGACAGTCTCTTCTTCAATTTCACATTGCTGATCACTCCCTTCCATACCCTGCAGACCGATTTTCAGTGGGACGCCCGTTTCTTCCATGCCTACAAACCGGTGGATACGGTGAAAGCAGCCGGCGCCAGTATCATCAATATCCATCACGCCAATGCCATCAATCCCTGGATCAACTATCCGTTCATTGAGCATGCGAAGATGAAAGCCTATATCGATTCAGCCCATGCACTGGGACTGAAAGTGAAGATCTATAACACGGTCCGCGAGTTATCGAATCATGCGTATGAAACCTTTCCCTTGCGGAGTCTGGGCCATGAGATCTATTCTCCAGGCAAGGGGGGTGGTTACAGCTGGTTGCAGGAACATGTGGGTGAAGACTATATCGCCGCCTGGTTTGTACCCGAGATCAAAGACGCTGCCATTGTGAACAGCGGTATGAACCGCTGGCATAACTATTATGTGGAGGGCATGAACTGGTTGACGGGCCATGTAGGTATCGACGGCATTTACCTCGATGATGTGGCCTTCGACCGTATTACCATGAAGCGCATCAAACGGGTGTTGACGAAAAACGGCCATCCTGGCATTATCGACCTGCATTCAGCCAACCAGTATAATAAGAACGATGGCTTCAACAACAGTGCGAACCTGTATATGGAGCATTTCCCCTATCTCAACAAGCTTTGGTTCGGCGAATACTTTGATTATGAAAAAGGCAGTCCCGATTTCTACCTCACCGAAGTAAGTGGTATTCCCTTCGGGTTAATGGGCGAAATGCTGGAAGGTGGGGGTAACCCCTACCGGGGCATGATCTATGGCATGACCAACCGCATGCCCTGGAGTGCACAGGCCGATCCGCGGCCCTTGTGGCAACTCTGGAATGCATTCGGCATGAAGGGCTCGGAAATGATCGGGTACTGGAGTGAGAATTGCCCAGCAAAAACAGATCATGCTGCAGTCAAGGCTACAGTCTACCGCCGTAAAGAGGGCGCTCTGATTTCCATTGCCAGTTGGGCGGAGCAGGATACAACCGTAAACCTAACCATTAACTGGAAAGCGCTGGGACTTGACCCTGAAAAAGCTACAATAGTTTTGCCGGAGATCAAGGGATTTCAGGAAGGCGGCAGTCTGAGTAGCAAAGATGGGGTTGTAAAATTGGGGGTAAGGAAAGGTAAAGGATTGATCCTCTGGATTAAATAAAAAACCGGGGGTTGTAAACGGTTGCAAACAGTATACAGTTTGCAACCGTTTACAACCCCAAAAATTTAAAGATACCGCAACCACTTTTTTTCCGGGTGATCGGACTTATAGGTTCCATACCATTTACATAAAGGATACATCAGCAACACCACAGCAGCCCATACAAGGTATACTCCCCATAGTTCCAGCCCGCTGCCGGTTTTCGGGCGGCCGAAACTGAATCCGAATACCATATCCTTCACGCCGAAGCCTTGTGCAAATACCATGGCAAACATGAAAAGTCGGATTACATACCAATGCAGGATGAAATAATAGAGCGGCACTTTCCCGTATACGGTCACCCAACGCGTGAAACGGTTATCCCGGCCTTCGGCTGCCCACAGTAACAGGAACATAATGCCCAGGAAAAGAGCTACATATTGAAGGGAAGGAGGATACTTATTTACGTTCAGGAAGGACAGCAGCGTAAATCCTTCCTGCGGCTGTTTGCTCCAGGGTAGCGGATCACCATATACATTGATCGTCCGCAGCAATAAAAAGAAGGCGATGGAAGCCGTTCCGTACAGCAGCCAGCGCTTTTTCCGATCCTGCGTTTCCCCGCTGAACCATTTCCCCGCCGCATAGCCCACAAAAAGCAGGGCTGCCCAGGGCAAAGGGCCATAGCCTATAATAAAGAGGCCGTTACCGGGTAAGGGTACAGCACCGGGAAAAAAGAGAAAACGCAGCGGTTGCAATATGGCATTATCCTGCGGCACGAGTAATAGCAGGTTATGAAACAAGATGATCACCAGCCCAATCCAGCCAATGGTGCGTGCACCCAATGGCAAAAGCAAACCCAGTAACAGATAAGCTGCTCCTATCGCACCAAGGATATTAAAGATCCATACACTGAAATGGATATCGAACCAAAGCGCAAAATTGATGAGGGTGAATTCGAGAATGATCAGCCAGAGGCCGCGGGTGAAATAAAATTTTCGTGCCCCTTTTACGTCATTTCGCCGTTGCAAGGAGAGAAATGCTGACACACCCGACAGGAACAGGAATGTGGGCGCACAAAGATGCGTGACCCAGCGGGTAAAAAACAGCGGAATTGTGGTGGTGGCAAAATCGGTCGGCGACTGGTCGAAGCCGTGAACATGGATCAGGTCGCGGGTATGATCAAGGGCCATGATCACCATGACCAGTCCCCTGACAATATCAACAGCATGCAGTCTCTTCATATCCCTGAATATACTTAATAAGTAGTTATATTTTCTGGCCTTCCCAACGGTTTTACAGCAACGGTACATCCTCGGAGAGAGTCCGCTATGAAAAGCGGCAATAAATCCCTATTTTGTTAACCCGGTTACCGGACCTCCCCTCCGGGCCCTAAACTGTCAGTATGAAGCAATTACTCCTGCTTTCAGGACTCGTTTCCCTCCTTCTTTTTTCCTGCCGGAAAAACGCCGCATCTGTTACGGTTGATCCTGTAACCTATAATGCCGACTGGACGGATGCCACTCATGGCAATGTGCCTCCCGATTATTCGGTGGTGTTTCCCCAGGATGCCGTCAACAAGATCGAGATTACGATCGGCAGCACTAACTGGACAGCCATCCGGAATAATATGAAAACGCTGTATGGATCCGATTTTGGAGTAAATGCCGGAGGACCTCCCGGAGGACCTGGTGGTGGTTTCAGCAGTACAGAACCGGATTATGTGGATGTCACCCTGAAATTCAACGGCAAAACATGGAAAAATGTAGGCTTTCGCCTCAAAGGAAACTCATCCCTTACCAGTGCCTGGCGCAGCGGTATCTATAAACTGCCCTTCCGCCTGAATATGGACAAGTTTGAAGACAGTTATCCCGGCATCAAAAACCAGCACTTCTATGGCTTTGAGGAAATGTCTTTTTCTCCAGGTTTTAAGGACCAGTCGCTGATCCGAGAAAAAATGGCGGCAGACATCTTCCGTCTCGGTGGGGTATCCGCCCCCCGCACCGCTTTCTACCGGGTATATGTAGATATTGGAGCAGGCCTGAAATACTGGGGTGTATACTGTAATGTGGAGATCCCCGATGATAATATGATCAAAGACCAGTTTGGCGAGGAAAGCGGGAATATGTACAAACCGGAAAGCCAGCTGAGTTCTTTCAAAATGAGTGATTTTGAAAAAAAGAATAATGAAACCGCAGCGGATTACTCTGACGTCCAGACTTTCGTTACCGCATTAAACGCATCAACGCGCACCAGCAATCCTGCTAAATGGCGGACTGACCTGGAAGCTGTGTTCAATATGAACCATTTTGCAAAATACCTGGCGATCAATAATGCCATTGTGAACTGGGATACCTATGGCAATATGGCGCACAATTACTATCTCTATCATCACAGCGCCCAGCAACTGGTCTGGATCCCCTGGGATAATAACGAAGCCCTGTCGAGAAGCCCGGGTATTACCGGCACCACCAGTGGCGGCCCCGGAAGCACAGGAATGTCGCTTTCCATGAATGAGATCACCAGTGCCTGGCCCCTGTTGCGGTATTTGGCCGATGACGCAGTGTATATGCAGCAATACAAGGACCACCTGAAGTCCTTCAACAATACCGTATTTTCACAAGCTGCGATGGATGCGCTGATCGATAAATATTATGCCCTGATAACGCCTTATGCCATTGGAACAGATGGGGAGCAGGCGGGCTATACCTATCTCACCAGCAGCAGCAGCTTCACCGCTGAAAAACAGAACCTGAAAACCCATATCAGTAACCGGAAAGCCCTGATCAATACGTATGTCCCCTGACCGGATACATCATATTGAGCAGCAGCTGGCTGATTTTGAAACCATTCCACTGGACCGGTTGGAGTCGAGCGGATTGTTCCAGAATCGGATCGACCGGAAATATGTGCTGCCGGCGGATAAGCTGGACAACCTCCTGCAGTTTTTCCGGGAATACTATAGGGTACTGGAAGTGAACGGGAAGCGTTGTTTCTCTTATCAGACCCGTTATTTTGATACCCGGGATTTTGACTTCTATTTCCAGCATCACCGCGACAAACCCTCAAGGGTAAAAGTGCGGGAAAGAACCTATCTTGAAAGCGGTTTACAGTTTGTGGAAGTGAAACAGAAAGAGGCCAACGGGCATACCCGGAAATTCCGGACAGCCCAACAGACCCTGGAAGGCTCAGGAACTTTCATCGAAAGCCATGCAGGCTTCCCGGCTGAAAGCCTCTCCTGCACCTTGCAATCGCGCTACCAGCGCATTACCCTCTTTCACAAAACCGAACTGGAGAAAGTGACCCTCGACCTCGGTCTGAATTATATAACAGATACCGACAAACAGGGATTTCCGAATATCCTGCTCCTGGAAATAAAAACACCCGGACGTACTTCCGGCAAACTGATCCAATGGCTGAAAGATCAAGGGATCCGGGAGGGGTCGCTGAGCAAGTACATACTTGGACTGATCTCCCTGCATCCGGAGCTCAAACATAACCGCTTTAAAAAAGCGTATACGAACATCCTAAACAAGAACAACCATGGACCTGATCACGCTTAATATTGATTTCGAAGCCATCCTGGCCTTACTGGTCCGCTTTGGAATAGATATCGTCTTCATGTATATTCTCATCCGGAGGATATATTTCCGGCATTATAAACGGACCGACCTCTTCCTGACCTTTTATGCCTTTAATGCCATCATTTTCTTTGTAACGCATCTGCTGAATAAAGTAGAGATGAGTACAGGCGCAGCTTTCGGCCTTTTTGCGGTCTTCTCCATACTGCGTTACCGAACTGAAGGCCTTTCAGCCAAAGACATGACCTATCTCTTCCTCAGCATTGCCCTCGGACTGCTCACCGCAGTGAGTTCAGACAGTCTGTTGCAATTGCTGCTGATCTGTACGGCCCTGCTGATCCTGACCGATGTACTGGAAGGCGGAAGGCTGATGAAAAAGGAAAAATCGATGTCCATACATTACGATAATGCTTCCCTGCTGGCCGCAGGCCGAAATGAAGAACTGCTGGCCGACCTGCGCACCAAAACCGGATTGCCGGTCAACCGGGTGAATATCGAAGAGATCGATTATATCAAAGATGCCGGCAGAATCACTATTTTTTATTTTGAATCCTGAACCATGAAAAAGAGCCTGATCTTTCTGACACTGTTATTTATTGTTTCCTATACGGAAGCCCAAACCAGCAGGGCAGATCCCACCGATGTGCAGGGCTGGTATAACCTGGGGGTGAAATTCAACCTGCCTAAAAAATGGAGCCTGGAGCTCGATTACCAGACCCGCTTTATCAATAACCTGGGCGATTACAATGGCTCCTATATCAGCGTTACCGGCAAACGGAAAATCACTAAAAAGCTGGATGGCATTGGTGAATACCGGCTGGCCTTGCTGCCCGTAGGCACTTATCACCGTTTTACACTGGGTGCTTCCTATACCGAAAAATTCAAACCGGTGGAACTCAGCGCCCGCCTGCTGGTCCAGAACCAGCTCCAGGATTTTGTGGACCCGACAGCGCCAAATGACCAGGATGCCTACTGGAGATTCCGTCTGCAATTGAGCTATCCCTTCTCCAAAAAAGTGGAAGGCTATGTTTCAACGGAGCCAGTCATGAAATTCGGCGGGAATCATTTTGTGAACAATTGGAGAAATACCATTGGCTTCCAGTTCAAGGTAATGAAGAATACCAAACTCGACCTGCATTATATCTACCGGCCCGACTATGCCAAACGGACCTACAACAGGTATTTCCATATTATAGGCTTTGGACTGGAATATGCCGTCCCGAAAAAGAAAAAGAAATAAAGCTAAAGGAATTAATAACTGATCAAACTCAGTTTTCAGACAGGCACCTGACAAAAATCAGGTGCCTGTTTTTTACATATTGCAATAGGATGACAGTAGCCGCTGTGCCGTGAAATAATTTCACAGTATGAAAATGATCTACTTCATCCCCATTGGTACATTCCTGCTTTCGCTGGCATTTTCCTTTGTTTTATATACCCATTATAAAAAGAAAAAAGAAGCTACCTACCTGCTCTGGTGGCTGATCGGCGTACTGACCTATGGTGCCGGTACGTTCACGGAAAGTTTCAATACGCTGTTTGGCTGGCATGAAACGAATTTCCGCTGGTGGTATATTACCGGCGCCCTGTTGGGTGGTGCCCCGCTCGCGCAAGGGTCGGTATACCTCTTGTTGAAGAAAAAAACAGCCCATCTGCTGACCATTATATTAGTCAGTTTTATCGTCGCTGCGTCGGTATTTGTACTGCTCTCCCCCATTAATTATGCACAGGTAGAACCAGAACGCATGAGTGGAAAGGTATTCCAGTGGCAATGGATCCGCGCCTTCTCTCCATTCATCAATACCTATGCATTGTTCTTCCTCGTAGGAGGCGCAGTATGGTCGGCTGTACAGTACTTCCGGAAATCCGGAACAGGAGCCCGTTTTAGTGGCAACCTGCTGATCGCACTCGGTGCTTTATTACCCGGAATCGGCGGCAGTTTCACCCGGCTGGGGCATGTGGAAGTATTATATGTAACAGAATTCCTGGGACTCAGCCTGATCATTATTGCCTACCGGATGATGCGCAAAGACAGTACGGCATCGATACATGCGGTACAGCTTCGCGAGCCTGCCTGATCCGTATTTTCCTGAAATGCAGTACATTCACTAAAAAAGATGGATGACCGTATCAAAGGGGAGATCGCCGATTACCGGCTCGACCGTTCGGGCATCCTCTATTCCTATTCCCGCAATATCAAAAGAACCGTTGGCAATCTTAACCGGAATGCCATACTGGTGCGTTCCATTGCCGGCAAATTGCCCGTTCCGCTGCTTATTTTCCTGGAACGTTCGCCGGTTCCCGATAAAGCCGCACGCGAACTCTCGCACAAACTCCTTCCCGAACTCTATTCCGCCATGGCCATGGTGGCCAAAAACAGCCTCAGCAGCCTGGTCATGAAAATGGTATTCCGGTTCCAGAAACCACCTATTCCGATACGGACCTTTGAAAATGAGGCAGAAGCAAGGGAATGGTTACTCAGCCTGCAACGGGATTGAAAAAATACCGGCTTTTTATTACCTTACTGCAAACAACCACATGAAAAACCGGATCCTGCTGTTTGTATTCCTCTGCCTGGGTTATGCCGGCATTGCCCAGCAACCTCCGAAAGACACCGTAAGTGTCGGTATCTATATCACCAGCATCCACGATATTGATTTTAAGCAGAAGGAATTTGCCATTACTTTCTGGCTCTGGCTCAAGTATAAAAACCCAAAACTCGATTTTGTCAACAACCTGGAGATCCCCAGTGCCAAATCGGTTGAAAAAGCATTTTTCACCATGGATACATCCGGTGGGCGCACCTACCTGCAGATGAAACTGCAATGCGTGATGAAGGATTCCTGGAAAATTGAGAGCTTCCCCTTCGATGAACAAAAACTGCGGGTGTCGATCGAAAATTCACAATTCGACGCCACTTCCATGGTATTTGTGGCAGATACCCTAGGGGAACATTACGACAAGCGGTTTACCCTGCGCGGATGGAATATTGACAGCTGTATCCTCGTTACCGGTAAACGGGTCTATGAAACGGCCTTCGGACAGGAAGATGCGAAAGAACAGAAACAGGAATACAGTGTTTTCCGGGTACGGCTCTCCATTACGCGTGATGCCACCGGCCTGTTCTGGAAGATGTTCCTCGGCATGTATCTGGCCTTTCTTATCTCTTTCATTTGTTTCTATATCCATTCCGACAGCATGGACTCGCGCTTTGGTTTGAGTGTGGGCGCCTTGTTTGCAGTGATCGGTAATAAGTATATCATAGACTCATCCCTGCCGGAGTCTTCTTCATTTACGCTGGTAGACCTTCTGCACGGTATCACGCTTTTTTTCATTCTGATAACCGTGGCCGCCAATGCTCATTCCTTACGACTGATCAAGAAAAATAAAACAGAAAAGGCCATACGGTTCGACAATCGCATAGCCCTTGTTGTGTTGCTGGTATATGTTTTATTGAATGTATGGTATATCTGGAAAGCCAGCCATGGGGGCATCAGCTGATGATTTGCCGGAAAATGCGTAGCTTTCTCTTTTTACTACGCATTATGAGAACCGTTATTGTATCCCTGCTGCTCTGTTGCAGCACTATGGTTTTTGCCCAGCAGCTTCCCCTTACTAAAAAGATCCAGACAATAGAATCGCTTAACGGGCAAGTCCTTTCCATTGCCCGCCATTTGCTCCAGGTATACTCGGATGCAGACCGGCAGAATTACCTGGATAACCGGTTCCGGATTGAAATTGTCGCCGGACAGTACAGTGAAGCCGTTAAAACTATCGACAGCTTTCAGCTATTGCTGGGACTGGCCGGCAGTCCCGACCTCGCTGCACTCGGTATCCAGTTCAGGAGCTATGCGCTCGCCCGTTCAGGTGATGACCGGAAAACCCCTTTCCGGAATATCTATTACGACACCCTGGCAGCCGTTTATACAAGGCTTCCTGAAGCAGCCAAAACTATTGCGGGTGAATTTTTTGGTGGTGATACAGCTCAGCTGAAAAAGCAATTGGAGACCCTTATCGAAGCCAATAAAGATAAAACTTCCCTCACCGCTGAAGAAGCAAGAATGCTGATCCGCACCTGGAATTCCTATACAGTTTACCTGCAGATCCTGGAACCCGGCAAACGCTTTCTGGATAATGAAGACAACAAAAAATATGTAATTGAAGACAGCCTGCTCATTCCGGGTCAGGGCCATTCCAAAATATCAGCAGTAATCGTACGCCCCAAAGACCTGAAAGCTCCGGTACCGGTTATCCTGATGAGTAATATTTATGCCGGACCTGCAGATAAAAACAAGGCGAAAGAAGCTGCAGCGCAAGGTTATGTTGGCATTATAATCAATACCCGGGGTAAAAAACTGAGTCCGGATGCCATTGAACCCTATGAACATGATGCGGAAGATATTTATGCAGCATTGGAATGGATCAGCAAGCAACCCTGGTGTAATGGCAAGGCCGGCATGTATGGCGGCAGTTACCTGGGCTTTTCACAGTGGGCCGCTGTAAAGAAGGTGCATCCCATCCTGAAAACGATCATTCCCCAGGTTTCGGTAGGCGCCGGGATTGATTTCCCCCGTTTCAATGGGGTGAATTACGGTTATAGCCTCCAATGGATCCACTATGTATCAAATAACAAACTGACGGATTATCCGGAATTCAGCAATTCGGAATACTGGAAAACATTATTCAACAAATGGTACCAGTCTGGCTTGCCCTTCCGGAAACTCGATAGCCTGGATGGACGCCCGAATGCGGTGTTCCAGCGCTGGCTCGATCATCCTGAATTTGATGCCTTTTGGCAGCACACGATCCCGGTAGACCAGGAATTCAGCAGGATCAATATTCCGGTTCTCACCATAACCGGCTATTTTGATGATGATCAGCGGGGTGCCTTACACTATTATGCAGAACACCACAAATGGAACCCAAAAGCAGAACATTACCTCTTTATAGGCCCCTTCGATCATTTCGGTTCACAGAGCAACTCCACTGCAGAAGTGCTGAGCTATACTGTAGATTCTGTTGGAGTAATGAGTATTACTGACCTGATCTGGGGCTGGTTCGACTACCAGTTGCGGGGCGGCAAAAAACCCGAGCAATTACTCGACAAAGTAACCTACCAGGTGATGGGGACCAATCAATGGAGAGGCGCTAAAAAGTTCAACGAACTCAGTAATGATTCCTTGATTCTTTACCTGAGCCCCCGTTTCAGTGAAGGAAGATTTACATTGCAGCAAAAGCCGCCTGTCAGACCGGATTGGCTGGAATATGTGCTGGATTTTAAAAACCGTCCTGTAATGGACTATACTCCGATGATCCAGTCCAAAGAACTTCCTCCATTTACGAACCAGATGGTGTTCATGAGTGCCCCATTGGAAAAGGACATCCAGATCAATGGATCCCTGGAAGGTGAAGTAAAGATCATCCTAAACAAGAAGGATGCCGACCTGAGTTTCGATTTGTATGAGTATACAGCCGACAGCAACTATATCCACTTGAGTGGAACCTATCAACGGATCTCCTATATCCTGAACCCGCGGAAACGTACTTTGGTACAACCCGGAAATGTGATCACCCTGCCTATATACAACAGCAATTTGACCAGTAAACTGGTGCGCAAGGGCAGCAGGCTGGTGCTGATGGCCGGTGCCTTACGGGACTCGGGTATAGAGATCAATTACGGCAGCGGCAAACCGGTGGCTGATGAAAGTATTGCTGATGCGAAAGAACCGCTGGTGATCAAGTGGAGCAATTTTAGTTATATCAAGCTCCCCCTAAAAAAATAAGGTTGTAAAAAGGGTTGTCAACCTTATAAGGTTGACAACCCTTTTTACAACTCTTTCTCCGGAAATACAACCGGAAGTAGTTTGATTATTTGGCTGGTGTCAGAATAATATTACGGTACTCGATCGGACCATGGTCTCCCTGCAGGAAAATAGGGCCGGGTTCGCCTTCCTTGCTGTCGAGCGCCCCGCCGGTTATACCCGGGATCAGTTGTTTGATGATGATATCCTTTCCGTTTGCAGTTACGCTCACCGTGCGGCCCACTAATGTAATATCGTAGACCTGCCATTCACCGGCTTTTTTGGCGGCCATTTCGTTAGGCGTCAGGAAACCATAGATCCCGCCGAATAAATTGGAAGCGGGCTCCTGGCCATAGTTGTCTTCCACCTGTACTTCATAACGGCCCCGGAGGTACACGCCACTGTTACTGCCTGCGGGGAAACGGAATTCAATATGCAGTTTGAAATCGTTGAATTTATCGTCTGTGATAATATTGGCTCCGGATTTCGGACTCTTCAATACACCGTTTTCAACCATCCACTGGTTCGGTTCCCGGGAAGGATGCCAGCCTTTCAGGTCTTTCCCATTGAATAATTTTACTGGAGTGCCCCATACCGGCGCCTTCTCCCGCTTCAGCAAAGGAGCGCGCTCGCCGGTAAACGTATACGTTTTCCCGATACTGGCCTGGATGGTACCGCTGATTTTTCCTCCCTCCAATATGCCTTCCATCACCATGTCCTTATTGACCCGCTCCCACTGCGGAGGAATAGCAAAGCTGAATTTACCGTCTTTGAACTCCACTTTGGCGATCGGACGGGCACTGCCGCCTTCGGCCACAAAGTATCCCACCAGGGTATTAAGTCCGGAAAGTTTCACTTCCAGCCAGGAAGGAACAATGCGGTCGCCCTGGTCTACCGTAAGATCCCAGCGGCCGATGATTTCCTGGCCGTCTGCAACAGGTGTAACAACTTGCTTACGGAAAGCAGGCAGCAGTACAACAACTGCCAGAATGATTGTCGGCACTAAAAGCGATTTCGGGATACCCCGGAGCATTTTCATAAAAGCAATTTTAGGCTCCTAATATACGGAATTGCCATCGGCTCTTTCGTTAATAAAAAGCAACCGATTGTGCCGTGGAATGCTGCCAGTTAAAACCGAATCCCAATACTTACACCGGTGCGGATGCCGGGCAGGAAGCCGTTGTAGCGTGCTTTTACATAACGTGCGTTGGAATTGACTTCCAAACCGGCTTTCTTATTAATGATGGGAATAGCGTCAATAAAGTCCTGGATCTGCTGTTGCGCATCGCCTGCTGCGCCGGTATCCCAGGCCGGCCCGTTACCGGTTTCCTGTGCGGTAAACCGGAAGCTGCTGCTGTTGGCTTCCGGCCCTATCAGAAACCAGTCGATCACCACTACATCGGAGATGAGGAACTGTACACCCAATTGGGCACCTATCCCGATATTACCTACACTTCCGGTTACATCAAAATTCCGGTCGGTTCCATTGATGGTGAATGTGGTATTGGTCGTTAAGGATGTTTTCAGGTATTTCACATAAGGCTCAAAATAGAATCCACTCATGGGTTTTTTACCCATATAAAGGCGGTAGCCTCCCATCACGGAAGTGGTTTTGAGCTTCAGGCTGCGGGTTTCATTATTAACTGTGGCTTTCAGGGTCTTGCCTACCGGTACCCCGATATTGAAGGTAAAGGACTTGCCATGCTGGTAATTGTATTCACCACCCAGACTGAGTTTCCCGAAACTGAGTGAGGCAGCATTCCATTTTACGGCAGCAGCGGGTCTGAAATCGGCATTCTCTTCATCCTGCGCGACTGCAGCAAAACTGAAAGAAGCTATAAGGACTAACAGGAAACAGTTCTTCATAAAAAGGGTTTATTAGGGTAAAGATAATCCAGCCTCATATGCGGGTCAAGCTATTTAAGGGAATTTTTATAGGTAGTAGGGGTTGCAGTGACCCTTGCCGTATCCTGGACGCCGATCCGGCTCAGGTCAAACTCCATGACCACACGGAACCCTTTTCCGGGTTCGGTCTGAATATCGAACTGGCCGCCCAACACATCAATCCGGCTGTGCATCCGGCTAAAGTAGAGATCATTGGCCAGTTCGAGGCTGGAGGCACCCACTCCATTATCGGAGGCCACGAGATAGAGCATATTCTCTTCCCGGTTGAGGGTGATCACCGCTTCCGTGGCATGGGAATACTGGATGATATTGGAAGACAATTCCTGAACGATCCGGTACAGCATGGTTTTGACTTCATTAGGTATATCCTTGCCCCAATGACCCATGATCCGGAAACTGAACAGGTCCTGATTCCGGCGGTTGATCTGTTCAAAGAAGAATTTCAAGGCCTGCCCAAAGCTCTGGTGTTCGAGGTTGGGGTAAAGATGCACAGCTGCCAGCGCCCGGGTGGCATCCAGTCCCTCGGTCAGGAGGTCCATAGCTTTCTGCAGGTTGGCGTCCCCGCCATAATTCATGTAATTCCCCATGAAGATGCGGGCCGCCGCCAGGGTCTGACAGATATTATCGTGAAGTTCCACAAAGAGTTCCTGCTTCTCTTCTTCCTGGCTGTTGATCTGCTGCAGGCTGGCAGATTTCCGTTCCTGGTCGGCCGACGTTATATTTGTGCCGACAAAATACAAGCGTTTGCGGTCTTCATACCAGGTAAAATTCCAGGAGATCTCCATGATCTCTCCACTCCGGGTGACGATGCGGTTACGGAAGCCTTCCACTGTTTTCACTTTCCGGACTTTATCGAGCACTTCCAGGGTTTTAGAAATATCGTCCATATAGATAAGATCACTCAGCTTCAGTTCCAGGAATTCCTGAAAATCGTAACCAAACAGTTCACGATATACGTCATTACAATATATCAGTTGAAAATTTTCATCCCGGATCGATAACAGGTTATGGGTGTTATTCAGCAGGAAGTCCAGGTCGGCACTGTCTTTCCGTTCTGCTTCCTCCATTTTCTTAAAAGCCGTAATATCCTGGATGGTTCCTTGCAGGCCAGTGACCTGTCCATCATGAAATGCAGGAGTACAACGCACTTTTACCCAGCGAAAGGGCCCGGTTCCGGCTACAAAAGGAAAATCTTCCTCCCAGCTGATACCAGCGGAAAGTGTCCGCTCAATATTAATCTCCAGATTCAGTTTTTTTAAGGGATCAGTGATGTAGCGTAAGGCCCGGTTGAGGCTGAAAAAATGGTCGTCCGGAACCCCGGGGACCAGTCCCGATAAGTTTGCAGAATGAAACAATGCCGTTTCCTTGTCATACTCCCAGGTGGCTACCTGCGCTATCAACCCTGCATCTTCCATCAAACCATAGCGCCGTACATAATCCTGCAGGGAGCTGAACGATATCAGGTACATGATCACCTCATTCTCTGTTTCCAGCTTGCGTGAGGATATCAGTGAGCGGAATACCTCGCCATTCTTTTTTCTGCAGTTTATGACACCCACTGCCGACCCATAGGTCCGGCGCTCTTCAATATAATTCAGGAAGAAAGCATCATGTTGTACAATATTGTGCCGGCCATCCAGCAGGATCTCTTCTTCTGTATATCCAAATAAACGGGAAGCGGCAGCATTGGTGGCATAGGCTTTTCCGGTATCATCACCCAGAATCATCGCCTGGCTGCTGCGGGCAAAATCATCTTGCAAAAATTCCTTGAGGGAGACCATAATAGCTGAATTTAACGGGCTGTCTTCTTCCGATAAGGTGTAACGATCAGCTGGAATAAAGTTACTGATTCCCAGTAATGTTTGATATGCACAATAATCTCATTAACAGAATATTTCCCTCTTTTTCCTGCCGTGTTCCCGGCACACACTGACCGCCGTCATTGTTTGTTTAAGCCAAAATTGCCAACCGGTCTACAATGTTTCCCAAAACCTGATCTAAGTCATAACCCTTAAAACCAGCAGTTAAACCAGTGAGGCCGGCTGAAGGCCCATTAGCCATTTTCAAGGAACTGAATAATATAACGTATATATATATAAACGCACTAGATTTACCTTTCACATAACCGCGCTGGCGGCAGCGAATTATAAGGGTAATTGTGTAAGAAAATACCCTGTCGGGCATCAATCGCCGATGTGACCAGGGTCACTTTTCCCGGGGGCTTTAAGACATACTACTTAGGTACTGCTGTACTGTATACCGAATTCCGGTACAAACGGGCCAAATTCCTTGCGCAGGAGTCCATCCGGGTGTAGTTTTACATCAGAAAGGAAGACAGGAAGTAGTTAATCCGGTCGACCCCGAAAGTTCCAGATCCTTAGAAAATCCGTTCCAGTTCCAAAGAAAGACCAGAATCCGAATCCCTGAAAAACGCATCAATCCAAGATCCAGAAAACCAAGATCCTGATCCTAAGAAAAAACAAAATCCAGTATCGAATCCACCGAAGACTTGTCGTAGGTGGGGAAAACCAGAGATCCGAACATCCAAAAAACCATTCTTAGTCCTTTGAAAACGTCCAGTTACTGTCAAGAAAAGTTTTAAACTGGTTTGTTCGGTCTTATGTGAAACTGAAATCCGTGCCTGAAAACGCGGCTTCTGTACCCGAAAAACAAAACCACAACTGAATCACGAGAAGCCAAATAGAAAGTCCCGCTCTTCAGCGGGACTTTTTATTTTCATGAAATCCTGACCCGGTTTACACATCCTTCTCATCAAAGCTCAGGGTCAGGCTTTTGATTTCCGTTACCACCTTCCGGCAGCTGACTCCGGCTTTCTCGAGCATCATACGGCTGGCCCGGGCCGAATCAGTGGCTTCATACTTATCACTCAGGTAGATCACCTCACTGATACCCGACTGGATGATCGCTTTAGTACATTCATTACAGGGGAACAGGGCCGTGTAAATTTTACAACCCCTCAGGTCCATGCCAATATTGTTGAGGATCGCATTCAGCTCGGCATGGCATACAAAAGGATATTTGGTATCAAGAAAATCTCCTTTCTTGTCCCAGGGAAATTCATCATCATGACAGCCGGTCGGCAGACCGTTATAGCCCGCCCCCACGATCTTGTTCTTATCATTCACGATACAGGCACCCACTTGTGTACTGGGGTCCTTGCTGCGCCGGGCAGAAAGCAGCGCCACACCCATAAAATATTCATCCCAGGAAATATAACCGGTACGCTTTTTCATACCGTCAAAAATAAGCGGTCTTGGTGAATTCTCTTTCCGGTTTTGATTGGCTAATTACTGAAAGTGATCACATATTTGCCCTCTTTTACCTGGACCAGCTCGCCCCCCTTGGTATATACATAGCCTGAAAAACGCCCACTGGCCGTTCGGGCCGTATGTTCATATGCATCCAGATAAAGGGTCATCCCCGTGGATGTACGTGCCGCAAATACATCAATGAAAGTAGTGCGGTCATAATATTGCAATGCAGACCGCTGGGTGACCACACCCGTGCGGTTTACCGTTAATGGTACCGGGAGGAATGCGGTCATGATCAGGCCTGTATCTTCCGAACATTCAGAGGGACCAAAAAAGGTAAATCCGGTTTTCTCCGGACTCACAACAGCATCCGTAATTTTTCCACAGAATAAAGTGGTGTCAATTTTGAAACTCCACCGTCCCATCACAAATCCATCATGCCCTGCACAGGCGGCGCAAGTCGGATATTTTCCAGGCTGTACAGGATCGGGAGGAGGTAAAGGATCCGGTGGGTTCACCACGTTTGTACGCCCCTCAAAGCTGTAATCCTTTTTACAGGAAGTCCAGAGCACCGTCGTAAAACACAACAGTGCCAGCAGCATATACAGTCGGTATTTCGCAGTGAGCGGCATAAATCAATTGGCAAAACGGATACATCCCCTCAAAGGTTGCTGAAGTTAAGAAAAAGGGACTTACCGCCAGTCCCATACATAGGCTTTCCAGGACCCGTGGTGATCGTCAAAATGGTGGACTTCCTGAAAACCAATCCGTTCGTGCACCCGCACCGACCGGGTATTGGCCGTGGCAATGGTCAGCACCATCATCTCATACTGGTTACTGAACTGTTCCCGGTGAAACTGGTAAAGCAATTCCACCACGCCCTGTCCCCGAAAAGCTTCCGCCACACAGAGCTGCCCCAGGATATAATGCCGGTAAGCAGCCAAAGGCCGTCCCTGATATTGCACCACACTCATTTTCTCCAATAAGCTGGCCAGTTCGGGATGGACAGCAGCACATTCCAGGGGCGCAGTCAAGGCATAGCCCGCCAGCTGATCACCCTCCTTCGCGATCACACTTGGTGCATACGTATGCATGCGTTCCAACAAGTCGACAGGATAAGCCCAGGTCACAAAACCCTGGGTGCGGATGGTATCGGCATCGAGCAGGGATTTCCGGTTAAGGGTATTGAGGGCACTGATCTTTTCCAGTTCAGCCCTTCCGGTAACAAAGGATGCTTTGATCATGTTATGGCATTGGGGTTACGGATATTGGAGATTTCTGTAAATTTATTGGAATTCAGGTAAACCTGTAAATCGTAACACATCATCGACTTATGCTTAGCCGAATTGCCATCGCCCTGCTCCTGCTTGCCTTTATTTCCTGTAACAATGAAATCAAAGCACCGCCGCCGCTGCCGAAATTTGAACTGATCCCCAGTGAAAAATTCTATTTCAAATCCTTTGTGGACTGCAATATGGCAGAGGCCTGGGTGGGCGATACCTTCCGCATCTTTCCCGGTAAATATGGTGAAGACCCCCTCTGGGGCAATGCGGAAGAACTGGAATTCGCCGACGGGAAAAATGCCGACGAAACCTTCCTCCGCAAATTCGAAGAGTTCACGGATCCGCTAATGCCGAAAAATGTGCCCATCGGGCAAAAAGGCCTGCATGGAGCCGTATGGTTCGAAACCGTGTACCAGGATCCCGGCGACAAATCCGGTAAAACCCTCTTTGCCCTCTATCACAACGAAAATTACCCGATGACCCTTCCTTATGATTCGGTTACAGGTGAAGGATATATTGATTACCGCTGGCCGCAGGGACTGACCGGCGTGAAATCTCCCGCAGCCGTATGCCGGATCGGGATCATGAAATCGACTGATGGCGGGCACAGCTGGGAAAACAAAGGCATTGTGCTGGAAGACCTCCAGCCCCGGATGATACTGAAACCCTTCAATACCTCAAATACCTTTGCCGGTGGTGTGGGTGACCCCTCTGCCATCGCTAATGGCGACTACCTCTATATTTTTTACGGAGAATATGGCTATCCCGGAGTCTACGATTCCACCAAATACGACCCGCAGACCGAATGGAGCGGACAATGCATCAGTATCGCACGGATTCCCCTTAAAGACCTTGATAATCCCGCCGGTAAAGCACTTCGTTGGGATGGAAAGGCCTTTGCCGCTCCGGGCAACGGTATAGGAAAGCCTGTTGCATCGCTTCAGATCCCCAAAACGGAGGGCGGCGGACCAGCCTCTTCTCCCACAGGTGGATTTCACTGGGGACCTTCCGTAAGCTGGAATACCTATCTCAACCAATGGGTGATGCTGATGGGTCATGTTACCGGACCCTCCTGGCAAGGCAGCAAGATCTTTATATCCTTTAACCCGAATGCCGATCTCAGTGTAGGTGATCATGCGCAGCAATGGAGCAAGCCGCAACTGCTGCTCGATAAACCCGGACACATCATCTGGTACCCTTCACTGCAGCCCATGAATACAGAAGAAGACATCAAAAACAAATACACCTGCTTGCGCCTCGGACAAAACGCCCGGCTCTTCTTTAAGGATATGACGAAGGATACGGCAGTGTATATTTCGGAGTATAAGATCCGGTTTAAGAAAGAGTAGTGAATGTGGCGATGTGACAATAATAAATACAAATATCCCTGTTTTTCGAATCGCTGAATTCTATTGCCACATTGCCACATCATCACATTGCCACATTACTGAATCCTAAACTCATCTCCCGGCAGATACACCGCTAACTCAATTTTCTTCGCTCCCTGATCTCCGGCTTTGGTGGTTTTGATGCCCCGCGGTTTGCTCATGACGATCACCTGATTTGCGCCCACCACTCTGGCTTTACGGCCTTTCACTATAATTGCAGTGGATTCATTAATACCGATACATTGGTAAGCCGGATGATCGAGCAAGGAAGAAATCATGCGGTTATACCGGCTGCGCACCACAAAATGCTGGTCGATCAATACCGAGTCCAGCAACGCAAGTCCGGTCTTGTATTCCACACTGCCTTTCCAGATCCCTTTCATACCGGTGGTAGAGCCTCCGTCGCGCAGGCTGTTGCCCGTGATCATCAACCGGCTCATCACCGAAGCACCGGCACTGGTACCGGCGATCAATGCCCCGTTCCGGTAAAGTTGTTGTATAATGGCTTTTACCGGCGTTCCTTCGATCCGCTGCATAAAACGCTCCTGGTCGCCGCCGCCGAGAAAAACGATTTTAGCCTTGCGCAGTGAATCAAGTGACAACGGGTTATGAATGGCAGGGGAATCAATACACAAGGTATGTTCCCCCGTGAGCCGGAAAAATTCCTGATCCGAATAGATATAGGAGCTGTCCCAGCCACTGGCCAGTGTTACCACCGCCACATAATCACCTTTCTTCCAGTTGCCGGTTGTGAGTATTTCCTTGCGGAGCGTATCATTAATATCCCCGCCCCCTATGATAAATAAAGTCCCTTTGTGCTGAGCAAAAGATGTATTTGCAAAAAAGAACAGTAATAAAATGTATAGCAGTCGCATATTCTTGATGTAATGAGTATAAGGAAATTCTATTTTTGCCCTTTGTGTCTATGTGGTTTACTTATTTCCGACCAGCAAGCCGTAAAACCGGTTCAATTCGGTCAGCTCAGCCGGTGTCAGCGGCTCATTCCGCTCAAATTTCAGTTCAAATACCTTCACCCGTTTGTGCTCCGGATATTTCTCCAGGATGGCCCTGATCTGCGTACCGGTGGCTTCATCCTTCGTGAACATGGGCTTGGGCGGTGGAGGTGCCGAGCGGTATTTCATCGGCTTCTTCAGGATCAGTGCCTCCAGCGTGGCCAGTCTGGCTGCAGGAATAGAGTCGACCTTGGATGCTTTCTTATGAAGGCCATCCAACTGTTTCTTGCTCAGGCCGCCCCGCTCCAGGTACTGGTGATGGAGGCTGCGCAGGAACTCCGAATGAGGCAGCGCCTCAATGGCTTTTTCCAGCACATCCAGTACTACATCTACATCGGGTTTTTTTCGTTGCATGGTATTAAGCACCGGTTTGGTTGTCGAGCAGGCCCAAATGTATCTCCTTCCTTTGATATTTTTTGTAAAAGCGGGGATCCGGGTTGTGTTGCATCCGCAGATCAGCACATTGGCTCATGAGTTAATTCTGCTATATTTGTTTTATAACGTTTGCTATGCCAGGATTAACACCCCTCGACCGGTTTTTACAATGGGAAGCACAGACTCCCGACCGCATCTTTTTACGGCAGCCATTTAAAGGTGTTTGGAAAGAATGGACCTGGAAACAGGCCGGTGATGAAGCCCGCCGGATCGCCACTGCACTGCAGGGCCTCGGACTAAAACCCGGCGACCACGTTTCCCTGCTTTCCAAGAACTGTGCCCACTGGATCATGGCCGACCTCGCCATCATGATGGCGGGTTGTGTATCCATACCGCTCTATCCCACCCTCAGTTCCCATTCCCTGCAACCGATCATCGCACACAGTGACTCGAAAGCGATCATTGTCGGGAAACTCGACGATTATCATGAACAGAAACAAGGGTTCCCGGCCGGATTGCCCATCATCAGTGTAGGCACATACGGTGTGGAAGAAGCCCTTTGCTGGGAAAAGATCATAGCCAATACAGCCCCGCTTGCCGTACCGCATACCTGGCAGGATGACGACATCTTTACTATTGTTTATACTTCAGGTACAACCGGAAAAGCCAAGGGCGTGATGCACAAAGCCTGCACGTTTGGTATTGTGCTGGAGAAAGTGGCCCCCCTGCTGGGCATCCCTCCGAATCCGGTCATGTTCTCCTATCTCCCGCTGAGCCATATCGCAGAACGGCTGGCCGTGGAAGTGAATGTGATCTTTAACAATGGTACGATCGCCTTTGCAGAATCACTTGAAACCTTTGCCGCCAACCTGGCCGAAACACAGCCCCACGCCTTTTTCGCTGTTCCCCGTATCTGGGCCAAATTCCGCGAAGGACTGCTGAAGAAATTACCCCAGAAAAAACTGGACCTCCTGCTCAGTATCCCCATTATAAGTGGTATCATCAAAAAGAAGATCCGCAAAGGCATGGGCCTTTCGCGGGCAGATATCCTGCTGAGTGCAGCCGCACCGCTTTCGATGGACCTGCTGCTCTGGTACCAGAAAGTGGGACTGACCATCTACCAGGTGCTGGGTATGACAGAGGATTCGGTATACGGTCACTTCAACCGGAAAGGTGCCAATAAATTTGGATCCGTTGGCCAAGCACTCGAAGGACTGCAGGTAAAGATCTCCGATGATGGAGAACTGCGGGTAAAAAGTCCTGGCAATTTTGTCGGCTATTATAAAGAACCGGAACTCAGTGCAGAAAGCTTCGATGAAGAAGGCTATATGCGCACGGGCGACAAAGCCGAATACGATAAAGACGGATACCTCTTCATCACCGGCCGGATCAAAGACCTGTTCAAGACCGATAAAGG